>NZ_MKTQ01000011.1 GCF_001898315.1 Microbacterium sp. 70-16 | reverse complement strand
ACTCGGTGCCGTTGGGGTCGACCGACTCGTTGGCCTGCTTGAGCGACAGCGAGATGCGGCGACGCTCGAGGTCGATGTCGATGATCTTGACGAAGACCTCTTCGCCGACCGACACGACCTGCTCAGCGAGCTCGACGTGCTTGCCCGACAGCTCGGAGATGTGCACGAGACCCTCGATGCCGTCGGCGACGCGGACGAACGCACCGAACGGAACGAGCTTGGTGACCTTGCCCGGCGCGACCTGACCGATCGCGTGCGTGCGGGCGAAGACCTGCCACGGGTCCTCCTGCGTCGCCTTCAGCGACAGCGAGACGCGCTCGCGGTCGAGGTCGACCTCGAGGATCTCGACGGTGACCTCCTGGCCCACCTCGACGACCTCGGAGGCGTGCTCGATGTGCTTCCAGGACAGCTCGGAGACGTGCACGAGGCCGTCCACGCCGCCCAGGTCGACGAACGCACCGAAGTTGACGATCGACGAGACGACACCCTTGCGAACCTGACCCTTGTGCAGGTTGTTGAGGAACGTGGTGCGCGACTCGGACTGCGTCTGCTCGAGCAGGGCGCGGCGCGACAGCACGACGTTGTTGCGGTTCTTGTCGAGCTCGAGGATCTTCGCCTCGATCTCCTGGCCGAGGTACGGCGTCAGGTCGCGGACGCGGCGCAGCTCGATGAGCGACGCGGGCAGGAAGCCGCGGAGGCCGATGTCGACGATGAGGCCACCCTTGACGACCTCGATCACGGAGCCGGTGACGACACCGTCGTTCTCCTTGATCTTCTCCACGTCGCCCCACGCACGCTCGTACTGCGCGCGCTTCTTGGACAGGATCAGACGGCCTTCCTTGTCCTCCTTCTGGAGAACCAGGGCCTCGACCTCGTCACCGACCTGGACGACCTCGTTCGGGTCGACGTCGTGCTTGATGGAGAGCTCGCGCGAGGGGATGACGCCCTCGGTCTTGTAGCCGACGTCGAGGAGGACCTCGTCGCGGTCGATCTTCACAACCGTGCCCTCGATGAGGTCACCGTCGTTGAAGAACTTGAGGGTCTTTTCGACCGCGGCCAGGAAGTCCTCAGCAGATCCGATGTCGTTGATGGCGACCTGCTTGGTGGCCGGGGCGGTCGTTGCGGTAGTCATGTAGTGGGTTGTCCTTGGATGGTGGTGTGTCGGGCTGCGACCGGACCGTGCGCAAGCGCGCGGATGCCGAGACAGCAGCGGTTGGATTGTTCGTGCGATGTCGCGCGCGCATGACAAAGAGCCACACGCGTGACATTTCATGGTATCAGACCGGGGTCGGGCACGGGTGGGCTCATCGCCTCCTCCACAATCGGCGACTTTCCGGATCTGTCCACAGATCGAGGGATGCCCCGCCCACGCGGATCGCCTGCCGCGCAGGCTGGGCGCATGAGCACTCCTGCATTCGCCGAGCCGGCCCCCACTGCTTTGCCCCGTGGCTCCTCCGCCCCGCCCCGCGGGCGGCATCGCACGCCCGTCGGGCTGTGGATCTGGGGGTACGTCACGCTCGGGTTCGCGGCCTTCGGCGCCGGCATCCTGGGCTTCTGGTGGCTCGCGGCGCTGCAGGATCCCGACGGCGGCCTGCTCGTCGGACTGTTCGCGATCGGGTGGCTGCTGCCGTCGCTGGTGATCGCGCTCAGCGGCATTGTGCTCGCGTTCTACGCGATCGCAGAAGAGCGGCTGGGGGTGTTCCTGGTGGCGATGGCGTCGCTGATCTGTCATCTGCCGATGGCGCTCACGGTGCTCGGGATCGCGGGGCTCGGTGTGCTGTGACCGCGTGGCGCCGACCTCGGCGTCACTGCTCGAGCTGCTCGACCTCGCCGTCGACGTAGTACCAGCGGCCGGCCGCGAACCGGAAGCGGCTCACTTCGTGCAGCACGCCGCGAGTCGCGCCCGGGCGCCAGAGCGCACGGAACTCGACGGTGCCCCGCGTGGCGGTGGCCTCTGCGCGGACGATCTCCAGTCGCTCCCAGTGCAGCGCCGCGTCGAGGTCGAGCCGTTCCGGCGCGGTCGACGGATGCCACGTCTCCGACAGGTAGGCCGCGTCGCCGAGCGCGAACGCCGTGAACCGCGAGCGCATGAGCTGTTCCGGCGTCGGTGCAGGTGCGCCCGCGAGAAACGGACCGCAGCACTCGCCGTAGCGTGCGCCGCCGCGGCCGCCGCCGCACGGGCAATCGGCGTCGCCGGGCAGGGCGCGGGCGCGCTGCGCGGCGGAACCGAAGGACATGCCGTCGAGCGTACGCGGCTGTGGATAATTCCCCGGCGCGGCGGCCGCAATGGCTAGCGTGGACACCATGGCTCGACGGACGGCGCGCGGTGCGATGGTGGGAGCCGTCGTGCTCACCCTCGCGCTCGTGACCGCCTGCACCCCCGATCCCGAGCCGACGCCCACGCCCACGGGCTTCGCGTCGGAGGAGGAGGCGTTCGCGGCGGCGGAGGCCACTTATCGGGCGTACGTGGATGCCCTGAACCGATCGCGAACCGACGCTAGCGCAGTGCCCCCTCCTGAGTCCTTCTTGTCGGGCGACGCCCTCACACAGAGCATCGAAGTTGATCAGCAGCTTGCTGACGCGGGGCTTCAACTAGTTGGCCCGGCAGTCGTGATCGGCATCCAAGGGATCGAGTGGCGCGCCGAAAGCGCGTCAATCGGCGCATGCATGGACTACACAGAGGCACGCGTCGTGGACAGCGCTGGCACGGACGTCACCCCCGCAGACCGCCCCAACCGAGCGTCGCTGATCATTGAAGTGGTTTTTGCTGCACCAGCCCCCCTCATCGTGCAGTCCAACGTTGGAGACCAAGAGTGTTGACTGCACTTGTCCTATCGATCGCGCTGCTGGGCTCAGACTCCAGTTGTTCGTTGAACCAGCAGATCGCTGGCCTGTGCACCACGGTCGAGAACACCGGATCGTCAGTTGAGGTCGGTGCGACGCGGCCGGGCGGCACGGATACGGGTCCGCGCACCGGTTCGAGCGACCGTGGTCGCGCCGACACGGAGCCCGTCGCCGACACCGGCTCGACGTGCGCCACGAGCGACTCGCTGCTCGACCGCGGCTGCTACGCGGTGGTGATCCTGCGGCCGACGCTGGAGGATGTGGCGTCGTTCGCCCCGGCATCCCTCCCCCTCATCGACGAGCCGGACGGCGTCGGAGTCGTGGGCATGCCGGTGAACTTCGTCGTCGCGCCAGCGGTCCACGAGCAGAACGGTGAGTTGTTCGACCTGCCCGTGACCGTGCGGTTCACGCCGGCATCCGTGCAGTTCCGCCACGGCGACGGCACGACCCGCGAGGCGGCGAACGGCGGCAGCACCTGGGCGGCCCTGGGGTTGCCGCAGTTCAGCGCGACGCCGACGAGCCACGCATATGCCGCGCGCGGCACGTACACGGCATCCGCCGTCGTCCGCTACGCGGCCGCCGTCGACTTCGGGCGCGGCTGGGTGCCTGTGCCTGGCCTGCTCGAGATCCCGACCGGAGCGATGGCGATCGAGATCCTCGAGGTGCGCACCGCACTCGTCGAGAAGACCTGCACCGAGAATCCGACCGGCCCGGGATGCTGATGCGGCGCGTGCTGACGCGGCGCGTGACATAGACTCCCGCCCGTGACCGATCGCCTCATGCTGCTCGACACCGCGAGCCTCTACTTCCGCGCGTTCTACGGCGTGCCCGACACGGTGAAGGCTCCGGACGGTCGGCCGATCAACGCGGCCCGGGGCCTCCTCGACATGATCGCGAAGCTCGTCACCGCCTACGAGCCGACGCACCTGATCGCCTGCTGGGACGACGACTGGCGCCCGCAGTGGCGCGTCGACCTGATCCCGAGCTACAAGGCGCACCGGGTCGCCGAAGTCACCGAACAGGGCCCCGATGTCGAAGAGGTGCCCGATCCGCTCGAGATCCAGATCCCGGTCATCCGCGCCGAGCTCGCGGCGCTCGGCATTCCCGTGGTCGGCGTCGCCGCACACGAGGCCGACGACGTGATCGCGAGCTTCGCGACGCAAGCGACACAGCCCGTCGACGTGGTGACCGGCGACCGCGACCTGTTCCAGCTCGTCGACGATGCCCGGGGCATCCGTGTCATCTACACGGGACGCGGCATGAGCAACCTCGACGTGCTCGACGACGCCGCCGTCGTCACGAAGTACGCCGTGCTGCCGACGCAGTACGCCGACTTCGCCGTCATGCGCGGGGATGCCTCGGACGGTCTGCCCGGCGTCGCGGGCGTCGGTGAGAAGACCGCCGCCACGCTGCTCGCGACGCACGGCGATCTCGCCGGCATCCTCGCCGCCGCCGAAGCCGGCACCGGCATGACCGCCGGCGTGCGCGCCAAGCTACTGGCCGCCGCCGACTACCTCGCCGTCGCCCCGACCGTCGTCGAGGTCGTGCGCACGCTCGACCTGCCCGACGCCGACGCGCGCCTCACCACCCCGGATGCCGCCGCCCTCGCCCGCGTCGCCCAGGACTGGGGCCTCGGCTCGTCCCTCGACCGCGCCGCCGCCGCGATCTCGGCCCGCGCCTGACCCCCACTGCTCGCAGCGGGGCCGCGGCGCGCCCCATCCCGGTGGCGCCCCCGACCAGCTCAGGCACCTCGAGGTAGTCCGGCGCGCCACCCACTTCCCGCCCGCGCCATCCGGGTGGCGCCCCCGACCATCTCAAGCACCCCGAGGTGGTCCCGCACGCCACCTGTTGCGCGGGGGCACAAAAGCTCGGCGCGAATGCGCCCCTCGACGGATACCAGGGGCGCATTCGCGCCATCACATCCACCCGGGTGGCACTGCGGACCAACTCGGCGCGCGCCAAGTGGTCCCCAGCGCCACCACACCCGCCCCACCCCATGTTTGGGGTCGCCTCAGGTCGCCTCACCCCCGCGCAAGCGACCACACGCGACCACAAACCCCTACGGCGCGGCCCAGCCACCCCCTCTCACCGCGCGCGGTGCAACCACTCGCGCAAGCGCGGCAGCGGCCAGGTCGTCACGATGCGCTCGGCGGGCACCCCGGCGCGCTCCGCGCGCGCGGCGCCCTCGTCGAGCAGGCCGAGCTGGCCAGGAGCGTGCGCGTCCGAGTCGATCGAGAACAGGCATCCCACCTCGAGCGCGAGCGCGATCAGGTCGTCGGGCGGGTCTTCACGCTCGGGCCGCGAGTTGATCTCGACCGCGACGCCGTGTGCGGCGCACGCCTCGAACACGGCGCGCGCGTCGAACTGCGAGGGCGGCCGCAGCCCGCGCTCCCCCGCGATCAGCCGTCCGGTCACGTGGCCCAGCACGTCGACGTGAGGGTCGGATGCCGCGGCGACGAGCCGGCGCGTCATGGGTCGCGCGTCCATCCGCAGCTTCGAGTGCGCCGATGCGACGACGACGTCGAGCTCGTCCAGCAGCTCGGGTTCCTGATCGAGCGCCCCGTCGTCGAGGATGTCGACCTCGATCCCGCTGAGCAGCGTGAACCCGGCGTCCGCGCCGTCGAAACCCGCGACGACCTCCAGCTGCGCCCGCAGCCGCTCCGGAGACAGCCCGCGCGCGACGCGCAGGCGCGGCGAGTGGTCGGTGAGGGCGAGGTACTCGTGCCCCAGCGCGCGGGCGGCGTCGACCATCGCGTCGATCGGCGTCGTGCCGTCCGACCAGTCCGAGTGGCAGTGCAGGTCGCCCCGCAGCCGCGTGCGCAGCGTCGATGCGGCCGGCGCGTAGCGTGCCCGCAGCTCGGCCAGGTACTGCGGCACGCGCCCCGCGAGGGCCTCCTGGATCACGGCGAAGGACGTGTCACCGATCCGGGGGCGGCGGCGTAGCGACGCCGCGTCGGCCAGCTCGGCAGCCGACAGGCCCGCGACGGTGGCCGCAGCCGCGCGGAACGCCTTCGACCGGTAGCGCGACGCGCGCTCCCGCTCGAGCAGCGTCGCGATCTCGGTGAGCGCCGCGATCGGGTCCATGCCGCCGACGCTACGACGGATCCCCCACGCAGAGAAGGCCCGCGCTCCGATTCACGAAGCACGGGCCTTCTCAAGCCGGGCAGACCGACCAAGCCGGGCCAGCCGACCAAGCCGGGCCAGCGAACCAAGCCGGCCAGCCGGATCAGCCGCTGGTGACGGCCGATCGACGCACGACGACGGGCACGGATGCCAGGCGCGACAGCGCCGCACCGAACAGGATCGACAGGACGCCGATGCCCATCGCGAAGGCCGCGACACCGAACGACACGACCGAGGTGAACAGCGATGCCCGCAGGAACGACGCGTTCATCATCGTGGCGCGCACCGGGTCATCCTGCGGCAGCTCGGCGTAGGTCTTGCCACCGGACGCCTCGAGAGCGTGGTGCTGGATGATGTCGGCCTGCACGTAGGCCGTGAAGGGGCCGGCGACCGTCTGACCCTGGAAGGCCATCGCGTCATCCGGGATGGTGATGTTCTCGGCGCGGAGCTGGCTCGAGACCATGATCCAGACGACGAGGCCGACGACGATCAGGGCGATGCCGCCGAGGATGCCGAGGATGCCGGCGACCTTGACGAAGCCGACCTTCTTCTGCGGCGGCTCGAGGGTGTCGGCCGTGGCGGCCGCTTGTTCTGACATGGGGGCGTTCCTCTCTGGGGATGCCGGGGTGTTGCCCTCAACGTATCGTCAGCGCGCCGACGACCACCAGAGATTCGGGCCGGATCAAATCCGAACTGTCGATGTGGTCAGGCCACAGAGGACGAGGTCGTCTCGACCCACCGTGCGAGCACGCCCGCCGCCGCACCGCTGTCGATCGCCGCCGCCGCGCGATCTCGTGCCGCCGCGAGGCGCTCCACGATGGGGTGCTGCACCTGCGCGGCATCCTGGAACAGCTCGTACGACACGATGCCCGCAGCCGCGTTCAGCAGCACGATGTCGCGCACCGCTCCCCGCTGGCCGTCGAGCACGCGGTGGACGACCCCGGCGTTGTGCGCGGCGTCGCCGCCGAGAAGGTCGTCGATGTCGGCTAGCGGGATGCCCAGGTCGCGCGGGTCGAGGTCGTGCTCGTGCACGTCACCCCGACTGATCTCCCACAGGCGGCTGTGGCCGGTCGTGGTGAGCTCGTCCAGGCCGTCGTCGCCGCGGAACACGAGCGCCGTCGCACCGCGCGTGCGGAAGACGCCCGTGATGAGCGGCACCCGGTCGGCGTGCGCGACGCCGACCGCGTTGGCTTCGGCGCGAGCCGGGTTGCACAGCGGCCCGAGGTAGTTGAAGACGGTCGGCACGCCGAGCTCCTTGCGGGTCGGCCCCGCGTGCCGGAAGCCGGGGTGGAACGCCGACGCGAAGGCGAACGTGATGCCGACTTCGGCCAGCACCTCCGCGACACGCTCGGGCGACAGCGTCAGGTCGATGCCGAGCGCGCCGAGGACATCCGACGATCCGGATGCCGAACTGGCGGCCTTGTTGCCGTGCTTGACGACGGGCACACCGGTCGCAGCGGCCACGATCGCCGACATCGTCGAGATGTTGACGGTGCCGTAGCGATCACCGCCCGTACCGACGATGTCGAGCACCGCGGCCGGCACGGGAAGCGGCAGCGCGGCCTCGAGGATCGCGTCGCGGAAGCCGACGATCTCATCGACCGTCTCGCCCTTGGCGCGCAGCGCGACCAGGAACGCGCCGAGCTGCGACGGCGTCGCCTCACCCGACATCACCTGCCGCATCGCCCACGTGGACTCTGACACACTCAGATCGCGCCGGTCGAGAAGGGCCGTGAGGATTTCCGGCCACGAGTAGAGCTCCGCCATGAATCACGATCTTATCGGCAGACTGTCAGCACACTCGCGGGCGGCTCCGAGCGCCCTCCAATCCCCCCGAAAGTCAACGACACCTTCAGGGATGCGAAAACCGAGCGCCAAATCCGCCATAATGGGTGGCGTGACGACCACTTCAGCGACCTATTCCCAGGCTTTGCGCTCCGTCAAGCGACCGGATCCGGTCGCTGTCGGCACCATCGTGTGGCTGGGCAGCGAGGTGATGTTCTTCGCCGGCCTGTTCGCGATCTACTTCACGCTGCGCAATGCTTCGCCCGATCTGTGGGCCGAGAGCACCCCGACGCTCAACGTGACCTTCGCCGCGGTCAACACCGTCATCCTGGTACTGTCCTCGTTCACGGCGCAGGCGGGCGTGTTCGCCGCCGAGCGGTTCCAGCCGTACCGCAAGGGATCGTTCTGGCAGTTCCGCCAGTGGGGCATGGTCGAGTGGTTCTTCCTCTCCTTCCTCATGGGCGCCGTCTTCGTCTCCGGCCAGGTGTGGGAGTACGCGACGCTCGTCGCCGAGGGCCTGCCGATCTCGGCGAACTCGTACGCGTCGGCGTTCTACCTGACCACGGGCTTCCACGCCCTGCACGTGACGGGTGGTCTCATCGCCTTCCTGCTCGTGATCGGCCGCGCCTTCGCCGTGAAGAACTTCGGGCGCAAGGAGATGACCTCCTCGATCGTCGTGTCGTACTACTGGCACTTCGTCGACGTCGTCTGGATCGTCCTGTTCTTCGTCATCTACGTCGTCAAGTGAGAGCGGAGCAGACCACTTCCATGTCTTCGAAGACCCCGCGAGTCAAGACCGGCCGCCGCAGCAAGTGGGCCGCCGCCGCGCTCATCGGCATCGGCCTGCTCGTCACCGGCGGCATCTACGCCGGCGCCTCGGCCGCGATGGCCGCGACCGAGCCCACCACGGCATCCACCGCGCTCACCGTCGACGACGGCAAGAAGCTCTTCCAGGCCAACTGCGCCACGTGCCACGGCCTGAACATGGAGGGCACCGTCGACGGGCCGTCCCTGTACGGCGTCGGCGAGCTCGCGGTCGAGTTCCAGGTTTCCACCGGCCGGATGCCTCTGCAGATGCAGGGCCCGCAGGCGCCGCAGAAGCCCGTGCAGTTCACCGAGGACCAGATCCTCGCGATCGCCGCGTGGGTGCAGTCGACCTCGCCCGGCCCGTCGTTCCCCGACGCCGACATCCTCGACGGTGAGGGCGACGTCGCCAACGGCGCCGAGCTGTTCCGCATCAACTGCGCGATGTGCCACAACGTCGCCGCGGCCGGCGGTGCGCTCACCGAGGGCAAGTACGCGCCCGCGCTGACCAGCACCAGCCCGCTGCACATGTACGCGGCGATGGTCACCGGCCCGCAGAACATGCCGGTCTTCAACAACATGACCCTCACGAGCGAAGAGAAGCGCGACATCATCTCGGCGCTCCTGTTCATCCAGGAGAACCAGTCGCCCGGCGGCCTCTCGCTCGGCTCGCTGGGTCCTGTCTCCGAGGGTCTGTTCATCTGGATCTTCGGCATCGGAACCCTCATCGGCCTCACCGTGTGGATCACGGCGAAGTCGAACTGATCGATCACTGACGTACGGAACGGACGCACCATGGCACACGAGGAAGACGCGCTCGAGCACGAGAGGGCTTCATGGAAGCCCTCCCCCGGGCTCGCCGTCGCGGTTCCCGACCCCGTGCACAACCCCGGCCTGCCGCCGCACCGGGAGCGCGTGACCGACAAGGACCCGGCCGCTATGAAGCGCGCCGTCCGCACGGTCTACACCCTCTTCTACCTCTCCCTCGCGGGCAGCATCTGGGCGATCGCCGCCTACATGCTGTTCCCGATCGAGAGCGGTCGGGTCATCGACATCCGCGACAACAACCTGTTCATCGGTCTCGGCATCGCCCTCGCGCTGCTGGCCCTGGGCATCGGTGCGATCCACTGGTCCAAGGCCGTCATGAGCGACAAGGAGTTCATCGAGCCCCGGCACGCCACGCGCGGCCGCGACACGACCCGCGAAGCGGCCGTCCAGGCCTTCCGTGACGCGAACGAGGAGTCCGGCTTCGGCCGGCGCACCGCGATCCGCGGCTCGCTCATCGCGGCGCTTATCGCCTCGATCCTGCCCGGCATCACGCTGTTCCGTGGCCTTGCTCCCGAGAGCAAGCCGAACGGCACGGCCGAAGAGCAGATCGCGGGCGACCCGGTCGCCCTCCTCAGCCAGACGATGTGGAAGCAGGGCGAGCGCCTCGCGCACGACCCGTCCGGTGAGCCGATCCGCGCCGCCGACCTCACGCTCGGCTCCGCCGTGCACGTCATCCCCGAGTCGCTTGCTGAGCTCAGCCACAGCGAGGGCTACCTCGAGCAGAAGGCCAAGGCCATCGTCCTGCTCATGCGCCTGCTGCCCGAGCAGCTGCCCGCCGAGCACAACAAGCTCGAGTGGTCGTACAACGGCATCGTGGCCTACTCCAAGGTCTGCACGCACGTGGGATGCCCCGTGGCGCTCTACGAGCAGCAGACGCACCACCTGCTGTGCCCGTGCCACCAGTCGCAGTTCGACGTGTCGCGGTCGGCCGCCGTCATCTTCGGCCCGGCTGCCCGTCCGCTGCCGCAGCTGCCGATCACCGTCGACGACGAGGGCTACCTCATCGCGCAGAGCGACTTCACCGAACCCGTCGGCCCGAGCTTCTGGGAGCGCCATTGAGCACCGCGACTGTCACTGAGGCCCCCGCCACACCGAAGGACGACAAGCCGCTCGGCGGCCGCTTCGTCGCGGCCACGGCGAACTACATCGACGAGCGCACGAGCCTCTCCGGCTTCGTCAAGGAGCTCGGCCGCAAGATCTTCCCCGACCACTGGTCGTTCATGCTCGGTGAGATCGCGCTGTGGAGCTTCGTCGCCGTGCTGCTGTCGGGCACGTTCCTGACGTTCTTCTTCCAGGCATCCATGGTCGAGACGCACTACGCCGGCTCGTTCCTGCCGCTGCGCGGCGTCGAGATGTCGGCCGCCCTCGACTCGACGCTGCGGATCTCGTTCGACATCCGCGGTGGCCTGCTGGTTCGCCAGATCCACCACTGGGCCGCGCTCGTGTTCGTCGCCGGCATCGGCGTGCACATGCTGCGCGTGTTCTTCACGGGTGCGTTCCGCAAGCCCCGCGAGCTGAACTGGGTGATCGGCTTCGTCCTCTTCGTCCTCGCGATGGGTGAGGGCTTCACGGGCTACTCGCTGCCTGACGACCTGCTGTCGGGCAACGGTCTGCGCATCATCGACGGCATGGTCAAGGGCATCCCGCTCATCGGCACCTGGTTCTCGTTCCTGCTGTTCGGCGGCGAGTTCCCCGGCACGGCGATCGTCGGCCGCCTGTACACGCTGCACATCCTGCTGCTGCCCGCGATCCTCGTGGGGCTGCTGGTGGTGCACCTCATGCTGATGGTCATCAACAAGCACACGCAGTTCGCCGGCCCCGCCCGCACGAACAGCAACGTCGTGGGCTACCCGATGATGCCGATCTACATGACGAAGATGGGCGGCTTCTTCTTCATCACCTTCGGTGTGATCGTGCTGATCGCGTCGCTGTTCACGATCAACCCGATCTGGAACTACGGCCCGTACGACCCCTCCCCGGTGTCGGCCGGTACGCAGCCTGACTGGTACATCGGCTTCGCCGACGGCGCCCTGCGCCTCGTGCCGCCGCACCTCGAGTTCGTGCTGTGGGACCGCACTTGGTCGTTCAACATCCTCATCCCGCTCGTCGTGCTGGGCCTGTTCATCGTCCTCGTGGCCGTGTACCCCTTCATCGAGGCCTGGATCACCGGCGACAAGCGCGAGCACCACATCGCGCAGCGGCCGCGTCACGCGCCGACCCGCACCGCGATCGGTGTCGCCGGCGTCGTGTTCTACGCCGTGCTGTGGGCTGCCGCCTCGTCGGACATCATCGCGACGCACTTCCACCTCACGATGGAGGGTGTCATCCACGCGCTGCAGGCGCTGCTGATCATCGGCCCCATCCTCGGGTACTTCGTCACCAAGCGCATCGCGATCGCGCTGCAGAAGAAGGACCGCGAGATCGCCCTGCACGGCTACGAGTCGGGCCGCATCGTGCGTCTGCCCGGTGGTGAGTACATCGAGGTGCACCAGCCCGTCGACGCCTACGAGCGGATCAAGCTCGTCGACTTCGAGACGAGCGCTCCCCTCGTGGTCCGCCCGAACGATCAGGGCCGCATCCCGTGGCACGAGAACCTGCGCGCGTCGCTGTCGCGCTGGTTCTTCGAAGACCGGCTCACGCCCGTCACCCAGTCCGAGATCGAGGCCGCTGAGGCGCACGCTCACCACGCGCTCGCCCACGACGAGGCCGAAGAGGCTCACGAGATCGAAGAGGGCAAGGACCACTGAGTCCTCAGCTTGGCTGAAAAGCGGCGGGGTCTGACCGACAGGTCAGGCCCCGCCGCTGTCGTTGTGCCCTAGTGTCGGTGGCATGACGGACGCCGCGTACAACCCCCTCGCCTACTTCTCTGCCAAGCTGCTGCACGAGACCGACCCCTCCGACGTGTACGTCGCGCAGCGCGCGGGTGAGGCGCTCACCCTCGTCGATGTGCGCAGTGTGGATGCCTGGAACCAGGGTCACGCCGCCGGCGCCATCCACATGCCCTACAGCGAGATCGCGCAGCGCGCGCCCGTCGAACTCGACCCGGCCGTCCCCGTCGTCGTCTACTGCTGGAGCCCCGGGTGCAACGCCGGCGCGAAGGGCGCCCTCGAGTTCGCGAAGCTCGGCTTCGAGGTGCGCGAGATGATCGGCGGCTTCGAGTACTGGGCACGCGAAGGCCAGCCCGTTGAGGCGGCGTCAGGCCCGCTCCCCCGCCAGTTCGACCCGCTCGTCATGCACGTGCGGGGTTGGACACCACCGACCGCCTGAGGGGCCGCTGTCAGCGCGATCGCTCGCTGACGCCTCCCAGCGCGATCGCCCACCGGCGTGTCTCAGCCTGCGAGCTCGATGTCCTCGGCAAACCGCGCGGCGGCAGCACCCGCGAACCGCGGCCGCTCGGCCCGCACCGGGCCCGTGACGAGGTCGGCGACGATCGCCGTGACGTTGTCGCGTGAGCCGGCTTGCAGCGAGAGTGCGACGAGCGCCTGCGCGGCATCCGTCACGTCGGTGTGGCTGCGCAGCACCTCGCCGATCGCGTCGTCGGGCAGGTAGTCGCTCACGCCGTCACTGCACAGCATCCAGCGGTCACCGGGCACGGGCACGCGTTCGGTGACGCGCACCAGGTCGGATGCCTCGCCGCGCAGCGACGCCGTGATGAGGTTGCGGCGGGGATGCGTCATGGCATCCTCTTCGCGCACGATGCCCTGGTCGACGAGCACCTGCACGAACGAATCGTCGCGGGTCTGCCGTACCAGCTGCTCTTCCCGCAGCAGATAGGCGCGTGAATCGCCCGTGTGCGCGACGAGCAGGCTACCGCTGTCGGTGAACCAGATCGACGTGAACGTCGTCGCCATGCCGGCCAGCGACGGATCGCGGCGCACGTGGGCACCGAGATCCCAGTTGGCCTCATGGATGCGTCCTGCGAGCGCCGCTGCGTCGGGCACGCGTGAGCCGCCCGCCACGAGCCGGTGGACGAGCGCTGCCGACGCGAGGTCGCCCGCAGGGCCGCCTCCCACGCCGTCGGCCACGCCGACGCCCCAGGGCGCCGTGAAGGCGGCATCCTGGTTCACGTCGCGGTACCCGCCGACGTCACTGGAGACACCGGCCCGCAAAGAGAAGGCCATAGAGGAAAGACGCGTCAGCGCGCGAAGTACCCGCGGTAGTACTCGTAGACCCAGCCGACGATCGCGACGAGGAACAGGCCGGCTCCGATCGGGATCAGGAACGTGCCCACGGCAAGCCCGATCATGAAGACGGCAGCCGAAAACGCGAGCAGCAGCGGCCACCACGACCACGGGCTGAACTCACCGACCTCGGGGTCACCGTCATCGATGTCGGCCGTGAGGGTGTCTTCCGGCAGCTCTCCGCCCTGCGCGCGGTGCACGCGGTCGACGTAGAACGCGATCATGATCGACATGAACACGGTGAACAGCAGGGCGATCGTGCCGACCCACTCGATGGCGTGGTACCACTCGAGGCTCGAGTGCTCGATGATGTTCCAGCCCGTGTACAGCGCCGAGGTGATCAGGAAGAACGCGGCGAGGATCCACCAGAGATTGACGTTGGTCTTCACTTACTTGACCCCTCCAGCGACCGTGGCGGTATCCGCGGCGTGCCCGACGGGGGCCGCCTCGGGGTGGTTCAGGTCGAACGCGGGGCGCTCACTGCGGATGCGCGGGATCGACGTGAAGTTGTGACGCGGCGGCGGGCAGCTGGTCGCCCACTCGAGCGAGCCGCCGTAGCCCCACGGGTCGTTGACCGTGACGCGCGGCGCCTTGCGGGCCGTGATCCAGACATTGAAGAGGAACGGGATCATCGAGGCGCCGAGCAGCATCGCGCCGACCGTGGAGACCTGGTTCTGCCAGGTGAAGCCGTCGGCGGCCGAGTAGTCGGGGTAGCGGCGGACCATGCCCTCGACGCCCAGCCAGTGCTGGATGAGGAACGTCATGTGGAAGCCGATGAACAGCATCCAGAAGTGCACCATGCCGAGGCGCTCGTTGAGCATCCGTCCGGTCCACTTCGGCCACCAGAAGTAGAAGCCGGCGAACATGGCGAACACGACCGTGCCGAACACGACGTAGTGGAAGTGCGCGACGACGAAGTAGGTGTCGGACGTGTGGAACGTCAGCGGTGGGGATGCCAGGATGACGCCGGTCAGACCGCCGAAGACGAACGACACGAGGAAGCCGAGCGTGAACACCATGGGCGTCTCGAACGTGACCGACCCTCGCCACATCGTGCCGATCCAGTTGAAGATCTTCACACCTGTCGGCACGGCGATGAGCATCGTCATGAGGGAGAAGAACGGCAGCAGCACGGCACCGGTGACGTACATGTGGTGCGCCCACACCGAGACCGACAGGGCGGCGATCGCGATCGTCGCGTAGACGAGCGTCTTGTAACCGAAGATCGGCTTGCGGCTGAACACCGGCAGGATCTCGGAGACGATGCCGAAGAACGGCAGCGCGATGATGTACACCTCGGGGTGACCGAAGAACCAGAACAGGTGCTGCCACAGCAGCACACCGCCGTTGGCCGGGTCGTAGATGTGCGCGCCCAGCACACGGTCGGCGCCGGCGGCAAGGATCGCGGCGGCCAGCACGGGGAACGCCATCAGGATCAGGATGCTCGTGACGAGCGTGTTCCAGGTGAAGATCGGCATGCGCCACATCGTCATGCCCGGGGCGCGCATCGTGATGATCGTCGTGATGAAGTTGACGGCACCGAGGATCGTTCCGAAACCGCTCATACCGAGGCCGAGCATCCACAGGTTGCCACCGGCCCCCGGCGAGAAGCTCGCGCCGGCGAGCGGCTGATACGCGAACCAGCCGAACGCGGCGGCACCCTGCGGCGTGAGGAAGCCGGCGACGGCGATGATCGAGCCGAACAGGAACAGCCAGAAGGCGAACGCGTTCAGGCGCGGGAAGGCGACGTCGGGGGCACCGATCTGCAGGGGCAGGATCGCGTTGGCGAAGCCGGCGAACAGCGGCGTCGCGAACATCAGCAGCATGATCGTGCCGTGCATCGTGAACAGCTGGTTGTACTGGTCCTTCGTGGGAAGGATCTGCATTCCGGGCTCGAACAGCTCCGCGCGGATGATGAGGGCCATCACACCGCCGAGCAGGAAGAACAGCACCGAGGCGATGAGGTACATGTACCCGATCGTCTTGTGGTCAGTGGAGGTGATCCACTTGACGATGATGTTGCCCTTCTGCTCGACGCGCGAGGAGCTCATCAGAGCAGCCTGACGCGGCGGCAGAGTCGTCGAGCGGCGCGGGCCTTCGCCCTGCAGAGGAAGCGTCGTCGCCATCAGTTCTCTCCCTCGGTCGAGGATACGCCCGTGCCCGGCAGGTTCTGCAGGCGGTCGTAGGCGTCGTTGATGTCACCGGTCTGGCCGGCCTCGCGCAGCGTCGCGAGGTACGCGTCGTACTCGGCCGGCTCGACGACCTTGACCTTGAACAGCATCATCGAGTGGTACTGGCCACACAGCTCGGCGCACTTGCCGTCGTACTCGCCCACGCGGGTCGGCGTGAACGACCAGTAGTTGTCCTTCCCGATGTACATGTCCTTCTTGTACAGGAAGTCGATGATCCAGAACGAGTGGATGACGTCGCGCGAGGTGAGCTTGAGCTTGACCGTCTCGCCCACGGGCAGATACAGCGTCGGCAGCTCGTTGCTGATGTTGCCCTCGGCATCCGTCTGCGCCTGGACACCCATCGTCCAGACCGCGTCGTCGCCGGCCTCACAGTTCGCGGTGTCGTCGTTGTACTGGAAGTCCCATGCCCACTGCTTGCCGATCGCGGTGACGCAGACATCGGGGTCGTCGTACTGCGTCTCCAGCACCGCCTGGTCGCGCGCCGTGAACGAGAAGAACCCGAGCACGAGGATCAGCGGGACGATCGTGTAGAAGATCTCGACCGGCATGTTGTAGCGCAGCTGCACCGGCAGGCCCGACTGTCCGCGACGACGGCGGTAGGCGATCGCCGCCCAGCCCATGAGCGCCCACGTGATGACACCCACGACCAGCAGCGTGATCCAGGAGTTGACCCACAGACCGGACACTCGCTCGGTGTGGTTCGTGGCCTGGGTTCCGTCATCGGTGAATCCCGGAAGGAATCCGTTCAGCTGGCTGGTCGTGCAGCCGGCGAGGATGATCGCCGTGGCGATCCCCATCGGGATGACGGCCCAGCGGAGACGGCGTGAGACGCGCACGGTGCACCTTTCGGGGTCATGAAGGTCGAACACCGTTCAGTCTAGGGCAACCTCCCACCCGATTCAGGCCATCCACCCAGGATGTCTGCCACTATCGGAGGGATTTCGCCGCGCTGATCGCGGGTTCTGCCCGATCAGTGGAAGCTGTCGCCGCACGCGCAGCTGCCCGCTGCGTTGGGGTTGTCGATCGTGAAGCCCTGCTCCGAGATCGTGTCCTTGAAGTCGATGGTCGCGCCGTCGAGGTACGGCACCGACATGTCGTCGACGATGACCTCGACACCGTCGAAGTCGACCGCCTGGTCGCCGTCGAGGAAGCGCTCGTCGAAGTAGAGCTGGTAGATCAGGCCCGAGCAGCCGCCGGGCTGCACCGCGACACGCAGACGCAGGTCGTCGCGACCCTCCTGCTCGAGCAGGTTCTTGACCTTGGCGGCAGCCGCATCGGTCAGTCCGACTCCGTGCGCCTTGGCGTCGGTGGTCGCAGTGGTGATGGCGGTGTCGGTCATGGCGCACTCCCCGGTTGGTCGGGCCGGTGTCATCCGGCTGGATGCCACGATTCTACGCCGACGGGAGCCTTAAAGCCTCGACGCGTCGAGGCTTTCCAGCAGCAGCGCCTCCGACACCAGCGCATGCCGGAAGGTGTCGAGGTGCAGCGACTCGTTGGGGCTGTGCGCGCGGGCGTGCGGGTCTTCGACCCCCGTCACGAGGATCTGCGCCCCGGGGAACTCCCGCACGAGGTCGGCCACGAACGGGATCGATCCTCCGACGCCGATGTCCACCGGCGCGACGCCGTAGCCGGTCTCCAGCGCGGCACGGGCCTGTGCGACCGCGGCGCCGCTCGTGTCGACCAGGAACGGGTTGCCGCAGTCGACGTCGCTGAACGTGAGCTCCGCACCGAAGGGGGCGTGCGCACGCAGGTGGGCCTCGATCGCGGCGTAGGCCTCACGGGCATCCTGCCCCGGCGCCACGCGCGCGCTGATCACGAGCGACAGCTCGGGGGTCAGCGTGTTGGAGGCGTTCTTGACGGACGGGAAGTCGATGCCCGTCACGGTGACGGTCGGCTTGTTCCAGATGCGGCTGAGGATCGTGCCGCGGCCGATCGGCTGCACGTCGGCCGGAAGCCCCGCCTCGTCGCGCAACGTGGCCTCGCTGTAGTCGGGCGTCTCCGCGTCGCGCTCGGTGAGGCCCGCGACAGCGACGGCGCCGTCGTCATCCCACAGTGTCGAGAGCAGCTTGACTGTCGCGAGCATGGCATCGGGCACCGCTCCCCCGAACATTCCGGAGTGCGACGCGTGCTCGAGGGTCTTCACCGTGAGGGTGAAGCGGACGTTGCCGCGCAGCGACACTGTCAGGGCCGGCGTCGTGGCATCCCAGTTTCCGGAGTCGGCGACGACGATCACGTCAGCCCGCAGCGCGTCGGCGTTCTCGCTCAGGAACGCGGCGAACGAGGCCGACCCCGCTTCCTCCTCGCCCTCGATGAACAGGTTCACGCCGAGGTCGAAGTCGGTGCCGAGCACCTCGACGAGTGCGCGCAGCGCCCCGACGTGCGCCATCACGCCGGCCTTGTCATCGGCGGCGCCGCGGCCATAGAGACGACCGTCGCGCACGGTCGGCTCGAAGGGAGCCGACTCCCAGAGCGACTCGTCGCCCACAGGCTGCACGTCGTGGTGCGCGTACAGCAGGATCGTCGGGCGGCCGTTGCGGGCGGCGCGGGATGCCAGCACGGCAGGCATCCCCTCGGCTCCCGTCTCGGGGATCACGGCCGTCTTGACCTCAACGCTGTCGAAGATCCCGAGGTCTTCCAGCAGGCCCTGCACGGCGGCGGCGCTGCGGGCGACTTCGGCCCGGTCGAACCCGGGGAAGGCGATCGACGGGATGCGCACGAGGGTGCCGAGATCGGCGAGGGCGGCAGGAACCGCGGCCAGTGCGGCTTCGCGAACGGACTCGGGGCGGGACGGCTCGACGGTCATGCGGGTAATCTTAGAGTGCGGCTCTCGCGCCGCAGCCGACCCGATGCTTTTGAGGACCCGACCCCGTGGCCAACACCCCCGCTTCCCCCGAGACCGAACCCGACGCCCCCAGCGGGCCGGGCAAGAACCGGCCGACGCCCTCGCGGGCGGAGCAGGAAGCCGCGCGCAAGCGCCCCCTCGTGCCCGACACGAAGGAGGCCCGCGCCCGCGCGAAGGCCGACATGGCCGCGCAGCGTGAGAAGGCCCGCGTGGGCATGGCCAACGGCGACGACAAGTACCTGCCGGCCCGCGACAAGGGCCCGCAGCGCAAGTTCGTGCGTGACTACGTGGATGCCGGGTGGCACGCGGGCGAGCTGCTCATGCCGCTCATGCTCATCGTGATCCTCGTGAGCCTCATCCAGAACCAGGCGATCGTCTACTACTCGTTCGTCGGGCTGTGGGTGTTCATCCTCTTCGTCGTCGCCGACATGATCATGACGAGCAGCCGCGTGAAGAAGGCCGCGCGCGGCAAGTGGGGCGACCGCACCGAGAAGGGTCTCGGCTGGTACGCCGCGATGCGGACGGTGCAGATGCGCTTCATGCGCCTGCCCAAGCCGCAGGTCAAGCGCGGTCAGCACCCCGCCTGAGCCGCGGGCATCCGCCCGCTCCGCGGCTCAAAGCGCCTGCGCGAGCCCGCGGTTGATCTGGCGGGCCCAGAACGGGCCGCGGTAGATGAACGCGGTGTAGCCCTGCACGAGGTTCGCACCGGCGGCGAGGCGCTCGCGCACGTCTGCGGCGGTCTCCACTCCCCCGGCCGAGATCACGCAGAAATCCTCCGGAACGGCCGCGCGCACGGTGCGCAGCACCTCGAGCGAGCGCTGCCGCAGCGGAGCGCCGGAAAGTCCTCCCGCGCCCATCGCGGCGACCTTCTCGGCATCCGTGCTGAGCGGCTCGCGCGCGATCGTCGTGTTGGTCGCGACGATCCCGGCGAGGCCGACGTCGACGACCAGCCGCGCGATCGCCTGGATCTCGTCGTCCGGCAGGTCGGGGGCGATCTTCACGAGCAGCGGGGTCGTGCCCGCGGCGTCCCGCACCGACTCCAGCAGCGGACGGAGCGTCTCGACGGCCTGCAGTCCGCGCAGGCCCGGCGTGTTCGGTGACGAGACGTTGACGACGAGATAGTCGGCGACCGGTGCGATCTGCATCGTGCTGGTGACGTAGTCGGCTGCGGCGGAATCGACGTCGACGACGCGACTCTTGCCGATGTTGGCGCCGAGGATCGCGCGGCGCGGGTGCCGACGTGACTTCGCCAGTCTGCGCGCCGCGGCGGCGGCGCCCTTGTTGTTGAAGCCCATCCGGTTGATGAGGCCGCGGTCTTCGATGAGTCGGTACAGCCGCGGACGCGGATTGCCCTCCTGCGCGATCGCGGTGACGGTGCCGATCTCGACGTGCCCGAAACCGAGCGCGTGCAGACCCTCGGTCATGACGGCGTTCTTGTCGAAGCCCGCGGCGACGCCGAACGGCGAGTCGAACGTGAGCCCCAGCGCGCGCGTCTGCAGGCGCGGGTCGGGCTTCGTGAGCGCCCGCGCGATGGGCGCGAACGGCCACACGCCGAGCATGCGGATGATCGGGACGACGAGGTGGTGAGCGTTCTCGGCATCCATGTGCGAGAAGACCGTGCGGAAGATGAAGGGATACACGACGGCCCGCTTACTGGTCTGCCGCGGCGGGCGCGTGGGCGTGGTCGGCACGCAACTGGGCGATGGATGCCTCGAAGTCTTCGAGGGAGTCGAACGCCTGGTAGACGCTGGCGAAGCGCAGGTAGGCGACCTCGTCGAGTTCGCGGAGTGGCCCGAGGATCGTCAGTCCGATCTCGTTCGTGTCGATCTGCGACGACCCGGTCTGGCGCACGGCCTCTTCGACGGCCTGTGCGAGCACGGCGAGGTCGGCCTCGGTGACGGGCCGCCCCTGGCAGGCCTTGCGCACACCCGACATGACCTTCTCGCGGCTGAACGGCTCGATGACGCCGGAGCGCTTGATGACGTTGAGGCTCGCCGTCTCGATCGTCGTGAAGCGACCGCCGCACTCGGGGCACTGGCGGCGTCGGCGGATGCTCAGTCCGTCGTCGCTCGTGCGCGAATCGATGACCCGCGAGTCGGCATGGCGGCAGAAGGGGCAGTGCATGGCTTCTCCAGCGTAGCGTCGTCGGTTATGACTCGAAGCGGGCCGTGACGGCCTCGCCGTGTGCGGGCAGCGCCTCGGCATCCGCCAGTGCCACGATCGCGTGGCGGACGCCCTCGAGCGCGGTGCGGTCGTAGACGATCACCTGCTGCGGGCGCAGGAACGTGGATGCGGACAGGCCCGACGCGTACCGGGCCTGACCGCCCGTGGGCAGCACGTGGTTGCTGCCGGCGAGGTAGTCGCCGAGGCTCACGGGCGAGTGCCCGCCGACGAAAACGGCTCCCGCGTTGACGAAGTCGGCGGGGCGCGGGTCGGCGAGGTGCAGCTCGAGGTGCTCGGGCGCGTACGCGTTGCTGAACGCCGTCGCCGCCGCGAGGTCGTCGACCAGGACGATCGTCGACTGGGGGCCGGCGAGAGCCTGCGCGATGCGGTCGGCGTGCAGGGTGCGCGCGGCGCGCTCGGCGATGCGCGGCACGACGGCATCCGCCAGGGCTGCGGAGTCAGTGACCAGCACGGCGGCGGCCTGTTCGTCGTGCTCGGCCTGGCTGACAAGATCGGCGGCGACCCAGTCGGCGTCGGCGGAATCGTCGGCGACGATGAGGATCTCGGTGGCGCCGGCCTCCGAATCGGTGCCGACGACGCCCGCGACGACGCGCTTGGCGAGCGCGACGAAGTTGTTGCCGGGGCCGGAGATGACGTCGACGCGACGCAGTCCGAGCGCGGGCACCCCGTAGGCGTAGGCGCCGATCGCACCGGCGCCGCCCATCGCATAGACCTCGGTGACGCCCAGCAGCTGCGCGGCGGCGAGGATCGTCGGGTGCACGCGTCCGTCGAACGCGGCCTGCGGCGGCGACGCGAGCGCGACTTCGGCGACGCCGGCGACCTGCGCCGGGACGACGTTCATGACGACGCTCGAGGGGTAGACGGCTTTGCCGCCGGGCACGTACACGCCGACGCGCTGCACGGGCTGCCAATGCTGCTCGACACGCGCGCCCGGCGCGAGGGTCGTCACGGTCGGCGCGGGTACCTGCGCGGCGGATGCCTCGCGTACGCGGCGGATCGCCTCTTCGAGTGCAGCGCGGACGCCCTGGTCGAGCTGCGCGAGCGCCTCGTCGAGGTGCTGCTGCGGCACGCGCACGGCGTGGCCCTCGACGCCGTCGAAGCGAGCGGCCTGCTCGCGCAGCGCCACCTCGCCGCGGTCGGCGACGTCGTGGACGATGCGGGCGGCCGTCTGCAGGGCCTCATCGCGGGCAGCGGTGGCCCGCGGGACGGCGGCGAGCAGCTCATCGGGCGTGAGGGAGCGGCCGCGCAGGTCGATCGTACGGAGCATCCCTCCAGGCTACCGGCCCGCGCGCACTCCACCTGGCAGTCGTGGCGGACTCACCGCACGCGAGGCAGCCACAACTGCCAACCGGACGGTGGCGCGAGGCGTCAGCCGCGGGTCACGCCGGAGACGTCGGTGAGGTAGCCGATGCGGCCGTCTTCGTGGCGGACGACGAAGCTGTCGCCGCGGTCTTCGATCACGAGCGCCCACGCGGTCGGGCCGACCGTGAAGATCGGCACACCCGACTCGTCGACGACATCGCGCTCGACCGGCGCGAGCGCCCAGAACGCCTGCGAGGCAGCCGGCGCCTCGACGACAGCCTCACCCTCGACGGGCGCCTCGGCGACGTCGGTGGCCAGAACCGTCGTCTCGGTCGCCGCGTACGGCGAGGCGGCGGATGCCACAGGGGCCACGCGCTCGACCTGCGGCCGCGCCACGATCGGGCGGGCGGGGCTGGCGAAGCGGTGCGCGGGCACCTCGGTGCGGTGACGGAAGTCCTCACCGATCGTCGGGAACAGCGGTGCGAACACGGTCAGCAGAACGCCCGCGAGCATGAAGATGAACTCGACCCACACGACCCACGTCGCGTAGAACAGTCGCTGCCCGGCGAGCGAGACGAACGACGCCCACAGGATGCCGAGCCACACGATCGTCGAGACGGTGAACGCCACCGAGGCGAACTGGTCGATGCCCAGCGATCCGACGCGGCGGATGCCCTGCGGCGAGAGGCGGCGCAGGCCCAGCAGGAACACCGCGACGGTCGGCGCACCGATCGTGAGCACCCAGTCGATGCCGGCGACCCACACCGACGCCGAGTTGCCGATGCTGTAGATAGGGAAGAACGACACGACGAAGGCGACCAGCCAGATGCCGCCGAGCGCGACCTCACGGATCGAGAACGGGCCGACGCCGTACTGCGGCGGCGCGCTCTCGTCGACGCCGTCGGGTCCGTCGGTCGCGGCGGCAAACGCGGCCGCCACCGACTCGAAGGTCACGTCCGCGTCGTCGGATGCCTCGGCATCCGCCTGCTCGTCGACGTTCTCGGCGGCGTCGCCCGCAGTGACCGCGTCGACGCCGGCAGCGTCAGCGACCACGTCGACGCCGTCGACAGCCTCGACGGGCTCGGCGTTCTCGACGGGTTCGGCGGCGGACTGGGGGGTGTTCTGCTCGTCGGTCACGTGATCGATCCTTCCACGACGGGTTTCGGCGGGTGAGATCCTACCCGCACAGTCTTTGCGCGCTCATGGCATCGGTCTGCGCGCGCGAGCGGCTCAGCCCAGGCACTGCGGGCCGAGCAGGCCCTTCAGCTCGCCGTACAGATCGACCGACACGCCGACGCGCGCGGGCACCTCGAACACCTTCGCCGTGCTCCCCCGGTGCAGCTTCAGCGTCACCTCGGTGTCGCCGGGGTGCCGTTCGAACACGCGGGCCAGTTCGCCCACCGTCACCTCGGTCGCGCGGTGCTCGGGCATGAGCAGGATGAGCGGGCCGGATGCCTCGAGGTTGCCGAGGTCGGGAGTGAACGCCGACTGCCCGTGCAGGTTGAGCCCGTCGTCACGGCGCGACACCCGGCCGCGCACGACGAGGATCGAGTCGGCCATCAGCATCGAGGAGAACTCGGTGTAGGTCTTGCCCATGAACATGACGGTCACCTCGCCGTCGAAGTCCTCGACGGTGATCATGCCGTACGGGTTGCCGCTCTGCTTCGCGACCCGGTGCTGCACGCTCGTGACCAGGCCCGCGACGGTCACGATGTCGCCGTCGGAGACGTCTTCATCGGCGAGCAGGTCGTGGATCGACGTCGACGCGTGCTTCGCGAGCGGGATCTCGAGCCCCGCGAGCGGGTGATCCGACACGTACAGGCCGAGCATCTCGCGCTCGAAGGCGAGTTTGTCCTTCTTGGTCCACTCCGGTCGCTCGGGCACCTTCGTGACCTGCTGCGGCTCGTCGTCGCCCCACAGGCTGTCGAAGTCGAAGCCGACCTCGCCGTTGGCTTCGCGCCGCTTGTCGAGGACGGCCTGCTCGGTGGCATCCTCGTGGATCTCCATGAGCGCGCGCCGCGTCGGCCCGAGCGAGTCGAACGCGCCGGCCTTGATGAGCGACTCGATCGTGCGCTTGTTCGCGACGTGCGCGGGCACCTTGGTCAGGAAGTCGTGGAAGGTCGTGTACGGACCGTCGGCGCGGGCGGCGATGATGCCGTCGACGACGTTGGCGCCGACGTTCCGCACGGCGCCCAGGCCGAAGCGGATGTCTTCGCCGACGGCGGCGAAGTAGCGGATCGACTGGCCGACGTCGGGCGGCAGCACCTGGATGCCCATGCGGCGGCACTCGTTGAGGTACACCGCCATCTTGTCCTTCGAGTCGCCGACGCTCGTCAGCAGCGCCGCCATGTACTCGGCCGGATAGTGGGCCTTGAGGTAGGCCGTCCAGTACGAGACGAGGCCGTAGGCGGCGGAGTGCGCCTTGTTGAAGGCGTAGTCCGAGAACGGCAGCAGGATGTCCCACAGTGCCTTGATCGCGCCCTCACCGTAGCCGCGCTCGATCATGCCGTCGTGGAAGCCCTCGTACTGCTTGTCGAGCTCGGACTTCTTCTTCTTGCCCATCGCGCGGCGCAGGATGTCTGCTTGACCGAGCGAGAACCCGGCGACCTTCTGCGCGATCGCCATGACCTGCTCTTGATAGATGATCAGGCCGTAGCTGATGTCGAGGATGTCCTTCAGGGGCTCTTCGAGCTCGGGGTGGATCGGGGTGACCGGCTGCAGGCCGTTCTTGCGCAGCGCGTAGTTGGTGTGCGAGTTCGCGCCCATCGGGCCGGGTCGGTACAGCGCGATGACGGCCGAGACGTCTTCGAAGTTGTCGGGCTTCATGAGGCGCAGCAGCGACCGCATCGGGCCACCGTCGAGCTGGAACACGCCGAGCGTGTCGCCGCGGGTCAGCAGGTCGTACGCGTCGGCGTCGTCGAGCGCGAGGTGCTCGAGGTCGAGCTCCTCACCCCGGTTCATGCGGATGTTGTCGAGGGCATCCGAGATGATCGTGAGGTTGCGCAGCCCCAGGAAGTCCATCTTGATGAGGCCGAGCGACTCGCACGACGGGTAGTCGAACTGCGTGACGATCTGGCCGTCCTGCTCGCGGCGCATGATCGGGATGATGTCCAGCAGCGGTTCGCTCGACATGATGACGCCGGCGGCGTGCACACCCCACTGGCGCTTGAGGCCCTCCAGGCCCAGCGCGCGGTCGAAGACGGTCTTGGCCTCGGGGTCGGTCTCGATGAGCGCGCGGAACTCACTGGCTTCCTTGTAGCGCTTGTGCTCGGGGTCGAACATGCCGCCGAGCTCCATGTCCTTGCCCATGACGGCGGGCGGCATGGCCTTGGTGAGCTTCTCGCCCATGCTGAACGGGAAGCCGAGCACGCGACCGGCATCCTTCAGAGCCTGCTTCGACTTGATCGTGCCGTACGTGACGATCTGCGCGACGCGTTCGGAGCCGTACTTCTCGGTGACGTACTCGATCACCTCGCCGCGGCGCCGGTCGTCGAAGTCGACGTCGAAGTCGGGCATCGAGACGCGGTCGGGGTTGAGGAAGCGCTCGAAGATGAGGCCGTGCTCGAGCGGGTCGAGGTCGGTGATCTTCATCGCGTACGCGACCATGGATCCTGCACCCGAGCCACGACCGGGACCGACGCGGATGCCGTTGTCCTTGGCCCAGTTGATGAAGTCGGCGACGACGAGGAAGTAGCCCGGGAACCCCATCTGCAGGATGATGCCGGTCTCGTACTCGGCCTGCTTGCGCACCTTGTCGGAGATGCCGCCGGGGTACCGGTAGTGGAGGCCCTTCTCGACTTCTTTGATGAGCCAGCTGTCTTCGGTCTCGCCGTCGGGCACGGGGAAGCGCGGCATGTAGTTGGCCGAGGTGTTGAACTCGACCTCGCACCGCTCGGCGATCAGCAGGGTGTTGTCGCACGCCTCGGGGTGGTCGCGGAACATCTGCCGCATCTCGCCGGCGGTCTTGATGTAGTAGCCGTCGCCGTCGAACTTGAACCGGTTGGGGTCGTCGAGCGTCGACCCGGACTGCACGCACAGGAGCGCTTCGTGCGCATCGGCCTCGTGCTGGTGCGTGTAGTGCGAGTCGTTGGTGGCGACGAGCGGGATGCCCAGGTCTTTCGCGAGCCGCAGCAGGTCGGTCATGACGCGGCGCTCGATGGAGAGGCCGTGGTCCATGATCTCGGCGAAGTAGTTCTCTTTGCCGAAGATGTCCTGGAACTCGGCGGCCGCCGCGCGCGCGGCGTCGTACTGCCCCAGGCGCAGGCGCGTCTGGACCTCACCCGAGGGGCATCCGGTGGTCGCGATCAGTCCTTTGCCGTAGGTCTGCAGCAGCTCGCGGTCCATGCGGGGCTTGAAGTAGTAGCCCTCCATGCTCGACAGCGAGCTCAGCCGGAACAGGTTGTGCATGCCCTGCGTGCTCTGGCTCCACAGTGTCATGTGGGTGTACGCGCCCGAACCCGAGACGTCGTCGCTCTTCTGGTCGGGAGACCCCCACTGCACGCGCGACTTGTCGCTGCGGTGCGTGCCCGGTGTGACGTAGGCCTCAAGGCCAATGATCGGCTTGACCCCGGCGTTACGGGCCGCGTTGTAGAACTCGAACGCGGCGAACGTGTTGCCGTGGTCGGTGACGGCGATCGCCGGCATGTCGTACTCGGCGGCCGCCTGGGTCATCGCCGCGATCTTGGCGGCACCGTCCAGCATCGAGTACTCACTGTGCACGTGCAGATGAACGAAGGAGTCGGATGCCACCCATCGAGTCTACGAAGAGCCTCCGACGTTGCGGGTCGCGCGGCGCGGGTCGCGGAACGTCGTCTCACCCTCCACTTGAAGGTCAGCCCCCGCGTGCCCTCTGGCGCGCTCTACGCTGGGAGGATGGCCACCCCCGAGTTCATCCTGTCTCTGCGCGAGAAGATCGGCACGGCTCCCCTGCCGCTGGTCGGCGTCACCGCGATCGTCTTCAAGGACGAGAAGGTGCTGCTCGGCAAGCGCGCCGACACCGGCGCGTGGCAGAGCGTGTCGGGCGTCGTCGATCCGGGTGAGGAACCGGCGGATGCCGCCGTGCGCGAATGCCTCGAAGAGGCGGGCGTCGTCGTGAAGGCCACCCGCCTCGCGCTCGTGCAGCAGATCCCCCGCATCACGTACGCGAACGGCGATCAGGCCGACTATCTCGACCTCGTGTTCCGGTGCGAGTGGGTGTCGGGCGATCCCCACCCCGCCGACGGTGAGCTGACCGAAGTCGGCTGGTATGGTCTGGGCGAGCTCGTCGAGGTCGACCAGTTCCACGTCCGCAAGATCGCGCTGGCACTCGCCGAAGACGACCCGGCCGTCTTCCAGGGTGGGCGCTGAGCTCAGACCTCGTCGAGCGCGTATGCCTCGATCCACGAGCGCGGCAGGGTGATCGGCACGCCGTACAGGTAGCGGATGAGCTGACCGTGGTGCTGCGTCTCGTGCTCAAGCAGGTGCAGCGCGATCGCCCAGCTCGCCTCGTCTTCGGCGTCGAGCCCGGCGACCCAGGCATCCATCGCTTCGCCTGAGCTCTCCAGCGCCGCGTGGACGGCACCGGGGTCACCGGTCTCGGTCAGCGTGCACTCGAAGCCCTGCCACGCGCCCGCGCGCGCCCACCGCTCATAGCTCTCACGGGCGGCGATGACGCACCAGAGCTGGTTCCACACCGGCGCGGAGCGCACTCCGGGCAGACGTGCCGCCAGAAGCTCGGGCGTGAGCTGTGCGGCGAAGTCGCGATACAGCCCGCTCGAGGCGGCGAGGCGCCTGCGCAGCAGCGCGGGAAAGTCGGTCATGTCGTGCCCTTCTGCCGGCGACGCACGAGTTCGTCGCGCACCTCTCGACGCAGAACCTTACCGACCATCGAGCGCGGCAGCTCGTCGAATCGCGTGATCGAGCGCGGCACTTTGTAGGCGGCCAGGTGCGCACGCGCGGTCTCGCGGATCCGCTCGGGCTCGAAGACGGCTCCCTCACGCATGACGACGGCGGCGGCGACCGCCTCTCCCCCGTCAGCGCGCGGGATGCCCACGACGGCGGCATCGACGATGTCGGGGTCAAGCAGCAGGGCATCCTCGACCTCGCTCGGGCTGATGTTGAAGCCGCCCGTGATGATGAGCTCTTTGAGGCGGTCGACCACCGTGACGAAGCCGTCGGCGTCGGCCGTGACGATGTCGCCCGTGCGCAGCCACCCGCCCGCCAGCAGCGTGCGTGCCGTCTCTTCGGGCTGATTCCAGTACCCCTGGAACACCTGCGGACCGCGCACCAGCAGTTCGCCGGGTTCACCGAGCGCGCGGTCGACGGTGGGGTCATCGGGGTCAACCACGCGGATCTCGGTGCTCGGGAACGGCACACCGACCGTGCCGGTGCGTCGCCGCGGCCCCATCGGGTTGCCGATGCTGATCGGCGACGACTCGGTCATGCCGTAGCCCTCGACGAGGATGCCCCCGGTCGCCTCTTCCCACCGCAGGACGGTGGCGGCGGGCAGGGCCATGGCACCCGAGATCGCGTTGCGCAGGCTCGAGAGGTCGATGCCCGCCCGCGCCGTCGCGCGTGCGAGCGCGTCGTAGATCGGCGGGACGGCGGGCAAGAAGGTCGGCGGTGTGCGGCGGATCGCGTCGAGGGTCATCCCCACGTCGAAGGTCGGGAACAGCACGATCCGCGCGCCCACCGAGATCGCGGTCGTCATGCACAGGGTGAGTCCGTACGCATGGAACAGCGGCAGTACGCCGTAGAACACCTCGCTGCCGAGCTGCAGGTCGGGCACCCACGCGGCCGACTGAGCGGCGTTCGAGCGCAGGTTGCGGTGCGTCAGGACCGCGGCCTTCGGCCGCCCGGTGGTGCCGCTCGTGAACTGCAAGACGGCGATGTCGTCGAGGGTGGGCGCGAGAACGGATGCCGAGACGCGCCGGGCCTTCACGAGCGTCGCCCAGGGGGTCACGCCCTTCGCCCGCGGTCGCAAGGTCAGCGCGGCACGCTTCTCGCGCGCAGCCCGCACGGGCAGACGCAGCAGCAGGCGCATCCGCCGTGGCATGGCATCCGGCAGCGTCACGGCGACGATCCGGTCGGGCCGGATGTCGGAGGGGAACTCCGCGATGGTGTCGGCCATGGCATCCCACACGATCGCGACCTTCGCGTGATGCACCTCGAACAGGTGCCGCAGCTCGGGTGCTGTGTAGCGCGGATTGTGCTCGACGACGATCGCACCGAGCCGCTGCGCGGCGTAGAACGCGACGACGTGCTGCGGAGCGTTCGGCATGATCAGGGCGACCCGGTCGCCCGCCCGCACACCCATCCGGTGCAGGGCGCCGGCGACGCGGCCCACCTCGTCGGCGAGCTCGCGATAGGTCGTGACGGCGCCGAAGAACTCCAGCGCGGGGCGTTGGGGGTAGCGCGCGACCGCCTCGGCGAGCATGTCGACGAGAGTCTGCGTCACCGGCTCGATGTCAGCCGGCACGCCGTCCGCGTAGGACGAGAGCCAGGGCCGCGCGGCGAGGGGGTTCATCCCCTCAGGCTAGGCATCCGCGCGTACGCCGCACGGCATGCGTTCGCGCGGGGCGCCAGCATGGTTTCGCGCGCGGCGCCGACCGAACTGCAAGGGATTGTGGCCGACACGCCGCGCCGGGCGCCCGGCCACCGGCGTGTCGCGCGCGCGGCCTTGCAGTTCGTGCGGGCGCGCGCGGCGGGGGTCAGCCGCCGAGCACGTCGAGGGCGTGCTGCAGGTCGACCGGGTAGGTGCTCGTGAAGGTCACCCAGTCGGTCGTGACGGGGTGTGCGAACGACAGCTCGCGCGCGTGCAGCCACTGCCGCGTCAGGCCAAGTCGCGCCGACAGCGTCGGGTCGGCGCCGTACAGCGGATCGCCGACGCACGGGTGCCGGTGCGCGGCCATGTGCACACGGATCTGGTGCGTGCGGCCCGTCTCGAGGTGGATCTCGAGTAGGGATGCCGAGGGGAATGCCTCGAGCGTCTCGTAATGCGTGACCGAGTCCTTGCCGTCGGGGGTGACGGCGAACTTCCACGAATGCGACGGATGCCGCCCGATCGGGGCGTCGATCGTCCCGGCGAGCGGGTCGGGGTGGCCCTGCACGACGGCGTGGTAGATCTTCTCGACCTCGCGCTCCTTGAACGCGCGCTTGAGCGCCGTGTAGGCACGCTCGGTCTTGGCGACGACCATGAGGCCGCTCGTGCCGACGTCGAGTCGGTGCACGACGCCCTGGCGCTCTGCCGCGCCGCTGGTCGCGACGCGGACGCCGGCCGCCAGCAGGGCGCCGACGACCGTCGGGCCTTCCCACCCGACCGACGGATGCGCGGCGACGCCGGCCGGCTTGTCGACGACCACGATGTCTTCGTCGTCGTAGACGATGCCGAGCTCCGGCACGGCGATCGCGATGATCTCCGGCTCTCGCCGGTCTTCCCACTCGACCTCGAGCCAGCCGCCCGCGTGCAGCCGATCGGACTTTCCGAGCGCGCGACCGTCCATGCGGACGCCGCCCGCTTCGGCGACCTCAGCGGCGAAGGTCCGCGAGAAGCCGAGCATCTTGGCGAGGGCGGCGTCCACGCGGGCGCCGTCCAGGCCGTCGGGAATCGGAAGAGTGCGAGACGGCATCAGTCTTCGTGCGCGGGCGTGGTGTCGTCTCCCGAGGCATCCTGCTCGGGCGTGTCACCCGCCGCATCTCCGGTCGGCTCGTCGGCTGCCGCGGTGACCCCGCCGCGCTCACGCGTGCCGTCGAGCCGCAGGCCGATGAAGACGAGCAGCGCAACTCCGATCATCATCGTGACGATGAACATGTCGGCGACGTTGTAGATGGCGGGGTTCATGCCCAGCCACATCCACGGCGTGTTGATGAAGTCGACGACGTGCCCGACGAGGAAGCCGGGGTCACGGATCAGACGGTCAGTGAGGTTGCCGAGGATGCCACCCAGCAGCAGCCCCAGGACGATCGCCCAGCGGCGCGAGCGCACGCGCGTGATCGCGAGGACGACGATGAACACCGCCGCGGCGGCGAGGATGATCGTGAACACCCACGTGACGCCCTCGCCGAACGAGAACGCCGCGCCAGGGTTGCGCGTCAAGTAGAACTGCAGGAAGTCACCCCATACCCGCACCGGTTCCTGGTACGGCAGGTTCTCCAGCGCGAGATGCTTCGTGAACTGGTCGACGGCCAGCACCAGCACCGCGAGAATCGCGATGAGGATGCTGGCCGTCGCAGGACGCAGTCGTGTGCGGCCCTCCACCGGCTCGCTCAGGAGGCCGAGACGGGGGCGGCGCCGGCGACGTCGAGGTCGCGGAGCTTCTCTTCGATGAAGCCGCGCAGCTGCGAGCGGTAGTCACGCTCGAACTGACGCAGTTCGCTGATGCGGCCCTCGAGGGTCGAGCGCTCGGCGTCGAGGCGCGCGATCTCGTCGCGGCTCTTGGCCTCGGCCTCGGCGAGGATCGACGCAGCCTGCGCCTGAGCCTCGGACACGAGCTTGTCGCGCTGCGCGACACCCTCGGCGACGTGCTCGTCGTGCAGGCGCTGGGCCAGCTCGATGATGCCGGCCGAAGCAGCGGCACCGCCGGTGGCGGCGGGGGCGGCGACCGGTGCGGGCGCAGGCGCGGGCACCTCTTCGACGACAGGCTCGGGCTCAGGCTCGGCCTCGACGACCGGGGCGGCCTCGACGGGGGCTGCGGCGGCAACAGGCGCGGCGGCGGCGCCGGCCTCGAGCTCGGCGACGCGGGCCTTCAGTTCCTCGTTCTCGGCGATCGTCTTGCGCCACTCGACGACGATCTCGTCGAGGAAGTCATCGACCTCGTCCGGGTCGAAGCCCTCCTTGAATCGCACGTGCTGGAACTGCTTGGTGACGACGTCTTCGGGGGTCAAAGCCATGGTGTTTCCTCTTTCGGGGCTCACGACGCGGGCCGATTTCGGGGGGCCCGCTGGCGGCGGACCGTATTGAGACAGCATAGTCTGCACACCCCGGGGGGTGCGAGATGGGCGTCACACGCGCGCGATGGCGCTCGTGATGGCCAGAAGGACGAACAGCGCCAACATCGTCAGCGGGAAGCCGAGATCGATCGCGACAGGCCCGATGCGCAACGGCGGCAGCATCCGTCGGAACAGTCGCAGCGGAGGATCCGTGACTGTGAAGACCGACTCGGCGAAGACCAGGCCGAACCCGCGCGGACGCCATTCACGGTTGAACAGCGGAATGTACTCCAGCACGAGGCGCGCGAGGAGCACCAGCAGGTAGATGAGCAGCAGTGTGTTGACGATGGATGCCGTCAGGCGGACGATCTCCACGACTACTGCGTGAAGGCTGCCGCCTCGGGGTCAGCCGGCGCAAGGGTGCCGTCGCCCGAGATCGCGACGTTCTCGGGCGAGAGGAGGAACACCTTGCTGGTGACCCGCTCGATGCGTCCGTAGAGACCCAGCGACAGACCGCTCGCGAAGTCGATGAGACGTCGCGCGTCGGCGTCGCTCATCTGCGACAGGTTGATGATGACGGGGATGCCGTCACGGAAGTTCTCCGCGATCAGCTGGGCATCCCGGTACTGCTTGGGGTGCACGGTGAGGATCTCGCTGACGGTGCCGGCGGTCGGCTGACGCACGACGGCGGGGCGGTGCAGTGGCGTCACAGGAGCGGCCTTCTCGATCGTGCGCTCCGCCGTGCGCTCGCGGCGGGCAGGGGTCTCGGCGACGGGCTCGTCGTAGGTTTCTTCCTCATCGGCGAGGCCCAGGTACACCATGGTCTTCTTGAGCGGGTTCGACATCGCATCCTCCGTTTGCTCGTCTGTGTCGAGGTTAACCGTGCTCGGGCCGCGGGCCCGTTATTGCCGTGCCGATCCGCAGGTGTGTCGCGCCGGCGGCGATCGCCTCGGCGAAGTCGCCGGACATTCCGGCCGACATCCAGGTGGCATCCGGTACGACGCGCCGCACCGCGGCGGCAGATCTCGCCAGCCGCTCGAAGGCGGCGGCGGGGGCATCTGTCAGGGGCGCGACCGCCATGACGCCGCGCACCCGCAGCGACGGGCACGCCTGCGCGATGTGCTCGGCGAGGCGTTCGACCTCGTCTGGCGCCGCGCCGCCGCGTGCGGGGTCTTCGGTCAGGTTGACCTGGACGAAGACGTCCAGTGGGTCTCCCCCGGGGTCGGCGGCGTGCAGCGCGTCGGCGAGGCGGTCGCGATCGACGGAGTGCACGACGTCGGATGCCGCGCGCACCGCCCGCGCCTTCTTCGTCTGCAGTTGGCCGATGAAGTGCCAGCGCACGCCGTCCAGCCCTGGCACCTGAGCCTGTCGAAGGGCCTCCCGCTTCGCGGTCAGCTCCTGCTGCCGGTTCTCGCCGACGTCGCGCACCCCGAGTGCCGCGAGGTCGGTAACGAGCTGCGCGGGGTGGAACTTCGTGACCACGATGCGGGTCAGGTCCGACGGGTCGCGACCCGCCGAGTGGGCGGCATCGGCGATGCGCGCGTCCACTTCGGCGAGCCGCGAAGCGAGGTCGGTCACTTCAGGAAGTCGGGGATGTCCAGGTCGTCGGCTCCGTACACGGAGTCGTAGTCGCTGGAGACCGCGACCGACACGGACTCGCGCTCTTCGGCATCCGCAGCGATCTCGCGGGCCGCTTCGTCGGCGGGCACCGACGGCACGACGGGCGTCGCCGCCGGACGCTGCACCGCGATCGGCTCGATGCGAGCCTGCGGCTCGCCGCCGTCGAATCCGGCCGCGATGACCGTCACGCGCACCTCGTCGCCGAGCGTATCGTCGATGACCGTACCGAAGATGATGTTGGCCTCGGGGTGCGCGGCCTCCTTGACCAGCTGCGCAGCATCATTGATCTCGAAGATGCCGAGGTTCGACCCACCCTGGATCGACAGCAGCACGCCGTGCGCGCCCTCGATGGATGCCTCGAGCAGGGGCGACTCGACGGCGAGCTCCGCAGCCTTGATGGCACGGTCGGCGCCGCGAGCGGAGCCGATGCCCATGAGGGCGGAACCAGCGCCCTGCATGACCGACTTGACGTCGGCGAAGTCGAGGTTGATCAGGCCCGGCGTCGTGATGAGGTCGGTGATGCCCTGCACACCGGCGAGCAGCACCTGATCGGCCGTGGCGAACGCCTCGATCATCGAGATGCCGCGGTCGCTGATCTCGAGCAGACGGTCGTTGGGCACGACGATGAGGGTGTCGACCTCTTCCTTGAGCTTGGCGACACCGGCTTCGGCCTGGCTCTGGCGGCGGCGACCCTCGAACGAGAAGGGCTTGGTGACGACACCGATCGTGAGCGCGCCGATCGACTTCGCGATCCGTGCGACGACGGGCGCACCGCCGGTGCCCGTGCCGCCGCCTTCACCGGCGGTGACGAACACCATGTCGGCGCCGGCGAGGGCCTCTTCGATCTCCTCCGCGTGGTCTTCGGCGGCGCGGCGGCCGACCTCGGGGTCGGCGCCCGCGCCGAGTCCACGGGTCAGCTCGCGTCCGACGTCGAGCTTGACGTCGGCGTCGCTCATGAGCAGCGCCTGTGCGTCGGTGTTCACCGCGATGAACTCGACACCCCGCAGCCCGAGTTCGATCATCCGATTGACGGCGTTCACGCCGCCGCCACCTACACCCACGACCTTGATCACCGCGAGGTAGTTCTGGTTCTGGCTCATGCCGGCCTCCATCTTGTCCCGAACCGCTAAACCTTGAACCTCTAGTTGAGGTTTAAAGAATTGCCGAGTATGCAATTCCTTGGATTGAAGGTAAGCGGCGGCGACGCCGCGCCCGGCCAGGACATGGGCGTGTCGCGCACAAATCCGGCGCGCCTGACCGACTCCGCCTCAAGTGCTGGTTGAGGGTTGTGGGCTCAGCGGATGACGACGGCGTTCGGCGACGAGACGTCGTAGCTGTAGACCGTGTCGGGCGGCCGCGCCGTCATGGCCGATGCCAGCACGACGGCCTTGTAGGCAGAGTCATCGGCGTTGCCCCAGACGACCTCGGTGCCGGTGCCGCCGAGGGTCAGCGTCACGTCGTTGGCGGTCGTCGCCGACATCGCCGTGACCTGCGCGCGGATGTCGTCCGGCAGCGAGCGGTACACCGTGCCGACGGCGGTGAAGGCGGGCGAGCCCACTCCCCCGGTTGCCGTGATGACCGGATGCCCCGCGTCGGGCTGCGGGGTCGTCGCGAGGGCGACGCCCGCGGCATCCACCAGTGTGTATCCCGCGGCGGACTCGATCGAGCCGATCGGCGTGCGCTCGACGATGCGCACGACGAGCTCGTGCGGTGGGCGGGCCTCGAGGGCGTACGACTCGACGAGCGGGAACTGCACGAGCGCAGCCTTGACCGCGGACGAGTCCACGCGTGCCAGGGGCGTGCCGAGCTGGTCGGAAAGGGCCGCTTCGACCGTGGCCGCGTCGAGGCTCTCGGTGCCGACCACGCTGATCTGCTCGACGGCGAACAGCGGGCTGTACGCGGCGCCGAGGGTGCCGAGCACGAGCAGCACGAGTGCGCCGATGGCACCGATCCACACCATCCGGCGGCGGCGCTGGCGCACCGTGAAGCGGCGGACTTCGGCCCGCAGCGCCTTGCGCCGGGCGCGCGCCGCAGCCCACACCTCTCGCACGCTGACGTGCTCGGGCAGAGCGTCGAGACCATCGAGGTCGGGGTCTTGCTCGATCGCGTCGAGGTCGGGGTCGCGGTCTTGTTCGATCGCGTCGAGGCTGGGTGCGGCGGTGGCGATATCGGGGCCGGCGGATGCCGGGGCCCACGCCGGCGGCGCGGGCTGGGCGGCCGGCTCAGGCCGGGTCGCGGGCGGCGCGAGCGGCTCGGGCCGTGCGGCCGACTGCGCGGACGGCGGAACGAGCGGCGCGGGCGGCGCGAGGTCGCGCACCGCGGGTTGCTCGTCGCGGGTCGACGGGCGGCCAGACTCCGCGGGCGCGGCCGGGCGCGGCGCGGCGGACTCCGCCGGCAGGGGCGCGGGCCGACGCATCCGCTACGCCTCGGTCTCGGCGAGCGCCTGAAGCACCTGCGGGATGATCAGGTAGACGTTGCCGCAGCCGAGCGTGATGACGTAGTCGCCGTCGCGGGCGATGGAGGCCGTGTAGTCGGCGGCCTCCTGCCAGTCCGGCACGTAGTGCACGTGATCGGGGTCGGCGAAGGCGCCGCTGACGAGCTCGCCGGTGACGCCGGGCACGGGGTCTTCGCGGGCGCCGTAGACGTCGAGCATGACCGTGTGGTCGGCGTAGCGCTCGAGGACCTCGGCGAACTCGCGGTACATCTCCTGCGTGCGCGAGTAGGTGTGCGGCTGCTGGATCGCGATGAGGCGCCCGTCTCCGACGACCGTCCGCGCGGCTTCGAGCGCCGCGGCGACCTCGGTCGGGTGGTGCGCGTAGTCGTCGAAGACGCTGACGCCGCGCTCGACGCCGTGCAGCTCGAACCGGCGGACGGTGCCGCCGAAGCCCTCGACCGCACGCAGCGCGGGCTCGAGGTCGTGGCCGAGCGTGAGGAGCACCGCGACGGCGCCCGCCGCGTTGATGGCGTTGTGTGCGCCCGGGACGGCGAGCTGTCCCGTGACGCTCTGCCCGCCGTGCCGCAGCGTGAACGAGACCGGGCCCTCGGTGACGATGTCGGTGACGCGGACGTCGGACGAGGCATCCTCACCGAACGTCACGATGCGGGGGTGCGTGAGGGATGCCGCGACGCGCCGCGCGCCCGGGTCGTCGGCCGAGATGACGACGGCCTCGCGCGCCTCGTTACCGAAGCGGGCGAAGGCGTCGTAGAAGGCATCCCGCGTTCCCCAGTGGTCGAGGTGGTCGGGATCGACGTTCGTGATGAGCGCGATCGACGTGTCGTACAGCAGGAACGTGCCGTCGGACTCGTCGGCCTCGATGACGAACAGGTCGTCCGATCCGGTGCCGCTCGAGATGCCGAGGTCGGCGATGACTCCCCCGCTGACGAACGTCGGGTCGGCATCCAGCGTGCGCAGAGCGGTGACGAGCATGCCCGTCGACGTCGTCTTGCCGTGGGCGCCCGCGACGCTGACGAGCCGGCGTCCGCCGATGAGCCAGTGCAGCGCCTGCGAGCGGTGGATGACGTGCAGGCCGCGCTGCTTCGCGAGCAGGAACTCGGGGTTCTCGGGCCAGATCGCGCCGGTGTGGATGACCGTGTCGACGTCGCCTGGCAGGTTCGCGGCGTCGTGACCGACGTGCACGGTGGCGCCGCGCGCGGCGAGCGCCTGCAGTGCGGCGCTGTCGGCGCGATCCGATCCCGACACGCGGATGCCGCGGTCGAGGAACATCCCCGCGAGCCCGGACATGCCGGATCCGCCGATGCCGATGAAGTGCGCGGCGGTGATGTCGTCGGGGATGGGCAGCGTGAGATCGGGTCGAATCATGGCCCGTCAAGTCTAGGTCGGGCCGCCTGGGAGCCGGGTGGCGGCGCGCTGTGGGTAACCGCCCCACGGGCGTGTTTGGGGTCGCGTGCTGTCGGGTCGTCTGCAGTTTGGGGTCGCGTGCTGTCGCCTCGGGCATCCTGACCCGACCACACGCGACCCCAAACCCGGGAACGGCGTTCGTTGCAATATTTCTGCAATGGGAATATCTTCAGGCCATGACGACCTTCGGCGATACGGCGTTCTGGATCCTCACTTCGCTCGCGGGCGGGCGCAAGCACGGGTACGCGATCCTGCGCGATGTCGAGTCGGCCGCAGGCAGCGCGCCCCGCGTGACGACGCTGTACGCGGGGCTCGAGCGCCTCGAACAGCAGGGACTGGTGCGCGCCGACGGCGACGAGATCGTCGACGGGCGCGCGCGGCGCTATTTCGTCGTGACGGATGCCGGGCTGGAGCGCCTGCAGCACGAGACCGCCGCCCTGGAGGCACGCACGCGTGCGGCCCGCGCCGCGCTCGGTCGTGCAACCGCGACCAGCCCTCGCCTGACGCGCACGGCCGGATCGTGGGCATGACCGACGACGAGCGCTTCCGCCGGGTGCTGCGCTGGTACCCGGCATCCTGGCGCCGCGCGAACGGCGACGTCGTCGTCGGCACGATGCGTGAGGTCGCCGAGGCGGACGGGCGCGATCGACCGTCCCGCGCCGAGACCCACGCTGCTCGCATCAACGGGCTCGCACACCGCCTCGATCGCCGTGTCGCCGTCGGCAGTGCCGTCATCGCCGTCGTGCTGTCGATCGTCGGCATTGCGGCGACCATCTTCGTGCCCGCGGTGATCGGCGCGCCGATCGACAGCGTGCTGCGGAGTGTCATCGGCCCGGCCGCCATCTTCAGCGCGCCGACGTTCCTCGTCGTGTCCGCCATCGCGACGCTGCGCGTCCGCGGGTTGCGAGCGAGCGCTGCGCTGTGGGCACTGGTCTGCGCCGCGCTCGCGACGGTGCCGCTGGGGCTGGCCGCGGCAGCATGGAGCGTCGCGTTCGACGAAGCCGATGCCGGTCTGCCGCGATCGATGTTCGGCGCCGCGTGGATGCTGTTCGCCGCAATATCGGCGCTCGCGTGCGCGGCCACCGGCGCTGTCCTGGTGACCGCCGCCCTCGCGCCGCGACTGCGCGGCTGGGAACCCATCGTGGGCATCGCTGCTGGTGTCGTCGCGTGGCCGATCCTCGTGACCACGATGCCCAGCCCCGGGACGGCCACGCTCGCCGCCATCGCCATGCTCGTGCTGGCCGTCACCGGCACACGCCCGCGGGGCGATGTCACTCAGCCGGCGGATGCCGAGCCGATGGGACGCGCGGCGGCGAGTGACGTTCGCCGCTTTCCCCACCGCTGGTGGATCGTCGCGCTGGCCGGCGTGTCGTTCGTCCTCGGCATCGCGGCCATCGTCTTCGCCCTCGCGGGGTCGCAGTGGGCTGAGCTGGACGCCACGCAGGCGATGCGCGTGGGGATCGGGGCCGGCGCACTGGCGACGATTCCGCTGATCGGATGCCTCGGATTGGTGCGACCGCGCCACCGCCCGCTTGATCGCTGGGGCCCCGTCGTGCTCCTGGCCTCCGCTGCGATCGGCGTGGCGATCGTCAATCTCACCTCCGATGGCGACGGCGACGCGACCGTGTGGCAACTGCTGCTGTGCGCGTTGCCGGTGGCCGGCGCCGCCGTCTGGATGATCCTCGCGTCCCGCTGGAGAGGCGACGTGCGCGTGATCCTGGCGGTCGGCGCCGCTCTGACAACGCTCGTGCTGTCGAGCGGTCTGCAGGCTGTCCCGTTCGTCATGCCGCTCGTGGCCGTGGTCGTTGCGATCACCGCGCTGCTGCGCCCGCGCCGGCGCGTGCAGGCCTTCGCGGGGCTTCCGCCGCGGGCATCCATCACCGAGTGACGCCGCAAGTTTGGGGTCGCGCGCTGTCGGGTGGTGCGAAGTTCGGGGTCGCGTGCTGTCGGGTGGTGCGAAGTTTGGGGTCGCGTGCTGTCGCCTCGGGCATCCCGACCCGACCACACGCGACCCCAAACCGGAGCGCGGCCGCGGCGCGGCGGCAACCACCCAGCGGGGCTCAGCGGGCGAGTGCCTCGTCGAGCATCGCGATGACGTTCTCGGTGCCGTTGCGCGTGCCGACGGATGCCGCGGCGACAGCCATCGCGGCGCGGCGCGCGCCGTCGGCGAGCAGGGGCACCACCTCGGCGCGCACGACGTCGCCCGTGAACCCGGCATCCGGAATCAGGATCGCGGCGCCCGCGCGCACGGCCGACCCGGCGTTGAGCGCCTGCTCGCCGTTGCCGACGGCGTAAGGGACGTACACGGCGGGGATGCCCAGCGCGCTGATCTCGCTCACGGTCGCCGCGCCCGCGCGCGAGACGATGAGGTCGGCGAGGGCGAAGGCGAGGTCCATGCGGTCGACGTAGCGGCGCACGGAGTAGCCCGGGGCGCCGGGATCGGCGAGGTCGGACCGCTCCCCCGTCACGTGCAGCAACTGCCAGCCCGCGCCGAGCACGTCGCGCCACGCGGCGCCGTGCCCCTCGCCGAACGCCTCGTTGAGGCGCAGCGCGCCGAGCGACCCGCCGAAGACGAGTAGTACGGGGCGGGCCGGATCCAGCCCGAAGTACGCGGCGGCCTCGTCGCGCAGCGCCGCACGGTCGAGCTCGACGATCTCGCGGCGCAGCGGCATGCCCACGACGCGCGATCCCTTCAGGCGCGTGCCGTCGAACGCCACGCCGACGCCCGCCGCACGACCCGCGCCGAGGACGTTCGCGAGCCCGGGCTTCGCGTTCGCCTCGTGCACGATGAACGGGATGCCCTCGCGGCGCGCGGCCACGTATGCCGGCGCCGAGGCGTACCCGCCGAATCCGACGACGACGTCGACCCCGTGGGCGCGAATGTGCGCGCGCACCTGCGCGATCGCGCGGCGCCACGCGGCCGGGAAGCGCAGGGCCGCGCCGTTCGGGCGCCGCGGGAAGGGCACCTTGTCGACGATGAGCAGCTCGTACCCGCGCTCGGGGACGAGGCGCGCCTCGAGTCCCTCCTTCGTGCCGAGCACGAGGACGGATGCCTCGGCATCCCGCGCCCGCAATCCATCGGCCACAGCCAGCAGCGGGTTGACGTGCCCGGCGGTGCCGCCGCCGGCCAGGAGATACGTCGGGTGCTCTGCAGTCACCGGAACGACGATACCCGTCCGTGGCCCGGTCTCATGTGTGCGGGGGTGCGCCGAGGCGTCCCACCACAACTGCCGACTGGAGCGTCGTCCGCACGAGCCACCCGGCTCGAGCTGGCAGTCGTTGCGCACTCACCCGCACTGAGGCAGCCACAACTGCCACACGGATGCCCACGCTCGCCCCCGACCTGAACTCCGTCATTGCGCACTCAACCGCGTTGAGCCAACCACAACTGCCAACTCGACGCAGAATGACTGATGCCCGCGAGGGCGCGCCCCGCGATCCGCTACCGCGCCGCGCGCACGCGCGTCGGCCGCGCCGCGGCGCGAGCCCCGCCCGAACCGCCCCCACCCGCAGCACCACCCGCCGGCAGCGTGCGGGCGAACGAGAGCAGCACCCCGCAGGCGATCAGCACCGACAGCAGCGAGGTGCCACCCTGCGACATGAACGGCAGCGGCACGCCGAGCACGGGCGAGAGCCGCAGCACGACGGCGATGTTGATGAGGGCCTGTCCGACGATCCACACCGTGATGCCACCCGCGACGATGCGGATGAACGGGTCGTGCGTCTTGCGGATGACGTGGAATGCACCCACCGAGAACAGCGTGAACAGGGCGAGGACGACGAGGCATCCGATGAGCCCCAGCTCTTCACCGAGGATCGCGAAGATGTAGTCGTTCGACTGCGCGGGCAGCCAGCCGTACTTCTCGCGCGAGTTGCCGAGTCCGAGGCCGAAGATCCCGCCGCCGGCGAGTCCCCAGATGCCGTGCAACGGCTGGTAGCAGCTCGTGTCGTAGCACGAGACGCTGTCGACGTCGAGGAAGCTCATGATGCGCGCCATGCGGTTGGGGCTCGTCACGGCGAACACGGCCGCCGCCGCGACGACGAGCAGCAGCGGAATCAGGAACAGCCGCAGCTTGACGCCCGAGAAGAACAGGCAGCCGAGCAGGATCAGCATGAGGATCATCGCGGTGCCCAGGTCGTGGCCGGCCATGACGGTTCCGATGACGAGCGCACCGACCGGCACGACGGGGATGAACACGTGCCGCCACAGTCCCAGTAGCGTCTGTTTGCGGTACAGGACGTAGCCGAGCCACAGGGCGAGGGTGAGCTTGAGGAACTCCGACGGCTGCGCCTGGAACCCGGCGATCACGATCCAGTTGCGGTTGCCGTCGTTGGCCGACCCGAGGCCCGGCACGAACACGAGCAACTGGAACAGGGTCGCACCGATGAGAGCCGGCCACGCGATCCGCTTCCAGAAGGTGACAGGCAGCCGGCTCGCGAGGAACATCAGCGGGATGCCGATGACGGCGAAGGCGGCCTGCTTGAGCACGACCTCGAACGGGCTCGCTCCGTCGGCGACGGCGGTCGCCATCGTCGCGGACAGCACCATCATGAGGCCGAAGCCGGTGAGGATCAGCGCGGTCGACGCGATCAGCAGGAACTCGCTCGGCACCGGCGCGAACACGCGGCCGAGCGAGACGCGGGCTACGAAACCGCGCGGCGCAGACTCGAGCGACGCCTCCGGTGCACCCGACGCCTGCGGCGTGGCCGACGTCTGTTGGCCAGGCAGCGCCTGCGGTCGGGTACGCCCCGTCGTGGTCGTCGCCACCGGCTCCCCTTCCGTTTCGGCGCTGCTAGCCCCGCTCGATCCAGTCCTTCACGGCCGCCGCGAACCGGTTTCCCCGATCCGCGTAGGACGCGAACTGATCGAAGGATGCCGCAGCCGGAGCGAGGAGGACCACGTCTCCGTCACGGGCGATTCCTGCCGCCAGTTCGACGACCTGCGCCATGACGTCTTCAGTCTGTGCGTCGTCGACCTCGAAGACGGGAATCGCGGGCGCGTGTCGCCCGAACGCCTGCGTGATCTCGTCGCGCGCCGCGCCGATCACGATCGCGGCCTTCACGCCGTCGCCGCGCGCGGCGACCAGCGGCGCGATGTCGACGCCCTTCAGAAGCCCGCCGACGACCCATACGGCGCCCGGGAACGCCGCGAGCGACGACGCAGCCGCGTGCGGGTTGGTCGCCTTCGAGTCGTCGACCCACGTGACGCCGGCCGCAACCGCGACGACCTCGATGCGGTGCGCGTCGAGCCGGAACTCGGCCAGGGCCGCCGCGATCGCGGCGGGCTCGACATCGAGCGAACGCGCGAGAGCGGATGCCGCCAGGATGTTCGCGACGATGTGCGGCGCGGCGAGTCCCCGCGCGGCGAGGTCGGTGACCGTCGTCAGCTCGAGCGCGCTCGTGTGCCGCTCGGCAAGGAAGGCACGGTCAACGAGGATGCCGTCGACGACGCCGAGATCGCTCGGCCCCGGCACCCCGAGGTCGAATCCGATGGCGCGGCATCCCTCGATCACATCGGCATCTTCGACCATCTCGCGCGTCGCGACGTCGGCCTTGTTGTAGATGCACGCGACGCGCGCGTTCGCGTAGACGACCGCCTTCGCGTCGCGGTACGCCTGCGCCGACCCGTGCCACTCGAGGTGGTCGTCGGCGAGGTTGAGGCACACGCTCGCGTACGGCGAGAGGTCGGACTGCAGCGAGAGGTACCAGAGCTGGTGGCTGGACAGCTCGACGACGAAGACATCGAACCCGCTCGGGTCACGGACGGCGTCGAGCACCGGCGTGCCGATGTTGCCGACGGGCACGGCACGCAGACCGCCCGCGACGAGCATCTCCGCCGTCAGTTGGGTCGTCGTCGTCTTGCCGTTGGTGCCCGTGATGAGCACCCACTCGGCGGGTGTGCCGTCGGCGCGCAGCACTTTGTCGCGTACGCGCCACGCGAGCTCGATGTCGCCCCACAGGGCGATGCCGCTCGCCTGCGTCCACGCGATGACCGGGTGGTGCGGGGCGAAGCCCGGCGACGCGACGACGACCTCCGGCGCGAACTCGACGAGCTCCTCCGGAACTGAGGCGAGCGGGCCCGTCCACAGGCGCGCACCGATGACCGGCAGCAGCCGCGCGTACTCGGGGTCTGCACCCTCGCTCACGACGAGCACGTCGGCACCGAGCTCGGCGAGGGTATCGGCGACCGAGAATCCGGTCACCGACAGGCCCAGCACGGCGACCCGCAGCCCGCGCCAGTCGGCGTGCCAGCTGCGCAGCGCGTCGAGGTCGCGTGCGGATGCCCCGGTCACAGCGCCGCCAGCCAGGCGACGTAGAACATGCCGACACCGGTCACGGCGAGCATGCCGGCGATGATCCACATGCGCACGACGATCGTGATCTCGGGCCAGCCGCGCATCTCGAGGTGATGGTGGAAAGGGCTCATCAGGAACAGGCGCTTGCCGCCGGTCGCCTTGAAGTAGTAGCGCTGCAGGATCACCGATCCCGGGCCGATGATGAACACGCCCGCGACGATGACCGAGAGGATCTCGGTGCGCGAGAGCACAGCCATCGCGACGATGACGCCGCCGATCGCCATCGAGCCGACATCGCCCATGAAGATCTTCGCCTTGGGAGCGTTCCACCAGAGGAACCCGACGAGCGCGCCGACGAAGGATGCCGCGATGATCGTGAGATCCATCGGGTCGCGCGTGTCGTAGCACCCGGACTGGTAGGCGGTCACGAGGGCATTCGAGGTGCAGCGCTGCTGGAACTGCCAGAACGTGATGAGGCTGTACGCCGAGATCGTGAAGATGCCCGACCCGGTCGCGAGGCCGTCGAGACCATCGGTCAGGTTCGTCGCGTTCGACCAGGCGACCGACAGGAACGACACCCACACGAGGTAGGCGATCCAGCCGATGACGGCACCCAGCGCCATGAACGAGAGCATCGGGATGTCGCGGAAGAAGGAGATGTACGGCGAAGCGGGCGTCTCGCCGACGCTGTTGGGGAAGTTCAGCGCGAGGATGCCGAACGGCACCGCCACGATCACCTGGCCGACGATCTTGCGCCAGCCCGACAGGCCCAGGCTGCGCTGCTGGCGCACCTTCATGTAGTCGTCGATGAAACCGACGACCCCGAGGCCGACCATCATCCAGATCACCAGCAGGCCGGAGATCGTCGGTGGGGCACCACCGGTCAACGTGCCTGTGAGGTAGCCCACGATCGAGCCGAGGATGAAGATCACGCCGCCCATCGTGGGCGTACCGCGCTTGGCCTGATGGCTCGGGTTGTGCGCGTTCTCGGGGGTGCGGATGACCTGCCCCCACCCGAGCTTCTCGAACAGCCGGATGAACAGCGGCGTCAGCAGCAGGGTGAAGGCGAGCGAGATCGTCGCGGCGGCTAGAAGTGACCTCACGAGAACGATTCTCCCAGACGATCACCCAGATGCCGGAGTCCGGCCGAGTTCGACGACTTCACAAGCACGCGATCACCGTCGCGCAGTTCGCCCAGCAGGTAGTCGTACGCTTCGTCGGCGGTCTCGAAGAAGACGGCTTCGCCATCCCACGACCCTTCGCCGATCGCTGCGAGGTACAGGCGCCGCGCGTCGCGGCCGACCACGACGATCCGCTCGATGCGCAGACGCACCGCCTGCAGTCCGATGCGGTCGTGCTCGTCGCCCGCGTAATCCCCCAGTTCGCTCATCGCACCGAGGACGGCGACCTTGCGCTGGCCCGGTTCGGCGATCTGGGCGAGCGTGCGCAGTGCCGCCGCCATCGAATCGGGGCTCGCATTGTACGCGTCGTTGATGATGCGCACGCGGTCGGATCCGAGCGGCTGCATGCGCCACCGCTCGGCGATCTCGACGGTCTCCAGGCGCGCGATCCCGTCGGCCAGCGGCACACCCATCGCCTGGGCGGCGGTGAGCGCGGCGAGGGCGTTCATGACGTGGTGCTCGCCGAGCACGCGCAAGCGCAGCGGCATCCGCTCGTCACCCGCGACCACGACGCACGTTGCGCCGGATGCCGTGACTTCGACGTCTTCTGCGCGTACGTCGGCCGTCGCGCCGCGGCCGAACCAGCGCACGCTGACTCCCCGAGCCGCAGCGACGGCGGCCATCGTCACGACGCGCGGGTCGTCGGCATTGAGAACCGCGACACCGCCGGGGCGGATCGCCTCGACGAGCTCGGTCTTGGCCCGCAGGGTCGCCTCGACGCCGCCGAAGCCGCCGGCGTGCGCGAGACCGACCATCAGCACGATGCCGATGTCCGGCGTCACGAGGCCCGCGAGGCGGGCGATCTGGCCGGGGCCGGCGGCGCCGAACTCGCTGACCAGGTAGCGCGTGTCGTCGGTGACGCGCAGCATCGTCAGCGGTGCGCCCACCTCGTTGTTGTAGGAGGCGCGCGGGGCGACCGTCTCGCCCTCGTCCTGCAGGATGCGCGCGAGCAGGTTCTTCGTCGTCGTCTTGCCGTTCGAGCCGGTGATGCCCGCGACCGTCAGCTCGCCGCCGGCGCGCACGCGCGCGACGACCGTCTGCGCGAGCGCGGCGAGGGCCTCGACGACATCGGCCACGACGATCTGGGTGATGGGCGCCTCGACCGTCCGTTCGACGATCGCGAGGGCTGCGCCCGCCTGGGCGACGGCGTCGACGAACAGGTGCCCGTCGGTGGTCTCGCCGGGCTTGGCAACGAAGATGTCACCGGGGCCGAGCAGGCGGGAATCGGTGTCGACGGTGCCGGCGACGGTCGTCGCGGCGGAGTCGTCCCCGAAGGTCTCGAGGCGCCCCGAGACGGCGTCAGCCAGTTCGGCGAGGGTCATCCGGATCATGAGTGGTTCCTCCGGCGCGCGAACGCGTCAGTTCACGGGCAGCAGCGGGGTCGTGGAGTCAGACGGCATGACGCGGTAGTGGGTGAGGACCTGCGTCATGGCCTTCTTGAACGAGATCCGGTTCGCCGACGACATGCGATTGTTCTTCGGCTCATCGAACACCGTCATGACAACGTACTGCGGATCGTCCGCGGGCGCGTACCCGACGAGACTCGTGAAATAGAGACCGTCCTTGTAACCACCGGCCCCGTCGCTGATCTGTGCCGTTCCCGTCTTGCCTGCCATCCGGTAGCCCGGGATGGCGACGTCGGCGGCGAGCGTGCCCTGTGCGAACACGTTCTCGAGCATGAGCGAGAGCTGGCTGGCCGTCTCGGGCTTGATGACCTGCTCGGGCTCGGGAAGGTCGGGGGTGATGACGGTGCCGTCAGCCTCGGTGCACGATTCGACGAGCGACAGCGGCATCTTCACGCCGCCGTTGGCGATCGTCTGGTAGACGCTCGCGACCTGCGGAACCGTGACAGTGAAGGCCTGACCGAACGTCGTCGTGTAGTACGTCTGGCTGTCCCAGTCGGAGACCTCGTGGTACTCGCCCTTCGGCTCGGCCGACCAGTTCAGCGCGGTACCGCTGCCGACACCGAACTTCAGCAGGTAGTCCAGACGCGTCTGCGGGTCCATCATCGCGCCGAACTGCGACAGCGCGACGTTCGACGAGCGCACGAGGGCACCCGTCGCGGTGAGGGTCTCGGTCGCGTGCTTCTCGTCGTCGTTGATCACGGCGCCGTTGGCGAACTCCATGCGATCGGGGTCCTGCACGCGCGTGTCGGCGGTGAATGCCCCGGTGTCGAGGCCGGCCGCCATCGTGACGGGCTTGAACGTCGAGCCGGGCTCGAACGAGAAGCGCAGCAGCTTCGAACCGCGATCAGCCGCATCGGTCGCGCCCGGATCGTTGGGGTCGACGGTGCCCGACTCGGCCGCGGCGCGGATCTTGCCGGTCGCGACCTCGACGACGATGATGCCGCCCCACTCGGCGTTCAGCCGCGTGCTCTCTTCGGAGATCAGTTGCTGCATGTACCACTGCAGGTCGCTGTCGATCGTGAGTTGCAGCGTGCCGCCGTCGACGGCGGGCGTCTCGGTCTCGGTGCCGGGGATGATGACGCCGTCGGCGCCGCGCTGGTAGCTGACCGAGCCGTTCTCCGACTGCAGGCACGAGTTCTGCAGCGATTCGATGCCCTCCAGCGGTGTGCCGTCAGAGCCGACGAACCCGAGGATGTTGCCCGCGACGGCCCCGTCGGGGTAGACCCGCGAGGGGTGCTGGTCGAAGTAGAGGAAGGGGAGGCCCAGGTCGACGAGCGCACGGTACTCCTCCGTCGAGACGTAGCGCTTGATCGTCGCGAACTGCGACTTCTCGTCGATCGCGAGAGCGTCGGCCACGATCTTCTCGATGTCGTCGGCGGACTGTCCCGTCACTTCGCCGATCTGGGCGGCGAGCTCAGGCCACGGCACCTTCTCGGCGTCGCCGTTCGCGTCCTTGACGACTTTGCCGTCGGCGTCCTTCTTGTCGGTGCCGAGTACCGCGAGCATCGGGGTGATGTTGACGTCGTAGAGGATCGTGCTGGTGGCCAGCACGGTGCCGTTCGTGTCGACGATCTCGCCCCGCGCGCCGTAGAGGGTCTGACCGGCGCCGGTCGCGAGCTTCTCGGCGTCGGCGACGTGGTCACTCGCGTTGACGACCTGGATGTCGACGAGGCGCACGACGAATGCGGCGAGGATCGCCAGGACGACGGCGAGGGCGACGACGGTGCGCCGGCGCGGACTGCGTGTTGCGTGGGTCGTCATGTCTTCAGTGTGTGTCCGGCGTGGGCAGACCGTCGGCGATCACGGGGGGTGTCGCGGGACTCGCGGCGGCCTCGGCGATCGCCTCGTCGGCGACACTCGCACCGGCGCCCAGGCTGGCCGACGGGTCGCTGGCCAGCGGCACGCCGGCCACGAGTGCGTTGGCGACGGCGGCCTGGCTGAGGGCGTTGACGGCGCTCGCGCCGTTCGAGCCCGCGGCCGTGCCGATGATCGCGCTGTCGCTCAAGCGCAGATACGTCGGTGTCTGGCCCGTGACCATGCCGAGCGCCGAAGCGTTCGCGGCGAGGTACTGCGGCGAGCTCAGACCCGCGATCGAGTCGGTCAGCATGCGCTTCTGGTAGTCGAGCGAGCGCTGCTGCGAGGTCAGCTGTGCCAACTCGTACGACGACTGCGTCGTCAGGATCGACAGTCCCATCTGCGCGGCGCCGATCAGTACCGCACCGGCCACCGCGACGATGCCGTACAGCAGACGGGGCCTGCGGCGGGCCGCGGGGCGCTCGAGCGCGCGCAGGCGCCGGTCGTCGCCGGTCCGCGGCGGAAGTTCGGGAAGGTCCTCGAGGAGGTCCAGAGACGTGGATGCCGGGGTGCTCATGCCGCCTCCGCAATGCGCTCGGCCGCACGCAGACGCACGGGGGTGGCCCGCGGGTTGCGTGCCCTCTCTTCGTCGGATGCCAGTTCCGCGCCCTTCACGAGCAGGCGGAACCGCGCCGCGTGCTCGGGCAGTTCGACCGGGAGCCCCGCGGGCGAGGTCGACGTCGAGGCATCCGCGAATGCCCGCTTGACGAGGCGGTCCTCGAGCGACTGGTAGCTCATGACGACGATGCGCCCGCCGACGCGCAGAAGGCCCATCGCGGCGGGCAGGGCCCGATCGAGCACCGACAGCTCGGCGTTGACCTCGATGCGCAGCGCCTGGAAGACGCGCTTGGCGGGGTGCCCGCGCCCCTCGCGCTGCACCGCGACGGGGGTCGCCGCGACGAGGATGTCGACGAGCTGGCCCGAGCGCAGGATCGGCGTGTCGGCGCGCGCCGCGATGATGGCCCGCGCGTACCGGCCCGCGAGCTTCTCTTCGCCGTAGCGCTCGAAGATGCGGCGCAGGTCGCCTTCGCCGTAGGTCGCGATGACGTCGGCCGCCGTCGTGCCGGCGGTCTGGTCCATGCGCATGTCGAGCGGCGCGTCGTGCGCGTAGGCGAATCCGCGGTCTGCCTCGTCGAGCTGAAGCGACGAGACGCCGAGGTCGAACAGGATGCCGTCGACGCGGCGCACGCCGGCCGATGCCACGGCCTCGGCGATCCCGTCGTAGACGGTGTGGACGAGCGTCACGCGGTCGCCGAAGCGGGCGAGGCGGTCGCCCGCGATGCGCAGAGCGTCGGTGTCGCGGTCGAGACCGATCAGGCGGATGTCGGCGAAGCGCGCGAGGAGCGCTTCGGAGTGCCCACCCATGCCCTCGGTCGCGTCGACGAGGACGGCGCCGGGGTTGGTGAGCGCGGGTGCCAGCAGCTCGACGCAGCGCTCGAGCAGGACGGGGGTGTGGATCTCGGAGTAGTCCATGGTCTTTTCCGGTGGGATCCGGGGCCCTGATCCCCATCCGCCTGACCTGACACCGGGGAAGTGCGTCAGGGCGTGCGGCTGGGAGTCACGGCCACGGATCAGAACAGGCCCGGGATCACCTCCTGCTCCATGTCTGAGTAGCTGTCTTCGTTGCCGTCGGCGTAGGTGTTCCACGCCTCGGCATCCCAGATCTCGGCGTGCGCGCCGACACCCGTGACGACGAGTTCGCGGTCGAGGCTCGCGTACGTGCGCAGGTGCGGGGGGATCGTGATGCGGCTCTGGCTGTCGGGCTTCTCGTCGCTCGCGCCGGAGAGGAACATGCGCTGGAAGTCGCGAGCCTGCTTGTTGGTCAGCGGAGCCTCGCGGATCTTCTCGTAGACCCGCTCGAACTCCTTCGTGCTGAACACGTAGAGGCAGCGCTCCTGACCGCGGGTGACGACGACGCCGTCACCGAGGTCGGTGCGGAACTTGGCCGGCAGGATCACGCGCCCCTTGTCGTCGAGCTTGGGGGTGTAGGTGCCAAGAAGCATCGACCACTCCCCCTTCCTCCGGCCCGATCAAGGTATGCGCCACTTTACTCCACTTCCCTCCACTTCACTATCGATTTTTGGGCGCGACACTCCCTCGGATCTCCACAGCGGTTCGAATCGGGCACAAAAAAAGCACCGACCCGAAGGTCGGTGCTGTTTCTGAGTGTCGCCGGGCGACGCCCTGGTGGGATCAGTCCTCGCCGTGACGGCGGTCCCACCGGTCGTTCATGCGGTCCATGAAGGATGCCGAGGATCCGGACGACTTCTTGGCCGCGCCGCCAGCGGGGGCCTTGTCGCCGCCGTGGGATGCCGAGACGCGACCCGCCGCGTTCTTGGCCGGGGTCACCGCAAGCACAACTCCTGCGACCATCACGAGGAAGGCGATCACGCCGACCACGATGAGGCCACTCGAGACGCCGCCGATCAGGCCGCCGATGCCGAGCAGCACGAGCACCGTGCCGTACACGATGTTGCGGTAGCTCAGCGACTGACCTTCGCGCGGCGCGCTGACGACGTCGGCGTCCTTGTTCATGAGATGGCGTTCCATCTCATCGAGCAGGCGCTGCTCTTGCTCTGACAGCGGCATGCGTCCCCCTTCGGGCGGATCTGTGAGGACAATTCTACGCGTCCTCGCGAGAACTAGGCTAGGCCTGTGCAGGCTTCCCCCGACCCTATCGAAGCAGTTTCTCAGCGACTTGCTGACTTTGTCGACGGTCAGGTCGATTCCTGGCACGATTCCGGCCCTGAGGCGACGACATTCGTGCGTGCAGCGGGCACAGCACTGGTCGGCGGAAAGCGTCTGCGGGCGCGATTCTGCCTCACGGGATGGCAGGCGGTCGCCGAGCTGCGCGAGCCCCGCGCGTCGCCCGATGCCGATGCCATCTCGGCCGCCGCCGCGCTCGAGGTCTTCCACGCCGCGGCCCTCGTGCACGACGACCTGATCGACAACTCCGACACCCGTCGCGGCCGCCCCGCCGCGCATCGTGCGCTCGAAGCCCACCACCGCGCGTCCGGGTGGGCGGGCGACGCGGCCGCGTTCGGCCGGTCGGGAGCGATCCTGCAGGGTGACCTGCTCGTCGCGTGGAGCGACGACCTGCTCGAGCAAGGGCTGCGCACCGCGGCACACGCCGCCGCGGCCCGCGAGGTCTACGCCCTCATGCGCCGCGAGGTCACCGTAGGCCAGTTCCTCGACATCGCCGAAGAGGCCGCGTTCGTCGCCTCGCCCGTCACCGAGCATGCCGAACGCGCGCTGCGCGTGGCATCCCTCAAGTCCGCACGCTATTCGGTGCAGCACCCGCTGCTGCTGGGCGCGGCGCTTGCCGGGGCGGATGCCGCGCAGACAGCCGCGCTGTCGGACTTCGGCCACCCGCTCGGGCTCGCCTTCCAGCTGCGCGATGACGTGCTGGGCGTCTTCGGCGACAGCGCCGTGACCGGCAAGCCGTCAGGCGATGACCTGCGCGAAGGCAAGCGCACGGTGCTCGTCGCGTACGCGCGGGAAGAGCTGTCGGCTGGCGCCGGGCGCGTGTTCGACGAGCTCATCGGCGATCCGACGCTGGATGCCGCGCAGATCTCCTCGCTGCAGCAGACGATCGTCGACACGGGCGCGCTCGAGCGCGTCGAGGCGCTCATCGCGGGGTACTCCGAGGAGGCCGACCGAGCGCTGCGCGGGGCTCCCCTGGGCACGCACGCCGTCGGCGTGCTGCGCGACCTCGCGCACGACGCGACGGCGCGCACGGCCTGAGCCAAACGCGTCAACGGCCGCGCGGCCGCAATAGCCGCGACAGATGCCGGCTCAGGCGAGCGTCTGGGCGACGCGACGGACCTCGCTCTTGCGCCCGCGGCGCAGCGCCTCGATCGGGGTCAGGCCGATCGACTCCTCTTCTGCGAGAAGCCAGTCGATGAGCTCGTCGTCGCTGAACCCGGCATCCTGCAGCACGATGATCGTGCCGCGCAGCGATGCGAGCGGCTGACCGTCGCGGATAAACAGGGCGGGCACGGCGAAGGCGCCGTTGCGCTTCGAGCCGACCAGGTGGCGGTCATCGAGAAGGCGGCGGATGCGCCCGAGCGGCTCGTCGAGCACCTCAACGAGGTCGGGCATCGTGAGCCATTCGGGCGTGGACGTGGCGGAGTCATCGGTCACTCCTCCACTATCGCACCGGCGACGCGGGAACGCCGACTTCACTCTTTTCACACCAGCCACTTCATTAACTCTGTTTCACATTTGTTGACGTAGCTGTGCCGTCGTGCCAGCGTGGCGGGGTCGACGAAGGGGCAGCTCTTGAGACCTACCACCGCACCGATTCGGTCGCACATCGCGGTCGCGACGGCGGCGACGGCCGTCATCGGATCCGTTTCGCTCGCCCTCGGCAGCGCTCCGGCGGCTGCCGCGACTGCCATGGCCGCCACCACCGAGCGTCCCGCTGTGTCGCCCCGCATGCCGCTGCAGGTGAAGACGGTGGCGGCTCCCCCGAGCCACACGGTGCAGCCCGGCGACACGATCAGCGCGATCGCGCAGCGCAACGGGCTGCGCACCGCCGACGTGCTCGCGTGGAACGGCCTGGGCTGGTCGAGCATCATCCGCCCCGGACAGGTCATCGTGCTCGCGGCGCCCGCCGCCGTGACTGCGGAGCCCGCGACCACACCTGCAGCCCCCACCGCCGACGCACACACGGTCGTCGCCGGCGACACACTGTGGGCCATCGCGCATGGCGCGGGCATTCCCGTCGCGGCGCTGCTCGCCGCGAACGGTCTCGGCGATGGGTCGATCATCTACCCGGGTCAGGTGCTCACCGTGCCGACGGCGGCCACGCTGGCAGCTGCAGCGGCCACCTCGCCCACCGCGCCCTCCCCGGCAGAGCACGTCACGCTCGACGCCGAGCAGATCGCGAACGCGCGCGTCATCATCGAGGTCGGCCGCAGCCGCGGCGTCTCCGACCGCGGCATCGCGATCGCGCTCGCGACGGCGATGGTCGAGTCGTGGATCCGCAATCTCGACTGGGGAGACCGCGATTCGCTGGGCCTGTTCCAGCAGCGGCCGAGCGCCGGCTGGGGCACGGAGGACGAGGTGCGCGATCCGGCCCGGGCCGCGGCGGCGTTCTTCGGCGGGCCTGACGACCCGAACGGCCCCGAGACGCGGGGACTTCTCGACATCGCCGGGTGGCAGGACATGGCGTTCGGTGACGCGGCGCAGGCCGTGCAGATCTCCGCCTACCCCGAGCGATACGCCCCGTGGGAGCAGCAGGCATACGAGTGGCTCGCCGCCTACGGGTGAGCGGGCGCGGCACAGCGGGCGGATGGGCCGTCGATAACAGGTGAGCCACAGGTGGCCCCGCAGGTGAGCCGCTCCGCGGAGTCACGGCATCCGCTCCGTAGACTCTTCGCGTGAGCACGAGCCAGCAGACGGACCCGCTGATCGGCCGTCTGGTCGACGGTCGGTACCGCGTGCGTGCTCGCATCGCCCGCGGCGGTATGGCGACCGTCTACGTCGCGACCGACCTGCGACTCGAGCGTCGTGTCGCGCTCAAGGTGATGCACAGTCACCTTTCCGACGATCAGGTCTTCCAGGGCCGGTTCATCCAAGAGGCGCGCGCGGCGGCGCGTCTGGCCGATCCGCACGTCGTCAACGTGTTCGATCAGGGCCAGGACGGCGAGATGGCGTACCTGGTCATGGAGTACCTGCCCGGCATCACGCTGCGCGATCTGCTGCGCGAGCAGCGCCGGCTGTCGATCCCGCAGACGATCACGATCATGGATGCCGTGCTATCGGGCCTTGCCGCAGCGCATCGCGCCGGCATCGTGCACCGCGACGTGAAACCCGAGAACGTGCTGCTCGCCGAAGACGGCCGCATCAAGATCGGCGACTTCGGTCTCGCGCGCGCGACGAGCGCGAACACTGCGAGCGGCCAGATGCTGATGGGCACGATCGCATATCTCGCACCCGAACTCGTCACGCGCGGTACGGCGGATGCCCGCAGCGACATCTATGCGCTGGGCATCATGCTCTACGAGATGCTCGTGGGCGAGCAGCCGTACAAGGGCGAGCAGCCCATGCAGATCGCGTACCAGCACGCGACCGACTCGGTGCCGCGCCCGAGCGCGAAGAACCCCGGCATCCCCGAGCAGCTCGACGAGCTCGTCATGTGGTCGACCGAGCGCGAGCCCGACGAGCGGCCGCTCGACGCGCGCGTGATGCTCGATCGTCTGCGAGAGATCGAGAAGGAGCTCGGCGTCTTCCCGCACGTCGTGCGCACGCCCGCACCCGGCATCGTTGCGGTCGAGGGCGGCATCGACTCAGGCGAAGTCACCAAGGTCATGCCCGGCACCTTCACGGCGCCGATAGTCACCGATGACGTCGACAACGCGACCAGGCTGCGCCGGCGCGCGCGGCGGAACACCGCCAAGGGCGCGTGGCTCGTCTTCCTCGTGCTGCTGCTGGCCGGCCTCGCAGGCGGAGCCGGCTGGTGGTTCGGGTCGGGACCGGGGTCGCTCGTGGCCGTCGCCGACGTCACCGGCAAGACGATCGACGAGGCGCAGGGCATCCTCGCCGCGCAGTCGCTCATCGCCGTCCCCGGCGAAGAGAACAGTCGCGAAGTCCCCACCGGCCAGGCGATCCGCACCGAACCGGGCGCCGGCACGCGCGTCGACAAGAACAGCGAAGTCACTGTCGTGATCTCGCTCGGCCCCGCCTCGCACGACATCGGCACGCTTGCCGGCGCGACACTCGACGACGCGAACGCAACGCTCGCCGAGTTCTACATCACGATGCCCGCAGAACCCGAGCGGTACTTCACAGACGCGGCATCCGGCACCGTCATCGGCGCCTGGATCACGCCTCCCGGCGGCGGTGACGAAGTCGAATGCACCAACGGGTGCACAGCGCTGGAGGACTCCACGGTCCGCTTCGACATCTCCGCGGGCCCCGTGCCCGCCGTCGCGGGCATGACCGTCGACGCCGCAACCGCCGCGCTGGAAGAGGTCGACCTGCACGCGACGACGACCGAGGAGTACAGCGACACCGTCGACGCAGGCGAGGTCATCCGCGTCGCCGACCGCGACGGCGGCGGATCCTGGCGCCCCGGCGAGACCCTCACGCTCGTCGTCTCGAAGGGGCCGCCGCTGTACGAGATCTCGAACGTTGTCGGAATGACCCGCGACGCGGCGAAGAAGGCCTTGTCCGACGCGGGCTTCGAGGTCACCTACTTCGGGCCGTGGGACCTCTTCCCCGACGAGACGACGCGCGTCTCATCGCAGAGCCCCGCGGCGGGCGCGCTGCGGGTCAAGGGCACCGAGGTCACGCTCGTCATCGCGACGCGCTGACTCTTGCCGAGGTTTCGACTCGCGCCTGCGGCGCTCGCTCAACCTTGAGCCGTAGCCGCGTCAACGCCGCTGCGCGGCGTTGACCCGGCTCGGCTCAACGCTTCTCGAGCTCCTCGGCGACGAGGAAGGCGAGCTCGAGCGACTGCATGTGGTTCAGGCGCGGGTCGCACAGGCTCTCGTAGCGGGTCGCGAGGGTCGCCTCGTCGATCTGCTCCGAGCCGCCCAGGCACTCCGTGACGTCGTCACCGGTGAGCTCGACGTGGATGCCACCGGGGAACGTCCCGACGGCGCGGTGCGCCTCGAAGAACCCGCGCACCTCGTCCACGACGTCGTCGAACCGACGCGTCTTGTAGCCCGTCGGCGTCGTGATGCCGTTGCCGTGCATGGGGTCGGTGACCCACAGCGGCGTCGCGCCGGAGTCCTTGACGGCCTCGAGCAGTGGCGGAAGCGCGTCGCGGATCTTGCCCGCGCCCATGCGCGTGATGAACGTCAGCCGGCCCGGCTCGCGCTCGGGGTCGAGCTTATCGATGAGCTCGAGCGCCGTCTCGGGCGAGGTGGAAGGCCCGAGCTTGACCCCGATGGGGTTGCGGATCTTCGAGAAGTAGTCGACGTGTGCGCCATCCAGCTCGCGCGTGCGCTCACCGATCCACAGGAAATGCGCCGACGTGTTGTACGGCGTGAGCGTGCGCGAGTCGATGCGCGTCATGGGGCGCTCGTAGTCCATCAGCAGACCCTCGTGGCCCGTGTAGAACTCGACGCGCTTGAGCTCGTCGAAGTCGGCGCCGGCGGCCTCCATGAACTTGATGGCGCGGTCGATCTCGATCGCCAGGCGCTCGTACTGCTGATTGGCGGGGTTCTGCGCGAAGCCCTTGTTCCAGCTGTGCACCTCGCGCAGATCCGCGAAGCCACCCTGCGTGAACGCGCGGATCAGATTGATGGTGGATGCCGCGGTGTGGTACCCCTTCAGCAGTCGCTTCGGGTCGGCCGTGCGTGACGCCTCGGTGAAGTCGTAGCCGTTGACGATGTCGCCGCGGTACGCCGGCAGCGTCACATCGCCACGCGTCTCGGTGTCGCTCGAGCGCGGCTTTGCGAACTGCCCCGCCATGCGCCCCATCTTCACGACGGGCATGGATGCCCCGTACGTGAGCACGACCGCCATCTGCAGCACCGTCTTGATGCGGTTGCGGATCTGTTCAGCGGTCGCACCGGCGAACGTCTCGGCGCAGTCGCCGCCCTGCAGCAGGAACGCCTTGCCGGCGGCAGCGTGCGCAAGTCGGTCACGCAGGTTGTCTACTTCGCCGGCGAAGACGAGCGGCGGCAGCGTCGCGAGTTCGTCAGAGACGGCGGCGACAGCGTCGAGGTCGGTCCAGCTCGGCTGCTGCTTGATCGGGAGCGAGCGCCAGGTATCGAGGTCGGCGTGCAGGGAAGGCATCCGCCAAGTCTAGTGTCGGGAACAGACGCGGCGGCGACGCGTGTCAGGCCTTCGCGCGCTCTTTCACGGTCGACGCGTACACGTCGTCGTACTGCTGCTCACCGAGCCGCTGCAGCGCGACCATGATCTCGTCGGTCACCGACCGCAGCACGTAGCGATCGGACTCCATCCCCTGGAACCGCGAGAAGTCCAGCGGCTCGCCGATCACCATTCCCACGCGACCGATCCGCGGGATCGAGCGACCGATCGGCATGATCTCGCCCGTGTCGACCATGACGACGGGGATGACCGGCACGCGCGCTTCGAGCGCCATGCGCGCAAGACCCGTGCGGCCGCGGTACAGCTTGCCGTCGGGGCTGCGCGTGCCCTCGGGGTAGATGCCGAGCAGGTCGCCGCGCCCGAGCACCTGCAGTCCCGTGTTGAGGGAGTCCTCCGACGCCTTGCCGCCCGTGCGGTCGATCGGGATCTGGCCGGTCGCCTTCATGAACACGCGGGTCGCCCAGCCCTTGAGACCCTTGCCGGTGAAGTAGTCGCTCTTGGCGAGGAAGCTCATCGGCCGGTCGATCATCAGCGGCAGGAAGATCGAGTCGCTCACCGAGAGGTGGTTGCTCGCGAGGATCGCGGCGCCGGATGCCGGGACGTTGCTGCGGCCGACGATCCACGGCCGGAAGATCGCCTTGACGATCGGACCGATCACGATGTACTTCATGAACCAGTAGAACATCACGCGCTCCCGTTTCTCAGCGGTGCCTCAACGGTGTCTCAGACGCTCCGGATGCCTGCCAGATCGGCGACGCCGACCAGACCCGCATCGTTGCCGAGCGTCGCGCCGACGAACCGCGCGGTGGGCCGGTCGCCGAAGCCGGGAAGCGAGGTCTCGTAGGCGATGCGGGTGGGCTCGAGCAGTCGCTCGCCGAGCTCTGCGACACCGCCGCCGATGACGTACAGCTCAGGGTCGAGGACGGCCTGGAACGCGCCGCAGGCCTCGCCGAGCGCGGTCGCGACGCGGCGCACCGCTTCGAGCGCCCCGGCATCCTCCGCGTCGAGCAGCGCCTCGAGGTCACCCGCGTGGACGATGCCGTCCTCGCCGCGGTGTGCGGCGACGCGCGCGCCGATGCCGTCCGTCGCAGCGATGTCGGCGAGCTCGCGCTGCAGGGCACGACCCGAGGCGTACTGCTCGAGGCATCCGGTCTGTCCGCAGCCGCAGGGACGGCCGCCGCGCACGAAGCGCAGGTGTCCGAGTTCGGCGGCGCTGCCGTTCGCGCCGATCAGCAGGCGACCGTCGTTGATGACGGCACCGCCGACACCCGTGCCGAGGGTCACCATGACCATGTCGGTCGAGCCGCGGCCGGCGCCGAAGCGGTATTCGCCCCAGCCTGCCGCGTTGGCGTCGTTCTCGAGGGTCACCGGACGACCGATGCGCGACTCGAACTCGGCGCGCAGCGGTGCGTTCTGCCAGTCGATGTTAGGAGCGTGCAGCATCACCGACCGCGTGCGGTCGATGAAGCCGGCGGCCGCGACGCCGACGGCGTGCACGTCGTGACGCGACCCGAGATCGGTGACCATGTCGGCGACCGCCTGCGCGAGCGCTCCCGTGTCGGTCGGGGTGGCCATGCGGCGTCGATCCAGGATGCGGCCGTCTTCGTCGACCACTCCCCCCGCGATCTTGGTCCCCCCGATGTCGATCCCGACGTTGAGCACGGCGTTCCTCTCCCTTCCGCCCGATTGTCCCTGGTTCAGGGCGGAACGGCACCCGAGAGTCTAGTGTGGACAGCACAGTCCTACGGGGCGCGGGAGCCGTGCATGACGTGGGCGATCGGGCAACGCGGGACTCAGTGTCAGTTACAGTTAGACTCGATCTCACGTCGCAGCCGACGTCACCCGGTACCGAAGGAGTTGCCGCACCATGAGCGCGTCCGTCCAATTCGAAGTCCCCGCGATCGTTCCCGCCGACCCGAACGCGAACGTCGCCGATCTGCTCGTCGAGCGGGTCAAGGCCACCCCCTCCCTCGCGCTGTTCGCCGTCCCCGACGGCGACGGCTGGCGCGACATCACGGCGGCGGAGTTCCAGCGCCAGGTCACCGCCCTCGCCAAGGGGTTCGTGGCGGCAGGCATCCAGCCCGGTGAGAAGGTCGCCTTCATCGCCCGTACGACCTACGAGTGGAGCCTCGTCGACTTCGCCCTGTTCTTCGCCGGCGCCGTCATGGTGCCCGTATACGAGACGAGCTCGGCCGCCCAGATCAGCTGGATCCTCTCCGACTCCGGCGCCATCGCGGTCCTCTCGGAGTCGGCCGAGCACGCCGCGCGCGTCGCCGAGATCCGCGGCGAGGTGCCGCTCATCCGCGAAGCCTGGACAATGGCCGACGGCGCTCTCGAGACCCTGCGCGCCGGCGGCACCGAGGTCACCGACGCAGAGATCGAACGGCGCCGCAACATCGCGGTCGGCTCCGACATCGCGACCCTCATCTACACGTCCGGCTCGACGGGACGACCCAAAGGCTGCGTGCTGACGCACAGCAACTTCGTCGAGCTCTCGCGCAACTCTGCCAAGGCCCTCGAAGAGGTCGTGCAGGTGCCCGGGGCATCCACTCTGCTGTTCATCACCACGGCGCACGTGTTCGCCCGGTTCATCTCGATCCTCGACATCCACGCCGGTGTGAAGACGGGGCACCAGCCCGACACGAAGCACCTGCTGCCCGCGCTCGGCTCGTTCCAGCCGACGTTCCTGCTGGCCGTGCCGCGCGTGTTCGAGAAGGTGTACAACTCCGCCGAGCAGAAGGCTGAAGCCGGCGGCAAGGGCAAGATCTTCCGCGCCGCCGCGCACACCGCGATCGAGCACTCGCGGCTGCAGCAGGAGGGAAAGAAGGTGCCGCTGGGCACCAAGATCAAGTTCGCGCTGTTCGACCGCCTCGTCTACAGCAAGCTGCGCGAGGCGATGGGCGGCCGCGTGCAGTACGCCGTGTCGGGCTCCGCGCCGCTCGGGCCGCGGCTGGGCCACTTCTTCCACAGTCTCGGCGTCACGATCCTCGAGGGCTACGGCCTGACCGAGACGACAGCGCCCGCGACCGTGAACCTGGCGAAGAAGTCGAAGATCGGCACCGTCGGCCCTGTGCTGCCCGGTATCGGCGTGCGCCTGGCCGATGACGGCGAGGTCGAGGTGCGCGGCATCAACGTCTTCAAGGAGTACTGGCAGAACCCCGAGGCGACCGCCGACGCATTCCACGACGGCTGGTTCCGGACGGGTGACATCGGGTCGTTCGATTCGGAGGGCTTCCTCACGATCACGGGCCGCAAGAAGGAGATCATCGTCACGGCCGGTGGCAAGAACGTCGCTCCTGCCGCCCTCGAGGACCCGATCCGCGCCAACCCGATCGTCGGCCAGGTCGTCGTCGTCGGCGACCAGAAGCCGTTCATCGCGGCGCTCGTGACGCTCGACCCCGAGATGCTGCCGACCTGGCTCGCGAACAACGATCTGCCTGCTGAGATGTCGCTGACGGAGGCCGCGAACAACCCCAAGGTGCGCGCGGAGGTGCAGCGGGCGATCGATATTGCCAACAAGGGTGTCTCGCGTGCGGAATCGATCCGCAAGTTCACGATCCTCGACACCGAGTGGACCGAGGCCAGCGGACACCTCACCCCCAAGATGAGCATCAAGCGCAACGTGATCCTGAAGGATTTCGCCGGCGCGATCGAGGACCTCTACACGGTGCCCGTCACGACGACGAACGTCCCGCTGGGCTGACGCCCGGGCGTGTGGCGGGCGGGGCCCGCCTTCATCCGTCCCAAACTGCGGTGTCGGATGCCCCGCAGCCACACAACCAGACGGATGAACGCCCCGCCCGCGCGCGGACTCCGGGCCGCCTGCTTCGGCGCCGACGCCGGCCTCGGCGCGCGCCGGGTGTGCTGAAATACTGCTCAGTGGTGCAGGAGTGCACTCACACGGGGCTGGAAGCGCTCACGCGTCACACACAGCAGGACTTCAGCACGCGCGCGAGGCCGCAGCGGCTGCGCGGCCGGCCAAAGGTTTCGATACACCGACGCTTCGCGTCGGCAATCAACCTGAGTCGCAGTCGCGTCAAGTCCGCTACGCGGCCGTGACCCGACTCGACTCAGAACCAGCTGGACTCGCGGACCTCGCGCATCGCCACGCGGCGGTCGTCGGGGCTCAGGCGGGAGAGGTAGAGCATCCCGTCGAGGTGGTCGGTCTCGTGCTGCAGGGCTTGGGCGAGCAGGCCATCGCCCTCCAAGACGACCTCGTCACCGTTCAGGTCGATGCCGGTGACACGCGCCCACGGATGCCGCAGGGCGTCGTGCCACAGGCCTGGCACCGAGAGGCATCCCTCGCCGACGGGCACGGGCTCGCCGCGCACTTCCGCCAGCACGGGGTTGAGGATGTAGCCGATGTCGCCGTCGATGTTGTAGCTGAACGCGCGCAGCGCGAAGCCGATCTGCGGCGCCGCGACGCCGGCCCGCCCGGGCAGCTCGACCGTGTCGACGAGGTCTTGCACGAGTGAGCGCACGCCGTCGTCGATCTCGTCGATCGGCGCGCACACGGCGCGCAGCACAGGGTCGCCGAAGAGGCGGATCGTGCGGACGGCCATCAGACGGCGGCCGGCAGGCGCAGGCCCTCGACGACGATCGCCGCCAACTGGCGCGCCGCTTCGCGGGTCTCGGGCTGCAGATCGCGGAACGAGATGGCGCTCCCCGACGCGATGTGCGGGTCGTACGGCACCCGCACGACCGCGCGCACGCGGCTGCGGAAGTGCGCGTCGAGCTCATCGGCGCGCACGAGCGCCGCTCCTGGACGCGCCGTGTTCAGCACGACGACGGCGTTCCGCACGCGCTCGGCATAGCCGTTCGACTCGAGCCACGTCAGGGTCTCGGATGCCAAGCGGGCCTCATCCACGCTGAGTCCCGCGACGATCACGATCTCGTCGGCGCGGTCGAGCGTCGCCTGCATGACGGAGTGGACGATGCCCGTGCCGGTGTCGGTCAGCACGACCGAGTAGAAGTGCGCGGCGATGTCGGCGACGTCCTGGTAGTCGGTGTCGCTGAAGGCCTCCGACACGTGCGGGTCGGCGTCCGAAGCGAGCACGTCGAGCCGCGTGTGGTCGCGGGCGACGATCTGCGAGATGTCATTGAACCCGTGCACGTCACCGCTCGTGCGCACGAGGTCGCGCACGGTCTTGCCGCTCGGACGGCCGACACGTTCGGCGAGGGTGCCACGGTCGGGGTTCGCGTCGACGGCGATGATGCGGTCCTCGCGGGCATCCGCGAGTGCCATTCCCAGCAGCGTCGTGACGGTCGTCTTGCCGACGCCGCCCTTGCGCGAGAGCACCGGCACGAACTTCGCGCCACCGGCCAGCGGCGCCGCGATGCGGCGGTCGAGCGCCTTGCGGGCAACCGCGCGCTTGCTGTCGCCGAGGTTGATGCGCCGACCCGACAGTGTGTACACGAGGTGACGCCACGCGCCCTCGGGCTCGGGACGCACGACGTGCGCGGGGTCGAGCAGACGGTCGGGGGTGAGCAGGTCGGGGCTCTCGCGGTCGGCCTCGAAGTCACCGAGCCTGCGCGACTGCAGCGTGATCTCGGTCGTGCGCGGACGCAGCCGCTCCGCGGTCTCGACCTCGGCCGCCGAGCGTGCGGCGACCGTGCTGCCGGGCTTCGCAGCCGAAGCGGATGCCCCGGATGCCCCCTTCGCCGTCGCGGCGGCGCGCCCGGCGCCAGCAGCAGCGGCGGCAGACCCACCAGCTGCTCCAGAGCCACCCGACACGGCCGTCACACCGCGCTCGGGCGCCGCCGGCGCCACGGCCGCCGGCGCGACCTCGTCGTCGAGCAGGTCGTCGTCATCGTCCACCGGCGTCGGCAGGCTCACGTCGACCTGCGCCGTCGCGCCCTCGACGATGCCGATGCCCGTTGTCTCAAGGCCGCTCGGCGCGGCCAGCACGCCGTTGTCGACCTCGTCAGGCTCGCTGTCGTTACGCTCTGACGCCACTTCTGTTCACTCCCAATGTCGCTTGCGGGCGCACTGCGCCCCGACTCAGGCTAGTCGGCGGGCCGGATGACGAGCAAAAGATCGCCCGCCTCGACCGGAGAGCTGCTGCTGATCACGATGCGCTCGACGACGCCTTCGACGGGCGCCGTGATGGCCGCCTCCATCTTCATCGCTTCGATGGATGCCACCGGCTGCCCGGCTGTGACGTGTGCGCCGACGGTCGCCTTGACCGTCACGACACCCGCGAACGGCGCGGCGACCTGACCGGCCTTGCTCGTGTCGGCCTTCTCGGCGGCGACCTTCTCGACGGCGATCGAGCGGTCGCGCACCCAGACGGGGCGCAGCTGCCCGTTGAGCGTCGTCATGACAGTGCGCATGCCCTTGGCATCCGGCTCGCCGATCGCCTCGAGACCGACGTACAGCTGCACACCGGGGTCGATCTCGGCGACGTGCTCTTCGCCGGGCTTGAGGCCGTAGAAGTAGTCCGGGGTTCCGAGGGTCGACAGGTCGCCGTAGGCGGCGCGCGTGGCCTCGAACTCCTTCGCCGGCCCGGGGAACAGCAGGCGGTTGAGCGTGCGGCGGCGCGTCTCGGCGTCGCCCGCGAGCCCCTCTTCCTCTTCCGCGGTGAGCGGCGGGATCGACACCTTGACCTCGCGTCCCGCGAGCACCTTCGTGCGGAACGGCTCGGGCCAGCCGCCCGGCAGGTCGCCGAGCTCCCCCGCCATGAAGCCCACGACCGAGTCGGGGATGTCGTACGCGTGGGGGTTCTCTTCGAAGTCGGCCGGGTCGGCGTTCGCCGCGACGAGCGCGAGCGCGAGGTCGCCGACGACCTTCGACGAGGGCGTCACCTTGGGGATGCGGCCGAGGATGCGGTCGGCCGCGGCGTACATGTCCTCGATGCGCTCGAAGTCGTCCGCGAGGCCCAGCGCGATCGCCTGCTGGCGCAGGTTGGAGAGCTGTCCGCCGGGGATCTCGTGGTGGTACACGCGTCCGGTGGGGCCCGGAAGACCCGACTCGAACGGACGGTACAGGTGTCGCACGCCCTCCCAGTAGGGCTCGAGCGCGCTGGCCGCAGCGAGGTCGAGGCCCGTGTCGCGGTCGGTGTGCGCGAGCGCGGCGACGAGGGCCGACAGCGAGGGCTGGCTCGTCGTTCCGGCGAGGGGCGCCGCCGCGGCATCCACCGCATCGGCGCCGGCGGCACTCGCGGCGAGCAGCGTCGCGAGCTGCCCACCGGCCGTGTCGTGCGTGTGCACGTGCACGGGCACGTCGAACCGCTCGCGCAGGGCCGTCACGAGCTTCGCGGCGGCGGCGGGGCGTAGCAGGCCCGCCATGTCCTTGATCGCGAGCACGTGGGCGCCGGCGGCGACGGCTTGATCGGCGAGGCCCAGGTAGTAGTCGAGCGTGTACAGCTGCTCGGCCGGGTCGAGGAGGTCGGCGGTGTAGCAGAGCGCGACCTCGGCGACGGCCGTGCCGGTTTCGAGCACGGCCGTGATCGCGGGCACCATCTGGTCGACGTCGTTGAGCGCGTCGAAGATGCGGAAGATGTCGACGCCGGTCGCGGCGGCTTCCTTCACGAACGCGTCGGTGACGGCCGTCGGGCGCGGCGTGTAGCCGACCGTGTTGCGGCCGCGCAGCAGCATCTGGATGGGAATGTTCGGCATCGCGTCGCGCAGCGCCTCGAGGCGCTCCCACGGGTCTTCCGCGAGGAACCGCAGCGCGACGTCGTAGGTCGCCCCTCCCCACGCCTCGACCGAGAGCAGCTGCGGCGTCATGCGCGCGACGTGCGGCCCCACGCGGACGAGGTCGCGCGTGCGCACGCGCGTCGCGAGCAGCGACTGGTGCGCGTCGCGGTACGTCGTCTCGGTGACGGCGAGGGCCGTCTGCGCGCGCAGGTGCTGGGCGAAACCGGCGGGGCCGAGTTCACGCAGCAGGTCGCGGTTGCCCTTCGGGGGTGCGGCGGTGAGGTCGATCGGGGGCAGCTTGCTGCCCGGCGACACCGACAGCGGCTTCTCGCCGTAGGGCCGGTTGACAGTGACGTCGGCGAGCCAGTTCAGCAGCTTCGTGGCGCGGTCGCGCGACGGGTTGCGGGTCAGCAGTTCGGGCCGCTCGTCGATGAACGAGGTCGACACGTCGCCCGCGACGAAGGCGGGGTCGTCGAGCACGGCGCGCAGGAACGGGATGTTGGTCGAGACGCCGCGGATGCGGAACTCCGCGAGCGCGCGCCGGGCACGAGCCACGGCAGCCGGGAAGTCGCGCCCGCGACACGTGAGCTTGGCGAGCATCGAGTCGAAGTGCGGACTGATCTGCGAGCCCGCCGCCGTCGTGCCGCCGTCGAGGCGGACGCCGGCCCCACCCGGCGACCGATAGGTCGTGATGCGGCCCGTGTCGGGCCGGAAGCCGTGCGACGGGTCCTCCGTCGTGATGCGCGACTGCAGCGCGAAGCCGCGCAGCTGGATGGACTCCTGGTGCAGGCCGAGGTCGGCGAGGGTCTCTCCCGCCGCGATGCGCATCTGCGACTGCACGAGGTCGACGTCGGTGACCTCCTCGGTCACGGTGTGTTCGACCTGGATTCGCGGGTTCATCTCGATGAACACGACCTGGCCCGTGCGCGGGCCTGCGGTCTCGAGCAGGAACTCGACCGTGCCCGCGTTGACGTACCCGATCGAGCGGGCGAAAGCGACGGCGTACGCATGCAGTGCGTCGCGGATCGCGGGGTCGAGGTTCGGCGCGGGCGCGATCTCGATCACCTTCTGGTGGCGGCGCTGCACCGAGCAGTCGCGCTCGAACAGGTGCACGGTCTCGCCCGCGGCGTCCGCCAGAATCTGCACCTCGATGTGGCGCGGCCGGATCACCGCCTGCTCGAGGAACACCCGCCCGTCGCCGAACGCCGCTTCCGCCTCACGCGAGGCCTCGGCGATCGCCGGGGGCAGCGCATCGTGCGTCTCGACACGTCGCATGCCGCGCCCGCCGCCGCCCGCGACGGCCTTGACGAAGATGGGGAACCCGATTTCGTCGGCCTGCGCGAGGAGTGCATCGACGTCATCGGATGCCTCGGTCGACGCGAGCACCGGCACGCCCGCGGCGATCGCGTGCTCTTTCGCCGTGACCTTGTTGCCTGCCATCTCGAGAGCGCGGGCGGGCGGTCCGATGAAGGTGATGCCGTTCTCGGCGGCCCGGGCCGCGAGCTCGGGATTCTCGGAGAGGAACCCGTACCCCGGGTAGATCGCGTCGGCGCCCGATGCGAGGGCGACGCGGATGATCTCATCGACGTCGAGGTAGGCGCGCACCGGATGCCCGGCCTCGCCGATCTCGTACGATTCGTCGGCTTTCTGCCGGTGCAGCGACCCGCGATCCTCCCAAGGGAAGACGGCGACAGTACGGGCGCCGAGCTCGAAGGCCGCGCGGAAGGCGCGGATCGCGATTTCGCCGCGGTTTGCGACCAGGATCTTGCGGAACATGCTCACCTCTTGGGGAGTTGCCGGGGCCCGACTGTGCGCGCCGGAGTGCCTGAGTGTGCTCACAGCCTAGGGGACGGTAACGTAGAGCCTCGTGCACGTACTCTCCGTCTCCTCACTCAAAGGGGGTGTCGGCAAGACGACCGTGACGCTGGGCCTCGCCTCTGCGGCGTTCGCTCGTGGCGTGCGGACCCTCGTCGTCGACCTCGACCCCCAATCCGACGTGTCGACGGGGATGGACATTCAGGTCGCTGGTCGCCTGAATGTCGCAGACGTCCTGGCCAATCCCAAAGAGAAGGTCGTCCGTCAGGCGATCACCTCGAGTGGCTGGTCGAAGGTGCACGCAGGCACGATCGACGTCATGATCGGCAGCCCCTCGGCCATCAACTTCGACGGACCGCACCCGTCGGTGCGTGACGTGTGGAAGCTCGAAGAGGCCCTCGCCACGATCGAGGCTGACTATGACCTCGTGCTGATCGACTGCGCCCCGTCGCTGAACGCCCTCACGCGCACAGCCTGGGCGGCATCCGATCGCGTCATCGTGGTCACCGAGCCCGGCCTGTTCTCGGTCGCCGCTGCCGACCGCGCCCTGCGGGCGATCGAGGAGATCCGCCGCGGTCTGTCGCCGCGTCTGCAGCCCTTGGGAATCGTCGTCAACCGCGTGCGCCCGCAGTCGATCGAGCACCAGTTCCGCATCAAGGAGCTGCGCGACATGTTCGGCCCGCTCGTGCTCTCGCCGCAGCTGCCCGAGCGCACGTCGCTGCAGCAGGCGCAGGGCGCCGCGAAGCCCCTGCACATCTGGCCCGGCGACTCGGCTCAAGAGCTCGCGAGCGATTTCGATGCGCTGCTGGACCGCGTCATGCGTACCGGCCGCATCACCGCCGGCGAACAGCGCGCCTGACCCCGCCTGGCCGCGCGGCTGCAGGCACTGGCCCCCGAGCCTGTCGAGGGGCCGCGAAGCGCGCCGGAGGCTCAGGCCGTGCGCTTGCGGCGCGCGGCGAGTTCGTCGACCGGGTCGGGCGCCTGCGGGTCGAAGTCGAGCAGCGTCGACTCGACCTCGTGCAGCACCTTGCCGACGGCGATGCCGAACACACCCTGACCGCGGCTGACGAGGTCGATCACCTCGTCGTTCGAGGTGCACAGGTACACCGAGGCGCCATCGCTCATGAGGGTCGTGCCGGCGAGGTCGCGGATGCCCGCAGCGCGCAGCTGCTCGACCGCCGTGCGGATCTGCTGCAGCGAGATGCCGGTGTCGAGCAGGCGCTTGACGAGCTTGAGCACCAGGATGTCGCGGAAGCCGTAGAGCCGCTGCGAGCCCGAGCCGGTCGCGCTGCGCACGGTCGGCTCGACGAGCTCGGTGCGGGCCCAGTAGTCCAGCTGGCGGTACGTGATGCCGGCGGCACGGGCCGCGACAGCTCCGCGATAGCCGACCTCGTCGTCCATCTGCGGCAGCCCGTCGGTGAACAGCAGTTCGGTGGCGAACTGCGGTCCACCTGGAAGGTCATGCGCGGTCATCTTCGCCTCCAGCCGGTGTCCTTCCACGGTAGAGGAGCAGACCCCCACCGGCAACGACATCCGCGTTGTGCGCCTCGGCGTGTCGCACGGCGCTCACGGCGCCAGTCGATCCAGCGCCGTCGTCAGGAAGGCGGCCCGCACTTCATCCAGCCGGCGCAGCAGCTCGGGGGCGAGCTCGTGCGCGCGGGCACGCGACGCGGCATCCGTGCGTCGCAGCAACGGCGCCAGCGCGCTGCCGACGAGCGCGACTTCACGCTCGGCGGCCTGTCGCATTCCGCGGACGTGCCGGGGCTGGATGCCATGTGAGTCAAGCGCCACGAGCGCCCGCAGCAGAGCGAGCGCGCGCTCGTCATAGGTCTCGCCCGCGGCCACGAGGCCCGCGCTGACGGCGTCGTCGAGCAGTGCTGCGGGGGCGCCGGCGGTGGCCAGCAGTTCGTCGCGGCGGTAGCGCCGGCGCGCCTCGAGGATCGACGGCGGCAGGGCCACCTCGACACCGCTCGCCTGCGCGTCGAGGTACTCGCGGATGCGCGCGAGCTTGAAGTCGTGGTCGCGCTGCAGCGTCAGCGCCGTGCGCACGCGGGCGACGTCAGCGGGCGAGAACTTGCGGTAGCCGGCTTCGGTGCGCAGCGGCGTCACGAGCCCCTGCTCTTCGAAGTAGCGCAGCTTGCTCGCGCTGAGATCGGGGAACTCGGGGGTCAGGCGCGCAAGGACCTGACCGATGCTGAGGTAACCCGCGGACGCGCTGCGACCTCGGGGAGCTGAAGCGGGCGTCACCCTTCCGACACCGCCGCGCGGTCCAGCGGCGAGACGAAGAAGTTCAGCCGGAACTTCCCGATGCGCACCTCTGCACCGTCGTCGAGCACGGCGCGGTCGACCCGCTCGCCGTTGACGTACGTGCCGTTGAGCGACCGCTGGTCGATCAGCTCGAAGAACCCGCCCGTGCGGGTGATCTCGGCGTGCCGACGCGAGACAGTCACGTCGTCGAAGAAGATGTCGGCCTCGGGGTGGCGTCCGATGGTCGCCACGTCGGTGTCGAGCAGGTAGCGGGCGCCGGCGGTGGGGCCGGAGCGCACGAGCAGCAGCGCCGCACGCGACGGAAGCGCACCGATCGCCTCGAGCTCGGCCTCGGTGAGGTCTCTGCCGAACGGGATGAAGGACAGATCCGAATCGTGACCGAACGTCTGCGTCGAATCCACCGCACGCCCGTCGTCAGCATCACGATGGATGCCACCGGCGCCTGCGGCTGCGTCGTGGTCGTTGTTCACTGTGTCCTCCTCCCCCATCACCCTAACGGATCGCCCCCGTCACGAAACCCCCGCGCACCCGTGAGCTCGCGAGGAAATGTTGCGGCGTGTGTCGCCCGACGGGCGCCGGCGCGCGAGCTTGCCTAGCCTGGACGCACCGATCCAGAAGGAGAACCCTCGTGTCCACGCCGCAGAACCGCCTCACGCCCGCCCCGGTGCGTCAGGACGCGATCTGCATGTGCGCGACCGGACACGCCTGCTCGTCCTTCGCCCCCGGCCACGCCGTGCACCTCATTCAGGCGCGTCTCGTGTCGGCGACGCCGAGCGAGTGGGTCGATGCGATCGTGACGACGACGGATGCCGCTGACGGTGGCATCCTCGTGCACACGCTCGACGGTGACGCGATCGCCCTGTGGAACGGCGCGGGCGCCGCGGCCGAGGTCGTGCCGGGCACGCCGGTGGCCTACCACCCGCGCTATCACGTGCTGAGCATCGGCGGGCAGCTGTTCAACTCGCTCGCGCTGTAAGCGCGCCGCGTCGCGTCGTGGCGCCCGATCAGGCGGCCGCCATCATCATGTCCTTCATGGCCATGCAGGCATCCATGCACGCCTTGCACGATTCGGCGCACATCTTGCAGACCGGGCTCTCGTCGGCGTGCATCATGCACATGTCCATGCACGTCTGACACATCGCGATGCAGGCGTCGAGCATCGCCATCATGGATGCCGGGGTCATGCCCTGCATGCGCATCATCGAGCGCATCATCGTGTTGCACATGTCGGCGCAGTTCATGCACGACGGCGCGCAGTCCATCATCTGCGTCGAGCACACCGTGCAGGCCTGCTCGCAAGCCGCGCACGCGTCCATACACGCCTGCATCACGGACATGTCCATGTCGGCCATGCCCTCCATCGACATCATGTCCTTCGACATCGCGCCCATCATCATCGCGTCCACTCAGACCACCCGCTCCCTGTTCGAGGTCGGGCAGGGTGCCCGCCTGTCGCCATGCTAGGCCCGCGGCCCGCCCGACAACAGGCGCAGTTAGGCTCGTGAGGGTGTCGTCATATGCAATTCACACCCGCCGCGCCCGCAGCCGGCGCACCCGCCTGATCGCCGCCGCCGGACTTCTCATCGGCGTGCTGCTGTCGGCCGTCGCCGCGCCGGCCTTCGCGCACGATGAGCTCATCGGCTCGACCCCCGCCGCCGGCAGTGCCGTCGACGCGCTGCCCGCCGAGGTGACGCTGACCTTCAGCGGGGTACTGCTCGACGAGCCCGGCGCGACGGTTGTCGAAGTGACGGATGCCTCCGGCACCGACCTCACCGGCGGCGATCCCGTGCTCGACGGCACGCATCTGACACAGCCGCTGACCGGCACGGCGTCGGGCGAGGTGACCGTCATCTGGCGCGTCGTCTCGAGCGACGGGCATCCGATCTCGGACGAGTTCACCTTCACGGTCGGATCGGCCGTCGCACCCGTCGAGACCGCCACACCGCTGCCCGGCGCCCCGATGCAGACGGTCGATTTCACGTGGCTCTGGATCGTGATCGGCGTCGTCGTCGTGGGCCTCGGCGGAGCCCTCGTCGCGGTGCTGGTCGCGCGGGCTCGCGGCCCGCGCGAGGACTAGGCTGGAGACATGCCTCATTACAACGTCGTCGTCCTCGGTGCCGGCCCCGGTGGGTATGTCGCGGCGGTCCGCGCCGCCCAGCTCGGCCAGTCCGTCGCCATCATCGAAGAGAAGTACTGGGGCGGTGTCTGCCTCAACGTCGGCTGCATCCCCAGCAAGGCGCTGCTGAAGAACGCAGAGATCGCGCACACCCTCAAGCACAAGGCCGACTTCTTCGGCATCACCGGCGAGTTCACGATCGACTTCGGTGCCGCCTGGGACCGCTCGCGCGTCGTCGCCGACGGGCGCGTCAAGGGCATCCACTATCTGATGAAGAAGAACAAGGTCACCGAGTACGAGGGTCGCGGCTCTTTCACCGGCCCGAAGTCGATCACGGTGGCCAAGACTGACGGCACCACCGAAGAGGTCACGTTCGACAACGTCATCATCGCGACCGGCTCGACCGTGCGTCTGCTGCCCGGCGTCACGCTGAGCCAGAACGTCGTCACGTACGAAGAGCAGATCCTCACGCGCGACCTGCCCGGCTCGATCGTCATCGTCGGCGCGGGCGCGATCGGCATGGAGTTCGCGTACGTCCTCACGAACTACGGCGTGAAGGTCACGATCATCGAGTTCCTCGACCGCGCGCTGCCCAACGAAGACGCGGATGTCTCGAAGGAGATCGCCAAGCAGTACAAGAACCTCGGCGTCGATATCCTCGTGTCCACGAAGGTCGAGTCGGTCGTCGACTCGGGCTCGTCGGTCACGGTGACCTACACCGACAACAAGTCGGGCGCGCAGGGCTCGATCGAGGCCGACAAGGTGCTCATGTCGATCGGCTTCGCGCCGAACGTCACGGGCTTCGGGCTCGAGAACACGGGCGTGAAGCTCACCGAGCGCGGTGCGATCGACATCGACGACTACATGCGCACGAACGTCGAGGGCATCTACGCGATCGGTGACGTCACCGCGAAGCTGCAGCTCGCGCACGTCGCCGAGGCGCAGGCCGTCGTCGCCGCCGAGACGATCGGCGGAGCCGAGACCCAGACGCTGGGCGACTACCGCTTCATGCCGCGCGCGACGTTCTGCTCGCCGCAGGTGGCATCGTTCGGATACACCGAGGCGCAGTACAAGGAGACCGGCCGCGAGTACAAGGTCGCGACGTTCCCGTTCATGGCCAACGGCAAGGCGCACGGCCTGGGCGAGCCGGTCGGCTTCGTCAAGCTCATCGCCGACGCCGAGCACCTCGAGCTCGTCGGCGGCCACATGATCGGCCCCGACGTCTCGGAGCTGCTGCCCGAGCTCACCCTCGCGCAGAAGTGGGACCTCACGGCCCTCGAGCTGGCCCGCAACGTGCACACGCACCCGACGCTGTCGGAGGCGCTGCAGGAGGCCTTCCACGGTCTCGCCGGCCACATGATCAACCTTTGACGCTCCGTCGCTCTGCTGCTCAATCCCATTTGATTGCATAGGTTCCCGGAGTACTCTGGGAGCCCTGCTGACGCCGCCCCTACACGAAGCCGGGGGCGGCGTCAGTGTTTGTGGGGTGGGGCGTCGTTGCGGGGCTCATCCGTCCCGAAGTGCGGCATCGCGGGCGCGCAAGCGACAACACGGGACGGACGAACGCGGGATGCCCGGCATCCGCCCGCCTTCATCCGTCCCGAAGTGCGGCATCGCGGGCGCGTACGCGACAACGCGGGACGGACGAACGCAGGATGCCCGGCATCCGCCCGCCCGGCCGCGCGTGCTCAGGCGCCGAGCGCGCGGGCGAGCTTCGAGTCGGATGCCGCCGGGCGTCCGCCGGCGGCGGTGACCAGCGCATCGGCGGCGGCGAAGAACGCCGCGATCTCGTCCGCGTCGGCGGGGGCGGCGGGGCCGAGCTCAAGCTCCCACTCACGCCAGGACGTGTCGACGCCGCGGCGCACGTCGGTGGCGACCACGCGGTCGTCGACGAACTCGGCGACCAGTCCCCCGGCGGCGTCGCGCAGTGCGTACGCCGTGCGGGCGTTGCGGATGCGTGCGACGACGCCGAACGGGGGCTGCGCCAGCGACGCGATGGCGGCGACGATGGCATCCGGGACAATCGGCTCAGCGGAGGCCACCGGGGCATCCGCCGCTTCGAGCGGCCAGTGCGTCTCGAGCTTGCCCGCGGGCGTCACCTGCTTGAGATGCCATCCCTCGTCGGGACCGCCCGTGCGCCGGCGCAGCGCGGCGCGGGCGGCGGCGAGGCGGGCGTCGGCGGTGTCGAGGTAGCGGGCGTCGAGCTCGCGCGGCTCGGGGGTTCCGATCTGCGCGACGCCGGGAAGTGCGCTCCAGTCGGGCAGCGGCGTGTCGGCGTCGACGTCGTACTTCTGCTCGATCTCGAGCGAGCGGGTCGGTTCGGCGTTCACGCGCCGATCACTCGTCGCGGCCGTCGGGGTCGGGATCGATGTCGTCTTCGGATTCGACGTAGTGGAAGTCGCTCGACGTCGGTCCGTCGGCCTCGCCCGTGTTCTGCAGCGCGCCCGCGCGTTCGTAGACGACCTGCGTCTCGCTGTACGGCAGGATCAGCGTGCTCTGTGCCTCGTCGTCGAGCGGAAGAACCTGCCCGTCGAGCGGGCCACCGTGAAGTCGTGCGATCGCCATGTCGAACCTCCTGTGATGGATGCCTTCAGCCTAGCCCCGCGCCGGTTGCGACGTTTCGTCTCGCGGCTCCGCCGCTCGCTCAACGACCGGTTGGCGGCCTCCCGCCCCGGCCGTTGAGCGAGCGCAACGCCCCGCCCAGGCGTCAGTGCGTCGGGAAGCCGAGGCTGATCTGGCTCTCGCTCGGGTCGGGCCAGCGGGTGGTCACGACCTTGCGGCGCGTGTAGAAGTTGAACGCCTCGGGGCCGTACATGTGCGTGTCGCCGAACAGCGAGTCCTTCCACCCGCCGAACGAGAACGCGCCCACCGGCACGGGGATCGGCACGTTGATGCCGACCATCCCGACCTCGATGTCGAACTCGAACTGCCGCGCGGTCTTGCCGTCGCGGGTGAAGACGGCCGTCCCGTTGGCGTACCGATTGCTGTTGATCAGCGCCACCGCCTCGTCGTACGTGCCGACCCGCACGACCGACAGCACCGGTCCGAAGATCTCCTCGTCGTACACGCGCATGCCGGGGGCGACGTCGTCGACGAGCGACGGCCCGATGAAGAACCCGTCGCCACCGACCTCCAAGGCTCGCCCGTCGACGACGACGCGCGCGCCCTCACCCTCGGCGCCCGCGACGAAGCCCGTGACGCGATCGAGCGCGTCACGCGTGATGAGCGGGCCCATCTCAACGCCGGGCTGTGTGCCGTCGCCGACGGTGACAGCCGGGATCCGCTCCGCGATCTTGGCGACCAGTTCGTCGGCGACGCCGCCGACGGCGACGACGACTGAGACGGCCATGCAGCGCTCGCCCGCCGATCCGTAGCCGGCCGAGATCGCGGCATCCGCCGCCGAGTCGAGGTCGGCGTCGGGCATGACGATCATGTGGTTCTTCGCCCCGCCGAGTGCCTGCACGCGCTTGCCGTTCTCGGCGGCACGCGTGTAGATGTACTTCGCGATCGGCGTCGACCCGACGAACGAGACGGCGCGGATGATCGGGTCGTCGAGGATCGCGTCGACGGCCTCCTTGTCACCGTGCACGACGTTCAGGATGCCTGCCGGCAGCCCCGCCTCGGCGAAGGCCTCGGCGAGCCAGACGGCGGCCGAGGGGTCGCGCTCGCTGGGCTTGAGGATGACGGCGTTGCCCGCCGCGATCGCCGTCGTGACCATCCACAGAGGCACCATCGCGGGGAAGTTGAACGGCGTGATGCACGCGACGACCCCGATCGGCTGGCGCACCTGGTGCACGTCGACGCCGCCGGCGACCTGCTCGGAGTAGTCGCCCTTGAGGTGGTGCATGAGCGACGTGCAGAACTCGACGTTCTCGAGGCCCCGGGCGACTTCACCGAGGGCATCCGGAACCGTCTTGCCGTGCTCGGCGGTGATGACGCGGGCGAGTTCCTCGGCGCGCTGCGAGACGATCTCGCGCAGGCGGAACATCACCTGCTGCCGCTTGCCGAGACCCGTCGCGCGCCACGCGGGCTGCGCGGCCTGCGCGATGCGCGCGGCTTCGTGCACGAAATCAGCGGATGCCAGGCTGACGGCGCCGGTCTGCTCGCCGGTGGCGGGGTTGAAGATGGGCCCCGTGCGGCCGTCGCCGTCGACGCGTGCGCCGCCGACGACGTGCGGGATCAGGGTGGTGGTGCCGGCGGGATCTGCGGCGAGAACGGAAGAGCTCATGATGTGTCCTTTGAAGTCAGTCTCAGGCGGCGGGTTCAGACGTGGGCCGGTGCGGCGTCGCGTGCGGGGTCGTAGCCGCGCAGCGTGCCGTCGGGGCTGGCGAAGGTGGCGACGAGCGTGCAGTCCTTACCGCCGAGGCCTTGCGCGATCAGTTCGTCGAGCTGCGACAGCGCGAGGCGCGCGGCAGGCAGGTGCACGCCGGTGACGTCGCCGGCCTGCACCGCCAGACCGCAGTCCTTACGGGCCAGGTCGACCGAGAACGTCGGGTCGAAGTTGTTGTTCGCGGCCGAGCGCTCGACCACGCCGGGCACGGGGTACCACGTGCGCAGCGCCCACGAGTCACCGGACGAGACACGCGCGACCTCCCAGAATGTCCGCGCGTCGAGGCCCAGCTCTTCGGCCAGCTGCGAGCCCTCCGACATCGCCATGACCGAGATGAACAGCATCATGTTGTTGACGAGCTTCGCCGCGATCCCGGCGCCGGCGTCGCCGCACGCGATGATGTTGCCGGCCATCGGCTCGACGACAGCGCGGGCGCGCTCTACGTCGTCCGGCCGGCCGCCGAGCATGAAGGTCAGGCTGCCCGCGGCGGCTCCTGCCGTGCCGCCCGAGATCGGGGCATCCACGAACGTGAGTCCGCGCGCGGCGGCTTCGTCGTGACACCAGCGCGACGTCGCGACGTCGACCGTCGAGGTGTCCATGAGCAGAGCGGATGCCGGCGCGTGCGCGAAGATGCCGTCCGGGCCGCCGTAGACGCTGCGCACGTGCTCGGGCTTGGGCAGCGAGGTGAGGACGGCGTCGGCGCCGGCGAGGGCTGCAGCGACGGTGTCGACGAGTTCGACGCCGTGCTCGGCTGCGATGGCGGCCGCGGTGGGGTTGATCTCGACGCCGCGGACGGTGTGTCCCGCGGCGATCAGGTGGGCGGCCATGGGGGCGCCCATCCTTCCGAGTCCGATGAAGGCGATGGTGGACATGACGGCTCCCTGCGTCGTCGAAGGCGTGCCGCCGCGGTCGTCGGTGACTGCGGCTCTGATGCCAGGCTAGGCATCCGGTCTCTGCGAATCAATGCACACGGTGACGACAAACTTGCACCGCGACTGTGCGCTGGTGCACACTGTCGGCATGACCGCACCGGCCGGCGAGCCACCCCTCGACGCTCTCATGACGTTCCTGTCCGTCGCGCGACTGGGCCGGTACACGGCGGCGGCCGAAGTGCTCGGCGTCAACCACTCGACCGTCTCACGGCGCATCGCCGCGCTCGAGGGTGCGATGAGCGGGCGCGTGCTCGTGCGCACGACCGGCGGGTGGGAGGTGACCGACCTGGGCCGCCGCGCCGTCTCGATCGCCGAGCGCATCGAGGGGTCACTGCGCGAACTCGTCGAGGGCGACGAAGACGGCATCGTGCACGGCATGGTGCGCATCTCGGCGCCGGATGCCTTCACCGCGGTCTTCCTCGCGCCTGCGATGACCGAGCTGCGCCGCGAGCACCCCAACCTCGCGGTCGAGCTGCTGTCGGCGACGCAGCGCGTGCGGCAGAACCGGTCAGGCGTGGATCTCGAGATCGTCGTCGGCCGGCCGCAGGTGCTGCGCGCGTATGCGACGCCCGTGTGCGCGTATTCGCTGCGCCTGTATGCGACACCGGAGTACCTCGCCGAGCACGGGATTCCCGAGACGGTCGCACAGCTGGCCGGGCATCCGCTCGTGTACTACGTCGAGAGCTCACTGCAGGTCGATGAGCTCGACCGCGCGCTGCAGGAACTGCCCGACTCTCCCCCGTCGGTGCGCTCGACGAGCGTCTATGCGCACGTCGAAGCGACCGCGGCGGGCGCGGGAATCGGCATCCTGCCCGACTTCCTCGGCGACCCCGACCCGCGCTTCGTGCGCGTGCTCGACGGCCGCTACGCGCACCCGCTCGCGTACTGGGCGGTCGCCCGCGACGAAGGCCCCCGCAATCCGGTCGTGGCGGCGACGCTGGGGGCGCTGACCTCGTACATCGAGCGGGTGCAGGATGCCTCGGGGGTTGCACGGCCGGGCGATGAGACCTCGCCCGCTGCGCTCTCTGCCGCTGCCCGGTCGGGGCGTGACGCATGAAGCCGTTCCTGCTGCTCGCGACGCGCGCCGAGGATGTGCCCGCCGACGAGGAGTACGCGCTGTTCCTGCGCTTCACGGGGCTCGACGAGCGCGACCTCGTGCGGGTGCGGATGGAGGCCGGCCCCCTCGGAGGGGTCGACCTGGACGACTACTCGGGGATCCTCGTCGGCGGCGGGCCGTTCAACGCGTCCGACCCGATCGAGAAGAAATCCGCCGTGCAGCAGCGCGTCGAGGCCGAGATCTCGGCGCTGCTGGACGAGGTCGTCGCCCGCGACTTCCCGTTCTTCGGCGCCTGCTACGGCATCGGCACGGTCGGCGCGCACCAGGGTGCTGTCATCGATGGCATCCACCGTGAGCCGATCAGCGTGATCGAGGTGCGCAAGACGGATGCCGGACGCGCAGACCCACTCCTGCGCGAACTGCCCGACGCGTTCACCGCGTTCGTCGGGCACAAGGAGGCGATCAGCGTGCTGCCGCCGTCGGCGACGCTGCTCGTGCGCGGCGACGCGTGCCCCGTGCAGATGTTCCGGGTGGGGCACAACGTGTACGCGACGCAGTTTCACCCCGAACTCGACGTCGACGGGATCTCGACGCGCATCCGCGCCTACGCCGGGCACGGGTACTTCGCCGCGGACGAGCTCGACCTCACGCTCGCCGCGGTGCAGCGCCTGCCCGTGGTGCACACCGGAGCCATCCTGCGCGCTTTCGCGCAGCGCTACGCCCGCCCCTGACCCCCGCGAGCTTGGGGCTCAGGTCAGAGGACGGGCGGGGTGTGCCAGATGCGCTCGATGTAGTCGCGCATCGAGCGGTCTGACGAGAAGAAGCCCGTGCGGGCGACGTTGAGGATCGCGGCGTGGGTCCAGGCATCCTGGTCCGCGTACGCGGCATCCACGCGCTTCTGCGCCGCGAGGTACGACGAGTAATCCGCGAGCACCATGAACCGGTCGTCGTAGAGCAGGTTCGAGACGATCGGCTCGAAGACGCTCTTGTCGCCGCCCGAGAACGCGCCCGACGCGATGAGGTCCATCGCGCGGCGCAGGTTCTCGTCGCGCTGGTAGAACTCGGCCGGCTTGTATCCGGCCGCCCACAGCGCCTCGACCTCGGGCTCGCTCATTCCGAACAGGAAGAAGTTGTCGTCGCCGACGAGCTCGCGGATCTCGACGTTCGCGCCGTCGTCGGTGCCGATCGTGAGCGCGCCGTTGAGGGCGAACTTCATGTTTCCGGTGCCGGATGCCTCCTTGCCGGCGAGCGAGATCTGCTCTGACAGATCGGCCGCCGGGATCAGGCGCTCGGCGAGCGTCACGTTGTAGTTCTCGGGGAACAGCACCTTCAGGCGCCCCTCGACGCGCGGGTCAGCGTTGACGACCGATCCCACGGCGTTGATCAGGTGAATGATCCGCTTGGCCATCGCGTAGCCCGGCGCCGCCTTCGCACCGAAGATGAACGTGCGCGGCTGGATGTCGGATGCCGCGACCCGTCCCGACGTGATCTGCTCGTACAGCGTCACGATATGCAGCAGGTTCAGCATCTGGCGCTTGTACTCGTGCAGGCGCTTGACCATCACGTCGAGCATGTGCCCGTCGCTGATCTCGAACCCGTCGCGCGCGCGCAGCACGTCGCTCAGGCGGCGCTTGTTGGATGCCTTGACCTCGGCGAACGCCGCCCGGAACACCGGATCTTCGGCGTAGGTCTCGAGCTCGCGCAGGCGCTCGAGGTCGGTGACCCAGCCCGTGCCGATCGCCTCGGTGATGAGCGCCGACAGCCCCGGGTTCGCGAGCCGCAGGAAGCGCCGCGGCGTGACGCCGTTCGTCACGTTCGTGAACTTGCACGGGTAGAACTCGTTGAAGTCGGGCAGCACCTTGTCGCGCAGCAGCTGCGAGTGCAGCTCGGCGACGCCGTTGACCTTCGCACCCGCGACCGTCGCGAGGTACGCCATGCGCACCGAGCGGTTCGGGAAGTCGCTGATGATCGACATGTTGCGGATGCGCATCTCGTCGTCACCGAAGCGCTCGCGCACCGCCTCGAGGAACTCCTCGTTGATGCGGTAGATGATCTCGAGGTGGCGCGGCAGCAGGCGGCCGAGCAGGTCGACCGACCAGACCTCGAGCGCTTCGGGCAGCAGCGTGTGGCACGTGTAGGCGAAGCACTTCTGGGTGATCTGCCACGCGGCATCCCATTCGATGCCCCGCTCGTCGACGAGCACGCGCATGAGCTCGGGCACGCCGATCACGGGGTGGGTGTCGTTGAGCTGGAAGATGACGCGGTCGGGCAGGGCGCTGAGGTCGAAGCCGTCCGACAGCATGTTGTCGAGGAAGTCACCGATGGATGCCGCGACGAAGAAGTACTGCTGCTGCAGGCGCAGCTCTTTGCCCTGCGGCGTGGAGTCTTCGGGGTAGAGCACCTTGGAGATGTTCTCGGCGAACGTCTGCGCGCGCACGGCCTCTTCGTAGTCGCCCGAGTTGAAGACGCGCAGGTCGAACGAGTTGGTGGCCTTCGCGCTCCACAGGCGCAGCGTGTTGACGCGGCCGTTGAGGTAGCCGGGCACCATGTAGTTGAAGGGAACGGCCTGCACGTTCCAGGCCGGCACCCAGCGCGTGCGCTCGACGCCGTCGTCGTCGGTGTACTGCTCGGTGTGACCGCCGAAGGGGATCGTGCGGGATGCCTCGGGGTGCGGGAACTCCCACGGCGAGCCGAGCTCGAGCCACGAGTCGGGCTGCTCGACCTGCTGGCCCTCGACGAAGGTCTGGCGGAAGATGCCGTACTCGTAGCGGATGCCGTAGCCCGTGTTGGGGACGCTCATCGTGGCGAGCGAGTCGATGAAGCACGCCGCGAGGCGGCCGAGACCGCCGTTGCCGAGGCCCGGTTCGATCTCCTGCGCGCGCAGGTCGTTGATGTCGATGCCGCACGCGGCCATCGCCTCGGTCGCGATGTCGGTGAGGCCCGACGCGAGCAGGTTGTTGTCGAGCTGCGGGCCGAGCAGGTACTCGGCGGACAGGTACGCGACGCCCTTGGCTTGCGACTCGTACTGGCGGCGCTGGTCTTCGAGCCAGCGCGCCATGAGGTAGTCGCGCACCGTCATCGCGAACGCGAAGTAGCGGTCGTTGTCGCTCGAGCCCGACAGCGGCACGCCGCGCTCGTAGTTGAGGTTGCGCAGGAACTGGCGCACGAACCCGTCGACCGAGCTCGCGGGCCCCGTCACGGGAGCAAGCGCGAGCGGGTGCGTCGCGCCGAGCGGGTGGGTCGTGGCGGCGGTGTTGTCAGATGCGGTCACGATAACGAAGGTACACAGTGTGGGCGCGGCCCGTGACCGTTCCCAGCCGGGCCAACCGCAGAATTTACACAGCTGTCACGACGAGGTTGCCTGATTTGTGAGGTCGCTGCCGCCGGTCGCCAGCGCGCCGCCGGCGCCGCCTGTCGGCAGCGCGGCGCGGGCGGCACTGAGTTCGGCGGATGCCAGGGCCACGGCGTCCTCGGCCTGCTGCACGCGCCGCAGCGCGGACGTGGGGGCGCCGAAACGCTCGCGCACGCGGTCGTCGCGCTCGCGCACGCGCGTGTAGATGTAGGCCGTCGCAATGAGGATCACCTGCGCCGAGAGGTTGAACCACAGCAGCAGCGCGATGAGGGCGGCGAACGAGACGAGCAGCGGGTTGGCATCCGCTCCCCCGACGAACAGCCCTGACAGCTGCTGCAGCACCGTGAGCCCGACCCCACCCAGCAGCGCGCCGGTCCACAACGCGCGGGCGGGGGCTTTCACGCCCGAGAGCACGCGGAACAGGACGGCGATCGCGAGGGCATCCAGCACGAACGTCACGCCGATCGCCAGCCACCGACTGCCCCACACGACGATCGCGTCGCCGGTGCCGACGCCGAGCCAGCCGGCGACCGCGCCGAGGCCCGCCGTGCCGAGCATCGTCGCGGCGGCGGATGCCAGCAGCGCGCCACCGGCTCCGATCGCAAGCGCGAGGTTGCGCAGCAGCACGAGCCAGAACGGGAGGTCGACCGTTCCGCGGTCGCAAATGGTGCGCATTGCGGTGCGCAGCGACCCGATCGCGCCGATCGCGGCGCCGACGAGGCCGACGAGCGAGACGATGCCGGCGATCGAGAGCCCGGCGGGGATCGCGATGGAGTCGGGGTCGATCAGTCCCCCGTCGCCGACGAGTCCCGGTACGGCGCGGTCGACGGCGTCGATGAGGGCCTGCCAGGCGGCGGGGTCGCCCGCGAGCCACAGCCCCGCGACCGAGAAGCCGAGCAGCACGCCCGCGAACACGCTGAACAGCGCGCGGTAGGTGACGGCGTCGGCGAGCATCGCTCCGCGGCGCTCGCTGTACCTGAGGAACGCGCGGACGGCGGTCAGCGACAGGGCCCAGGCGGTGATGCGCGCGATGCTCATGCGAGCCAGGATAGGTCGGCGGCGCGCGGGCAGCGACGTGCCACCCGCGCGCCCGGCAGACCGGCAGACCGGCAGACCGGCAGACCGTCTACGCCGTCGGGATCAGCACCCAGGTCGTGCCGGTGAGCTCGATCGAGTCGACATCGCCGGAGCTGTACCGGCTGCCCGAGATGGTGACGATGCGGTCGGACTGCTGCAGACTGCCGACGAACGCCTCCAGTTGCGCACGATCACCGTCCGCCGTCAGCGTCATCGGGATGGCGACGAGTCGGCCACTGGAGGGCGGGGTGACATCGACGCCTTCGGGTGCGACATACTCGGTCGCCGCGTCGAAGCGGAGCGTTCGCACCGTCACGCCCGCCGCCGTCGCGGCGGCGTCGATCTGGTTGATGAGCTCTTGCTGCGAGCGCGACGCGGGGATGCGCTTGTGCTCTTCGGAGAGGTCGGCCTTGTACTGGTCGAGATGCTCGTTCTCGGCGGCGAGTGCATCGATCGCGAGCTGTTGCACGTCGTTCAACTGTGCGATGGATTGGGTCTGCGAGTTCGCGGTGCTCATACGGTCCAGTTGCGGCTGGATGCCGACGAACCAGCCGCCCGCGACGATCGCCACGGCGAGGATGCCGATGACGATGAGGCTCAGTCTGTGCTTGTCCATGTCACTCCCCCGTCCCGGACGTCGTGTCACCCTCGGTTGCGGTATCCGCACCGGCATCAGTTGTGCCCGAGCCCGGAATCGTCGTCGCCTTCAGTTCGAGCTGCTCGTGCAGCTGCGCGATCGTGTCTGCGTCGAGCTCGCCGACGCGCGCGGTGCCACCGAGCGCGTCGGCGCCCAACTGCACGACACCGGTGATCGTGTAGCCGCTCTCTCCCGACTCGGCGACGGCGCTCACCGTCGCGCTGACGTATCCGGTGAGCTGGCTGAGCGCGTTCAGCAGCGGCGTCGGCGAGTCGAAGCGCGCGGCGTTCGCGGTGAACGAGATCTCGATGACACCGGGCGCGTCGAGGCCGGTGGCCTCGATCGCCGATGCACCGGCATCCAGGCCCTTGATCACGACCGTCTCGGTCGCCAGCGTGATGTCGTCGGGGAGCACGGTGTCGAGTTCGCCCTGCAGGCGTGCCCAGTCGGCCTCGGAGTAGAGGGCGGAGATCTCGGCGCCGTCGTAGCCACCGAGCTGGGCGATGACCGACGAGACCTCAGAGTAGCTCTGCTGCTCTTGGAGGAGTGTCAGCGTGCGGGCGCGCTCGGTGTCGAGCGCACTCTCGGCGCGCCCGGCCAGAAACGCGACGCCGACGGATGCCGCGGCGATGATCAGCACGAGACCCAGCAGCCCGATCATGAGACGCGAGATGGTCGCGCGATTCTTGCGGCGGATCCCGACGATCGGCGGCACGAGGTCGACGCGCGCGATGGCACGAGCCGGCGTGCTGGTCTCGACCTCTTGGAGCTCGTCGAAGGGGCTCGGCTGCGACGAGGAGCGCTGGCGCTGCCGGCGCTCGGTGACTTCCGCGGTCATTTGCGGGCTCCCTTCGCTGCCGCCTTGGCGTCTGCCTTCGCAGCGGCCTTGGCATCCTTCTCTGCCTGCTTCGCACCGGCAGCCGCCGCCTTCGCGGACGACTTGGCACTGGCCTTGCTGGCGCCGCGTGCAGGCTTGGTGCTGACCTTCGCCCCGACCGCAACGCCGAGCGACGACGCGAGCTCGAGGCCCCACGGCTCGATCCCCGCGTTGCGCGCCTTCTGGCTGACGCTGAAGCTGCCCAGCGGGTTTCCGTACGCAGTCTCGACGCCGAGCGCGCGCGACAGCACGAGGGTCAGGCCGTTGAGCCTGCTGCCGCCGCCGGTGAGCGTGACGAACGACACCGGTGCGTCGGGGTGCGCGTTCGCCCAGAAGCTGAACGTGTTGCGGATGCTGTCGATGAGGCCGGCGATGTTCTCGCGCAGCACGGTCTCGGCGTCGACGTCGCGCGGCGTCGCGGCGCCGCCCTGCAGGCCGCGGGCGATCTTGTCCTGCTCGGCCTCGGCGAAGCTGACACCGAGGGCACGCTCGATGCTGCGCGTGACGTCGTCGCCGCCGCTCGGCACGATGCGGACGAACCTCGGTGTGCCCGCCGTGGAGATCACGATGGTCGTGCTCGAGCCACCGACGTTGATGATCGCCTGCGTGCCGCGTTGCGGGCCGGGCATGAGCCGCAGCAGCGAAAATCCGGAGAAGTCGACCGCGTCGATCGAGTGCCCAGAGCGCTCGATCGCGTTGACGGTCGCCTCGAGGCTGCTGCGCACCGTCGCGACGAGCAGTCCCTCTTGCTGCGGGCCGTGCGGCGTCTCGACGTCGCGCAGCGGCAGGAAGTCGAGGATCGCGTCGTCGAGATCGATCGGCACCTGCCCCTCGACGGCGAAGCGCAGGCTCGTGCTGCGGTTCGGCCCGGTCAGCGCGGGCAGCGTCACCTCGCGGACGACGACCTTGCGGTTGCTGATGCCGAGGACGACGTTCTTCGTCGTGAATCCGCCTCGCTTCCACAGTTCTTTGAGCGCGGCGATGGCACGACGCTGATCGACGATCTCGCCGTCGAAGACCGTGCCGTCTTCGATCGCGAGGGCCGCGAACCGACTGATCGTCGGACGCGCGGTGTAGGGAGACTCGATCTGCACGCCGCGCAGGCCGCTGCGGCTCAGATCGAGCGCGACTACTGCTGCCATGGATGTTCCTCCGTGTTCGCTGGGGATGCCAAAGGGGTCTGTTCGGGTGCGGTCATCAGGTGAGTCCGGTCATCGCGAGATACCAATCGGCCAGCGGCTGGCCGAGCCAGATGCCGAAGGCCGCGCCGAGCAGCATGAACGGGCCGAACGGCACCGCCGTCTTTCGCGTGGCCTTGCGGCCGATCATGAGCGCGACGCCGAAGATGCCGCCGAAGACGAAAGCGGAGAACGCACCGACGATCAGCGTCGCCCAGCCGAGCCACGCCAGCAGCATGCCGAGCGCGCCGGCGAGCTTGACGTCGCCGAGTCCCATGCCGCCAGGTCGCGCGATCGCAAGGATGAAATAGAAGCCGCCGAGGGTGACGGCGCCGATCGCGGCCGACAGCAGCCTTCCGTACTCGCCGGTGACGATGGATGCCACGACAAGCAGTACGGCTGTCACGACGTACGACGGCAGCACGATGACGTTGGGCAGGCGGTGGTGGTCGAGGTCGATGAACGTGAGTGCCACCGCGATCGCCGCCCAGTAGAGCATGAGCGGCAGCAGCGCGAACGCGTACGCGCCGTCGACGCCGCCCCACGCCGCGAGTCCGAACAGCACGGCGGTGAGCGCCTCGACGAAGGGATAACGTGCGGAGATGTGGGTGCCGCAGTGGCGGCAGCGGCCACGCAGCACCAGGTACGAGACGACCGGGATGTTGTCGTACCAGGCGATGGGCTTGCCGCACGAGGGGCACGCGCTGGGCGGGCGAACAATGCTCATGCCCTGCGGCACCCGCCAGATCACGACGTTGAGGAACGATCCGATGAGCGCGCCGAACACCGCGGCGATCGCCACGATCCACCCTGCGGGAATCAGGTCTGCGATCATCGCGCCGACCCGTCTGCCGCGAAGACCGCCGACGTCTCGACCCACGAGGTGACGCCGTAGGTGGTGGTCACGGGATTGAGGAACTTGGGCGGCGCCTTGAACTTGAAGCGGTTGTCGTAGATGTAGTTCTTCGCGTAACCCGAGACGATCGACCCGCCCGATGTGGCCGTGGCGACGGGCCCGCGGTACTTCTGCGCGATGGCGCCCAGGACGGTCAGCGTGCCTCGCGCACCGGAACCGGAGACGGCGTAGTTCTGCACCTGGAAGGTGTGTGCGACCGAGAGGATGGCCGCGTGGATCGTGCGGTTCTTCGAAAGCAGGAACGTGTTCGAGCTGTTGACCGGGTTGTAGACCCACACGGCGTTGTTGCCGACGAGGCCGAGGATGTCGTCGTTCTGATCGACGTAGGTGAGGTCGCCGACGATGAAGATCGAGTTCTCGGCGGCGATCGTCGAGGCACCGTTGAACTCGCCCTTGACGAACGCGTCACCGGTGCGGCATCCGTAGGGGCTCGTCGTCGTGGCGACCTCGGTCGTAGAAGTGCTTGACGTGCGCAGCGGGTAGCCGGGCGCGTTCGACCCGGTGCCGAACCGCCAGCCGCGCTGGCCCGTCGAACCGGTGCTCGTGCAGGTGAAGTTCGCGGGGTCGTTCGAGGCTGCCCAGTAGTTCACGTCGCTCGTGACGGCGGGGACGTTCTGCACGTACATGACGTTGTTCTCGGGCACCGTGATCGTCGCGCCGGCGACGGACTGCAGCGCCGAGATCGCACCGCATTCGCTCGGTGCCGACCCTGACGTGGAGCCGGCGTTGGCGATACGCGTCGCCTTGGTGAACGGCGACTTGATGTTGACGGTGCCGTCGGCGTAGAAGGTGAATTGCGTCGGGCCGGTGTAGAGGCATCCGGGGCGCGGCACGTCGGTCGCGGTGAGGTCGGAGCGTGTCTCTTTCTTGAGCTCGGAGTTGGTCGCCGGCATGCCGCTCACGCCCGCGTACGCCGGAGACCCGACGACCTCGAACGTCGGCGTCGCGCAGGTGCCGCCGTTCGCCGACTGGTTCAGGTAGTACGGTGCTGACGGCTTGCCGGTCGTGACCATTCCCTTGAAGACCGTCCCGCAGGCGCGGATGGTGTCGTTGCTGTGCAGCGGTCCGTCGATAGTGTCGAACGCACCGAAGGAGATGTCATTGCACGGGTTCGTGCTGCCGCTCGGCCGCGAGTTCCAGCCGTACCGCAGCGCCGGTGGCGTGCCTGCGTCGTAGCAGGACGATGCCGGAGCACTGGAGGCGACGGCGGGGTCGGTGACCTCGAGGTCAGTGAAGTAGAGGAAGTCGATGAAGCCCTGCTGCTTGAGATCGGCGATCAGCGTGCGAGTCGCATCACCCACCTTGCCGGTCGAGCGCAGTCGGATGCGCCCCGTCGTGCCGTAGGTCGAGTTGTCGACTTCGTAGCGGAACTCGCCGCGCGCGGTGCCGTCGGCGCCCGACAGCTGCGCCCAGGTGCCGCTGGCCCCGACGCCGAAGGCGGGGTTGGTGTCGTCGGGGGTGATCGCACTGCTCGCGCTGAACGTCGACGCTGCGTTGCCGTACCGGTAGTAGCTCGTGTCGGCCGAGAGCCTGCTCTGGTACTCGTCGATACCGGCATAGGCGGCCGCGAGGGCGGCGTTCCAGTCGGCATCGTCGGTGGCCTGCCGCATGCCGTTGACGGTGACGACGACCAGCAGCGTCATCAGCATCGACAGCACCGCCCCGACGGCGACGACGAGGATGAGCGCTGCGCCGCTGTCCTCAGCGGCTCTGCTGCGCTGCAGGCGCAGGAACACCCCGGCGCGCCGGCGCTTGCGGAGTGTCGGCGCGGCGTTCGACTCGACGTTCGACATAAGTCAGTGCACCTCCACTCGGGCGACGCCGAGGTTCGGCAGCCCCACCAGGTTCTGGAGGACGACGGGGGACACGCGCCCGCTCTCATCCCCCTGTACCTGCATCGTCACCTGCACGCTCGCGATGTTGCGGATCTGCGTCGTCGACAGGCTCGCTCCGCTCGCGGGAGTCAGCACCGCGCCGTCTTTGTCTTTGTAGACGAACAACGGGACGCTGCTGTCGGGCGGCAGCAGCGAGCGCGCGATCGTACGCGCGTAGGTCGAGGTGGTCTGGAACTTCCAGTAGGTCCCGTACACGTGGTAGGCATCCCATCGCGTCTCGACGAGCTCGTTGTCGGCGTTGCGGCTGAACTCGACCTTGAGCGGTGCCGGATCGGTCGATGACGTGGCGTCGATGAACGAGTTCATGACGATGCGCTCGGCGCCGGCGTAGACGAAGACGGGATCGTTCGTCGCCGAACCGTACACCGGAATCTCGGTGCCGGCGCGCAGGATGCGGGTGACCTCGTTCATGGCGGTGGATGCCAGGCGCGTATTCGTTACCTCCGCATCCTGGTCGTTGATGGCGCGTGATGTCGTCGTGAACATCGTGACGACGAGCGCGATGAGGATGCTGGAGATGCCCATCGCGACGACCAGTTCGATGAGAGTCAGGCCCTCATCCTTTGCACCGCGGAGGCGACCACGCATCGCGCGGATCACGGCGTCACCGCCGTGCGGGGGTCGAGCACGATGACGCCCGCCGCGACGCTGCCGGCGGTCACGGCGGTGACGCCGCTCGTCACTGCCGAGGTCTGCGACGTCGACGTGCCGCGATAGAGCTGCCACGTGCCGTAGGGCAGGGCGATCGTCGCGGCGTTCGAGCTGACGATGCTACCGAAGGTGTAGGTCATTCCCGTGCCGCAGCCGGGGTCGCCCGTCGTCGCGTCGCCGGTCACGCTGCCGGCGTACACGGCCTTGAGGTAGGTGCCGGTGCCGTTGGCGCCGGCGAGCTGCACGACGCCCATCGGCACGGATGTCGCGGGCGCCGACCCGCCGGCAAGGCCCGCGACGGGTGCGGGTCGCGCACCGGCGAGTGTTGCGGTCGCCAGCCATTGCCCGGGGTCAGGGGCGAGACAGCTCGTCGTGGGATTCTCAGGGGCTTCCGCGTAGGCGCCGGCGACGATGCTGTAGCCGGATGGGATCGGGAAGCGCGTGAACGATTTGGGGTTCGCCGTCGTGGCCGTGGCCTGCTGGAAGTTGCCGTACGTCGAGATGAACGTCGTCGTGAGGTTGTTCGGCAGCGACTTCGCGCCGGCGACGTTGTCGGCATAGGTCAGCGAGAACGTCGTGGGCTTGTCGAGGCTGAAGCTCGCGCGCGATGTCGTGCCCGCCGTGACCGGCACGACGGCAGTCGGCGCGGTCACCTGCTGGTCGCTGATGTAGCCCGATTTGGATGCCGTGACGGTGTAGTCCTCGGCCGGGGGCACCTTCAGCAGGTAGGCGCAGCCGTCGCTGTCGGTCGTCACCGCGGCGACGCCGCTCGATGACGGCAGGCTGACCGTGACGCCACTGACGCCGACGCCGGCGGAATCGACGACGCCGACGAGGATCGTGCCGCGTTCGGGGTCGTTGAGCTTGGAGCGCGGCGCGAACGAGGTATCGCTGTAGACCGGACGCGCGCCGGCAGGCATGTTGTCCCACGTGACCTCGACGGTCACGCGCTTGTAGGTGAGGGCGCCCGTGGCAGCGCCCGCCTCGCACGTCGCGCTGCCGCCTGTGCTGGTGGCCCACGACCACGACGTGGTGACGTGGAACGTGTCGCCGTTGAGCGTCGTGGTGTGCGTCTCGTTGCGCACATCGAGCACACTCTCCGCGGCGCGAGCGAGGTCGATCTGCTGCGCGGCGAGGTTGGCGGCGACGACGCGCGCGCGGGTGTCGCGGTTCTGCACGAGGCCCGAGGTCATGACATAGAGGAAGCCCGTGACGATGATCGCGAAGACGACCATCGCGACGATCACCTCGATGAGGGTGAAGCCAGCGTCCTCGTTTCGGGCCGAGAACTGTCGGTGCACGAGAGCCTCCCCTCAGGTGTGGGCACCGGGTAGACGTTGTGCCTGCGCGGAATCGTCCGCGCAGGCACAACGTTGGTTAGGCTGCGAGCCCTGTAGCGTTACGGCGCCGTCGGCAGGGCCGTGCCCCATCCAAGCAAACCGCCCGTGGAGCTGTCGTAGAACTCGAAGTCCGTAGTTCCCGTCAGGTTCTCGTTCGTGCCCTCGATGTTGTACGCGTTCGCGACGGGCGTCACCGTGAGCGTGTTGCCATCGGACACGGTGATCGTGCCCAGAACGGCCGAGGAAGCGTCCGTGATCGAGATGTTGCCAGGGGCGCCAGATCCCGTGAACGTCAGACCGTCGAGCGATCCGTTGTTCTGAGTGGTCGCAGACTCGATAGCGAGTGCCGCGTTCGTGAGGTCTGTCTCGACCGACGACTTCCACGCTCCCTCGCGCATGTTGAGGAAGACGGGGATCGCGATCGCGGCGAGGATGCCGATGATGATGACGACGACCAGGAGCTCGATCAGGGTGAAGCCCTTCTCGCCGTTCTCCTTCTTGGCCAGCGCCTGAGCGACAAGCTTGTTCATGAGGATTCCTTCTATTCAGGGGGATGGTGATACTGCAGGACGGAAATGTCGGCTCCGGGGTGTGGTCGACATTGGTGAGAGTAGCGGTTCGCTGGGAAAATGAGAAGACTCTAATGTGAAAATTGTGAAAGAAGTTACATACTCTGGATCTCCTGGAAGATCATGAACATCGGCATGTACAGCGCGACGATCATGAAGCCCAGCAGTCCACCCATGAACACGATCATGAGCGGCTCGAGCATCGCGGTCAGCTGCGAGCTCATCGTCTCGACCTCGTCGTCGTAGAAGTCGGCGGTCTTCTCGAGCATCTGGTCGATCGAGCCCGACTCCTCACCGATCCCGACCATCTGCACGAGCATGTCGGGGAAGATCTCGGCCTGCGCAAGTGACTCCCCGATCGGCCGGCCCTCGCGCACGCCGTCTTGCACCTTGCGCAGCGACGAGCTGATCACGTGGTTGTCGCTCGTGGCGCCGACGATCGACAGCGCCTGCAGAATCGGCACACCCGAGGCGAGCATCGTCGCGAAGTTGCGCGTGAACCGCGTCAGCGCGATCTTCGTGTTGAGCTTGCCGAACACGGGGACTTTGAGCTTGAGCGGGTCGACGACGCGCCGTACGGCCTCGGTGTTCTTGTTGCGCCCCCACCAGATCGCCCAGGCGACGCCCAGCACGAGCAGGATCGGCAGCACGATCGGCATCGCGTGCGAGAGGTCGACCAGCAACTGGGTAGGCGCGGGTAGCGTGCCGCCGAGGTCGGCGAACATCTTCTCGAACACCGGCACGATGAAGATCAGCATCGCAGCCACCGCGAGCAGCGCGACGATGAGGACGACGATCGGGTACGTCAGCGCGGCCTTGACCTTGCTGCGCAGTTTCGTCTCGGCCTCGAAGTTGTCGGCGACCATGACGAGCGATCTGTCCAGGAAACCGCCGGTCTCACCGGCACGCACGAGGTGCACCATGATCGGCGGGATGATCAGCGGGAACTCTTCGAGCGCCGTCGAGAACGACGCGCCGCCCTCGACGCGGGCCGCGATGTCTGCCACGGTGCGCCGCAACATGGTGTTGTCGATCTGCGCCTGCACGATGTTCAGGGCTCGCAGCAGCGACACGCCCGCGCTCACCATCGTCGCCAACTGGCGAGTGAGCAGGGCGAGGTCTTTGAGCGACGGTCGCTTCTCGAGCCCGGGGATGTTGATCTCTTGATTCAGGCCCGTGCCGGCGCCCTTCTCAGCGAGCTTCTCGGGGATGATCGCGCGGTTCTTCAGCTGCTGGATCGCCTGAGCCTCACTGGAGGCATCCAGCACGCCCTTGACCTTCTTGCCGCTCGAGTCGATGCCCTTGAAGGCCCACTGTGCACTCTTGGCCGCCGTTGTGCTCATGAGTGCGCCCCGGGCTGACCACCGGCGACCTGACGCGTGCCCTCGGGCAACGACTCGCCCGCCGCCCCGCGGCCAAGGCCGCGATTGCGGACGAGCTGTTCGAACTCCACAGCCTCCTGCGCGATGTCGAGCGCTTGCGAGTGCTCGATCTCGCCCGCGAGCACGAGGCGCGCGAGGTCTTGGTCGAGCGTATGCATGCCGATCGCGTTGCCGGCCTGCAGCGCGGTGCGCAGCTGGTGCGTCTTTCCCGTGCGGATGAGGCTCTGGATGGCGGGCGTCGCGAACATGACCTCCGTCGCGACCGTGCGCCCCTTGCCACCCGACCGGCGGATCAGCGTCTGCACGACGACGGCGCGCAGCGTCGCTGCGAGCTGCGTGCGCACCTGCGCCTGCTGGTGCGACGGGTAGACGTCGATGATGCGGTCGATCGTCTGCGCGGCATCCTGCGTGTGCAGCGTCGCGAAGACGAGGTGACCGGTCTCGGCCGCCGTGATGGCCGTCGAGATGGTCTCGAGGTCACGCATCTCACCGACGAGGATGATGTCGGGGTCTTGCCGCAGGGCGTGCTTGAGCGCTTCGCTGAAGCTGTGCGTGTCGGCACCCACTTCGCGCTGGTTGATGATGCCGCGCTTGTGGTGGTGCAGGAACTCGATCGGGTCTTCGACCGTGATGATGTGCGACGCGCGACTCGAGTTCGCCTTGTCGATGATCGCGGCGAGCGTCGTCGACTTGCCCGAACCGGTGGGGCCGCACACGAGCACGAGGCCGCGCGGCAGGTGCGCGAGGTCGACGAGCTCGGGTGGGAGTCCGAGCTGGGCGACCGACTTGATCTCGGTCGGAATGATGCGCATCGCGACGCCGAGGCCGCGCTGATCCTGGAAGACGTTGACACGGAAGCGGGCGATGTCGCCGACCGCGTAGGCGAGGTCGAGTTCGAGCTCGGTCTCGAAGGTCTCGAGCATCTCGGCGGGCACGAAGTCTTCGATCACGTGCCGGATGCGCTCGCGCGACCACACCGTGGTGCCGGCGACCGACTTCAGCTCACCGTCGACGCGGACGACGGGTGTCGACTCGGCGACCAGGTGCAGGTCGGATGCCCCGAGCGTCAGCACGGCGCGGATCGCCGTGACGAACTCGCTGTCGACATCGCCGATCTGCGCGCGCAGCACGCGGTCGACCTCGACCGCGCGGGCGGCGAGAGCGCTGACCGTCTCGGTGACGGGCGTCGCGACGGGCACAGCGAAGGCCTGGGCGCGGCGGCCGCCGACCGGCGCCGGCGCAGCCGCTGAGGCGGCGTGGGTAGTCGGAGCTGCGTAGGCGGCGGTCGGAGCGGCGGCGGGCGATGCTGCCAATCGCGTCACCGGAGCCGCGGGTGCCACCGGGGCATCCAGGTCGAACGTCGTGCGCGCGACGGGCTGCGCGGCAGGCGCCGGCGCGGCGACGGGTGCCGCGGCGGGCGCGGGCTGCGCGGGTGCCGCCGGCGCGGTATACGCCGCGGGCGTCACGGGGGTGGCGGGCGCTACCGGGGCGGCCGCGGTGGGCGCTGCCGGCGCGGCTGCCGCCGACGCGGCCGGCGCGGCTGCCGCCGGTGCGGCGGGAGGCAGCGTCACACCCGGAATCCCATCGAGGAAAGAACGCAGGTCGGAGTCACTGTCCGCTCCGCGCAGCAGCTCGTCGAAGCGCGAGGCGGCGGTGGGGCTCGGGCTGAAGTAACCCTCGTCGTTGGTCACCATGTCCTTCTTTCTGTGTTCCCCACGGTGGTGTGCGCTGCGGCGGTCAAATCGTCACCCGCAGGACTTCTTCGATGGAGGTGTGCCCCAGCAGCACCTTCGCCCAGCCGTCTCCGCGCAGGCGCGTCATGCCGGTCGCCTCCGCGTGCGCCGAGATCTCGGCGGCCGGCGCGTTGCGCGAGGCGAGGCGCTCGATCTCGTCGTCGACCCCCATGACCTCGTGCAGCGCGATGCGTCCGCGATAGCCGGTCTTCGAGCACTGCGGGCATCCGACCGGGCGCCACACTCGCGGCAGCTCGCCCGCGAGCGGGATGCCGACGATCCGCAACTCGGTCTCGGTCGCGACCGACTCCTCCTTGCAGCGCTCGCAGAGCCGGCGCGCGAGGCGCTGCGCGACGACCGAGTCGAGAGCCGAGCCCACGAGGAACGGCTCGACACCCATCTCGATGAGACGCGTCACCGAGCTGGGTGCGTCGTTGGTGTGCAGTGTCGAGAGCACGAGGTGGCCGGTCAACGATGATTCGATCGCGATCTTGGCGGTCTCCTCGTCGCGGATCTCACCGATGAGGATCACGTCGGGGTCAGATCGCAGGATCGAGCGCAGCGCCGCGGCGAAGGTCATGCCGGCTTTGACGTTCACCTGCACCTGGTTGATCCCGGGCATCCGGTATTCGACAGGATCCTCGACGGTGATGACGTTGACGGTCGGCTTCGAGATCGTCGCGAGCGTCGTGTAGAGCGTCGTCGACTTTCCCGATCCGGTCGGGCCGGTGACGAGGATCATCCCGTACGGCTTGGAGAAGCTGCCCGAGAAGACCTCCATGTTGCGGTCGAGCATGCCGAGGTCAGCGAGTTGCAGGCTCGCGACCGGCGAGTCGAGCACACGGGCGACGACCTTCTCGCCCCACACCGTCGGCAGGGTCGCGACGCGAAGGTCGACCGTGCGGCCCGAGTGGCTGACCGAGATGCGGCCGTCCTGCGGACGGCGCCGCTCGCCGATGTCGAGCTCGGCCATGACCTTGAGACGGCTGATCACGCCGGGGATCATCGACCTCGGCACGACCTGCACCGTCGTGAGCACGCCGTCGATGCGGTAGCGGACGCGCAGGTCGTCGCGCATGGGTTCGATGTGGATGTCGGATGCCCGGTCGGTGATCGCCTGGCTGATGATCAGGTTGACGAAGCGGATGATGGGGGCTTCATCGGTGCCCTGGTCGCCGACATCCTGACTCCAGGGATCTGCCTCGGCCTCCGCTCCCCCAGCGAAGGCCGAGGTCAGCTCTTCAACCTCGGAATCGACGCGATGATACCGGTCGATTGCGGCGAGGATCGCCTCGGGTTCGGCGACGACCGACACGACGGACGCGCGCATCACGGCGGCGATGTCGTCGAGCACGACGACGTTCTGCGGGTCGGCGAGCGCCACCATGATGCGGTCGCCGGCGCGCGCGATCGGCAGCGCCGTGTGGCGTCGTGCGAGGGTGTCGGGGATCAGCCCGACGACACTCGCGTCGACGGAGAACTCGGTGAGGTCGACATAGGCGAGGCCGAGACGCGCGGCGAGCGCGACGGCGCGCTCGCGCGGTGTCGCGGGCTCAGGTTCAGGTTCGGGCTCGGCGGCCGCCGCAGGGCCGGCATTGTCGGAGCCGTCGACGTCGACGTCGGTGTCGGCGGACGCTTCGGGGTCGGCCGTGGCCGACGCGTCGATCGCGAAGCCGAGCAGGTCTTGCGAGTCGTCCTGGCGTGCGCGCGAAGAGAACGAGTCGAGCCAGTCGAGCGAGTCCTCCTCGATGGCGGGCTCGGCGGGTGCGACCACCTCGACAGGCGCCTCCAGGAGCGGTGCGGGTGCCGGCTCTGGTATCGGCTCGAGGACGGGCGGGAGTTCGGGTGCGGGCTCGATCGGGACGGGGAGCGTCGCGGGCTCGGGTGCCGCGACAGCGATCGGAACCGGTTCTGGGTCGGGCATCGCGACGGGGGCCACGACTGGCTCGGGGGCCACCGGCTCGGGGGCGACGCGAGTGACGGGGGTCGGCAGATCGAGCGTGATGCCCGAGCCCATGAGCAGCGACTGCCAGATGAGGTCGTCGCCCGACAGAGCGGGGGTTCCGCCGCCTGACGTCTGATCGGCGGGCATCCGCCCCTCGCTCAGCATCGGTGCGTCCTCAGAACGCGGACGGTGCGGTCGATGACCGCGTCGCGGCGGGCCTTCTCTGCCAGAGCGCGCAAAGGGTAGGTGCTCATGCACGGCGCCTTTCCGGGTTGCGATCGTGGCACTCGGGGCGATACGCGAGCCGGGGGGTCACGCGCACCGCAGGACTGCCTACCGGGGGGATAGGAGACTCCAGCACCGAGAATGAACTGCAGAAGGCCCGCCGCGAGGCTTGCCTCCCGGAGTAATCATGAGAGATCTCTCATGATGGTGTCAATGGTGAATCTGTGACTTTGGTGAATCTTGAGGTTCGTGTGACAGATGTGAAACAAGTTGTTGTAGGGAACCTGACGCTTTCGCACGGCTGATCACGCATCGAGGACGTCGAGTTCGACCGCGACAACGGCCTGGTCGACGAGCCCCTCGGCATCCCGCACCGCACGCTTGAGCGGCAGCACATACGTACCCTGGCCGGCGTCGGGAAAGATGGACGTCCGCCAGCGCGAGCCGCCGATCCGGACGTTCACGCGCACCGACCCGAACCCCCGGTACGGCCGCGGAATCTCGCGGATCTCGGCACTGAGGTCAGCCGGCAGGTTGACGAAATACCAGCTGTCAGTGCGCGCCGCCCAGCGGTAGATCTCCCCCTCGAACTCGACGCGCACTCGGCAAGGCTAGCGCCGACACGCCGAAGGGGCGCCGGGTATGCTCCCCCGGCGCCCCTTGGCTGCGGTGCGTGTCAGGCGGTGGCCTTCGAGCGCTTCGCAGCCTTCGCGGCCACCGTCTTCACGGTGCCGGTGGCGGCGTCACTGGCAGCCTCGGTGCCGCGGCGCGCGGCGCGGACCTCATCGAACGAGGTGCCGTAGTACGCGGCCTCCATGAGGGTCTTCATGTCCTCGATCATCGGCATGCGCGGGTTGGCCGGCGCGCACTGGTCGCCGTAGGCGGCCATCGCGAGGTCGTGCAGACCCGCGATGAAGGTCGTCTCGTCGACGCCCTGGGCCCGGAACGAGCGCTCGATGCCGACGCGGTCACGCAGATCTTCGACGGCGCGGGCGTAGCTCTCGACGCCCTCCTCCGGCGTCGCCGCCGGCAGACCCAGGTGCTTCGCGATCTCCTGGAAGCGCTCCGGCGCGACGTAGCGCTCGTACTTCGGCCAGCTCGTGAGCTTCGTCGGCACGGTGCCGTTGTAGCGGATCACGTGCGGCAGGTACACCGCGTTCGTGCGCCCGTGCACCAGGTGGTACGTCGCACCCGTGACGTGCGCCATGGCGTGCACGATTCCGAGGAAGGCGTTGCCGAACGCCATGCCCGAGATGGATGCCGCGTTGTGCATCTTCTCGCGGGCCTTGATGTCCTCGGCATCGGTCGAGTTGGGCTGCGCCTTCGTGCTGCGTTCGATGTTCTCGAAGATCAGCTTGATCGCGTGCAGACACAGACCGTCGGTGTAGTCGTTCGCGTACACCGACACGAACGCCTCGGTCGCGTGGGTCAGGGCGTCGAATCCGGCGTCGGCGACGAGGAAGCCGGGCAGCACCTTCGTGAGCACGGGGTCGATGATCGCGACCGACGGGGTCAGGGCGTAGTCGGCGAGGGGGTACTTCATGCCCGTCTCGTCATCGGTGATGACCGCGAACGGCGTCATCTCCGACCCGGTGCCCGACGTCGTCGGGATGCACACGAGCTTGGCCTTCTTGCCGAGCTCGGGGAACTTGAACGCGCGCTTGCGCACGTCGAAGAACTTCTCGCGCATGTCAGAGAACTCGACCTCGGGGTTCTCGTAGAGCAGCCACATGACCTTCGAGGCATCCATCGGCGAACCGCCACCCAGCGCGATGATCGTGTCGGGCTGGAACTGACGCATCAGCTCGGCGCCGGCGCGCACCTCGCTGACCTTCGGCTCGGGCTTGACGGTGTTGATCAGCTGCACCTGTACGCGGTTCTCGCGACGGTTCAGCACGTCCATGATGCGGTCGACGTAGCCGAGCTTGGTCATGGTCTCGTCGGTGACGATCGTGACGCGCTCGACGCCACGCATGTCGGCGAGGTAGCGGACCGCGTTCGGCTCGAAGTAGGTCTTCGCGGGGATCTTGAACCACTGCAGGTTGTTGTTGCGACGCCCGATGCGCTTGACGTTCAAAAGGTTCACCGCCGAGACGTTGTTGGAGACAGAGTTGTGACCGTACGAGCCGCAGCCGAGGGTCAGGCTGGGCATGAAGGCGTTGTAGATGTCGCCGATGCCACCGAGCGCCGACGGGCTGTTCTCGATGATGCGGACGGCCTTCACGACGCGGCCGAACTCGGCGATGACCTCCTGGTCGTTCGAGTGGATGGCACCTGAGTGGCCGAGTCCGTCGAAGTCGACCATCTGGCGAGCCAGGTCGATGCCCTCGGCGGGCGTCGCGGCGCGCAGCACGGCCAGCACCGGAGCGAGCTTCTCGCGCGTCAGCGGCTCGTGCGGGCCGACACCTGTGACGTCGGCGAGGATGATCGAGGTGTCTTCGGGCACCGTGAAGCCGGCGTGCTCGGCGATCCACTGCGGCGACTGGCCGACGACGGTGGGGTTGAGCTTCGCGCCGGCACAGTTCTCGCTGTTCGCGGTGACACCGAAGATGAACTCCTCGAGCATGCGCTTCTCGTCGGCGGTCGCACGGTACGCGTGCAGGCGGGCGAACTCGGCGAGCGCCTCTTCGGCGATCGGCTCGTCGAGGATGACGGCCTGCTCGCTGGCGCACACCATGCCCATGTCGAACGACTTCGACAGCACGATGTCGTTGACGGCGCGGCCGACCTTGGCGGTGCGCTCGATGAACGCGGGCACGTTGCCGGCGCCCACGCCGAGGGCGGGCTTGCCGCACGAGTACGCCGCGCGGACCATCGCGTTGCCGCCCGTCGCGAGGATCAGCGCGACGCCCGGGTGGTTCATCAGTTCGCCGGATGCCTCCATCGAGGGCTCCTCGATCCACTGGATGCAGTTCGCCGGAGCGCCGGCGGCGACGGCCGCGTCACGCACGATCTTGGCGGCGGCAACCGAGCACTGCTGCGCCGACGGGTGGAAGCCGAAGATGATCGGGTTGCGGGTCTTCAGCGCGATGAGCGACTTGAAGATCGCCGTCGAGGTCGGGTTGGTGACCGGGGTCAGCGCGCAGATGACACCCACCGGGTCGGCGATCTCGGTGATGCCGGTGATCTCGTCGTGCGAGATGACGCCCACCGTCTTCTGGTTGATGATCGAGTTCGTCACGTGCTCGCACGCGAACATGTTCTTCACGGCCTTGTCTTCGAAAAGGCCCCGGTGGGTCTCTTCGACGGCCATGACGGCGAGGTCACCGTGATGGTGCAGGGCCGCCACGCTCGCCTTGCGGACGATGTGGTCGACCTGCTCTTGAGTGAAAGATGCGTACTCTGCGAGCGCTGTCTGTGCGCCTTCGACCAGAGCATCGATCGAGGTGGACATTGTGGGACTCCTACCCGGCGCGGACGCTCTGTCCGCGTCATCGCTTCCGGGTCCGAGGGGCTCTCGGGCCTGTCTGACGCCAGTATGACACGTGTGGTCTGACCACACAAGAGGTGCCGGGCCGTGCATAATCACGCGGATGCCCGTGGCTTTTGTCACGCCGATGCGCCGAGCGGTTTTCCCCAGGTCGGCGCACACTGGGGCGCATGCGGAAGGTGCCGGTCTACTACTACTCGTCAGTGTCCAACCTGACCGGGCGGTTCGCCGAGCGGCTGGCGCTGACCAACGCCCGCCCCGTCTTCAACCTCGCCGATCGCGCAGTGCGGGGGCGTGAAGCGGAGGGCCCCTGGGTGCTGCTCACGCCGTCGTACAAGGCCGGCAACGCGAACCAGGTGACGCTGCCGACACCCGTGCGGGCGTTCCTGCGCTCCCCCATGAATCGGCGCCGACTGATCGGCATCATCGGATCGGGCAACCGCAACTTCGGCATCCACTATCAAGCGGCCGCGCGCGAGCTCGCGCAGGTGTCGGGACGGCCCGTGCTGTTCGAGTTCGAGCTGTCGGGAACCCCCGAAGACGTCGACCGCTGCGTCGAGATCCTCAAACGGCTCGACGACGCGATCGCGGCGGCCGCCCGCGACGCGGACGCGCTGCCCTGAGGGGCGGGGCGGGTCGCGCCGCGAGCGCGGGGGCGGTGCGGCAGCGGCGCGCGGCTGTGGCGCCGCGGTTGGCCCGGCGGCGCGCCGGGTTCACTCCCCGACCGCGGCGGTGTAGGCGTCGCTCAGGAACGTCTGGAACGCCGTCGCATCATCCACAGCCCCGGTGTACACCGAGCCGGCAGCCGTCACGACCACGCCCTGCGTCAGATCGGCGCCGGCTGCGGCGACCGTCGTGGCCGCACGAGTGCTCGCGTCGTCGGCCCATGTCGTGAACGTCCCTGCCGACATGCACGAGGTGACGGCGTCGACCGTGGCATCCGACAACGCACCCTGCACCGTCGTGGCGACCTCGAGCGAGGTGAGTCCGGCCGTGGCGGTCTGGGTCAGCAGCGCGTCCCACGCGGCGAGTCCCTCGTCGGGAGCGGTGTCGGCGACGCAGCTGAAGGCGGCGACCGCGGAGATCGCGTTGACGTCGCCGCTCTGCGCCACCACCGGATGCAGCTCGAGGCTGATCGATCCCGCCGCGACTTCCGCCTCGAGTGACGCGCCGATCGTCGACCACAGGGTCGCCGCATCGGCGTTCGTCGGGTCGAGGTACACCTGCACGTCGAGGATGCCGGTGGTCGCGGCATCCGACACCGTCGCCACCGGATCTTCACCGTCGGTGAGCGCGGCGGTGCGCGTCGCGGTGGCCGTCGTGCCGTCGCCTGTGAAGAGCAAACCGTCGCTCAGCATGTTCGCGGGTCCGACGACGACTGCGGGCGTGGCGGTTGGCGTGGATGCCGAGGCGACTGCGTTCACCGTGCCGATCGTGACGATGCTGCCGACCGCGACGACCGCGAGCCCCGCGACGCTCCAGCCCAGGATGCGCCGCTGGCGGCGCTGTTGAGCCAGCCGCAGCATCTCGGCGCGACGCACCTCGCGCACGAAGCGCTGGCGCTCTTTCTTGGTCATGCCCTGCAGCTGCGAACGCGGCACAAGTTTCTTCGCCACCTGAGTCCTTCCGTCGATCCACGCGACGTGCGCCACGCTACGAACGCGCGTTATGGATCGCCCCAGCGCGCGGCCTGCGGTGGCTATGTTGGTCGTGCTGGCGGCGGGCGGTTCGAGGAGCGCAAATGGTCGTCTCTCGGCCGCGATCGCGACCATTTGCGCTCCTCGAAGGTGCGGCGCACTGCCGCGGAGCGCGCCAGCGCGGCGCGCGGCGAGGCGTTAGCGTAGCGACGTGACCCGTCGTCCGAGCACGAAGCGCGAAGCGCGCGAGACGCGCGAGCCGCGCCCGCCGCGTCGGCCGAAGAGAAGGCATCCGGCCGTCCTCGCGTTCTTCGCAGCCGCCCTGGCCGTGATCGGCGGCTTCGTCGCGGTGGGCGAAGCGCGACTGATCGGCGACGCCATCGAACAGCGAAACCTCGCCGCGTTCTACGAGCAGCCCGCGGATGCCCTCGACGGCGACGCGGGCACCCTGGTGCGCAGCGAAGAGCTCGTCGGCGTGCCGTTCGACGCCCGCGCGTGGCGGGTCATGTACCGCACGACCGATGTTCACGGCGACATCGTCGTCTCGACCGGCATCGTCGTGACGCCGCTCGGCCCCGCGCCTGCGGGCGGGCGCACGGTGCTGTCGTGGGGGCATCCGACGACGGGAGCCGCCGTCGACTGCGCCCCCTCGCGCAGCTTCGACCCGTACGAACTGATCGAGGGCATGCGTCTGCTGCTCGACCGCGGGTACACGATCGTCGCGACCGACTACGTCGGCATGGGCACCGACGGCCCCGACTCGTACCTCGTCGGCGACACCGGCGGCAACGCGGTGCTCGACGCCGTGCGCGCCGCGCAGCACATCCGTGCGGCGCACGCGTCGGATGACGTCGTGCTGTGGGGGCACTCGCAGGGCGGCCAGGCGGTGCTGTTCGCCGCGCAGCGAGCACCCCAGTACGCGCCCGAGCTGCACGTCACGGGCGTCGCCGTCGCCGCTCCCGCAGCCGACCTCACGACCCTGTTGAGCGACCACATCGACGACATCTCCGGAGTCACCATCGGGTCATACGCGTTCGCGGCCTACGCCGACGTCTATGCCGATCGCGGCGCGACGATCGAGGGCATCCTGACGCCAGCGGCGCAGCAGATCCTGCCCGAGATGAACGAGTTGTGCCTGCTGGCGAGCATGGACAAGCTGCACGAGATCGCCCAGCCCGTCGTCGGAAAGTTCGTCACCGCCGACCCGGGCACCGTGCAGCCCTGGGCGACACTGCTGGCCGAGAACTCGGCCGGCGGGGCATCGTTCGACGCGCCACTGTTCGTCGCGCAGGGCCTCGACGACACCCTCGTACTGCCGGCCGCGACCGAGGCTTTCGCCGCGCACGAGCGCTCTCTCGGGATCGACGTCTCATTCCACGGCATCCGCGGCGCCGATCACGGCACGATCGCGTACTTCGCCCTGCCCGCGCTGATGAGCTGGCTCGACGCGCACGGGCTCTGACGCGGGCCCACCCGGCCGTTCGAGGAGCGCAAATGGTCGTCGTTCGGCCGCGATCGCGACCATTTGCGCTCCTTGAACGTGCGGCGGAGTACCGTCAGGTCATGACCGAGTTCGACACGATCGTCATCGGGGCGGGGATCGCGGGGCTCACCGCAGCGCGGCTGCTGACGGATGCCGGGCGGCGCACCGTCGTGTTCGAGGCGCGTGACCGGATCGGCGGGCGCGTGTGGACTGACCGCTCGGGCGGGTACGTCACCGACCGCGGGGCCTCGTGGATCCACGGGATCAACGACAGCGCCGTCGCAGCCGCGGCACGCGCGTTCGGCATGGCGATGACCGAGTTCACCGTCGGCGGCTATCAGCCCGACAGCCGGCCGATCGCGCACTACTCCCCCGATGGCATCCGCCTCACCGACGACGCCGCGCGCGCGTACGTCGCCGACATCCATGCCGTGGATGCCGCGCTGCGGGGCGCCATCGAGGCATCCGACCCCGACGCAACCTACCGCGACGTCACCGAGGCCGCGCTCGCGGCGCAGGGATGGGACGCCGAACGCGCGCAGCGCGTGCGCGAGTACCTCGAGCACCGCAGCGAGGAGCAGTACGGCGTGTGGATCTCGGACCTCGCGGCGCACGGACTCGACGACGACCAGGTCGACGGCGACGAGGTGGTGTTCCCGGACGGCTACGACCGACTGGCATCCGCCCTCGCTGTGGGACTGGACGTGCGGCTCACGCACGTCGCCTCGCGGGTGGATTGGAGCGCCGACGGCGTCGTCGTGACGACAGACCGGGGTGTGTTCAGCGGCGCGACAGGTGTGGTCACGGTGCCGGTGGGTGTGCTGCAGTCGGATGCCTTCGAGATCGCGCCCGCGCTGCCACCGGCGGTCGCCGGCGCGCTCGGGCGACTGCGGATGAACGCGTTCGAGAAGATCTTCCTGCGATTCGACCGGAAGTTCTGGGATGACGGCGTGTACGCGATCCGGCAGCAGGGGCCGGAGGGCCGGTGGTGGCACTCGTGGTACGACCTGACGGCGCTGCATGGAACGCCCGCGCTGTTGACGTTCGCGGCGGGGCTGGCGGCGATCGAGACGCGCGACTGGAATGACGACACCGTCGTCGCCTCAGTCATGACGCAGCTGCGGCGGCTGTACGGCGCGTCGGTGCCCGATCCGGTCGCGATGCAGCGAACGCATTGGCAGGATGACCCGTTCGCGCGCGGCGCGTACGCCTACATGACGCCGGGTTCGACGACCGCCGATCACGACGCCCTCGCGACGCCGGTGGGCGGCGTGCTGCACCTCGCCGGCGAGGCGACCTGGACGGACGACCCCGCCACCGTCACGGCGGCGCTGCACTCGGGCCACCGCGCCGCCGAGCACGTCCTCGGCCACGCCGTGCCCATCGCCCGCGTGTGGGGCGAGGCGTAGCCGGGGCTCTTTGGCGGGGAGTCGGGCGGGCGCGGGCGGATTGCGCGGGGTGGGCGTGCTGACGTCCTGCTCGGTGGTGCTGGAGTGCACGCAGCGGGCGCGCGCAGCGCACTCCAGCCCCACGCTGCAGGACTTCGGTACGCGGTGCCGATCGGCCGCGTGGCGGGCGGGGCGTAGCTGAGGCGCGCCGGCCGGGCAGGCGGAGGGTCAGGCGGCGACGAGGTCGGGGTGGGCGGCGAGCAGTGCGGCCTGGTCGGCCCAGGGCACGCCGACGATGCTGAGCACGACCCGCACGACCGTCGTCGCGCCGTCGGTCGAGGTCAGCCGCAGCTCACGCAGCGTCGCGCGCGCCGTCTCTTCGACGAGGAACGCGAGCAGCGCGGGCTCCATGTCGCCGCGGAAGGCCCCCGACACAACCCCCGCCGCCGTCAGCTCGCGCACGCGGCGTCGCAGCGGCGCGAGCGCAAGCAGCGTCTGGCGGACGTGCGCGTCGTCCAGCGCGATGTTCGCCGAGGCGCGCACGGCGGATGCCTCGAGCCACAGCCGCGCCGCCATGCGCGCGAGCGCGACGCGCGGGTCGCGGTCGTCGACGTCGGCGGCGATCGCGTTGAAGCGCTGCGCTCCGATCGCGATGACTTCGCGCAGCAGGCTCTCACGGTCGGCGAAGTGGCCGTAGAGCGCGCGGCGCGAGAGTCCCGCGGCCTGCGCGATGGCATCCAGCGATGCGTGCGGATCGACCGACAGCATCGACTGCGCCGCGACGAGCAGCGCTTCGCGGTTGGCGGTCGCGTCGCTGCGGCGCGCGCGCGGCCGCGGCACGGCGGCGCGAGCGGAGTGCGGGGCAGAGCCCAGGGGTGCGCGATGCAGGCTCGTCATCTCACATCAGCTTCGTCGACTCGAGGGCCTCGACGAGGCCGCGGTTGAACGAGATCAGGGGCCGGCGCAGCACGAGTCCGAGCAGCAGCGCCGGCACGATGAACAGCGCCAGCCAGCCGAGCGAGATCCAGTAGTCGCCCGCGTAGATGCCCGCGATCGCCGACCGCATCGCGGCGATCGCATGCGTCGCCGGCAGGAACGGCGAGACGTTCTGGAACCACGTCGGCAGCAGCTGCAGCGGGTACGCTCCGCCCGAGCCCGACACCTGGATCACCAGCAGGACGACGGCGAGCGCCTTGCCGGCGTTGCCGAAGGCCACGACGAACGTGTAGATGATCAGCGTGAACACGAGCGAGGTGACCCACCCGGCGAGGATCAGCAGCAGCGGATGCGCTGGCTCGACCTGGATGAACGCGATGAGGCCGACCGTCACGAGGGTGCTCTGCGCGAGCCCGACCAGGCCGAACAGGCCGTAGCGACCCAGGTACTTCTGCGTCGGGCTGAGCTCGGGCTCGCCGGGCAGCGTGTCTCGGTTCACGTCGACGCGGATCGCGACGGTCATCAGCAGTGCGCCGACCCACAGCGCCAGGATCGTGTACAGCGGCGCCATCGCCGCGCCGAAACTCGTCACGGGGAACACGGGAATGCGGTCCACCCGCACGGGCTCGGCGAGCGAGGTCGCGAGCACACTCGGGTCAGACCCGATGACCTCACTGAGGCCCGACAGGTCGCCCGTCTCGGCCGCCGTCGCGAGCGCCTGCTGCACGGCGTCGAACTTGTCGGCCGTCTCGCGCAGCGTCGCCGCGATGCTCTGCGTCGCCGCCTGCCCCTGCGTCAGCGCCGTGCGGACGCTGTCCCCCGCTCCCGAGAGGCGGCCGGATGCCCCGTTGAGGTCGCTGCCGATCGAAGCGATGTCACCGTCGATCGTTGACAGCGTCGCGCCGAGCTGATCCAGCAGCGGCTTCAGGCTGCCGGTGAAGGCGTCCTTGGCATCTTGCATCGCCTGCTTCGCCGCCTCGATCGAGGCCGTGATCTGGTCGTGCTGAGCCTGCGCGGAGGCATTGCCGTCGACGACGGACTGCGCGGCCTCGGTGATCTGGTCGTGCACCGACTGCTGGCGGGCGATCGCCTGGTCGAGGCGCGCGATGACGGTGTCGAGGGCCGGCTGCGCGTCGGTGGGCAGCAGCGAACGCACGTCGTTCTGCAGCGTGTCGCGCAGCGCCGTGTAGTCGTCGATCTGCCGCTGCACGTCGGTCGCGAGGGTCGTCAGCACCGCGACCTGCGCATCGCTGACGCCGCCGACCGAGGTGAACAGGTCGTCGATACGGTCGCCGACGGCTACGTAGCCCGCGGTGGTCGTCTCGAGCGCGTCGGCGAGGGCCTGCGTCGCCGACGCGAGGGTCGCCTTCAGGTCGCTCACGGCGGCGGCGCCGCTGCCGACGGCGGCCGAGGCATCCTTCAGGGCGGCGCCGGACGATGTGATCAGCGTGCTCGCTCCGTCGACGAGCGGCAGGCTCGATCCGAGCAGCGTCGAGAACATGTCGGCGGTGTCGGCGCCCGCGCGCAGCTGCGTCGCGACGCCCGAGACACGCGCTTCGATGCGGGCGATCGCGGCCTGTGTGTCGGCGGAGGTGAGGTAGTCCGACAGCGACGAGATGAGGCTCAGCCCGATGTCGCTGATCGTCTCGGTGAACACCTCGTTGATCTGCGCCGACACGGCCTCTGCGCCTTGCCCCGTGATCTTGGGGGCGAGAGCGTTCTTCTTCTCGTTCGTGTAGTACGCCAGCTGCGTGCGCTGCCCGCCGTCGGCGTAGAACGTCATCATGTCTTCAGAGAACGAGGCCGGCAGCACGATCGCGGCGTAGTACGCGCCCGAGCGCGTGCCGTCGATCGCGTCGTCTTCGGTCGTGACGATCCAGTCGAGGTCGTCGTTCGCGCGCAGCGCCGACAGCACCTGCTCGCCGATGTTGACGCGGATCGGCACGAGGTCGCTCTGGTAGCCCTCGTCAGCGCTCGCGACGGCGACCTTGAGGTTCTTCGTGTTCGAGAACGGGTCCCAGCTGGCGATCACGTTGAACCACGTGAACAGCGACGGGATGACCACGAGCCCGAATACGACGATCACGGCCATGACGTTGCTGGTCGCGTGCCGGAGGTCGCGACGGATCAGATGCAGGATGCCACTCACGCGCGGTCACCTCCTTCGGGAGCGTCGGCGGTATCGGGGGCGGCAGGCGCCTCGGGCGCCGCGTCGGCGGCGGGCTGGACGGGCGCGTCGGTGGCGGGGGGCGCGTCGGCGGCGGGGGCGGCGGGCGCCTCGGGCGCCGCGTCGGCGGCGGGCGGGACGGGCGCGTCGGTGGCGGGGGGCGCGTCGGCGGCGGGGGCGGCGGGCGCGTCGCCGGCGGCGGGCGCATCCGGCGCCCCGTCACCCGGCTCCTCGCCGAAGAGCTCGATCACTTCGTCGAGGTCGTCCGGCGGGGCATCCGTCGTCGGGATGTCCTCGGGATCGACGTCGGCGGCGAAGACGGGCGCGGTGTCGACGGCGAGCACGTGCTCGACCGGTGCGTCGGCCTCTACCCGCGTGGCGGTAGCGAGCGCGACGGCGCCGCCGCGGCCGCGGGGGCCGTCGGCGAGGGCCTGCTGGCGCAGGTGCTCGTCGTCGAGCGTGCCAACTTCGGCCGCGAGCTCGAAGCTCTGCTTGATGTACTCGAGCGACACGAGGAACCCGATCACGATGAGGATCCACAGCACCCAGATGCCCAGTAGCGTCGCCTTGCCGCCGGGGATGAGCCAGGCGACCACGCCGAGCACGGCCAGTCCCCCGGCGCCGGTGAGGGCGGCGATCTTCAGCAGCGTCGGGTAGCGGTGCAGGAACGGCGCGGCGCGGCGGGCCAGATCGTCGCGGTACTCGCGACGGTCAGACAGCGCGTGGAAGACGTCGCTCAGCCGGTAGCCGCTGCCGACGACCTGCACCTTCTCGCCGATGAGCAGATCGGTCGCCGCGATCTCGCGGTTGAAGACGAGGTTGAGGTTCGCGAGGCGACTGCGCAGCACCAGGCCGAGCACCCACGCGAGCACGACGAAGATCGATAGCATCCCGAGGAACTGCCAGTAGTGGCTGCCGTAGAACCCGGCGATCGTCTCGCGCATCGCGTCGATGCCGTAGGTGAACGGCAAGAACGGGTAGATCGCGCGGAAGAACCCGGGCATCATCTCGATCGGGTACAGGCCCGACGCTCCGGGGATCTGCATGATCACGAGCAGGATGCACAGGCCGCGCCCGACGTGTCCGAACGCGACACACAGCGCGTAGACGATGCTCATGTAGGCGAGCGAGATGAGCACGGCGGTGCCGACGAAGGCGACCGCGCTGACCGTCTGCACCCCGATGATGAGGTTGCCGATCGACACGATGAGTGCCTGTGCGACGGCGAATGCCGCAAACAGCATGAACCGGCCGACATATGCCTCGCGCACCGTGATGCCTTCGAGGCCCTCGGTGTCGACCTCGATCTTGAAGATCACCATGAGCACGAACGCGCCGATCCACAGCGACAGGTTCGTGAACAGGGCCGCCATCGCCGAGCCGTACGTGTCGATCGGGAACAGCACGTTCTCGGATACCTCGACCGGCGAGGCGACGAACTGCGCGATCTGCTGCGCGTTCAGGCCCGTGATCGTGCCGAGCGTCTCCCACGCCGACGCGGCGCTGAGCGCGATGACATCTGTGCGGGCGCCCGCGAGCGAATCGAGGATGCCGGAGAGGTTGGCATCCAGACTGCCGACCGCATCGATCGTCGACGCCAGCTGGCCATCCAGTCCGGTGAGCAGCTGCTGCGCGGGATCGAGCTGCGCACGCTGCGCGTCGATCGCCGCAGAGAACGCCCCGGCGCTCGTCGACAGCTCGGCCATCGCACGGCTGAGAGCCGGCACCGAGCTGGTGAGCACGGTGCGCAGGTCGGTCGCCGCGGTTTGGGCGTTCTGCACGGCCGCATCGAGCGCGTCGGCGGATGCCTGCAGCGTGTTGACCGCCTCGCCCGCCTGCGTGTTCAGCGTCTGCAGCTGTGCGAGCAGCTGCTGGTCGCTGGCATTGCGCTCCTGCAGCGCCGTGATGGCATCCGTCAGGCGCTGATGCACGTCGGGGTCGAGGCCGCCCGCGTCGACGAGCTGTTGCAGCTGCTCGAGGGCCGCCTCGTTGCTCTGTACGACGGCGGTCACATCGTCGATCGCGCCGTCGATGCGCGCGCCGGCGCTGTCGAGTGCTTGGGTGACCTGCGTCACGGCGACGTTCGCGGCCGCCGACGCGTCGGCGAGGTGCGTCGCTCCGTCGACGTAGGCCGAGGTGGCCGCATCGGTGAACGCGATGACCTGCGTCTGCGCTTCGGCGATGATCGCCTGCGCCTGAGCGATGCCGCTCTGCACGTCGGCGAGGGTCGCGTCGACGTCGTCGAGCGTGCCCTTCGCCGACGAGATCGCGTCGCGCGACGACGACAGCCCGCCGGACAGGTCGGAGAGGTTCTGCCGCGCCGTCGTGATCGACTGCGTCGCGGTGTCGAAGGCGTCGAGCGTGTTGCTCTTCTCGTTCAGCAGATGCAGCTCGAGGTCGTCGCCGGCATCCTTCACGGCGTCTGTGACCGACGCCGCGACCTGCTCGGTGAACGCGCTCGTGATCTGCTTGTCGAGAGTGGATGCCCCGACATCCGTGATCTTCGGGGCGATCGCGCTGGCCTTCTCGTTGACGTAGTACTGCAGCGCGGGCTGGGTGAACTCGCCCGTCGTGATGCTGATGAGGTCAGCGCTGAAGTCCGCCGGGATCACGATCGCGGCATAAGCGCGGCCACTGCGCACGGCGTCCTGTGCCTCGTCTTCGCTGAGGAACTCCCACCCCAGCTGGTCGTTACTCTGCAGCTCATCGACCACTTGCGCGCCGACGTCGAGCGGGCCGGTGAGATCGGACTCGGCACCCTCGTCGAGGTTGACGACGGCGACCGTGATGTTCGAGGTGTTCGAGTACGGGTCCCAGAACGCGTTGATGTTGAACCACGCGTACAGGGCCGGCGTGACGAGGATGCCGACGACGATGATCCACGCCTTGCGCTGGCGCGCCAGACGTCCCACATCACGCGAGAAGACTCGCCAACTCATTTTCACTCGGACGAGTATACGTCAAACATGCACAGCAGTGTGCACTTTAGTGGGCTTGCCCGTCGTTTGTTCTGGCGAGCAGGACTGCCGGGGTCTTGCTCAGCCGAGTAGGCCGATGCGGGTCTTGCTCAGACGAGCAGGCCGATCACGACGAAGACGACAGCGAGAAGCGGCAGGAAGCCCTGGGTGATCGCGGCGCGACGCTTGTCGGGCGAGCTCAGCAGCAGCACGAGGGCGGCGGCGAGCATCGAGCCGGTGCCGGCAAGGATGAGCGTCAGGCCGACGGCTTGGTCCCCCGCCGCCGTCACGATGATGCCGACGATCGCGGCGATCGCGAGGAAGAGGTTGTAGAAGCCCTGGTTGTAGGCGAACGCGCGGGTGGGTTCGATCTCGTGATCGGGCACGCCGAACGTCTTGCGCGCCTGCGGGCCGTCCCACGCGAGCGACTCCATCCAGAAGATGTAGACGTGCAGCAGGGCAGCGAGGCCTGCGAAGACGAGTCCGGTGATGATCATGCGCTTCTCCCGTTCGGGGACTTGGGTTTCGTTCGTCGTGGGCTCTGGGTTCGCACTTCGTGCGTTCTTCGTGAGCGCGCTATGAGCCGACAGGTCAACTATGGCGCATTCCGGGGCGCCCTGATTCGATGGAGCGATGGACACTCACGATGTCGTGAACCAGGCGCCGCCGCGCGAAGGCCTCGACGAGTACGGCGCGAACGCCGCCCTCACCGAGGCCGTCGACCGCCATGACGCCGACTGGGCGCACCACCGGCTGCACTTGACCGGGCAACGCGTGGGCACGGCATCCTTTCAGCACGATGCGGCGCGGGCGAACCGCGTCGAACCACTGCTGCACACGCACGATCGGCACGGGCACCACATCGACGAGGTCGAATACGACGACAGCTATCACCGCGTCATCGCGGCGGCCGTCGCCGACGGCGCGCACACCGGCGCGTACGTCGAGCCGCGGCCGGGCGCGAACGTCGCGCGGGCGGCGACCTTCATGCTGTATGCGCAGATCGAGCCCGGCCACGCGTGCCCCGTGTCGATGACGCACGCCGTCGTGCCGGTGCTGCAGCAACACCCGACGGTCGCAGGCGAATGGATGCCGCGGGTGCTGAGCCCCGCCTACGACCCGACGCTGCGCACGGGCAAGCCGAGCGCGCTGTTCGGCATGGCGATGACCGAGAAGCAGGGCGGGTCGGACGTCCGCGCGAACACGACGGCCGCGCGACCGCTGGGCGACGGGCGGTACGCCCTGACGGGGCACAAGTGGTTCTGCTCGGCGCCGATGTCGGACGCCTTCCTCGTGCTGGCGCAGGCTCCGGGCGGGCTGTCGTGCTTCCTCGTGCCGCGGGTGGTCGAAGGGTCGGGCGTGCGCAATGGCATCCGTATCGTGCGATTGAAAGACAAGCTCGGCAACCGCGCGAACGCGTCGAGTGAGGTCGAATACGAGGATGCTGTGGGCACGCTCGTCGGCGAGGAGGGGCGGGGCGTCCGCACGATCATCGACATGGTCGCGGGCACGCGGCTCGACTGCGTGCTGGGTACGACCGCGGGCATGCGTCAGGCGGTCGCCGAGGCGGCGTGGCATGTGCGGCACCGCCGCGCGTTCGGCGCGCTGTTGATCGACCAGCCTGCGATGACGGGCGTGATCGCCGACCTGCAGCTCGAGACCGAGGCGGCGACCGCGACGGCGATGCGGCTCGCGCGCGCGTACGACGACGATGCGTCGGATGCCGAGGTCGCGTTCCGCCGGCTCGCGACGGCGGTCGCGAAGTACTGGATCTGCAAGCGCGGGCCGGGGCATGCGTACGAGGCGCTGGAGTGTCTCGGCGGCAACGGGTACACCGAGGCGTTCCCACTCGCGATGCGCTATCGCGAGCAGCCGGTCATGGCCGTGTGGGAGGGGTCGGGCAACGTGATCGCGCTCGACGTGCTGCGTGCGCTCGCGCGCGAGCCCGAGACCCTGGATGCCTTCGACGCCGAGGTGTCGCTCGCGCGCGGCGCCGACCGCAGGTTCGACGCCTTCGCCGACCATGCGCGGGCCCTCGTGCGGTCGGTCGGTGCGTCGGGCGGTGCGTCGGTCGGGGCGTCGGGCGCGGCGTCGGGCGGTGCGTCGGTCGCTGCGGATGCCGAGCCCCAGGCCCGCGCCCGCGAGCTCGTTGCGACGCTCGCGCTTGCGCTGCAGGGGTCGCTGCTCGTGCGCTTCGCCCCCGCGGCCGTCGCCGACGCGTTCGTCGCGAGCCGGCTGAGTGAGGGTCTCGGCGGCGCGGCCGGGCTGTATGGAGCGCTGCCGAGTGGGGTGGATGCCGCGGCGATCGCCGCGCGGGCGTGAAGGGCGGTGCGTGCAGCATGGCGCTGAACAGTGCGGTGACAAACTGAGTGGCGCCACGACCCATCTCACCGCGTGCGAGGTGGTCGCAAGCGCCACTCACATCGGTACGGCCAGAATCAGGTGGCGCGCGCGACCGGTTCAGCACCGGCCACGTGGTCGCACGCGCCACCTGGATCGAGCACCCTGCCTCACTCCTGCGGGCGCAGCACCACCGTCCCGCGCTTGCGGCCGGTCGCGACGCGCGCGTGGGCGGCGGCGGCATCCGCCAGGGAATACTCGCTGTCGATCAGCGGCACGAGGTCGCCGGCCACGGCGAGGCCCGCGAGTTCGGCGAGGTCCGGGCGCTTCGCGGCATCCTTTCGCAGGCCCGTGAACGCGATCTTGGCGCGGCGCGAGACCAGTGTGTGGAACAGCGTCGAACCGGGGACGGTCGACAGGTATCGGCCGTGCGGCGTGAGCACGTGACGCGCTCGCGCGAAACCGACGATGCCGACCGCGTCGAAGATGATGTCCCACTGCTCGGCCGAGGTGGTGAAGTCCACAGCGGTGTAGTCGATGGCCTCGTCGGCGCCGAGGCCGCGCACAAGGTCGAGATTCGGCGTGCTCGTCACGGCCGTGACATGCGCACCGCCAAGGTGCGCGAGTTGCACGCCCGCCGCGCCAACCGAGCCGGACGCGCCGTTGACAAGCACGCGCATGCCTGGCCGCACCCGCCCGTGGTCCCGCAGAAACGGCAGCGCCGTCATCGCGCCGTCAGCCAACGCGACAGCCTGCGAAGGTGTCACTTCCGGCGGCAGGGATGCCAGGGCGCTGTCGGCTCGGACGGTTATATGCTCCGCGTGGCATCCAAGTGCGGCGCCCGTCGCACCGTACACGCGATCGCCGACTTCGAGGCCTGTGACGCCCGATCCAACCGCCACGATCTCGCCGGCGTACTCGCTGCCGAGCACCGGGAGACGAGGCGAACGGATGCCCGAGAACAGGCGCACCAGGCCCGGCTCACCGCTGCGCGCGGCGTTGTCGGATGCCCCGACGCTCGCGGCATCGACGCGCACCAGCACCTCACCAGCCGCTGGCGTGGGCTTGGCCCGGCCGGCGAGGTGGACGACATCCGGAGCGCCGTAGCGCTCGTAGATCGCCGCTCTCATGACTGCTCCGGATAGGCGAAAACGGTGTCGAGCGGCACGTCGAAGACCCGGGCGATCTGGAAGGCGAGCTCGAGCGTCGGCGAATACTTGCCCTGCTCGATCGCGATGACGGTCTGGCGCGTGACGCCGATGCGCTCGGCGAGGTCGGCCTGCGTCATCTCGCCGTGCGCAAAACGCAGCGTGCGGATCTGGTTCGTGACCCGAGTCGGCTTGACCATCAGAATCCCCGCCGGTAGAGCGTGAGCTTGACGACCGAGGCCAACACGGCCGACGCGACGAAGCCCAGGTAGATGACGTTCGCGATCCAGAAGTACTCGAGCCGGAGTACCGCGAGGATCAGCGCGCCGAGCGCACCCACGATGAGCGGCCAGCGACCGATGCGCTCCCCCGTGCGATCGATGTCGCGGTCGCGCGCGTCGGCGCGCGAGCTGTCACTCGGGCGGATCATCTCGACGACGATGCGCACGACGATCGCCGCGACGATCGACCCGCCGATCGACCACGACAGCGGTGTGAAGTAGTCGACGGTGTCGATCGACGCTCCCGTGAGCCTGCCCAGCACGACGCCGACGTACGCCAGGTATGCGCCAACGACGACCACCAGGTAGACCCAGACGCCCTTCTCCTCGTAAGACATGCCATCCCCCGCATGTAAAAGATTGCTGACACAGCCAATGTAAAGCGAGGCATACTTTGTGTCAAGAATTGTTTACATGTGCTCTGATGAGCGCCGCTCAAGCGGGTGGCGCGCCGGACCAGCTCGAGACATTCGAGGTAGTCGCGGATGCCACCTCGATTCGCCGCCACAGAAGCGGGTGGCGCGCCGGACCAACTCGAGGCATCCGAGGTAGTCCGCAGTGCCACCTCGATGGGCCACTGCCGAAGCGGGTGGCGCGCCGGACCAACTCGAGGCATCCGAGGTAGTCCGCAGTGCCACCTCGATGGGCCACTGCCGAAACGGGTGGCGCGCCGGACCGTCTCGAGGCATCCCAACTGGCCCCCGCGACACCCGGATCGCCCGCACCGGCGGAAGGGTGGCGCAATTTCACCCTTCGAGGCATCCGAGGTCCTCATTTGCGCCAGCAACTTCAGCCGCAGGTCGGGAATGATGGCACCATGCAGATCGAGTACGACGACGACCCCGCGCGGGTGCAGCGCGAGGTCGTGCGCGAGTGGTTGAAGACCGAGGCCTACTGGGGCACGTGGCGCGGCGACGCCGAGATCGACGCGTGCATCGATGGCGCGTGGCGCGTAGTCGGTGCCTACCGCGGCGACACGGGTGCCCTCGTCGGGTTCGCCCGTGCGGTCTCAGACGGAGTCGGGTTCGCCTACCTCGCCGATGTGTTCGTGCTTCCCGAGGCACGCGGCGAGGGCGTGGGCACGGGGCTCGTCCGCACGATGATCGACGAGGGCCCGGGTGCGGCGTTCCGCTGGACGCTCTTCACGAAGGATGCCCACGGCCTCTACCGCAAGTTCGGCTTCGCCGAGCCCGACGCGAGCGCCATGGTCCGCGTCGCGGGCGACCTGCAGTCCCGCTGACCTCGCCGCCCCGCCGGCTCGCTCAACCCGGCCCCGCTCGCCCCGAGAAACCACATCCCGCGTGGGAAACACGCGCTCCCGTGGTTTCTCGCGCTGAGCTGGTTTCTCACGCCGGATGCCCGGCACGCACCCCCCTCAGAACACGTCCCACTCTCGCGCCCGCTCGCGCAGGCGCTCCGCAACGTGCGCGGTTGCCGCCGACGGGGCATCCCGAGCACGTAACGCCAGGTACAGCGTGTTCAGCGGCAGTTCGTCGCTGTCGTGCGCCTTGCGGACGAGCCCCGCGTGCAGGGCCGGCTCAGCGAGGTAGCGCGGGAGCACCGAGAGGCCGACGCCGGCCACGACGGCAGCAAGCACCCCGCGCAGATCGGGCACGATCAGCGCGATCGGCCCCGTCGGGCGCTCCCCGAACTGACTGCGCCAGTAGCGCCGCAGGATCGAGGGTTGCGCGTCGTACGCGACGAGCGGAATGCTCCCGAGCGCCGAGGCGGGGTCGGTGCGCAGGCGCTCGGGATTGATGCGATCCACGAGCGCCGGCGCACCGATCAGCACGAACTCCTCATCGATGAGCCCCCGGTAGCGCAGCGCCGCATTTGTCGGGCGGATCGAGGACACGACGAGGTCGAGCGCACCGGCGGCGAGTTGATCAAGCAGCGGCTCAGCGAGACCGAGCGTGAACTCGAGACGCAAACCCGAACCCGCCAAGGGCGCCAGCGCCGGGATCACGCGCGCGGCGATCACGTCGCTCGCACCACCGATGCGGACGACGCCGCGTGGCGCGGGGTCGGGGCGATCCCACACGGTGCCGAGAGCGTCGATGGCATCCGCTACCTGCGCGGCGAGCGCGTCGGCACGTGCTGTCGGGGTCACACCGCGCCGGCCGCGTTCAAACAGGACGGTGCCGAGTGACTGCTCGAGCGTCGCGATGCGCTCGCTGACCGAGGGCTGACTGCGGCCAAGGCGGGATGCCGCGGCCGAGATCGACCCGGCACGGTACACCTCCAGGAATGTCGCGAACAGATCAAGGCTCCGCATTCCATCAATTTATCTATGCCAGATGCCAGTTGGTATGGAATCTGACTGATTGCATGGTGTTGAACTGCTCAGGCGCGCGGCAGACGGCCGCGCACGCGAAAGGACAGCCTCATGTCGGAAGTACTCATGGTCGTGACCGGTGCCGACCGCCTCATGCTCGCTGACGGGACCTCACACCCGACAGGTTTCTGGGCCGAGGAACTCGTCGAACTGCACCGGGGCCTGACCGCCGCCGGCCACACCGTCGCCATCGCGACCCCGCAGGGAGTCGTGCCCACGGTCGATCCTGGCAGCGTCGACACGTCGACCGAGTCGGGGCGCGAGATCGCCGACGCCCTCGCCGCGCTGGCGCCGGAACTCGGCGCCCCGCTGCGCCTCGACGAGATCGCCGCAGGCGCGTACGACGCCGTCGTGTTGCCCGGCGGACACGGCCCGATGGCTGACCTCGCCGCCGATCCAGACCTCGGCCGCCTGCTGATCGACGCCGATAACCGGGGCGCCGTCGTCGGCGTTCTGTGCCATGGCCCCGCGGGACTGCTCTCGGCCGTCAGCGACGACGGCTTCGCCTTCACGGGTCGACGCCTCGCCGTCTTCACCGACGAGGAAGAAGCCCTGGGCGGACTCGGCGCCAACACGCCCTATCTCGTCGCCTCTCGGCTGGCCGAGCTGGGAGCGGTCCTCTCGACCGGCGAACCCTGGAGCAGCACGGTCGTCGTCGACGGCAACCTCGTCAGCGGCCAGAACCCGCAGTCGTCGGTCGCGACGGCGGCGGCGATCGTCGCCGCGCTCGCTCACTGAGAGTCATGGGCAGGATGCCCGGCTGATGCGACATCCCGCCTCCTCGATGGGTGGCGCTGCGGACCATCTCAGAAAACGCGAGCTGGTCCGCAGCGCCACCTCGATTCGCCACCGCGGAAGCAGGTGGCAGGCCCGACCAGCTCGAGGCATCCCATCTGGTCGGCAGTGCCACCTCGATTCGCCACCGCGGAAGCAGGTGGCGCGCCCGACCAGCTCGAGGCATCCCACCTGGTCCGCAGCGCCACCGCGATCGCTGACCCGCAGAGGTCTCCCACTCCGCAAAAGGTTGGCGCAATTGCGCCCCTCGAGGCATCCGAGGCATGCATTTGCGCCAGCGAAAACGCCGGCCCCGCAAATGGATGCCACGAATGCGCCCCTCCACCAGCCGGAGGGGCGCATTCGCGCCACCAAAAAACAGCGACCCGAACTCCCGCTCAGGCGCGAGCCGCGGGCTGCACGTCGATGACCCAGGTGACGCCGAAGCGGTCGGTGAGCATGCCGAAGCCGGCGCTCCACGCCGAGGCAGCGAGCGGCTCGATCACCTCGGCGCCGGCGGCGAGCCCCTGCCAGATCGCGGATACTTCGTCGAGCGACGCGCCGCGCACCGACTGGAAGAAGGCGCGGTCGGTGATGGTCACACCGTTCTCGCGGTGCGTGTGGCCGGCCGTCGCCGCCGAGTCCGGGTCGTCGTGGCCGGGGATGTCGTAGGCCATGATGCGGAAGCCGTCGGCGTTCTCGACCTGACCGAAGACGAGCTTGTCGGCGCCGCGGGCATCCTGTGGCATCCCGAAGTCGCCGTACGTGGCTGCGACGACGGTGCCGCCGAATACGCTCTGGTAGAACTCGAGCGCCTGGCGCGCGGTGCCTCGGAAGTTCAGGTGGGTGGTCGTGGTGATGCTCATGAGCGTGCCTTTCGTTCTGGAAGAGTCACGGCGTCTGGCCGCACAACCCAGCGTGCACGGCATAGAGGACAGGAAATGTCCTCTACTCCTGAAATACTCGGAGGTATGCCCGCAACCTCGTCACGCATGCTCGCGCTGCTCTCGCTGCTGCAGTCGCGCCGCGACTGGCCGGGCCAGGTGCTCGCCGATCGGCTCGAGGTGACGACGCGCACCGTGCGCCGCGACGTCGACAGGCTGCGCGAGCTGGGCTACTCGATCGCCGCGACGAAGGGCCCCGACGGCGGATACCGGCTCGCCGCCGGCTCCGAGCTGCCACCGCTCCTCTTCGACGACGAGCAGGCCGTCGCGATCGCGATCGCCCTGCAGAGCGCGCCGTCGACGGGAGTCGACCTCGACGAGGCGGCGGCGCGCGCCCTTACGACCGTGCGCCAGGTGATGCCGTCGCGGCTGCGGCACCGCATCGACGGCATCCGCTTCACCGACGCCGGGTCATCCGGCAGTTCCGACCGTGTCGATCCGAAGGTGCTCGAAGCGGTCACCGCCGCAACGCGCGACCGCTTGACGCTCCGCTTTGACTACGGCGCCGCCGACCGCCCACCGCGACGCGTCGAACCGCACGCGGTCATCGCCCGCAGCGGCCACTGGTACCTCATCGCGTGGGACCTCAACAAAGACGAGTGGCGCATCTTCCGACTCGACCGACTGGCCCCCAAGTTCCCTGGCGGCCGGCCGTTCACGCCGCGCCCGATCCCGACCGGCGACGCGCGCACGTTCCTCGCGGCGCGTTCCAAAGGGTCGGATGCCACGGATGCGTGGCCCTGCACCGGTGAGTTCCTGCTTGAGCTTCCCGTGCCCGAGGTCGCACCGTGGCTGGGCGACGGCGAGCTCGAGCAGGTCTCCGATACCACGACGCGCGTGCGCGTCGGGTCGTGGTCGTGGGCGGGGCTGCTCGCGTGGATCATGCGGTTCGACGCGCCGTTCACAATCGTCGGGCCGCAGGAGTTCGTCGACGCCCTCCCCCAGCTCGCCGCCCGCGTGAGCGCGGCATCCCCCTCGTGAAGCCGCGTGAATCAGGTGGCGCGCCGGACCAGCTCGCGGCACCTGAGGTAGTCGCGAGCGCCACCTGGATTTGCCGCGGCGGAGATGGGTGGCGCTGGCGACCAGTTCGGGGCATCCCAACTGGTCGGCTGCGCCACCTGGATTCGCCGGGGTGGAGAGGTGGAGCGCCGGACCACCTCGAGGCGTCCGAGTTAGGCGCGAGCGCCACCTCGATTCACCGCGGCGGAGATGGGTGTCGCGCCGGACCAGCTCGAGGCACCCGAGGTAGTCGCGGATGCCACCTCGATCCCCCCAACCCGCAAATGGTTGGCGCGATCGCGCCCCTCGAGGCATCCGAGGCGCGCATTTGCGCCATCCAAGTCAGCGGCCCCAGAAATGGATGGCGCAATTGCGCCCCTCAGACCGCGCGAGGCACTCATTTGCGCCATCGAAATCACGCACGCGATGAGGACGCGCCACCAGAATCACCGCGCCAGTAGGATGCCACGACCAGCACCCCACAGCGAGCAGACGCGACCTCCGACGCCCCGAGCAGGGAGCCCTCAGATCCAGCCGTTGTCCTGGGCGATGCGCACGGCGGATGCCCGGTTGCTCGCGCCGACCTTGCCGATGGCGGCCGACAGGTTGTTGCGCACGGTTCCGGCCGACAGGAACACCTCGGCGGCGATCGCGGCGGCGCTGCGCCCGTCGGCGGCGAGCCGCAGGATCTGCCGCTCGCGGTCACTCAGCGGGTTGGCGCCCTCGAACAGGCTCGCCTCGGCTAGCGCCGGGTCGACGACCCGCAGCCCCGCGTGGATGCGCCGCACGGCGTCGGCGAGCTCGTCGACGGGGGCATCCTTCACGACGAAGCCCGCGGCACCGGCATCCAGCGCCGCACGCAGATAGCCCGGGCGCGCGAACGTCGTCACGATCAGCACCCGCGTGTCGGGACTCGCCGCGCGCACGGCACGGGTCGCCTCGATGCCGTCCATGCCGGGCATCTGGATGTCCATGAGGCAGACGTCCGGCCGGGTCTCGGTCACGACGCGCACCGCCTCGGCCCCGTCACTTGCGGCGCCGACCACCTGCATGTCGGGCTCGAGGTCGAGCAGCGCCGCGAGCGCACCGCGCAGCATCGCCTGATCGTCGGCGAGCACGAGCCGGATCGGCCCGGCCCCACCCCCGGCCGCGGCGTCGCCCGCGCTCACCACGTCACCGCCACCCGGGTCCCATGCGGCTGCGCCGCCGTCATCGACAGCACCGCCCCGGCCATCGCGGCGCGTTCGCGCATTCCCCGGATGCCATTGCCCTCCACACCCGAGACGGCCGCGTCACCAGACCCAGACCCAGTCTCAGACTCGGCACCAGAACCCGAACCACCAGATCCAGAGAAGATCCCCGCCCCATCGTCGGTCACCGACAGCCCGCCCGGCGTGATCCGCACGACGACCGCCGTCGCGTGCGCGTGCCGCAGCACATTGGTCGTCGCCTCGCGCAGGATCCAGCTCGCCGTCAGCGACTGCGCGGGCGACAGCGCCGCGACGTCACCCTCGAGGCGGAGCGTCACCCCGGCATCCTTCAGCACGTCACGACTCGATGCGAGTTGGTCGGCGAGCGTCGCGCTGCGCACGCCCGCGACGGTCTCGCGCACTCCCGCGATCGCCTCGGCGGTCAGCGCCTCGATGTCGGCGAGCTCGGCTTTGGCCCGCTCGGGGTCGGCATCGATGAGCCGCCGCGCGAGCTGCGCCTTCATGCGCACGACCGTGAGCGAATGCCCGATCAGGTCGTGCACGTCGCGCGCGACGGCCTCGCGTCCCTCGCTCGTCGCCAGTTCGAGACCGAGTTTCTCGGCCTCGTCCGACCGGATGATCAGCGACGTCGACACCGTGTTCACGACGCCCAGCAACACGACGATCGCGAGCACCGACAGGTAGTCCGACTCGCCGGGCACCCACAGCGACACGGCGGCGGTGATGGCGATGCCGACGCCCGTCGTCACCCAGTGCGCGATGCGCGTGAGCCCGTACGAGGCGAACGACATGATGAACGGGACGAAGCTCAGGGCGTTCGCGCCGACGGCCGGAACGGTGCATGCCGCGCACACGATGAGCCCGGCGAATGCTGTCCACTGGATTGCCTTGGGCGGCGTCGTCAGTCCCCCACCCGACCCGCTCATGCCGTTGATGAACCCGCAGACGTAGACGACAGCGAACGCCACGAGGCCGACCCAGCCGGTGACGATCCAGGCGACATCCGCCGTCGACCGCACGAGGCCCATCACCGGGTAGATCAGGAACACGAGCCAGACGACGGCCATCATCCAGCCGTACTTCTCCCAGACCTGGCCCGCATCGCGATGACCCGACCCGCGCCCGCCGCGCCAGCGGCGTGACCCCCGCGAGCCCCGCGCGCCGCGCGCCGCCCACGCCGCCGGAGGCGCGCCGGCGGCCGCGACGATCTTCGCGTCGTCGCGGCCGGGCGCCACCTCGTCGGTCATGGCTCCGACCCTATCGGCGCGAGCGTGACCGCTTGACACCCGCGGCGACGAGCACCGAGAAGACGACGACCCACGCGACGATGTTCAGCAGCACGACCCACAGCGACTCGGTCTGCCCGGTCGTGAGCAGGCCGTCATTGAGCGGCCAGCGGCTCAGCGCGACGTAGCCGTACATCGGCGTGAACCGGGCGATGTCGAGCATCGTGCCGTCGAGCGGGATGAAGACGTTGCCGAAGAACGCGAAGAACGTCAGCGAGATGGATGCCAGGGCCGCGGCCGTGTCGGAGTTGAAGAACAGTCCGACGCCGAGCCCGTACAGCCCGAACATGAGCCCGACGCCGAGGATGATCCCGGCGCACGCGAACCAGCGCCACGCATCCTCGGCCTCGGCACCGGTGATGAGTCCCGCGACGAACACCGCGGCCACCGCGAGCGCTGCGAACGACACGGCGGTGATGAGCTTGGTCGCCGCGTACCCGATCGTGCCGAGCGGCGTCATCGCGAGCTGGCGCCCCCAGCCCTGCTTGGCCTCGGTCGCAGCGAGCGAGGTGATCGAGCTCATCGCGACGGTCGTGCCGTAGGCGGCCATCGACACCATGACGTAGAACGAGACGTTGCCGTGCCCCGCCGACTGCGAGCCGTAGCCCATGCCGGCGCCGAACAGCAGGTACATCGCGACGGGCATCCCGAGCGTGAAAGCGAGGGTGTAGGGGTTGCGCAGCTGGCGCATCGCCTCGACGCGCAGCATGGTGGGCGAGATCCGCGGGGCAGCCGCGAGTGCGTTCGACATGATGTCAGTCCTCCGTCAGTGCCGTGAAGGCGGTTTCGAGTGTGGGCGCGGCGATCTCGAGATCATGAGCGCCGGCGTTCAGAAGGATGGATGCCACGGCATCCGAGTCGGCCGCGCGCAGGCTCACGCGCTCGGCGTCGACCCGCAACTCGGTGACGCCCTCGGTCGCGCCGAGCGTCGCCATGAGCGCGTCGGCGCCGGTGGCCGGCAGGGTTGCGGCGAGCAGGCGCGCGCCGAGGCTTGCGCGCAGGCTCGCGGTCGGGGCATCCGCCACGATCTTTCCGCGGTGCATCACGACCGTGCGGCGGGCGAACTGCTCGGCCTCTTCGAGGTAGTGCGTCGCGAAGACGATCGTGCGCCCGGCGTCTGCATCGGCGCGCATGACGTCCCAGAAGTGGCGGCGCGCGGTGACGTCCATGCCGGCGGTCGGCTCGTCGAGCACCAGGATGTCGGGATCGGCGACAAGCGCGAGCGCGAACTTGACGCGCTGCTGCTCTCCGCCCGAGCACTTCGAGATGCGCCGACGCGAGAGTTGTGTGAGGTCGGCGCGGGCCAAGACGTCGGGCACGCGGCTGAGCGCGGCGCGGCCGTGCAGCGACGCGATGACCTCGACCGTCTCGCGGACGGTCAGGTCGGAGAGCAGGCCGCCGGTCTGCAGCACAGCGGCGATCCGGCCGGATGCCGCGGCCTGCGCCGCCTTCTGCCCGAACACGCGCACGCTGCCCGAGCTCGGGTCGGTGAGTCCCAGCAGCATGTCGAGGGTCGTCGTCTTGCCGGCGCCGTTGGGGCCGAGCAGGGCGACGATCTCGCCGCGGCGCACCGTCAGGTCGACGCCGTCGACGGCGGTGACGGTGCGTTCGCCGAGGCCGTAGCTGCGGTGAAGGTCGTCGAGGACGATGACGTCGTCGGTCGCCGCCGACGTCGTCGGGGTGAGAGCTTCCGTTTCGGTGATCATGGTCCCACTCTGGCCTCCGCCGTGCGGCAGGTCAGGAGGCCGGTGTCACCGATGCGGCGTGATACGTGTCACGTGGGCGGCGGATGCCCCGGGCATCCGCCCCGCCTTCGCCCGGGCATCCCTCTCACCCTCAGCCGACCCGACGCAAACGGTCAGTCACCCACGCGCGCAGCGACAACACGCGTCGGCTCGCGCCCAACGGCCAGGCCCGTCGGCGGGCCGCTGAGAGCGCGCAGCGCGTAGAGGATCGTCGCCAGGTCGACGAGCTCTTGCGTGAGCGCGCCGACGACGGCGGGGATGACGCCGGTCATCGCGATGATCATGAGGCCGATGCTGAGGGCGATGCCGATCCAGATCGCCGTCAGCGCGACGCGCACCGTGTGGCGCCCGATGGCGACGCCGTCGACGACCCGATCGAGCGAGTCGACGAGGACGACGATATCCGCCGCCTCTCCCGCCGCGGTGGCACCCTTCGCGCCCATCGCGATGCCGATGTCGGATGCCGCGAGCACGGGCGCATCGTTGACTCCGTCGCCCACCATCATCATGGGGCGTGGCCGCAGTCCCGCTGCGAGCTGCACCTTTTCGGGCGGGAGCAGCTCGGCGTGGATCTCGTCGATGCCGACCTGACCGGCGATCGATTCCGCGGTCGTGCGCATGTCGCCGGTGAGCATCGCTATGCGCTCGACGCCGTGCGCGCGCAGCCACGAGATGACCCCGGCCGACTCCGGACGCGCCGCGTCGGCGAGCACGAGCACACCGGCGAACCGGCCGTCGACGCTGACGTACGCGGCGGCCTGGCCCGCGTCGATGCGGGGGCGCGGCTCGTCCGGTGCGACGTAGGCGGGCTTGCCGACGACGATCGTGCGCCCTTCGATCACGGCCGTCACGCCGTTCGTCGCGACTTCGCTGGCGCTGTCGGCGCCCAGCAGCTCCAGGCCGCGCTCGCGCGCTGCGCGTCGGATGCCCTCCGCCAGCACGTGCGACGAGTACTGCTCGGCCGACGCTGCCAACTGCAGCACATCGTCGGCGTCGAAGCCCTCTGCGGGGCGGACGTCGACCAGTTCGGGCCTGCCGACGGTGAGCGTGCCGGTCTTGTCGAAGGCGGCCGACCGCACGCGGGCGAGCTGCTCGATGACGGCGCCGCCCTTCATGATGAGCCCGCGCTTGGCGGCACGCGAGAGGCCGCCCAAGAAGGCGACCGGCGCCGCGATCAGCAGCGGACAGGGCGTGGCGAGCACGAGCACCTCGGCGAAGCGTGTCGAATCGCCCGACAGTGCCCACGCCGTGCCCGCGAGCACGAGCGACACGGCCGTGAAGGGGACGGCGAACCGGTCGGCCAGCCGCACGACGGGGGCGCGCGAATCCTGGGCGGCGTTCACGAGCGCGATGATCTGCTGGTACTGGCTGTCGGCGCTGCGACGCAACGCGCGGATCCGCACGGCACGCGTGCCGTTGATCGCTCCCGACAGCACTTCTCCCCCGGCCTCGCGCGTCACGGGCATGCTCTCGCCGGTGAGCGACGACTCGTCGAAGGTGCCCGTGTCACTGAGCAGGATGCCATCGACCGGCACGATCTCGGAGGGGCGCACCAGCAGCACGTCACCGATGACGACGTCATCGACCGCGGCATCCTGCACCTCGTCCGACTCGGACTGCGGGTGCACGAGCACGTGTGCGATGCGCGGCGATCGGTCGAGCAGGGCAGTCAGGTCGCGCTTCGCGCGCCGCGCGGCGAAGTCTTCGAGCGCTTCACCGCCCGACAGCATCAGCACGATGATCAGCGACGCGAGGTACTCGCCGACGGCGATCGTCGCGACCATCGCGACGACGGCCAGCACGTCGAGGCCGATCTGGCCGCGGATGACGTCGCGGATCATGCCCACGAGCGTCCACACGACGATGACCGCGACGTACGCGGTCGCGATCCAGCGCCCGGCACTCTGCTGGCCCGTCGCATGCAGGATGAGCACGAGCGCGAGCACGACCACCGTCGCCGTGATGACGGGGTATCGCCAGAGCAGCCGAAGTGCGCGCATGCCTTCAGCTTGGCCCGGTCAGCGGGGGTTTTCCAGGATGGTGAGGCTTGCCTGGCGCCGCGGCGCCGGCCCGTGTCGCGCGGCCCGGCACCGCCCGGCGTCGCCCGGTCTCGCCCGGCCTCGCTAGCGCGCGGCGCATAACTCAGGCAGATCAGCGCGTGTGAACCCGAATCAGCGCCGAAACTGCGATTCTGCCTGAGTTATGCGCCGGGTGGCAGCCGCGACGACGCCACCCACCTCGACCGTGGACGCCACGGCCTCGCCCCGATAACGTGACAGCCATGAGCGAGGCATCCGCCGGCATCCGTACACCCCTGGTGACGCTGGCTATTGCGGTGGGCATGGCACTCGTCGCCACGGCGTTCTTTCTGCTCAGCGACTGGATCTGGACGCACACCGACACCGTCGACGACACGGGTGTGAACATGCTGTACATCGGATCGTGGGTTCTCTACGCGTGGGCCGCGATCGTGGCGATCTTCGCCATCGTGCACTTCGGCCGGCTCGGCGTCTCGCACGTGCGCCGCTCGGTCAGTCGTTGAGTCGCGCCCACAGCTCGCCCGGGCCCACCAGCCGTTCCGGGGTTCAGCGTTGCGCCTTGCGACAATTCCGCTACTCACGTAGCGTAATGACATGGCCCGCCCGAGAAACCCGGAAGTCGACGTCGCGCTGTTGCGTGACGCAGAGGAGATCCTGCTCGCGCGCGGATACGACGCGCTGAGCATGGAGGAGATCGCCGCGAAGACCGGAGTTGCGAAAACCACGATCTACCGACGCTTCCCGAGCGTCGAGCACGTGGTCGTGGCGCTCCTCGTCTCGTGGCAACGCGAGGTTCCGATTCTCACCGAGGGCGACCTGCGAACGCGGGTTCTCGCCCTTGTCACGCCCCTCGCGCGCGATCTCGACCCTGCTCCCATGCGGCGTGTCGTCGCCGAGCTCGCCGCGGCTGCGGCGCGCGACGAGAGTCTGCGTGCGCAAGTGACGGAACTGTGGCAGTCGCGTCGGGCGGCGGCGGCGAGCGCCCTCCGCGCCACGTTGGGCGATGAGCACGTCGACATCGACGTCGTCCTCGACCTCCTCATCGGTCCGCTGTACTACCGCGTGCTCGTGACGGATGCCCCACTGGGCGACGAGTACGTCACCGCGGTCGTCGACCGGGTGCTGTGGACCCTGAATCTCACGGGAGGTCCTGCATGACCGTCACCACGCCCCAGGCAGGTCCGAACCAGCGACGCCGGCGCGCGGTCGCGCTCCTCATCGCCGGCGTCGCTCTCGTCACCCTCGTGATCGCCGCGCTGTGGCAGCGCGCGCATCCTCACGTGATCTCCGCGAGCATCGAGATGGATGCCTCACCGGCCGACCTCTGGTCGGTCTTGACCGATTTCGAGGCCTATCCCGAATGGAACCCGTCGCTGCTCGGCATGCGTGGCACTCCCGCCGTCGGCGAAGTGCTGAGCTTCCGCACCGCCGAGGACGGCTTCGACATCAAGCCGACGGTGCTCGCCGCGACGCCGGGCAGGGAGCTGCGCTGGGAGGGACATCTCGTCGTCGTGGGCCTCTTCGACGGCGAGCATCGCTTCGTTCTCGAAGAGTTGCCGAGCGGTGGCACACGACTCACTCAGTCCGAGAGTTTTCGCGGCATCCTCATCCCATTCATGGCGGCCTGGCTCGACGAGAACACGCTGGGCGAGTTCGAGGCGATGAATGCCTCACTTAAGGAGCGCACCGAGAAAGCCGTCACCGATTCCTAAGCGCCGCTCGCTTCCACCCTCGCGTTCATCCGTGTGATGAGCGTGGCGACGTCCGCCGTGGTGTAGTTCGGCGCCAGCCCCGAGACGACGTGGCGGCGGATGCGAGAGCGCGCCAAGCGCGCGGCTCTCAGATCGGACACATCGCGAATCGCCTCCGCGAACGCAGCGAAGGAGCGCAGGTCGCGGACCAACGCATCGGTCTGGCGTTCCGGGTCGGTGTTCCATCGCAAGCGATACCACGCGTCCCGGCTGAACGCCGATCCCCAGGCGCGCAGTGGCGCCATCAGGGTCGCGGCATCCGGGTGCCGCTCACCGTCGTCGCGCAACTGCTGTTCGACCTCGCCGAGAGAGATTGCGCCGTACGCCTGAAAGTCCAAGCCGTCGCGAACGTCTCTGCCCGTCATCTCGGAGAGGAGGATCTCACTCCTCACCGTCTCCGACGTGTGCGTCACCCATTCCCATCGCCGGGCACCCGCGGGCGCCGACGCGGTGAACCCTGCCTCCTCGGCAGCGGCGGCGATTCGGGGCAGGAACCGCTCGCCGAAGTCCCGTCGATAGTCCGCTCGTGACGTCACGCGACCAGTTTCCCACCCCTGGCCCCGACGAATCACCCAACCGAACTTGCAATCAGTAAACCCCCGGGGGTATCGTTTGCATACCCCCGGGGGTTTAGGGGTTTTGCAGCGAAGGAGTGGGAGATGTGCAGCAGAGTGACCTGCGCGGAGTGCGGCAAGGCGACGTGGACGGGCTGCGGACAGCACGTCGAAGAGGCGCTGTGGGGCGTGCCCGAGGCGGACCGTTGCCCGGGACACAACGGCGCGGGTGCCGCGTGAGCAGGACACGCGGCACGTCCGACGCGGCGACGGCGACCGGACTCACCGTCTTCGACTGACAACACGAAACGAAAGACCCGACATGGCCACCCAAGAGATCACCATCCAGGGGTTCCACGACGTCGTAGACCAGAACGACATCGTGTTCCTCGACTTCTGGGCCGCGTGGTGCGGCCCCTGCCGGATGTTCGCGCCCGTTCTTGAGAAGGCCTCCGAGCAGCATCCCGACATCGTTTTCGGCAAAGTCGACACCGAGGATCAACGCGAGCTCTCGGCCGCCTTCCGCATCTCCTCGATCCCCACGCTCATGGTGTTCCGCGAGGGCGTGCTGGTCTTCTCGCAGCCCGGCGCTCTCGGCGCGCCGCAGCTCGACCAGTTGATCGCGGGCGTGCGCGGCCTGAACATGGACGCCGTGCGCGCACAGGTCGCCGCGCAGAAGTCGGAGCAGGAGGCCATGCGATGAGGATCGTGATCGTCGGCGGCGTCGCCGGAGGCATGAGCTGCGCCGCCCGCGCCCGCCGACTCGACGAGACCGCCGAGATCGTCGTGCTTGAACGCGGGGCGCACGTATCATTTGCAAACTGCGGTCTGCCGTACTTCGTGGGCGGGGAGATCCCCGACGAGCGGTCGCTACTGGTGCAAACCCCTGCGTCGTTGCGGGCGGCTCTCGACCTCGACGTGCGCACCTGCAGCGAGGTCACGGCCCTCGACACGGCCGCGAAGACCGTGTCGGTGCACACGGAGGAGGGCGCCTACGAGCTGTCCTACGACGCGCTCGTGCTCTCGCCAGGTGCCTCCGCCCTCCGCCCCCCACTGCCGGGCCTCAACTCCCCCCGAGTGCGGACGTTGCGCACCGTGGAGGATGCTGTCGCCCTCCGTGACGAGGTGCACGCGGGGGCTCGGCGGGCCGTCGTGCTCGGCGCCGGCTTCATCGGGATCGAGGCCGCGGAGGCGCTGGCCCGACAAGGCTTGGAGGTCTCCGTCGTCGAGCTCGCCCCACACCCGCTCCCGCCGCTCGAGGCGGAGCTGGCCTGGCTCATCACGCAACAGCTCGGCGAGCTCGGGATCGAGGTGCGCACCGGAATCGCGGCCGCGAGCGTCGAGCACGCGGCGGATGCCGACACGGTTGTGCTCGCCGACGGCACCCGACTCGCGGCCGACATCGTCGTGCTCTCGGTCGGCGTGCGCCCCGACACAGCGCCCTTCGAGGCGGCGGGCATCGCCTGCGAGCGCGGCGCGATCGTCGTCGACGCGCACGGCCACACCTCCGCCCCGGGCGTATGGGCGGTAGGCGACGCCACCGTCTCGGTCGACTCGGTCACCGGCATCCGTCGTCCGGTGGCCCTCGCGGGTCCCGCGAACCGCGCCGGGCGTTTGGTAGCCGACGACATCCTGCGCCCCGACGAGGCGCGGGCCGTCCCCCGCCCGATCGGCACGGCGATCGTGCGGGTCGGCGAGCTCACCGCCGCGCTCACCGGCGCGAACCGTGCGGCGCTGGATGCCGCGGGCATCGACTACCGAACCCTGCATCTGCACCCGAATCAGCACGCGGGCTATTTCCCAGGCGCCGCCCAGGTGCACCTCGTCGTGCAGATCCGCACCGCCGACGGCCTGCTGCTCGGCGCCCAGGCGGCCGGCACCGAAGGCGTCGACAAGCGCATCGACGTGCTGGCGACCGCGATCCGCGCGGGCCTGCGCGTCGACGACCTCATCGACCTGGATCTCGCCTATTCCCCGCCCTACGGGCAGGCGAAGGATCCGATCAACCTCACGGGCATGGTCGGCGAGAACGTACTGACCGGCACGCTGCGGCTCTGGTACCCGGAGGAGCTCGACGCAGCGCGGGAGAACGCGCTGATCCTCGACGTGCGCACACGGTCCGAGTACGCCACCGGCGCCGTCCCCGGCTCGCTCAACATCCCGCACACCGAGCTGCGGGAGCGCCTCGGCGAGGTGCACGACGCCGCGGCCGGCCGGCCGGTGCGCGTCATGTGCCAGTCGGGCGTGCGGTCGGCGATCGCCCACCGCGTGGTGGCCCAGGCGGGCTTCGACTCCGCCTCGCTGTCGGGCGGCATGCTGACACTGCGTGCCTGGCTCGGCGAGCGCCAGGCCGAGGTGCTCGAGCAACCCGGAGTGCTCGCGGATGCGTAGGCTCGCTGCGACATCCTGCTCTCGGAGCAGGTCGGAGCGCATACTGATGGCCCTCACCGCGGTCTTTCTCGGAGCGTTCTCGCTGAGCTCGCTCGACCGGCCGTGGTGCGCCCTCCCCGCCGGCGCGTGTGCGACATTCCTCACGGTCGGCGCGGTGGCCGGCTGGTGCCCGACGCAGTTGCTCGTGCGCCGGGATGCGCAGGCGCCGGCGAATACGCTCGGCGACGACGAGGCCCGCCAGCCCATCAACAATCACTCCCGACCCTGAAGGGACACCTCTCATGAGCACGACCGATGCCGAAGCGCACAAACGCATCATCAACCGCCTCCGCCGCGCCCGCGGCCAACTCGACGCCGTTATCGCAGCGGTCGAGAGCGAACGCCCGTGCCGTGAGGTCGTGACACAGCTCTCGGCCGTGTCGAGCGCGCTCGATCGCGCCGGCTTCGCGATCGTCGCGACCGCGATGAAGGACTGTATCGCCGACCCGGATGCCGCCCGCGATCAACAGGGTCTGACCACCGAAGAGCTCGAGAAGCTCTTCCTCATGCTCGCCTGATCACACGAAGAAGGAGCAACCCATGTGTTACGCCGTTACCTGCCGAAAGTGCGGCAAGACCACCTGGTCCGGATGCGGACAACACGTCGACCAAGTCATGCGTGGAGTACCCGCGTCGCAGCGCTGCCAGGGCCACCAAAGCGAAAAGGGCACAGGCTTCTTCGCGAAACTGTTCGGACGATGAACGCCGACGGATCCCGCCGCGTCGTCGTACACGTCAGCGACGACCCAGGCGACCTCGACCGCGCAGTCTCCACAGCTCAATCACTGCGCGACGCGTTCCCTGACGCCGAGGTGCGCGTGATCGTCAACGGCCCAGCCCTCGACGGACTCCGCGAAGGCCAGGCACCGCCCGGCGTCGAGGCCTGCGCGATCGGCCTCCAACGCCGCGGCATCGACGCCGCCTCACTACGCGCAGTAGTCGAGGTCATCCCCTCCGCCGCCACCGTGCTCGTCGAAGCCCAGTTCGAAGGCGCCGCGTACATCCGCATCTGACGGCCCCAGAGGCAACGGGGTTCTCGCCACCTGGCGCACAACCTAGAGGAGGACAATAGGTTTGAACTTCCCTATTGTCCTCCTCTCCCAGTCGGGATGACAGGATTTGAACCTGCGACCCCTTGACCCCCAGGCGTCCAAACGGCTCCGTTCGAGCGGAAAACCGCGTAGTTCCGCGGATCAGATCATGCAGGGCACGTCACGAGATGCATGGTTTGCATGATTCTGGTCCCCTTTTGGTCCCCTCTAGGAACGTTGCGTGCCCGGCTGCCCTGATGTCATCTCACGCCGCCGGCAGGGTAAACCTGAGGCTCGTTGCGCACTAAGCCCCCTCGCGATACTCCGCGCGCCCGCCGCAAGCGAACTCGATTGAACGACAAAGCCCGAGACTTGGCGATTGCGGGGTATGCAGTCGGCGAGACGACGACCGCCCTTTCCGCCGAGTTCGGTGTCGCCGAATCCACGATCTTGGTATCCCCGCACCAATAATGCCGTCGTAAGCCAACAGCCGATGGTTCCCGAACAGGTGGGCCAGGCAAGCACGCTCTACGAATCCGGTCGCTCGCTCTCAGAGGTGTCCGAGCCCCTCAACGCGGATCAGGAGACCATGCGAACGGCGATCATCAAGGCTGGGGTGGAATTTCGGCCAGCAACTGGCGCAGTTTGAACGTCGCTGCCACACGCCACACTGGTTTTATGGCTCTTCGCAGTTGAGGGTGTAGTCGAGGGTCGGCGGCTGGTTCGCGGATAGACGTCGAGGTCTTCCAGGATGGAAGTTCTCACACTGCCCATCT
>NZ_MKTQ01000010.1:286701-288424 GCF_001898315.1 Microbacterium sp. 70-16 | reverse complement strand
ATGCGCTCGCGGACGACGCGCTCCATGCGCGACAGACCGGTGCGGACCTGGTTCTGGATGAGCTCGCCGACGGCGCGGATGCGACGGTTGCCGAAGTTGTCGATGTCGTCGACGTCGAGACGGATCTCGACGGCTTCGCCGTGACGGATGCCCGGGATCGAGGCATCCCCGTTGTGCAGCGCCACGAGGTACTTGATCGTCGCGACGATGTCGTCGACGGTGAGCACCGAGTCGCTGAGCGGCTTGTCGAGGCCGAGCTTCTGGTTGATCTTGTAACGACCGACCTTGGCGAGGTCATAGCGCTTCGGGTTGAAGTAGAAGTTGTCGAGCAGCGCGCGGGCGGCCTCGGCGGCGACCTGCTCACCCGGACGCAGCTTGCGGTAGATGTCGCGGAGGGCGTCTTCCTTGGTGAGGATCGTGTCCTTGCTCAGCGTGTCTTCGATCGACTCGTAGCCGGCGAACTCGTTGAGGATGTCCTCGGAGGAGAGGCCCAGGGCCTTCAGGAAAACGGTGACCGACTGCTTGCGCTTGCGGTCGATGCGCACGCCGACCTGGTCGCGCTTGTCGATCTCGAACTCGAGCCACGCACCGCGGCTCGGGATGACGCGGGCGGAGACGATGTCCTTGTCACTGGTCTTGTCGGGCGTCTTGTCGAAGTAGACGCCGGGGCTGCGGACCAGCTGCGAGACGACGACACGCTCGGTGCCGTTGATGATGAAGGTGCCCTTGCCAGTCTGGAGCGGGAAGTCGCCCATGAAGACCGTCTGGGTCTTGATCTCACCCGTGAGGTGGTTCATGAACTCGGCCTCGACGTACAGCGGGGCGGCGTAGGTCTTGCCGCGCTCCTTGCACTCTTCGATCGAGTACTTCTCGGGCTCGAGGTACGGGTTGGTGAAGCTCAGCTGCATCGTCTCGCCGAGGTCTTCGATCGGCGAGATCTCCTCGAAGATCTCCTCCAGACCGCTCTTCTCGGGCACGTCGGTGCGGCCGGCGGCCTTCGCCTCGGCGACACGCGCCTTCCAGGCGTCGTTCGCGACGAGCCAGTCGAAGGACTCGGTCTGCAGAGCGAGAAGGTCGGGAACCTCGAGGGTGTCCGTGATCTTCGCGAACGACAGGCGCGAAGCGCCGCGGCCGTTCTTGGGGGTGGTGGTGGAATTGGTTGCGTTGGGCGCAGCAGCCAAGGGGATTACCTCCATGAGCCCGGGCGGGGGCTGGTTTCCTTGTCGTCAGGTGGAGTGCTCCGTTCCCACCGCCTGCCGCGCGCCGCCGAGTCTTTCGAGTGGCGGGGATCTGCAGGCGCAAGCCGACCACCATATGAGGGCATGGGGGAAGGGAGCGCAACTACCCACTATAGGCCGCGCGACGCGCCATGGCAAGCCGGATCCTTGACGAGTTTCGACGCCTGCGGTATAACCGCGCGGGGTGGCCGTGAGAAATGCGGCCTGGGTGGGGTTCGTGGCGGCGACGGGGGTGGGTGGTTCGCGGTTTACGGCTTCGCAGGAGTCTGCTGGTCGGCCTGCCGCAATAACTCAGGAACGCGGGCCCGATTTGCGCGATAACGGGCGGTTCGGGGCCCGACGCAGCGCGATTCTCCTGAGTTGTTGCGGTGCGGGGGTTGTGGCTCTGGGTCGTTGGGCGCGGTGGTCGCGGCGGTGGGCTCGGCGGGGCTCTGGCGGGCTCTGCGGGGCGCCGACCGCAATAACTCAGGAACCCAGGCCCGATT
>NZ_MKTQ01000010.1:134357-286677 GCF_001898315.1 Microbacterium sp. 70-16 | reverse complement strand
GGCGGGCGGGTCGGGCGGGGCGGGGCTGGCGCGCGTGACCGGCAGGCGGGGCCGGCAGGCGGGGCCGGGGGGTCGGGTGTGACCGGCGGCGGGGGTCAGTGGGCGTGGCGAAAGCGCAGGCGGGTGCCGGGGCGGGCTTGTGCGAGGGCGTCGCGCGAGGCATCCGCAACCACGGCGATGACGGGGTAGCCGCCCGTCACCGGACCGTCGGGGCCGAGGATGACCGGATGCCCATCGGGCGGCACCTGGATCGCACCCGGCAGCATGCCTTCGCTCGGCAGTTCGCCCGCGCGGGTGCGCGTCAGCGGCGGCCCGTCGAGACGGATGCCGACGCGGTCGGCCTGATTCGACACCGTCCAGATGGTCTCGAAGAGGGCGGTTGGGATGTCGGCGGCGTGGGTTGCGGCGGCGGCTGTGGCGGTTGGGTTGGGGGCGGCGGCGAACCAGTCGGCGCGGGGGCCGGGAGCGAGCGCGATCTCGAGGAGGGCGTCGGCGGGCGGGCTCCACGGGTGGAGGTCGTCGGGCGGGATCGGCGTGAGCGGCGTTCCCGCGAGCGTGACCACGTCGCCCGCGCGCAGCGCCGCGGGGCCGAGCCCCGAGAGCGTGTCGGTCGCGAAGGAGTCGACGATCGCACGGGCATCCGCCGGTGCGAGTCCTCCGCGCACGGCGAGGTAGCCGCGCGCGCCGTGCGCGAACCAGTCGACGTGCAGTTCGGTGCCGCTCGACCAGGGGTGCGCCGTGTAGGGATCGACGGCGCGGCCGTCGATGCGGATCGGCCCCCACGCTCCCGCAACGACGACGTGGAGGTCGGCCCGCGCGACGGCGCGGAACCCACCCATCGTGATCTCGATGCCCGCGGCATCCTCGGGGTTGCCGACGAGCCGGTTGGCCGTCCGCAGTGCGGCGCGGTCGGCGGCTCCGGATGCCGCGATGCCCTCCGCCGCGTGCCCCGGCCGCCCCTGGTCCTGCAGCGTCGCGCGCAGCCCCGGCTCGATGGCGGCGAACGCCGGGCTCCCCCGGCCTCCTCGGGCCGGGCCCTGGCCCTGGCCCTCGCCCTGGCCCTGGCCTCGAGACTGCAGTGGTGCACCGAGACTGCGGTCGGCGGATGCTGTTTCGGTGCGCCACTGCAGTTTCGGTGTCGGGGTGGGTGCTGTGGGGGTCGCCGACGCGGGGGCGGCCGGGGTCGCCGGCACGGGGGCGGTCGTGGGGGCGGCGGTCGGCCCGGCGGGGCCGGGCGGCGCGGTGGGGTCAGGGGCCGCGGCAGCCGGCAGGCCGACGGCCGGCGCGGTGGGGAGCGCCGCGGCAGCGGGCGCACCGGCAGCCGCGGCGGCGGCACGCCCGGCGGCGGGCACCGCAGCGGCCGCAGGCCCGGCGACGGCGGGGAGCGCCACGGGGTTGGGCGCGTCGGCGGCGGCACGCGCGGCGGCGTGGAGCCTCGGGTCGGGCGACGCGGGGGCCGCGACGAACCGCACGCGGGCGCCCGGCGCGAGCAGCGCGGGAGGGTCGCCCGCAGGGTCGAACAGCGGAGCGGGGGTCGTCCCGATGAGCTGCCAGCCGCCGGGGGTCTCGCGCGGGTATGCGCCGGCGAACGCGCCGGCGAGACCGACCGCTCCGGCTGGAACGCGCGTGCGCGGACTCGCGCGCCGCGCGATGTCGTACGGCCAGTCCGCGCTCGCGAGGTAGCCGAACCCCGGCGCGAATCCTGTGAAGGCGACCGTCCACTCGCACGCGGCGTGGCGCTCGATGAGTTCGTCCGGGCGGATGCCCAGGGCTTCGGCGACCTCGTCGAGATCGGGTCCGTCGTACACGATCGGCAGTTCCACGACCGCGCCCGTGCGCGCCGGCGGCGCGGTCACCTCGCCCGCGCGGGCGATCCAGGCGCGCGCCGCGGCGAGGCTCAGCCGCGTCGGATCGACGTGGACGAGCACCGTCCGGGCGGCGGGCACGAGGTCGACGACGCCCTCGGGGCGCAATGCCGCGAGCCGCGCGTGCAGCGCGAGCACCTCCTCGAGCGAGTCGACCTCGACGAGCATGCCCCGGTCGCCGAACGGCAGCAGGCGGATGCCCGTCATCGCCCGCTCTCCCCACGCGGCACCCGTCGTCCGCTCGTCCCGCGGATGCCCGTCATCGCGCGCCCGCCCCCAGCGGCTTCCGCCGCCCACTCGTCCCGCAGACGCCCGTCATCGCACGCCCGGCCCTCGCGGCAACCGCCGCCCGCTCACCACGACGCCCGGCCCCACGAGGCATCCATCGCCTGCTCACCACGGCGCCCGGATCTCGACTCCCGCCGCCACGAGCGCGGCGCGCACGGCGCGGGCCATCGCGACGGCTCCGGGCGAGTCGCCGTGGACGCACAGCGACACGGCATCCGTCTGCACGAGCGTCCCGTCGATCGCGACGACGACTCCCTCCGTTGCGAGGCGGACGGCGCGGGAGGCGACCTCCGCCGGGTCGTGCAGCAAGTCGCCTGCGGCGCCGCGCGGCACGAGCGATCCGTCCGCGCGGTAGCCGCGGTCGAGGAACGCCTCCAGCCGAAAGCCCAGTCCCGCCCGCGCCGCCGCCCCCTCGATCGCGCCCGGCAGACCCAGGATCGGCAGGGCCCGTCCGAGTCGGCCCGACACGTCGGCGACGGCGGCCGCCAGGGCATCCGCCTGCTCGGCATCGTCGCGGACGGCGTGGTACAGCGCGCCGTGCGGCTTGACATACCGGAGGTCGGCACCCGCCGCGACGAGGGCGTTGAGCTGCCCCGCGACCGCCGCGCGCAGGTCGGCGGTCGGCAGCGCGAGGCGCGTGCGCCCGAACCCGGCGCGGTCGGGGTACGACGGATGCCCGCCCACCGCGACGCCGCGCTGCGCCGCCCGCGCAACGGCCTCACGCATCGACGCCGCGTCGCCCGCGTGACCGCCGCTCGCGACGGAAGCGCTCGAGATGACCGCGAACAGCCCGGCGTCGTCGGCCGTCGGGGCGCCGTCGACAGTCTCGCCTAGGTCGGCATTCAGGTCGATCGCGGTCATGCGGCCACCGTACCCGCCCCGCCCGGCGCCCCACCCCACCTGGTGCGCCCCACCCGGCGCATAACTCAGGCAGAAACCCTCCCCGCACCCCGGTTGTGGGCCGCGAGAGCGGAATCTGCCTGAGTTACGGTCCGCCCACCGTTCGCAACTCAGTCTCGTCGGCACCAGACGCGCCCGCCGCCCGCGGAAATCCGCGGCTGCCGCCGCCGCGCCGCCGCGCGCAGACTGAATTACGAACAGCCCGCCCGCCGCAGCCACGCGCGACACCCGGCCCGGCGCGGTGCATCCCGGCCCAGCCCGGCCCCGCCCGGCGCATAACTCAGGCAGAACCCCGCCTCGTACCCCGATATCCGCCCGCCGCGGCTGCTTCTGCCTGAGTTATGGTCCACCCACCGTTCGCAATTCAGTCTGGGACTCACCCCGGCGCGCCCGCCGCCCGCGCAATTCCGCGGCTGCCGCCGCCGCGCCGCGGCGCGGAGACTGAATTGCGAACAGCCCGCCCACCGCCACCCGCCCCGGCGGCCACCCCGCCGACCCCGGTAGCCTGAGAGCATGGCCCGCGCACACGTCGAGAAGCCGGCGCAGGTGCGCCTGTCCGACGGCAGCATGGCTTCGGTCACACCGAGTCGGTTCGCCGGCGGCTACGAGCTCGAAGTCGACGGCACGCCGCAGTCGCACGTCGACCTCGAAGACCCGACGCACCTGCACTTCGAGTACGTCGGACGCATGGCCGCCGTCATCGACCGGCTGCGGATGCCCGGACAGCCCCTGACCGCGATCCACCTCGGCGGCGGCGCGCTGACGCTCCCCCGCTATGTCGAGCACACGCGTCCCGGCTCGCGCCAGCAGGTCATCGAGCTCGAGCAGGCGCTCATCGACCTCGTGCGCGAGCAGCTGCCCCTGCCGCGCTGGGCGCAGCTGCGCGTGCGCATCGGCGACGCCCGCGCGGTCGCGAGTAAGCTGCCGGCGGGGCTCCAGGGCGCCGCCGACCTCGTGGTCTCGGACGTCTTCGCCGGCGCGCAGACCCCCGCCCATCTGACGACGGTCGAGTACTACCGCGTGCTCGCGGGGCTGCTCGCTCCCGGCGGCGTGCTGCTGGTCAACGTCGCCGACGGCGCGGGGCTCGCCTTCGCGCGCCGCCAGGTCGCGACCGTGCGCGCCGTGCTGCCCGAGACGATCGTGCTCGCCGAGGTGCAGACGCTGAAGGGCCGCCGGTTCGGGAATCTCGTCATCGCGGCATCCGCCTCGCCCCTCCCCGTCGAGTGGCTGCCGCGCCTGATGGCCGCCGGACCGCACCCCGCGAAGGTCGCGCAGGGCGACGAGATCGACGAGTTCGTGCGGTCGGCGGCGATCATGACGGATGCCGACGCGACCCCGTCGCCGAAGCCCTCGGCATCCATCTTCGAGCGCTGACCTCCGACTTTCGTATGGTCTCGGCGGCACGCCGGGCCGGGTCGGCGGATGGCTGAGGAGCCGGGCGACACTGGACAGGCGAACCTCCCGCGCACGAAAGGGGATGACGATGAGCTACATCCAGGGATACGATCCGCAGACTCTCCGCGAGATCGTCGACGTCGCCCAGTGCCGCGAGCGGCTCGCCGATCTCGGCGACCAGCGCTCGCTGCAGGCACTGCTCGAGCGGGTGTGGCTGCTGAAGGTCCTCGACAAGCTCGACGACGCGCTCGTCGTCTCGGAGCAGTCGGTGCGCGTGGCGCGCATGGGCGGGACCCGCAAGGACCTGCTACGCGCGCGGGTGCTCCACGCGACGGTGCTGCAGATGCGCGGCTCGTACGACGCCGCCGTTCAGGAGCTCACGACCTGTGCCGAAGAAGCGGACGGGCAGAAGTGGGCGGCGCTCGGGGCGTTCGCGTATCAGCACCGCGGCAAGGTGCTCTACGACGCGGGTGACTACGTCAACGCGCGGGCCGATTTCAAGCGGTCGCTGTTCCTGCGACAAGAGGCCGGCGCGCCCGAGGACCAGCTCGAGTCGACGCTCCTGGCGATCGAGGCGGCCGAGCGACGGCGCACGGGCGCCGCGGTTGCCAGCTGAGTGTCGCAGGTTCGTTCTAACCTGTCGGGCATGACCGAACGAGTCTCCGATGTCTGATCTGCTGGCCGTGCGGCGCGAGGCGGAAGCGCTCATCGCGACGCACCTCGACCCGTCGTGGACCTTCGCGTTCGACAACGCGAAGCGGCGGGCGGGAGCCTGCGACTACACGCGGCAGCGCGTCACGCTGTCGCGCTATCTGTCGGCGCGGTACGACGACGAGACCAACCGCCAGACGCTGCTGCACGAGATCGCGCACGCGCTCGCGGGCGCGCGAGCCGGCCACGGCGCGGTGTGGAAGCGCACGGCGCGCGGCCTCGGCTATACGGGTGGAGTGACCCACCACGGCGAGACAGCGACCGAGCTCGCGCCGTGGGTCGGCGTATGTCCGGCCGGGCACGTCGCTTACCGGCATCGCAAGACCACGCGGGCGACGTCGTGTGCGAAGTGCTCGCGGCGCTTCGACGAGCGCTTCCTGTTCACGTGGACGCGCCGCGAGATCACCCCCGCGACCCGCCTCGCGGCGATGACCCCGCGCGGCGAGTAGGGCGGCGGGTCAGGCCGCGACGAAGGCGCCGTCGCGCAGGACCGGTACGGATGCCACGGCGTCCAGTTGCGCGGCGTGGAGGGTCTCGTCGCGCAGGTCGCTGGCAAGGAGCTCCTGACCCGACCCGCTCGAGGTCAGCAGGTGCCGGGTCGCGCGGGCGAGGCCGCGGTGCGCCTCGCACGCGGCCGCAGCCTCGGGCGACGTGTGGTCGAGCCCGAGCGCACCGATCGCGTCGATGACGGCGCCCGCGCCGAGCAGGTCTTCGACAGCGAACCGCAGCGGCGCGCCGGGCTCGCGCCCCGTGAGTTCCCCGGCGGCGATGACCGCGACGCTCGTCCGCGCCGCGCGGCGGGTCTGCTCGGCGAGCACCTCGCGAGCAACAGCGGACGCGTTGCGCAGGCATCCGAGCAGAACGACGGGCGCATGCGGGGCGGCCGCCGCGTGGGCTGCGACGCGCGCACCATTCAGGGAGCCGGCATGGGCCGCGGCATCCAGTGGCACCCGCTCACCTGCCGCGACGCGGTCGGCGACGGTCGAGCTGAAGCGCAGCACATCGACCACGACGACGATGTCGGACGCCGCGAGCCGGTCGAGTCCGTCGACGCCCCACTCGAAGCGGATCTGGTAGCGGGACTGGTCGAACGGCGTGCTCACCGCTCCAGCGTAGGCGGCGGTCGCGGCCGGCCCGCCGCAATAACTCAGGAACTCCGATGCCCGCGCCGCCGCGCTCCCGCGAGACTCCGGGGGTGGCGGGCGCCGCGGGGTGCGCCACTCCTGAGTTATTGCGCGGGGCCTCGGGCGGCGTAGCGCCGCGGGAGGCAGACCCGCGGGTCAGCCCGTGCGCCGGGGGGGCCGAGCCGCCGCAATAACTCAGGAACTCCGATGCCCGCGCCGCCGCGCTCCCGCGAGACTCCGGGGGTGGCGGGCGCCGCGGGGTGCGCCACTCCTGAGTTATTGCGGCGCGGGCCGCCGGTGGGCAGCAGGCCACGGGTGTGGCGGTGCCGCGGGAGGCCGGGCCGCGGGAGCGACGGATGAGCCGCGGGGCGCCAGCGGCGGACGCGCCACAAACGCAACTGCAAGGCCTCAGCCGCGACACGCCGCGCCGGCGTCGCACGGGCGGGCGTGTCGCGCGCGAACCCTTGCAGTTCGGACGGCCGGGCGACGAGCCGCCGGTGCGCGGCGCACGCGGCCCCGCCCCGAGCGCCCGCCCGGCCTCACCCCCGCGCGTCGACCACCGGGGCGAGGGCGAGCACGAGCCCCAGCACGTTGCGGGCGCCGCGCTGCAGTTCGCCGCGGGTCAGGCCGCCGTCGCGGGCGAGCGACTCGAGGATCGTGTCGTCGGCGTAGGCCTGCGGCCCGGCATCCGTCTTCACGCCGCCCGGCATGAGCACGTCGACCTGCGCGCGCACGCGGTACGCGTTGTCGGACAGCGCGGGGAAATCCGGGTCGACGGCGTCCTCCATCCACCAGTCGGTCATGACGGCGCCCTGATAGCCCCACTCGCCGCGCAGGATCACGGTCACCAGGTCGTAGTTGTAGTGCGCCCACACGCCGTTGATCTTGTTGTACGACGTCATGATCGCCCGCGGCGCCGCCTCGCGCACGCACAGTTCGAACCCGCGCAGGTAGATCTCGCGCAGCGCCCGCTCGGACACGCGCGAGTCGTGCCGCGTGCGGTTGGTCTCCTGGTTGTTCGCCGCGAAGTGCTTCGGGCACGCCGAGACGCCCGCCGACTGCACGCCACGCACGACCGCGCCGCCGATCCGGCCGGTGACCAGCGGATCTTCGGAGAAGTACTCGAAGTTGCGCCCGCACAGCGGGTCGCGGTGGATGTTCATGCCGGGACTCAGCAGCACATCCGACCCCTTGCGCACCATCTCCTGGCCGTGCAGCGCGGCGAGCTCCTGCACGAGCGCGGGGTTCCACGTCGAGGCAAGCGCCGTCCCGGACGGCAGCAGCGACGCGTACGCCGCGAGCCGGATCCCGCTCGGCCCGTCGGTCGTCGTGATCGGCCGCACACCCTTGTCGCGCAGCGACGGCGAGACCCCGCCGAGCACGCCCGCGTTGCCGGGCGCTCCCAGCGGGCTGTGCATCGTGACGTCGCCGCGGGCGAGCAGCGCAAGTTCCGCATCGGACAGCTGCGCGACGAACGCGTCGAGGGTCGCCGCACCCGACGCGACATCATCCAGACGGATGCCCCGGTAGCCGGTCGGCTCAAGCTCCGCCGGCAGCTCCGCGAGCACGCGCGTCGCGCGGTCGACGGTCGCGGTCGGCACGGCCTCCCAGCCGACGACAGCGCGACCATCGGCGCCACGGGTGACGATCATCCGGTCGAAGGGCACGAGAGGGGATGCCGCGGATGCCTCCGTCAGCTGCCGCACGACCTGCAGCTCGGCCACGTCGAATGCCGCGACCTGCGTCGCCCGGCGCACGTCGGTGCCGAGGAACACGGGGTACTCCCCCGGCTCGAGGACGTAGGCGCTGCGGTGCCCCGTCACGCCGGAGTCGTCGTACGACGCGAAGTCGGCGAGGTCGAACGTGAGCTCGAGCCGCTGCGACTGGCCCGGCGCGAGCTCGCCCGTCTTCGCGAACGCGGCGAGGCGCTTGACCGGCTGCGACAAGCGAGCGTCGACCGGCGCACCCACGTAGACCTGCACGACCTCCTTGCCCGCGTGGACCGCCCCGGTGTTGCGCACCTCGACGACGGCGCGGAAGACACCGGCATCCGTCGTCTGTTCCACGACGTCGATGGCGAACGTCGTGTACCCGAGGCCGAAGCCGAACGGGAACAGCACGCGCTCGGGCGCGAAGGTCTCGAAGTAGCGGTAGCCGACGAAGACGTCCTCGGCGTAGACGCCGACGAGCGGGTCGCCGAAGTTCGGCGCGCTGGGATAGTCGGCGTAGCTGCGCGCGATCGTGTCGGTGAGCCGCCCGCTCGGGGCGGTCTCACCCGCGAGCACGCCGGCGACGGCGCGGCCGCCCTCCATGCCGCCCTGCCACGCGTAGAGCACGGCGCCGATGCGGTCGCCGTACTCTTCGAGCCAGCCGAGGTCCATGACGTTGCCGGCGTCGAGCACGACGGCGACCTTCTCGAACGCGGCCGTGACGGCGTCGAGCATCGCCCGCTCGTCGCCCGTGAGGTAGTAGCTGCCCGGCTCGAGGATGCTCTCGCGCGCCTCGCCGGCCGCGCGACCGATCACGACGACAGCGGTATCAGCCCGAGTCGCAGCCGCAACGGCGAGGGCCGGATCGAGCGGCATCTCGGCGAAGTGGTGCGGCCACGTGCCCCAGGTGCCGTCGAGGCTCGGCCGGTTGGCGGCGCTCCACTCACGGTAGACGGTCGCGAGCTCTTCATCGACGGCGACGCCCGCGTCACGCAGGCCCGCGACCAGGTTCCACACGTACGGCACCTTGACGTCACCGCCCGAACCGTAGCCGACCGCGAACCAGTCGATCTGCACGCGTCCGAAGACGGCGACCGCGCCGGCATCCGCCGCAGGCAGCGGCAGCACGCCCTCGTTGCGCAACAGCACGACGCCTTCACCGGCGGCCGTGCGCGCGGATGCCGCGAGCGCAGGGTCCAACGTCGGGTCGGTGTCTTGCAGCAGCACCGAGATCTGCGCGACGGACTCGACCGGCTGCAGCGCGTGCGAGCGGTCGCCGGATTCGATGGCGGCGGGCTGGGGCATGGGGTGGTACCTCGTGGATCGAAACGACTGTGGGAGCGCTCCCATGGTAGCGGCAAACACCGAGAAATCGAATGGTCGCACGCAAGAATCTGCGATGCGAGACTAGGCGCATGCGGATCCTGCTGAAGCTCGTGCTCGACTGCGACGCCGACGCCGCCTGGCGCGCGCTGCACTCACCGCGCGCCCTCGCCGAGCTCTACGGTCCGCTGATGCAGCTGACGCCGATGGATGCCGCGGGGCTGCCCACCACGCTCGCGCCCGGCGCCGACGTGCCGGTGCGCGTCACGCTCGGCGGCACCGTGCCCTTCGGCGACCAGCTGATCCACGTGAGCGAGCGGTACACCCAGGACGCGCGTGGGCCGGTGCGCGTGCTGCGCGACAGTGGCATCCCGCTGACCGGCCCGCTCGCGGCGCTCGATGTGTGGGACCACCAGATGGCGGTCTCGCCTGCGCCCGCCGACCCGACGAAGACCCTGTGGCGCGAGCGTCTCGTGATCGGTGGAGCCGCCGCGCCCGCGCTGTGGCCCGTGCTGTGGGCGACGTGGCAGTGGCGCGGTGCGCGGCTGCGCGCGCTCGCCCCGACGTGGGCGTACGACCCGGAGCTCTCCGGCGACGACGACGCGCCGGCCGAGGCATCCGCCCCGACCGGCTGAGCGCGCGCCGCGCCGCCTACTCGGCGAGCGCCTCGACGGCGGTGACGCGGGTCGCGAGGCGCGTCGGGACGACGGCGGCGACGAGCGTGAGCACAGCCGTCGCCACGACCACGACCGCGATCGGCAGCCACGGCAGGGCCGGCGCGACGAAGGTCGGCGAGGTCCATTCCGGCGGAATTGGCACCGAGCCGAACAGCGACTGCGCCGCGATCCAGCCGTACAGCGTGCCGAGCACGAGTCCGAACACGAGCGCCGTGATCGTCACGTGCACCGCCTCGAGCAGCACCACGCGGCGCACCTGCGCCGACGTCAGACCCAGCGCGCGCAGCAGGCCCAGTTCGCGGCGGCGCTGCACGACGCCGATCGTCAGGAGGTTGACCAGGCCGACCCCCGCGATGACGGCCGAGACAGCGACGAGGCCCATCATGATCGCGCCGAACGTGTCGAGCAGGCTGCCTATCTCCGGCGTCGGCGCGCCGCCCGCCGAGGCCGACATGAGCGCCTTCGTCGACTCGGTCGCGACGGCGAACATGACGACGAGGGTCACGCCCATCACGACTCCGATCGCCATGCGGCTCGAGCGTTCCGGGTAGCGCAGCGCGTTCTGCGCCGCGAGACGCGCGGTCGCCGAGCGGCCGAACAGGCGCCCCGTCAGGCGCAGCAGCCGCGGCATGATGAGCACCGATCCGAGCGCGAGGCCGGTGAACGACAGGATGCCGCCGAAGAAGGCGACGACCACCCCGAGCGGGGTGACGAGTCCGACGAGGATGCCGAGGACAAGCAACGCTCCGCCCGCGATGAACAGGCTGATGGCCCCGATCGGGCGCGCGCGGCCCGCCGTCGCCTCGCCGGCTGACCGGGGCGCCGAGCCCGCGATCGCCTGCAACGGCGTGACGGTGAGCACGCGCCGCGAGCCGCTCCACGCGCCGATCCAGGTCGTGAGGGCGACCGCGACGGCGGGGACGAGGAGGACGGGCTGCAGCACGGCGTAGTCGGTCGTGATGCCGAGCGCGGCATCCGCCCATCGCATCAGCACCGCCGCGACCGCGGTGCCGCCGACGAGGCCCGCGACGGCGCCGATGACGCCGACGACGAGCCCCTGGCGGGCGACCTCGGCGCGCTGCGAGCGGGCCGACGCTCCGATCAGGCGCAACAGAGCGATGCGGCGCGTGCGCCCCGCGACGATCGTCGCGAACGTGTTGGCGGTCACGATCGCCGCGACGTAGATCGCGACGCCGATGAGCAGAACGCTGAGGATGCCGATGACGATCGTGGCCGTGTCGCCGCCGCCGACGTACGGGTCGGCGGAGATCCACGCGCCGAGGTATCCCGTCGCGCTCAGCAGCAGCACGCCGAACGCGGCCGAGATGCCGGCGACGAGCACCGTCGCGCCCATGCCGCGCTCGCGCAGCCACGCCCAGGAACGCGTCGCGGAGCGGGGCATCCGCGTGTCAATCGCCGCCACGGCGGTCATGCCGCCACCTCCGCCGCGAGCATGAACGCCGAGACCTGCTCGGCGCTCTGGCGCGGCTTGTCGGCGACAACCCGGCCGTCACCGAGGAACAGCACGCGATCGGCGTGCGAGGCCGCGACCGGGTCGTGCGTGACCATCGCGATCGACTGCCCGTGGTCGCGGCTCGCGGCGGCGAGCAGGGTCAGCACCTCGCGGCTCGAGCGGGAGTCGAGGTTGCCCGTCGGCTCGTCGGCGAAAACAAGGTCGGGCGCCGTCGCGAGGGCACGGGCGATCGCGACGCGCTGCTGCTGCCCTCCAGACAGCTCGTGCGGGCGGTGCTGCAGCCGTGCGCGCAGGCCGAGCGAGTCGATGAGGCCCTCGATGCGCGAGCGCTCGAGCGCACTCGGGGTGCGGCCGTCGAGGTCGAACGGCAGCAGGATGTTGCCGAGCGCATCGAGGGTCGGGACGAGGTTGAACGCCTGGAACACGAAGCCGACGCGGCGGCGGCGCAGGATCGTCAGCTCGGTGTCGCCGAGGCCCGTGATCTCGGTGTCGCCGATCCAGGCGCGGCCGCTCGAGGGGGCATCCAGTCCCGCCATGATGTGCATGAGGGTCGACTTTCCCGAGCCGGACGGCCCCATGATCGCGGTGAACTCGCCGCGGCGGATGCCGACGCTCACGTCGTCGAGCGCGCGGACGCCGCTCTCCCCCGCGCCGTAGGTCTTGCTGAGGCCTTGTACACGGGCCGCCAGGCCCATCTCTGTCGTCGTGATCTCCATGCCATCGACGCTACGGACGGGCGGGCGCGCGCCGCGTCGGCCGCGGGTCGCGGGCGCGTACATCTGCAGGATGATGTCGGTCTCGCGCCGCCGGCGTACCGAAACACTGCTCGGTGGGGCTGGAGTGCGCTCGGAGGGCGCCGGCAGCACTCACCAGCCCCAGCCTGCAGGACTTCAGCACGCGCGGCCCGCGATACGCGGCCCCACGCGGCGCTGGACTACGCGCCACCCGCGCCACGGCACCCGCGCCGCGCGCGGCCCGCGCTCGGTGCCCCTCTCGCGCTACGCGAGCCCGTGCTCGAAGGCGAAGACGACGAGCTGCACGCGGTCGCGGAGCGCGAGTTTGGCGAGAATCCGGCTGATGTGGGTCTTGACGGTCGCCTCGGAGAGGAACTCGCGCTGCGCGATCTCGGCGTTCGAGAGCCCGCGCGCGGCGAGCGCGAAGATCTCGCGCTCGCGCTCGGTGAGCTCTCCGAACGCGGCGGGGGTAGGTGCCGCGGCGGGCGCCGCGAAGTGGGCGAAGAGATCGCGCGTGGCGGATGCGGCGATGACGGCCGACCCGGCGTGCACGGTGCGGATGGCGGCGAGCAGGAACTCCGGGTCGGCGTCCTTCAGCAGGAACCCGCTCGCGCCCTGCCGGATCGCGCGGGCCGCGGCCTCGTCGAGGTCGAAGGTCGTGAGCATGACGACGCGCGGCGGGTGCTCGCCGAACGACGGGTCGGCCAGCAGTTCGGCGGTCGCCGCGAGGCCGTCTTGCACGGGCATCCGGATGTCCATCAGCACGACGTCGGGCAGTGCGGCCCGCACGACACGCACGCCCTCGGCGCCGTCGCCGGCCTCACCGACGACCTCGAGGTCGGGCTGCGAGTCGATCACCATGCGGATGCCGGCGCGGAACAGCGCCTGGTCGTCGACCAGCACGACCCGGATCGGCGCGGTCACGCGGTCGCCCCCCTCGGCCCGGTCGCCCCCGTCGCCCCGGTCGGCCCGGTCGCCCCCGTCGGTCCGGCCGCCCCGGTCGCCGCGATCGGCAGGGTCGCCCGCACGACGAAGCGGCCGTCGCCGCCCGCCCCGGCTGTGAGCTCGCCGCCCACGAGCTGCGCGCGCTCGCGCATGCCGATGAGCCCGTGCCCGCGCGCGGCATCCGGCTCGGGCGGCACGGCGGCCCCCACGTCGTTGAAGACCGAGAGTTCCACGCGATCATCGTGCCAGGCGAGCGTCACGTCGACCACGCCGCCGGCGCCGTGCCGCAAGGCGTTGGTGAGCGCTTCCTGCAGGATGCGGTAGACCGCGAGCTGAACGGATGCCGAGGCCTCGCCCCGCGGCGCCGGATCGACGTCGACCGCGAGCGCGACCCCCGCGGCCCGCACCTGCGCGTACAGCTGCTCGAGATCGGCGAGCGTCGGCTGCGGACCCGCGGCCTGAGCGTGCCGCAACTGCATCAGCAGCATCCGCACGTCAGACAGCGCCGCGCGCGCCGTCGTCGAGATCGTGCCGAGCGCCGCTGCCGCGGCGTCGGGGTCGGCCGCGGCGGCGTAGCGGGCGCCGTCGGCCTGCGCGATGACGACCGCGAGCGAGTGCGCGACGACGTCGTGCATGTCGCGCGCGATGCGCGTGCGCTCGGCCTCGGCCGCGGTCTCGGCTTCGGCAGCCTCCTGCGCGCGGCGGTTGTCGCGGGCGCGGATGCCGGTGCGCACGAGCGCGCCGGTCGTCCAGGCCAGGCCCAGGCCGAACATCGCGGCGATCGTGACGGCGAGCGCCGTCGTGATGGTCGAGGCGGTGATCCCGACGGCGACGATCGAGGGCACGAACAGGTAGAGCGTGATCGCCACAGCGCCGACGCCGACCGAGGCCAGTCCCGCCCAGAAGGTGCGCCGGCCGCCGTAGGCGGCGGTCGTGTAGAGCACGCCGAAAATCGCGACATCGGCGGTGGTCGGCGGGCGGCCGAGCGACATCTGCAGGATCGCACCGGCCCACGCGACCGTCAGCGCGAGGCTCGGCGACGCACGGCGCAAGCCCAGGGCGATGCCCATGACGAGCGACACGAGCATCGTCCCGAGGGCGTTGTGATCGGCGAAGCGCCCGATCGCGAGGTCGAACGGTAGCGTCGCCAGCACGAACAGGCCCGCCGCGACGAGGTCGACGACGAGCTGAGTGCGGGTCAGCCTGCGGAACACCCTTCGACGCTACGCGACGGGGCGCGCCGCGGCATCCGTCTGCAGGTGTATCTGGCGGATGCCGCTCGCCACGGGTCAGAGCGCGACGGTCGGGCGGTGCTCGAAGAAGGTCTGCAGCACGACCGTCGTGCGGGTGCGCACGTTCGCTGCCTGCCGCACGTCGCGCACGAGGTCTTCGAGCGCGCGGGGCGAGGCGACGCGAGCGAAGAGCATGTACGACGCGTCGCCGGCGATCGAGTGGCACGCCTCGATCGCGTCGAGGTGTTCGAGCAGCTCGGGGGCGTTGTCGGGCTGGGCGGGGTCGAGCGGGGTGATCTCGATGAACGCGGCGAGCGGACGCCCGACGGACTCGGCGTCGACGATCGCGCGGTAACCCGCGATGACTCCCTGCGACTCGAGCCGCTTCAGTCGCGCCTGCACGGCGGAGACCGACAAGCCCGTCGCGGCGGACAGATCGGCGAGTGTGGCACGCCCGTCGCGGGAGACCTCGGCCACGATCCGTCGGTCGACAGCATCATCCATGCATGAAACAATATCGGATGCAAGTAGTTCTCACCGGAACTATTCCTGTAGACGATCGGAGGTTTCCCCATGCTTACTGCCCACGCCAAGGCCGTCATCGGAGAGCCCGAGGTTGTCGAAGACGGCCGACCGACGACAAAGGTCGTCGAAGACGACCGACCGATCGAGCAGCAGCCCGCGTGGTTCGCCTTGAAGGATGCCGCGACCGCCCTGCAGGCCCTGCAGGCGCAGGACGGGTCGGTGCCCGAGGCCGCCGACCACGCCGCGGCGCGTGCACTTGTCTCCCGGATCACCGCCGCGATCGCGGCACTCGCTCCGCTTTTCCCGCACGATGCGGCCTACCTCGAGACATCCGTCATCGACTTCGACCGCTGGGTGGACGGCGGATTCGGCGTCCCCGACTTCCTCGATTCGCTCGTGGCGTTCCAGCCGCAGCGCGACCGCATCGACGGGCTGAAGCACCTCGTCGTGTTCCCGATGTACACGCAGAACGGGTCGCGCGACCGCCACGTCGAGGCCGTGCTGTGCGAAGTGATCTGGCCCGAGTTCATCGCGGAGCTCGAGCAGACCTACACGAATCGCCTGTTCGTGAGCCTGCGCCTGATCGACTTCACGCCCGGCTACGACACGAACTCGGCGGTGCTGTTCCCCGAAACCGTCGCGATGCGCGAGATCCCGACGTTCACGTGGGGCGCGATCTTCCAGGACCGCGAGGCGGCACGGTTCCGCCGGGTCGTCGCCGCGGCATCCGACATCACGAAACTCGACCTGCCCGACGGCGCCGCGCGCATGCTCGCCGACCAGGAGCTCACCGAGAAGACGTTCGTCATGTGGGACCTCATTCACGACCGAACGCACATGCGCGGCGACCTGCCGTTCGACCCGTTCATGATCAAGCAGCGGATGCCCTTTTTCCTGTACTCCCTCGAGGAGCTGCGGTGCGACCTGACCGCGTTCCGCGAGTCGGTGCGCATCGCCGAGCGGCTCTCCACGCGCGATGACCTCACCGGCGCAGAGCAGGAGATGCTCGAGCACGCGCGGCTCGTGCAGTACGCCGTCATCTTCGACCGGATCTTCCGGTTCGCCATCACCGGTTCGCGCGTGCGCAACTACGACGGGCTCGGCGGGCAACTGCTGTTCGCGTGGCTGCACCAGCGCGGCGTGCTGCACTGGACCGACACCGCGCTCACGTTCGACTGGGACGGCGTTCCCGCCGCGGTCATCGCCCTGAGCGACGCGATCGACCAGCTCTACTGGCAGTCGATCGACCGACCGAAGGTCGCGCACTGGCTCGCCGCCTACGACCTCGTCGCGTCGGTGCTGACGCCGCACCCGGCATCGCAGTGGGCGCGCGGCCTGCCCGACGAGGTGCTCTCCGGCGCTCCGAAGGGCTACACAGACGCGGTGCTCGACGACGAGTTCCCCCTGTCGATGTTCTTCGAGGCGCTCGAGAAGAAGATGCGCGACGTCATCGCCTCGACGGAGGGCATCACGGGGCGCTCGGCCTGATCCGCACCCGGCGTCAGCGCCGCGGGTCGCCCTCCGCGGCGTCAGCGCCGCGGGTCGCCCTCGGCCGACCCGGCGATCACGTCCTTCGGCGAGATGACGGTCGGCACCGGCGCGGCGGATGCCGCGGCGTCGGCGCCCGGCGCGGGATCCGACCGCGAATACCTCGCCGACAGGATCCGGTACGAACGGGTCGTGAACGCGAGCAGCGTCAACACGACCATCGCGAAGCCGGCGAACAGGAACACGAGCGCGATGCCGCGCGCCTGTCCATCGCCGAGCAACCACCCCCACGCGTCGCGTCCGGCATCGGACTCCATGTACGGGATGACCCAGAACTGCGCGATCGGCGCGATGAGGAATGCCGTCACGGGCGCGGCGGCCGCCTCGAAGGTCGCCGCCGCGCCGAACACGCGCCCCTGCGACGTGAACGGCACGACCTTCTGGATGACGGTCTGCTCGGCCGATTCGATGATCGGGACGAGCGTCATGTACGCCCAGATGCCTGCGGCATACAGCCACCACCAGTCCCGGATCGTGAACAGCGCCCCCAGCAGACCCATCGCGATGACGGCGAGCAGCATCGTGCGGAGCGGGTTGCGCCCAAGTCCCCACTTCGCGACGACCGCACCACCGATGATGAACCCCGTCGCCGTGACCCCGAGCACGACGCCCCAGATCTTGACGTCGAAGAGCGTGAGCCCGTAGGGATCCATCAGCGCCATGTAGACACCGCCGATGAGGTTGTTGAGCGTCGAGAACAGGATGAGAGCGAACAGGCCGGGCACGACGCGGATCGCGGCGGCCGCACCGCGGATGTCGATCGCCTTCGCACCCGGCGTGCGCTCGGGCTCCTCCTCCGGAATGCGCAGCGTCAGCAGGTGCGCGAGCGCCACGACCGTGAGCCCGATCGCGATCGCGAGGGTCCAGCCCATACCGAGAAGGCCCACTGCGAGACCGGAGAACACGCTGGTCACGAGGAAGGCGAGGCCCTGCACCGTTCCGACGAGGCCGTTCGCGTTGGCGTGCCGCTCCGTCGGCACGAGCAGCGTGACGGTCGTCGACAGGGCGATGTTCCGCAGGTTCTCGACGACGGCGCCGGCGAGGATCGTGGCTGAGAAGATCCAAAACCAGGGGCCGCTGAGGTCGAGGATCGCCGCCTCCGGCAGCATCAGGTAGACGACGCCTGCGGTGAGGAACGCTACGAGCGTGAACAGAGCCGAAACCACCATGACGCGGTGCTTGCGGTGTCGGTCCACGATCGTGCCGAACACCATGCCGAGCACGGCGAGCAACAGCATGTAGGCGCCGCCGATGATGCCGGTCGCGAGCACCGACCGGGTCTCGAGGAAGACCCAGAACGTCAGCGCGAACCACAGGAAGCTCGTCGTGACGTTCGCCGCCGCGGTATTGACGAGCACGCCGAGGAACGTGCGCATGCCGCCCGCCGGCTGCAGCGCGGCGGGCGGCACGGCATCCGCCGCACCGTCGGGCACCTCCGCTGATCCCCCGCGATCGCTCATGGCAGCGACGCTACTCGGCGCCTCCGACATTCGACACGGGGGCGGCGCGAACTAGGCTGGATCGTCGTGAGCACCCTGCATGACACGAGCGTCCGCGGCTTCGCGAGCGACAACTACTCCGGCGTCCACCCCGAGGTTCTGGCCGCGATCGCGGCCGCGAACGACGGCCATCAGATCGCCTACGGTGAGGATGCCTACACCGCCCGCCTGCAGGAGGTGTTCGCCCACCACTTCGGCGAGGGCGTGCAGGCGTTCCCCGTCTTCAACGGCACGGGCGCGAACGTCACGGGCCTCCAGTCGATGCTGCCCCGCTGGGGCGCTGTCATCGCGGCATCCACCGCGCACATCAACGTCGACGAGGGCGGAGCGCCCGAGCGCGTCGCGGGCATCAAGATCCTGAACGTGCCCACCGACGACGGCAAGCTCACGCCCGAGCTCGTCGACCGCGAGGCGTGGGGCTGGGGCGACGAGCACCGCGCGCAGCCGCTCGTCGTGTCGATCACGCAGTCGACCGAACTCGGCACGCTGTACACGCCTGACGAGATCCGCGCCCTCGCCGACCACGCGCACGAGCGCGGCATGCGCCTGCACCTCGACGGCGCGCGGATCTCGAACGCCGCCGCCGCGCTCGATCTGCCGCTGCGCGCGTTCACGACCGACGTCGGCGTCGACGTGCTGAGCTTCGGCGGCACGAAGAACGGCGCCCTCGGCGGCGAAGCCGTCGTCGTGCTCGACCCCGCGGCATCCGATGGACTGCTGTTCCTGCGCAAGCTCAACATGCAGCTCGCGTCGAAGATGCGCTTCATCTCGGCGCAGCTGATCGCGCTGCTCGAGGGCGACCTGTACCTGCGCAACGCGCGGCACGCCAACGCGATGGCCGCGCGACTGCGCGCCGGTGTCGAGGCCGGGCTCGCCGACGGGACGATCACGGGCGTCGGCTTCAGCCAGGCGACGCAGTCCAACGGCGTGTTCGCGACGCTGCCCGACGGCGTGGCCGACGAGCTGCGCCGCGCGTTCCGGTTCTACGACTGGGATGCCGCCAAGAACGAGGTCCGCTGGATGTGCTCCTTCGACACGACGGAGCAGGACGTGGATGCCTTCGTCGCGGAGCTCGCCCGCCTCACCTGAGCCCGCTCCGCGAGAGGGAGAAAGCGCGGGTCAGGCCTCGGTGGTCTCGTCCAGGCCCGCGGCGAAGTCGGCGTCGGGCTGGGCGGGGTCGATGACGGATGCCGCGTCGAGGTCCGCCTCGCCGGCAGCGCCGGCGGCGCCCTCCGAGCGCATGAGCTCCTTGACCTCCGACATGAAGCTCGTCAGCTGCTGCTGCTGCCAGCGCAGCTGGCGCGTGCGGTCTTCCGCGTCGCGCAGCACCGATTGCGAGTGCGTCGTGACCGAGTCGATGATCTTCTGCGCCTTGACGCTGGCACGGTCGAGGATCTCGCGGGCGCGCAGCTTGGCATCCGCCTCGAGCTGCTGCGACTGGGCCCGCATGAGCTTGTCGAAGTCGTCGGCCTTCGCCGTGATGCGCTGCGCGTGGTCGATCGACGCGGCGACCTGGTCGTTGGCATCCTGCGTGATGCGCTCGGCGTGCGCGACGGCCTGGTTGTGCAGCATCAGGAACTCCTGCTGCGCGTCATCCTGACGGCGCGTGAGCGACTCCTCGAACTCGAGCACGCGCATGCGCTGCTCGCGCACGGCGTCTTCGGCCTCGCCGCGAGCCTGCTCGCTCTCGCGAGCGACGAGCGAGCGCAGCGCCGCGGCGCCCTTCTCGGCCTCGGTGCGGATCGCGGCGGCCTCCTGGTCGGCCTGCGCGACCTTCTCGGCGGCGTGCGCCGACTCGCGCTCAAGCTGCGCGCTGTGCGCCGTCAGCTCGGTCTCGATGCGCAGGCGCGCCTGCGCGGCGTCCGTCTCGGCCTGCGAACGCAGCGCGTCGGCATCGGCCTGCGCACCCGCACGCTGCGCCGCGATCTCTTCACGGGCGGCCTCGAGCAGACGGTCGGCCTGCACGCTCGCGTTCTTGATGATGACGGATGCCTGCTCCTCCGCCACCCGCAGCACTTCCTCGAACCGCTCGCGACCCTTCGTCGACTCGTCGGCGGCATTGACGAGCTCGTCGCTGAGCGTCTGCACCTTGTCTTCGGCGTTCGACGCGCGGGCCGACTCGACGGCGAGGTCGGCCTCGAGGCTCGCGGTCTTCGACTCGAGCGCCGAGATCGTCGCGAGGTGCTCCTTGACCTCGAGCTCGATGCGGTGCTGCTTGTCCTTGAGCTGGGCGAGCTCTTCGGAGTGGCCGGTGCGCTGCGCCGTGAGCTCGGCGATCGCGGCATCCACTTCGGCCTTGTCGTAGCCGCGGAACGTCGTCGTGAACACGCCGCCACCGGAGCTTGCGGCGGCGGACGCCGGAGCACTCGCCATCAGCTCGTCGAACGGGGAGGAGCCGGACGGCTCGTCGCGGTGGGGCAGATCAGACAAGGGGCGCTCCGCTTCGACGCAGGCGGCGCCAAGGTTGCGCCGCGGTGGGGGTGTCGGCCCGGGTCGGCCGACACGTGGAAGAATACCTGACCTCGGGGTCCGATAGACCACGCCACGGATGCGCGGGGCGTTCGGGCCGCCCCGCGCATCCGCAGTTTCATCGCGAGACCGTGACCTTCACCGGCGCGCTCACGGTCGCTCCCGCGGAGTTGCGGAACTCGACCGTGTACAGGTACGAGCCCTTCGGCTTGCCCGTGACGGCCAGCGTCGCACGCTGCGCGCTCGGCGAAGCCGCGGTCAGACTGCCCGACGAGACCTCGGTGCCGTTCTCGAAGAACCGGTACGAGGTGGCGTTCGTGCCCCACCACAGGTCGGCCGTCACGGTGTAGTCGCCGTCGCCGTCCCAGTTGTCCGCCGAGAGCACGGGCTTCGCCGGCGAGGCATCCGTCACCTTCACGGTCAGCGGCTGCGTCGCCGTCGCACCCTTCGAGTTGACGAGCTCGCCCGTGAACACGTAGGTGCCGTTGGACAGGCCGGTGATGTCGACGACGGCGCGCTGCGCGCCGGGGGTCAGCATCGTGAGCGGCACGCTGCCGACCAGTTCGCCGTCACGGTAGAGCTTGAACAGCGACCCGTTCTGGCCCCACCACAGGTTCATCGTGACCTGGAACGTGCCGTCCTTCAGGCCGGTGTCCCACCCGTCGTTCGACGACAACACGCCGACCGCCGGACGGGCCGTCGCGCCGTCGTTCGACGCGACCTCGGGAAGAGTGACGGATGCCGACACCGCCGACCGCTCGCCTTCGCCGTTCGCTCCGACACCGGCGACCTCATAGGCGTGCGTCGATCCGAGCGCGAGGCCCGTCACGGTGCACTGTGTCGCGGTGGTCTCACAGACCGGCTCGGTGCCGCCCTGCTCGTACACGCGGTACCCGACGAAGCCGGGCCCCGTGGGCGCCGAGGCATCCCACGCGACGTCGATCGAGGTGTCGCCGGCCCGTGCCGCCGTCACGTTCTGCGGCGCGCCGGGCAGCGTGTCGTCTGCCACGGCGAGCCACGAGATCACCGGCTTCTCGCTGCCGGCGCCCTCGTTCGTGACGACGTAGTCGACGGTCGCGGCGGCGGTCAGCGTGAACGTGAGGTCTGCCGCGACGCGAGCGTTCGAGCCCGACAGCGGGATGCTGCCCTTCGCGAGCTCCACACCGTCGACGGATGCCGTGTGGTACATCGTGCGGCTCACGCCCCACCACTCGGTGAACCCGCCCGTCAGCGTGTACGTGCCGGCCTCGAGCGGCAGGTGGTACACGAGCCGCGTCGTGTCCTGGTAGTACCCGGTGGAGTACTTGTCGTTGATGTCGGTCGAGGCCTTGACCTTCATGCCCGACGCGTCGTAGCCCCACTGATCGGCCGCGGTCGACACCTGATCGACCTTGTCGTTGCGCAGCGCGACGGTCGCGGCGACCGCCGAGTACTGCGGCGATGCCCCGCCCGACGTGCCGGCGTCGATGTAGTAGACGAGTGCCGCAGGGATGATCTCGAAGCCGGCCACGACGGGCTGGTCGGTGTCGTCCAGGCGGCCCGTGACGGTGAGCTTCTCGTACTCGGTGCGGGTCTGGGCCGCCGACGCGGCATCCCACGTCACCGCCCTCTCCGTTCCCGCGACGGTCACCGTCTCGGGCAGTTCCGCGGTCGTCGTCAGCGCGCCCTGCACGCCGAGGTCGCGCGGCAGGCTCTGCACGTACACCAGCGCGAGGCGCGCGTTGTAGCCGCTCGTGCCGTTGGTGCCGAACTCGATGTCGACGATGCCGTCGGCATCGGTCGTCACGGTCTGGGCGACCGCGGTCGCAGCTCCCGTCGAGGTGGCGGTCTTCGTCGTGGACGCACCGGCGGCCGTCACCTTGGAGTAGACGTTGGTCGTCAGTCCTGCGCGCGGCGCCTGCACCCCGACCACGTTGTACGAGCCTGCCGGAAGGGTCAGGTGGTACGTGATCGGCTTGTTGTAGTCGGCACCGACGTACGACGAGCCCCAGTCCTGCGCGCTGCCGGCGGCGAGCGTCGTCGCGGTCGTCGTGTAGCCCCACGTCTTGTCGGCGCTCACTCCGTCCCACTTCTGGTCGCTCGCCTCGTTCAGCAGAGCGGGGCTGGATGCCCGGGCGGCGGCGAACGCCGATCCGTCGCCACCGGCCGAGCCGCTGTCGATGAAGTAGGCGAGGTCGGCGGGGGCCACCAGGACCGTCGCGGTGAATCGCTGGTAGACACCCGACGCGAGCTTCTGCGTCGAGCGGCCTGTCGCCACGAAGGTCGCGAGCTCCGCCGTGGACTGCGCCGCGGTGACACCGGCCTGGCTCCAGGTTGCCGCCACGTCGGCGCCGTCGAGCGTCACGGTGGCCGGGAGCGTCCGCGCACCCGCGTCGATCGCGATGACGCCGAGATCGACCACGTCGGCGCTGACATCCTTCGGGGTCAGCCCGTCGGCGGCGGCCTGCAGCCGGCCGACGATCGCGGCTGCGCCTTCGGCGTCGAGACCGAATGCGACGGGGTCTGCCACCGCGGCTTCGGCATCGGCGAGGACGGCGGCGAACACGGCCCACGTCTCGGGGCTGTACTCGGCCTCGGCGCGGTCCTGCACGGCCGCGACGGCGGCCGCGAGGGCCGTCGTGTCGACCTGCGACGAGTCCGCCGTCGCGGTGATCACGCCGACCGCGTCGACGTTGATCGATGCGTCATTCGCGGTGCGCAGGACGACCGTGTGCGCGGCATCCGAGAGCCCGCGCAGTTGGAACGTCGTGCGCTCGCTGCCCGACGCGAACGTCGGGGCGGCCGTCGCGATCTGCACGCCGTCGACGATCACGTCGAGGGTCGTCGTGCCCGCGTTGGTGCCCAGGATGTCCAGGCCCGTGCCGGTGAACGAGTAGGTCAGCGTCGCGCCCTTCTTCGTGCTCTTGGACGCCGTGCGCTGCCACTCGAACATGCCCTGCCCGTTGACGTGGCTCCAGTCCGCGTCGAAGGCGAGCACGGGAACCGAGGTGTCGGCCCAGCTCGTCTGGTGCATGCCGTCGATCACGGTCGCGTAGTACGGCGTGTACCCCGGCACGGTCTCGACCGTGAGGTTGTCGAACTGCACGAACGTGAAGCTCGAGCCGAGCTGGATGCGTCCGGTCGACTGCGGCGAGGCATCCGTGTAGCTCGCGATCTGCACGCCGTTGACGGATGCCGTGTAGACCGAGCCCGCGACGGTCACCGCGATGCGGTTCCACACGCCCGCGCCCGCCTGGAAGGCGACCTCGGGGGTGTTCGCGACGGTGCCGGTCGACAGCGTCGCACCGAAGCGCATGAACATCCATGCGCCGGTCGGGTCGATCTTCAGCTCGGCCGCCGACACGCTCTGGCCGTTGGCCGTGCCGCCCTGCTCGCGCGCGCCGATCGTCGCGTACTGCGACCCGGTCGCTTCGAACAGCACGTCGGCGCCGACGGTGTAGTTGGCCCAGCGGGCATCACCGATCGTCGTCTTGGGGTCGCCGCTGTTCCAGGCGCCGCCGGCCATGCCGGGGCCGACCTGCTGGCGCAGCACCCGGTCGTGTCTCGGATCGCTCGTCGCCACCGATTCGAACGCGCCGTTCGTGTCGTTCGTGTAGCGCGGCGTCGCCCCCGCATCCTCGCTCTGCACGTTCGGCGTGCCGTCGGGTTTGGCCTGCGCGCCGCGCGTCTCGAGGAAGCTCTCGCCGGTGTCGACGAGAGCGCCCGTCGCGGGGTCGTAGCCGCTGATCGTGGGCTGCTCGGCGTAGTCGAAGTCGTCCGCGTACAGCGTCGCGTCATCGGTCACGCCGTTGACCTGACCCGAGGCATCCGTGTCGAGCACATCGCGCCCGCCGTCGGCGTCGGTGTACTCGGCCGAGCTCGGCAGCGCGCTGCCGTAGCCTGCACGCGCGGTGACCGCGCCGTCTGTTCCCGTCACCGCGTGGTCGAGCGTCGTGAAGGTCAGCGCCGACCACGGCTTGACCGTGAACGTGTACGAGCCGTCCGCCGCCGGCGCGATCTCGCCGATGGGCTGCAGGTAGTTCGCGTCGTACGCTTCACCGTCGTCGGCGGCGCGGGTCTCCCACAGCTCGCCGGTCGCGTCATCGCCAAGGTTCAGGTCGCTCGCGGCGATGCGGTAGGTCTTCGTGAACTTCGAGTCGTTGATGATCACGGTCGAGAAGTCCGACGCGTCGGGGGCGGCGAGCGTCGTGTACGACGCACCACCGGCCCGCGCACCGCTCGGCGGGTTACCGGTGCCCAGCTCGCTCTTGGAGGCCTGCGGGATCGCCCGCCAGATGCCGGCCGTGTTGTCGTCGTTCTCCCACCCGAGCGTCGCGAACTGCGTGAACTGCTCGAGCACGGCCAGTCCGCCGTCGTAGGCGATCCACCCCGACCACGGCTCGCGCGCGTTGACGAGCTCTTTCGACGAGTACTGGAACCCGTCGTAGAACGACCCGATCGCCGGCTGGAAGATGTTCATCGTGCGACGCGACGCGGCGAACCCGGTGGTGACCCAGTTGCCCATCTCGAGGGCGCTGTTGGTGCCGCCGAACTGCGTGCCGATGCCGCCCTGCTCGTCGCTCGCGGTGTTGTTGGGGCGATCTGCCGAGCTCGAGAAGGTCGACTGACCCTCCGAGTTCCAGACCTCCTTGTCGAGCTGCTCGGCGATCTTCTTCATGTTGCCGGCGCTGTCGTCGGCGCTCGAGTAGTGGAAGCCGACGACGTCGACGGCATCGCGCAGTGACGAGTCGGATGCCGCGGTCATCGCGTTCCCGAACGACACCGGCGGCGTGCCCACCGTGTCGGCGGCGACCGTCTGAATCGCGTGGAAGAGGTCGGCTTCTTCCGTCGAGGCGAAGCCGTTATTCGGGTCATCCGCCGTCGCACCCTCGTAGCCGGCGGTGTCGTTTCGCAGCCACGACGAGAAGTTCTTGTACAGCTGGACGTTGGGGCTGGACGTCTCGTTGGTGTCGGGGTTGATCGAGTCGACCACGACCCCGAGCTCGCGGTACGCGACGAGCACCGTGTTCTTGAACCAGATGTACTGGTCGGCATCCGTCGTCGCCCACGCGGGACGGTTCCAGCGCAGCAGGCTCACGTGCACGTCGCCGTGCGCGACGAGCTCGGCGTCGGCCGCGAGCTGGAAGCCCGGCTCGCGCAGCACGTTCGGGTACTCGTCGCGCGTGCGCATCGTCGCCGCATTGGGGCCCGTCGAGGTGTTGCGGTCGTTGCCCATCTCGATCTTGACGGTGTTCATGATCGGGTGATCGCCGCCGAAGAGCGTCTCGATGAGCTCCCAATACGCGTCGGGGTGCTGCGCCTTGTAGTCCATCAGCAGCGCGCTGGTGGAGTTCGCCGACAGCACGCCGAAGCCCTTGAAGGTGAGGCCGTTGCGGTTCTGCGCGGCGGTGGCGACATCGGCGCCCGTCACGTTGACGGTCACGGTGTCGGTCGGCGCCGCGATCGCGGGCGCCGCCGCGACGAGGCCCGTGCCGATCACGGCGACCGAGGCGATCATGGCCATTCCGGCCCGCAGTCGACCAGTGGGGGATCCGGTCTTTCCGCGCGGCATCATTGCCTTCGACATCTGCACAACTCCGTTCAGGGGCGACGCGAGGGCACGGCTTCGTGTCCTCGCGCAAGATCCTGGCGTCGCGGCGCGTGCGACGGGAAGAGAAACGAACACAGTCGATCATGATTGAGCGCATTCGAAACCAGATGTACGCTGACGCACATCATGGAATCTGAGCCCCGCGCGTTCGGTCTGTCGCGCCGCGAACGCATCCTCGACGAGCTGCGCCGCGTCGGCTCGGTGCGCGTCGCAGAGCTCGCCGTCCAACTGGGCGTCTCGGAGCTGACGGTGCGGCGCGACATCGGCCAGCTCGCCGACCAGGGCCTGCTCACCCGCGTGCACGGCGGCGCCACGCTGCGCAGCCGGCTCGACCGGTCGGTCCCGAGCTCCGCCGCCAGTGCGCCGGTGCGGTTCCGCGTCGGGATGATGGTGCCCTCGCTGAGCTACTACTGGCCGCACGTCATCATCGGCGCGCGGGCGGCGGCGACCGAGCTGGGCGTGCAGCTCGTGCTGCGCGGAGCGACCTACTCGGTCGACGACCAGCGCCGTCAGATCGCGTCGCTGGTCGAATCAGGCACCCTGCACGGGCTGATCGTCGCGCCCGAAACGCTCGGACCCGACGGTCGCGCACTGCTGCACTGGCTCGAGTCGCTGCCCATCCCCGTCGTGCTCGTCGAGCGGCGGGCGCCGTCGACGCTCGCGCTGACACACCTCGAGTGGGTGACGACCGACCACGTGTTCGGCGGCGCGCTCGCGGCCGGCCACCTCGCTTCGCTCGGTCACCGGCGCGTCGGCATCCTCACTTCGGCGGGATCACCGACCTCATGGCAGCTGCGCCGCGGCTGGGAGCGTGCGGTCGCCGATCTGGGGCTGGAGTGCCCGGTCGACATCGACGGAGCGCTCGACGACCTCGACAGTGCCGCGCGCGAGGCCGCGATCGTCGACGTGCTCGCGCAGTGCCGGGCGACGTCGACGACCGCGCTGCTCATCCACAACGACCCGCAGGCTCTGCTGCTGCAGCAGTACGCGCGCGACCACGGGTGGACGATCCCCGATGACCTCGCGGTCGTCGCCTACGACGACGAGGTCGCCGAGAGTGCCGAGCCGCCCATCACCGCCCTGCGGCCCCCCAAGCAGCACATCGGCCGGCTTGCGGTCGAGACGATGGTCGACCGCCTCATCGACGGCCCCGACCGCCCCGCGCAGCGCGTGTACGTGCTGCCGGTCCTGCAGCCCCGCGAGTCGACGGCCGCCGTGCGCTGAGGCATCCGGTCACGGGCGCCCCTGGAGCCACGTGCGCAGGCTCGGCCGCCAGTGCTGCGCGACGTAGGTGACGGCCTCGTCGACGCCGAACGAGCGGGTCGAGTTGCCGACCCGCACCCACAGGTCGGTCGCACTGCCCTGCGCGAGGAACACGGGCTCGGGCGACCGCGGGCAGCGCAGCGCGCACAGGGTGCGGCCGTCGACCTCCGCGAATCGGATCACCGGCAGCGCCGCCGCGTTCTTGCCGAGCGTCGCCGACAACAGGTCGCGCAGCCACAGCTCGAACCGGTCGGCGTCGGGGGTGCGCAGCGTCGAGAAGTCGCGTTCGAGTCCGATCGGATGCCCCGCATCGTCAGCTCCGATGACCAGCGTGCCGCCGCGACTGTTCAGGAAGGCCGCGACCGTCTTGGCGACGACGGCCTCCATGCGGGCATCCTTCTTGTCTTCGCGCACGTTCCAGCGCGCGGTCTCCTTGAACTCGACCCGCTCAGACTCGCCCGCAGCCAACAGCGCCGCGATGTCGATGTCGCGGCGACTGCCCCGGCCGACCGCCGCGACGGCCGCGACCGCGAAGCTCAGGCCGACGCTGCACCCGAGGACGACGAGGATCGTGGTCGTCATCCACAGACGCTGCCCGAACAGGAAGAGGCCCGCCAGCAGCAGGCCGAGGCTCATCCCGAGGATCGCGACGATCGTCATGACGGGCAGTGAGAGCGAGAGCCGGCGGCCGAAGACGGCGCGGATGCCCCGCGCGATCAGGTACGAGAGCAGCAGGACGACCGGTAGCGCGACTGCGAAGTCGACGAGCGTGGGACTGGCGGGCACGGCGCGCTCAGCGCAGCGCGCCGACGGAGGCGAGCGCCTGACGCACGAGCGTCGAGCGGCCGCCCTCCATCTCAGAGGCCAGCGAGTCGGATGCCGCTTCTTCGGGGGTCATCCACGTCACCTCCAGGGCATCCTGCCGCGGCTCGCACGTGCCCGTCACCGGCACGACGAACGCGAGCGAGACGGCGTGCTGGCGGTCGTCGTGGAACGCGCTGACGCCCGGGATCGGGAAGTACTCTGCGACCGTGAACGGCACCGGCTGCGGCGGCAGCAGCGGGAACGCCATCGGGCCGAGGTCGTTCTCGAGGTGACGGAACAGGGCGTCGCGCACGGTCTCGCCGTAGCGGACGCGCCCCGAGACGATCGAGCGGGTGATCTCGCCGAGCGGCGTCGCGCGCAGCAGCACGCCGATCTGCGTCACCTGGCCCATGCCGTCGGTGCGCACCGGAATCGCCTCGACGTAGAGGATCGGCAGGCGCCGGCGCGCTTCGGCCAGCTCGATATCGGTCAGCCAGCCGGGATTGGCGGCGTTGCCCGGCGCGGGCGAGCCGAACGTGCCGTCGCCGAGCGGATGCCCGCCCGTGCCGCCTGTGCGCCCGATGTCCGCGCCGAGATCGCGCAGCGGATCGCGCGGCGTCCCGTCGTCGTCGCGCTCGTTCGGATCGGGGTCGGGGGTGCGAACGGCCATGCCTCTTGTATACCCCGTCGGCGCGGTGGCGGCGGGTCGTTGTGGCGGCGGTTGCTGTGGCGGCGTCGCTGCGGCGGTTGCTGCGACGGGTCTCTGCGGGGAGTCCCTGCGATGGAGTCCTGCGAAGATGTCGCCATGAGCGATTCGCCTTTTGACAGCGCAGGCGTCGAGATCCCCGACCTCGATGCCGAGGCCGTCCTGTGGTCGGCACCGCCCGGTGAGCGTGCGGGTCGGCCGTTGCTCGTGCTGTTGCACGGCTACGGGTCGGAAGAGCGCGACCTGTTCGGCCTCGCGCCGCACCTGCCCGCAGAGTTCGTCGTCGCGGCGGTGCGCGCGCCGCTCAGCCCGCCGTTCCCGACCCCCGGATGGTCGTGGTACCCGATCGAGGGGCTGCGGGGACGCGCGCCAGGAGCGGCGACAGCGGCGACCGAGCGGTTCCTCGCCTGGCTCGACACCGCGACGGATGCCGCGGCGCCCGTCGGCCTGCTCGGGTTCTCGCAGGGCGCCGTCATCTCGATGCAGTCCCTGCGACTACGCCCCGAGCGGTTCGCGTTCGCCGTCAACCTCGCGGGCTTCGTCGACGGCGATCCGCTGCCGACCGACTCCGCGCTCGCGGCCGTGCGACCGCCGGTCTTCTGGGGTCGCGGCGCGCGCGATGAGGTGATCCCCGCAGACCGCGTCGCCCACACCGTGGAATGGCTGCCCGCGCACGTCGACCTCAGCGGCCGCGTCTACCCCGGCCTGACCCACAGCGTCTCGCAAGAGGAACTCGACGACGTGCGCGCGTTCCTCGACCTGCAGCTCGAGCGCCTCGCGGAGTGACGCCGGCGCACCTGGTCGTGTGCCGACCGCAATAGCTCAGGAGTCGCGCCCGCCGCCGCTCCCGCCTGCCGCGGGATGTCGCGGGATTCCGCGGCGTGTTCAACCACGACGCCCCAGATCTCCTGAGTTATTGCGGAGGGGCCCCGCCGACCGCGCGCGAAACCGCGCCGACCGGCCGCGCTGCCGCGCACGGATCGGGCGCTCAGGGGCATCCGGTAGAGTGTCAGGGTCCCTGTCCCGAGTGTGAGGAAGACCGTTGAAGGGTTTCGACGCCGCCGCGAAGTAATCGCGCCGCACCGTCGACCCCTCCGATCCGGGGATCTCTCGACACGTCGGCGCATCCATTCCGCGCCGACGACCGTCGACTTCACACCTTCTGCGGGTGAGTGCGGGTGCGCGGCGTTCGCGCACCCAACCACAGGGAGGCATCCCATGCCCGTACTCAGCACTTCCGCGGTCGTCCTCGACCGCCTCACCTTCACCTGGCCCGACGGCACGCCCGCGCTGCGCGAGGTCTCGGGCGCCTTCGGCACGGGCCACACAGGCCTGGTCGGCCGCAACGGATCCGGCAAGTCGACGCTGCTCGCGCTCATCGCGGGGGCACTGACCCCGGCATCCGGCACCGTGACCGCCAGCGGCGCGATCGACCTGCTGCCGCAGCGACTCACGCTGCAGACCGACCGGCGCGTCGCCGATGTGCTCGGCGTCGGCGCGGCGTTGGATGCCGTGCGCGCGATCGCCGCGGGCGACGTCGACCCCGCTCGGTTCGATGCAGTCGGCGACGACTGGGACGTCGAGGCCCGCGCAACCGCCGCGCTCGACGAGGCCGGGCTGCCGCCGGGCGCCCTGGATCGCCGCGTTGGCGAACTGTCCGGCGGCGAAGCCGTGCTGGTCGCGCTCGTCGGAGTGCGGCTGCGGGGTGCGCCGATCGCCCTGCTCGACGAGCCAACGAACAACCTCGACCGTGACGCGCGGGCGCGCGTGCACGAGCTCGTGCGCCGCTGGCGCGGCACGCTGATCGTGGTCAGCCACGACACGGCGCTGCTCGAGCTGATGGACGACACCGCCGAGCTGTACGGCAGCACGCTCTCGACGTTCGGCGGGCCGTACTCGCAGTGGCGCGACGCGCTGGATGCCGAGCAGGCCGCTGCGCGGCAAGCCGAGGCATCCGCCCGTCAAGCCGTGAAGCGCGAGAAGCGCGACCGCATCCACCAAGAGCAGGTGCTCGCGACGCGCGCCGCGGCCGGTCGCAAGGCCGCCGGCGAGAAGCGCGTGCCGCCGATCATCGCCGGCGCGCGCAAGCGCTCCGCGCAGGAGTCGGCGGGGCGGCTGCGCGTCGAGGCCTCGAGTCGCGAGGCCGACGCCCGCGCCGCGCTCGACGCGGCCGAGCGGCGCGTGCGCGACGACGATGCGGTGCGCATCGACCTGCCCGACCCGGGGGTCGGGTCGGGCCGGCGCCTCGCGACGCTGTCGTCGGGCGAGCGCTCGTGGGTGCTACAGGGGCCCGAGCGGGTCGCCCTGATCGGGCCGAACGGGGCCGGCAAGACGACGCTGCTGCGGCAGCTGGTCGCCGACCCGGCGCATGACAACGACCAGACGGATGTCGGCTGCCCGGCGGATCGCGACGCGAAAGCAGGCTCAAACGGCGGTTCCGCCCCCGCCGGGCCGGGATCGAGCCAATTCAGCCTGCTTTCGGTCACGGCGACCGCGCACACCGACCGGATCGGGTACCTCTCACAGCGCGTCGACGGGCTCGACGGCGCGGAATCGCCGCTGCAGAACCTGCGCCGGGCGGCGCCGGGCGCAGGCGACGTCGAGCTGCGCAACCGGCTGGCCCGGTTCCTGCTGCGCGGGGATGCCGTGCTGCGGCCGGCCGCGGGGCTGTCGGGCGGCGAGCGCTTCCGGCTCGCGCTGGCGTGCCTCGTGATGGCCGACCCGCCGCCGCAGCTGCTCGTGCTCGACGAGCCGACGAACAACCTCGACCTCGACACGGTCGACCAGCTCGTCGCTGCCCTCGCGGCGTACCGTGGCGGCGTGCTCGTCGTCAGTCACGACGACGCGTTCCTGCGCCGGCTCGAGCCCGATCTCGTGCTCGAGTTGCGCGACGGACAGCTCGCCGAAGGCGAGCTCGACGGTGAGGAGGGGTGACCGCGCTCAGGCGAAGGGAGCCGCCGCGACCAGCGTGACCTCGATGGCGCGACCGGTCGGCGCCGTGTAGCTCACGGTCTCGCCGACGTAGTGGCCGGCGATCGCGCCGCCGAGCGGCGAGTCCGGCGAGTACACGTCGAGTTCGACATCGCCGGACTCGAGCGCGGCGGTGCGGCTGCCCAGCAGGAACGTCTCCTCCGAGCCGTCCGCGAAGCGCGCCGTCACGGTCATGCCGGGCTCGATGAGGCCGTCGTCGGGCTTGGCTCCCGTGTCGGCACGGCGGATCAGGCTGCGCAGCTCGGCGATGCGTGCGGCAGAGGCATCCGGCGTCTCGTTCAACTCGGCGAGCTCGGCTTCGAGCGCGGTCAGCGCACTCTGCGTCATCCACACCGTTTCGATCGTGTCTGCCATGTTCTTTCCCTCTTCCGGCTGAAGATATGAACCTCCAAGCTTAGCCCGCCACCGGCAGAACGGCCAGCTGGCCGCCGCGATGTCCGCCGTCCGCGCGAAGATGGAGGGATGGGCGATGTGCTCGAACGGTTCGGTCCTGCGACGCAGGACTGGTTCCGCGGCGCCTTCGCGCAGCCGACGTCGGCGCAGTCCGGCGCGTGGCAGGCGATCTCGCACGGCAAGCATGCGCTCGTGGTCGCGCCGACCGGGTCGGGCAAGACCCTGTCGGCGTTCCTGTGGGCGATCGACCGCGTGTTCCGCGAGAAGCCGATCGCCCCCGCTGACACCAAGCGGAAGAAGAAGACGGATGCCCCGGCGACGCGCGTCCTCTACGTCTCGCCCCTCAAGGCGCTCGGCGTCGACGTGGAGCGCAACCTCCGCTCTCCGCTCGTGGGCATCGGCCAGTCGGCGCGGCGGCTGGGCATCGCGGTGCCCGATGTCACGGTGGGCGTCCGCTCGGGTGACACACCATCGGCCGACCGGCGCAGACTCCTGACCGACCCGCCCGACATCCTGATCACGACGCCCGAGTCGCTCTATCTGATGCTCACGAGCCAGGCATCCGAGACACTGCGGGGCATCCACACGGTCATCGTCGACGAGGTGCACGCCGTCGCGGCGACCAAGCGCGGCGCGCACCTGGCGGTCAGTCTCGAACGGCTGGATGCCCTGCTCGAGGCCCCCGCGCAGCGCATCGGCCTATCGGCGACGGTGCGCCCCATCGATGAGGTCGCGCGCTTCCTCGGCGGATCAGCGCCCGTCGAGATCGTCGCACCGCGGGCCGTCAAGGCGTTCGATCTGCAGGTCATCGTCCCGATGGACGACATGCTCAACCCGCCTCCGCCACCGGGTGCCGATCCGCCTGATCCGGACGATGGCGAGGGCGACTGGTTCGAGGCTCCGCCGCAGCCCTCCGAGATCACCGGATCGGTGTGGCCGCACGTCGAAGAGGCGATCGTGGATCGCGTGCTCGCGCACCGCTCGACGATCGTGTTCGCGAATTCGCGACGGCTCGCCGAGCGACTCACGGGGCGGCTGAACGAGATCTACGAGGAGCGGGTGGGGTTGCGGCCCTCGACAAGCTCGGGGGCCACCTCGACAGGCTCGGGGGCCGCCTCAACGGGCTCGGGAGCCAGGTCGATGCCCGCCGAGATGATGGCGCAGGCGGGGGTGTCCGCCGGGGCACCGCCCGTGCTCGCGAAGGCGCACCACGGGTCGGTGTCGAAAGAGCAGCGGGCGCAGGTCGAGGACGAGCTGAAAAGTGGCATCCTGCGTTGCGTCGTCGCGACGAGCTCGCTCGAGCTCGGCATCGACATGGGCGCGGTCGACCTCGTGATCCAGGTCGAGGCGCCGCCGTCGGCGGCATCCGGTCTGCAGCGCGTCGGACGCGCGGGCCACCAGGTCGGTGAGATCAGCCGCGCGGCGCTTTTCCCGAAGCACCGCGGCGACGTGCTGCACACCGCTGTCGTCACCGAGCGCATGCTCGCCGGTCAGATCGAGGCGATCGCGGTGCCCGCGAATCCGCTCGACATCCTCGCGCAGCAGACGATCGCGGCGTGCGCGACGGGCACCCTCGACGTCGAGACCTGGTTCGAGACGGTGCGCCGGTCGGCGCCGTTCCGCACGCTGCCGCGCTCGGCGTACGAGGCGACGCTCGACCTGATTGCGGGCAAGTACCCGTCCGACGAGTTCGCCGAGCTGCGGCCCCGCGTCGTATGGGACCGCGATCACGGCATCCTCACCGGACGTCCCGGCGCGCAGCGCATCGCGGTCACGAGCGGCGGGACGATCCCCGACCGCGGACTGTTCGGCGTCTTCGTCGCGGGCGAGACGCAGGGCGCGCGCGTCGGCGAACTCGACGAGGAGATGGTCTACGAGTCGCGCGTGAACGACGTGTTCACCCTCGGCACAACCAGTTGGCGCATCGTCGAGATCACGCACGACCGCGTCAACGTGCTACCCGCGTTCGGGCAGCCGGGCAAGCTGCCGTTCTGGCACGGCGACGGGCTCGGGCGACCCGCCGAGCTCGGCGAAGCGCTCGGCAAGTTCTCTCGCGAGGTCGCCGGCGCGACCCCCGACAAGGCCGCCGCGCGCCTGCGCGAGTCGGGGCTCGACGACAACGCGATCAGCAACCTGCTCGCGTACCTTTCCGAGCAGAAGGATGCCACCGGCAGCCTGCCGACCGACCGGACGCTGACCGTCGAGCGCTCGCGCGACGAAGTCGGCGACTGGCGGATCATCTTGCATTCCCCTTACGGCATGCACGTGCACGCGCCGTGGGCGCTGGCCGTCGGCGCACGCATTCGGGAGCGTCTCGGCGTCGACGGATCGGCCGTGGCGAGCGACGACGGGATCATCGCGCGGGTGCCGGATGCCGAGAGCGAACCACCCGGCGCCGAGCTGTTCGTCTTCGACGCGGACGAGCTCGAACAGCTCGTCACGGACGAGGTCGGCGGGTCGGCACTGTTCGCCTCGCGCTTCCGCGAGTGCGCCGCGCGGGCACTGCTGCTGCCGCGCCTGAACCCCAGCAAGCGTTCCCCGCTGTGGCAGCAGCGGCAGAAGTCCGCGCAGCTGCTCGAGGTCGCGCGCAACCACCCGACGTTCCCGATCATCCTCGAGACGCTGCGTGAAGTGCTGCAAGACGTCTACGACCTGCCCGCGCTGCTGCGGATCGCGCGCGGCATCGCCGACCGGCGGATCCGGCTCGTCGAGACCACGACGCAGCAGCCGTCGCCGTTCGCCCGCGACCTGCTGTTCGGATATGTCGGTGCGTTCATGTACGAGGGCGACTCGCCGCTGGCCGAGCGCCGCGCGGCGGCGCTGTCGGTCGATCCGGCACTGCTGAGCGAGCTGCTCGGCAAGGTCGAGATGCGCGAGCTGCTCGACCCCGCGGTGATCGCGCAGTTCGAGGCCGAGGCCCAGCGCCTCGCCCCCGACCGGCGCGTGCGCGGGGTGGAGGGCGTCGCCGACCTGCTGCGCATGCTCGGCCCGCTCACCGCCCCCGAGGTCGCCGCCCGCCTCGCCCCCGAGCCCGGCCTGGCCCCCGAGCCTGTCGAGGGGCCGCCCGCGATCGCGACGGCGCAAGCCCAGCGGCACCTCGACGAGCTCGTCGCGGCGCGGCGGGCGATCGGGGTCACGATCGCGGGTGAAGCGCGCATCGCGGCAATCGAGGATGCCGGGCGCCTGCGCGACGCGCTCGGGGCAGCCTTGCCCGTGGGCATCCCGAACGCATTCCTCGAACCGGTCGCCGATCCGCTCGGCGATCTCGTCGCGCGGTACGCGCGCACGCATGGGCCGTTCCGCACGGCGAGCGTCGCGGCGCGCTTCGGCATCGGCGCCGCCGTTGCGCGGCACACCCTGCAACGACTCGAAGCACAAGGGCGCGTCACGAGCGGGTTCTTCCTGCCAGACGCCCCAGCCAGCACTGCCAGCAGCACCAGCACGGGCACCGACGACCTCGAGTGGTGCGACGTCGAGGTGCTGCGCCGGCTGCGGCTGCGGTCGCTCGCCGCGATCCGCGGCACGGTCGAACCGGTCACTCCCGAGGCGTTCGCGCGATTCCTGCCCGCATGGCAGCACGTCGACGGCTCCGCGGGCGGACGCCCGCTCGAGGGCCTCGACGGCGTGCTCGCGACGATCGAGCAGCTCGCCGGAGTGCCGCTGCCAGCGAGCGCCTGGGAGTCACTGATCCTGCCCTCGCGGGTGACCGACTACACGCCCGCGATGCTCGATGAGCTCACTTCAACGGGCGAGGTCGTCTGGACGGGGCACGGGTCGCTGCCCGGTCGCGACGGCTGGATCGCGCTGCACCCCACCGACGCCCTCCCCCTCACGCTCGTGCTGCCCGACGACCCCGAGCCGCCGACCGTCCTCGAGCAACAGCTACTGACCGCGATGTCAGCGGGCGGCGCGTACTTCGCCACGCAACTGGCCGCCATGACGGGAGCGAACGAGCAGGACACGGTCGCGGCGCTGTGGAACCTCACCTGGACGGCCCGCGTCACGAACGACACCTTCGCCCCCGTGCGCGCCCTGCTCGGCGGCGGCTCGCAGGCGCACCGCGCCGTGCGCCGCACGCCGCGCGCGCGGATGTTCCGCGGCACACCGCTGGCCGCCACGCGCAGCGCGGCATCCCCTCGCCCGCCCGTCGGCGGCCGCTGGTCGCTGCTGCCCGAGCCGAGCACTGACGCCGCGCTGCGCGGCGCGGCGTCGGCGAGCCTGCTGCTCGACCGCTACGGCGTCGTCACGCGCGGCAGCGTGCAGTCCGAGGGCGTGCCGGGCGGATTCGCGCAGGTCTACCGGATCCTCGCCGGGTTCGAGGATGCCGGGCACACGCGCCGCGGCTACTTCATCGAGAAGCTCGGGGCCGCGCAGTTCGCGACCTCGGCGACGGTCGACCGGCTGCGCGAGTTCGCGGCCCTTGCCGATCCGGCGCCGCTGCAGGCACTGACACTCGCGGCGACCGACCCCGCGAACCCGTACGGCGCGGCCCTTGCGTGGCCGGGGCTGGACGTCGCGCACCGCCCCGGCCGCAAGGCGGGCGGGCTCGTGACGCTCGTCGACGGCAGCCTCGTGCTGTATCTCGAGCGCGGCGGACGCTCTGCGCTCGCCTTCACCGACGACGAGAACGCGCTCGCGGCGGCCGCGCGCAGCCTCGCTGAGACGGTGCGCGCGCGGCGGCTCGACACGCTGACGATCGAGCAGGTGTCGGGTGTGTTCGTCTACGGCACCCCCGTCGGGCGGGCCCTGCAGGCGGCCGGCTTCGTCGAGTCAAGCCGCGGGCTCACGCTGCGAGCGCGCTGATGGGCGGGCATCCTCACTCGTCGGCATCGCGGGGTCACGAACTTCGCAGAATGTCACGTACTCCGCAGAGAACGACGGCATATTCTGCGGAGTTGGTCACATTCTGCGGAGTTCCCGCCGCGGCCCAGAAGGGGCACCCCTGATGCCTGAGGGCGACACCGTCTTCCGCACGGCGCGCACGTTGCACGCCGCCCTCGCGGGGCAGACGGTGACGCGCTTCGACCTGCGGGTGCCACGCCATGCGACGGCGGATCTGACCGGTGACACCGTCCGCGAGGTCGTCCCGCGCGGCAAGCACCTGCTCATGCGCTTCGGGGAATACACCCTGCACTCGCACCTCAAGATGGAGGGACGCTGGCTCGTCTACCGCCCCGGCGAGCCGTGGCGCGCCCCCGCGCACCAGGCGCGCGCGATCGTCGGCATCGAGCGGGCACAGGCCGTCGGCTTCGAGATCGCCCAGGTTGACCTCGTGCCCACCGCGCAGGAAGACCTGCTCGTCGGGCATCTCGGCCCCGACTTGCTGGGGCCCGATTGGGATGCCCCGAAGGCGGCCGCCCACCTGGCATCCGACCCTCGCCCCGTGCACGTCGCGCTGCTGGATCAGCGCAACCTCGCGGGCCTGGGCAACGAGTATGCGAACGAGGTGCTGTTCGTGCGGGGCGTCCTGCCCACGCGTCCCGCGAACGAGACGGATGCAGGCCTGGTCGACACGGCCGCGCGGATGATCCGCAGCAATCGCGACCGGCCGATCCGCACCTTCACGGGTGACGCGCGCCGCGGTCGCGAGCACTGGGTCTACGGTCGCGCCGGGCGGCCGTGCCGCCGGTGCGGCACGCTCATCCGCCGCGGCGAGCTCGGCGCGAACGAGACGAGCGAGCGCATCGTGTTCTGGTGCCCGCGCTGCCAGCGCTGAGACGCATCAGTGCCCGAGGTAGCGCCCGGGCCGGTGGTTGAGCGCGAGCACGAGGTTCAGCAGCACCGCGCCCACGGCGCTCATCAGGACGTTCGTCCACGGCACCACGAGCAGCGCCGACAGCACGATCAGGACGTCGAAGATCATCATCGTCCACCCCGCACGGAAGCCCGTGCGGTCCTGGATCTCGAGCCCGATGATGTTGACGCCGCCGACGCTCGAGCGGTGGCGGAACAGGATCAGCACGCCGACGCCGGCCAGGAGGTTGCCCGCGAGCGTGCCGTACCAGGGCTCGATCTGCGTGATCGGGAACAGCGCGTCGTGCACGAGCGCCCACGTCGACACGAGGGCGATCGAGATGACCGTCCGGATCGTGAAGTCCCACCCGCGCCGCCACACCGCGAGGAACGCGAAGGGCACGTTGATGACGGCGAACAGCACCCAGAACGGCCAGCCCGTCGCGTAGCCGAGAAGCAGCGAGAGGCCGGCCGTGCCGCCCGTGACGGCGCCCGACGCGTGCAGCAGGTGCAGCCCGAACGAGGTCAGGAAGGTGCCGGTGAGGATGCCGAGCACGTCCTCCGGGACCGAATGCGCGTTGGCCTTCTCGTCGAACACGAGGGAGGGGCCGGTCGTCGGGTCGTCGGGAGTCGCCACGGCATCCATCCTCGCGCGTCTGGGGCACGGCACGATTCATAGCCGCCGCGTAGCCGGTGCCTACGGCGCTCTCCAGGCGATCTCCGACACTGGTCCGCATGAAGAGACGACTCAAGCACAGCCTCATCGCGGGTGGGATCGTCGTCGCGCTCACCGCGACCGGCGGCACCGCGTGGGCGCTCGACCGGTTCGTGATCCCGCATGTCGTGGTCGACGACGTCGCCGCGTACGAGGCGGAGCAGAGCGCGAGCGCGACTCCCGCCGCGACCGACGACACGGCGGATGCCGAGGCATCCACGCCCGTCATCACCGACACGACCTACACGTCTGACGCTGCGTCGATCACGGTCACGCAGTACACGCAGGGCTCGGGCGACGACACCGTCACCTACTACGTCGCCGATCTGGACCTCAGTGACCCGACGGTGCTGCGCAGCGCCTTCGCGAACAACCAGTTCGGCGAGAACATCACCGCTCTGGTCAGCGAGACCGCCGAGGCCAACGGCGCGGTGCTGGCCGTCAACGGCGACTACTACGGGTTCCGCGACAGCGGCATCGTGATCCGCAACGGCGTCGTCTACCGCGACGACGGAGCCCGCGAAGGCCTCGTCTTCTACAAGGACGGCACGGTCGCGATCTACGACGAGACGCAGACGACGGCAGCCGAACTGGTCGCAGACGGCGCCTGGAACACCCTCAGCTTCGGCCCCGCGATCGTCGACGACGGCGCCGTGATCGACGGCATCGACGACGTCGAGATCGACACGAACATCGGCAACCACTCGATCCAGGGCGAGCAGCCGCGCACCGCGATCGGCGTCACCGCCGACGGGCACATCCTCATCGTCGTTGTCGACGGACGCGACCCCGGCTACAGCCGCGGCGTCACCCTCACCGAGCTCGCCGACATCATGATCTCGCTCGGCGCGACGACGGCCTACAACCTCGACGGCGGCGGATCGAGCGAACTGTGGTTCAACGGCGAGGTCGTCAACCAGCCTTCCAACGGCGGTGAGCGGGCGACGAGCGACATCCTCTATGTGGCGGGGTGATCGGATGCCTCTCGTGCTGATCCCCGCCTACGAACCCGACGATCGGCTGGTCGCGCTCGTGCGCGAGCTGACGCCACGCGGTCCCGTGCTCGTCGTCGACGACGGCTCGGGACCGGGCTACGCCGGCGTGTTCGCGGCGTGCGCCGCGGCGGGCGCGGTCGTGGCATCCCACCCGCACAATCGCGGCAAGGGAGCGGCGCTGCGCACGGGCTTCGCGCGCGCCGCGCACGACTGGCCGGGGCTCGACATCGTCACGGCGGATGCCGACGGCCAGCACACCCCGGCCGACATCAGCCGCGTCGCGGAAGCCCTGGGCGGCGTTCGAGGAGCGCAAACGGCTCCCGATCGGCCTCAGGCAGGGCAACTTGCGCTCCTCGAACGCCGCGCCACGGTCGTGCTCGGCGTCCGCGCGTTCGCGGGGTCGGTGCCGCTGCGCAGCCGCGCGGGCAACGCGCTGACGCGGCGCGCGTTCCGGCTCGCCACGGGGCGCGACGTGAGCGACACCCAGACGGGGCTGCGGGGGTTCCCGAGCGAGCTCGTGCCGTGGCTGCTGTCGGTTCCGGGCGACCGGTTCGAGTACGAGTTCCGGATGCTGCTGGCCGCGCCCACGGCCGGGATCGCACTCGAGGAAGTGCCGATCCGGACGGTCTACCTCGACGGCAACGCATCGAGCCACTTCCGTCCGCTCGCCGACTCGGCGCGCATCTATGCGCCGCTGCTTCGCTTCGCGGCATCCGCCGTCGTGGCATTCGTCGTCGACACGGGCCTGCTGCTCGTGTTGCAGGCGCTGACCGGTTGGCTGCTGCTGTCGGTCACCCTCGCCCGCGTCGCGAGCGCCGGCATGAACTTCGCGATCAACCGCAGCCTCGTCTTCGGCGCCCGCCGCACGGTGCCGCTGCGCACGGCGGCGCTGCGCTACTTCGGCCTCGCGGCACTGCTGCTCGCGGCGAGCTTCGGGATGCTGACGGCGCTGACGGATGCCGGTATCGCGACCCTGCCGGCGAAGCTCATGACCGATCTGACCCTGTTCGCGGTGAGCTTCTCGGTGCAACGGGCGGTGGTGTTCGCTCCGGATCGCCGGATCGAGCCCGCTCACACCTATGCACGGGAATGATCTGAGGGTCTCGATCGTTGTAGAAGTTCTCAGGAGGATTTCTGTGGGCAAGAACTACGTCGACATCGAAGACGATCAGGGCCGCACGCTGCGCTACCGCAAGCACGCGAACGGGCGGGGCCTCATCGCCAACGGCGCCAAGGTGCACGCGACCGCACTCGTCGAGGCGGGTGCGTATGTGGAGCCGGGCGCCCAGATCGCCGCGGGCGCGCACATCGGCCGCGGTGTCTGGATCGAGCCCGACGCCGTCATCGGCCCCGATGCCGAGATCGCGCCGCACGCGCACATCGGCTCGGGCGCGGCGATCGGGTCGGGCGCCAAGATCGGCATCCGCGCCGTCGTCGGAGCGCACGCGCGCGTCGCCGGCGGCTCACTGATCGCCGACGACACCCAGATCGCCGACGGCGAGCAGGTCGCGACCGACCGCCGCGGGCTGCGCCTGGCCGCCTGACCCCCTCGCGGGGCGGAGGCACTCACCGCGTGACCGCAATAACTCAGGAGTTCCGCACGGATCTCGACCCGAATCGGGGCCGCGGCACCGATCTGGCGCCGCCGTTCCTGAGTTGTTGCGGCGCGAGCGGCGGCTACGCTGGCGTCATGGCGGCAGCAGGCGGCCGCGGCAGCCGCGGCAAGGGCGCGGGGCGCCCGCGCGCCGCCGGCGCCGGCCGCACACCCGGCCGCAAGCCCGGCGCCGGCGCGAGGGGCACCACAAGCGCGACGAGCGAGCCCGCCCCACCGCTACCCACAGGTCCCTTCCGCCTGGGCGCGATCGAGGGTGCGACGCCCGGCAAGTGGATCGACGCGTGGAAGCAGCGGATGCCGCAGATCCCGCTCGAGCTCGTCCCGCTCGACCTGCCCGACCAGCGCGCTGCCCTCATCCAGCCAGACCCGACCGGCCTCGCGCAACCCGTCGACGCCGCCCTGGTGCGGCTGCCGATCGACCGCACGGGACTGCACGTGATCGCCCTCTACGACGAGACGCCGGTCGTCGTGTGCGCGGCCGAGTCGCACCTCACCGCCGCGGACGAGCTCACGGCGGACGACCTCGCCGGAGAGGTGCTGATCGTCCCCGAGCACCCGCCGGTGCAGGTCGAGGTCCCCGGGACGACGCAGCCGCGATTCGCCGCCCCCGCGACGGTCGCCGATGCGATCGCCATTGCTGCGACGGGCGTCGGCATCGTCATCGTTCCGATGTCACTCGCACGCCTGCATCACCGCAAGGATGCCGCGCATCGCCCACTGGTGGACGGCCCGACCTCGACGGTGGCGCTCGCGTGGCCCGCGACCGCCGACGGCGAGAACGGCCCGCTCGTCGACACCTTCATCGGCATCGTGCGCGGCCGCACCGCGAACTCCTCACGCTGACGCCGCCCGACCGCCTCACCCGGCAAGCCGCCGACCGCCCGGCCCCATCGCTCAGCGGCCCACCCGGGCACGGCAGAAGGGCCGGCGAGCCCCAGCATCGCCGACCCTTCGGACGGGCATAGATCCCCCCGAACCGCCGTCCTGCGGACTGACCGGATGCCACCTCTCCCCAGTGGTGGCCCGGTGCATCCGTATCCGTCGGCACCGAACGGTCCTTCCGATGATCAAGAGGCGCCCCCCTCACCCCTGATACATCTGCGTGAGAAAATCTCAGAATCCGTTGCCGTGGCAGACGAACGGCGATCGGATGCCCGTGCGCACACTCGCCTCGGCGAGCGCGACGGCGGGGGCGAGCCCGCCCGCGAGCCCGACGTGCAGCTGCCCGAGCAGTTCGCACGCGTCGTCGTCCGCGACGACGACGGGTGCGGCGATCACGGCCGTCGCGCCGGCGTGCTGCCAGGCCCGCGTCATCCCCACCGACTCCTCGCCCCACCGCACGGCCGAGCGCCCCGATTCGCAGGCCGACAGGATCACGACATCCGACACCCGCCGCATCCGGTCGATGTCGTAGCCGAACAGCGCGCCGTCGGCCAGCGTCAGACCGGAGAACAGCGGGTTGTCGAGGGCGTGCCGGCCGTGCGCGCTGATGTGCAGGATGTCGGCTGACGCGGCCGCGCCGCCGACGGCGTCGACCGTGGCATCCGCGCCGGTGAGCACGACCGGCTCGGTCGACGAGTCGTCGGCAGGACGCGCGGCCGCCCATGCGGCGGCACCTGTCCGTGCCTCTTCGACGCCGCGGGCGACGCGCGGGCCGACGACGAACGCGACGTCGGCGTCGACCGACGACGCGCGCCGGCCGAGCACCCATCGCGAGGCTGAGCGGGCGACCGTCACCGCGCGACCGGACAGATGCGGCAGCATCGTCCACGGGAGCCCTGCCAGCACGCCGGGTGCCGTCACGACGATGCGCCGGGCATCGACGCCGGTCAGCGGGGCCGCCACCAGCAGCGTCGACAGGCGGTCGAGGTGGTCGGCCAGCGACCGGCCGACGATCGCCATCATCGGGCCCGAGCGCACGGCCGCCGACATGTCCAGGTCAGAGCGCAGCGCCGGCAGCGCTTTGCGCGCCTCGCTCCAGCCGGGCAGGTCGACCAGCTGCGCGCCCCGCGTCGTGACGACGAGGCACGACAGCCCCTCCGGGCTGAACACGTAGTTCAGCAGGACTGTGTCGACATCCAGCGCTGCGACCGCGGCCGCAAGATCGACGGGGCGCTCGATCTCGGCCGCGCCGGTCGTCGTCCACTGCCGCCGACGCAGGCGCTCACCCAGTTCGATCGCGCGGGGGTCGCTCGTCCAGTCGTCGCTGCCGGCGTCGGCGCGCAGCATGCGCAGCTCGCTCAGTTCGGCCGCCTGCTCGGGGTCGGCCGGGGGTCGCAGCGGCACGACCTGCAGGCTCAGGTGCCGGGCGCGCTCGGACCATTCGAAGACTGTCTCGGGGCTGCGCGACTGCACCGCCGCGCTCAGTCCGACAAGCATCAGGTTGTTGCCGTACATCGACAACGACGTCTGCAGATCGAGGCTGCCGAACGATGCGCGCCAGTCCGAGAGCTCGTCGAGTCCGGATGCCGCGTGGCGGCGCGCCACCGCACCGCGGCCGGCGCGGGCGGCGCGCTCCGCGCGCACTTCGTGCGCGAGCATCCGCACCTCGAGCGACGCAGCCTCGTCGATGCGCGGCATGCGGCCGGCAGGCCGGTCGTGGCGCGCGCGCCACAGCTCGCGCGACAGGCGCAGTGCGGCCGCCTCACCGGCGAACCCCGCGCGGGTGAGCGCCGCCGCGACCGGGGTGACGTCGGCATCGTCGACCGCGACGTCGGAGACCGTGCGCCCGGCCCGGTCGATCGCGCCGCCGGAAAGGAGCGCACGCAGACGGATGCCCCGTGCCCGGTCGGCCCACGACGTCGCGCCGAGCGCCGTGAAGTGCCGGGCGGCGTGGCCGGCGGCACGCGCCGCATCGGCGGGGTCGTGGCGCAGCAGCGAGCGGGCCAGATGCAGCTCGGCCTCACCGCGGGCCTGCGCCATGCCGTTCTTGTGGAACGCACGTGCCGCATCGCGCAGCAGGCGCTCAGCCTCCGTGACGAGGCCCGCGTCGCGCAGGGCCTCGGCCATGTCGACGTCGCCGATGGCGGCGTTGGCCGCCGACTCCTCGCCGATGACGGGGCGCGCTGCGGCCATCTCCTGCATCGCCCTGATGAGGTCGCCGCCGAGCAACGCCGTGTAGCCGAGATTGTGCCGCGCCTCGGCGACGTCGATGGGCGTGCCGTGCTCTTCGTAGACCGCCACGGCTTCCTCGAGATCGGCGAAGGCCGCCGCGAGGTCACGCCGCTGCATCGCCCCGACGCTGCGGTTCATCCGCAGGTTGGCGACCGCCATCGGGTCGTCCGAGAGCGCGTCGATCGCGCGTCCGAACCAGCCGATCGCCTCGTCGAGCCGGCCCCGGTGCATGACGATGCTGGCCAGCTGCCCCGCGACGATGCCGCGTGTGTGGGCGCTGAGCGCGGCATCCGCCAGCGTTTCGCGACACAGCTGCTCGCCCTCTGCCGGGCGGCCGGTCTGGTCGAGCACGAACGCGAGCGTGCCCGCGATCCGCGCGTGCAGCTCGACGTCGTCGGTCACCGCGGCGACACCCTGCAACGCCGCCTCGGCCTCGCGGTACCGACGTTCGTTCGTGAGCGCGAGCGCGGCCGCATACAGGTCCGGCGCGGCTATCGCGGGCTCAAGGGTCACGATCCCAGCATGCCCGTTTCGCGGCTCGCGCGCGAAGCGAAGCCGCGCAGCACGCGTACCGCGCGCGCCGCGCGCGAACCCGACCGTGTCACCGGCGGTCGGGTTCGCGGCGCGCCGACGGGTTAGTCGAGCTCGTCGAGCACCTGCTTCACCACCGCGCGCGCAGCGTCGACCGAGACCGCGATCGACTCCTTCTGCTCCGGCACAGCGCCCAGGCGCGCCGCGATCATGCCCGACACGAGCGGCGCCGCGAACGACGTTCCGCTCCAGACCGCGAAGCCGCCGCGATAGTCCTCAGGGCCGATCGTCAGGCGCCGGCGCGCGTACTGGTCATCCCGCGCGGTCGCCTGCAGGCCGCCACGGAAGTCGGGGATCGTGCTCAGCACCGCGGCACCGACGGCGTACGTGCGCACCCACGGGCCCACGTTCGAGAACAGCGCCGTCGTGGCGCAGTCGGGGTTGAGCGCCCCGACCGACACGTGCTCGGCGGCCTTGTCAGCAGCAAGGCCGTTGTCGGCACCGTCCCACGCCCACAGCGATGCCGGGAAACTCGGGCGGTCGGTCGCGTCGTTGCCCGCCGAGACGACGATCGTCGTGCCGAGGTCGCGCAGCACCTTCAGCAGGTCGTACAGGTCACGTGTGTACAGACCGTCCTCCGGCGTCTCGTGGTAGTACCCGAGCGACATGTTCACCACGTCGATCGCGCGCCCACCCTTGACCCCGTCGCGGTGTCGTTGCACGAGGATGCCGAGCTGCTCGACCACCTTCAGCAGGTTCGACTCCTCGACGATGCCGCGCGCATCGGCGACTCGCACGGCGAGCAGCTCGGCATCGGGCGCGACCTGGCGCACGATTCCGGCGATGAACGTGCCGTGCCCCGCGACGGGATCGAGTTCACCGTCGAGCGGACCGTAGAGGTCGGGGTACACCTCGGGGTTCGCCTCGTCGTTGAAGCCCACCACATGCCCGTCGAGCTTCACCTCACGGTCGACGAGGTCATCGGGCAGCCACGAGTGCGCGCCGATGCCCGTGTCGAGGACGGCCACGACGGCACGACGGTGCCCGCGCTCGAGCGCTGACACCCGCGGCGACGGACCGATCCACGCGACCGGCTGCCGCCCGCCCGAGCCACAGTCGGCGTACTCGCCGACCGGGTTCGACTTCGTGTAGGGGTTGGACTTCGTGTACGGGTTCGACTTCGTATACGGGTTGGACTTCGTATACGGGTTCGACTTCGTGTACGGGTTCACCCCGATCGGATCGACCGTGAGGATGTGGTCGAGGCCGATCCGGTCGACTCCCGTGCGCCGCAGCGACGCCGGGGCATCCACACCTCCGTTCGCATCACGCACGACGTCGTCCCCCGCGAGCAGCATCCGGCGCACCTGCTGCAGCACGCGCCAGGCGTCAGGGAGGGCGGGAGAGGCAGAATCCGCCCCTTCCCGCGCCGTCAGTCGCACGCGCATCACGGCGGGCGCACCAGGCAGGCGGGCCTCGATCCGCTCGCCGTCCTTCAGCGCGGTGCCGTCGAGCCGCTCGGGCTCGGCCTCCCAGCCGAAGACGCCCGCCGCCTCGCGCACGCGCTGGAGGTTGTCGTCGAGCAGTCCCGCCCGAGCGCCGTCCGACACCAGCAGCCGGTCGGGCACGTATGCGGTCTGGAACGCCTCGATGCCATCGAGCGGTTCGATGCCGGGGTCGAGGATGGTCGCCTCGACGATCGCACCGCGGGCGCGGTCGCGCCACGACCACCCCTTCGGCTGCGCACCGGGGACGTCGATGTCTTCGGGGGTCATGCACGCTCCTTCACAGGGCCGGTCCTACCGGCGGGGGGTGGTCAGATCTCGAAACGCGGTGTCAGAAGTTCGTCGGCTGTGCCGGGCTCGGGCGGTGCAGCCAGCCGCACGCGCAAGCGCGAGATGCCCGGCGGCACGGCCTCGAACGAGAAGCGGCCGCCGTCTGAGGTGGCCGCCACTTCGGCGCCGTCCTGCACCAGCCGCACGTCGGCGACGTCGCCGTCGACCCAGCCGTCGAGACGGCTGCGGCCGCGCTCGGTCGGCGTCACGTGCACCAGCACGTTCGTGTGGCCGTCGCTGAACTGCAGCGTGAGCATGTCGGCATCCCCTCGCACGGCGGATGTCGCGTCGCTCTCGATGAGCGTCAGCAGCGCGTATTCGCGGCCGAGGTCGGCGGATGCCACGGACGCGATCATCGCGTCGACGAGTCCGCCCGGCACGGGGTCGACGCCTTCCCAGGTGCGACGCAGCGCGGCGAACAGCGCCGCGTCGTCGGTGGTCGATTCAGAGGTCATGGGTATCCTCGCTCCATCCGTCTTTCTCGAGGGCGACACGCAGCTTTCCGAGGCAGCGGCCCCGGGTCGGGCCGATCGAGCCGACCGGCATGCTGAGGTCTTGCGCGATGCGCGCATAGTCGGGGCGTTCTTCGAAGGCGACGACGCGCAGCAGTCGGCGGCAGCGCTCCTCGAGCGTCGCGACGGCGCCCCACAGGCGACGGTCGCGCTCACTGAGGTGGGCGCTCTCTTCAGCGGACGGGTCGCTGGGCAGCAGCGGCTCGAGATCGACGTCGTCGGTCGGTCTCGCACGCTGGTGCGCGCGGCCCGCGCGCCAAGCCTCGCGGCGTGCGCACGTGGTGAGCCAGCCGGCCACCGCGCGTGCGTCGTGGATGGACTCGTGCCGACGCACGAGTGTCAGCCAGGTCGCCTGCACGACGTCTTCGGCGAGCATCTGCTCGAGCCCGTAGGCGCGCACAACGTGCCACAGCACGGGCGTCATGAGCCGGACGAGGTCATCCATCGCGCGCGGATCGCCGCCCCGCCAGCGTTCGAAGCTGTCGGTCGCACGACTCCAGATCGTCACGGGAACGACGAGGTCCCCTCCGCCGGTCGGCACCGCGCCTTCGGGCACGTCGCGACGGATCGGAGGGTCGGCTTCTGTCATACCGCCCATTCTGGTCACACAAGCAGGAGGCAGGCGAGTGTCTTCGTGATACACGGCCCGGGCACTTCGTCGCGCGGCCGCCTAGAATCGTCGCCATGGCCCCGCTCGTCTATCTCTGCGCGCGTCCACAGGCGGGTGCCGCCGCGGCCGAGTATGAGTCGTTCCGCACCGCGATGCGGCTGGAGGAGACCGAACTCGACCGCTGGGATCTCGTGCGCGATCCACTGCCGGCCGACTTCGCGACCCGCTGGCGCGGGGCCGTCGTGGGCGGCAGCCCGTTCAACGTGACCGACCCCGAGTCGACCAAGACCGACGTCCAACTCGGCGTCGAGGCAGGCCTTGCGCTGCTCGCGCGCAGCGCGGCGGCGGGCGAGATGGCGGCGCTGTTCACCTGCTACGGCATCGGCATCGCGACCCGCACACTCGGCGGCGAAGTCACCCGCGCCTACCCCGAAGACACCGGACCCACCGTCGTGACGCTCACCGACGACGGCCGCCGCGACCCGCTGTTCGGGGCGCTCGCGCAGACCTTCACGGCGCTCACGGCGCACAAGGAGGGAACCGAGCGGATGCCGGAGGGCGCTGTTCTGCTGGCATCCAATGACGGATGCCCCGTGCAGGCCTACCGCGTCGGCGACACGCTGTACGCGACGCAGTTCCACCCCGAGCCGACCGGCCGCGCCTTCACCGAGCGCATGGCCGTCTACCGCGACGACGGGTACTTCGCCGCGCACGACTACGACCGCATCGCCGCGCAGGTGCTCGCGGCGTCGCTGTCAGAGCCACCGCGCATCCTGCGCGCGTTCGCGCAGACGTTCTGACGCGCCTACTCGACGCGGGTGTACTCGGCGTAGCCGCGCGGCAGGGGCGGCGTGCGCGGACCGACGACGGCGGCCGAGTCGGGCGTCAGCGTGAGCGGACCCTCCTCGCGCGGGCGGTCGTGGCGCGCCGCCGTGCTCACCCACACCTCTTCCGAGGCATCCACCTCGATCGTCCACGGCTCGGGCGACAGGTTGACGTAGACGCGCGCGGCGGCGCGGTGCAGCACCCAGCGGCCCGGGCCGACCACCTCGGCGGAGTGCCCGGCGCGGTCGGTGTCGGTCAGTTCGGGGTGGGTGCGTCGCAGGAACGCGAGGCCGCGGTACAGACTCAGCAGCCGGGCGTGGTCGCCGACGGATGCCTCGGCCCAGTCCAGCTTCGAGCGCGCAAACGTCGCCGGATCGTTGGGGTCGGGCACGAGCGACTCGTCCCAGCCCATGCGCGCGAACTCGGCCTTGCGGCCGCGGCGGGTCGCCTCGGCGAGCTCGGGCTCGGGGTGCGAGGTGAAGAACTGCCACGGCGTGGAGGCGCCCCACTCCTCGCCCATGAACAGCATCGGGGTGCCGGGAGCGGTCATCGTCAGCACGGCAGCGACCGCGAGCCGATCCAGCGAGAGGGACTGACTCAGCCGGTCGCCGGCGGCGCGGTTGCCGATCTGGTCGTGGTCCTGCGCGAAGGTGACGAGCTGCCACGACGGAACCCCGGCCGGCACCGGCGCTCCCCAGTTCTTGCCGCGGAAAGAGGAGTAGGTGCCGTCGTGATAGAAGCCGCCGCTCCAGGTCTTCGGCAGCGCGTGCGGGTCGGCGAAGTCGGCGTAGTAGCCGCCGGTCTCTCCCGTGAGGGCGACGTGCACGGCATGGTGCCAGTCGTCGGCCCACTGCGCGTGGATGCCATGGCCGCCCGCCTCCCGCGGCAGGATCATCACCGGGTCGTTGAGGTCGCTCTCGGCGATGAGGGTGAGGGGGCGACCGGATTCGGCGGAGAGCGCGTCGACGCGCGCGGCGATCTCGGCGAGGATGTGCACGGGGCTGCCGCCCGACTCGTGGAGCGCGTGCACGGCATCCAGCCGCAGTCCGTCGACGTGGAAGTCGCGCAGCCACATCAGCGCGTTGTCGATGATGAAGTCGCGCACGGCCCGCTCGTCGAGGTTGACGCTCGCTCCCCAGGTATTGCCCTGCCCGTCGCGCAGGTACGGGCCGAACTCGGGCAGGTAGTTTCCGGACGGACCGAGGTGGTTGTAGACGACGTCCTGGATCACCGCGAGGCCCGCCGCGTGGGCGGCGTCGACGAAGCGGCGGTAGGCCTCGGGGCCGCCGTAGTCTTCCTGCACGGTGTACCAGAGCACACCGTCGTAGCCCCAGTTGTGGGTGCCGTTGAAGCCGTTGACGGGCAGCAGCTCGATGTGCGTGACGCCGAGGCCGACGAGGTGGGGCAGCTTCGCGATCGCGGCGTCGAGCGTGCCCTCGGGAGTGAAGGTGCCGACGTGCAGTTCGTAGATGAGGCCGCCCGCGAGCGCCCGGCCCGGCCAGTTCTGGTCGGTCCAGGTGAAGGATGCCGGGTCGTCCCACGCCGACAGCTCGTGCACCCCGTGCGGCTGGCGCCGCGACCGCGGGTCGGGCCGTGCAGGCGTGGCCCCCGGGTCGGTAGGACTGGCCCCCGAGCCTGTCGAGGGGCCGTCCACACTGGCCCCCGAGCCTGTCGAGGGGCCGCCGCCACTGGTCGCCGAGCCTGTCGAGGGGCCGCCGCCCAGCACGAAGCCGTACTCATCCCCCGCCGCGAGCGCGACGTCGGTGCGCCACCACCCGGCATCCCCCGCCGTCAGCTCGACGTCGTCATGCCCCGCCCGCCGCAGCCGCACGCGATCGGCTCGCGGAGCCCACACCTCGATGCCCATGCCCCCATCCTGCCGCCCCACCGCAATAACTCAGGAACAACGGTCGCTGAACTGCCGCAAACGCCGGTTTCGAGCCGCGGACGGCGCGGAACTCCTGAGTTATTGCGGGCGCGCGCTCACGCCCGCACGAGCAGCGCAACCGGGTAGTCGCTCAGCAGCGCCGCGAGTGCCAGTCCCGTGGGCCCGGCCGTGGCGATGCGCCCGGTCAGCTCGTCGCGCCACCGGCCGGCCGGGAGCATGACCGCGGCATCCGCCCAGCCGCCACGGCCGGCAAGGCCGACGGGAAGCCGCGTCGCGACGGCGATCGCGCCGCCGCGGTCGAACGCGATGGCGTGAGTGGATGCCCCGCCGACGGTCTCGAGCGGCGCGTAGCGCGTGAACAGCTCGGGACGGTCGCGGCGCAGCCGCAGCGCACGGGAGACGAGCAACAGCTTCGCCGCGCCGGACGCGTCGACGGGCGGCAGCCAGCCCTCGTCGAGCCGAGCGAGCAGGCTGCGGCGCACGTCGTAGTCGACGGGGCGGCGGTTGTCGGGGTCGACGAGCGAGTGATCCCACAGCTCGGTGCCCTGGTACACGTCGGGCATGCCCGGGCCGGCGAGCTGCAGCAGCTTCGCCGACAGCGAGTTCGACCAGCCGGACGCGGTGATCTCGGCGACGAACGCCTCGACGACAGGGCGGGCGGGCCCGACCGCGGCGTCGACGAGCGCGTGCACGCCGGCCTCGAACGCGGCATCCGGAGACTCCCAGCTCGTCCCGGTCGCCGCTTCGCGGGCCGCCTTCTCGGCGTAGCCGTGCAGGCGGGCGGCGAGCCCTTCGACAAGCTCGGGGGCCAGTGCGGGCCACGCGCCGATGATGGCCTGCCAAAGCAGGTTGTCGAGCGGGCCGTCGCCGGTGCTCGCGAACCCGCGCAGCTGCGCGAGCACGTCGCGCCAGCGCTCGGGCACCTCGGCCAGCACGTCGAGGCGCGCCCGCGCGTCTTCCGAGCGCTTCGTGTCGTGCGTGGTGAGCGTCGTCATCGTGTGCGGCCACGATGCCTGCCGCCGCGCGAATGCCTCGTGGAACCGCGGCACCGACAGCGCGAAGCGCGACGGATCGCCGCCCACCTCGTTGAGCGACGTCAGCCGGCTGTACCGGTAGAACGCCCGATCCTCGACGCCCTTCGCCATCACGGGACCGGTCGTCTGCATGAACCGCGTCGCGAACTCGCCGCGCGGGTCGCGCAGGATCAGCCGCGCGACGGATTCGATATCGTCGGCGATGTCGGGGCGACGAGCGGATGCCGCGGCCACCGCCTGCTCGAGATGCTCGCGCCCGGCCGGCAGGTACGCGCGGTACACCGCGAACGCGGCGAGCAGTTCGGCGATCGCATCGCGCGCGAAGGCATCCTCTTCGAACGTGCCGCCGTAGCCGTCCGGGATCGCGTGGATGATGCGCCGCACCTCGGCCGCCTGCGCCGTGTCGGCGATGTCGCGCTTGGTGCCGGCGATCATCGCGGCCCAGTCGGCCGGAGCCCCGCGCAGGTCGGTGTCGATCGCGGTGAGCTGCCAGACCCCCGCGGGGTCGACGAGCACCCGCTCGATCTCGCCGAGCGCGTCGTACCCCGTCGTGCCGTCGGTCGCCCACCACCCGGGCAGCGACTCGCCCGGTTCGAGAATCTTTTCTACGACCACGTAGGGGCGTTTCGTCTCGTCGCTGCGCTCCTCGCTCAACGACCGGTCTGCCACCGCGGCGAGGCGGTCGAGGTAGCCGCCGGGGTCGGCGAGGCCGTCGGGGTGGTCGATGCGCAAGCCGTCGACGAGGCCCTCGCGCAGCCAGCGGACGATCTCGACGTGCGTCGAGTCGAAGACGGCCGGAACTTCGACACGCACGCCCGCGAGCGAGGTCACGGTGAAGAAGCGCCGGTAGTTCAGCAGCCGCGCCTCGCGGCGCCAGAAGCCGAGCTCCCAGTGCTGGCGCGCGAGCACGTCGCGCACCGCCGCGGCATCCGCCGTCGCGTGCAGCGGAGCCGTCCCCGGTGCGAGCGGCAGCACGAGGTCGTAGTACCGGGCGGTGCCGAACTCGGCATCCGTCTCGGGCGGTGCGACGGTGATCTCCCCCGCCGCGACGACGTCGTCGAGCTCGCCGCCGAGCACCGGCAGCCGCACGCGCCCGTCGCCGTAGGCCCAGTCGATGTCGAAGGATGCCGCGTACCGCGACGCCTCGCCGTGGGCGAGCACGTCCCACCACCAAGGATTCTGCTGCGGATCCGCGACACCCTGATGATTCGGCACGATGTCGACGAGCACACCGAGCCGCGCCGAACGCGCCGCGGCCGAGAACCGCTCGAGCCCCGCCGCACCCCCGCGCGCCTCGTCGACGCGGGTCGGATCGACGACGTCGTACCCGTGCATCGAACCCTGCGCCGACTGCAGGATCGGCGAGAGATACGCCCAGCCGACGCCGAGGTCGCTCAGATAGCCGGTGACGTCCGCCGCGGCATCCAGATCGAATCCGGCGTGCACCTGCAGCCGGTACGTCGAGGACGGGATGGATGGTCGGCGGTCGCTCATCAGCTGCTCCCGGATTGATTCTCTGAGCGGATCAGTTCGGGACTATCGGACGTGCGGCAGCTCGGCCTGCGGCGCCGGCGAGGGCACGATGTCGATCGGGCTCGTCAGGGCGGCCAGGGACGCCGCGACGGTGTGCCCGGTCTCGGGGGCATCCTGCTCGTGATCACGCACGACGAGGAGCGAACGGGCGGGAACGTCGATCGTGTCGCCGCCGCTGAGCACGACGGTATCGGCGAGCTGGCCGGCCGTGTCGATGATGACCTCCCACCGCGGACTGTACTCGGCGCGCGGGATCGTGAACTCGACGTCGTCGTCACCCGCGTTGAACAGGATGAAGAAATGCCGGTCGGTGATCTCCTCGCCGCGCCGGTCGCGCTCGCGGATGCCGCCGCCGTTGAGGAAGACCGCGATCGCGCGGCCGAAGCCCGACTCCCAATCCTCCGGCTGCATCTCGGTGCCGTCCGGCCGCAGCCAGGCGATGTCGGGAATGGGCGCGCCCTCTTCACGCCGCACCGGCCGCCCGTTGAAGAAGCGGCTGCGCCGGAACGTCGGATGCTCGCGGCGCAGGCGGGTGAGGGCGGCGGTGAACTCGATGAGCGGCTGGTCGATGTGCTCCCAGTCGACCCACGTGATCTCGTTGTCCTGCGCGTAGCCGTTGTTGTTGCCGCCCTGCGTGCGGCCGAGCTCGTCGCCGTGGCTGATCATCGGGACGCCCTGGCTGATCAGCAGCGTCGCGAGGAAGTTGCGTTGCTGCCGCGCGCGCAGCGCCAAGACGGCGGGGTCGTCGGTCGGGCCTTCGACGCCGCAGTTCCACGAGCGGTTGTGCGATTCGCCGTCGTTGTTCTGCTCGCCGTTGGCTTCGTTGTGCTTCTCGTTGTACGACACGAGATCGCGCAGCGTGAAGCCGTCGTGCGCCGTGACGAAGTTGATGGATGCCACGGGGCTGCGGCCGTCGTGCTCGTAGAGATCGGCCGATCCCGTCAGTCGCGACGCGAACTCGCCGAGCGTCGAAGGCTCGCCGCGCCAGAAGTCGCGCACGGTGTCGCGGTACTTGCCGTTCCACTCCGTCCACTGCGGCGGGAAGTTGCCGACCTGGTAGCCGCCGGGGCCGAGGTCCCACGGCTCGGCGATGAGCTTGACCTGACTGACCACCGGATCCTGCTGGACGATCTCGAAGAACGCCGCGAGGCGGTCGACCTCGTAGAACTCGCGCGCGAGGGTCGCCGCGAGGTCGAACCGGAATCCGTCGACGTGCATCTCGAGCACCCAGTAGCGCAGCGAGTCCATGATGAGCTGCAGCGTGTGCGGGTTGCCGACGTTCATGCTGTTGCCCGTGCCGGTGTAGTCGGTGTAGTAGCGCTTGTCGGTCTCTTCGAGGCGGTAGTAGGCCTCGTTGTCGATGCCGCGCATCGACAGGGTCGGCCCCAGGTGGTTGCCTTCGGCGGTGTGGTTGTACACGACGTCGAGGATGACCTCGATGCCTGCCGCGTGCAGGGCCCGCACCATCCCCTTGAACTCCTGCACCTGCTGGCCGCGCTGGCCGGCCGAGGAGTATGTGTTCTGCGGTGCGAGGAAGGCGATCGTGTTGTAGCCCCAGTAGTTCGACAGCCCCTTCTCCTGGAGCGTCGAGTCGTTGACGAACTGGTGCACCGGCATGAGTTCGATCGCCGTCACGCCGATGCGCTTGAGGTGCTCGATGATGACTGGATGCGCGATCGCGCTGTACGTCCCGCGGATCTCCTCCGGAATGTCCGGGTGCCGCTCGGTGAGCCCCTTCACGTGCGCCTCGTAGATGACGCTCTCGGCGTAGGGCGTCTTCGGCTGCCGGTCGCCCGCCCAGTCGAAGAACGGGTTGATCACGACGCCCTTCATCATCGCCTGCGCGGAGTCGTCGTCGTTGCGCGAGTCGGGATCGCCGAAGTTGTAGCCGAACACCGACTGGCCCCACTCGACCTGGCCCTCGACGGCCTTCGCGTAGGGGTCGAGCAGCAACTTGTTCGGGTTGAACCGCTGCCCGTTCTCGGGATCGTTGGGCCCGTACACGCGGTAGCCGTAGCGCTGCCCCGGCTGGACCGTCGGCAGGTACGCGTGCCACACGTGGGCATCGACGTCGCGCAGCTCGACGCGCGTCTCCTTGCCGCGATCACCGAACAGGCACAGCTCGACCCGCTCGGCGCCCTCGCTGAACAACGCGAAATTGGTACCACTGCCGTCGAAGGTCGCACCCAGGGGATACGCGGAACCGGGCCAAATCTGCATGTGCACTCTCCTGGTCGTCGACATCAGCCTAGACACCCCGCCGCCGCGGCGGTGGTCGAGATCAGCTCTACCGGTGATCGAGTGCCGAGCGTGCAGCGCTCGTGGGGCAGGGTGAGCGCGGCGCCCGCGCATCACCGCAGGTCGAGCTGCTCGTCGAGGTAGGCGGCGAGGGGGCGCGGGGCGCCGGTCGCGCTCCAGCGCACGTGCGGGATGCCCCCGGCAAGCGACAGCGGGCCTGATGCCTCGCCACGCGCGAGCGCCGCGAGGTCGATCGCGGCGAAACCCAGGTGCAGCACCTCGCCGTCGGCGAAGCCTCCGCGGGCAGCGGCCGCGGCGCGCTCGGAGCGCTCGCGCTGCGCCTGCGCGGTGTACCCGCGCACAGCTTCGGTGCGGGCGCGCAGCACTTCTGCGGTCGCGTAGACAGCGCCATCCCCGATCAGCAGCACGCCGACATGCCACGCCTCGCCGACCGGCACGATGCGCGGGGCGCGCCCGAACCCCAGCACTCGCCGCGACAACGCCCACTCGCCGAGCCGTTCACGCGGATGCCCCGCGAGGCGCGCACGCACGGCGTCGAACAGCGCCGCGGCATCCGTCCCGCCCATCACGAACCGACAGCCGCGCGTCAGCCGCGCGGCCCCGGGCGCACGCTGAGGTCGGAGATCACGGCGTCGCGCGGCAGGTCGAGCGCTGTGAGGATCGCCGTCACGACGGAGGCCGGGTCGATCCACCGTGACGGGTCGTAGTCAGACCCCTCCTGCGCGTGGACCTCGGCCTGCATCGGCGTCGCGGTGCGTCCGGGGTAGACGGTCGTGACACGCACGCCGTGCGCGGCCTCCTCGCCGCGCAGGGCGTCGGCGAGCGCCTTCAGCCCATGTTTGGAGGCGGCGTACGCCCCCCAGTCCGGATGGGCGGTGAGTCCCGCGCCCGAATTGACGAAGACGATCTGGCCGTGCGCGGCGCGCACCCGCGGCAGGACAGCGCGGGTGAGCTCGGCCGGCGCGACGAGGTTGACGATGAGCTGGGATGTCCAGGCATCCAGCGGCAGCTCTGCGACCGGGCCCAGCGCGACGACACCCGCCGCGTGGATCACGGCGTCGATGCGCGCGGGCAGCGCCGCCGCGGCAAGCGCGGGCGCGATCTGCTCGGGATGCGCGAGGTCGGCGGATACCGTCGTCGCGCCGGGGAAGGCAGCGGCGAGCTCGGCCGCGCGGTCGTCGTCGCGGGCGATCAGCACGAGGTCATCGCCGCGCGCGTGCAGGCGCTCGGCGAGCAGCCGCCCGATGCCCGAACCCGCGCCGGTGAGGAGGTGGATGCTCATGGCATCCATCCTCGCACCGGGCTCGGCGGCGGCCCCGACTTCCGCTAGATGCCCCCGTCGATCGAGCGGGTGAGGTCGGCGGTGTCGTCGGGCACCATGACCGGAGTATCGCGGTTGAGCGAGCGCCCGTCGAAGAACGGCTTCGAACGCGGGAACAGGTACCAGACGAACATCAGCACGACACCGACGAGCAGTGCGCCGATGCCGACGACAAACGTGCCGCCGATGCCGAACAGCACCGTGTAGCCGTAGTCGACGTCGTACATGTCGATCGCCGACTGCACGAACGCGAACGTCAGCATCACCGCCCCCAGCAGCGGGAAGATCCCCCTGAACCAGAGGTTCCGCGCCGAGGTGAACAGGTCGCGGCGGTAGTACCAGACGCACGCGTAACCGGTGATCGCGTAGTAGAACGCGATCGCGAGGCCGAGCGACAGGATCGAGTCCTGCAGGATGTTGTCGCTGACCAGCGTCATGCCGATGTAGTACGCGGATGCCACGACACCCATGACCAGCGTCGAGAACGACGGCGTCTTGTACTTCGGGTGGACGTCCTTGAACCGCGCGGGCAGCGCCCGGTACACGCCCATCGCGAGGGTTCCGCGGGCGGTCGGCAGGATCGTCGTCTGCGTCGACGACACCGCCGAGATGAGGACGGCGATCACGAGCAGCCAGCCCCACGGGCCGAGCAGTCCGTCGCGGATCGCACTGAACACGTCGTCGGCGTTGGCTTCGTTGCCGAGGCCCACTCCGCCTTCGCCGAGGCCGGCGTACATCATCGCGGCGATCGTGACCGAGACGTACGTAACGAGCAGCAGCACGCAGGTCAGCAGGGCCGCGAGGCCCGGGATCCGCTTGGGGTCCTTCGTCTCCTCGTTGAGGGCGAGGCACGTGTCCCAGCCCCAGTAGATGAACAGCGCCAGCAGCACGGCCTCGGTGAACCCGTGCCAGTCGGTGAACGCGAACGGGTTCATCCACTCCCAGTCGAACGGCGTGGGGTTCGGCGCGGTGCCCGCGAAGAACTGCCACAGCGCCGCGATCACGAAGACGATCAGGGCGAGGTACTGGATCGCCAGCAGGATGTTCTGGATCCGTTCGCCGATCTCGACGCCGCGCCAACTGATGTAGGTCATCGCCGCGATGAAGAAGACGGCGACGAGGATGATCCGCCAGTCGTTGTTCTCGAACTCGAGCCCGAACATCGCCCAGAAGTAGATGGAGGCGATCTGGGCGAGGTTGGCGAGCACGACCATGCCGGCGACGGCGACGCCCCACCCGCCCATCCAGCCCACCCACGGGCCGAACGCCTTCGTGCCCCACGTGAAGGTCGTGCCGCAGTCGGGTACCTCGTTGTTCAACTCGCGATACCCGTACGCGATGAACAGCATCGGCACGAACGCGATGATGAAGGCGATCGGAGCCTGCCCGCCGACGGCGAGCACGACCCAGCCGAGGGTCGCGACGAGCGAGTAGACGGGCGCAGTGGATGCCAGGCCGATGACGGTCGAGCCCCACAGGCCCAGGGTGCCGGCGGCGAGGCCCTTGCCGTCCGCGCGCTCGAGGTGGATGGGCGTGGTGGATCCGAACTCACTCATGGCACGACCTCCGGGCGTCGTCTTCGGGTTGCCCTGCACAGTAGCGGTCCGCGCGCGTGCCCGAGATATACGCGAGGGCCAGGACCCTGCGCCCGGCTCGCCGATGCGTACACTGCGGCATCCCGTCATGCGGCGTCTGCGCGTGACGGCCGGCGCCGGGCGGCTAGCGCCGCCGCGCGCGGCTACGCGGGCGCGCCGGCGGGATCGGCGGGGCGGCCACCGCCGCGCCCACGGTATTGACGAGCTCGCCGATGCCCTCGATGACCATGCGGACCTCGTCACCCTCGCGCAGCGGCCGCGGGGTCAGCGCGCCGGCGCGGCCCCAGAGCTCGCCGAGGCATCCGCCGCCCCCGACCGTTCCCGAGCCGAGCACGTCGCCCGCGACGACGCGCGAGTTGCGCGCGGCGTACATGACGAACTCGGGGAACGGCCAGCCGGCGTTCGAGACGAGGTCTTCGCCGATCAGCTCCCCGCCCACGTAGACCTCCGCGCGGACGGCGAGGAATCCGTCGTCGTCGAGGTATCCGGCGAGCTCGTCGGCTGTGACGATCCAGGGGCCGAGCGTTGTGCCGAAGTCCTTGCCCTTGGCGGGCCCGAGGCGCACCTTCATCTCGCGGGACTGCAGGTCGCGCGCTGACCAGTCGTTCATGATCGTGTAGCCGAAAATCGCGGCGGATGCCGCATCGGCGTCAAGGTTCGCGCCTCCCGGCCCGCCGATGACGACCGCGACCTCGAGCTCGAAGTCCAGGCGTTCGGTCACGGGCGTGGCGACCACGTCGCCCGGACCGGAGATCGTGTGCGTGTTCGTGAAGTAGAAGGTCGGGTACTCGTACCACTCCGCGACAACGCCACTCGCGCCGTCAACGCTCGCGCTGACGCCCTCGACATGCTCTTCGAACGCGACGAAATCGCGGAGGGATACCGGGACCACGGGCGCCAGCAGACGGATGCTCGCCAGCGGCTCACCGGCCGTGGGGTCGACCTGGGCGAGCGCGGCACGCGCGGCATCCAGCCCTCCGGCGAGGATCTCGGCGACGGTCGCACCGCCTGGGAACGGCACGACCCGATCGTCGATCACGAAGCCCTCCGACACGGACCCCGCGACGCGGCCCGTCTCCGCGGTATCCGCGCCGTCGCCACTCTTGGCAGCGTCCGGATGCGACCCCACCCAGCGTGCGATCCTCATCGCGACCTCCTCGTCCCGCGCGTGCGCGCCCCTCCACTCTCGCGCCGTCGCGCCCGTCCCGACACCGCCCGACGGCGATACAACCGATCGCCCGCCGCCATGGCCGCCACCCCCATCCACGGGCTGTTCCCGAACTGATCCGCCAGGAGGATCAGTTCGGGAACACGGCGATCGCGCACACTCCCGGACTGATCCGCCAGGAGGATCAATCCGGGAGTGCCGCGGGGGGTCACTCGTAGCGGAGCGACTCCACGGGGTCGGCGCGCGCGGCGCGGGCGGCGGGGAGCGTCCCGGCGAGGAACGCGATCGCCATCACGACGAGGATGATCACCGCGATCGACACGGGGTCGAACGCGATCAGCTGCAGCCCCGGCAGGTCGGAGAACAGCCCCTGCGCGAGCGCCGAGCTCACCGCCGTGCCGACGAGCATGCCGACGCCGGCGCCGATCGCGCTGCCGAGGAAGCCGATGAACACCGCCTCGAGGCTGAACAGCGAGAACACGCGGCCCGAGCCCATGCCCATCGCCTTCATGAGGCCGATCTCGCGCGTGCGCTCCTGCACGCTCATCAGCAGTGTGTTGACGATGCCGAAGCTCGCCGCGAGCAGGGCGATGATCGCGAACGCGTTGAGCACAAGCACGATCGCGTCGATGACGGCCGTGAACGAGCCCAGCTGGTCTTCGACGGTCGTGCCGGTGAACCCGGCATCCGACAGTGCGGTCTTCAGATCGTCGACCTGAGCGGCCGTCGCGCCGGAGGCGAACCACACACTCGCGCTCGCGTAGCGGTCCTGCTGGTCGGCCGGCACGCCGGTGTTCTGCAGCGTGAACAGCTCGTCGGTCAGCGCCTCGTTCGGCGTGATGGTCGAGCCCGCGCCCACGAGGGTCTGCTCGCTGACGCCCGTCACGGTCGCCTCGACCGTGTGCTGCGTGCGCACGGCGTCGGTCACGGCGATCGTTACGGTCTGCCCGATCGCGTCGGCGGCATCCGCGAAGCCGAGCGGTTCGACGAGGGCGTCGGGGATCGCGACCTCGAGGTCCGTCGCGTCGGCGTCAGGCGCCTCACCCGCGGCGAGCTGCAGCGATTGCCCCGGGATGAGCGAGCCGACGCCCGTCACCCACTTCGTGCCGTCGCCGGCCTGGATGTAGTCGGCGCTGATCGACTTCGTCGCCTCGACCCGCTCGACCCCCGCGATGCCCTGCAGCATCGTGATGTCGTCGTCGGTGAGGGCCGTCACCGTGCCGCCGCCGCCAGGCCCGGGCGTTCCCGCGCTGATGGCGTTGGGGTCGTACTCGGTGGGGCCCGAGTCGAGGCCCGTCGCCGAGTCCGAGGTCTTCGTGACGGTCATGACATCGCTCGCGCCGATCGAGGCCACCGTGTCGTCGATGTAACGGTTGATCCCAGTGCCGAGCCCATTCGTGACGGTCAGCGTGAACGCGCCGACGAAGATCGCGAGGATGGTCAGGATCGTGCGCGTCTTCGAGCGGAACGTGTTCGTCACCGCCGAGGCGACGAGGTCGCCGGCCTTCATGCCGCCACCTCCGACTCGGAGACGATGAGTCCGTCCTTGATGTGGATGCGGCGGTCGCAGCGCGCCGCGAGGTCTTCGTCGTGCGTCACGACGATGAGGGTGATGCCGTGCTCGCGGTTGAGGTCGAACAGGATGTCCTCGACGACGGCGCCCGTCGCCGAGTCGAGGTTTCCGGTCGGCTCGTCGGCGAAGATGACGCGCGGGTTGTTGACGAGCGCGCGGGCGATGACGGTGCGCTGCTTCTGCCCGCCGGACAGGTCGGTCGCCTTGTTCTTCGCCTTGTCAGCCAGGCCCAGCTGCTCGAGCGCCGCGAGTCCGCGCCGCGTGCGCTCGCGAAGCGGGACCCCGGCGATCTTCATCGGCAGCACGACGTTGTCGAGTACGCTCGTGTTCGGCGTCAGGAAGAACTGCTGGAACACGAACCCGAACGTCTTGTTGCGCGTGCGGTTGAGCGTACGCCCCCGCAGGCCCGCCGTGTTCTCACCGGCGAGCGAGATCGTGCCCGTCGACGGCTCGTCGAGCAGCGCCAGCAGGTGCATGAGGGTCGACTTGCCCGACCCGCTCTTGCCGACGATCGCGACCGACTCGCCCTCGCGGATCTCGAAGCTCACGCCCCGCAGCGCATCGAACCGGTTCTGCCCGCGCCCGTACGAGCGCGTGACGTCCGCGACTTCGAGCAGCGGCGCGGTCACGCCGGCACCTCCTCGGCTGCGGGCGCGTCCGTTGCGGATACCTCGACGGCAGGCGCGGCGGGGGAGTCGGCGGATGCCTCGGCATCCGTCTCGTCGTCATCGAGCGTCGTGCGGAACGGCACTTCCTTGATGAACAGCAGTGCGACAAGCCCCAGCACGAGCATCGGCACGAGCATCAGGAACACCGGTGTCAGAGCGTCGTTGTACGCTCCGACGATGACGTCGCGGATGGCATCGGGCAGCGCGTTGACGACGCTCGGGGTGAGCGAGTTGAGGTCGGTGCCGGCCGACGCTCCCGCCGAGCCGAGCCCCGACAGCCCGTCCGTGAGCAGATCGGTCAGGCGGCTCGTGAACAGCGCACCGACCAGGGCGCCGCCGATCGAGGCGCCGATCTCGCGGAAGAAGTTGTTGGATGCCGTCGCTGTGCCGACCTGGCTGTTCGAGAACGAGTTCTGCACGATCAGCACGAGGATCTGCATGCCCAGGCCGATGCCGAACCCGAGGATGAACAGGTAGCTCAGCATGATCCACAGGGCGGTGTCGATCGTGAGGGTCGACATCAGCACGAGCCCTGCCGCGATGACGATCATGCTGGCGATGGGCATCCACTTGTACTTGCCGGTGCGCGAGGCGATCGCGCCCGTGCCGATCGTCGAGATCATGAGACCCGCGATCATCGGCAGCATGAGGTAGCCCGACACCGTCGCGCCGACGCCGGCGACCATCTGCAGGTAGGTCGGCAGGTAGGCGAGCGTGCCGAACATCGCGACGCCGATGAACAGGCCGGCGACCGTCGCGAGGACGAAGTTGCGGCTGCGGAACAGCGACAGCGGGATGAGCGGGTCGGATGCCCGGTACTCGGCGATCACGAACGCCCCTGCCGCGACCACGGCGGCGACGATGAGCCACAGGATCTGCGGCGAGTTCCAGTCGTACGTGTTCCCGCCCCACGAGGTGACGAGGATGATCGAGGTGACCGCGACGGCCATCGTGAGCGTGCCCCACACGTCGAACCGGAAGCTGGCGCGGTGCTTCGGCAAACGGAGGAACACCGCGGCGAACGCGATCGCGACGATGCCGAGCGGGATGTTGATCCAGAACGCCCAGCGCCAGCCGATGCCCTCGGTGAACCAGCCGCCCAGCAGCGGGCCGATGACGGCCGACAAGCCGAACACGGCACCCATGATGCCCATGTACTTCGAGCGCTCGCGCACCGGCACGACGTCGGCGATGATCGCCTGCGACATGATCATGAGGCCACCGCCGCCGAGGCCCTGGATCGCGCGGCCGATGATGAGCCACGTCATGTCGGTCGCGAGTCCGCCGACGACCGACCCGACGAGGAAGATCGACAACCCCGCGATGAACAGCCCCTTGCGGCCGATGAGGTCGCCGAGCTTGCCGTAGATCGGCATCATGATGGTCGCCGCGACCATGTACGCGGTCGTCACCCACAGCATGTGGTCGACGCCGTCGAGCTCGCCGACGATCGTCGGCAGTGCTGTGGAGAAGATGGTCTGATCAAGGGATCCGAGCAGCATCGCGACGAGCAGGCCCGCGAAGACAAGCAGAATCGTGCGCTTGTCGGTGCCGGATGCCGCGGGTGCGTCCCGCTGGGTGAGCACAGAAGAAGTCATGGTTCCAGCGTCGTCGCCGGGAAGGGTTTGCGCGTCCCCCGTGGGGGCGCACTTCGCGTACCCCCGGTGGGGTATCGCCGGGCGCGGCCGCCGGCTCGGCAGGCTCACGCGCCGGGCGTCAGCAGTCCGCTCTCGTACGCGAGGATCACGAGCTGCGCGCGATCATGCGCCGCGAGCTTGGTCATGATGCGCTTGACGTGCGTCTTCGCGGTGTGCGGCGAGATCACGAGATCGGTCGCGATCTCGTCGTTCGAGCGGCCCCGCGCGACGAGCACCAGCACCTCACGCTCGCGCTGGGTGAGCTGGGCGAGGGCAGGCGGCACGGCATCCGCCGTCACGGCGTGCGGCAGGACGTAGCGCGTGATGAGACTGCGCGTCGCGGCGGGTGAGAGCAGCGCCTCACCCGCGTGCACGGCCTTGACGGCGCGCACGATCTCGTCGGGCTCGGCGCCCTTGCCGATGAACCCGCTCGCGCCGGCACGCAGCGCCTGCACGAGGTACTCGTCCTCTTCGAAGGTCGTGAGGATCAGCACGCGCGTCTCGGCGAGGTCGGGTTCGGCGCAGATGCGGGCGGTCGCCGCGATGCCGTCGAGCACGGGCATCCGGATGTCCATCAGCACGACGTCGGGACGCTGCGCGCGGGCGAGGTCGACGCCCTGGGCGCCGTCGACGGCTTCGCCGGTGACCTCGAGGTCGACGTCGGCGTCGAGCAGGTCGCGCACGGCGGCGCGGATGAGCGACTGGTCGTCGACGATGAGGACGGTTGTCACGGGGTGGCACCTTCTTCTTCCGCGGCCTCCGGTTCGGCGGCGGGCGGGATCGGCAGCGTCGCCGCGAGGCGGAATCCGCCGGGGGCGGTGCCCGCCTCGAGCGTGCCGCGCACGGTCGCGACGCGCTCACGCAGCCCGACGAGGCCGTAGCCGCTCGGCACCTCGTCGAGGGGCGTGAGCGCCGAGGTCGGGTTCGTGACGACGCCGCGCAGGTTCGCGGCATCCGTCTCGAGCAGCACGTGCGCGCGGCGCTCGGCACCGTGCTTGAGGGCGTTGGTCAGGCCCTCCTGCACGACGCGGTACGCGACGCGTGAGACGGATGCCGGGACGCGCGCGCGATCGCTGTCGTCGCGCACGACGACGTCGAGGCCCGTTGCGCGGAACGACGCGGCGAGCTCGTCGAGCCGGTCGAGCTCGGGCTGCGGGGCCGGGGCTCCGGCATCGTCGGCGCGGAGGACGGCGAGCAGGTCGCCGATCTCGCCGAGGACCGTGCGCGATGCGGTGCGGATCGTGCCGAGCGCTTCGCGGGTCTTCTCCGGACGCGACTCGAGGTTGGCCGACGCGACGCCGGCGTTGAGACTGATGACGGAGATCTGGTGCGCGACGGCGTCGTGCAGGTCGCGGGCGATGCGCAGGCGCTCGTCGCTGACGGCGCGGCGCGCCTCGGCATCCTTCGTCTGCTCGGCACGGATCGCCCGCTCGGTCACCGCCTGCAGGTACTCGCGGCGGAACTTCGTCGCGTCACCCGCCGCGCCCGCGAACGCGAGACCGAGGACGATCTGCACCGTGCGCGGGTCGAAGGTGCTGCCGAGCGAGGCGAGCAGGCCCGCCGCGATGACGAGCGCGACGCCGATGAACATCGAGATGACCCCGGCCCGACGATCGACGCGGTTGGCGGCGCCGAACATCGCGATGGCCGCCGCGAGCGCGACCCCCGGCGCGACGATGCCGAGCAGCACGAGCGCGCAGTACATGAGGACGCACGCGCCGAGGACCCACAGCGGCCAGCGTCGGCGCGCCGGGATCAGCGCGATCGGCACCAGCACGAGCACCCATTCGAGCGGCGTCTCGGCGCGGAACTCGGTGCCGGTCGGCGGGCCGAAGGCGAGCGCCAGCATGAGGATGATCGCGAAGGCATCCTGCACCCACGCCGGTGGCCCGGTGCGCGGCTGCAACAGGTCGGGCGAGCTCCTCATGAAGACAGTCTGCCGCGTGCGGGGGCGCGTGCCCCCATCCGCGAGACTTCACTGGTGCACCGAGACTGCACCGAGCGGCTGCGGTCTCGGGGCACCACTGCGGTCTCGCGGTCGGATGCGGGCCGGCGGCGGCGCCTCACTCGACGAGGACGATCTCGCAGCGTGCGACGGCCGCGCAGCCTCTCGCGAGCTTGCCGTCTGCGGTGATCAGACGCGCGCCGAGCGCTTCGGCCAACGCGATGTATGTCGCGTCGTAGGCGGTCGCGTTGTCGCGCAGCTCCCAGATGCGCTCGAACAGCATGTGCGCGGGCCACCGCTGGGCGGGGAAGTCGCGCAGGTCGTCGAGAAGCTGCCCACCGCGCACCGGCGTGAGCACGCCACCCGCCACCAGCCCGCGCGCCACCGAGATGGTCTCGATCTCCGCCAGGTGCGGCACGTGCAAGCCTCCGGCATCGGCCGCGAGGAGCGCCGCGGCGCGGTGTCCGCGCGGGCTCATCACCAGCAGCTCGACGAGCACCGAGGCATCCAGCACTGTCGTCATGCGGCGTCGCGGTCTGTCCGCAGGATCTCCGTCGCACGATCTCCGAGGTCGACCTCGCCGCGTGCACGCACCCGGTCGAGCAGCTCCTGGAGTGTCGGATGCTGCGCCTCACGCTCAAGGATCTCGAGGACGTAGTCCGACAGGCTCCGTCCCTCTGCCGCGGCGCGCGCCTTCAGCGTGCGATGCGTTCCTTCGGGGACGTCCCGGACCTGCAACGTGGACATGCAATGATGCTACGCGCATGCAGTATGCATGTCGATGCCTCACGCGAGCTCGGCGAAGGTCTCCGCGATCCAGTCGGCGGTGAACTCGCCGACGTAGGCCATGTTGTCGATGCCGATGTGCTCAGCGCCGCCCTCCTCCTGCGTGAAGATGCGCAGCTCGCGCTTGGGCGAGTTGACGGCCGCGTCGTACTCGTCGTGCGCGTACTTCACGGGGATCTGCCGGTCGCCCTCGCCGTGGGTCACGAGGAACGGCACCGTGATCTTGTCGACGACACCCTCCAGGCGCATGTTCTTGGTCTTCTCCAGGAAGTCGGCGTCGTCCTTCGCGCCGAACACCCAGTGCACGTGATCCCAGTAGTGCGGCACGGGGTTCTCGCCCTCGCGGCGCCGCCGCGCCTCCTGCACAGCAGCCCAGTCGTAGTTCGCGCCCCACGCGACGGCGAGCGCAATGCGCTTCTCGAATGCCGCCGCGCGCGGCACGTAGTACCCGCCGAGCGACCAGCCTACGAGCCCCACCCTCGCGGCATCCACGCCCAGCTCGTCGGCGTGGGCCTCGATCCAGTCGAGCGTCGACGCCGCCCACACCTCGGTGTCGAACCGCGCGTGCAGGTCGCGCATGCGCAGCGCTTCGCCCGATCCGGGTGGGTCCATCATGAGCGTCGAGATGCCGCGGGCCGCGAGCTGCTGCGGGAAGCCCGAGGTGTACATCATCTCCTTCGTCGAATCGAGCCCGTTCCACATGACGATGAGCGGATGCGGGCCGTCGCCCGGCGCGCGGTAGAAGTAGCCCGGCAGGGCCGACCCCGCGGGAGCGTCGTCACCCGCGTACGGGATGTCGACGGTCGACAGCGGCACGTCCGAGAGCTCGACGTGCTTGAGCAGCAGGTCGATCGACTTCTGGTAGGCCGCCTTGCGGCCCTCCCACTTGGGCGACTGCAGGCGCTCGGCCTGCGAGGTGTACAGCGCCGCGCGGTAGTACTTGTCGCCCGCGCCGCGCCGCCAGCCGCGCGCCTCGGCCTCTTCCGCCGCCGCGAGCAGGCGGTCGGCGACGGCCTGCCACGACGCGTACAGCAGCTCGGTGCCGACGTCGTCGCCGTTCTTCGAGGCCTCGAGCACCGGCAGCGATGCCTTGTGCACGTCGTCGATGAACCCGCCGTTGTTGAGCGAGGCGACGACCGCCATGCTCCAGACGTAGTTGGTCGGGAAGTACATGTACATGGGATCTCCTAAGAGGTCGGGACGTTTCGTCTCGGCGCTTCGCGCCTCGCTCAACGACCGGGTTGCGGGACGCGCACGGCGTCCGAGAGGAAGGTCGAGACGCCGGAGAGCAGCTGGCCGCCGTCGACGCCGACCTCGGCGCCCGTGACGTACGACGCGGCATCCGACAGCAGGAACACGACGACGCTCGCGACCTCTTCCGGCTGTCCGCCGCGGTGCAGCGGCGAGACGGCCTCGTTCGCGGCGAGGAAGGCCGCCGGCGCCGACGCCGTCATCTCGGTGTGGATGTAGCCGGGGTGCACGAGGTTCACGCGGATGCCCCGGGGCCCGAGCTCGGTCGCGCACGAGTGCGAGAGCCCCCGCAGCGCCCACTTGCTGGCGGTGTACGCGGCCGTGTAGTGACCCGTGACGGCCGCCGCCGACCCGATGTTGACGATCGACGAGCCCTCGCCGAGCAGCGGCAGCAGCGCCTGCGTCGCGAGCATCGGACCGGTCACGTTGATCGCGAGCACGCGGTCCCAATCGGCGCGGACGACATCGCCGATGCGCGTGCGCTGCGTGACACCCGCGTTGTTGACGAGGCCCTTGACCGTGCGGCCGCCGAGCTCTGCGGTGAAGGTCGCCCAGGCATCCTCGTCTGACACGTCGAGCTGCCGGTAGACCACCGAACCGGGCAGGGCAGATGCCGCGGCGAGCAGCTCCGGGGCATCCGCCCGCACGTCGAGCGCGTAGACCTCGGCGCCCTGCGCCGCGAGCAGCAGCGCCTCTTTCGCGCCCTGGCCGCCGGCCGCTCCCGTCACGACGAAGAGGTTGCCCGCGATGCCGGGCAGTTGGATGCCACTCACGAGGCCACCGCCGTTCCGGGGGGACCGGGCCGGTCGAGCATCTCGATGAAGTTGCCCTCGGGGTCTGCGACGAACGCCATCCGCACGCCCGACACGGGCGATTCGCCGGGCGGCATGATCTCTGTCGCGCCGTGCGCGATCAGGCCCGCGAAGGTGGCGTCGACGTCGGTGACGCGCAGGCAGATGTGCCCGAAGCCCTGGCTCAGGACGTGCTCGGGCGCGCTCGCGGCGCGCGGCTTCGGCTGCGAACCGGGGCGGTTGAGCAGCTCGATCGCCCAGCCCTCGTCGGGGTCGACGAGGAAGACGACGCGCAGGCCCACCGCGGGGATGCCGCCGGGCTCGAGCTGCTCGAGCCCGAGCGCGCGCGAGTACCAGGCGGCCTGTGCGTCAAGATCGCCGACCGACAGGCCGACGTGGTCGAGTGCCGTCATTCGGATGCCTCCCTCGCGTGCGCGCCGTCGCGCGGCCCGTGCGTCATGAGTGATTCGCGCACGCCGTCCGGCAGCACACCCAGCACGTCGGCGCCGTACTCGCCGCCGACGAGGATGAACGCGACGCGCGCGATGCGGTCGCCGCGGTTGGCCCACGCGTGGTCGGTGCCGCGCTGGATGACGATGTCACCCGCGTGCGCCGTGACCTCGCTGTCGTCGAGCAGCAGCGTGATCTCGCCCTCGAGCACGACGCCGTAGTCGATCGACTCGGTGCGGTGCACGGGCGACTGACGCCCCGCGCGATCGAGGTGTCCGGGGAGGAACTCGTTGATGCGGATGCGGGTACCGTGACTCGGCGGCGGCACCGTGAGGGCGCCCACCGTCGGGTCCTCGGCGCCGGCGCGGATGAGTGCGGGCACGGTGTCGGTCATCCACACTTCGTGGAACGCGACGCCGTCTTCGGGCAGCTCACGGCTGACCGGCACGGGCGCGTCACTGACGACGACCGACACTCCCGCGGAGTCGTGGCCCGTGACGATCCGCCGGGGGATGCGGAACCCGGTCACGGCGCCGGCACCAGTGCTGCGAGGGCCTCACCCATGACGCGGCCGGGGTCGGCGTCGGGTGTGCCGGGGTTCTGCTCCCACTGCGCGAGCTGCAACGAGGCATCCACAACGCCCTTGATCCGCGGGATGCGGCGCGCGTAGAACGCGGCGAGCTGCTCTTCGAGGTCGCCGTCCGAGGCGACGTACTCGGCGAACAGCACGGCATCCTCGAGGCACTGTGCCGCGCCCTGCGCGATGAGCGGCGGCACGGCGTGCACGGCTTCGCCGAGCGCGACGACGCGGCCCGAGTGCCACGGGCCCTCGACGAAGATCCACTCGATCTCCTGGAAGTTGAGGAATGTGTCGGCGTCAATCGACTCGCGCAGGTAGTCGTACTCGCCGTGGAAGTTCGCCATCAGGCGACGCACCTCTTGCCACCCTTCCAGACCGTTGTCGACGCGCCGCGGTCGGCACAGCACGAAGATGTAGCACTGGTCGGCGCTGACCGGCGTGTACCCGACCTTGTAGGCGCCGCCGTCGTCTGCCATCGGGAACGCGATGCCGCCGTTCATGTCGGGCAGGCGCGAGGTCACCGCGCGCCAGATGCCGAGCCCGCTCGGGGCGCGGTCTTCCGTGATGCCGAGCTTCGCGCGCGTCTGACTCTTGATGCCCTCCGCGACGACGATGAGGTCCCACGTCTCGACCCGCCCGTCCGACAGCGTCGAGGTCGCGGTGTCGCCGTGCGTCTCGAACGCGGTCAGCTCGAGTCCGAGGCGGATCTCGACGCCGAGCGCCTCGGCCTTCGCGACGAGGATCTCGTGCAGGTCGGGGCGCAGTGCGCCGATCGTCGCGGGCAGGTCGTCGCCGCCCGTGCGCGGGGTCTGCATCTCAGAGAGCAGGGCTCCGTTGGCGAGCGTCAGCCGCACGCCGTTCTCGGCCTGGCCGACCGCGAGCACGTCGTCGATGACGCCGATCTGCGCGAACACCCGCAGGGCGTTGCCCTGGATCGTCAGGCCGTGGCCGACGCGGGCCCACGCCGATACCTTCTCGACGAGCGTGACCTGGATGCCGCGCTGCGCGAGGGCGATCGCCGTGGTCAGGCCGGTGAATCCTCCGCCGACGATGAGGACATTGCGAACGGACATCTTCGTCTCCTGTTTCTGCGGGGCGCGTCATCGCTCCCTGCCGACGAAGCTATGCGTCCGCGCGCGGCCGCACCACCGGCCGTACGCCATACCTCATATCAGCGTGCGGCGAAGGCGCCCGCGGAGATCAGCTCGGCGACGAGCCCGCGCAGCCAGGTGTGCCCGTCGTCGTGGGCGTGCGCGGGGTGCCACCACATCCGCTGGATCAGCTCGACCTTCGGGAACGGCGTCGGTAGCGCGACCGTGCCGGTGACGCCGCCGCTGCGCTGCACGAGCCGGCTCGGCACGAGTCCCACCAGTTCGGTGCCCCGCACGATCAGGGGGATCGACAGCAGCGTCGAGGTCGTCACGCGCGTGCGCGGGTGCAGGTCGAGCTCGTGCAGCGACCGCTCGACGGGTGTCACGTGTGCGCGGCCGAAGTCGCACCGGATGTAAGGGCTCGCCAGGAACGCGTCGAGCGAGATCTCACCGTCCCGGATGCCGGGGTGGCCCTGATCGGCGATGACGACGTAGTCGTCGCGGAACAGCTCCATGCTGTCGGCGTCGATCCCGATGCCGGGCGCCGCGACGATGAAGTCGTGCGCGAGGAGATCGTGCGCGGCATCCGTCGGTTCATTCGGCAACCGCAGATAGTCGAAGCGGATGCCTGGCGCCGCCGCCTGCGCGAGGGTGAACAGCGGCCGCAGCTCGATCGCGCCGAAGTCCGACAGCTGCAGTCCGAACGCGCGCGTCGAGGTCGCGGGGTCGAACTCGGGCTGCTGCCCCAGTGCCTGCGCGACCAGCGGCAGCGTCAGCTGCACCTGCGGCAGCAGCTGATGCGCGAGCGGCGTGAGGGCGTAATCGCGGCCGACGCGCACGAGCAGCTCGTCCTGGAACAGCACGCGGAGGCGCGACAGCGCCGCCGACATCGTCGACTGGCCGAGCCCGATGCGCTCGCCGGCGCGCGTCACGTTGGCCTCTTCGAGGAGGGCGCGCAGGGCCACGAGCAGATTCAGATCGGGATCGCCGGTGGCCACAGATGCATGGTATCCGGCCCGGCCATGGCCGACCGGACGCCAGTCGACCTACTCTCGACACGTCGCACTCTGTGCGTGGCTCTCTACGAAAGGTCGATGATGACTGAGCGACTCGTCTCCCATCTGCGATACGGCGCACTGGCCGTGCCGAACTTCGAGCAGGAGCGGGACTTCTTCGTGAAGCACTGGGGCCTGACCGAAGTGCACGCCGAGGACGGCCTGTCCTACCTCGCGGCGGAGGGCTCGACCGAGCCGTTCATCCTGCGGCTGCGCCGCGATGACAAGCGTGTCGATCTCGCCGGCTTCGCCGTCGCCAGCCGTGCTGACGTCGACGCGCTCGCCGCGAAGCTGCACGCCGAGGACGTGCAGTTCGTGCACGAGCCGCAGGCGCTCACGGGGTTCAGCGGCGGGTACGGGTTCCGCGTGTTCGACGGCGACGGGCGCGTGCTCGAGTTCGCGACCGGGTTCGAGACGCGCGAGGCGCGCAAGATCCGCGAACGCGAGCCGATCCCCGTGAAGCTGTCGCACATGGTGTTCAACTCGGCCGATCTGAACCGCACGGCGCAGTGGTACATCGACCACCTCGACTTCACGATCTCCGACTCGCTCGTGCGGCCCGACGGCACCGACATGATGCACTTCCTGCGCTGCAACTCGAACCACCACTCGATCGCCGTCGCGATGGGCCCGCACCACTCGCTGCACCACCTGTCGTTCGAGATGCGCGGCATCGAAGAGTGGATGCGCGGCGCGGGCAAGATCCTGCGCGCGGGCACCCGCATGATCTGGGGCCCGGGCCGCCACAACGCGGGCGACAACACGTTCGCGTACTTCCTCGACCCGGCCGGCAACACGATCGAGTACACGACCGAGCTCGCGATGGTCGATGACGACTCGTGGGTCGCGCACAAGCACGACATCAGCCACCTGTCGACGCAGGACCAGTGGGGCACGGCGCAGGAGATGAGCGAGCTCGTCGCCCGCGAGTCGTTCAACGACATCGACAAGGGCCTGTTCGTCGCACCTCCCGTGTGACCGGCATCCGACATCGGCTACCCGAGGAGACGAGACCATGACCCGCATCCACTTCGCCGCCGACCACGGCGGCTACGAGCTCGGCCGGGCGCTGCAGTCACGTGCTGAGGCATCCGGCTTCGACATCGTCTGGCACGGCGCCGACCAGCTCGACCCGGGCGATGACTACCCCATCTACGCCGTGCGCGTCGGCCAGGCCGTCGTCACCGACCAGGATGCCGGCACCGACGCGTTCGCCGTGCTCGTCGTCGACGAGGCGGTCGCCGGCGTCGTCGCCGCCAACAAGGTCAACGGCGCGCGGGCGATCACGACGACCTCGCCGCGCGCGGCCGCGCACGCCCGCGGTGTCGTCGACGCGAACGTCCTCGTGCTGGAGGGCATCGCGTATGAGGAGTCGGCGTGGCTGTGCGTGTACGCGTTCGTCACGGCATCCATGACCGCGACCGTAGAACGGGGTCGGCAGATCCTGCAGATCGAGGAGTTCGAGAACGCCGGCACGATCGAGGGCTGGGCGATCCAGCTCGAGCCCGACCAGATCGCCGTACGGCACGAGTAGGCCCCGGCCGCCAGGCCGGTGGTTGGATGGAGATTACCAGAGGAGTTCGGATGACCCGCGCAGCGCTGTACGACACGACCGGTGGACCCGAGGTCCTCTACCTCGCAGAGGTGGCCGATGCCGCGCCGGGCGACGGCAAGGTGAGCGTGCGCGTGCACGCCGCCGGCCTCAACCCGTTCGACGCGAAGATGCGCAGCGGGTTCATCCCGTCGGAGGCGCCGTTCCCGCGCCGCATCGGCGGCGACTTCGCCGGGACGGTGGATGCCGCGGGCCCGGGCGCCGTGTACTTCGACGGCACCCCCGTCGCGGTCGGCGATGAAGTGCTGGGCCGCGCGAACGGCGCAGTCGCCGAGCGGGTGACCGCCGCGGCATCCGACCTCGCCCGTCGCCCCGCGACACTGCCCGTTGAGGTCGCCGGCGGACTGCACGTCGCCGGACTGACGGCGGTGTCGGTGCTTGCGACCCTGCCGGTCGGAGCCGGCGACACGGTGCTCGTGGGAGGCGCCGCGGGCGCTGTCGGCTTCGTCGCGGCGCAGCTCGCGGTGCACGCCGGCGCCCGCGTGATCGGCACGGCGAGCGCGCGCAATCACGAGCTGCTGCGGTCGGTCGGCGTCGAGCCGGTCGTCTACGGCGACGACCTCGCGGCGCGCCTGCAGGCGTTCGGTACGGTGACCGCGGTGTTCGACTGCCACGGCCGCGACGCGCTCGACGCGGGTGTCGCGCTCGGCGTCGCGCCGGACCGCATGGTCGCGATCGCCGCCTACGGCGCGCTCGAGGAGATCGGCGCACACAACGTCGAGCGCGCGGCGCGCACAGCCGCGAACCTCGAGAAGCTCGCGGGCCGGATCGCCGCGGGCGAGATCGTCTACCCGGTCGCCGAGACCTACCCCCTCGACGAGGTCGTCGCGGCCTTCACTGCGTTGGAGAGCTCGCACGCCCCCGGCAAGGTGGTCGTCACGCCCTGAGGGTGTGCGCTCGGGGCTGCCCTCCTCGCTCGTGAGGAAGTTGGCGCAACACGCGGCAACCCCAGGGTCATACCCGCGCCATGCGCCAACTTGAGCAGGCCGCGCGAGTGCCCCACTCACCAAGTTGGCGCAGCACGCGGCTACCCCAGAGCGATACCCGCGCCACGCGCCAACTTGGGCAGGCCCGCGCGAGTGCCCACTCACCAAGTTGGCGCAACACGCGGCTACCCCATAGCGATACCCGCGCCACGCGCCAACTTGAGCCAGCGCGCGCGGGCTCGGGCTCACTCGGGCTCGGGTGACTCGCGCCCGGGGCATCCCCCACTCACCCAAGTTGGCGCAACCCGCGGGAACCCTAGGGGAATACCCGCGCCACGCGCCAACTTGAGCGGGCGGGCGATCTGGGGCTGCCACTCAGGGCCCTCCCCCACTCACCAAGTTGGCGCAACACGCGCATACCCCAGAGGGGTGCCCGCGTGTCGCGCCAACTTGAGCGAAGCGCGAGGCGCGCTCAGGCCCGCCACACCGTCTTGAGGTTGCAGAACTCGCGGATGCCTGCGGCTGCCAGCTCGCGCCCGACGCCCGAGTCCTTGACGCCGCCGAAGGGGAGCTCGGGGTAGGAGGCCGTCATGCCGTTAATGAACACGGCCCCGGCATCCAGGTTCTCGGTGAACCACTCCTCCTCCTCGGCATCCGTCGTCCACACCGCCGACGACAGGCCGAACGTCGTGCCGTTGGCGATCGCGAGGGCCTCTTCGCGCGAGTCGACGCGGTACACCGTCGCGACGGGGCCGAAGGCCTCTTCGAGGTGCAGCCGCATCTCGGGGGTGATCCCGGTGAGGACCGTCGGCTGGTAGAACCATCCGTCGCGGTCGGGCGAGAACCCACCGGTGAGCACCGTCGCGCCTTTCGCGACGGCATCCGCGACCTGGCCCTCGAGCTCGTCGCGCCCCGACTCCGTCGCGATGGGCCCGACATCCGTCGACTCATCGAGCGGATCGCCGACCTGCAGCGCCGCGACGCGCTCGCTGAACAGGCGCGTGAACTCGTCGTAGACGTCGGCGTGCACGATGAAGCGCTTGGCCGCGATGCAGGACTGTCCGTTGTTCTGGTTTCGTGCGGTGACGGCGACGGATGCCGCGCGGTCGACATCCGCGCTCGGCATGACGACGAACGGGTCTGATCCGCCGAGCTCGAGCACGACGTGCTTGACCTCGCTGCCCGCGATCGACGCGAGCGAACGACCCGCCGGCTCGGATCCCGTGAGCGTCGTCGCCTTCACGCGCGGATCGCGCAGCACCGCCTCGACGCGCGACGCGGGGATGAGCAGTGAGTGGAACGCACCCTCGGGAAACCCGGCGCGCGAGAACAGCGTGTCGAGGTAGATCGCTGCCTGCGGCACGTTCGAGGCGTGCTTGAGCAGGCCCGTGTTGCCGGCCATGAGGGCGGGCCCAGCAAAGCGCAACACCTGCCACAGCGGGTAGTTCCACGGCATGACGGCGAGGACGATGCCGATCGGGGCATATCTCGTGCCGGCTCGCGAGGCACCGACCGCCGACGGGTCGGCAAGGGCCTCGGGGGCAAGGAACTCCTCCGCGTGGTCGGCGTAGAAGCGCAGCCCCTTGGCCGACTTGAGCACCTCGGCGCGGGCGGCCTTGATCGGGCGGCCCATCTCGATCGTGATGAGGCGGCCGAGCTCGTCGGCGTCGGCCTCGAGCAGCTCGGCGGCACGCCGCATCCACTCCGCGCGCTGCGCGAACGTCGTCTGGCGCAGCGCCTCGAACGCCGACTGCGCGGCGGCGATGCGCCGGTCGACCTCCGCTTCGGAGTGCGCCTCGAACTCCTGCTCGGTCTGTCCCGTGAACGGATTGATCGTCGCGATGGCCATGCGAATGCTCCTCATCGAGTTGGGGTCCCGCCGCGAGCGTACGTCGCGCGGGCCTGCCCCTTCCATTGTCGCCGCCGATGACAGCCATGGCGCCGGAGGGGTGGCTCACAGATCGGATATTGGATATTCCTTGGGTCATGACCGCTCTCACGCCCCGTCGGATGACCGACGACGTCGTCCGGATCCTCCGCGATCGCATCGTGTCGGGTGACCTCGCGCCCGGCGCGCGCATCGACGTCACCCTGCTGGCGACAGACCTCGGCATCAGCCGCACGCCCGTGCGCGAAGCGATCCTGCAGCTCGAGGCGGCGGGGCTCGTGCAGCGCCAGCCGTATCGCGGCACGGTCGTCGCGGGCATCGACGTGAACCGACTCGAAGAGGTCACGGCGCTGCGCATCGACCTCGAGGGACGTGCGACGACACTCGGTGTACCGCGGCTGACGGACGACGACCTCGACCAGATGGCGGCGATCCTCGACGAGCTCGACGCCCGCGCGGCCGAACCCGACTTCTCGCGCGGGGTCTTCAACGATCTCAACCGCCGGTTCCACGACATCATCTACGCCGCCGCCGACGCGCCCCACCTTCGCGCGATCGTCGGCACGCTTGCGGCAGAGGCCGACCGCATGCGCCTGCACTTCGACGTGCGCGCTCCGCTTGCCGAGCACTTCCACCGCGAGATCCTCGACGCGTGCCGACGACGGGATGCCAGCGCGGCGGCCGCCGCGACGCGCGCGCACCTGCTCGAGTCGTACCTCGCGATGCGCGGTGGGGTGGGTGGCGGGAGTGGCGCGGGTGGCGCGGGCGCGGGTACCGCGGCCGCTGGCGCGGGCGCAGATCGCGCCGGCGCTGTGCCCCCGGGCATCCTCGCCGATGTTCTCGCCGACTTCGGCGTCGAGGTGACGCGATGAGCGAGTCCGGATTCCGCGCCGAGCCGCCCACGCTGTTCCTGACCGACGCCGACGTCGCGGCCCTCGCCGACTGGGACGACGCGATCGCGGCCCTGCGCGCGGCCTACGCCCGCCCCGACGAGCCGACGCGCACGCCCGAGCGCACGGTCGCGGTGACGGATGCCGGGTGGCAGCGCATCCTGCCGGCGGCACCGGCGGGTGGTCGGTTCGCCGGGTCGAAGACCATCGCGGCGTCGCTGCGCAACGGGCTCGCGAGCTATCTGATCACGCTGTTCGACCAGAACGACGCGCGCCTCGCGGCACTCATCGACGGCAATCGCATCACGGGCATCCGTACCGCTGCCACGGCGGCCGCGGCTCTGACGGCGATGCTGCCGGATCGGCCGGTGCGCGTCGCGGTCGTGGGCAGCGGGTTCGAAGCCCGGGCGCAGCTGCGGGCGGCATCGCGCGTGGCCCGCATCACGGAGGTGCGCGTGACGAGTCCGACTCCCGCGAATCGGGAGCGGTTCGCGCGCGAGCTCGGCGACGAGCTCGGTCTGGAGGTCACCGCGACGGCGAGCGCCGAAGAGGCCGTCCGCGGCGCCGACCTCGTGCTGTGCGCCGCGCGGTCACGCGATGAGTCCCCGACCGTCCTCGCCGAGTGGGTCGCGCCCGGCGCGACCGTCGTCTCGATCGGGTCGACGACGCGAAGCCAGCGCGAACTCGACGCCGCACTCGTCGGGCGCGCGGCGCTCATCGTGGCGGATGCCGTCGCCGAGGTCCTGCACGACAGCGGCGACCTCATCGCCGCGCGCGCCGCCGGGTTCGACCCGGACGCCGTCACGGTGTCGCTGCACGCGCTGTTGGGCGGCGACGTCACGCGGCCAGACGGCATCGCGATCTACAAATCCACCGGCAGCGGCTTCCAAGACATCGTCCTGGCCGAGCAGCTGTACGACCGCGCCGTCGCGCAGGGCGTCGGAACGCCCCTGCCCGTCGGCATCCTCACCATCCGAAAGTAGGAGCACTCATGGCCGAGTACACCAAGTCCGAAGCCCGCGATTGGGCGCGCGAGCGCCTCGTCGGGGCGATCAACTGCACGATCCCCTCGTTCACGAACGACCTGACGCGGCTGAACGAAGCAGGCATCCGACATGACATCCGCCTCGCGAAGCAGCACGGATTCGTCGGCACGCTCGGGGTCTCGGAGGTGAATATCACGCTTCCGGAATATCTCGAGTTCCTCGAGATCATGGTGGACGAAGCACGCGGCGAGCTCGTCGTCACCCACCACGCGAGCTGGCCGACTCTCGACGAGAACATCGCCGCCGTGCGCGGCGCCGAGGCCGCGGGCGCCGAGCTCGTGCTGCTGAGCTACCCGCCGAACTTCTACCCCGAGTCCGAGCAGGAGATCTACGACTACACGAAGGCGGTGTGCGACGCGACGAACCTCGCGGTGATCGTCTTCCCGATGTTCCTGTGGGGATTCAGCTCGCGCATCCACCCGTCCGACATCCCGGCGCGACTGCTGCGGCGGATGCTGGACGACATCCCCAACATCGCCGTCATCAAGGCCGAGGGCGGTGCGCCGAGCGTCATGGGCACGATCGAGGCGTACCGGAAGTTCGGTGACGAGGTCGTCATCTCGTGCCCCATCGAGGGCGACCTGCTGACCCTCGGTCAGCTCATGCCGATTCAGCTATCTGCGACGAGCGACCACGAGTTCTGGGGCCCGACGATCCCGCACGCGATGGAGCTGCTGCGCGCCGAGCGTTTCGACGAGGTGACCGACCTGTACTGGCAGATGCACCCCGCCCGCAAGGCAAAGGGGGCGGTGGCCGCCCAGCTGCACGGCGGGTTCTTCATCGACCGGCAGGCGTGGAAGTTCCAGGGCTGGCTGCGCGGCTACAACGGCGGGCCGTTGCGGCTGCCCACGCAGCGCATCCACGACCCGCAGATGAACCAGCTGCGCAAGGGCCTGCTCGACTCGGGGTTCGAGCCGAGCATGGACCCGTTCCGCGAGTTCTTCGTGGGGCGCAACCCCGCCTGAGTGGGAGTGGGCTGGCTGAGCTGGGCTGGCTGGGCTGGCTGGGCTTGGCTGGGCTGATCGCGGGCGCGGGCGCGGGCGCGGGCGCGAAGTTGGCGCGACACGCGGTTACCCTCGCGGGGTTCCCGCGTGTTGCGCCAACTTCGGGGCGGACACATCTTCTCCACAGGGCGCGACTTCGCAGAACTGTCCACAGATCTGGGGATTCGGCGCCCACGGCGCGCACGCGGCATCCACAGTGAAGGGATGCCACGTCCGCCCGCCCCGCTTGACGACAAGCTCGGCCCCGTCTTCCGCGTCGGCGCGGCTCGGGCCGCCGGCGTCACCGAGGGGCGCCTGCGCGCCGCAGATCTCGCGTCGCCGTTCCGCGGGGTGCGCCAGCGGGCTGTGTCTGACGCGCAGCCCCACGCGGAGGGTCCCTACCCGATGGACGAGGTCGCGCGCGCCGCGATCCTCGAGCGCGTGCGAGCTCATGCCCTGCTGCTACCGCAGCACGCGTTCTACATCGGCTGCACAGCCCTCGCCATCCAGGGACTGCCCCTGCTCGACGCGCGCGCGGCCCAGGATGCAGACCTCGAGGTGGCGGTCTTCGCCCCGCACCGGGCGCTTCGCCGGCCGGGCATCCGCTCGCTGCAGGTGCAGCCGGGTCTCGCGCACACGACCACGGTCGAGGGCATCCGCGTCGCGACGCCCGCGACGGTGTGGGCGCTGCTCGCACGTGATCTCAGCGAGCGCGACCTCGTCAAGATGGGCGACGCGATGGTGCGCATCCCCCGCGATGACCGCGGCATCCGCCGTCCCGAACTGCAGCTCGCGACGCCGGCTCAGTTGCGCGCCGCGATCGAGGCGGGCGGCCGCCGCGGTGCGGCCAAGCTGCGCGCCGCGCTCCCCCGCATCAGCCCGCACAGCATGTCGCTGCTCGAGACCGACTGGCGCGAGAACCTGCGCGGCACGGGCCTGCCCGAGCCCGAACTCGACGTCGAGGTGCGCGATGCACGTGGCATTCTGCTCGGGATCAGCGACGGGGCCTTCCCGCAGTATCGCCTCGCTGTCGAGATCGAGGGCGATCACCACCGCGTCACACGACAGCAGTGGAACCGCGACATCGAGAAGTACGCCGCCTACGCCGCGGTCGACTGGGAGCCTGTCCGGCTCACGTCGAGCCACATCCGCCCCGACCGCGGCCGCGATGTCGCGATCGTGCGTGCGGCCCTGCTGCGCCGCGGCTGGAAGCCCTGAGGGTGGTGGCTCGCGCAGCCTGGTCGCGCCGCGCGCCGCGCGCGAAGTTGGCGCAACCCGCGGCATCCACCCCGCCATACCCGCGCAACGCGCCAACTTCCAGGCGAACCCCAGCGCGGCCGTCACGCGCCGTGCGAAGTTGGCGCAACACGCGGCATCCACCCCGCCATACCCGCGCAACGCGCCAATTTCCAGATCAACCCCCGCACGGCCGCCGCGCGCCGCGCGCGAAGTTGGCGCAACCCGCGGCATCCACCCCGCCATACCCACGCGACGCGCCAACTTCGAGGCAAACCCCAGCCCGGCCGCGCGCCAAGTTGGCGCAACCCGCGGCATCCACCCCGCCATACCCGCGCAACGCGCCAACTTCACGCGCGAGCGAGCCCACCACCACCCACACACAGCCCCACCCCCGACCCCACCCCACCGCCCCGCCGATGCCAGCTATGCGCGGGCGCGGGTGTTGCCGATTGCGCATCCAGCACAGGATGGAGCCGCACACGAAGGAGTTGCCATGCGGATCGTCGACCTGTCCATGCCACTGGATGACGTGGTGCCGGTCGACCCGCCCTTCCTCCGGCCGAAGATCGAGTACAAGGATCACCAGGGCGGCCTGCAGGACATGTATGCCATGTACGGCATCCGTCCCGATCAGCTGCTCGACGGCCAGGGTCTTGCGGCCGAGACCGTCACGATCACGACGCATGCGGGGACCCATGTGGATGCCCCGTGGCACTACCACCCGACGATGAACGGCGGCGAGCGCGCCTGGACGATCGACGAAGTCCCGCTCGACTGGTTCTTCCGCCCGGGCGTCAAGCTTGACCTCCGCCACCTGCCCAACGGGCACCTCGTGACGCCCGCCGACATCGACGCCGAGCTCGATCGCATCGGCTACGAGCTGCAGCCGTTCGACATCGTCCTCGCGCACACGATCGCCTCCGACGCGTACGGCCGCGACGACTACATCGACACCGGCATCGGCTTCGGCCGCGAAGCGACGCTGCACCTGACCGGCAAGGGCGTGCGCGTCGTCGGCACGGATGCCTGGGGCTGGGACATCCCGGTGAGCATCAACCGCGCGCAGTTCGAGCAGACCGGCGACCCCTCGATCGTGTGGGAGGGCCACAAGGCCGGCGCCGAGGTCGGCTACTGCCAGATCGAGAAGCTCCAGCACCTCGACGAGATCCCCGCCTTCGGCTTCACGGTCGCGTGCTTCCCGACCAAGGTGCGCGGCGCCTCGGCCGGCTGGACCCGCGCCGTCGCCATCTTCGACAACTGACCGCACGACCACACCACCCAGACCACCCCTGAGCGACCAGACCAACCCACGAAAGGAAAGACCATGGCATTCGTCTGCAGCGCCACCTGGACCGCCAAGCCCGGTGAGGAGGAGACCGTCCGCGACGCCCTCGAGAAGCTCTCACCCGCTTCGCGCGAAGAGCCCGGCAACCTCTACTACCAGGCCCACCAGGTGCCCGGTGAGCCGAACGTGTTCCGCATCTTCGAGGTGTACACCGACGAGGCCGCCTTCAAGGCGCACGGCACCTACCCGCACTTCGAGCAGTGGGCGCTCGGCCAGGCGATTCCGGCCCTCGAGACGCGCCAGCGGGACTTCTCCGAGACCCTGGACTTCTGACGTGGCGCAGTACGCGCGCTACGTCGGGCCGAACGGCATCGTCCACACCGGCCGCGTCCAGCACGGCCGGCTGCAGGATGTGCCGGGCGACCCCGAGATCCTCGACCTGCTGACCATGCCGGAGGACGTCAAGCGCGACCTCGACGTGCGCGGCGGGCGCTACCAGAAGCTGCCGGTCGAGGATGCCACGTTCGCCGTGCCGGTCGAGCCGCGCGCGATGCGCGACTTCCTCGTGTTCGAGGCGCACATCGCCGGCATGAAGAAGACCGAGGGCGGCAACGGCCAGGTGCCGCCGGCGTGGTACGAGGCGCCCGCGTTCCTGTTCATGAACCCGTGGTCGGTCGTGCCGACCGGTGCCGACATCCCCATGCCGCCGTTCACGCAGCGGCTCGACTTCGAGCTCGAGGTCGCGATGATCGTGAAGAACACGGTGCGCGATGTCGCGATCGAGGATGCCGCTCAGCACATCGCCGGGTTCTGCCTGCTCAACGACTGGTCGGCCCGCGACATCCAGCGCAACGAGATGAGCGTCGGCCTCGGCCCCTCCAAGGGCAAGGACTTCGCCAACACGCTCGGCCCGTGGCTGACGACGCCCGATGAGCTCGAGCAGTACCGCGAGGGCGACCGCTACGCGCTGGACATGTCGGTCGCGATCAACGGCGAGGTCGTCGGCACCGACAACCTGCGCAACATGTCGTGGTCGTTCGAGGAGATGCTCGTGCACGCGTCGCGTGACGCCTGGGTGGGTCGCGGCGACGTGCTCGCGACCGGTACCGCGTCGCAGGGTGCGCTCAGCGAGCGCTGGGCGCGCGCCGGGGGCGAGCTGGTCATCCCGCCGCTGCAGGTGGGCGACGTCGTCACGATGACAGTGCAGGGCCTCGGCTCGATCTCGAACCGGATCGTGGAGACCCGTAGCCCCGGCCACACTGTGCCGCCCGCGCGGCGTACGTACGGCGACGACCGGCTGTGACGGCGGTGACGTCCTCCGCGCCCGATAGGCTCGGAGGCGTCATGGACGACCTCCGCGGCATCGACCTGAACCTGCTCGTGGTGCTCGATGCGATCCTCACCGAGCGCAATCTGACGCGCGCCGGTGAGACGATCGGGATGACCCAGCCGGCCGTGTCGAGTGCCGCGACCAAACTGCGCCGGATGCTGGATGACCCGCTCCTGATCCGCAGTGGGCGCACGTCCGAGCTCACCGAGCGCGGCGCCGCGCTGCAGCCGATCGTGCGGCAGGCGATGGAGGAGATCGGCCGCACCCTCGGCGTGCGGCCGATGTTCGACCCGCTCACGACGACGCGGCGGTTCCGGTTCACGGCATCCGACTATGCGCTCGCGTTCATGACGGCGCCACTGATGGAGATCCTCGAGCAGGAGGCGCCGCACGCCTCGGTCGAGTTCGCGCCGATGAACGCGCTCGAGCCGATCGACCTGCTGCGTGAAGACATCGTGATCGCGTCGGCCGCGCGCGAGGTGCCCGGCAAGCATCAGGCGCTGTTCTCCGACACGATGGTCTGCATCGTGCGCCGCGGGCACCCCCGACTGCAGGACGGTGCGCTCAGCGCCGCCGACCTCTCCGATCTGCCGTACGTGCAGGTCGTCTTCGCCGACGGCGTCGTCATGTTCGCCGATGACGCACTGTCGGCCGCGGGCGTGCTGCCGCGCACCGCGCGCACGGTGCCCGGGTTCCTGCCGGTGCCGTGGGCGGTCGCCGGCACCGACATGTTCGGGTTCGTGCCCGAGCGCGTCGCGGCGCTGTACGCCGACGAGCTCGACCTCGTCACGGCGACGATCCCGATCGCGCTGCCGGTGCTGGTCGAAGCGGCGTACTGGCATCCGTCGCGCACGGGCGACCCGGCGGTGAGCTGGCTGCTCGGTATCCTCCGGACGGTCGCCGAGCGCGTCGAGTTCGCCGGCGAGGCGTAGCCGCGGTCGACCGACGAAGCGTAGCCGCAGTCAGCCGACGCGCAGCAGACGCGCGGCGAGGCCTGTGACGTCGGTGGCATCCAGCGCGACGACGCGGCCACCGAGCGGCGCCCGGTCGTCACCGAGCCGGGGCCCGGCGAGCACGACGCCGTCGTAGTTCTCGACGTGCCCGTCGCTGAGCTCGGCCTCGACGTGCGAGCCGACGTCAAGCGTGCCGACGAGGCCCAGGCCCGCGCGCAGCTCGACGCCCTGCGCCGCGAGCGCGGCCGCCGCATCGGGATCGGGCCACGTCGAGCCGGACTCAATGAGGGCGACCTCGGCGCCGTGGCGCGCGAGCGCAGACGCGAGGGCGGATGCCGCGGGGCTGGCCCCCACGATGAGGAAGGACGGATCCGGCATCCCGATGCGCTCCTTCGCTGCTGGGTCTGCGTGTGATCCGACGGTACGGCTCCGGCGGGCGGGCGGGAACATCGCGGGAGCGATGCCTTCTATCGCGGTGAGGAGCGTCGGTGGCCCCTCGACAAGCTCGGGTACCAGAGCTGAGGCGCCAGGTCCGGGGGCCTGGGCCCCCGGATCAGTTCAGCGCGGCGATGAGGTGCTCGCGGAACCAAGTGTGCACGGGGTCGGAGTCGTGACTCGGATGCCACCACAGCTTGAGCGCGATCTCGACCGAGCCGAACGGGGCATCCGCCCCGACGGTGCCGGTAAGCGGTCCGAGGGTGCGGGCGAGCTCGCGCGGCACGACGGCGACGAGGTCGGTGCCGGCGACGACGGACGGCAGCGGCAGGAACGAAGAGGTCGTCACGCGCGGTTCGCGCCGGTCGATGTCGAGCTCGCGCAGGCGGCGGTCGGCGGGCGTGAAGTGGTGTCGGCCGAACTGCGCGACCGCCTGCGGCAGCGCGACGAAGGCCTCGAGCGAGAGCTGCCCGTCGACGAGCGCGGGGTTGTCGGCGTCTACGAGGCAGACGTAATCGTCTTCGAGCAGGGGCACGTGCGTGCCGTCGATGCCGATCCCCGGCACCGTCACGACGAAGTCGTGCGTCACGAGATCGCGCTCGCTGTCCATGGGCCGCTCGGGCAACGCGACGAACTCGACCTGGATGCCGGGCGCCTGCGCGAGCACCTGCGCGATCGCCCCGTGCAACCGCATGATGCCGTAGTCGGTCAGCATGATCGAGAGCGTGCGCCGGGCGGATGCCGGATCGAACGCGGTCTCGTCGGAGAGGACGCGCTCGAGCAGCGGCACGGTCGTCTGCACCTGCGGCAGCAGCACCTTCGCGAACGGCGTCAACTCGTAGTCGCGGCCGACGCGCACGAGCAGCTCGTCGTTGAACACGACGCGCAATCGCGCAAGCGCTGAGCTCATTGACGACTGCCCCAGCTGCACCCGCTGGCCCGCCCGGGTGAGGTTGGCTTCTTCCAGCAGCGCCCGCAGCGGGATCAGCAGGTTGAGGTCATAGCCGCCGGTGCCCATGGCGGCATGCTACCCAGTGCGGCTATGTCGGTGCCGCCCGGTGATGCCTGGTATGCGCGATGCGTGGTCCGACCGAGCCGCGGGTGGCCGTACCGTGTGGGATGAGGGTAAAGGAGCCCACCATGGCACGACTCGAGGGCAAGGTCGCCCTGATCACCGGCATCGGGGCCGGCATGGGCCGCCAGGCGGCGAAGCAGTTCGCCGCGGAAGGCGCCAAGGTCGTCGGCTGCGACCTGAACGCCGAGGCGCTGGCAGAGACCGTCCGACTCGTCCGCGAAGCCGGCGGCGAGATCACCGGGTTCGGGCCAGTCGACGCGGGCGATCCCGCACAGGTCGCGACCTGGATCAGCGATGCTGTCGCGACCTACGGCGGGATCGACATCCTCTACAACAACGCCGGCTGGCAGGCACCGTTCCGCACGATCGACGAGTTGCCCATCGAAGACTGGCAGCGCAACATCAACCTCGAACTGAACATCGTCTACTACGCCGTGCACCACGCCTGGCAGCACCTCAAGAAGCGCGGCGGCGTGATCATCAACATCGGCTCGATCGCCGGCATCCGCGGCGTCGAGTTCATCCCGCAGAACGTGCACGGGGCCGCGAAGGGCGGCGTCATCAACCTGACGCAGCAGCTCGCCGTCGAAGGCGGACCCTTCGGCATCCGTGCCGTCTGCATCTCACCCGGGTTCATCGCGACCGAGGCGACGCAGTTCTTGGTGGATGCCCCGCCCGCACCCCTGCAGGAGACGTGGGACCGCATCCCGATGCGCCGCATCGGCCGCCCGAGCGACATCGTGAACGCCGCGATCTTCCTCGCCTCCGACGAAGCGAGCTGGATCACGGGCGTCAACCTCGTCGTCGACGGCGGCGGCTCGGTCCTGGGCTGACCCGCGGCGGCGCATGACCGCGCGACGCGGGCGCCGATGACTGGTATCCCCCGCGCGGCGTTCACGGCGCGGCATCCGTTGCCTACTGTCGAGACAACGGGCGCACGGTCGCGTCCCGTGACCCGACATGAACGACGGAGTTCGACGATGACCCTGGATGCCCCCGCTTTCGATGGCCGCCTCGTGCTGCCCGCCGACGCCGACTGGGAGGACGCGCGCGTCGGCCGCGTGTTCAACGGGCGCCGCCCCGACCGCCAGCCGGATGCCGTGCTGATCGCGGCATCCGTCGACGACGTCGCGAAGGGTGTGCGCCTCGCGAAGGCGCAGAGCTGGACCGTCGCGGTGCGCTCGGGCGGCCACGCCTGGGCCGCGTGGAGCGTGCGCGACGGCGGTCTGCTGATCGACCTCGGCGCCCTGCGCGACATCGCGTACGACGAGGCGACCGGTATCGTGTCGGCAGGCCCCGCGACCAAGGGCGGCGACGAGCTGTCGCCGTATCTCGAAGAGCGCGGCCGGTTCTTCAACGGCGGCCACTGCCCGTCGGTCGGCATCGGTGGCTTCCTGCTGCAGGGCGGCCAGGGCTGGAACCAGCGCGGCTGGGGCTGGGCGGCCGAGTCGGTCGTCGCGGTCGACGTCGTCACCGCCGACGGCGAGCTGGTGCGCGCCGACGCCGAACAGAACTCCGACCTGTATTGGGCCGCGCGCGGCGCGGGGCCGACGTTCCCCGGCATCGTCGTGCGGTTCCACCTCGCGACGCGGCCGAAGTTCGGCGCGCTCGCGCACACCGTGCACGGGTACGAGCTCGACGACTTCACCGACGTCATGACGTGGATGTACGACGCGCACCACCGCGTGCCCGACAACGTCGAGATCGTGTGCGTGTCGACGCCCGCTCCCCTGCCCGACGGCACCGAGCGGCGTCTGCTGCTCGTGACGGCGCTCGCGTTCGGCGACGACGAGGAGCACGCCCGGGCATCCCTCGCCGAGTTCCGGACGAGTCCCGTCATCGACCGCGCCGTGTTCGTGCAGGATGCCGCGCCGACGACCCTCGCCGAGCAGCGCGCGCAGCAGGAGCTGCAGAACCCGGAGCACTGGCAGTACATCTGCGACAACGCCTGGATCGACGGCGAGAACACGCCCGAGGGCGTGGCCGCGATGGTCGAGGGCATCCGTCCCCTGTTCACGACGAACCCGACCGAGCGCGGCTTCGCGATCTGGATGAGCAACGCGCCGCGGCGCCCGCTGCCCGACATGGCGTTCTCGCTGCACACCGACGCCTACGTCGCCGCCTACACCGTGTACGAAGACCCGGCAGACTTCGCGCGCAACCGCGCGTGGGTCGACGAGGTCTTCGCCCATGCCGAGCCCGTCACAGCCGGTCAGTACCTCGGCGACTCGGACTTCACCAACCGTCAGCTCGCGTTCATGGCACCCGAGAACTGGGCACGCCTGCAGCAGATCATCGCCGATCGCGACCCCGAGGGCCGTTTCCACCGGTATCTCGCCGCCGACCCCGACCGACTCAACATCAACCACTGGGAGCTCGAGGCGTCGCCGCGGTGACCGCGGTCCCCGAGCCTGTCGCGGCGTCACCCCTCGCGCCGCAGGCGCTCTTCGGCCTCAAGGGCCAGGTCGCGATCGTCACGGGTGCCACGAGCGGGATCGGGCTCGCGTCGGCCGAAGCGCTCGCGCGCGCCGGGTCGCGCGTCGTGCTCGCGGGGCTCGGTGATGCGGCCGGAGCGGCGGCGCCACTGGCCGCCGCCGGACTCGAGGTGGTCGGCGTCGAGTGCGATCTGACGGATGCCACCGCACCGGCATCCCTCGTCGATCTCGCGATGTCGCGCTGGGGCCGTCTCGACACGGTGTTCGCCAACGCCGGGTTCGCGCTCGACGACGATCTGGACGCGATCGGGTCGGAAGAGTCGCTCGCGCGCCTGGACCGCATGTTCGATCTGCACGTGCGGTCGGTGCTGCGCCTCGCCGATGCGGCGCTACCCGCGATGGTGGATGCCGGCGGCGGACTGTTCCTCGTGATGTCGAGCCTGTCGGCCGTGCGCGGCAATCGCGTCATCGGCGGCTACGGCATCACGAAGGCGGCGAACGCGCAGCTCGCGCGCAACCTCGCGGCGCAGTGGGGGCCGCGCGGCATCCGCGCCAACGCGCTCGCCCCCGGCGTCATCGCGACCGAGTTCGCGACACCGATCACGGGAAGCCCGGATGCCGCGGCCACGCGCCTCGCCAAGACGCCGCTGCGCCGCTTCGGCACAACGGCCGAGGTCGCCGGCGCCGTCGTCTGGCTCGCCTCGCCCGCCGGCGCCTTCGTCAGCGGCCAGACGATCATCGTCGATGGAGGAACCGTTGCCTCCGATTGAACACTCCACGGCAATCGTCACCGGCGGCGCCCTAGGCATCGGCGCCGCGATCGTCTCGCGCCTGCGCGCGGCCGGACACCCCGTCGCGAGCCTGGATCTCGCAACTCCCGATGAGCCCCGCGAGGGCGTGCTCGACATCGTGTGCGACCTCGCCGAACCGGCGCAAATCGCCGGCGCGGTCGGCGCGGCGCGCACCCTCGGGCAGCTCGGGGTCGTCGTGCACGCCGCGGCGTTCCAGCACATGGCACCGTTCACTGAGCTCGACCCCGCCGATTGGGATCGCAGCTTCCGCGTCAACGTCGACGGCGCGTTCCATCTGCTGCAGGCCGCCGTTCCGGATCTGCGCGCGGCGGGGTGGGGGCGGATCGTGCTCGTGACGTCATCGTCGTACTTCCAACCGCCCGCGGGCATGAGTCACTACATCGCGACGAAGGGCGCGCTGACGGGCCTCGCCCGCGGCCTGTCGACCGAGCTCGGCCCGGACGGCATCACCGTCAACGCGGTCGCGCCCGGCCTCACCGCGACCGAGAACGCCGTGCGGAACATCCCGGCGGAGCACTTCGCCCTTGTGCAGAGTCGGCAGGCGATCGGCCGCGCGGGCCAGGCCGACGACATCGCGGCGGCCGTCGCCTACCTCGTCTCGCCCGACGCGGGCTTCGTGACGGGGCAGACGCTGCTCGTCGACGGCGGCGAGAGCCGGGTCTAGGTCACGGCCGCGCGCCTGCGGCAGCGCCCGCGGGCATCCGCCCGCGCCGACTCATCCGCCCGCGCACCGTGCGCGCCCGCGCCCACGCACGTCAAGGAGGGGCGCCCGCCCGGACGCCCCTCCCCCAACCCACGTCAGCGGGTGACGGTGATCGCTCCCGTGTAGGTGACGCCGGCGACGGGCGTCGTCACGACGCCGTCGACCGTGACGGTCGCGGCCTTGCCGTTCGCGCCGACGAGCTTCGAGCCCGCCTCGACCGTGAGGCTCGAGAGGTACGACGTGCCCGTGACGGTCCACGTGGACTTGCCGGTCAGAGACACGATGACGCCGTTGTTGACGACGGCACCGGCCGTGTTGTCGACGACGCCGAGCTCGCGGTAGTCGGCCGACGTGATGGTCGACTGGTGGTGCGTCGCGGTCGACGCCGAGATGACGCCCTTCAGGCTCGTCCCGTCGAGGTTCACGACGAGGTTGCGCGGCTGGGCGGGCCCCATACCGGCGATGTCGCCGCGGAACGCGTTGTACAGGTCGCCGGTGAGCGCGATGTCAGTGAAGGTCGTCACGGCATCCGTCGTGTGCACCGCCGACACGTCGAACGACGCGTTCTTGACGACGGCGGCGGTCGGCTCGGTGTACACGCCCGTGTTGAGCATGCCGTTCGCGAAGTCGGGGCCCGGGTCGTCGTTGTCCATCAGCTGGTACAGCACGCCGCTGTCGGTCGTGATCTTCGCGCCGTCCGACCCGTCGACCGTCACCGTCGCCTGCTGCCCCTTGTTCAGGAACACCGTCTCGTCGGTGGACACCTTCGTCTTGCCGGAGATGTCGACCGAACCCGACCCGTGCCACATGACGCCGAACCGGTCGGAGTCGATCGTGGTCGAGCGCACCGCGAGCTGCGAGAGTTCCTTCGCGGTCAGGCCCAGGCCGAGCTCGGTGTTGAGCGCCGAGACGGCTGCCTTCGTGCTGTCGCCGTACGCCACCGAGCCGCCGGTGACGATCGTCGCGTACGTCGCGACATCGAAATCCGCGCCGAGGAAGGTCTCGTCGGCATTGCCGATGACGTACGTGCCGTAGCCGTCGTCGCCGCTGTTGGCGACGGAGGAGTTGATCGCCGACAGCTTCATGTTCTGGCCGCTGTCGACCGACAGCGCACCCCAGTTCTCGCTCGTGATCGACGAGGAGATGTAGGTCGCCTGCGTGTTCTCGCCGAGCACGTTCGTGGAGCGGTTGTTGCCCGAGATGCCGAGCATCCACGGGGCATCCTGCATGAACGACAGGTTCACCGACGACGCGTAGTCCGAGGGAAGGATGCCGTCGCGCGTCGTGATCGTCGAGTTCTTGACGATGACGTTCGCGCCGTCGGCGGCGATGATCGCGGGGCGAGTCACGCCCGTGCTGTCGATCTTCGCACCGTCGACGACGAGCGTCGTGTCGGCACCCGAGCCGATGATGCCCGCGCCCATGCCGGCGAAGTCGCTGCGGCCGTTGCCACTCAGGGTGAGCTGCGGGTTCACGAGCGTGTAGTCGGCGTCGACGACGTAAATGCCGTTGAATGCCTCGCCGGTCGAGGTGATCTTGACGTTCTTCGCGACCGTGGCGTCGGCCTTGCCGTTCATGGCAGCAGCGACCGACTTCGCGGCATCCACCCCATCACCGTCGACGTAGAGCGCCTGGCGGAACTGGTACTCGAGCGAGTCGAAGACCACGGGTGTCGCCTCGACGACCGTCAGCACGACGTTGCCCCGGTAGGTGCCCGCGACGATCGCGGTCTCGAGGGCGCCGGTCGCGGTGATCTTCTGGCCGGTCTCGACGCCGTTGACGGTGAGGGTGAGGGTGTACCCGTCGGGGGCGACGAGGGCGCCGCCCGCCTGGATCGTCAGCGCGTTGAGCTTCGTCGTCTTGGTGATCACGGCGGTCTGACCCGACGCGACGACGAGCGAGTTACCTGCCTGCGACGCGTTGCCGTTGCCGGTGCTGAGCACTCCGGCCGAGACGGTCGCGTTGGCCGCGGCCGTCCCGCCGAGGCACATCGTCGCCGCGAGCGCGAACGCCGTCGCGCCGCCGGCGATGCGCCGGGGCGTCACCCGGCGCGGATTCGAGGGTGTCTTCATTGGCTTCTCCTTCGATCGGATGCCGGAACGTCGTCGTCACGGCGCGGCCAGTGAAACAGCGCACCGCCCGGCACCAGAACAGCGGATCGGAGATAGCTGTCATCGATGGGATGCATCGACCGCGGTTATGAGAGAGTTCTCATCACTGCGGCACGTCGGATACGACATGCGGTCGCCCGATGCCAGTTATCGACGGCCGTGCGTTCCCGATCGCGTCGTGCCCTGGTGTGATGAGGGCACTGGCATGGTGGCCAGCAACCCGACAGAGGCGAAGAAGCCACGCAATGGGCTTTCGTCTCCTGACACAGCAGGAGTGTCCCGTGAGATCACCGAAGAAACTCGCGATCGCGACGGCCGTCGTCGCGCTCGCCGTCGCGCTGAGCGCGTGCACGACCGACGCCGACGAGCCCGCCGCCACCGACGACGCATCGTCGACCCTCAGCGCCGAAGCGCAGGCCGCGCTCGACGCCGCCTACGAAGGCATCGGTGGAGGCCTCGACGACCTCGCGTCGGTCACGCCCGAAGCAGGCCTGAACTTCTACGTCATGTCGTGCGGCGAGTCGAACGCGACGTGTGCGGCACCGGCAGCGGCGATGAAGGATGCCGCAGAGACGGCCGGCTGGAACGCCACAATCGTCGACGGCAAGCTGAGCCCCGAGGGCTTCGCGACCGCGATCCGTCAGGCGGTCGCCGGCGGCGCCGACGTGCTCGTGCCCGTCGGCATCAGCTGCAGTGCGGCAGCCGCCGCCTTCACCGAGGCCAAGGATGCCGGCGTCACGATCGTCGGCGGCGGTGGCCTCGACGACTGCGACCCGCAGGAATGGGACTCGGAGCGGCTGTGGCTGGCCGACCCGCCCGTGCCGACACCGTTCCACGCGATCGGCAAGCTGCAGGCCGACTACACGTTCGGCAAGACCAACGGTGAGCCCAAGACCCTCGTCATCAACCTGACGAGCAACCCGTGGGGCGAGCTGGTCACCGGCGCGTACACCGACGAGCTGGCCGCCCTCGGCGGCGGCGAGGTCGCGACCGTCATCGACGTCTCCGACACCGAGAGCGCCGACGGCTCGTACATCCAGAAGGTCACGAGCGCACTGCTCGCCGACAGCACGATCAACTCGCTCGTCGTCCCGACCGACGCGTACCTCGTCAACGGGCTCGCCGCGGCAATCGACCAGGCCGGCCTCGCCGACAAGGTCATCACGGTCGGCGGCTTCGGCTCTGAGGCGGCGCTCGACATGATCCGCGCGGGCCAGCCGGGCATCACGGCGACGATCGGCCAGGCGCAGACCTGGGAGGCGTGGGGCTCGGTCGACACCGCGATCCGCGTGCTCGCCGGTGAGGACCCCGCCTACATCGGTCAGTCGCTGCAGGCGGTCGACGCCGACAACAACATGCCCGCCTCGGGCCCGTACGACGGCTCGATCGACTGGAAGAGCAAGTTCCTCGAATCGTGGGGCAAGTGAGCATTCCACTGACCCCGGGGGCGGCAGAGGACACCTCTGCCGCTCCCGGCACCACCCTCGCGATCGACGTCACGCACCTCGACAAGGACTTCGCCGGCACGCGCGCGCTCAACAACGCGTCGCTGCAGGTGCGGTCGGGCACCGTGCACGCCCTGCTCGGCGGCAACGGCTCGGGCAAGTCGACGACGATCAAGATCCTCGCGGGCGTCTACCCCGCCGATGCCGGAGACCTCGAGATCTTCGGCACGGCCTACGACCTCGGCACCTACTCGCCGGCGACGGCCCAGCAGGCCGGCCTGCGGTTCGTGCACCAAGACCTGGGCCTGTTCGACGACCTCTCGATCGAGGAGAACTTCGCCCTCGACTCCGGCTACCCGATGCACGGACCCGGCATCGACTGGAGGGGCCTGCGCACCCGCGTCACGCGCCTGCTCGAAGAGTACGAGCTCGATGTCGACCCGCGCGTGCCGATCAGCCGGCTGCGCCCGTCTGACCAGACGATGGTCGCGATCGCGCGCGCATTGCAAGAGCAGGATGCCACGCAGCGCCAGATCCTCGTGCTCGATGAGCCGACTGCGCGCCTGGCCGCACACGAATCGGAACTGCTGCTCGAGCGCGTGCGTCGCCGCGCCGAAGCCGGCCAGACGGTGCTCATCGTCAGCCACCGCCTGCGCGAAGTGCTCGCCGTCTCCGACGACTTCACGATCTACCGCGACGGCCGCGTCGCGGGCGTCCTCACCGCGGCATCCCCCACCGAAGACGAGCTCATCGAGATCATGGCCGGCCGCGCCGTCAAGGCGCTGCGCCCCACGGGAGACGCCGCACACGTCGAGCGCACCCCTGTCTTCTCGGTCACGGGCCTGCGCGGCGGCCCCGTGCGCGGCGTCGACTTCACCGTCCACAAGGGCGAGATCCTCGGGCTCACGGGCCTCGTCGGCTCGGGCCGCTCCAGCATCCTCAAGATGATCTTCGGCGAGCACGCCCCCGAGTCAGGCACGATGACGCTCGACGGCGCACCCTACGCTCCCGCCGAAGTGGGCGCCGCCATGGAGGCCGGCGTCGCGATGGTCCCCGAGGACCGCGTGCACGAGGCATCCTTCATGGATCAGTCGGTGACTGAGAACCTCGCCCTCGCGACCCTCACCGAGAACTGGACCCGCGGCTTCATGCCGCGCCGGCGCGAACGCGACACCGCGCGCGAGCTCATCACCGAGTTCGGCGTCAAGGTGGCCTCGCCCGAGGCCCTGTTCTCGTCGATGTCCGGCGGCAACCAGCAGAAGGTCGTCATGGCGCGCTGGATGCAGCGCGACCCGCAACTGCTGCTGCTCGACGAGCCGACGCAGGGCGTCGACGTCATGAGCCGCGCCGACCTGTACGCCAGCATCCGCCGCGCGGCCGCGAACGGCTGCGCCGTCGTCGTCGCCTCGAGCGACTTGGCCGAGATCCATGCCCTCTGCGACCGCACGCTGGTGCTCAGCCGCGGCCGCATCTCCGACGAAGTCGCCGCCGGCGCGCTCGACGTCGACGGACTGACCAGTCTCGTCCTGCGCGAGAAGACCGTTCCCGATGCCCCGAACACCTCCGAGGAGCCCACCTCATGACCGATACGCAAGCCCCGCCGACGACGGCGACGGTCTCGATCCCGGTGAAGCAGACGCCCGCGCCGCTGCGCGTGCTGGAGAACTACGCGCTGCCCGCCCTGACGGTGCTCGTCTACATCTTCTTCTCCTTCTTCCCGCTGTCGGCCGCGGCGTTCCCGACGCTCAACAACCTCAACGTGATCCTCGGCAGTCAGGCCGTCATCGCGCTCATCTCGATCGCGGCACTGTTCCCGCTCGTGTCGGGGTATTTCGACTTCTCACTCGGCGCGAACGCCGTCATGGCGCAGGTGATGACGGCCGGGTTCATGTCGCTGTACGGACTGCCGCTGTGGCTGTCGGTACTGATCGCGATGGCCCTCGGCACCCTCGTCGGCGTCGTCAACGGCTACTTCGTGACGAAGCTCGCGATGAGCCCGTTCGTCACGACCCTGGGCATGTCGATGCTGCTGGCGGGCCTCATGACCTGGTTCACGGGCGGCAAGACGTTCGTCAGCGGACTCGACCCCGCGCTCATCAAGTTCGGTTCGACGCGCCTCGCGGGCATCCCGATCGTGTTCTTCATCACGCTGCTGGTCGCCCTCGTCGCCTGGTACTTCTTCAGCCACACGCCGTTCGGCCGCTCGCTGTACGCGATCGGATCGAACGCGACCGCCGCCAAGCTCGTCGGCCTGCCCGTGTCGAAGAACGTGTGGTGGAGCTTCATCGTCGCCGGCTTCATCGCGGGCGGTGCAGGCGTGCTGCAGCTCTCGCGCGTCGGCAGCGCCGCGGCATCCGACGGCGGCACGCTGCTGTTCCCGGCCCTCGCCGCGGTGTTCCTGGGTGCGACGGCGATCCGTCCCGGCTTCTTCAACGTGTGGGGCACGATCATCGGCGCCGTCTTCGTGTCGGTGTCGGTGTCGGGCCTCGCCCTCTCGGGTGCGAGCGGCTGGGCGTCGAACGTCTTCAACGGCCTCGCCCTGCTCGCGGCCGTCGCGCTGTCGACCTACCTCGGTCGTCGCAAGCGGCGCGGCTAGGGTCGAGGTGTGACCACCGACGTTCGCAAGCTCGACCTCAACCTCGTCGTCGTCCTCGACGCGCTGCTGATCGAGCGCAACCTCACGCGCGCCGGCGAGCGCATCGGCATGACCCAGCCCGCCGTCAGCGGGTCGCTGACGAAGCTGCGTGAGCTGTTCGACGATCCGCTGCTCGAGCGCGAGGGGCGCGGGTTCGCGCTGACGGCGCGCGCCGAGTCGCTCATACCGACGGTCGCGGAGTGCATGGCAGAGGTGCAGCGCACGTTCGACGTGCTGCCCGAGTTCGACCCGGCGACGAGCACCCGGGCGTTCCTGGTGGCGGCGACCGACTATGTGCTGTCCGAGATCACGAGCCCGCTCATCCGCCTGCTCGAGCGTGAAGCGCCGAACACACGCGTCGCGTTCACGGGGCTGTCGGTCGAGGGCGACGAGGTGTCGGCCGTCGACCTGCTGCGCAACGACGTGACGATCGCCGGGGCCGGGCAGGGCGTGCCGGGCAAGCGCGCGTCACTGTTCAGCGACACGTTCGTCTGCATCGTCGCGGCGGGGCATCCCGCGCTCGAGGACGGGCGGCTGTCGCTTTCGGCGCTGCGGAGCCTGCGGCACGTGCGCAGCGTCATCGGCATGCACGCGGCGACGCACATCGACGACATGCTCGCCGCCGCGGGGTTCCTGCCGCCGGTCGCGGCGACCGTGCAGGGATTCCTGCCCGTGCCGTTCGCGGTCGCCGGCACCGAGTGGGTCGGGTGGGTGCCCGAGCGCACGGCTCACCGCTACGCCGACGCGCTCGGCCTCGTCGTCGCCGAGACCCCGATCAGCCCGAGCGTGCTCGTGGAGGCGGCGCACTGGCATCCGTCGAAGAACGACGATGCCGCGCTGCAGTGGCTCGTGCGCAAGCTGCGCGCCGCGTCGGAGGCCGTCGAGTTCGGGGACGACGGGCTGTAGGGCGGGGGTGCGCGGGTGGGTTCGTGCGGGCCTGCGGTTCGGGCGGCGGGTCCGCTAGCGTGCGAGCGGGTGCGCTCGGTCGGGTGCGCTTCGGGCGGGCGGTGCGCTGCGGGCGCTTGCGCTCAGTGCGGGATGCCGAGGTCGCGGCGATTGCCGTCGAGGTCGGTGTGCACGAACGAATTGTAGGCGACCAGGATGTCGCTGAACCGGTCGGTGTCGTCGATCTCGTACATGATGACGCCGTCGAACTCGAACGTCTCGCCCGCGCGTACGGCCCCGAAGAGGGTGTCCGGGGCATCCCGCCTGGCGGTGAACAGCGTATGCATCTGGATCGCCGCGCGCCCATCGTCTGACACGAACCGCGGCACGCTCAGGCGCTCGGTGAAGTGCGGCCAGATGAGGTCGCGGTAGTGGTGCTTCATGCCGTCGACGCCGTCGAACTCGAGCGTGCCATTCTTCATGTGCATGTCGGGTGCGAGGTAGTCATCGAAGGCGGTGTCGTCCTCGGCGTTGAACCGGCGGATGTACTCGCGGAAGCGCGTTTCGAGCATGGAGTCCTCTTCATCGTCGAACGGATGCCTCCACGCTAGGAGCGCCCGCGGGCCGGCAGAAGGCGCCGGCGTCCATGGCTGGCATCGGTGGCGCGGGGTCGCGCGTCGCGCGCGCTGCGAAGTTGGCGCGACACGCGATAACCCAGCCCACATACCCGCGACTTGCGCCAACTTCATGAGCGCAGCCCCACGCGCACCCCAAGAAGTTGGCGCGACGCGCGGGAACCCTGCCCACATACCCGCAGATTGCGCCAACTTCGAGCAGACAGAGGGCAGGATGCCCCAGGGGATGCGCCCAGAATGCCCAGCACGCCCCGGGGCCACACCCTGGGGATACCCCAGAAGATCACCCCAGGTGCTGCCCCCAGGAGCGCCCCAGGTGCTACCCCCAGCCCGCCCACCCTCAGCTGGTGAGCGCAGCCTCCTCGCGCGCGACGCGCGCCATGGCGCGCTCGACGGCGTCGACGTCGCGCACGGCGCCCTTGTCGGCCGACAGCGCCATCGCGGCGTATGCGCGCAGGGCGGGCGAGACGACGCGCTCGCGGTCGCGCGGGCGGTAGCCCCCGGCATCCAGCAGTCGTTCGCGGCGCTCGTCGAGCACCGCGGCATCCACCTCGAGCGAGATCGCGCGGGTCGGGATGTCGATCGAGATGATGTCGCCGTCCTCGACGAGCGCGATGACGCCGCCGGATGCCGCTTCGGGCGACACGTGCCCGATCGACAGGCCCGACGTGCCACCCGAGAAGCGGCCGTCGGTGATGAGCGCGCACTGCTTGCCGAGGCCGCGGCCCTTGAGGAACGACGTCGGGTACAGCATCTCCTGCATGCCCGGGCCGCCCTTCGGGCCCTCGTAGCGGATGACGACGACGTCGCCCGGCTGCACCTTCTTGGCGAGGATCTTCTCGACCGCTTCGTCCTGCGATTCACACACGACGGCGGGGCCGCGGAACGTCCAGATCGACGGGTCGACGCCGGCCGTCTTGACCACCGCGCCGTCGACGGCGATGTTGCCGCGCAGGACGGCAAGACCGCCGTCGGCCGAGTAGGCGTGCTCGGCGTCGCGGATGCAGCCGTCCGTGGCATCCGCATCGAGTTCGAGCCAGCGCTCGGACTGCGAGAACGCCGTCGACGAGCGACGCCCGCCGGGGGCGGCGTGCCACAGGTCCTCAGCCTCGGCGGTCGCCGATCCGCCGCGGATGTCCCAGTCGTCGAGCCACGCGCCCAGTGACGGCGCGTGCACCGAGTGGACACTCTCATCGAGCAGCCCGCCGCGGCGCAGCTCGCCGAGGATCGCGGGGATGCCCCCGGCGCGGTGCACATCCTCCATGTAGTACATGCGGCCGTAGGCCGGGTTGGGTGCGACCTTCGCGAGGCACGGGACGCGGCGCGAGATCGCGTCGATCTCGTCGAGGCCGAACTCGACGCCTGCCTCGTGTGCGGCGGCGAGCAGGTGCAGGATCGTGTTGGTCGAGCCGCCCATCGCGATGTCGAGCGTCATGGCGTTGGCAAAGGCGGACGGCGTCGCGATCGAGCGGGGCAGGACCGACGCGTCGTCCTCGTCGTAGTAGCGGTGCGCGAGCTGCACGGCGAGCGCTCCGGCGTTTTCGTACAGCGCCCGGCGGGCCGTGTGCGTCGCGAGCACCGAGCCGTTGCCGGGCAGCGAGAGTCCGAGGGCCTCCGTGAGGCAGTTCATCGAGTTGGCCGTGAACATGCCCGAGCACGACCCGCACGTGGGGCACGCGTTCTCTTCGATGCGCTGGATATCGGCGTCGGAGATGCCCTCGTTGACGGCATCCGAGATCGCATCCACGAGATCGAGAGTGCGCACCGATCCGTCGGTGAGCACGGCGCGACCGGACTCCATCGGCCCGCCCGAGACGAACACGACGGGGATGTTCAGGCGCAGCGCCGCCATGAGCATACCGGGCGTGATCTTGTCGCAGTTCGAGATGCAGACGAGCGCGTCGGCGCAGTGCGCGTTGACCATGTACTCGACCGAGTCGGCGATGAGGTCTCGGGAGGGCAGCGAGTAGAGCATGCCGCCGTGCCCCATCGCGATGCCGTCGTCGACGGCGATCGTGTTGAACTCGCGGGCGATGCCGCCGGCCGCGTGGATCGCCTCGGAGACGATGCGCCCGACGGGCGCGAGGTGGGTATGGCCGGGGACGAACTCGGTGAAGCTGTTCGCGACGGCGATGAGCGGCTTGCCGAAGTCGGCGGCGTCGACGCCGGCGGCGCGCAGCAGTGCGCGGGCGCCGGCCATGTTGCGGCCGTGGGTGACGGTGCGGGAGCGGAGTGCAGGCATCCTCTCATTTCACGCGCCCGCGCGCGGAAACGGCAGATGGCGTTGATACTGGTATCAGCACTAACACTGAAGCCCGACGAGAGGATGCCGTGGCCACCGACCCCGACCGGCTCCGCCGCGACGAGCTCGCGGCGTTTCTGCGCGCCCGGCGCGCGCGCGTCGATCGTGCGGCGGTCAACATGCCGCCCGCGCCGCGTAGCCGCGTGCCCGGGCTGCGGCGCGAAGAGGTCGCGGCCCTCGCCGGCGTGAGCGTCACGTGGTACACGTGGCTCGAGCAGGCGCGGCCGATCAACCCGTCGCGGTCGGTGCTCGAGGCGATCGCGCGACTGTTCGGACTGTCCGCACCCGAGACGGACTACCTGCTGCGCCTCGGCGGGCACGCCGGCGGGCGGATGCCGGAGGGTGGCGCGACCGCGCTGCCCGAGCAGCTGCGGCATCTGCTCGAATCGCTGCCGGGGCCGGCGTTCCTGCTCGCGGCGGACTGGTCGATCGTCGCGTGGAATGCCGCGTACGCGCGGCTGTACTCGCGGATCTCTTCGCTCGGCGAGGCCGAGCGAAACCTCCTGTGGCTCGTCTTCACCGATCCCGCGCTGCGCGAGCTCATGCCCGACTGGCAGGCGCAGAGTCGCCGCTTCGCGGGCGAGTTCCGCGCGGCCGTGGGCCCGGCGATCGGCACGGCGGGCATGTCCGATCTCGTGGCGCGGCTGTCCGAGGCATCCGCCGACTTCGCGCGGGTGTGGGCCGAGCGCGACGTCGAGACGTTCTCGTCGCGCGAGCGGGTCTTCGACCACCCCACCGACGGCCGCGTCGCGTACGAGGAGCACAAGCTCGTGCCGCTCGACGCCCCGGGGCATCAGCTCGTGCTCTATCTCGCGTAGTCGAAAAAATTCCTGATCAGCAGGAAATGCTTTCCTTCGCGAACTGGGCTATGGTGGTCGGACTCACGCCAGCTTGAAGAAGGGAAGCGTGTTCGTCATGGCAGGGAAAACGCCCCGCGGTGCCACCGCGAAGGAAGCGAAACTCACTCTGAAGGAAAAGCGCGCGGCCAAGCGCGAGACCGCCTCGACGGCGTTCATCAAGCCGCGCAAGGGCCAATAGGCCCGTCTCCGTCGCGGGAGCGGGGCGCGGGGGCACCCCGCTCCCGGGAGTGGGGGGTCGGCGGACTGGCATCCGCCTTCATCCGTCCCAACATGCCGCATCGCGCGCCGCGACGCGACAGTTAGGGACGGATGAACGGGATGCCCCGCCGCGCCCACGCCACTCATCCGTCCCGACACGCGGCAACGCGCGCCGCGACGCGACGAAAAGGGACGGATGAAGCCGCGGGCGCGCGAGGGGTCACCCCTCGGCGCGCGCCAGGCGCTCACCCCTCCGCGGCGCGGGTCGCCTTGCGGTCGGCGATCAGGGTGTCGCGCACCTTGCGGCGCAGCACCTTGCCGATCAGCGAGGTCGGCAGCTCCTCCCACACGAGGTACGAGCTCGGGCGCTTGTACTCGGCGAGCCGCTCGCGGGCGGCGGCGCGGGCGGCATCCTCATCGAAGACCGCACCCTCCTCGAGGACGACGACGGCGGTGACGACCTCCGCGCCTCCGCCGCGCGGGATGCCGACGACGGCGGATGCCGCGACGCCGGGCACCGTCACGATGACCTGCTCGACCTCGCTCGGCGACACGTTGAAGCCGCCGGTGATGATGAGCTCCTTCTTGCGGTCGACCACGGTGACGAAGCCGTCGTCGTCCTGCACGACGAGGTCGCCGGTGCGCAGCCAGCCGCCCTCGAGCAGGGTCGCCGCGGTCTCGTCCGGCCGGTTCCAGTACCCCTGGAACACCTGCGGGCCGTGGATGAGCAGCTCGCCCGTCTCGCCGAGGGCGACCTCGCGCGTCGGCTCGTCGGGGTCGACGACCTTGATGTCGGTGGTCGGGAAGGGGATGCCGATGGCGCCGATGCGCCGGGCATCCGTGAACGGGTTCGCCAGCGCGACGGGGCTCGTCTCGGTCAGCCCGTAGCCCTCGTTGAGCATGCTGCCGGCCTGGTCTTCCCAGCGCTTGACGATCGCCGGGGTCAGCGTCATGGCGCCGGAGATCGCGTAGACGACGCCGGAGAGGTCGAGCTTGCCCTCCTTGGCGACGCGGGCGAGGCGATCGAACATCGGCGGCACGGCCGGCACGAACGTCGGCGGGAACTTCTTCGCCGCCTTCTCGACCAGCTCCGGATCGAACGTCGGGAACAGCACCGCGCACGACCCGGTCTCGACCGAGTAGATCACCGAGAGCAGCACGCCGAAGGAGTGGAACATCGGCAGCAGGCCGTAGATGCGCCCCTCGCCGCGGGTGAAGTCCGGCATCCACGCCGCGCCCTGGCGCGCGTTCGCCCACAGGTTGGCGTGCGTGATCATGGCGCCCTTCGGCGCACCGGTCGTGCCGGAGGTGTACTGCAGCGACGCGAGATCGTCGGGGTTCGGGCGCGGGTGGGATGCCGGCAGCGGCTCGTTCTTCTCGAGCGTCGCGAACGGGATCGTGCCCGGCGCGGGCGCGGTGAGCTTGGCGCGCGACTCGCGGGCCTTCGCGATCGGCAGGCTGAGCGCGAGGCGCATGGTCAGCGGCATGGCATCCGTGACGTTGACCGCGATGATGTCGCGGGGACGGACGCCGTCGGGCAGCTCGCGCAGCACCGGCACGAGCTTGTCCCAGGCGACCACGATGGTCGCGCCGTGGTCGCGGAACTGCACCTCGAGCTCGTCGCGGGTGTAGAGCGGGTTGTGCTCGACGACCACCGCGCCGAGGCGGAGCACCGCGTAGAAGGCGATGACGTGCTGCGGGGCGTTCGGCATGATGAGCGCGACGCGGTCGCCGGCCTTGACGCCGAGCCCGCGCAGTCCGGTCGCGATGCGGGCGACCCGGTCGCCCAGTTCGCGGTACGACACGGTGCGGTCGAAGAAGGCGATCGCCGGGCGGTCGCTCCACTGCGCGACGCGCTCGTCGAGCAGATCGCTGAGTGATCCGGTGACGGGTTCGATGTCGATCGGGGTGCCCGGTGCGTAGAAGCGGTTCCAGGCGCGCGTCTCGTTCAACTCCATGGCACTGAGCCTATGCGGCGGGCGGCGGCGGCGGCATCCCGTTCATCCGTCCCGACACGCGGCAACGCGCGCCGCGAGGCGACCGAAATGGACGGATGAAGAGTATGCCCGAGCGCACTCAGCCGGCCGCGTGCCCCCGGAACCGCCGGGCGACGAGCGCGCCGGGCACGAGGAACAGCAGCACCGCGACCAACTCGACGAGCAGGGGCACGGTCCATCCGGCCGTCGCCTCGTGCAGCGCGCCCAGCAGCAGCGGACCGGTCGCCGCGACCGAGTAGCCGGCGCCCTGCACCATGCCGGAGCGGCCCACCGAGGTGCGCTCGTCGTCGCCGAAGGCGACGAGCATGATGAAGATCATCGTCATGCCGCCGCCCTGGGCCACGCCGCCGATGAGACACCACGCGAGCCACGCGGAGGGCAGGAAGAGGAATCCGAGCGGCACGGTCAGCCAGCCCAGGCCGACGCAGACGACGGCGGTGAGGATCGACCGGCGCAGCGAGATGACCGGCAGCAGCACACCGCCGACGATCCCGCCGAGTTGGAAGAGCGCGGCGACCGCGCCAGCTCCACTGCTGTCGAAGCCCTGGTCGACCAGCAGCGTCGGCAGCCACGCAGAGATCGCATAGAACGCGAACGCCTGCCCGCAGAACGCGGCGGCCAGCAGCCACGATGCGCCCTGCCGAAGCACCTGAACGCGCGGATGCCCCGCAGCGGCCACCGGCGCGGCCGCGCGTGGGGCCACCGAGAACGCCCGGCGCACGCCGCGCAGCGCGGCCCAGCACGCCAGTGCCGCGACGGCGAACACCGACCATGACGCGATCGCCCAGCGCCATCCGACGGCATCCGCCAGCGGCGCCGTGCCGATCGTGACCGCCATCGTGCCGACGTTGAGCGCCGACGTGTAGACGCCGGTCATGGTGTGCGCGCGGCGCGCGTCGAACTCGCGCGCGATGATGATCGGCAGCACGACGTTGCCGATCGTGACGAACGCGCCGAGCACGGCCGTGCCGAGCAGCGCCACGACGATGCCGTCCAGCGAACGCAGCACGCTGCCCGCGACGACACCGATGAGCGTGAGCGTCAGGGCGAGGTCGGGGCCGGTCCGCCGGATGATCGCGATCGCCGCCGGCGAGCAGACGGCGAAGCACAGCACCGGTATCGTGGTCAGCAGCCCGACGACACCGGCACCGACCTGCAGATCGCTGCCGATCTGCTCGGCGACGGGCGCGACGGCGAGGATCGGCCCGCGCAGCATCGTCGCCGACAGGACGATGACGAGGATCAGGAACGGGGCCCGCCCGGCCAGCCGCTCAGCCACGGAGATCGGCGGTGGGGATGCCGAAGCTGTGCCGGCTCTTGATCGGTGCGACCTCGTCTGAGGCCAGGAACTCCAACACGCGCGCGGCGCGCGGCGCATCGGCGGATGCCGTCGCCACGGCCCCCGCGAAGACGGTGTCGATCGCGCAATCGGCGGGCATCGTCCCCAGGATCCGCACGCCGGGCGCACCGACGAGCTCGCTCAACTGCTGGAAACCCAGGTCGACGTCACCGTCGGCGAGCGCGCGCGCCACCGGGACGCCGGGCCTCGCCTGCACAAGTCGGTCGCCGAGCTCGGCGCCCAGTCCCCAGTCCGCGATGAGACGCACGAGCGCCATGCCGCTTGGACCGGTCGAGTAGCCGATGCGCGGTGCCGCGCGCAGCGCGCCGCGCACGCTCGCGGCATCGGCGAAGGCCGTGCCGGCGGGCGGCTCGGCGGGTTCCGCGGTACCGGATGCCACGGCCACGGCGGTCTGCGACAGCACGAGCGGCGTCACGGTCGCGGGGTCGACGCGGCCACCCTCCGCGAGACGACGCAACGCCCCCGCCGCGAGGAACACGAGGTCGACCGGCTCACCCGCCGCGACCCGGGTCTCGGCATCCACTCCCCCGACCGACTCGACGTCGACCGTCGGCAGACCGGCGTCGGCGGCGGCCGTCACGAGATCGGCGAGCAGACGCCGCGTCGCCATCGACGAGATCGCCCTCACGCGGCATCCTCGAACGATTCGGCGTCGACCTCGGCGGCGGATGCCTTTGCGTAGCGCGGGCCCGAGACGGTCGCCGTGTCGATGAGCTCGCCGGCGCGCTCGAGCATCTCGGCATCCACCGAGCGTGAGAGCGTCGCGAAATCCTCGTGCAGGTGCGCGATGCTCGTCGTGCCGGGGATCGGCACGACGTGCTCGCCGCGCGAGAGCAGCCACGCGAGCGCGAGCTGCGCCGGCGTCACGCCGGCGGACGCGGCGAGCGCGCGCCAGGCCGGCAGCAGCGCACGGTTGGCCGGCCAGTGCGCGGACTGGAACCGCGGCATGCCGCGACGGATGTCACGCTCGGCGAACGCCGCCGGGTCATCCACCGCGTCGGAGAGGAACCCGCGCGCGACGGGCGAGAAAGCGACGAGCGCGACGCCCGCGTCGCGGGTCGCCTCGAGCATGCCGAGTTCGGGATTGCGAGTCCACAGCGAGTACTCGTTCTGCACGGCCGCGATGGGGGCGACCTCGAGCGCCTCATGCAGTCGAGCGACCGACACCTCCGACAGTCCGATCGCGCCGATCTTGCCCGCCGCGACCGCCTCGGCGAGCGCGTCGACGCTGTCGGCGATGGGCACCTGCTTGTCCCACCGGTGCAGGTAGTAGAGGTCGATGTGGTCGACGCCGAGCCGTGCGAGCGAGGTATCCACCTGTGCGCGCAGCGTCTCGGGGCGCCCGTCGATGACCTTCACGCCGTCGACGTTGGCCATGCCGCCCTTGCTCGCGAGGATCACCTCATCGCGCCGGCCACGCAGTGCCCGCCCGACGAGCTCTTCGTTGCGGCCGCCGCCGTACAGTGTCGCGGTGTCGAAGTGGGTGATGCCGGCATCGAGCGCCGCGTGCAACAGCGCCAGCCCGTCCGACTCGGACGGCGAAACGCCGTACGCGTGGCTGAGGTTCATGCAGCCGAGCCCCATGCGGGGCAGAGCCACCGGCAGAGCACCGGGCAGAGCACCGGTCACCCGAGCTGCTCCTCGAGTGCGCCGAGCACGCGGTAGCAGTCGATGACCTGGCGCAGCGACGAGTTCGGCTCACGGCCCTCGCGGATCGCGGCGACGAACTCGCGGTCTTGCAGTTCGATGCCGTTCATCGAGACGGCGACGTGCGACACGTCGATCTGCTCGTCCTTGCCGGTGTACAGGTCGTCGTAGCGCGCGAGGTAGGTCGCGGTGTCGCCGATGTAGCGGAAGAACGTGCCGAACGGGCCCTCGTTGTTGAACGACAGCGACAGCGTGCAGATCGCGCCGGTCTCGCTCTTCAGCTGGACCGACATGTCCATCGCGATGCCGAGCACGGGGTGGATCGGCCCCTGGATCGCATTCGCCTGCACGATGCGCCCCGCCTGGTAGGCGAACAGGTCGACCGTGTGCGCGGCGTGGTGCCACAGCAGGTGGTCGGTCCACGACCGCGGCTCGCCCTTCGCGTTGGTGTTCGTGCGGCGGAAGAAGTACGTCTGCACGTCCATCTGCTGCACGGCGAACTCGCCCGCGGCGATGCGACCGTGCACGTACTGGTGCGACGGATTGAATCGCCGCGTGTGCCCCACCATCGCGATGCGGTCGGAAGCCTCGGCCACGGCGAGCGTCGCCTCGGCATCCGCCAGCGAATCGGCCAGCGGAATCTCGACCTGCACGTGCTTGCCCGCCGCGAGCACGGCCTGCGTCTGGCTCGCGTGCAGCCCCGTCGGAGTCGCGAGGATGACGGCGTCCACATCGTCGCGCTCGAGGACGGCGTCCAGCCCTTCGACCGCGTGCGGCACGCCGTACTGCTCGGCGACGGCGCGCGTCGCCTCGGGTTTCGTGCCGCTGACGACCGTCACCTCGGCATCCTCGATGTTCTTCAGGCCATCGAGGTGCTTCATGCCGAAGGCGCCGGCGGCGCCCACGACGGCGACGCGAACTCTGTCGCTCATTCGCTCTTCCTTTCGCGCGGTGGCGGTCGGTATCAGGATGTCAGGCGTTCACGACGGCCGCGGTCGCGGCCGGCTCGGGCGCGAGCGCCTCGTCGACGGATTCGGCGGCTCCGGCGTCGTCGTCGGCGAGTCCGGTGCGGCCGACCGGGTTGGAGATGACGAGGTGGCCGACCGCCGTGTTCGAGGCCGGCACGTGGTAGAACCGGTGGTCGACGTCGGGCGCCTCGCCCTCGAACTGGTCGTCCATCGCGCCGCGTGCGATGAGCCAGTCGACCAGCTCGATGCCCTCGGAGCCCGCCTCGTCGACGTACTCCATGTGCGGCCACTCGGTCAGGCCCAGCGGATCGGCGATGAGGTGATCAAGGAACGCGTTGTCCCACTCCTTGTTGATCAGGCCCGCGCGCGGCCCCTGCAGCTGGTGGCTCATGCCGCCCGTGCCCCAGATCTGCACGTTGAGCTCTTCGCCGTCCCACTTGTCGATCGCGCGGCGCAGCGCCTTGCCGAGCTCGTAGCAGCGACGGCCCGACGGCACCGGATACTGCACGACATTGACGGCGAGCGGGATGACCCGCACCGGCCACTGCTCGACCTCGCCGTACACGAGCGAGAGCGGCACGGTGAGGCCGTGGTCGACGACCATCTCGTTGACCAGGGTCAGGTCGAAGTCGTCCTGGATGATCGACTGCGCGAGGTGCGCGGCGAACTCGGGGTACCCCTTCACGTCGGGCACGGGGCGGGGGCCGTAGCCCTCGTCGGCGACCGGGTAGTGGGCGCCGGTGCCGAGGACGAACGTGGGGATGATCGAGGCGTCGAACGCGGTCGCGTGGTCGTTGTAGACCAGGATCACCACGTCGGGGGTGTTCTCCTTCGCCCACTTGCGGGTCCACTGGTAGCCGTCGAAAACCTTCTTCCAGTACGGCTCCTCGGTCTTGCCGAGGTCCATCGCGGCGCCGATCGCGGGCACGTGCGAGGTGAACAGCGCCGACGTGTACTTCGCCGGGGCATCCTGCCGCATCGTCGTGGCCTTCTCGGTCGACGGCGGCGTCCAGCCGTCGAGATCCTTCAGGCGCACACCCTCGGGCCGGCGGCCGCCACCGAGCATCATGTCGCGGTAGGCGGCCTCGCTCATGCCGGTCATCGAGCCGGCCATCTGCTGGAAGCTCAGGCCGTGGGTCGCGCCGATCTTCGACAGGAAGTAGATGTTGCCGCCCTCGGCGATCATGGTGTTCAGGTCCATGTCGAGCACGGCTTGCCGCTGGATCGGGTTCAGCGGCCACTCGTCGAGGTAGGCCGCCTGGTCGGCGAGGAAGCGCGCGCGGTTCTCGGGCTTCATGAGCGACATCGCGAACTGGTTGAGGTGGTAGCCCTTGCGGGCCTGCTCGGCGTCGTAGATCGTCGTGCCCGGGACGTTCTTGTAGGGCTTGTCGAGTGCCATGATCATGCTCCTTCGGATGAGGACTCGGATGCGTTGTGTGTGTGCTCCTCGGGCCAGTACAGGCGCCGCGGATTGTCGACCAGGAGAGCGTGCTGCAGCTCGGCGGTCGGTGCGATGTGCGGGATGAAATCGACCAGCAGCCCGTCATCGGGCATGTGGTCTTTGAGGTTGGGGTGAGGCCAGTCGGTGCCCCACAGCACGCGATCCGGGAACTCTTCCACGACGCGGCGCGCGAACGGGACGACGTCGGTGTACGCGTTCTGCTCGCCGTCGAGGGCCCGCGGGCCCGTGACGCTGAGCCGCTCGGGGCACGAGACCTTGGTCCATACGTTCGGGTTCTCGCGCAGGAACCGCAGGAACAGGCCGAACTCCGGGCCGTCGGGATCCTTTGTGACGTCGGGGCGGCCCATGTGGTCGACGACGACATCGGTGGGGATGCCCGAGAAGAAGTCGTACAGGTCAGGCAGGTCAGCCGCCTCGAAGTAGATGACGACGTGCCAGCCGAGCGGGGCGATCTTCGCGACGATCTCGTCGAGGGCATCCGTCGGCACGGCATCAACGAGCCGCTTGACGAAGTTGAAGCGGACGCCGCGGACGCCGGCCGCATGCAGCGCCGTGAGCTCTTCATCGGTCACGTCGCGGCGCACCGTCGCGACGCCGCGCGCGCGGCCGCCGGCGCGCTCGAGCGCGTCGACGAGGGCGCGGTTGTCGGCGCCGTGGCACGTCGCCTGCACGACCACGTTGCGCTCGAACCCGAGGTGGTCGCGCAACGCGAACAGCTGATCGGCCGATGCGTCGCACGGGGTGTACTTGCGCTCGGGCGCATACGGGAACTGCGCGCCCGGCCCGAACACGTGGCAGTGCGCGTCGACGGCACCCGCCGGCAGGCGGAACGTCGGCGTCGACGGCCCGTCATACCAGTCCAGCCACCCCGGCGTCTTCTCGAACGCACTGGTCCCCGAGCTTGTCGAGGGGCCGCCCGCTGCGTCACGCATGGCTCACTCCTTCACGTACTCGAGGCCGGCGGCGGCGAGCGGCCCGCGCATGTTGTAGAGGTCGAGGCCAAGCACGCCCTCGCGGAACTTCTGCCGCTTCGACTCCTCGTTCGCCTCGCGGGCGGCGCTCGCGTCGGCGACGGCGCCGACCAGTTCGCGCGGCACGACGACGACGCCGTCGATGTCGGCGACGACGACGTCCCCAGGGTTCACGAGGGCGTTGGCGACGACGACGGGGATGTTCACCGACCCGAGCGTCGCCTTGACCGTCCCCTTCGCGTTGATGGCGCGAGAGAACACCGGGAAGTCCATCTTCTCGAGGTCGGCGACGTCGCGGACGCCGCCGTCGATCACGAGGCCCTTGCAGCCGCGGGCGGCCAGCGAGGTCGCGAGCAGCTCGCCGAAGAAGCCGTCTTCGCTCTCGGTCGTGCACCCCGCGATGAGGACGTCACCCGACTGCACCTGCTCGGCGGCGACGTGGAACATCCAGTTGTCACCCGGCTGCAGCAGCACCGTGACGGCCGGGCCGCACAGCTTCGCGCCCGAATACGCCGGGCGGATGTAGGGGCGCAGCAGGCCCACGCGACCCATCGCCTCGTGGATCGTCGCGACGCCGAACTGCGACAGCCGCGCGACGTCGTCGGGGTCGGGGCGCGGCGTGTTGGTGCGGACGATCCCCAGGTTGTTCAGCCGGGTCGGGGCGGTGGTCTCGGTCATGGCGGGTCCTCTCACGGTCTCAGGCCCAGCGGCCCTGCGCGGCGAACGCGCGGTCGAGGCGGGGGTAGACACGGCGGGCGTTGCCCTCGAAGACGGCGGTGCGCGCGGCATCCGTCAGGTTCGGCGTGGCGTCGACGTAGCGCTTCGTGTCGTCGAAGTAGTGGCCCGTGCGGGGGTCGATGTCGCGGACGGCGCCGATCATCTCGCTCGCGAACAGGATGTTCTCGGTCGGGATGACCTGCGTGAGCAGGTCGATGCCGGGCTGGTGGTACACGCACGTGTCGAAGTAGACGTTGCCGAGCAGGTGCTCTTCGAGCTCGGGCTTGCCGAGGGCCATCGCGAGCCCGCGGAACCGTCCCCAGTGGTACGGAACAGCCCCGCCGCCGTGCGGGATCACGAGCTTCAGATCGGGGAAGTCGCGGAACAGGTCGCCCTTGAGCAGCTGCATGAAGGCCGTCGTGTCGGCACCGAGGTAGTGGTCGCCGGTGGTGTGGAACTGCGGCTTGCACGACGTGGACACGTGGATCATCGCGGGGATCTCGTACTCGACGAGCTTCTCGTAGATCGGGTACCACGACCGGTCGGTGAGCGGCGGTGCGGTCCACAGCCCGCCGGAGGGGTCGGGGTTGAGGTTGACCGTGACGGCGCCGAGCTCTTCGACGGCGCGGGTGAGCTCGCCCAGCGTCGTCGCGGGGTCGACACCCGGCGACTGCGGCAGCATCGCGCCCGGCAGGAACCGGTCGGGGAAGAGCTCGCTGACGCGCGCGCACAGGTCGTTGCAGATGCGCGCCCACGTCGCGCTGACGGCGAAGTCGCCGATGTGATGGGCCATGAAGGATGCCCGGGGGCTGAACACCGTGACGTCACTGCCGCGGTCGTTCATGAGCCGCAACTGGTTCTGCTCGATCGTCTCGCGGATGTCGTCGTCGCTGATCTGCAGCGCAGCCGGATCGGGGGCGTCGCCCTGGCCGTTCGCGAACGCGATCTGCAGGTCGCGCCACGCGCCCAGCTGCGCCGGGGCGGTCGTGTAGTGGCCGTGGATGTCGATGATCACCGCGTGTCGTCCTTGTCACTCGAGAAGCTGATCCCGACTCTAGGTCGGGGGTTGTATATAGTCCAATAGAGGTCAATGCCACTGCCCATCGAGCGGATCTATAGATGCCGATCAGCGATCTGAATCAGTTGCGCACGTTCGTCGTGCTCTACGAGCTGCGCAGCGTGACCGCCGCGGCGGAGTCTCTGCACGTGACGCAGCCGACCGTCAGCTACACGCTGCGGCGCCTGCGCGAGCGGTTCGGCGACGACCTGTTCCGGCGCGAGGGTCACGAGATGGTGCCGACGGGCAAGGCGACGCAGCTGTTCGGCCCGATCCACGACGCGCTGGCTCAGATCGACCAGACGGTCGACGAATCGGATGCCTTCGAGCCGGCATCCTTCACCGGCGCCGTCGCGATGGGGCTCACCTCGATCGGCGAGCAGACGTTCCTGCCGCCGATCATGGCGGCGCTCGAGAACGAGGCGCCGCGGCTGCACCTGCAGGTCGAGCGCCTCGATTCCGACCAGGTCGAGGACGGACTGATCCGCGGCACAGTCGACCTCGCGATGACGGTGTCGATGATCGACAGCCCGCGGCTGTGGCGCACCCACGTGCGTGCGGTCGAGTACGTCGCACTGTCGGCGGCGGCGCATCCGCTGCCCGAGACCGGGCCGGACATGTTCGAGGGGCGGCGGTTCGTGCGGGTGTCGGCGCGCGGCGGGCACATCTTCCCACTGCAGGCGCTGACCGAGCACGGACTCATGCCGCAAGTGGTGCTGACGGTCGAGGAATACGCGACGGTGCCGGCCGTGCTGCAGTCGACCGACCTCGTCGTGCTCATGCCGCGGCACGTCGCCGAGGTGTTCTGCGGCTGGTTCCCCGGGCTGAAGATCGCCGACCTGCCGTGGCCCGGGCAGAGCACGCCAGTGTCGGTGTACAGCCGCCGCGAGGCGAGCCTGTCACCGGCGCAGCGGTGGATCCGCGCGCTCGTGCTCGACTCGGTATCGGCCGGCGAGTACCGGCGCGGTCAGCGGTAGTCCGCGGCGACTTACCGTGAGTTGACTTCGATTTGCGGGTCAATTCACGGTAAGAGGAGTCAGGAGCCCTTGCGATTCCAGCTGGCCTTCGCCGGGGCGAAGGGGCTGCGGATCGGGATCGTCCACGACGAGTGCGGGTGGATGCGCAGCAGCGCCGTCTCGTAGAACGCGCGCGCCTGCTCGGAGAGCGACGGAACGACGGCCTCGCGGTCGAGGTCGTCCTCGGGGCGCGGGCGCAGGGCCTTCCAGACGAGCTGCACTTCCGGTGCGCCGGTCGGGATGCCGTCGAGGTCGAGCACCGCGGCATCCCACGGCAGCGTCAGGCGCGGATCGCGCTTGTAGACCCACGCACGCGGCGCGCCGTCTTCGACGTTGAGCTGCACCGCCCAAGCCCCCGCGGCGTCGTCGCGGATGAGCACGGGCTGGAGGTCGGCGTCGGCCGGCGCCTGCACGAACGGGACGATCGCATCGGTGGCGTCGTCATCATCGTTCGCGCCCGCCGCTGGGGCCCACGCGCTGTACCCGTCGGGCAGGGCGTCGATGAGGGAGGCCAGGTCGGATGCCACGACGCTCACATCGATGTTCGGGCGGGGGCGGATGCCTCGCCCCAGCCACCGGTCGAGGGCGGAACCGCCCGAGAGCCACCAGCGCACCGGCGCGGCGGCCAGCAACTGCGCCACGCCCGCGGCGTCGAGCGGCGCCCAAGCGAGGTCGGCGGCAGTGGCGGGTGCGGTCATGCACCGAGGCTACCGCGCGGGTGCGCGCTCATCGCCCCCGCCCGCTCACTGGCGGCGCAGCCGACCGACGACCCTTGCGATGAGGCGCCAGCCGACGAGGAACACCAGCAGCACGATCGCCGCGACGATCACGAACGCGACCTGTACGCCCTGGCCGCTGGCCGCCCGCAGGATCATGCCGCCCGCGACCGTCACCGCCCACACCGGCAGACCCGTCCGCACGGGCGCGATCGGCGCCCGCCACGCGAGCGCGATGGCCCAGCCGATCACAAGTCCCCCCAGGAACGGCCACGCCGTCGTCCACAGCCCGGCGAGCGCCAGCGCGTCCTCGTCGTGGCTCGCGCGCCCGATCGCAGCGAACACGACGACGAGCACGACATCGACGACACCCGCCAGGACGATCGCCCGCGACGACGAAGAACCTGTGCCGGACGGATGCTGCGTGCTCACTCCTCCACGCTACTCGGCCGCTCGAGCATCGCCTGCAGGCCGTGGAACAGGGCATCCGCCTCGGCGGCGGCGAGGTGCCCCGTGAGCTCGCGCTGCACCTCGACCACCAGCGGCGCGAGGCGCGCGCGCTCCGCGGCGCCGAGTTCGGTCAATCGCACGACGTTGCGGCGCGCGTCTCCCGCCGACCGCTCGCGGGTGATCAGGCCCGCATTCTGCATGCGACGCACGAGGTCGGCGATCGTGGAGCGATCGAGGTCGACCTCGTCGCAGAGCTCGCGCTGGCTGGCCTCGCCGCGCCGCTCGAGCACCAGGAGGATGCTGTACTGCGCACTCGTGATCTCAGCCGACGCGACCCGCGTCCACGTCGCGAGGTGCAACTGCTGGGCCCGCCGGATCAGGTTGCCGACGTGGCGCTGCGGCTCGGAGAGGTCGCCGTCGTTCACGGCATCCATCCTGTCAGCGCCTCGCTCACCCGCCCGACCGTCATGCGACGGCGGGGTCGAGCGTCGGCATGAGGATGCCCCGGAAGAACTCGCCGAGCTCGGCGCGGGCACCGAGCGGCAGCACGTGCGCGACGTACTGATCGGGTCGGACGATCACGATCGCTCCCGCGCGGGCGATGCCACGGCGGGTGAAGATGTCGTCGTCGGGATCAGCCGCCCACGCCTTCTCCCAGTCCTGCAGGCCGAACGGGCCTGAGGTCGGCAGCAGGATCGCCGGGAGCGACGTGACGTCGATGTCGTGGTGCGAGCCGCGGAAGATGCCGTGCACGTCGATCACGGCGTCGGCATCCGCGCCGGCGCCGTCAACATCGGAGGTGCGGGAGGCACCGGATGCCCCGGATGCCCCGCCGGGCGCGAACAGGCGCGCGGGCGACTCCGCGGCATCCGTCCACCACTGCGCGAACGCGCGCAGGCCATCGCCGGTCTCGTCGCCAAACGCGTAGACGCGCCACCGACCGTCTGCGACGTGGGTGTGGCCGAGGTGCATGCCGCGGCCATCGGCGATGCGCCGCACGGGCGCCGCGTGGAAGCGCCGGCCGATCTCGAACCCGGTCGCGAGCTCCTGGTGCTCGCTCGTGCCGGTCAGCCGCGACGGCGAGTACGTCGTCGCGAGGCCGGCCGTGTAGCGACCCTGCCGGGCGAACTCGGCCTGCATGTCGGCCGGGGCGACACCGCCGCGCTCGGGGTGCGCGGGGTCGAGCGCGGGCTGCGCGATGAAGCTCGACCAGTGCCGGTCGAACGCGATGAGGTCGGCGGCGATGCGCTGGCGCTCTTCGGAGTAGGTGCGCAGCAGCGTGGCATCCGAGCGACCCTGCAGTACCGCGGCGAGCTTCCAACCCAGGTTGAAGGCATCCTGCATCGACACGTTCATGCCTTGCCCGGCCTTCGCGCTGTGCGTGTGGCACGCATCGCCCGTGAGGAACAGGCGCGGCACGGCGTTCGGCGCCGCATCCGGGGCGAGGTCGTCGAAGCGGTCGGCGAGGCGCTGGCCGACCTCGTACACGCTCGACCACACGACCGAGCGCACGTCGATCGAGTACGGATGCAGGATCGCGTTCGCGACCTCGGTCAGCTGCTCGGCGGTCGTCGCGCGGACCGCGGTGTCGCCCGCTTCGATCTCGCCGAGGTCGACGTAGCAGCGCACCATGTTGCCGCCCTCGCGCGGGATCATCAGCAGCGTGCCCTTGCCCGCCGACTGCACGACGTTCTTCGTGCGCCAGTCGGGGAAGTGGGTCACCGCGAGCACGTCCATGACGCCCCACGCGTGGTTCGCGGCATCCCCTTCAAGACGGATGCCGAGGGCGCGCCGCACCGCGCTGCGCGCGCCGTCGCAGCCGACGACCGACGACGCGCGGACGGTGAACTCGGTCCCCTCGTCGGGCCCGGCCGTGCGGCGCAGCGTGACGACGAGCGGATGCCGCGGGTCGCTCTCGTCTCGCCGGTACCCGACGAACTCGATGCCGTAGTCGACCTCGAGCCGCGACGACGAGCGCGCGGCGTGCTCGAGCAGGTACTGCTGCATGCGCGCCTGGTTGACGATGACGTGCGGGAACTCGCTGAGGCCGGCGGGGGTGTCCTCGACCCAACCGGTGCGCTCGATGCGCGAGCGGTCGGCGTCGGACGGACCCCAGAACCGCACCTCGCCCACCCAGTACGCCTCGCGCAGCAGGGCGTCGGCGAGCCCGAACGCCTGGAACATCTCGACGGTGCGGCACGCGACGCCGTCGGCGTGGCCGACCTGCAGCGGCCCCTCGCGGCGCTCGATGACGCGCGTCGTGATGTCGGGGAACGCGGCCAGCTGCGCCGTCAGCACGGCGCCTGCGGGGCCGGTGCCGACGACGAGCACGTCGACGACGTCAGGGAAGGCGGCGCCGCGGGCGAGCGCCTCGGGGGCTGCGGGCTGAAGGTCGGGGTCACCGGGACGGTACCCGGCGCGATAGAACTGCACCTGATCTCCTTCGATCGTCCGACATCACCGTCGGATTAGTTGGGGTGCCAACGATTGTAGCCGCCCACGCGCGTGAGAAGGTAGCCCCGTGGCGAACTCACGCTCCGGCGACTCGATGGCGAGCCGCATCGTGCGCGTCCTCGACACGTTCGGGCCCGACCGCACGGTGCAGACCGCGAGCGACATCGCCCGCCGCGCGGGCCTGCCGAGCTCGAGCGCGCACCGGATCGTCGCCGAGCTCGCGGCATCCGGCCTGCTCGAGCGCGACGACGACGGACGCGTGCGCCTCGGCATGCGCCTGTGGGAGCTCGCGCTGCGCGGCTCGACCGCGCTGCGCCTGCGCCAGGCGGCCCTCCCCCACATGGCGCGCGTGCAGGAGCGCATTCGCGAGCACACGCAGCTCGCCGTGCTCGAGCGCGATGAGGCGCTGTTCCTCGAGCGGCTGTCGCACCCGGATGCCGGGGCGAACATCACCCGCATCGCGGGGCGCCTGCCGCTGCACGCCTCCTCCTCCGGGCTCGTCCTGCTGGCCTTCGCCGACCCCGCGGTGCGCGAGCGCGTGCTCGCTGAGCCGCTGCGCGCCGTGTCGCGCGAGACGGTGACGGATGCCGCGGTGCTGCGCGAGCTGCTCGCGGGCATCCGCCGTTCCGGCTTCGTCGTCGCGCCGGGATCTGTCGAGACGGTGTCGACGGGGGTCGCCGTGCCGCTGCGCGATCGGGGCGAAGTCGTCGCGGCGCTGTCGGTCGTACTGCCGCGCGAGGTCGCGCCCGATGCTGCGCTGGCGGCGCTGCGCGATGCGGCCGGGGCGATCGAGGCGGAGCTGCGGGCGCGCAGATAGCTTCCCGTTGAATGGGAATCTTACGCGCCCGCGGCGCGTGCGGGATCACACTTGTCGGCATCCGGGAGTCACCTCCCGCCCGTCGAAGGAGACGCCCATGAGCACCGCTGCCACCACTGCTGCCACTTCTGCCGCCGCCATCCGGACGCAGGTCGCGATCGTCGGAGCCGGGCCCGCGGGGCTCGTCCTGTCGCACCTACTCGCCGACGCCGGGATCGACTCGATCATCATCGACCAGCGCTCGCGCGCCGACATCGAGACGACGATCCGCGCCGGCATCCTGGAACAGGGCACCGTCGATCTGCTGCGCGCGATCGACCCGCACACGCGCGTCGACGAGGTCGGCATGCGGCACGACGGGATCGAGCTGCGGGTGCGCGGCGAGGGGCACCGGATCGACTTTCCGGGGCTCGTTGGGCGCAGCGTCTGGCTCTACCCGCAGCACGAGGTGCTGAAGGATCTGCTCGCGCTGCGGCTGGGCGCGGGGCAGGACATCCGCTTCGGCGTCACCGCCGAGCGCGTCGACGACGCCGCTTCCGCGCGTCCGCGCGTGATCGCGCACACCGCCGACGGTGCCCCGCTCGAGATCGAGGCCGACTTCGTCGTCGGCGCCGACGGGTCGCGGTCGGTCGTGCGGGCGGCGGTGGCCGGGGCATCCGGCGACGGGTACTTCCGCGAGTATCCGTTCGCGTGGTTCGGGATCCTGTGCGAGGCTCCGCCGAGCGCGGACGAGCTCATCTACAGCAACTCCGACAGCGGGTTCGCCCTGATCAGTCAGCGCAGCCCCGAGGTGCAGCGGATGTACTTCCAGTGCGCGCCCGACATCGATGCCGCCGCGATGACGGATGCCGAGATCTGGGACACCCTGCAGGCGCGCGTGCCCGGGACGACGCTGCGCGAGGGGCCGATCTTCCAGCGGGATGTGCTGCGGTTCCGCAGCTTCGTCGCGCGCGAGCTGCGCCACGGGCGCGCGGCGCTCGTCGGCGACGCGGCGCACACCGTGCCACCCACGGGGGCGAAGGGGATGAACCTCGCGATCGCCGACGTGATCGTCCTCGCCCGTGCGCTCGAGGCGCTGCTCGTCGGCGGCGACGAACGGCCGATCGACGGGTATGCCGAGCGGGCCCTCGACCGCATCTGGAAGGCGCAGCACTTCTCGTGGTGGATGACGAGCATGCTGCACACCGCCCCCGACGCGACCGAGTTCGACCGCCACCGCCAGGCCGGCGAGCTGCGCTCCGTCGTCGAGTCCGAGGCCGGGCGCACGTTCCTGGCGGAGGCGTACACGGGGTGGCCGGTGGGGTGAGGCGTGGGTGGGGGCTTGCGCGGCGGGTGGCGCGGGGCGGGCTGCTTGCGCGGCGGGCGGCGGCTGGCCGCCCCGCTCCGCCTTCATCCGTCCCAAGATGCGGCCACCCGCGCCACGAAGCGACAACACGGGACGGATGAGCGCGCTCGCCCACGCGCACCCCGCGCGTCATCCGTCCCAAAGTGCGGCCTCAGCCGCCGCCACCCCGCAACATCGGACGGATGAACGGATGCCCCGCCGGCGCCCCGCCGAGCGGATGCGCCCCGTCAGCCGGCGAGCACGCCGGCGGCCTGCCGGGCGGCGCCGAGCGCGACGTACTCGGCGGGGGGCGGGACGTCGACGGGCACACCCAAGAGGTCGGGGGCGATCCGGCGGACGGCCTCGGACTGCGCACCGCCGCCGACCAGCAGCGCGCGCTCGATCGGCACGCCGAGGTCGCGAATCGCGTCGAGTCCCGCTGCGAGGCCGCGCAGCATGCCCTCGACGGCGGCGCGGGCAAGGTTCTCGCGCGTCGTCGAGGCGAGGGTCATGCCGGTGAGCTCCGCCGTGGCATCCGGCAGGTTCGGCGTGCGCTCTCCCTCGAAGTACGGCAGCAGCGTCAGCCCGCCGGCGCCGGGCGCGGCGGCGAGGGCGAGCTCGCTGAGCTGTGCGTGGTCGACGCCGAGCAGCCGGGCGATCGCGTCGAGCACGCGCGCAGCGTTGAGCGTCGCGACGAGCGGCAGGAAGTGACCGTCGGCCGACGCGAAGCCCGCGACCGTGCCGGTCGCGTCGTGCACCGGGGTCTCGCTGACGGCGAAGACCGTGCCGCTCGTGCCGATCGAGACGACGACATCGCCGACGGCGGCGCCGACGCCGAGCGCGGCACCGGCGTTGTCGCCCGCACCCGCGCCCACGCGGCGACCGTCCGCGTCAGTGACGAACGCGTCGGCGGCGAGCACGCGCGGCAGCGCCGCGCCGTGGCCGAGCGCGGCGACGAGCAGATCGCGGTCGTACGCGCCGGTCTGCGGATTCCAGTAGCCCGTGCCGGAGGCATCCGACCGATCGGTGACGAGCTCATCGAGTACGGGCCCGCGCGCCGAGACGCCGGCCGGACCGAAGCCGCGCAGCCGCCACGTCAGCCAGTCGTGCGGCAGCGCGACTGCCGCGACGCGCGCCGCGTTGTGCGGCTCGGCATCGCGCAGCCAGCGCAGCTTGGTAATTGTGAAGGATGCCACGGGCACGAGCCCCGTGCGCGCCACGAGGGCCTCGGCGCCGAACTCGGCGATGAGGTCGGCCGCGGCCGGTGCCGATCGCGTGTCGTTCCACAGCAGCGCGTCGCGAATGACCGCGCCGTCTGCGTCGAGGGCGACCATGCCGTGCTGCTGCCCGCCGATCGCCCACGCCTCGACGTCGGCGAGCCCCCCGGCATCCGCGATCGCCGCCTGCAGCGCCGTCCACCACGCCTCGGGATCGACCGACGTGCCATCGGGGTGACTCGCACGCCCCTGCCGCACGATCGCGCCGCTCGCCGTGTCGACGATCACGACCTTGCACGACTGCGTCGAGCTGTCGACGCCCATCACGAGTGCCATCTCGGCATCCTCTCTCATCTACCCACCCGCGAGACTGCAGTGTCGCACCGAGACTGCAGCCAGCGCGTGCAGTCTCGGTGCACCACTGAAGTCCCGCGGTCAGGGAAGGCTCGCGGCCGCCGGCGGTCGCGGGGTCGGGCAACCCGCGACGCCGGCGGCCGGGGCGGGTCAGCGGGCGCCGAGCAGGTGCTCGGTCGCGAGCTGCTGCAGGCGCACGAAGCCGAAGCCCTTGCCGCCGAAGTAGGCGTTCGCGTCGAAGTCCTCGAATGCGCTGCGGTCGGCGAGCAGGTCGTCGTACGACTCTCCGGATGCCAGGGTGGGCGTCTTCAGCTCGGCCACGCGGGCGGCGGCGAGCGCCTCCTGCACCTCGGGGTCGGCGCGGAAGGCCGCGGCGCGCTCCTTGAGCAGCAGGTAGGTGCGCATATTGGCCTTGGCCGACTCCCACACGCCGTTCTCGTCCTCGGTGCGCGAGGGCTTGTAGTCGAAGTGACGGGGGCCCTCGTACGCGGGGCCACCGCCCACGCCACCGTTCTCGAGCAGGTCGACGAGGGCGAACGCGTTGTGCAGGTCGCCGTGACCGAACACGAGGTCCTGGTCGTACTTGATGCCGCGCTGGCCGTTGAGGTCGATGTGGAAGAGCTTGCCGTGGTACAGCGCCTGCGCGATGCCGGCGGCGAAGTTCAGGCCCGCCATCTGCTCGTGCCCGACCTCGGGGTTCAGACCCACCAGCTCGGGGTGCGCGAGCGTCTCGATGAAGGCGAGGGCGTGGCCGACGGTCGGCAGCAGGATGTCGCCGCGCGGCTCGTTGGGCTTGGGCTCGATCGCGAAGCGGATGTCGTAGCCCTTGTCGATGACGTACTGGCTCATCAGGTCGACGGCCTCGCGGTAGCGCTCGAGCGCTGCACGCACGTCCTTCGCCGAGTCGTACTCGGCACCCTCGCGGCCACCCCACATGACGAACGTCTGCGCGCCGAGTTCGACACCGAGCTCGAGCTGACGCATCGCCTTGCGCAGCGCGAAGCGGCGCACGTCGCGGTCGTTCGAGGTGAAGCCACCGTCCTTGAACACCGGCGCCGAGAACAGGTTCGTCGTGACCATCGGCACCTTCAGGCCGGTCGCCTCCAACGCGCCCTTGAGCCGGTCGATCTGGTTCTGGCGCTCGGCGTCGGTCGATCCGAACGCGAACAGGTCGTCGTCGTGGAACGTCAGGCCATACGCACCGAGTTCGGCGAGCTTCTCGACGGCGTGCACGACGTCGAGCGCGGGGCGGGTCGGGCCGCCGAACGGGTCGGTGCCGTTGTAGCCGATGGTCCAGAGGCCGAAGGTGAACTTGTCGGCGGGCGTGGGGGTGGACATGGTGCTCCTTTGCGCAGCATCCGGAATTGTTGTTAGACACAACCTATACCGAAGGGATGCCCCGCGTCCACCCCCGAGCACGCAGATCGACCGATCTGGTTCGCAACTCCCGACCAGATCATCGAAAGATGTCAGAATCGCGGTGAAGGAGACTGCATGACCGAGCCCCGCGTCACCCTGGCCGAGATCGCCGCCGAGGCGGGCGTCTCGCTCGCGACGATGTCGAAGGTGCTCAACGGTCGCACCGACGTCTCACCCGCGACCCGCACGCGACTCGAGGCCGAGCTCAAGCGCCACGGCTACACCAAGCGCAGCGCCGGCCGGCGCAGTGAGACCATCGAGCTGGTCTTCCACGAGCTCGAGTCGAGCTGGTCGATGGAGGTCATCGCGGGGGTCGAAGAGGTCGCGCACGCGGCAGGGCTGTCGGTACTGCTGACGGTCAGCGGCGACCGCCACGCCCCGGCGGACGACTGGATCGACGGCGTGCTGCGCCGTCGCCCGCTGGGCGTCGTGCTCGTCTTCTCGGATCTCGCGTCCCCGCATCGCGACAAGCTCCGCTCGCGCGGGGTGCCGTTCGCGATCGTCGATCCCGCCGGTGACCCGGCCCCCGACGTGCCCTCGGTGGGTTCGGCGAACTGGTCGGGTGGGCTGCTGGCCACCCGCCACCTCATCGAGCTCGGACACACCCGCATCGCCGCGATCACGGGCCCCGAAGACATGATGTGCTCCCTCGCCCGCGTCGACGGCTACAGGTCGGCGATGAATGCCGCCGCACTGCCCGTCGACCCGGACTGGGTGCGCTTCGGCGACTTCCACCCGGCCGGTGGTCAGAACCACGCGCGCGAGCTGCTGTCTCGGCCCGACCGGCCGACCGCCGTCTTCGCCGGCAGCGACCTGCAGGCGCTCGGGGTCATCGCCGCCGCCACCGAGGCGGGGCTCAGCGTTCCGCGCGATCTGTCGGTCGTCGGCTACGACGACATCGCGCTCGCCCGGTGGCTGAGCCCGCAGTTGACGACCGTGCATCAGCCGCTGCGGCGGATGGGTGAGGAGGCCACCCGCATCGTGTTGCGCCTCGCCGAAGGCGAGTCGGTCGACACGCTGCGCATGGACCTGGCCACCCACCTCGTCGTCCGTGGCAGCACGGCGCCGCCGGCCGCCTGAGGCGCCGGGCGGACCGACCCGCCGCCCAACCCGGCCGCCTAAGCCGGCGGTCGCGCGACCACCCGCTCACACCCGAGTCAGCGTCACCTCCGGCACCAAGGCCCGGGTGTGGTCGACGACGCGCGTCGGCCCCGTCACGCGAACCGTGACTGCCGAGGCGAGATCCGCCGACGAGCGACCGGCACTGAGCGCGATCTGGCCGGCATCCACGATGCGCTCGAGCGTGCGCCCCGTGTACGCGAACAAGTCCGCACTCACCCGGAACCGCACTTCGCACGCGGCGCCCGCCGGCAGCGCGACGCGCGCGTAGCCGATGAGTCGCTGCACCGGGCGCGGGGTCTGCGCGACCGGGTCGTGCAGGTACAGCTGCACAATCTCGACGCCGTCGCGGTCGCTGTCGTTGGTCACACGCAGCGACACCTCGACGGTGCCGTCGGTCGTCATCGCGCCGGCCGAGGCCGTCAGCTCCGACCAGGTGAACGACGAGTACGAGAGCCCGTGCCCGAACGCGAACGCGCTCGACGGATCGATGTTCGAGACCTCGGTGCGGCGCGCGAGCGGCGGCGCGAGGTACGTCGACGGCTGCGACCCGAGCGTGCGCGGCACGCTCACCGGCAGCCGCCCACTCGGGTTCACGCGGCCGCTCAGTACGCCCGCGATCGCCGACGCGCCCTCCTCACCGAGGAAGAAGCCCTCGATGATCCCGGATGCCTCGTCCGCCGCCCGGCCCAGCGCGTAGGGCCGTCCGGCCAGCAGCACCAGGACGACCGGCACACCGGCATCCAGCATCACGTCGACGAGCTCCTGCTGCGCACCGGGCAGAGCCAGCGACTCGGCATCGCAACCCTCACCGCTCGTGCCGCGGCCGAACAGACCGGCCCGATCGCCGAGCGCGAGTACGACGATGTCGGACTCCTGTGCGAGCGCGACGGCCGCGGGCAGGCCGTCGCGCTCGCCGCCGTCGACCGTCGTGCCGGTTGCGTGCACGACCTCAGCGTCGGGGAACTCCGTCCGCACGGCATCCAGCAGAGTCGAGATGCCGATGCCGAGGTCGACCCCGGGATGCTGCGAGACGACGTGCGTCGGGAACGAGTAGCAGCCGAGCATCGCGTAGGGGTCGTCTGCGTTCGGGCCGATCAGCGCGATCCGCCGCGGCCTCGCAGCCGGCGTCGCCCCGCCGCCACCGGCACCGCCACCCTCGCCACCAAGCGGCAGCGTCCCGTCGTTGCGGACGAGGACGATGGCCCGCTCGGCGAGGCGCTGCGCGAGCGCGCGGTTCTCGGCCGGGTCGAGGTCGACGCGGCCGCGCACCGCCTCGGGGTCGGACAGATCGAGCCCTGCGAGTGCCTCCGGCACGGGCGACCAGTCGTCGTCGAGCAGGCCGAGCTGCTGTTTCTGTCGCAGCACGCGGCGCAGCGCGGCATCCACCAGGGCTTCGTCGATGACGCCGTCGGCGACGGCGCGGCGCAGCGGTTCGCCGAACGTCTTCACCGTCGGCAGCTCGACGTCGATGCCGGCCGCGAGCGCCTGGCCCGCGGCATCCGCCCACGAGTCGGCGACGCCGTGCACCAGTTTCAGGAACGCGATCGAGAAGTAGTCGGCGACGACCGTCCCCTCGAAACCCCACTCCTCGCGCAGTAGGTCGGTCAGAAGGCTCTTGTCGGCAGCCGTCGGCACGCCGTCGAGGTCGGTGTACGCGTTCATGACGCTGCGCACGCCCGACTCGCGCACGGCCATCTCGAACGGCGGCAGGACGACATCGTTCAGCTCGCGCGGGCCGATCGACACGGGCGCGAGGTTGCGCCCCGCCTTCGACGCCGAGTAGCCCGCGAAGTGCTTGAGTGTCGCGACGACGCCGGCCGACTCGACGCCCTGGACGTAGGCGGTCGCGATCGTCCCGACCAGCAGCGGGTCTTCGCCGATCGTCTCCTCGACGCGACCCCAGCGGGCGTCGCGCACGACGTCGAGCACCGGCGCGAGTCCCTGGTGCACACCGACGCGGCGCAGGTCGGTGCCGATGCGGTGACCCATCTCGGCCACGAGGTCGGGATCGAAGGTCGCGCCCCACGACAGCGGCACGGGGTAGGCGGTGGCGCCCCACGCGGCGAAGCCCGCGAGGCATTCCTCGTGCGCGAGGGCGGGGATGCCGTGCCGGGACGCCGACCGGATCCGCTCCTGCGTCCGCGCGAGCGAGAGCGCCGCGGTCGCGGCATCGACCGGTCGCGTGCCGAACGGCCGCGTGAGCTGCCCGAGGCCCAACGGCAGCAGCGCGTCGAGATCAACGACCTCCTCGAGGTCGTGCTGGTGCGGCGCGACGTCTCCGCCGGCATCCGATGCCCCGACCCACACGCCGTACAGCTGCGCGATCTTCTCCTCGAGCGTCATCGCGCCCACGAGCGCGTCGACCCGAGCCTCGGCCTGCGCCCCGTCCTGTGCCGCAACCTGGGTCGCGGTCCGCGCCGACGAGGCGAGTTCGATGCCGGTCATCCCTTCACCGCCCCGGTCAGACCGCCGACGATGCGCTTCTCAGCGAGCAGGAAGAACGCCAGCGCGGGCAGCATCGACAGCGACGTGTACGCGAGCACGGCGCCGGTGTCGGCGGAGTACTGCGTCGAGAACTGCTGCACGCCCAGCGGCAGGGTCCACAGCTCTTGGGGCATCCCGCCGGCCGCCATGATCAGCAGCGGCAGCAGATACGCGTTCCACGAGCCGATGAAGGCGAGCACGCCGACGGTGACCAGCCCCGGCATCGACAGCGGCAGCAGGATGCGCCAGAAGAAGCCGACGCGCGTCGTGCCGTCGATCGCGGATGCCTCTTCGAGCTCTTGCGGGATCGCCCGCAGGAACGGCACGAGGATGATGATCGTCGTCGGCAGCGCGAAGGCGACCTGGGGGATGATCAGGCCGAGGAACGAGCCCTGCAGTCCGAGATCGCGCAGCAGTATCGACAGCGGCAGCGCCGCCACCGTCACGGGGAACATGAGGCCGGCCGCGAACAGCGCGTACAGTGCCTGGCGCCCGCGGAAGACATACTTGGCGAGCACGAAGGCGGCCATGACGCCGAGGACGACGGCGCCCAGCGTCGTGCCGAGGCCCACGATCGACGACGAGAACACCGAGCCCCAGAACCGCGGCGACGACAGCACCGTCAGATAGTTCTGGAAGTACCACGGGTCGGGGAAGCCCGCGGGGTTGGCGTTGAGATCGGGCGTCGAGCGGAATCCGCTGATCCACACGTACAGCACCGGGACGATCGAGACGACGACCAGCAGGACCGCGATCAGATAGACCCACGGTTGCGACCACGAGAAGCGGCGTGAGGGGCGGACGCGCGTGCGCCCGCCGGTGACGATGGTGACCGTGTCGAACATCAGCGAACTCCGCTGGTCGTGGCGCCGGCGAGGTCGCGGCGCATGGCGAGACGCTGGTAGGTGAGGGCCACCACGAGCGAGATGACGAAGAGGATGACCGCGATCGCGCTGCCGTAGCCGGGTGCTCCCTGGCCGTTCTGCAGCATGTACACCGCCATCGTGTTGGTCGCACCGATCGGGCCGCCGCGGGTCGTGACCCAGACCATGTCGAACAGCTGCAGCGAGCCGATGATCGACAGGAACGCCCAGATGCGGATCGTCGGCCCGAGCAGCGGCAGAGTGATGTGCCACTGGATCTGCCACCAGTTCGCGCCGTCGATCGCGGCTGCCTCGTGCAGTTCCTCCGGCACGCCCTGCAGCCCGGCGAGCATGAGCAGGATCGCGAAGCCCAGGTACTTCCAGGTGAGGATGCCGAACATGGCGGCCAGCGCGATGTCGGGGTTGGCTAGCCACGGCTGCGCCAGGTCGCCGAGCCCGATCGCCTCGAGCAGGGCGTTCACGCCGCCGCGCGGCGAGAGCAGGAGCTTCCAGGACAGACCAGCGATGACCTCGGCGAGCACGTACGGCACGAAGATTGCCGCACGGATGAAGCTGCGCCCCCGCAGCTTGCGGTTCAGCAGCAGCGCGACGGCGATCGCGAGCGGCCCCTGCACGAGCAGCGAGGCGATGAGGATCGTGAAGTTGTTGCCGATCGCGCCCAGGAACTCGGGGTCGGTGAGCGCGCGCACGTAGTTGTCGAACCCGACGAACCGCTCGAGCGGCGTCAGACCGTTCCAGTTGAAGAGGCTGTACACCGCCGCGAGCGCGACGGGCAGGATCACGAACGTCACGAAGACGATCAGCGCGGGGCCGACGAACAACCCGATCTCGAGCCACTTTCGGGCATCTGCGCGGCGGCGCGGCGGGCGGACGGCGGGCGCCGCGACAGGCGCGACGAGCTGAGCGGTGGGGGCGGTCATGCGTGGGTTCCTCAGGTTGGGGGCCTTCCCGGCCGTCGGGGCGCGCGGCGCCCGCTCGACGGCCGGGAAGGCCGGGACTCACTGCGCGGCGGCAGTGTCCTCGAGTGCCGTGACGATGTCGGCCGGGGTCCCGGCTCCGCCGAACAGAGCCACGATGGCGTTGTTCAGCGGGTTGCCGAACGCCGGGCCGAGGTCGCTGTCGAGCCACAGCTGCACGTAGTCCGCCGCGGCGAGCGCGTCCGAGCTCGCCTTGAGGTTCGCGTCGGTGAGCTCTGCCGCTGCCGCGGGGTTGGTGGGCACGCCCGCACCGCTGGCGGCAAAGCGCTTCTGCACGTCTTCGCTGAGCAGGTACTCGACCAGCTCGACCGCCTCATCGGGCGCGTCCTTGTACACACCCCATCCGTCGCCGCCGCCCATGACGACCGCGTCCGAGCCGGTCGACGGGAACGGGTACCACCCGAGCCACTCGGGCACCGTCTGGTCGGGCGTCAGCGAACCGATCACACCGGCATCCCACGGACCCATGAACTCGGATGCCGCGTTGCCGTTGGCCACGAGCCCTGCCGAGCTGTCGGCGCCGGTCTGCGCGGGCGTCGCGAGGAACCCGTCGTTGAAGGGCTCGGTCGCGAGGAAGTCCTCCAGCTGATCGCCGGCCTCGAGCCAGCAGGGGTCGCTGAAGTCGAGCGCCGGGATCGCCGTCTGCAGCACGTCCTGTCCGCACGCGCCGATCGCGAACTGGTACCACCAGTGCCCGGCCGGCCAGCCGTCTCCGGCGCCGACCGCGAACGGCGTGTAGCCCGCGGCCTTGAGCTTGCCGACGGCATCCTTCAGTTCGTCGTAGGTCGACGGCAGCGTCGTGATGCCGGCATCGGCGTACTGGTCCTTGTTGTACCAGATGCCGGTCGCGCCGAAGGTGAAGGGCAGACCGTACTGCTTGCCTTCGTACTTCCACGGGTTGACGGTGGCGCCGAGCGCGTCGATCGTGTCGGTGAGGCCGCTGAGGTCCTTGAGGTGACCGGCTGCCGCCTGCGCGCGCACTTCGCCGCCGGGCCACACCTGGAAGACATCCGGCGCATCGCCGGAGGTGAGGGCGTTGGGAATGAGGGTGCGCTGCAGGTCTTCGTTCTGGTAGCCGGTGACCTCGACCGTGACGCCCGGGTGGGCCTGCTCGAACTCGGCCGCGATGTCTTCGTAGAGCCCCTTGAGCGGGTCGGAGGTCGCGTTGTGCCACCACGTGATCATGATGGCGTCACCGCTCGCGTCGCTCGATGACGGCGACGACGTGCCCGTGCATCCCGCGAGGGTGGCGATCGCCAGCCCCGCGGCGGCAAGTCCTGCCGACAGCCGCCTCATGCTGTGTCTGTTCATCATTGAACCTCTCTCGTCTCTGAGTTTCGAAAGTTTCGGATGGTGCACCGAAAGTGATCGGAATATCGCAAGGATAGGGGGCATCCAATTCGTGGTCAAGCCCAACAAATAGAACCTCGGATGCCGTGAATATCGGCCACCGAACAACAAACCCGCCCTACACCCCTACAGTGGACGAATGAGAGACGCAGCCGGAGTGCGACAGACCAACCTCGCGCGGCTGCTGCAGATCGTGCACCGCGACGGCCCGCGCTCTCGCGCCGAGCTGACCGAGATCACCGGCCTGAACCGCTCGACGATCGCCGACCTCACCGGCGAGCTGGTCGACTCGGGCCTCGCCGTCGAACGGGCACCCGACCCCGTCGGTCGCGTCGGTCGCCCCTCGCCCATCGTCGCCGTCGATCCGCGTGTGGTCGCGATCGCGGTGAACCCCGAAGTGGATGCCCTCACGATGGCCGCGGTCGGTCTCGACCAGGGCATCCCGGCACGCATCCGCATCGACGTGCCCGACCTGCTCACGCCCGAGCAGACGGCGCAGATGGTCGCCACGCAGATCGCGGCGTGGCGCAGCGGCGAGCTCGCGAAGCACCGCATCGTCGCGATCGGGGCGGCCGTTCCGGGTCTCGTGCGCGCGGCGGACGGGCTGGTGCGCGACGCGCCGCACCTGCAGTGGCGTGACGTCGCCCTGCGCGACCTTCTCGCCGAGGCGACCCGACTACCGGTGGTGATCGGCAACGATGCAACCTTCGGTGTCACGGCTGAGCACCTGTTCGGCGCAGCGCGCGGCGTGACCGACGTCGTCTACCTCAACGGCGGCGCGAGCGGCATCGGCGGCGGGCTCATCGTGAACGGCCTGCCCGTGTCGGGCGCGGGCGGTTATGCGGGCGAGTTCGGCCAGAACCGCCCGCGCATCGCGCTCGACGCCGACCGGCGCGCGGAAGAGGGCGTGCTCGAAGACGAAGTCAGCCGCAACCGGCTGCTCGAGGTCGTCGGCATCGCCGGCGCCGACGAGCCGACGCTCGCGCAGGCTCTCGCCCGCAGTGACCGCGCCGAGGTCGCCGCCGAGGTCGCGCGGCAGCGGCGTGTGCTCGCGACCGCGCTCGCCAACGCCGTCAACGTGCTCAATCCGCACGTCGTCGTGCTGGGCGGGTTCCTCGCGACGCTCGCCGGCGAGGATCTGGACGCCCTGGCATCCGCCGTGCGCGCACAGGCGATGCACGCCGCGGGCGAAGACCTCGCGATCCACCCCGCCGCGCTCGGCGAGGACCGCCTCATGATCGGCGCGGCCGAGGCGGCATTCGCCGACCTGCTGCGCGACCCCGCGGGCTACGCCCCGGCCGAGCGGTAATATGTTTGGTGTGACGACAAATAGCGAACCCGCGGAGCGCCTCGCCCGACTGATCGAGGAGCACGACGACGTGCGCGCCCTGTTCGCCGAGGAGTGGATCCGCTACCGCACCTCGACGGTCCTGCCCGAACTCACGCGGGAGGCGCAGTCGACGTGCGCGCGCATCAACCGCATCTTCTTCGATGACCCCGCCGAGGCGCTGCGTCTGTTCCACGAGCTTGTGCCGGGAGCGGGCTCGGGCATCGACTTCCGTCCGCCGCTGAACCTCGACTACGGCGTCGGCCTGACGATCGGCGACCGCACCTTCATCAACAAGGACTTCCTCATCGTCGGCGGCGGGTACGTCACGATCGGCGTCGACTGCCTGATCGGTCCGCGCTGCAGCATCTACACGCCCCACCATGCGGAAGGCGTCGACCGGCGCCGCGCCGGGTGGGAGCGGGCTCGGCCCGTCACGATCGGCGACAACGTCTGGCTCGGCGGCTCGGTGACGATCACGCCGGGGGTCACGATCGGCGATGACGCGATCATCGGAGCGGGATCCGTCGTGACGCGCGACATTCCTGCCAGAGTCGTTGCGGCGGGCAACCCGTGCCGCCCTCTGCGGCCAATCGCCGCCGACTGATCCCGACGAACCACCCCCGCGTGCCGCGCCACCGCCGCCCGCGCCGAAGGAGCGACATCGCACATGGCCCTGCAGTACACCGACCTGACCCTGGAGGAACTGCGCGCCTACGCGCCCGAACTGCCCGAGCCCGACGGTCTCGATGAGTTCTGGGATGCCACGCTCAGCGCCGCGCGCCAGGCCGGCGGCGAAGCCGAGCTGACGCCGGCGGGCGGGCCGATCCGCACGGTCATCGTCGAAGACCTCACCTTCCCCGGGTTCGCCGGCGATCCTGTGCGCGGCTGGGTGCTGCGCCCCGCAGACGGGCGGCCGGCACCGGCCGTCGTGGAGTTCATCGGCTACGGCGGCGGCCGCGGGATCCCGGGCGAGCGCCTGGGCTGGTCGGCGGCCGGCTACGTCCACGTCATCATGGACACGCGCGGCCAGGGCAGCAGCTGGAGCCTCGGCGCCACCGCCGACCCGCACGGCAGCGGCCCGGCCGTGCCGGGGTTCATGACCCGCGGCATCCTCGACCCGGCGACGTACTACTACCGGCGCGTGTACACCGACGCGGTGCGCCTCATCGATGCCGTCGCCGAGATGCCGTTCGTCGACGCGGCGCGCATCGCCGTCACCGGCGGCAGCCAGGGCGGCGGCATCGCGCTGGCCGCAGCCGCGCTGTCTGACCAGGTCGCGGCGGCCATGCCGGACGTCCCGTTCCTGTGCGACTTCCCGCGTGCGATCCGGCGCAGCCCCGAGGCGCCGTTCACCGAGATCGCGCGCTTCTTGTCGTCGCACCGTGATGAGGTGGATGCCGTGCACCGCACGCTGTCCTACTTCGACGGCGCGGTGCTCGCGCGCCGCATCACCGCTCCCGCGTACCTGTCGGTCGCCCTGATGGACGAGATCGTGCTGCCGTCGACGGTCTTCGCCGCGTACAACGCGCTCGGCTCGGCGGACCGGTCGATCGAGGTGTACGAGTTCAACGGCCACGAGGGCGGCAGCATCCGCCAGTGGGTGCGGCAGACGGAGTGGCTCGCCGAGCGGTTCTGACCCGGCGGTTCACGCTCGGCGCGTGCTGACCTGGCGGTACTGCTCTGGCGGTCCTGACCGGGTTTTCCCGGCGCGACGGCGCTCGCACGGGGCATCCCGCCCCGTAGCGTCGGCGACGGTGGACCCCTTCTACGACCCGTCGCGCAGCTACGACGACAACGACGCGGACGGCCCCTTCGGCGCGTTCGCGGCACCGCCGACCGCGCCGGCAGACGGCGACCGCAGCGCACCGCGCCACCGCTTCCTCGGGCTGCCCGTGCGCGAGCCGTTCGGGATCCCCGCCGGGCCGCTGGTGAACGCGCGCTTCTGCGCCGCCGCGTTCGCGCACGGATTCGACCTGTGCGTCTACAAGACGGTGCGCACGCGCGCGCACCCCGCGCACCCGCTGCCCAACATCGTGCCCGTGCACGTCGACGGTGATCTGACGCTCGAAGCGGCGCGGCATCCCGTGCGCGCGGGCGGAGCGTTCGCCCACCCGCTGTCGATCAGCAACTCGTTCGGTGTGCCCTCGCGCGACCCCGACCGGTGGCAGCCTGACATGGCCGCCGCGGTGCGCGCGGCGGGCCCGGGCCAGGTGCTGATCGGGGCGTTCCAGGCCACTCGCGGAGCGGGCGATCTCGTCGCCGACCACGTCCGCGCGGCGCGTCTGGTCGCCGAGACGGGCGCGCCCGTGCTCGAGCTCAACCTGTCGTGCCCGAATGAAGGGGCATCCGATCTGCTGTGCTTCGATGCGGAGCTCGTCCGACGCATCGTCTTCGCGATCACGGATGCCGTGGACCTGCCCCTGCTCATCAAGATCGCGCACTTCGCCGAGGACGCCGCGCTGCGACGGCTCGTCGCGATGACCGGGCGGCTCGTCGCGGGCTACGCCGCGATCAACACGATCCCCGCGACGCTCGTCGATGACGCGGGCCGGCCGGCGCTGCCCGGTCGCACGACCAGCGGAGTGTGCGGGGCGGGCATCCGCTGGGCCGGGCTCGACATGACGCGGCGCCTCACGCGCCTGCGCGACGAGCTGAGTCTCGACTACGCCATCGTCGGAGTGGGCGGCGTCGCGAGCGCGGACGACTACCGCGCGTACCGCGATGCGGGGGCGGATGCCGTGATGAGCGCGACCGGGGCGATGTGGAACCCCGGCCTCGCGGCCGAAGTGCGGGCGGGCGCGGCGGGCTCTGCCGGGTCTGCGGGGTGACGCCCCCGGTCAGACGATCGCGCGCTCGTGCACGGCCGAAGTGAGGTTCGTCCCGTTGACGTCGAGGTAGAGCTGCCCCTCGGTCACCGACAGGGTGACGGTGTTGCGGCGCTCGATCGCGGCGGCTGCGGCATCGATGAAGCCCGGGTCGAAGCTGCGCAGGACGATTCGCTCGGCGTCGTGGATCTTCTTGCCCGCCCACTGCGGCAGCAGTCGCGCGGGGTCACGGTGCGTGTAGATGACGACACGGCCGGTGAGCTTGCTGCCGTAGTGCAGTCGCTCGGCATCCGGCGCCCCGACCTCGATCCAGGCGGTCTGTCGGCCCGTCGCGTCGCGGATCAGCACGGCCGGCTCGTTCGTGGCCGCGATGCCCTCGCTGAACGCGATGCCCGCGGCGTACTCGAGGCAGTACGCGAGCAGCCGCGTCATCATGAACGCGGGCGTCTCAGACGGATGCTGCGCCAACCGCAGCGTGAGGTCGTCGTACACGCCGCGGTCGAGATCCGCGAGCTGCACGTCGAAGGTGTGCATCACCACGCCGATCGCCATGCCTCGAGCCTACGCGGCCGCGCACGTGGCGCCTGCCGCCTTCGGCCCGCCCGCCGCCGGACCTGGTGGCGGGCCCGGCGCGTTCGACCCGACGCTTCGGCGAGGCCCGGTGAGTAGGCTCGAGGGATGACCCTCCCCGAGCAGCCCGCGCGACCGCGCGGCAGCTACGCCAAGGGAGTCGCGCGGCGGCAAGAGATCCTCGACCGCGCGATCGAGGTCTTCGCCCAGCGCGGCGGCACCCGCACGAGCCTGCGCGCGATCGCGCAAGAGGTCGGCGTCACCCACGCGGCGCTCACGCACTACTTCGGCTCGCTCGAAGAGCTGCTCGTCGCGGTCTACGACGAGTCCAGCCGCCGCCCGGGCGACAACGAGTACACACCGGGCGAGGTGACCCCCGCCGAGATGATGCGCCGCTCGGCCGAAGAGAACCGCGCGATCCCCGGCATGGTGCAGCTCTATTCGACGCTCAACGCGACGGCCATCGACGGCAACCACCCCGCCGCGCAGGCGTACGTGACCGAGCGGTTCGCCGACCTGCGCGCGCGCCTGGCCGCGCAGGTGCGCGAGCAGCAGGCATCCGGCACCCTGCGCGCCGACGTCGATGCCGACCTCGCTGCCGCCCTGGTCATCGCGGCATCCGACGGCCTGCAGATCCAGTGGCTGCTCGACCCCGAGGTCGATCACGCGGCGGCGCTGCGGCTGCTCGACCGCCTGCTGTCCACGCCCGAGTCCTGAACCCGCTGGCCCAGGCAGGCGGATGCCCGGCACCCAACCGTCAGGCGAACCGCACGACCTGCTGCAGTCGCGCCGTCAGACGAACCGCACGACCTGCTGCAGTCGCGTGCGGATGTCGAACAGCTCGTTGCCGCCGATGTCGCGCGCGCCCGTGATCCCACGGCGCAGCACGGTCGCCAGCGCCGAGCGCGCGACGACCGCAACGGGCAGGCCGCACACCTTGCCGATCTCGTCGATCGCCGTGGCGACATCGTCGTCGGGCAGCACGACGATCACACCGCTGAACTTCACGCGCGCCGCGCGCGCGATCGCGCGGGCACCGGCCACGACGTCGGCGATCGGCGAACCCGTGACGCCATCGCCGATCAGCTCGCCGCGGCGCAGCCGCACGGGGCCGCCGAAGTCTTCGCTCAACAGCGCGTAGAGCCCGCTCGGCCCCAGCACGATGTGATCCACCTTGAGCTCGGGGTCGCGCGGATCGGCCGCGACGTCGTGCCACACGGTGTACCCCATGCCCAGCTCGCCGACGATGCGCGCGGTCGCCTCTTCGGCGAGCGCGTCGGCGAGCATCCGTTTGAGCTCGCGCGGTGCGCCGCGCACGAGCGCGGGGTCGTAAGGATCGGGCAACTCCGTCCCCCGCCCCGCCCACTCGCGGATCAGCGTCAGATAGCGCTCGCGCCGCCAACCCCCGGGCTGTCCGAACGAGCGGGCGCGCGGCCGCGTGTCGGCGGGGCGGCGCGGCGGACGCCACCCGCCGCCACCGTCGCCGTCTGCTGACGGCGCGTACGAGGGAGCCTCGTCGCCGAAGCCGTGCCCGCGGTCGTACGCGGTGCGCGCGGCGGCGGTGCCGACAAGCTCCCAGGCGCGCTGCACCTGCACGAACAGCGCGGCATCACCACCCGTGTCGGGGTGGGTCTGGCGCAAGCGCAGGCGGTACGCCTTGCGGAGGTCGTCGTCGGAGGCATCCGGCGTCGACCCCAGCACCTCATAGGCCGACGCCGACAGCGGCGAATCGAACACCGATCAGCTCCACAGCGGGGTCGGCGGAACCCACGCGAGCGCCTCGGCGGCGATGCCGGGCGCGACAGCGTCGAGCGTCGCCGGCTGCCAGGCCGGAGTGCGGTCCTTGTCGACGAGCTGGGCGCGGATGCCCTCGACAAGGTCAGGCTGCGTGTGCGCGAACCACAGGACGAGTCCGTACTCCTGCGCGAGTGCGGCGCGCAGGTCGGGCAGCGCGCGCGCCGCGCGCACGGCCGCGAGGGTCACGGTCAGCCCCGTCGGCGCGAGCTGCTCGAGCGTGTCGGCCGTCGCGGATGCCTCCGGCTCGGGCCGCGCGCGCAGCCGCGCGATGATGTCCGGCACGGTGTCGGCCGCGAACGCGTCGTCGATCCACGGGCGCGCGGCCTCGAGGGCGGACGGCCCGGGGGTCTCGTCGAACAGCAGCACGAGCTCGGCGGGCGTGCCCGGGTCGGCGCGCGTGCGCAGCGCGTCGCGCAGGTCGTCGAGGCGCTCGCTGGGGACGAGCGCGTCGGCGAAGCCGGCGTAGAGGGCGTCCGCGGCATCCATCGTGGCGCCGGTGAGCGCGAGGTACTCGCCCGTGCGGCCGGGAGCGTGCGCGAGCAGCCACGACCCGCCGACGTCGGGCGTGAAGCCGATGCGGGTCTCGGGCATCGCGAGACGCGAGCGCTCGGTGACGATGCGCACCGACGCGTGACCGGCCAGGCCGATGCCCCCGCCCATCGTGACCCCGTCGGCAAGCGCGACGATCGGCTTCGGGTACTCGGAGATCAGGGCGTTCAACGCGTACTCGGCGCGGAAGAACGCGCTCGTCTCGCCCGGCCGGCCCTCGACGATCTGCGCGCGCAGGCCCAGAACGTCACCACCCGCGCAGAGCCCGCGCTCGCCCGCGCCGTCGAGCAGGACGATCGCGACGTCGGGGTCGTGCGCCCAGGCATCCAGCGCCGCGGTCAGCAGCGTGATCATCTCGAGGTCGAGCGCGTTGATGGCCCGCGGCCGGTTGAGGGTCAGGTGCCCGACGCCGTCGCCGCTACGTGCCAGGACGGTCGGCGCGGCGTCCGTCGGTGCGGGGGTGGGGGTGTCAGCGGTCGCGTGCTCGGTCACCCGGCCCACGTTACCCGCGGTGGCTGGGCGGACGCCGCCGCAACAACTCAGGAAAAACCCCGCCCGCCCCGTGCGGCACCCCCGGAATCACGCGGTGCGCGCGGCCGCAACCGCGCAGATCTCCTGAGTTATTGCGGCGCAATGCGGGATACGGCGGGCCTGATCGGCCAGGATGGAGGTACCGCCACCGCCGACGAGAGGCCCACCATGCCCGAAGGACATGTCCTCGAGTTCACCGACGTGACCAAGCGCTTCGGCCCTGTCAGCGCGGTCGACGGTCTCACCGCGCGCGTCGAGCCGGGCACCGTGACGGGATTCCTCGGTCCCAACGGCGCCGGAAAGACCACGAGCCTGCGCATTCTGCTGGGGCTGGTGCGCCCCACGTCGGGCCACGCGACGATCGGCGGCAAGCGCTACGCCGAGCTCGAGCGTCCGCTGCAGACGGTCGGTGCCGCGCTCGAAGCCTCGAGCTTCCACCCCGGCCGCACCGCCGCGAACCACCTCAAGGTCTACGCCCAGGCCGCCGGGCTGCCGACCACGCGCATCGACGACGTCCTCGGCCTCGTCGGCCTCGCCGATGTCGCGGGGCGCAAGGCGGGCGGCTTCTCGATGGGCATGCGGCAGCGCCTGGGGCTGGCCTACACTCTGCTCGGCGACCCGGGCGTGCTCGTCCTCGACGAGCCGGCGAACGGACTCGACCCCGAGGGCATCAAGTGGCTGCGCGGGTTCCTGCGCGAGCTCGCCCGCGAAGGCCGCACCGTGCTCGTCTCGTCGCACATGCTCGCCGAAGTGCAGCAAACCGTCTCGTCGCTGTTGATCATCTCGCGCGGCCGCCTCGTCTATCAGGGCGACATGGCGGGACTCACCCAGCCCGACGACTACTCCACGATCATCGATGCTCCCGACCGCGGGGCACTCATGGCGGCGCTGGATGCCGCGGGCATCGCCTACACCCCGCTGCGCACGGGTTTCACGGTGCGCGACTCCAACCCGACCGAGCTCGGCGCGATCGCCGCGACCGCGGGCATCGCCCTCTCGAACCTGCAGCGCAAGGGTCCCGCGCTCGAAGAGGTCTTCCTCGACCTGGTCAACGGCACGCGCGTGCACGCGTCGGTGACGGATGCCCCGGTTGCCGAGGCCGCAGCCGAACCACCCGCACCGACCGCCGACGAACCCGCAGCCGACGACGAGGAGGCACCGCGATGAGCCTCATGAACTCCAGCCGCTCCGAGCTGACGAAGCAGTTCACCACGTCGATCTGGTGGATCCTCGCGATCGTCCTCTTCGTCTACGTCGGCATGACCGCCGGCGGCCTGGCCGCGACCTTCGGCGCGCTCGCCACGGGCGCGCTCGACTCGAGCGCCGCCAACGGGCCGGTACTGCCCGCTGAGGTGCTGCCGCCGGTGATCTACAGCCTCGCGACGGCGGTCGGCTACGTGTTCCCGCTGCTGATCGGCACACTCCTGGTGACCGGAGAGTTCCGCCACAAGACCCTCACCCCCACGTTCCTCGCGACCCCGCGCCGCGGCGTCGCACTCGCAGGCAAGATCGTCGCGGGCGTCGTGATGGGCGCGCTCTACGCGGCGATCGCGATCGTCGCCGCCGTCGGACCGGGCGCGGGACTGCTCGCCGCGTTCGGCGTCGACGCGCAGTTCGGCCAGAGCGACACGTGGGCGCTGATCGGACGCATGGCGCTCGCGTTCGTCCTGTGGGCGCTCATCGGCATCGGCATCGGCACGCTCGTGCGCAACCAGATCGCCGCCGTCGTCGGCGTGCTCGCCTTCACGCAGTTCGTCGAGCCGATCCTGCGCGCCGTCGGCGCGTTCGTCGACGGCGTCTCGGGAGTCACGGAGTACCTGCCCGGAGCCGCATCCGACGCCCTCGTCGGTGCGAGCATCTTCACGAGCATCGGCACCGATGCCGACCTGGGGCTGGGCTGGTGGGCCGGCGGGCTGCTGCTGCTCGGTTACGCCGCCGTGTTCCTGCTGCTCGGCTGGCTGTTCAGCTGGCGCCGCGACGTCAGCTGACGCCCGCCGACTCTCGCGCAGCGGGCCAACGCCCGCACAGCGGGCCCGCGCACATCCCCTCGACGCCGCGGACCCCTCAGGCGGTCGCCGGTTTCGGCGCGCGCGCCGGCCGCCGCTTCGGCGTCGAGGGCTTCGACGCCGGTGCGGCCGCACCCGTGGCATCCGCCGTCTCTTCGCCCGCCGCGGCGACGATGTCGGTCACGGCTGTCGGTGCGTCGTCGGCCTCGAGGCGCAGCGCCTGCACGAGGGCGACGCCGTGGCTGGTGGTCAGCACGAGTCGCGCGAACTCGCACGTCTCGTCGAGGTCGACGACGACGGCCGGATGCCTGCGGCGCACGACCACGAAGTCCGCGCCTCCTGCCGAGCGCCAGGTGCCCATCGCGACGGTGCCGCGCAGCAGCGTGCCGGGGCTCGGCACTCCGCGCAGCCACGTCCACGCGTCGTCGGTGAGCTGGACTTTTCGGATGCCGCTGCGTTCGATGCGCACCGAGTCGGAGCGGCGCGAGAGCGTCCGCTCGATCGGAGACAGCACGATCTCCAGCTGCGTCGAGTCGAGCAGCAGAGTCACCATGCGATTCAGTCTGCCAGCGTCAGGGTGTGCGAATGCTCACAGAGCCGCAACGATCCGGTCTCAGAGCGCGAATTCGTCGGACGCGTGCGGCAGCGGGAACAGCTGCACGGCGGCGATCACACCGTCGACCGTCTGCTCGCGTGCCACGGCACTGACGCCGAGGCCGAGCTTGCGGGCATCCTTTGCCGTGCGTGGTCCGATCGCGGCGATGACGGTGGATGCCGGGATCTCGGGGAACTGCAGGCGCACCTGCTCGGCGACCGAGCCGCTCGTGACGAGGATCGCGTTGATGCGCCCCGACTCGACGTCGTGCGCGATGCGCTCGGTGACGGGCACGCCGACCGTGCGGTAGGCGACGACGCTGCGCACGTCGTGCCCGGCTTCGGAGAGCCGGCGGGTGAGCACGGGCTTGGCGATCTCGCTGCGCAGCGTCAGGATGCGCCGTGGCTCGGGTTCGAGGTCGATCAGCTGCGCGGCCATGCCGGCAGCGGAATTGTCCTCGTCGGGCACGAGATCGACGCGGTAGCCGACGGCGCTCAGCGCTGCCGCCGTGGTCTCACCGACGGCCGCGACGCGCGTCGTCGCGGGGATCTGCGCGCGATACGCGTACAGCACGTCCACGGTCGTCGCACTCGTCAGGGTGACCCAGTCGAACGCCCCCGCGGCGAGGTCGGCGAGCGCGGCCTCGAGCGTGTCCTGGTCGGTCGACGGCGCAAAGTTGATCAGCGGTGCGATCACGGGGACGGCGCCTTGCGCCCGCAGGGTCGCGGCGACCGAGTCGCCCCACGGACCGCCGCGCGGCACGAGCACACGCCACCCCTTGAGGGGCTTGGCTGCCGTGGCAGGCTGCAGGTCTGGATTCATGCTCGACTCTCGTGATGCTCCATCGGACACACACAGTCGCGCATCCGACCTTGTCGGGCCCGGGCTGTGTCACTGCTGTGTTCGGGTCGCAGGGCCGGCAGTATCCGCGTCATCGCCACTGCCTTGGTACATGAGCATACCCCCGGCCGCGCGGGACGGCACGGCCCGCAGACCGCGCCAGTATTACGACCTCGTCTCGTTCCGGACGAGATCGGATGCCTCAGCGCGTGTACAGCCGGACGAGACCCCAGACGGTCACGCCGATCGCGACGGCGGCGCCGACCGCGGCCGCGGCGGCTGCGGTGGGGTTGCGCCGTGCGAAGCTGCGCGCCGTGGTCACCGCGTCGTCGGTGGCCCGAGCGACGCGCTTGGGGACGTTCGACTTCTCCTCGATCGCGGCCAGCGCGGCCTTCAGTTCGGCGCGCGCCTTCTCGACCGGATCGGTGATCCCCAGCGACACGGCGGTGCGGGGGACGGGAAGCTCAATACTCATCTGCGATGTCCTTCACGATGCGGGCATCCACGGCGATCGACTGCACGGGATTCTGCTGCCGCGTGAGTTTCCGGAAACGCTGGATGCCGAGGAATGCCGCGACTGCGGCGATCACGAGGAGGACGATCACGACGATCAGCGCCGACAACCACGCCGGCATCCACGATGCCAGTCCGATGATCGTGAACGCGCCCAGCGCCGGAATCGTCCAGAACAGGACGAACAGCGCGACGAGGAACCACACCCCGCCCATGCCCGCCTGCTTGCCGGCGGTCGTGACCCACTTCTTGGCGGAGTCGACCTCGGCGACGACGAGGTTGCGCACCAGCTCGGGGACCTCGCCGAGCAGCGTCAGCAGGCTGTCGTCGGCGCGGTCGCGGAATCCGCGAGGGGTCGTCATCTCAGTCGTCCACAGCCTTCTTGGCGGCGTCGATCGTGGCGTCGAGCTTCTGCCCGGGAGTGCCGCTCTTCGTCGCGGCCTTGGTCACCTTCACGGCGCCGTCCCACAGCGCCGTCGGCACGGCGAGGGCGGCGGACTTGCCGAGCTCCTTGGCCTTGTCAACCTGCTTCTGCACGGGAGCGGTGTTCCACACCTTCAGGAAGCCGGTCCGGATCTGCTCGTAGCGCTCGCGCCCCGCGCGTGCGCCCAGGACGTACCCCGCGGCGAGTCCCACGACGATGCCGATCTTGCCTCTCATGGAGCTCCTCACGGTCGAACCGGGTGGTGGTGTGAATCCAGGGTAACGCTGTATTCCGTTTCCGGCATCCACTCCCCTTGCTCGCGGGTACGCCGCGCGCCACCCCGCTCAGCTCGGGGTCGAAGGGTCGCTCGGTCCCCACAGCACGCTGCTGCGCAGCCGGTCGACCTCTGCCGTGGCATCCGTCACGACCCGCGCGAGCCCGCTGCCCGCGATCCATGCACCGACGACGGCGAGGCCCGGCCGGGCGGCGACCGCGGCGCGCACGTCGGCGACGCGCTGCGCGTGGCCGAGCGCGGATGCCGGTTCGGTGACCGCGACGCGCCGATGCGCCACGGCACGCGGGTCAGGTAGCGGGATGCCGAGGAGTTCCGAGGCTCCGGCACGGGCAGCGGCCGTGACCGACTCGGGATCGGCACCGGCCGTAGCCTCGAGCGTGACGCGCAGGACGTGGCGGCCGGGGCCGGCGGCCTCGGCGAGCCAGGCCGCCTCAGCCGTGGGCTGGGCGACGGCGACGACGCGGGGCGTGCCGGTGCCGGGCGCGGCGGCGGCTGCGCCCGTGGTGGGCACGGGGTAGACCGCGCGGCCGCGGGGCGCGGCATCCAGCTGCGGCGCGTCGACGACGAGCGTGACGACATCGCGCTCGGTCACCCGGCCGGGCGCGGTGGCGACGGCGACACTGCGCAGCAGGGCGGATGCCGGCGAGGCATCCGTCGCGACGATCACGATGTCGGCGTGGAGTTCTGGCGCGGCATCCGCACCGGCATCCATCAGCGCAGACTCGCCGGCGTCGGGCTCGTCGGCGGCAGGCTCAAGCTCGACAGCCCACTCGTCTGCACTCCGGGCGAGGCCGATCACGCGGACGCCGGTGCGCAGCTCGGCGCCGAGGTCGGTCAGGCGCGCGACGAGTGCGTCGACGAGCTGGCCCATGCCACGGCGCAGAGTCGCGCGGGTGGGTGCCGCGTCCGACTCGGGCAGCAGCTGCGCGACGGCGCCGGCGAGCGACCCGGCGCGAGTGAGCGCCGCACTCAGACCCGGGGCCGCGACGTCGACATCGACCTCATCGGGACCGATGCCGTACAGCCCGCGCGTCACCGGAGCGACGAGCCGGTCGACGACGCGGTCGCCCATGCGCGTGCGGACGAGGTTGCCGAGACTGCGCTCGTGTCCGATCGTGAGCGGCGGGCGCAGCCGGTCGAGGTAGGCGCGCCACACGCCGCTCCACCCGATGATGCGGCGCACGTCGTCAGCCCACGTGTTCGCGGGGATGCCGAGCACAGTGTCCGCCGGCAGCGGCGCGGCCGCGCCTCCGGCGAGCGGCGCGATCCACACCGGCCGCGGGCGCAGGGGTTCGACGGCGGCGCTGAGGTGGAGCTCGTCGAGCAGGGCCGCCAGGGCCGGGGAGCCGAGGGCGAAGGCATCCGCCACGACGTCGACCGGCAGGTCGTCGAGCGTGAGCGTCTCCACACACCCGCCGAGTTGCTCGGCGGCATCGAGCACCGTGACGTTGGCGCCGATCTTCGCCCACTCGAGGGCTGCGACGAGCCCCGCGATGCCCCCGCCGACCACGACGACGCGCGTGCGGCTCGCGCGCAGGAAGGCATCGGGCGAACCGGAGTCGGGCGCGGTGTCCTGCGGCATCCTCCCATCCTCGCACCCGCGGGGTGTGCGCGACGGCGCGGGGTGCGGGGCGTTCATCCGTCCCAAGTTGTCGCTCCACGCGCCCACGGGCGACCCTTCGGGACGGATGAACGCGCGCTCGCGCCACGAGGCATCCCCCGCTTGCGCCCACCACTGGGAGTGCGACGATGGATGCCATGGCCCTGCACATCACCGGAGACACCGCCGCCGACGACCTGCTGACCGACAGCCCGCTCGCACTGCTGGTCGGCATGCTGCTCGACCAGCAGATCGCGATGGAGACGGCGTTCACCGGTCCGCTGAAGATCGAGCAGCGCACGGGGTCGCTGGATGCCGCGACGCTCGCCGGCTACGACCCCGAAGCCCTGACCGCGGTGTTCAAGGAGACCCCCGCGGTGCATCGCTACCCGGGATCGATGGCCGGCCGCGTGCAGTCGCTGTGCCAGGCGCTCGTCGATGAATGGGGCGGCGACGCTTCCGCGCTGTGGACCCGCGACGACCCCGACGGCGCTACGGTGCTGAAGCGCCTGAAGGCGCTGCCGGGCTTCGGCGAGCAGAAGGCGAAGATCTTCCTGGCGCTGCTGGGCAAGCAGTACGGCTTCACAGGAGCGGGCTGGCGCGAGGCATCCGCCCCGTACGGCGACGAGGGGTCGTTCCGCTCCGTCGCCGACATCGTCTCTCCGGAATCGCTCGCGAAGGTCCGCGAGCACAAGAAGGCGATGAAGGCTGCCGCGAAGGGCGCCTGATGGACACCACAGGTGTCTCGGTCGCGGCATTCGTCGCGGGTGTCGCGCCGGCGAAGCGGCGCCGCGACGCCGACACGCTCATCGCCCTGATGCGCGACATCTCGGGCCGCGAACCCGAGATGTGGACGTCCGGGATCATCGGGTTCGGGCGCTGCCATTACCGCTACTCGACGGGAACCGAGGGCGACATGCCGCTGCTCGCCTTCGCCCCGCGCAAGCCCGCATCGACCGTCTACCTCGACGAGATCGCGGCGCACACGGATGCGCTGGCGGCCCTCGGCCCGCACACCTCGAGCGTCTCGTGCCTCTACCTCAAGGACCTCGAGCTCGTGGATATGGGCGTGCTTCGGGGCATCCTGCAGTCTTGCTTCGACGCGACCATCGCGGGTGGTCCTCCCGGCGCGGAGATCACCATCACGGGTTGAGCACCAACCATGTCCCAAAAAGTGCTGGTCACCGGGTGCGAAACCAGCGTTTATTGGGACATGGTCTGCAGTAAGTGGGACATGGATGCCCGGGCGACAGGCGCCCCGCCGTCAGCTCACGCGCCGCGCAGGTGCTCGCCCAGGTACGCGACGAGGCCGTCGAGCGGGATGCGCTCCTGCGCCATGGTGTCGCGGTCACGCACGGTCACGGCGTCGTCGTCGAGCGAGTCGAAGTCGACCGTGACGCAGAACGGCGTGCCGATCTCGTCCTGGCGGCGGTAGCGGCGACCGATCGCGCCGGCGTCGTCGAAGTCGATGTTCCAGCCCTGCGCGCGCAGCGTGTCGGCGACCTGACGCGCGAGCGGCGACAGGTTCTCGTTGCGCGACAGCGGCAGCACCGCGACCTTGACCGGCGCGAGGCGCGGATCGAGCTTGAGCACCGTGCGGGTGTCGGTGCCGCCCTTGGCGTTGGGCACCTCCTCCTCACGGTAGCTGTCGACGAGGAACGCCATCATCGAGCGCGTCAGACCGAACGAGGGCTCGATGACATACGGCACGTACTTCTCGCCGGATGCCTGGTCGAAGTAGGTCAGCGACTGACCGGATGCCTCGATGTGCGACGACAGGTCGAAGTCGGTGCGGTTGGCGACGCCCATGAGCTCGCCCCACTCCTTGCCCGGGAAGCCGAAGCGGTACTCGAAGTCGATCGTGCCGGCCGAGTAGTGCGCGCGCTCGTCTTCGGGAACGTCGAACTGGCGCATGTTCTCGGGGTCGATGCCGAGGTCGAGGAACCAGTCCCAGCACGCGGCGACCCAGTGCTCGAACCACTCCTGTGCTTCGGCGGGCGGCGTGAAGAACTCGATCTCCATCTGCTCGAACTCGCGCGTACGGAAGATGAAGTTACCCGGCGTGATCTCGTTGCGGAACGCCTTGCCGACCTGGCCGATGCCGAACGGCGGCTTCTTGCGGCTCGCGGTGAGCACGTTCGCGAAGTTCACGAAGATGCCCTGCGCCGTCTCGGGGCGCAGGAAGTGCAGGCCGCTCTCGTCGTCGACGACGCCGAGGTAGGTCTTCACGAGGCCCGAGAACGACTTCGGCTCGGTGTACTGGCCCTTCGTGCCGCAGTTCGGGCACGGGATGTCGGCGAGGCCGTTCTCAGCCTTGCGGCCCTTGCGCGCCTCGAAGTCCTCGATGAGGTTGTCGGCTCGGAATCGCTTGTGGCACTGCAGGCACTCGACGAGCGGGTCGGTGAAGGTCGCGACGTGACCGGATGCCTCCCACACGCGCTTGGGCAGGATCACCGACGAGTCGAGGCCCACCATGTCGCCGCGACCGCGCACGAAGGTCTGCCACCACTGCCGACGGATGTTCTCCTTGAGCTCGGTGCCGAGGGGGCCGTAGTCCCACGCGGAACGCGACCCACCGTAGATCTCGCCGGCCTGGAAGACGAACCCACGGTGACGGGCGAGGGCGATGACTTTGTCGAGACGAGACTGCTCGGCCACAGGTGGCTCCAAATGGTCGTGAACGCGCGATGTGCGCAGAAAAGAGAAGACGGATGCCGCGCGCGGCGGCATCCGTCAAGTCTAGTCGTCGGTCAGCTGACGAACTTGATGGTCATTGGGTAGGTGTACCACTGGCCCTGGTTGGCCTTGATCGCGGCGATGATCGAGAAAATGAGCGTCACGATCGAGATCGCGATCGTCAGCAGCACGCCGACGAAGACGAGCCAGAGGATGCCCGCCACGATCTGCGCGATGAGCATCGTGATCTGGAAGTTGAGTGCCGTCGCGGTGTGCGCGCGCACGAATGGTCCGCGGTCCTTCAGCACGAGGTAGCCGATGAGGGCGGGCACGAAGGAGAAGAAGATGCCGCCGACGTGGACGAGAGTGGCCCACAGCTTCTCGTCGGAAGGGTTGAGCGGCTGCGCGGCGGGGACTCCGTCCTGCGGCGAGTACGGCGGCTGGTTGGGGGGAGGCGTCGTCATGACTTCAGCCTAGGGGTCGCGGCCGCCTCGCCGCAGGGGGTTTTCCAGAGATTCGGGCGCGGATTCCCCCGCGCGAGGGAAGCGGCCGCAGGCATCCACCCGATACGGTCGAAGGACATCGACGTATGGAAAGTGAGTCGCCCTCTTGGACATCTTCGCCGCCGGAAGCGCCCTGGTGATCATCGCGATCGCCGCCGTCGCCGCCATCATCCTGCTCGTGTTCATCCTGATCATGGTGCGGGCCTGGTACAAGGTCGCCAAGGCCGACCAGGCGCTCGTCGTCGTCGGCAAGAGCCAGAAGGGCGCCGATGGCGCCTCGTCGCGCATCTCGGTCATCACCGGCGGCGGTGCGCTCGTGAACCCGCTGACCCAGCGCGCCGAGATGATCTCGCTGCGCGCACGGCAGATCAAGATGGAGCCGACGGCACAGGCATCCAACGGTGTCACGGTCAACGTGTCGGGAGTCGCGCTCGTGAAGATCGGGTCGGACCCCGAGTTCGTACGCCGCGCCGCGGAGCGTTTCCTCAGCCAGGACGGCGCGATCGAGCAGTTCACCACCGAACAACTCGAGGGTGCCCTGCGCGGCGTCGTCGCGACGCTGACCGTCGAGCAGCTCATGAAGGACCGCCAGAAGCTGAGCGACCAGATCGCCGAGGGCATCAAGAGCGACCTGCTCGCGCAGGGGCTGATCCTGGACTCGTTCCAGATCCAGGGCATCACCGACAAGAACGGCTACGTCGACGCGCTCGGCGCGACCGAGGTCGAGCGCGTGCGCCGCGAGGCCGACGTGGCCCGCATCAACGCGGCACGTGAGGTGCGGGCCCGCCAGATCGCCACCGACGAGCAGAACCTCGTCGAGCAGACGGCGTTCGACAAGAACGCCGCCGCCGCACAGGCCGAGGTCGGTCGAGCCCGCGCCGAAGCAGAGCAGGCCGAGGCCCTCGCCCGCGCCGAGCGCGAGCAGGCGGTTCTGGTCCAGGGCGCCGAGAACAAGCAGGCGCAGCTCGACGCCGACATCAAGAAGGTCGCCGACGCCGACCTGTACCAGCGTCAGCGTGCCGCAGATGCCGCGGCCTACGCCGAGATCAAGGCCGCCGAGGCGCGCGCCGAGATCGCCGCGCAGGAAGCCGAGGCGACGCGCCTGCGCGCACAGGCCGAGGCCGACGCCGTGCGCCTCGTGGGTGAGGCCCGGGCATCCGCGATCGAGGCCGAGGCTGAGGCCCTGTCGCACAACCAAGAGGCACTGCTCGCGCAGCGCGCGCTCGAGGCCCTCGTGCCGATGATGACGGAGTTCGCCCGCGGCTTCGACAAGGTGGGTTCGATCACGGTGCTGGGCGGCGAAGGGGCATCCAGCCACATCGCGGCCGAGTCGGCGTCGAGCCTGCGCGCGAGCTTCGACGCGATCGAGGCCGCGACCGGAATCGACCTGCGTCAGGTGATCCAGGGTCAGGCCACCGGGCGCGGCATCGCACAGGGCCTGGCCGAAGACGCTGCCCCCGCGCGCCGCGCGCGGGCGGCTGCCCTCGCGGCCGAGACCGACGCTCCGGCGGCCGCCGCTCCGGCCGAGGCCGCGACCGCTGAAGCCGCGCCGGCCGAGTAGGGCGTCACGCTCGCGGCGTCGCGACCCCCGGGTTCGCGACCCGGGGGTCGCGACCGACCACGGCGCATAACTCAGGCAGAATCGCCCGAAAACGCCCCGGCGGGCGCCCGGGAGGCCGATCTGCCTGAGTTATGCGTCGGCTCGCGCCGTCACCGGCGCAGCAGCGTCAGCCTTGCGCCATCACCGGCGCAGCAGCACGCGCTCGACCGTCGCGTCGTCGAGGGCGACGGGGTCGATCTCTACCCCGATCCCGGCCCCGGTCGGCACGCGCACGTGGCCGTCGTCGAGCACGATCGGCTCGGCCACGATGTCGCGCGTGTAGAAGCGGCCCGACGCCGAGACGTCGCCCGGCAGCGTGAACCCCGGCAGCGCGGCGAGCGCGGCGTTGGCCGCGCGGCCGATGCCGGTCTCGAGCATTCCGCCGCACCACACCGGCGTGCCCGCCGCGCGGCAGCGGTCGTGGATCCGCACCGCCTCGAGGTAGCCGCCCACGCGCCCCGCTTTGATGTTGATGACGGATGCCGCGCGCAGCGCGAGCGCGTCGGCGGCGGCCTTGTCCGAGACGATCGACTCGTCGAGGCACACGGGCGTGCGCAGGCGCGCCGCGAGCGTCGCATGGTCGACGATGTCGTCTTCCTGCAGCGGCTGCTCGATCAGCAGCAGGTCGAACCGGTCGAGCTCAGCAAGGATGTCAGCGTCGGCGAGCGTGTAGGCCGAGTTGGCGTCGACCTGCAGCGGGATCGCTCCGAAGGCATCCCGCACCGCCGCCGTGTCGGCGATGTCGCGGCCGGGCTTGATCTTGATCTTGATGCGCACGTAGCCCTCGTCGAGGTAGCCGCCGACGGTCTCGACCAGGGCCTCGGGCGAGCGCTGGATGCCGACGCTCACCCCGCTCGGCACGCGATCGACCGTTGCGCCGAGGTACTCCCCCAGCGGCCGTCCCTCGGCACGGAGGGCGGCGTCGAGCACCGCGAGCTCGAGCCCCGCCTTGACCATCCGATGTCCGATGAACGGCTCGAGGAGGCCGGCGACCTGCTCGGGGGCGAACGTCCCGGCATCCAGCAGCGCCGGCACGAGGTAGCGCTGCGCGACGTCCCACGCGCCCTGCGTGTACTCGCTCGAGTACAGCGGCGCCTGCTGCGTGACGATCTCACCCCAGCCGTCGCCGCCAGCGGTCTGCGCCCGCACGACGATGACCTCGCGCACCGTTTCGGTGCCGAACGACGTCGTGAACGGCGAGACGAGCGGCAGGTGCAGCACCCGCAATTCGACGGCTTCGAGGGCGATGGGGGCGGCGGGTCGGGCGATCGGCATGCGGTCAGGCTACGCCCGGCCGGCGGTCGCCCGGCGACTCAGCGCCCCGCGGGCCAGCGCCCCGCGCACGGCGCCCAGGGCCCAGCGCCCAGCACCCGGCGCCCAAAAGCCGGCTGTATTGTGCGTTGGGCACCGCCCGGGCGCCCCAGGCGACAAGTGAGCCTGCTTTTCGACCGCCCGACCGAACGGCGCCGCCCACCGGAGCCCGGCGCCGCCGCCCGCGGCCCGGCGCCACGCGCCGCCGCCCGCCCGCGGGTCAGTCGTCGACGGCGGTGACCGTGACGTCGATGTTGCCGCGCGTCGCGTTCGAGTACGGGCACACCTGGTGGGCGGCGTCGGCGAGCTGCTGCGCGACGACGGGGTCGACCTCGGGGATGTTGACCTCGAGTTGCACCGACAGGCCGAACCCGCCCTGGCCGTTCGGGCCGAGGTTCACGCGCGAGCCGACGCTGGATCCGTCGATCGCGACCTTCTGGGCGCGCGCGACCGACTGCAGGGCGCTGTGGAAGCAGGCCGCGTAGCCGGCGGCGAACAGCAGCTCCGGGTTCGGGGCGCCACCCGCACCGCCCAGCTCCTTCGGCACGCGCACGTCGGTGTCGAGGATGCCGTCGGTCGTGCGCACGTGGCCGTTGCGGCCACCGCCGGTTGCGAGGGCTTCGGCCGTGTAGAGGATGTCCATGGGTTTCCTTTCGTGGAGGTCTGTTCAGCCGGCAGTGCGGAGCTCGCCGGCAAGGGTGCGCATGCTCTCAGTGATGGCCGCGAGCTGGCGAACGAGCGCGCCGAGGTCGCCGCCCTGCTGGAAGGCGGGCACGAGGCATCCGACCGCGTCCATGACGTCGGCGTGGGTCGCGCGGCCCGCGTCGGTCAGCGAGACGCGCACGACGCGCTCGTCGGCGTCGTCACGCTGGCGCTGCACGAGCCCGCGGGTCTCGAGGCGGCGCAGCATCGGCGAGAGCGTGCCCGAGTCGAGGCCCAGGTCGTCGCCGAGCGACGACACTGTGCGCTCCCCCGTCGCGAGCACGACGAGCGCGAGGTACTGCGGGTAGGTGAGCTTCCACGGGCGCAGCACTTCGCGGTATGCCTGCGTGGTCGCGTGCGACGCGGTGTACATCGCGAAGCAGACGAAGTCGTCGAGCGGCGTGGTCATGCACTAATAATTGCACGCAATTGAATTGTGCACAACGTATCTCAGCCAGCAGGGAGACTCACCCCGAGCGGCCTCTCAGAACACCCGCGGGTCGGGATCGTCCGCACGCGGCGGCCGCAGCCGGGCGGGCAACGGCCACGGCAGCTCGAACCGCTCCATCGGCCGGTTGATGTCGCCGTAGTCGTCGGTCTTCACGACGATCCGCGCCGGCGTGACCTCGACCAGGCGCACGCGCAGCGGGCGCTGGCCCTCGCGCTCGAGCATCCACGGTTCGGCGAGAAACCCCAGGCCGCGGCCTTCGAGTGCGGCCTCGGCCGCCAACCAGTCGACGGATGCCACGACCTCACGCCCCAGCACATCGACGGCGCTCCAGGTGTCGCCGGCCGGGTGGATCCATCCGACGGCCTCACCGTCGTCGCGCCTGTGCACCGTCCAGTCGGGCGGCACGCCCTGAGCCCCGCTCTCCGCGTTCACAATTCAGTCAATCCGACGCGCGCGCGGGCGGAAACGGCGGGAATCGGGCCATCCGCGACTGCAGAGACTGAATTACGAACACGCGACGCGCCCAACACCGCAAGCACCGACCGCGCCCGCACTCACACCGCCCGCACGAACAGGTAGCCGCGCTCGTCGAACCCGCCGACGCGGAAGCCGTCGGCGAGCAGTCCGCCGAACGCGTCGCGCACGCGGTAGCGCCAGTCCAGGGCCTCGGCCGGATCTTCGCGGCGTAGCGCCTCGATGTCGTGCGGCACGGCGACGGCTGTGACGACGTCTTCTTCGCGTGGGGCGGATGCCGGTGCCGCGAGCGCCCACGACACCATGAGCCGGTCGGACTCGTCGCCGCGATTGACGCCGTCATCCATCGCCCCGTACTGGTCGACGAGGTACTCGGTCACGCGCGCGCCGAGCGTGCGCAGGTTGAAGTGCGCGTTGCGCGCGACGAGCGGGTCGAACGTCCAGGTGATGTGCCCCACCGACCGCGCGAACGCCCACTGCCGCTGGTGCTCCTTCAGCAGCCGGCCGAGACCCTGCGAGCGATAGCCGTCGAGGATCCCGGTGATGTGCGAGTGCATCGACCGTTCGGCAGGAGCGGCGAAGAAAGCGACGGATGCCCCGATCATCCGGTCGCCGTCGTAGAGGCCGACGGCGTAGTTGCCCGAGTGCGCGAGCGCGCGCAGCAGGTTCGGTGGCATCCCGGTGCGGTCGCCGCCCCACACCTCACCGAGCACCGCGGACGCCCCGAACACCTGCTCGACCGTGTCGAGCACGCGGATCTCGATTCCAGCCGGCACGGCGAGGTCGTCGATTTCGAACATGGCATCACGGTACTCCCGCGCCGCCCCGACCACCTCTGGCAACCGGTAGCCTTACTGCGATGCATTCAGATGAGGACGATCGACGGCGCCTGACCCGGATGCCTCGGCAGGGCGCGATCGTCGCGGTTCTCGCGGTCGCGGGACTGGCATCCTCGTTCATGTTCACGCTCGTCGTGCCGATCCAGGCGAAGCTGCCCGAACTGCTGGGCGCGAGCCGCGAAGACACCGCGTGGGTCGTGACCGCGACGCTGCTGGCGGCGGCCGTCATGACGCCGATCGCCGGGCGCCTCGGCGACATGTACGGCAAGCGCCGCATCGTGCTGGTGCTCGTCGCGACCCTCATCGTCGGGTCGGTCATCGCCGCGCTGTCGACGGGCCTGGTCTGGCTCGTCGTCGGACGCGCCCTGCAGGGCGCCGTGACGGGCGTGATCCCGCTCGGCATCTCGATCCTGCGCGACGTGCTGCACGAAGATCGCGTCGACTCCGCGATCGCCCTGATCAGTGCCACGCTCGGCGTCGGCGGCGCGCTGGGCCTGCCCATCAGTGCTCTCGCGACCGAGTACGCCGACTGGCACACCCTGTTCTGGATGGCCGCCGCGCTCGGCGTCATCGTGTTCGTCCTCGTGCTGTGGATCGTTCCCGTCAGCGTCCTGCGCACGGCGGGGCGCTTCGACTATGCGGGCGCGGCCGGGCTCGCGATCGGTCTCACGGGCATCCTGCTCGCGATCTCGCGCGGCGATCAGTGGGGATGGCTGTCTGCCCCGGTGCTCGCGTGCGGGCTCGGCGGCGCGGGCATCCTGCTGGTGTGGGGCTGGTACGAGCTGCGCGTCGCCGAGCCGCTGCTCGACCTGCGTGTCGCGGCGCGCCGGCCCGTGCTGCTGACGAACCTCGCCTCGATCGCGATGGGCTTCTCGCTGTTCTCTTCGAACGTGTCGTACCCGCAGCTGCTCGAGCTGCCGCCGCCCGCGGGCTTCGGGCTGACGCTGCTGGCCGCGAGCCTCGTGATCATGCCGTCGGGCCTCGTGATGATGGTGCTCTCGCCGTACTCGGGCCGTCTCGCGGGCACCGTCGGGCCGCGCCGCCTGCTCGTGCTCGGCGCGATCGCGCTCATCGCCGCGTACGGGTTCAGCCTCGTGCTCGCGAGCGAGGTGTGGCACATCCTGGTCGCGAACGTGCTGATCGGCGTCGGCATCGGGTTCGGCTACGCGGCCATGCCGATGCTCATCATGCGGTCGGTGCCGCAGAGCGAGACGGGCGCCTCGAACGGCCTGAACGCCCTGTTCCGCTCGCTCGGCACGAGCGCTGCCGCCGCTGTCGTGGCCGCCGTGCTGGCGAGCATGTCGACCGTGCAAGGCGGCGTGCAGGTGCCGACCGCGGCCGCTTTCCAGGCGACGTTCGCCCTGGGCATCGGCGCGGCCGTGATCGCCCTCGTGATGGCGGCGTTCATCCCGGCGGGCCGCGACCCGCGCGAGACGCATCCTTCACTCCCGGAGTGACGTCGCGCGGTCCAGGTGGCGCGCACGACCAGCTCAGCTCTCGCGAGCTATGCCGCAGCGCCACCTGCACGGCGCGGGGTCGCCTGCGCTAGCGTGACCAGCATGAGCGACGCGCGCGACGACGCCACCACCGCGACCACCGCCAGCGACCACGACACCCGCTTCTTCGGGCAGCCGTGGGCCCTCGCCCACGTGTTCGGCGTCGAGATGTGGGAGCGGTTCAGCTTCTACGGCATGCAGGGCATCCTGCTCATCTACATGTACTACTCCGCCGCGCAGGGCGGGCTCGGCATCGACGAGGGCGTCGCGACCGGCATCGTCGGCGCGTATGGCGGGGCGGTGTACCTGTCGACGATCCTCGGCGCGTGGATCGCCGACCGCATCCTCGGATCAGAGCGCGTGCTCTTCCTCAGCGCGTGGGTCATCATGGCGGGCCACCTCGCGCTCGCGCTGGTGCCCGGGGTTCTGGGGCTCGGCACCGGTCTCGTCCTGATCGCCGTCGGATCGGGCGGGCTCAAGGCCAACGCGACGTCGGTCGTCGGCACCCTGTACAGCCCAGAAGACGTGCGACGGGATGCCGGTTTCTCACTCTTCTACCTCGGCATCAACCTCGGCGCGTTCTTCGGCCCCATCCTCACCGGCCTCATGCAGTCGACCCTCGGCTTCCACTGGGGCTTCGGGCTGGCCGCCGTGGGCATGGCCGCGGGACTGTTGCAGTACTCGTTCGGGCGCAAGTCCCTGCCCGCCGCCGCCCGCTCCGTACCGAACCCTCTGCCGCGCAGCCGGTTCCCGCTGCTGTGGGCGGTCGCTGCGGCAGGCATCCTGCTCATCGTCATCGGTGTGCTGACGGGGATCATCCGCGCCGACAACCTCGCCACGATCGTCATCGTCGTCACGGTGCTCGCGGCGATCGCCTACTTCGCGGTCATCCTCTCGTCGCGTCACATCGACGCGGTCGAGCGGTCGCGCGTGTTCGGGTTCATCCCACTGTTCGTCGTGAGTGTCGGGTTCTGGTCGCTGTTCCAGCAGCAGTTCACGGTGCTGACGATCTACTCCGACAAGCAGCTGGACCGCACCCTGTTCGGGTGGGAGATGCCCGTCTCGTGGGTGCAGTCGATCAACCCGATCTTCATCATCGTGTTCTCGGGCGTCTTCGCGGCGCTGTGGACCAAGCTCGGCAAGCGCCAGCCGTCGACGCCGGTGAAGTTCGGACTGGCGGCGATCGCGATGGGTGCGTCGTTCCTGCTGTTCCTGCCGTGGGCGAACGGCGGCGCGAACTCGACGCCGCTGATGGCGATCGTGCTGATCCTGTTCGGCTTCACGATCGCCGAGCTGCTGCTGTCGCCCGTGGGGCTGTCGGTCGCGACGAAGCTCGCACCGCACCGGTTCATGACGCAGATGGTCGCGCTGTTCTTCCTGTCGGTCGCGCTCGGCACGGCGATCGCCGGCTGGCTCGCGCAGTTCTACGACCCCGACGACCAGGTGCCCTACTTCACGACGATCGGCGGGGTCGCGATCGTGATGGGCGTCGCGCTGCTGCTCGCGGTGCGGCCCGTGCTGAAGCTGATGCGCGGCGTGCGGTAGGGGGCATCCGCCGCCTGCTCACTTACACAACTGCAAGGGATCGTGCGCGACACGCCGCCGGCCGCGCGCGCTGCCCGGCGTGTCGCCCGCACGGCCTTGCAGTTGGGTACGGGCGGCCGGTGAGTGG
>NZ_MKTQ01000010.1:0-134338 GCF_001898315.1 Microbacterium sp. 70-16 | reverse complement strand
CCCCCGCCGATCACGCCTGCCTGATCGTGCACGGAAGCGACAAGCCCGGGATCGTCGCGGCGGTGTCGGCGATGATCACGCGCATCGGGGGCAACATCGTCGCGTTCGACCAGTTCTCCGACGACCACCGCGGCGGCGCGTACTTCCAGCGGGTCGTGTTCCACCGGCCCGACTTCGCCGCCGACCGGCCACAGATCGAGGCCGAGATCGGCACGACTCTCGCCGGCTTCGACCTCGAGTGGTCGCTGACTGACCAGTCGGTGCCCAAGCGCATGGCGATCCTGGCGAGCAAGCAGGACCACTGCCTGCTCGACCTGCTGTGGCGGCACCGCCGCGGCGATCTGCCGGTCACGATCCCGATGGTGATCTCCAACCACACGACGACGGCCGAAGACGTGCGCAGCTTCGGCGTGCCGTTCTTCCACGTGCCGTCGGTCGCGGGCCCCGACAAGTCGGCATCCGAGGCCGAGATCCTCAAGCTGCTGGTCGGCAACGTCGACTTCGTCGTGCTGGCGCGGTACATGCAGATCCTGTCGCCCGAGTTCCTGGATGCCCTCGCGGTGCCCGTCATCAACATCCACCACTCCTTCCTGCCCGCCTTCATCGGGGCCGAGCCCTACAAGAAGGCGAAGGAGCGCGGCGTCAAGCTCATCGGGGCGACCTCGCACTACGTTACCGGCGACCTCGACGAGGGCCCGATCATCGAGCAGGACACCGTGCGCGTCACGCACGCCGACTCGGCCGCCGAACTCGCCCGCCGCGGCGCCGACGTCGAGCGCCAGGTGCTCTCGCGCGCTGTGCTGTGGCACGCGGAAGACCGCGTCATCCGCCACGGCAACCACACCATCGTGTTCTGAGTCGAGCCGGGTCAATGCCGCGCAGCGGCGTTGACCCGGCTGCGACTCAGGTTGAGTAGGCGCCGCAGGCGCCGTATCGAAACCTCGCCGCCCGCGCACCACCCGTGCACCATGTCCCACAAACGGCTGCCGCCGGGGCATCCACACAGCGCTTTCTGGGACACGCGCCACCGTAAGTGGGACACGGTTGACCGTTAGTGGGAGACGGTTGGCCCAATGAGGGGGCGGATGCCTCAGTACACGTACTCCATGAGGTCGGAGCCCAGGGCGCGGAAGGCCTCGTGCGCGCGCAGGCGGTGCGCGATCGAGAGGTCGTCAAAGCACACGATCAGCGCGTAGGCGGCGCCGCCGCGCGGCCCCGCGAGCACACCGGCTTCGGCACGGATGCCGTCGGCGCGGCCGGTCTTGTTGACGAACAGCAGCCGGTGCCGATCGTCCTCGTGCGCGAACGGGTCGAGCGCCGTCGCGGCGCCGACGAGGGCCATGTCCTGATTGAGGTTGAGCCACTCGCCGACCTGAGCGCTGACGGCGGGCGAGACGACGTGCGCGTTCACGATCGCGGCGAACAGTGCCGTCAGCTCCCCCGTTGTCGCGAGCGCGACCTGCGGGGCGTCGTCGGGTCCGCGCTCGTCGCGGAATCCGTCCATCAGCGCCGTCTTCTCGAGGCCGATCTCCTCCATGCGGGCGCGCACGGCATCGAGTCCGACGCGCGCCAGCAGCGCGTTGGCGGCAGACGCATCGGATGCCGCGGCCGCCAGCACCGCCAGGTCGCTGACCGCCAGGGCGGGTGCCGCGAGCCGGTGCCACACGCCCGCGACCGAGACGGGATCGACCGATCCGCGTTCGATGACCGCGCGCGGATCAAGCCTTCCCGATTCGATCTGGGCGGCCACCTCGATCAGCAGCGGGACGACCCCGAGTCCGCCGACCGGCAGCGTCAAGTGGTCGTCACCAGTGAGCAGGTCTTCTGAGCTGTCGAGGTCCATGACCCGCACCGACACGACCGCGCCGGCAGCGGCGAGCGTGTCGAGCGCCTTGATCGTGCCGAGGAACGAGCGCTGCCGCAGCGACGCCCGCCGCGGCGAGGCATCCGCGGTGCCGGCGACCCGAGCGCCGTTCGCAGCCCGACGCGACGTACGGACGGGGGTCGCGCCGTCCGCTACCGAGTCAGCCGCATCCTCACGAGAAGGAGCAGCAACGACCGGCTGAGCGCCGGCAGCCCGCCGTGCGGCGCGCGTAGCGCTCTCGCGCGGCTCCTCCGCGCGAGAGCGTCGGGTGGGGGGAGTCTCGCTCACCAGATCGTGACGCGCTGATCGGCGCTGAGCCACAGCGCGTCGTCCTCCGTGACGTCGAACGCGCGGTAGAACTCGTCGACGTTGCGGACGATCTGGTTGCAGCGGAACTCATTGGGCGAATGCGGGTCGATCGTGAGCAGGCGGATGGTCTCGGCATCCCTCCCCTTCTGCTGCCAGATCTGGCCCCAACTCAGGAACAGCCGCTGCACGCCGGTCAGACCGTCGATCACGGGTCCGTCCGCGGGCGCGCCGACCCGCTCGTTATGCAGCGCGTACGCCTTCAATGCGATGCCGAGGCCGCCCAAGTCGCCGATGTTCTCGCCGATCGTGAGCGCGCCGTTGACATGGTGCTCGTCGGCCAGCCGCTCGCCGTCAAGACCGCGCGGCACGAGCGCGTCGTACTGCGCGATGAGCGCCGACGTCCGCTCAGTGAACGCGGCGCGGTCTTCGTCGGTCCACCAGTCGTTGAGCGCACCGGTGCCGTCGAATGCCGAACCCTGGTCGTCGAAGCCGTGGCCGATCTCGTGCCCGATCACGGCGCCGATGCCGCCATAGTTGGCCGCGACATCCCGATCCATCTCGAAGAACGGATGCTGCAGAATCGCCGCCGGGAACACGATCTCATTCATGAGCGGGTTGTAGTACGCATTGACGGTCTGCGGCGTCATGTACCACTCGTCGCGGTCGATCGGTGCACCGAGCTTGCGCAACTGCCGGTCATGTTCCCAGGCGCTGGCACGCAGGACGTTGCCGATGAGGTCGGCAGGGTCGACCTCGAGGGCCGAGTAGTCCTTCCACGTCGCCGGGAAGCCCACCTTCGGCGTGAACGCGGCGAGCTTCTCGAGCGCGCGCTCACGCGTCGCGGGGGTCATCCACTCGAGCGAGGCGATCGACTGCCGGTAGGCCTCGATGAGGTTCGCGACGAGCTCGTCCATGTCTTCCTTGGCGGCCGGCGGGAAGTGCCGCTCGACGTACACCTTGCCGACGGCTTCGCCCATCGCCGCCTCGACGAACCCGACGCCGCGCTTCCAACGCTCGCGGTTGACCGGCACGCCCGTCAGCTCGGTGCCGTAGAACGCGAAGTTCGCATCGACGAAGTCGGCCGAGAGGAACGCGGCGGATGCCCGGACGATGTGCAGCCGCAGCCACGCCTTCCAGTCGTCGAGGCGGTCCTCGGCCAGCAGCGCGCCGAGGCCGGTCAGGGCGCTGGGCTGGTTGACGTTGATCTCGGCGAAGCCGTCCTGGAAGCCGGGCGCCACGGCATCCCGCCACGGGTCGAGGTCGACACCGACGAGGTCACGGACCTCGGCCCAGCTCATCAGGTTGTAGGTCGCGACCGCGTCGCGACTGCGCACGTTGTCCCAGTGGTGGCTGGCGATCTCGGTCTCGAGCGCGAAAAGTCGGTCGGCCTGGGCTGTGGCATCCGTCACGCCGGCCAGATCCAGGACCTTTGCGGCGTACTCGCGGAACGCGGTGCGCGTGCGGTCGAAGTTCTCGAGCCGGTAGTAGCTCTCGTCCGGCAGCGAGAGTCCGCTCTGCACGATGAACACGACGTAGCGCTGCGGGTTGCCCGGGTCGGGCTCGATGTAGGTGCCGAACAGTCCGCCGATGCCCTCGCGCTCGAGTTCGCCGACGGTGCGCAGCAGTGCGGGGATGCCATCGATCGCATCGACGCGGGCGAACTGGGCGGCCAGCGGCGTCGCGCCGAGCTGCTCGATGCGCTCGGTGTCCATGAAGCTGGTGAACAGGTCGCCGATCTTGCGGGCTTCGGTGCCGTCTGCAGCCGCCTGCGACTCTTCGATGATCGCGCGGACGTCCTTCTCGGCCTGCTCGGCGATCAGGTGGAACGAGCCCCAGCGGGCCTTGTCTTCGGGGATCTCGGTCCGTTCGAGCCACGCGCCGTTGACGTACCGGAAGAGGTCGTCCTGCGGGCGGATCGTGGCGCTCAGTTCGGACAGCTCGATACCCGAGCGTGTGGGGTTCTCGGTCATGCCTCCACAATAGGCGGCCGGATCTGTGCCGCGGGTGTGTGGTGGATGTCGGAAGGGAGTCGTAACGTCGCAGAGGCGGTGCACTGCCGCGCGGAGAGGAACGGGCTGATGTCGACTCGATCAGAGGGGACGGCGACGGCACTGCTCGTCGTCGACGTGCAGAACGACGTGATGGATGCCGCGTGGGAGCGCGAGGCCGTCATCACGCGCATCGCGGCGCTCGTCGAGCGCGCGCGTTCAGAGAGCGTGCCGATCGTCTGGGTGCAGCATGATGACGAGGGGATGCCCGTGGGCACGCACGAGTGGCAGATCGTCGACCAGCTCGCGCCGGCGGCGGGCGAGCCGCGGGTGCGCAAGCAGCACGGCGATTCGTTCGAGGGCACCGACCTGGAGGAGGTGCTGGCACAGCTCGGCGTCAGCCGCGTGGTCGTCGCGGGAGCCGAGACCGACGCGTGCATCCGCTCGACCATCCACGGCGCCTTTGCCCGAGGGTACGACACGGTGCTCGTCGGCGACGCGCACACGTCGAACGACAAGACGCCGTGGGGCGCTCCAACGCCTGCGGCGGTCGCAGCGCACACCAACCTGTATTGGGGCTTCCAGTCGGCGCCCGACAAGCTCGCCGGCGTCGCGGACGCCGCCGAGGTCCGCCTCTCGGCGTAGTGCCGGTCGTTTTCCGCCCCGGTCGTCCGCCCTGCCCGGTCGTTGAGCCTGCCGGTCGATGAGCGAGGTGGTCGTTGAGCCGCCCGGTCGTTGAGCCTGCCGCGCAGGGGCGCCGGAAACGACGCAACCCTGACAGGGAGCAACACGGGACGCCCCTAGGCTCGATCCCATGCCGACCCCCACGCTCAACCGCGAGATCCTGCGGTTGGCCGTGCCCGCGCTCGGCGCGCTGATCGCCGAGCCCCTGTTCCTGATCGTCGATTCCGCACTCGTCGGCCACCTCGGCGTCGTACCGCTGGCGGGCCTCGGCATCGCATCGTCGATCCTGCAGACCGTCGTCGGCTTGATGGTCTTCCTCGCGTACTCGACGACACCGGCCGTCGCGCGCCGCTTCGGAGCGGGCGAGCACACCGGCGCCGTGCGCGCCGGCATCGACGGACTCTGGCTTGCGCTGGGCCTGGGCGCCGTGCTCGCCGTCTCGGGATCACTTCTCACTCCGTGGCTGGTCTCGCTGTTCGGCGCACCGGCCGACGTCGCGGCTCAGGCGGTGATCTACCTACAGCTGTCGATGTGGGGCCTGCCCGCGATGCTCATCGTGTTCGCGGCGACCGGCCTGCTGCGCGGCATGCAGGACACCGTGACTCCCCTGTGGATCGCGGGACTCGGCTTCACTCTCAACGCGCTGCTGAACTGGCTCTTCATCTACGGGTTCGGCTGGGGTATCGCGGGTTCTGCCGCCGGGACGGTCGTCGCACAGTGGGCGATGGTCGGGGCATACGCCGTCGTCGTCGGCCGCCTCGCACGGCGGCACGCGGCATCCGTCCTCCCCCAGCGCGACGGCGTGCGGGGATCTGCCCGATCGGGCGGCTGGCTGTTCTTGCGCACGGTGTCGCTGCGCGCCGCGCTGTTGACCACCGTCTTCGTCGCGACGGGCCTCGGCACCGACGAGCTGGCAGGATGGCAGGTCGCGTTCACGATCTTCTCGACCGCGGCGTTCGCCCTCGACGCGCTCGCGATCGCGGCGCAGGCCCTGATCGGGCGCGGCCTCGGCGCAGGCGACGAGGCGTTCGTGCGCCGCGTGCTCGGCCGGACGGTGGCGTGGGGCGCGTGGTTCGGCGTGCTCGTCGGCGGCGTGATCGCGGCCGCGTCCGGCGTGATCGGACTGCTGTTCACCGGCTCAGCCGACGTCGCCGTGCTCGTGCAGCCCGCGCTGCTCGTGCTCGCCGTGGCGCAACCCGTGAGCGGCGTCGTGTTCGTGCTCGACGGCGTGCTGATGGGGGCGGGCGACGCGCGCTATCTCGCGATCGCCGGCGGGTTGAACCTCGTGCCGTACCTGCCGGCACTCGTTGCGGTGGGGCTGCTTCACCCGACCGGAGCAGCCGGGCTCGCCTGGCTCGCCGCGTGCTTCTTCGGGGTGTTCATGCTCGCGCGCCTCGCGACGCTCGCCTGGCGCGTGCGCCGCCCCGAGTGGCTCACCGCCGGCGCGTAGCCCCGCCACACCCCACCGGCACCGGCCGCGCCGCGGTACCCCGCGCGGCATCGCGCGGCCGCCGGCGGCCTTGCGCGGCCGCGACCGCAATAACTCAGGAACGAAGGTGCCCCGGCGTCACGGCCGACCCGGATTCCCGCGGCGCACCGGCGCCCGGTTCACGGAGTCTCCTGAGTTATTGCGGCACGCGCACGACGACCCCACCCACCGCGCGCGCCCAGAGGCTCACGCCCAGCGGCGGCACCACTCGTACATCACGACGGCGGCGGCAGCGCTCGCGTTGATCGAGCGAGTCGAGCCGTACTGGGTGATCTCGACGACCCCGCCCCCTTCGACGGGGCTCAGGGACCGTGCCGCAGCGAGCGCCTCCGGCGACAGCCCGGGGCCCTCCTGCCCGAACAGCAGCACGCACCGCTCGGGCAACTCGGCGCGGTCGACGGGGACCGAGCCCTCGACGTTGTCGACCGCGATGACCGGCAGGGCGGATTCCGCCGCCCACGCGGCAAACGCCGCGACGTCCTCGTGGTGCCGCACGTGCTGGTAGCGGTCAGTGACCATCGCACCGCGGCGGTTCCACCGGCGCTTGCCGATGATGTGCACCTCGGCGGCGCCGAAGGCGTTGGCGCTGCGCACGATCGAGCCGATGTTCATGTCGTGCTGCCAGTTCTCGATCGCGACGTGGAACCCGTGCCGCTTCTCGTCGAGGTCAGCGACGATGGCGTCCATCGTCCAGTAGCGGTAGCGGTCGATCACGTTGCGCCGGTCGCCACCCGCAAGCAGCTCGCGGTCGTAGCGCGGGTCATCCGGCCAGGCCTCGGGCCCGCCGGGCCACGGCCCGACTCCGACCGGCAGCTCGGGCTCGGCGGCATCGGTGTCAGTCACGTGCCCACGCTACCCGGCGCATAACTCAGGCATTCCGCGCCCCCGGCGGCCGAACTCGCGCCCGAGGCCACGATCTGCCTGAGTTATGGTCCACGTCGCGAGCCGTCCGCGGTCCGTCCGCGATCGATCCACGAGATTTCGGCTTACCGAAAAATTCCCTGCTAGGGTTTCGGCATGCCGAAAACTCCGGCCACTGCCGCAAGCGCAAGCGCAAGCGCAACGGCAGCGGCGACCACCCGTGGCCCCGAGCGCCGCCGCACGCGCCGCGCGGCGTGGCTGCTCGGCCCCGCCCTCGTCGCGGGAGTCGCCTACCTCGACCCCGGCAACGTCGCAAGCAACATGACCGCCGGCGCCCGGTTCGGCTACCTGCTGGTGTGGGTCGTCGTGCTCGGCAACGCGATGGCGTGGCTGATCCAGTACCTGTCGGCGAAGCTCGGCGTCGTCACGGGCCGCAGCCTCGCCGAGACACTCGGCGAGCGCTTCCGGCACACGACGACACGCCGCCTCTATTGGCTGCAGGCCGAACTGGTCGCGATGGCGACCGACATCGCCGAGGTGATCGGCGGCGCGGTCGCACTCTGGCTGCTGTTCGCGGTGCCGCTCCCGATCGGCGGGCTGATCACGGGCGCCGTCTCGATCGCGCTGCTGATGATCCAGCAGCGGCGCGGCGCGCGCAGCTTCGAGTTCGTCGTGATCGGCCTGCTCGCGATCATCGCGCTCGGCTTCACGTACGGCGTCTTCGTCGCACCGCCGGATGCCACGGCCGTGGCCGCAGGTCTCATCCCCCGCTTCGAGGGCACCGACTCGGTGCTGCTGGCCGCCTCGATCCTCGGCGCGACGATCATGCCGCACGCGATCTACGCGCACTCCGCACTCGCCCGCGACCGGTTCACCGCCCCCGGCGCCCACCCCGGCGACCGCGCACACGGCATCGGCCGCATCCTGCGCGCGACCCGCTGGGACGTCACGATCGCGCTCGTCATCGCGGGCACGGTCAACCTGTGCATCCTGCTGCTGGCCGCCGCGAACCTCGCCGGCGTGCCCGGCACCGACAGTCTCGAGGGCGCGTACGATGCGCTGCACACCGGACTGGGCGCCGGCGTCGCGACGCTGTTCGCGGTGGGGCTGCTTGCGAGCGGACTCGCCAGCACCGCCGTCGGCGCCTACGCCGGCGCCGAGATCATGCACGGGCTGCTGCACATCCGCGTGCCGCTGCTCGCCCGCCGGCTGGTCACGCTGGTTCCGGCGATCGTGATCCTCGCGGCCGGCGTCGACCCGACGTGGGCACTCGTGCTGAGCCAGGTCGTGCTGAGTTTCGGCATCCCGTTCGCGCTCATTCCGCTCGTCGCACTCACGGCGCGCCGCGATGTGCTGGGCGCGCACCGCAACCGGTGGTGGACGACGGTCGCGGGCATCCTCGCCTCGCTCTTCCTGGTCGTGCTCAACGGCGTCCTGATGTGCCTGGTGCTGGGCGGCGGATAGCCTGGATCGCGTGCCCGCGCCCTCCGTCGCGATCGACGACTATCTGAAGACGATCTACCACCACACCGAGTGGCAGAGCGATCCGGTGACGCCGTCGCAGCTCGCCGCCGAGCTGGGCCTCGCGCCCTCGACGGTGACCGAGATGGTGCAGAAGCTCGCGGCGCAGGGGCTCGTGTCGCATCGCCCGTACGGGCCGGTGTCGTTGACGGATGCCGGGGAAGTCCGCGCCGCCGCGATCATCCGCCGCCACCGCCTGATCGAGACGTGGCTCGTGCGCGAGTTCGGCTACGCGTGGGACGAGGTGCACGACGAGGCCGAAGTCCTCGAGCACGCGATCAGCGACCGGCTGCTCGAGGGGATCTCGGCGCGGCTGGGGCATCCGACGCATGATCCGCACGGTGACGCGATTCCGGATGCCTCGGGGCACGTCGCGCGCGTGCCGTTCGTCCTGCTCGCCGAAGCGCACCTCGACCACACCGGACGCGTGCTGCGCGTCAGCGACCGCGACCCCGCGCTGCTGCGCGCCCTGGAGGGCGCCGGCATCGACGTGGGGCACGCCGTCACGGTCGCCGGCCGCAACGCCGTGCGCGTCGACGGCGGCGCGACCATCGAGCTGCCGCCCGCCGCGGCATCCGCCGTCTGGCTCACCGCCTGACCCGCGGCGCGCCGGGTCGCCGCCCACCCACTCCGCGAGACTGCGTTCTCGCGACGAGACTGCGCGCCGCGCACGCTGTCTCGTCGCAGAAACGCAGTCTCGTGGAATCAGAGGGAGCGCACCCCGCGCCCGCGCGCACGCGCACCCCGCCCCCGGCTACCCCCGCCGCCGCGTGCGGCTGGCCTTGAGGTAGGGCCAGGGCATGCCCGTCGCGTGCTCGCAGTAGTTCCAGACGCGCGCGGCGATGATCTCGTCGAGCGTGATCTTCGGCGCTTTCGCCACGCGCGGCGCCCCGCTGACGATCCGGGCGGGGCCCCAGAACTGGCCCCCCACGGCATCCGGATCGACGAGCGCCCGCACGAGCGACCACGCGCCGTGCTCCTTGGACTGCGTGATCGGCGCCTGCAGGTTGTCGAAGAACCGCTTCGTCTTCGAGGGTTCGTTCACACCCAGGATGCCCCGGGTGCGACCGCCGATGGCATAGCCGGGGTGCGCCACGAGGCTCGCGATCGGCACGTTTGCGGCGCGCAGACGGCGATCCGCTTCGAAGCCGAGGGCGGTCGTGACGACCTTCGACTGCACGTAGGCGCGCCACGGGGTGTAGCCGTTCTCGAGCTCGAGGTCGATCGGGTCGTACTCGCCCATCGCGGTCGACATCGACCCGACCCACACCATGCGCCCGCGCCCGGCGGCCAGCGGCAGCAGCAGCTCGCCGGCGAGGGCGTAGTGTCCCAGCGCGTTGGTCGCGAAGACCAGCTCGTGCCCATCGGGGGTCGTCTCGCGCCGCCGCGGCGGGTGGACGATCCCGGCGTTGAGCAGCAGTCCGTGCAGTCCCGACCGGCCGCGCACGGTCGCGGCCGCGGCGCGCACCGACCCGAGGTTGCTGGTGTCGAGCAGCAGGGTCTCGACGTCGGCATCCGCAGCGTTGCGCTGCACGGCGGCGCGCGCGGCCTGCAGGCGGTTGGGGTTGCGGCCCGTCATGATGACGTGGGCGCCGGCCGCGGCCAGCTGCAGCGACGCGAAGAATCCGAGGCCCGCGGTCGACCCGGTCACGAGGTACCGGCGCCCGTGCAGGTCGGGCAACAGCTCGGGGTCCCACGCGTCACGGGTCACGCCTCGAGACTAGGCCCGATCGGCCCACTAGGCTGGGGTCCATGCGGACACGCGCCGATATCGAGTGCTGGCTCACCGACATGGACGGCGTTCTCGTCCACGAGAACAAGCCCATCCCGGGGGCTGCCGAGTTGCTTGCGCAGTGGCGCGACACCGGCACGCCGTTCCTCGTGCTGACCAACAACCCGTTCTACACGCCACGCGACCTGAGCGCGCGGCTGCGCAACTCGGGCCTCGAGGTGCCCGAGGAGCGTATCTGGACCTCGGCCCTCGCGACGGCCGACTTCCTGCGCTCGCAGAACCCCCGTGGCTCGGCGTTCGTCATCGGCGAGGCGGGACTGACCACGGCACTGCACGAGGCCGGCTACGTCATGACCGAGACCAAGCCCGACTACGTGGTCGTCGGCGAGACGCGTAACTACTCGTTCGACCGCATCACGCAGGCGATCCGTCTGATCAACGACGGCGCCCGGTTCATCATCACGAACCCGGATGCCACGGGCCCGACCCCCACCGGCGTCGTTCCCGCGACCGGATCGTTCGCGGCGCTCATCACGCACGCGACCGGCAAGGAGCCGTATGTCGTCGGCAAGCCCAACCCGATGATGTTCCGTTCGGCGATGAACCGCATCGGCGCGCACTCCGAGAACACCGGCATGATCGGCGACCGCATGGACACCGACGTCGTCGCCGGCATCGAGGCGGGCCTGCACACGATCCTCGTGCGCACGGGCATCTCGGACGACGCCGAGATCGAGCGCTACCCGTTCCGACCCGACGAGGTGCTCGACTCGGTCGCCGATCTGCTGTCTGCCGAGCCGATCGAGTCCGAGCTGCCGGATCTCACCGACGGTGTCTGACCGGTGAGCGACACCGAGCAGGCGCTGCTCTACCTCAGCTCGATCGTGATCCTGGTGGGCACGCTGGCGGTGGTCGTCGTGCAGTTGGTTCGCAGGCGCCGCGGCGGTGACGACCGATGATCGCGCTCGTCCTCGTCCTTACGGCGCTCGCGGTGCTGATGACCGCGCTCGTCCTGTTCGTTCGCGGACGAAAGGATGCCCCGCAGGGCACGCCGCTGCCGAACGGGCGCGGCATCATGGTGTTGACCTTCACGGGGCTCATCCTCGCGCTGGCATCCCAACTGCCAGCCTTCCGGTAGACGTGGGCTCCACCTTGCCCGGGGCCGCGCTCGGGTCCGGCGCATGCCGAGGTTAGTTACGGCGTGAGCGCCGCCCGTGGCACAGCCGGGTGGGGTAACGTGGCGCTCAGAGGAAGCTCCCAACGAAGGGATGGATCTCATGAACGGCAGGATCGTCGTCGGCGTTGCCGGCGCTCCGGTCACGCCCCGCGTGATCGAGTGGGCGGTCGCTCGCGCGAAGGCCCGCGCACAGCCGATCGAACTCGTCTCGGTCATCGGCGGCGCGCTCGGCACGGTCGGTGAGGCGGATGTCATCACGGCGGCGCTGGATGCCGCGCAGTCGATGCTCGACGCGCACGCCGAGAGCATCCGTGCTGCGGCGCCCGGGGTCACCGTCACGACCCGCGTCGAGGCGGGCAACCCGGTCGGGGTGCTCGTCGAGGCATCCACCCACGCCGCACTGCTCGTGATCGGCAGTGACTTTCGCGGGCCGCAGGGGCCGCGCGTGCGCGGTGCGCACGGCATCCGCATCGCTGCAGGTTCGGCGTGTCCGGTCGTCGTGGTGCCCGACTTCGACGTCGCGGGGCGGTCGGGCATCGTGGTGGGTCTGGATGGTTCGGAGACCTCGGAGCACGCCCTCGCCTTCGCCGCGGCCGAAGCCGACCGGCTCGGCGAGAAGCTCACCGCCGTCGGCGTATGGACGCCAGTGGTCGCGCCGCGCAACAGCCTCGCCGTGTATCCGGAGCTGTACGTCACGAACATGCAGGCGGCGACCGAGGAGGTGCTCGCCCTCGCCCTCGCCGGCGTCGCGGCCGACTACCCCGATCTCGTCGTCGAGCGCGTCGTGCGGCAGGGGTATCCCTCGCACGTGATCAACGAGTATGCGAAGGGCGCCCGCCTCGCCGTCCTCGGCACTCACGGGCGCGGCGCGCTGGCACGGTTCCTGCTCGGCTCGATCAGCCACGAAGTGCTCGCCGACCTCGCGACGGTCACCGCCGTCGTGCGGTGAGGCGCGGGCGCCAACCGCGCGCCGCGCGCTTACTGCGCCGCGAGCCCGAGATCGTCGAGGTCGATCACCGAGCGCCACTCGAATCCGGCGGCCTCGACGGCGGCCTGCGCGCCGGTCTTGCGGTCGACGACCGTGACGACGGCGACGACGTCGGCGCCCGCGGCGCGCACGACTTCGGCGGCCTTCAGCGGCGACCCACCCGTCGTCGAGGTGTCCTCGACGATCACGACACGCTTGCCGGCGACTTCGGCGCCCTCGATCTGACGGCCGCGGCCGTGATCCTTGGGTTCCTTGCGCACGACGAACGCGTCGACCGGGGTGCCCGCGGCGACCGACGCGTGCAGCACGGCGTTGGCGATCGGGTCGGCGCCGAGGGTGAGTCCGCCGACGGCATCCACCTTCAGGTCACGGACGACGTCGAGCACAAGCCTGCCGATCGCGGGGGCGGCGCGGTGGTCGAGCGTGAGCTTGCGCATGTCGACGTAATACGTCGCCTTCTTGCCGCTGGAGAGGGTGAAGTCGCCGTGGAAGACGGCTTCGTCCGTGATGAGGCCGATGAGGGCCTGGCGGTCGGCTTCGAGCTCGGGAGTGGAGGCGACGGTCATGATCAGCAGTCTACGGACGGAAGATCGGGGATTTTTCACGCGACTTCTCTCCCAGAGGCGTTGACATCCGCTCTAGAGTCGGGAGCGTCGCCCGCCACCCGAGCGGCGATGTGACCCAAGGAGAGCCATGCCCCGCATCGGGATCGTGACAGAACGGCCGGGTGAGACGCGCGTCGCCTCGTCTCCGCAGACCGTCGGAAAGCTCCGCGGCCTCGGCTACGACGTCGTCGTCGAGGCGGGCGCCGGAGCGCAGTCGTCCTTCCCCGACGACGCGTACGTCGCCGCGGGCGCTGAGATCGTCGACCGCGTGACGGCCTTCGGCGCCGACATCGTGCTGAAGGTCGCCGCCCCGACATCCGACGAGATCGCGCTGCTGCGGTCGGGCGCCGTGCTCATCGGCCTGCTCAGCCCCGCGCTCAGCCCCGACCTGCTGGCGGCGTTGGCCGAACGCGGCGTCACGGCGCTGGCGATGGATGCCGTGCCGCGCATCTCGCGCGCACAGTCGATGGATGTCTTGAGCTCGATGGCCAACATCGCCGGCTACCGCGCCGTCGTCGAGGCGGCGAACGAGTTCGGCCGTTTCTTCACCGGTCAGGTGACGGCGGCCGGCAAGGTGCCGCCCGCGAAGGTGCTCGTGGCGGGCGCAGGCGTCGCGGGACTCGCGGCGATCGGCGCGGCATCCAGCCTCGGCGCGATCGTGCGCGCGACCGACCCGCGCCCCGAGGTGGCCGACCAGGTGGCATCCATCGGCGGCACCTACCTCGAGGTCGTCGTGCCCGACGAGCAGAAGGAGGTGTCGTCGGACGGCTACGCCAAGGCGACGAGCGCCGCCTACGACGCCGCGGCGGCGAAGCTGTACAGCGACCAGGCCGCCGACGTCGACATCATCATCACGACGGCGCTGATCCCGGGGCGTGCGGCTCCCCGCCTGATCACGGCCGCCGACGTCGCCGAGATGAAGCCCGGCAGCGTCATCGTCGACATGGCCGCGGGCCAGGGCGGCAACGTCGAAGGGTCTGTCGCCGGCGAGCGCACGGTCACCGACAACGGCGTCATCATCCTGGGCTACACCGACCTCGCCGGCCGGCTGCCGCAGCAGGCATCCCAGCTGTACGGCACGAACCTCGTGAACCTGCTCGCGCTGCTGACCCCCGGCAAGGACGGGCAGTTCGTGCTCGACCACGACGATGTCGTGCAGCGCGCCGTCACCGTCACGCAGGACGGCGCCGTCACCTGGCCGCCGCCGCCCGTGCAGGTCTCGGCGGCGCCGACCGCCGCTCCGGTCGCGGCGGCCGCCGAGCCCACACCGAAGAAGACGATGTCGCGCGGGGCGAAGTCGGGGCTCATCATCGCGGGGATCGCGGTGCTCTTCCTCGTCTGCGCGATCGCGCCGGCGCCGCTGCCGCAGCACTTCCTCGTGCTGACGCTCTCGGTGGTGATCGGGTTCTACGTGATCGGCAAGGTCGCGCACGCACTGCACACGCCGCTCATGAGCATCACGAATGCCATCAGCGGCATCATCATCGTCGGCGCGATGACGCAGATCATCGTTCCTGACCCGCTCGTGCAGGTTCTCGCCGCGATCGCCGTGCTGCTGGCATCCATCAACATCTTCGGCGGCTTCGCCGTCACCCGGCGAATGCTCGCCATGTTCCAGAAGGGCGAGCAGAAGTGACCCTCGTCGCCACCTCCGAGGCCGCCGGCATCGTGCTCGCGCAGTCCATCGCCACCGCGGCATATATCGTCGCCGCACTGCTGTTCATCCTCGCCCTCGCGGGACTCAGCAAGCAGGAGACCGCCCGCCGCGGCGTCGTCTACGGCATCTCCGGCATGACGATCGCGCTCGTCGCGACGGTCATCCTCGTCCTCGCCGACGGCACGCTCGTGCCCGACGACGTCACGCTGTACCTCGGCGTCGCGCTGCTCGTCGGCGCCGTCGTCGTCGGCGCCGTCATCGGCCTGTGGCGCGCGCGCGTCGTCGAGATGACCGGCATGCCCGAGCTCATCGCGCTGTTGCACTCGTTCGTCGGCCTCGCGGCCGTGCTCGTCGGCTGGAACGGCCACCTCTACGCCGAGGCCCTCGCACCCGAACTCGTCGGCATCCACCACGCCGAAGTGTTCATCGGCGTGTTCATCGGCGCGGTGACCTTCACCGGCTCGATCGTCGCATTCCTCAAGCTCTCGGCACGCATGTCGTCGCGGCCGCTCATGCTGCCGGGCAAGAATCTCCTCAACGTCGGCGCGCTCGTCCTGTTCGTCGCGCTCACGGTCTGGTACGTCATCACGCCCGACCTGTGGCTGCTGATCGTCGTAACGCTCCTCGCGCTCGCGCTCGGCTGGCACCTCGTCGCCTCGATCGGCGGTGGAGATATGCCGGTCGTGGTATCCATGCTCAACAGCTACTCGGGATGGGCGGCAGCGGCAGCGGGCTTCCTGCTGAACAACGACCTGCTGATCGTCACGGGCGCGCTCGTGGGGTCGTCAGGTGCGTACCTGTCGTACATCATGTGCAAGGCCATGAACCGGTCGTTCCTGTCGGTCATCGCGGGTGGTTTCGGCATCGAGGCGCCGCGGGCGGATGCCGAGGAGACCGGCGAGATCCACGAGACGGATGCCGCGTCGGTCGCCGAACTGCTGCGCGATGCGCGGTCGGTCGTCATCACTCCCGGCTACGGCATGGCCGTCGCGCAGGCGCAGTACCCCGTCGCGGATCTCACGAAGCGGCTGCGCGAGAAGGGCGTCGAGGTGCGCTTCGGCATCCACCCCGTCGCCGGGCGTCTGCCGGGCCACATGAACGTGCTGCTGGCCGAAGCCAAGGTGCCGTACGACATCGTGCTCGAGCTGGACGAGATCAACGACGACTTCGCCGACACCGACGTCGTACTCGTGATCGGCGCGAACGACACGGTCAACCCCGCCGCGGCCGAAGACCCGGGCTCGCCCATCGCGGGCATGCCCGTGCTGCACGTGTGGGAGGCCCGCAGCGTCGTCGTGTTCAAGCGGTCGATGGCGTCGGGTTACGCCGGCGTGCAGAACCCGCTGTTCTTCCGCGACAACACGCAGATGCTCTTCGGCGACGCCAAGCAGCGCGTGGACGACATCCTCGCCGCCCTCTGACCGCCGGCAACGTCGGCGGTCGACCGTAGGGTGGAGGCATGCGCATCGCCACCTGGAACGTCAACTCGATCCGCGCCCGCGTCGTCCGCACGGTCGACTTCGCCGTGCGCGAGGGCGTCGACGTGCTGCTGATGCAGGAGATCAAGTGCAAGCCCGAGCAGTTCCCCTACGCCGAGTTCGAGGCAGCGGGCTACACCGTCGAAGCGCACGGACTGAACCAGTGGAACGGCGTCGCGATCGCGAGCCGCACCTCGATCGACGACCTGCAGATCGCGTTCCCCGGCATGCCCGGTTTCGCGAAGGGACACGACGGGCCGGATGCCCCGCAGGAGGCCCGTGCGATCGGCGCAACCATCGACGGAGTGCAGGTCTGGAGCCTCTACGTGCCCAACGGGCGCGGGCTCGATGACCCGCACTACCGCTACAAGCTCGACTGGCTCGAGGCGCTGCGCGGCTACACCGCCGACACGCTGAGCAAGAACCCTGACCTCGCGCTCGCGCTCACCGGTGACTTCAACATCGCACCGACCGACGCCGACAACGGCGACCCCACCGTCATCGAGGGCGTCACCACCCACGTCTCACCGCCCGAGCGCGAGGCGTTCCAGGCGCTGCTTGCCGCCGGCCTGCACGACACGGTGCGCCCCCTCGTTCCGACGGGCTACACCTACTGGGACTACAAGCAGCTGCGCTTCCCCCGCAACGAGGGCATGCGGATCGACTTCATCCTCGGCTCGCATGCGTTTGCGGATGCCGTCGTGGGGGCATCCATCCACCGTGACGAGCGCAAGGGCGAGATCCCCAGCGACCACGTCCCCGTGGTCGTCGACCTCGACCTCGCGGGCGCGGACGACGACGACCGCCCGATGATTTGGTGAGCCGGGCCCGCTGACGCGACCTGCTGACGGCGAACCGCTGACAGGCATCCACGGCCCACCGCAATAACTCAGGAGATGCCGCGATCGCGGTGACACCACGCCGCCGAATCACGCGGTAGCGGCGATGCCGCACCGCCGCCGTTCCTGAGTTATTGCGGCGAGGCATCCGCGGCGACGGCCACCGACGCCTTGGGCGGCGCGCAGCGACCGGGCGAAGAGCGAGGGTCAGCCGCGGGCGACGGCAGCGATCGCGACGGGCATCCGCAGCGCGTCGCGCCCGGTCTGGGGCGCCGTACCCGCGCGCCACAGCGCAACGAGGCTCCACAGGAACAGGCCGCCGACCATGACGTTGCGCGCGAGCAGCACGCCGGCGGCAAACGGGTCGGCATCGATCAGCGGCAGGTAGAGCACGGGGAACACGAGGGTCGTCGCAAGGCACACTCCGGCCATCCACCCGGCGACGCGACTCCAGGCGCGCCGGTCGACGGCGAGCCCGACCGCGACGATCGGGGCGAGCCACAGCATGTACTGCGGCGATCCGACCTTGTTGAACACGATGAGTGCGGCGGCGATCGCGAACCCGCCGACGAGGATCAGCTTCAGCTGCCCGCGCGGCCTGAAGCGGCCCTCGCGCAGCGCACGACGGCGCGCGCGCCACAGCAGCGCGACGATGACGAGGCACGCGATCGGCATGAGCCAGCCGACGATCTCGCCCGCCAGGTGCGCGCCGGGGCCGGCGACCTCGCGCGTCGCGAGCGCGTAGTTCTGCCGGATCTCCGCTTCGGGAAGGCCCAGCACGGTCGCCCACACCCAGGGCGTCGCGACGGGCGCCTCGAGCTGCAGCGACCGGTCGCCCTGGATCGTCAGGAAGCTGAACAGGTTCTGTGCGCCGCCGTACCAGGCGATCGCGCCCGCGACGACGGCGGTCACGGCGGCCCCACCGGCGACGATGCGCCAGCGTGCCGACGAGATCGTGACGGCGGCGCCGACGAGCGCGGCGGGCCACACTTTGATCCACGTGGCGGCCGCGAGCAGCGCGCCGGCGACCGCCGGACGCCGCAGCAGCACGGCGAGGCCCGCGATCGCGAGCGGTGCGGCAAAGCCCTCGAGGCGCAGCATCGAGACCGGCGCCAGCAGGATCTGCACCGCGAGCCAGTACCACGCCGCGAGGTAGCCCGACCGGCGACGCAGGCCGCCCGTGAGCGCCAGCACGGCGACGAAGTTCGCCGCCACCATCAGCAGGAACCAGATCAGCTGGTACGCGTCGGCACCGGCCAGAACCGGCGCGACGATCGGCACGAGGGCCCCGGCGGGGTAGACCCACGGCATGTCGATGACGGGCCAGTAGCCGAGCCGTGCCTGCTCGGCCCACAGCCGGTAGAGCGGCAGATCGCCCTGCGTCTCGCCCGCGATGATCGTCGGCAGCAGACCCAGCAGGTACACGCCGTGCACGACGGCGAACCCGATCATGAGGCCGCGACGGGTGAGCGCAAAGCGCAGCAGCGGGTCGCGCATCGTGGCGAGGTGCTGCACGCGGCGCTGGACCGCGGCGGGCAGCCGACTCATCAGACCGGACCGGTCAGGCGCGGCGACGGCAGAGAGCGACGCACCGTCGGAAGGGGCGGTGCGTGCGGCCAGGGGCTGATGCTGTGGGTCGCTGGTCACTCGGCTGAGTGTAGAGAGGCTGGATGCCGTGCAGGTGGACAGAAGTTTTCCATTGGCTGTCAGTTCGCCGTGAACCGGTGGCGCGCTGTTCCGCCGCGCGGGGGAGGCGACGGGGCATCCGTCCCCCGTACGTTGGAGGGATGAGCGATCCGATTCCCGCGCGCACGCTGACGCCCGCGCAGCGGCGCAACGATCTGTGGCTCTCGCTCGCCTTGCTCGTGGCGGCCATCGTGAGCGCCTGGCTCGGTCATGTCGCGGGGGTCTACGGCGAAGAGTCGCCCGCGTTCGGCTGGGCGCTCGTGTACTCGGCCGCACTCACGCTGCCGATCGCGGCGCGGCGGCGCTACCCCGAGGCGGTGCTCATCACGATCGCGCTCGCGTTCTTCATCGGTGTCTCGTTCCGCGTGCCCGAGATCTACCTCGGAAACGTGTCGCTGTTCATCGCGATGTACACGGTCGGCGCGTGGGTGCCCGACCGGCGCCGCGCGACGATCGTGCGACTGGTCGTCATCGCGGGCATGTTCGGCTGGCTGCTGGTCACGACGTTCCAGGCGGCGACGGCGGAAGACGACGGCGGCCTCTCGCGCGCGGGACTGTTCTCGCCGTTCGCCGCGTTCATGCTGCTGCAGTTCCTCGTGAACGTCGCGTTCTTCGGCGGAGCCTTCTTCTTCGGCGAGCGCGCGTGGGCGCAGTACCGCTCCGTCACGACGCTCGAGCAGCGCACGCGCGAACTCGAACGTGAGCGCGAGCTGACCGCCGCGCAGGCCGTGGCACTCGACCGCGTGCGCATCGCGCGCGAGTTGCACGACGTCGTCGCCCACCACGTGTCGGCGATGGGGGTGCAGGCCGGCGCCGCGCGCGCGGTGCTCGATCGCGACCCGGCATCCGCTCGAGCGGCGCTGCAGTCGGTCGAGCAGTCGGCGCGCGAGGCCCTCGATGAGCTGCGGCAGCTACTCGAGACTTTGCGGACGCCGGATGCCGATACGCCCGACGACTCGACGCTGGGCCCCGCCTCGCTGCCCGAACTCGTCACGCACGCGAACGACAACGGCCTGCCGACCACGTACGCCGTCGTCGGCGACCCGATCGCCGTGCCCGAGCTCGTGCGGGTGAACCTCTACCGCGTCGCACAGGAGGCGCTCACCAACGCGCGCCGCCACGGCGGCCCCGGCGCGACGGCCGACGTGCGGTTGAGGTACACGCCGGATGCCGTCGAACTCGAGATCGCGAACACGGGGCGCGACCCGCTCGGTGGCCGCCCCGGCCTCGGCCTTGTGGGCATGCGCGAGCGCGCGTCGGCGTCGGGCGGCACGCTCGAGGCCGGGCCGCGCCCGCGCGGCGGGTTCCTCGTGCGCATGCACGTGCCGGTCGGGGTCGGCACGGCAGCCGGCGTCGGGGCGGGGCCCGCGGCCGGCGTCGAAATCGGGGCGCAGGCATGATCGCGCCACTGCGGGTGCTGCTGGTCGATGACCACGCCGTCATGCGGGCGGGGTTCCGGATGATCCTCGAGGCAGAGGGCGACATCGACGTCGTCGGTGAAGCGACGACGGGCGTCGAGGCGGTGACTGCGGCATCCGCCCTGTTGCCCGACGTGATCTGCATGGACGTGCAGATGCCCGACATGGACGGCCTCGAGGCGACGCGGCGCATCGTCGCCGATCCGGAGGTCTCAGCCAGCGTCGTGGTCGTGACCACGTTCGACCGCGACGACTACCTGTTCCAGGCGCTGGCGGCGGGTGCCAGCGGGTTCCTGCTGAAGAACGCGGGGCCGGAAGACCTCGTCACCGCCGTCCGCGTCGCGGCGGCGGGTGACGCGCTGCTCGCGCCGGCGGTCACCAAGCGCGTCATCGAGCGGTTCACGCGCGCGGACGGCGTGCCCGCGGGCGGAGCGGCGGGCGGCACGGCGCCCGGCGCGGGCGCGGTGCCGGTGCCGGCGGCGGGCGAGGCGCCACGCCACGGGGCATCCACCCCGCCGATCGGCGTCGAGCTGACCGACCGCGAGCGCGACGTGCTGGGCCTGCTCGCCGACGCTCGCAGCAACGCCGAGATCGCGGCGGCCCTGTTCATCGGCGAGGCGACCGTGAAGACGCACGTGTCGAACCTGTTGCAGAAGCTCGGCGTGCGCGATCGCGTCGCCGCCGTCGTCTACGCGCACCGCCACGGGCTGGGCTGAGCCCGTGGCGATGCGTGAGACGCAGCCTCAGGCCGCGACACTCTCCGTGACGTAGCGGTCGATCAGCACCAGGAACGCGTCGAGGTACGAGCGCAGGAACGCGGCCGTCTCCTCATTGGTGACCTCGCCGTCCTCGGTGAACAGGCCGGGCAGCGACTGGATGTAGCCCTCGGGCTGACCGAGCGTCGGCGCGTTGTAGTGGCTCAGGATCGCCTTCAGATGCTGCTGCGCGGCGGCCGTCGCGATGCCGCCGCCGGAGGTGCCGATGACCGCGGTCGGCTTGCCGTCGAAGGATGCCTGGCCCCACGGGCGCGCCGACCAGTCGAGCGCGTTCTTGAGCACACCGGGGATCGAGCGGCTGTACTCGGGCGTCACGATGATGACACCGTCGACATCGGCGATCGCCTGCTTGAAGTCGCGCGCCACCTGCGGGTAGTCGGCGTCGTAGTCGGGCGAGTATAGCGGCAGGTCCTTGATCGGGATCTCGACGAGGGTGGCGTCCTCGGGCGCCAGGCGTGCCAGCGCGAGGGCGAGGCGACGGTTGATCGAGCTCGACGAGATGCTGCCGACGATGTAGCCGATGGTGCGTCCGGTCATGGTTCCTCCAGTGGTTTTGGGTTTGCGGGGCGCCCTCGACGAGGAGGCCCAGAAGGAAAAAGCGCAGGATGCCTGGGTCTATTCCGCCGCATGTACTTGCGGTCCGCCGCCCTCCCCCGTTCGGCGCCCGCGATCTCCCCCCTCGGGGGGAAGACGCACCCACGCCACTCGCCTAGCGTCGAAGCAGCACCGGACAGTTCCGGACGACTCCACAGGAGGAACGCATGCTCGAACTGAGCGGTATCACCAAGAGTTACGGCGCCGCGCGCGTGCTCGACGAGGTCGGGTTCCAGGTCGCCTCGGGGCGCCTGACCGGTTTCGTCGGCGGCAACGGCGCCGGCAAGACCACGACGATGCGGATCATCCTCGGCGTCCTCGCCCGCGACAGCGGAACCGTCACCCTCGACGGCGCACCCGTCACGGCATCCGATCGGCGCCGTTTCGGCTACATGCCCGAAGAGCGCGGCCTGTACCCCAAGATGCGGGTGCTCGAGCAGATCGTGTACCTCGCGCGGCTGCACGGGTTCGGCAAGGCCGAAGCGACCGCGCGAGCCGAAGCGCTGCTGGTCGAGCTCGGCCTCGGCGAGCGCCTGCAGGAAAACGTCGAGACGCTGTCGCTCGGCAACCAGCAGCGTGCGCAGATCGCGGCGGCGCTCGTGCATGACCCGCGCGTGTTGATCCTCGACGAGCCGTTCTCGGGCCTCGATCCGCTCGCTGTCGACGTCGTCGCGAGCGTGCTGCAGCGTCGCGCCGCCGACGGCGCAGCTGTGCTGTTCTCGTCGCATCAGCTCGACGTCGTCGAGCGGCTGTGCGATGACCTCGTCATCATCGCGGGCGGCACGATCCGCGCCACGGGATCACGCGACGAACTGCGCGCCGAGCACGCGCAGCGGCGGTTCGAGCTCATCTCCGGCGGGGATGCCGGGTGGCTGCGCGACGAGCAGGGCGTGACGGTCGTCGAGTTCGACGGCGGGTACGCCCTGTTCGACGTCGACAGCGACGAGGTCGCCCAGCGGGTGCTGCGCCGCGCGGTCGCCGCCGGCGACGTCGCGAGCTTCGCCCCGCAGCATCCTTCGCTCGCCCAGATCTTCAAGGAGGTCATCCAGTGACCACGTCCGCCACCCCCTCCGTCATGCCTTCCGCCACTCCCTCCGTCACGCCCTCGTTCGCGCAGAGCGTCTGGCTCGTCGCCGAGCGCGAGGTCGGATCGAAACTGCGCAGCAAGGCCTTCCTCATCTCGACGGGCATCCTGTTCGTCATCGCCCTCATCTCGGTCGTGTGGGGCGGTTTCGCCGCACAGACGAGCGACGCGATCCCCGTCGCGGTGACGGCAGACACGGCATCCGCCGTCGCCGGCAACGACCTCATCGACGCAACGCAGGTCGCCTCCGCCGACGCCGCGCGCGATCTCGTCCGCTCGGGCGACGTCGATGCCGCCCTCGTGCCGAGCGACGCGCAGCCGTTCGGCTACACGGTCGTTGGCGAAGACGGCGTCCCGTCCACGCTGCTGAGCCTGCTGAGCGTCACCCCGACCGTCGAACTGCTGAACCCGGATGCCACCGACGGCATGCTCCGCTACTTCGTCGCGCTCGGATTCGGGCTCGTCTTCTTCATGGCGGCGCTCACGTTCGGCTCGACGATCGCTCAATCGGTCGTCGAAGAGAAGGCGACCCGCGTCGTCGAGCTGCTGATCTCGGCGATTCCGGTGCGGGCGCTGCTTGCCGGCAAGGTCATCGGCAACACGATCCTCGCGATGGGACAGATCATCGGACTCGCCGCGATCGCGATCATCGGCTTCACCGTGACAGGGCAGAGCGACCTGCTGGCAGGGCTCGGTGCGCCGCTCGCGTGGTTCGCGGTGTTCTTCCTGTTCGGGTTCGTGCTCCTGGCATCCCTCTTCGCCGCCGCAGGAGCCATGGTGTCGCGGCAGGAGGACATCGGCTCGACGACGACGCCTCTGACGCTGCTCGTGATGGCGCCGTACTTCTTGGTGATCTTCTTCAACGACAACGACCTGGTGATGTCGATCATGTCGTACGTGCCGTTCTCGGCCCCCGTCGCGATGCCGGTGCGGATCTTCCTCGGTGGGGCGCAGTGGTGGGAGCCGTTGCTGTCACTCGTGGTCATGCTCGCGACCTGCGCCGTGGCGATCTGGGTCGGCGCGAAGATCTACGAGAACTCGATCCTGCGCATGGGCGCCCGCGTCAAGCTCGCCGAGGCGCTGTCGGCCTGACCGTCTCGCTTTCGAGGAGCGCACATGGCTCCGTTTCGGCGCGGAACGCGACCATTTGCGTGCGCTCCTCGAACGGCGTCAGCGCTCGACGAGCACACCGTCGGCGTCGGCCCACACGTGCGCGCCGGGGCGGAAGACGACGCCCGCGATCTCGACCGGCACGTCGAGCTCGCCGACGCCGTCCTTCGCGCTCTTGCGCGGGTTCGAGCCGAGGGCCTTCACGCCGAGCGGCAGCTGCCCGATCGCGACGCGATCGCGGATCGCGCCGTGCACGATGATGCCCGACCACCCGTTCGCGACCGCGGATGCCGCGATCAGGTCGCCCACCAGGGCCGATTCGAGCGAGCCGCCGCCGTCGACGACGAGCACGGCGCCGTCACCGGGGGTCGCGAGCGTCGCCTTGACGAGGGCGTTGTCGCGATGGCACCGGACTGTGCGGATCGGCCCGTCGAAGGCGACGTGGCCGCCGATGTCGTGCAGCTGCAGCGCGAGCGAGTCGAGCTCGTCGCCGCGCTCGTCGTACAGGTCGGCCGTGAGGATCGTCGTCATGACGCCACGCTAATGCGCCGATCGCCGGCTCAAACAGGCATCCACGCAGGAACTTCGTGTGACCTTCTGTGAACGGCAACTCATCGGGAACACAGCCGCGCGGCGTAGCGTTTCAGCGATCGGGACGACGGCGTCCCTCGTGAAAGAAGTCTGAAGGAGACGCCATGAGCCTTGTTGCTGTGCACCCCGCCGAAACGAATGCCCCGATTCTCGACGTGCTCGCCGAGCGCTGGAGCACCCGCATCTTCGACCCCACAACCCCGATCGACGAAGACGCCCTCGCGAGCGCCCTCGAGGCGGCCCGCTGGGCGCCGTCGGCCAGCAACACCCAGCCGTGGCGCTTCGTCGTGGCTCGCCGCGGAACGGCCGCGCACGAGACGATCGTCGCGTCGCTCATGGGCTTCAACCAGGCCTGGGCCGCCGATGCCGCCGCGCTCGTCGTGTTCGCCACCGCCGCGTCGCTGGACGGAAAGCCGCTGCCGTGGGCGGCGTATGACACCGGCCAGGCTGCCGCGCACTTCACCGTGCAGGCGCACGCGTCGGGCCTGCACACGCACCAGATGGGCGGCTTCCACCGCGACGCGATCGGTGAGGCCTTCGGCTTCGGCGACGACCTCAGCGCCGTGACCGTGATGGCCGTGGGCGCGCTCGGCGACTTCGACGCGGCTCCCGAGGCCCTGCGTGAGCGCGAGCTCGCGCCGCGCACCCGCCGCCCGATCTCGGACTCGCTCATCCTGAACGTCTGACCGCGCCGGCTGCGCGCATGCCGGTTACCGCGCCGCGGGCGGGTTCAGGTCGGGGTGCGTGATCACGACGAGCGAGTAGGGGTCGCCATCGGCATCCGGCGTCTTGTCCTTGTACTCGACGAGCAGGTCACGCAGGCGCTGATCGAGCTCCGCCTTGTGCTCGGCGTTCAGGCGCAGGCCGAGCCAGCCGAGCAGCACCGCGTCGGGATCGGCGAGCGCGACCTGCTGGCGCACCGTCTCCATCAGGACCGGAATCTGGTCGTCCATCGACGCGTTCCACGACCGCCCCGTCGCGAGGTAGGGCACCTCGCGCGCACCCTGGGCGCCGCTGCGCTCCGGCTGCGCCTCGAGGAAGCCCGCGTCGACGAGCATCCGCACGTGGTGCAGCGTCGTGCCGGGGTTGACTCCCAGCAGGTCGGCGAGTTCCTTGTTCGTGCGGGCGTCAAAGCGGCACAGCCGCAGGATCCGCATGCGCAGCGGCGAGCTGAGGGCGCGGGATGCGGAACGGGTCGACGCGTCGTCCATGCGGGCATCCTAGCCGACTGATTGACATTCTCAATCTATTTGTCATACTGATTGTGTGTCTCAATCAGTCGACGTGACGGATGCCCCGGTGCAGCGCTCGCTGTGGCGCGACGGCAACTTCCTCACGCTGTGGACCGGGCAGGCGTTCAGCCACTTCGGCGCCCAGGTGTTCGAGCTCGCGCTGCCGACCCTCGCCGTGCTGCTTCTGCACGCGACCGAAGCGCAGGTCGGCTATCTGAACGCGGCGGCGATGGCGGCGTTCCTCGTCGTGGGTCTGCCGGCCGGAGCCTGGATCGACCGCATGCGCAAGCGGCACGTCATGATCTGGGCGGATGCCGTGCGCGCGCTCGCCCTCGCCACGATCCCCCTTCTGCACCTGTTCGGCCACCTGGAGATGTGGCATCTCTACCTCGTCGCGCTCGTCGTCGGCGTCGCGACCGTGTTCTTCGACGTCTCGTACCAGAGCATCGTGCCGTCGCTCGTGCGCACCGATCAGATCGCCGAGGCGAACGGCAAGCTCGAGTCGACCAACCAGATCGCGGGCCTGGCCGGCCCCGCCGTCGGCGGCGGGCTCGTCTCGCTCGTGACGGCGCCGCTGGCGATCGTCGTCACGGCGTGCACGTACGTCATCTCGATGGTGGCGCTGCTCCTCACCCGCGATCACGAGCAGCTGCGCGCGCCCGAAGACCACGCGCCGCTGCACCGCGAGATCGGCGAGGGCCTGCAGTGGGTGTTCGGCAATGCACTGCTGCGCCGCATCGTCGCGACGACCGCGATCTCGAACCTGTGCTCGACGCTCGTGTTCACGCTCATGCCGATCTTCTACCTGCGCATCCTCGGGTTCACTCCCGCCGTGATGGGCCTGCTGTTCTCGCTCGGCGCCGTCGGCGGGCTGCTCGGAGCGATGGCGACGCCGCGCATCGTCGCGCGCATCGGCGAGGCGCGCACGATCCCGATCAGCGCGCTGGCGTTCTCGATCGCGATGGTGCCGCTGCCGCTCGCGGCCGTGCTGCCCCAGCCAGCGGCGTTCGCCATGCTGGTCGTGCAGGCGTTCGCGATGAGTTTCGGTGTGCTGGTCTACAACATCACGCAGGTGACCTTCCGCCAGCGGATCACCCCGTCGCGGCTGCTCGGGCGCATGAACGCCTCGATCCGGTTCTGCGTGTGGGGCGTGATGCCGCTGTCGGCCCTGGCCGCGGGATGGCTCGGCACCGCGCTCGGCACGGTGCCGGCCCTGTGGATCGGCTCGCTCGGCGGCCTGGTGTCGGCTCTGCCCGTCGCGCTCGGCCCGTTCTGGCGCCTGCGCGAACTGCCCGCCGCCGAGGCGGCAGGCGGAGAGCCGGCGACAAAAGGGCCGCCCGCCGGAGAGCCGGCGGCCGAAGCACCCGCGCCACCCTCGCCACCCGGCGCATAACTCAGGCAGAACCAGTCCTGGTGGCCCGAATCGGCCTCCAGACACCGATTAGTTATGCGACCTGGCGGCGGATCAGTCGTCGAGCAGTTCGGCTTCGATGACGTCTTCGGTGTCGGAACCGCCCGACCCCGAGGCCGAGCCCACGCCCGAATCCGTGCCTGCCGTGCCCGGGGCGGCGCCTGCGCTCGTGAGCACGAGCCCCGACCCGTCGGCGGCGACGTCGACCTTCACGAGGTCGCCGTCGCGCACACCGCCCGCCAGCAGCGCCATCGCGAGCCGGTCCTGGATTTCGCTCTGGATGAGCCGGCGCAGCGGCCGCGCCCCGAAGATCGGGTCGTACCCGCGCTCGGCGAGCCAGGCCCGGGCATCCGGCGTGACGGCGAGGGTGAGCCGGCGATCGCGGAGGCGCCGCTGCAGCGCGTCGACCGAGAGCTCGACGATCTGCGCGAGGTCGTCTTCGCTGAGCGCGGAGAACATCACGACGTCGTCGAGCCGGTTGAGGAACTCGGGCCGGAACGCCTGGCGGACGAGCGCCATGACCTGCTCGCGCTTCTGCTCGGGCGACAGGATCGGGTCGATCAGGATCGGCGAGCCGAGGTTCGAGGTCAAGATCAGGATCGTGTTCGTGAAGTCGACCGTGCGGCCCTGGCCGTCGGTGAGGCGGCCATCGTCGAGCACCTGCAAGAGGATGTCGAACACTTCTGGGTGCGCCTTCTCGACCTCGTCAAGAAGCACGACCGAGTACGGGCGCCGGCGCACGGCCTCGGTCAGCTGACCACCCTGCTCGTACCCGATGTACCCGGGAGGGGCCCCGACGAGCCGGGCGACGGAATGCTTCTCGCCGTACTCACTCATGTCGATGCGCACCATCGCGCGCTCGTCGTCGAAGAGGAAATCGGCGAGCGCCTTGGCGAGCTCGGTCTTGCCGACGCCGGTCGGGCCGAGGAAGAGGAACGAACCGGTCGGCCGGTTCGGGTCGCTGATGCCCGCGCGCGAGCGCCGCACCGCATCGGACACGGCCTTCACGGCATCCTTCTGACCGATCAAGCGCTTGCCGAGCTCGGCCTCGAGGTGCACGAGCTTCTCGCTCTCGCCCTGCAGGAGCCGTCCCACGGGGATCCCCGTCCATGCCGCGATGACCGCCGCGATATCCTCTTCGGTCACCTGGTCGCCCACCATACGGTCACCCTCGGCGGCTTCGGCGTTCTCGGCCTGTGCTACCTGCCGCTCGAGCGCCGGGATCTCGGCGTAGTAGAGGCGGGATGCCTTCTCGAGGTTGCCTTCGCGCTGCGCCCGTTCCGCTTCAACGCGTGCCTGGTCGAGCCGCGTCTTGAGGTCGCCGACGGCGTTGAGCGACGCGCGCTCGCGCTCCCACCGCGCCTGCAGCTCATCGAGCCGAGCCTGCTCCGCTTTCAGCGTCTCGCGCAGCGTCGCGAGGCGTTCCTTCGACGCGGCATCCTTCTCGCGCTTCAGTGCCAGCTCTTCGAGCTTCAACCGGTCGACGTGGCGTCGCAGCTCGTCGATCTCGAGCGGCGCGGAATCGATCTCCATGCGCAGTCGCGACGCGGCCTCATCGATCAGGTCGATGGCCTTGTCGGGCAGTTGCCGCGACGGGATGTACCGGTGCGAGAGGGATGCCGCGGCCACGAGCGCGCCGTCGGCGATCGCGACCTTGTGGTGCGCCTCGTACCGCTCCTTGAGTCCGCGCAGGATCGCGATCGTGTCCTCGACGCTCGGCTCACCGACGTACACCTGCTGGAAGCGGCGCTCGAGCGCGGCATCCTTCTCGATGAACTCGCGGTACTCGTCGAGCGTCGTCGCGCCGATGAGGCGCAGCTCACCGCGCGCGAGCATCGGCTTGAGCATGTTGGATGCCGCGACCGACCCTTCACCACCGCCCGCGCCCATCAGCACGTGGAGTTCGTCGATGAAGGTGATGATCTGCCCGTCCGACTCAGTGATCTCCTTGAGGACGCTCTTCAGGCGCTCTTCGAACTGGCCGCGGTACATCGCACCGGCGACGAGCGCGGAGATGTCGAGCGAGACGAGCTCCTTGTCCTTGAGAGACTCGGCGACGTCGCCCGCGACGATGCGCTGGGCGAGTCCTTCGACGACGGCGGTCTTGCCGACGCCGGGCTCGCCGATGAGGACGGGGTTGTTCTTCGTGCGGCGGGTGAGCACCTGGCTGACCCGCCGGATTTCGCTGTCACGCCCGATGACCGGGTCGAGCTTTCCCTGCCGGGCGCGGTCGGTGAGGTTGATCCCGAACTGTTCGAGGGCGCTCTGCTGGTCCTCCTGCCCGGGTGCGGGTTGTGCGTTCATCGTGTCTCCTGAAGTCCGCGGATCTCAAAGTTGAGTCCGTATGGCTCAACTTTACCACGCAGTCGATCGCTGGGCGACAGAGCGCAGCGACCCAGACGAAACGCAACCGATCAGGATGCCAGGGCGTCGGCGGGGCAGGCGAAGCGGGCGCGGTAGGCCGTGGGGGTGGTGCCGAGCGCGCGGGCGAAGTTCTGGCGCAGCACCGCGGCCGAGCCGAACCCGCACTCGTAGGAGATGGCATCCAGCCCGAGATCGGTCTGCTCCAGCAGCCGCTGCGCGTGGATGATGCGCTGCCGGCCCAGCCACGCGGCGGGCGTCGTGCCGAAGTCGGCCTTGAAACGGCGGGCGAACGTGCGCGGCGACATGTGGGCGCGCGCGGCCAGCTGGTCGACCGAGAGGTCGAGCCGCAGGTTCTCGAGCATCCAGTCGGTGACCGGCGCGAGCGACAGGGAGGTGGTCACGGGCAGCGGCTTGTCGATGAACTGCGCCTGGCCGCCGTCGCGCTGCGGAGGCACGACCATGCGCCGAGCGATCTTGTTGGCGAGCTCTGCCCCGAGCTCGATGCGCAGCAGGTGCAGACAGGCATCGATGCCCGCGGCGGTGCCGGCGCTCGTGATGATGCGGCCGTCCTGCACGTAGAGCACGTTGGGATCGACAGCGATGCCGGGATACATCGCCGTCATCGTGTCGGCGTAGCGCCAGTGGGTCGTGGCGCGGCGCCCGTCGAGCACGCCCGCGGCGGCGGCGACGAACGAGCCGCTGCACACCGTCAGCACCCACGCACCGCGCGCGACGGCGCGGCGGATGACCTCGAGCACCCGCTCGTCGACGTGCGGCCAGGACTCGCGTGGGATCGGAGCGACCACGACGAGGTCGGCCTCATCGGCGAAGGTCAGGTCGGCATCCACGTTGATCGTGAAGCCCAGGTTGCTCGGCACGGCGCCCGGATCGGGCGTCACGATGCGGAACTCGAAGTTCGGGATGCCGTCGTCGGAGCGGTCGAGGCCGAACGCTTCGCAGGCGAGCCCGAACTCGAACGGGGCGAATCCGGGCTGGACGAGGCACGCGACGGTCTGCATGGCAGAAATCCTACCCCTATGCGCAGTTCTGCCACTAGTGGCTGGATCACATGCTGCGTAGCGTTTCTGCCATGTTCCTCTTCATCACTCTCGTGGCCCTGGCGGTCGCCGGCATCGTCGGGACGCTCCGCGCCCTGCCGACCGACGGCTACCGCCAGCTCCCCACCGACCCGACCCGCCTCCCCTGACCTGTCGCCCGGTCACCGCCACGGCACCCGGCCAGCAAGCCGCTGGCCCGGCATCCGGTGATCCCGCGACGTTCGCCCGGCGCAACGCGCGGGTGTCGTACCGCGCGCTCGCACTTCGCGGCGGGCGAACGTCGCTGCCCGTCGTTCGCCCGGCGCAACGCGCGCGGCACAGCACCCGCCCGCGACACATCGCGACGGCGGAGCGCGACCACCCCGAGCCGCACCAGGGACGAACGCACCGAACGCGTCAGGAGCGACGCGCCAGCGACTCGACCGCGTCGAGCAGGATGCCGGCCGAGCGCGACCAGTCGAACCGGGCGATGTGCTCCCGGCCGGCGGCCACCACGCCCGCCAGCCGATCCGGATCGTCGAGCGAGCGCACGGCGGCGGCGAACGCCGCGGCATCCGTGCCAGCGGCATACAGCGCACCGCCGCCCGCCACCTCGCGGAAGATCGGCATGTCGGTCACGACCGCCGGCGCCCCCAGCGCCAGGGCCTCCGCGACCGGCAGGCCATACCCCTCGTCGAGGGATGCCGTCACCAACACCGCACGGTCTGCCAGCAGCGCCGCGTACTCGGGGTCGGTCACGCCGCCGTGGAACACGACCGAGGCTCCCTCCGGCAGCGGCGCCTCGGCCAGCAGGGCCTCGAGCTCGGCGCGGCGGGACGGGGAGATGCGCGAGAGCAGGTGGAGCGTGCGCCCCGGCAGGTCGCGCATGGCGCGCAGCAGAGTCTCGACGTTCTTGTAGGGCATGAACGACCCCATGTATACGAGGTTCTGCGCCCCGGGCACGACCATGGCATCCGCCGGCAGCAGCTCGGCCAGTCGCTGGGGCGCGTTGGGGATCACGACGACGGGCCTCTTCGTCAGCCGAACGCGTGCGAACTCGGCCGCCGAGGTGTCGCTGACGGTGGCCACGACGTCGGCGGCGTTCAGCGTGAGCCGCTGCGGCAGGTACGAGAGGTGGAACAGCCGCCAGCCGAGCCGCACGAACCACGGCAGATCGCGCGGCGGCGTGCGGTGGCGGTAGTAGATCGTGTCGTGCAACGTCAGGATCTGCCGGTAGCGGCGCCCGAACGTGCCGATCGTCTGCATCGGCGAGAACACGACATCCGGGCGATGCCGGTTCAGCTCCCGCGCCCGCAGCGGCTCACCGACGGCGGTGGGCGCGCCGATCGTGAGCGTCGCGGCGTCCGCGGGGAGGAACGCCCGCTGCCGGTCGTCGAAGACCAGGAACGCGACCTCGACCCCGCGCGCCGGAGCGAGCGCCGACACCGCGGCGGCGAGCTCGGCAGAGTACCGGCTGATGCCGTCGTGGAAGTCGGTACGGATATAACGGGCGTCGAAGAACAGGCGGGTCATCGCGCCGTCACAGGGGCTCGCCGCGGTACAGCTTCTCGAAGGTGTCGAGGGTCTTCTCGATGTCGTGGATGTCGACGCCATCGAGCGAGGCCTGCTGCATCCGCAGGTACTCCTGGGGCGATGCCGTGAGCACGCGGCGCAGCTTGTCGGCGAGGTCGTCGACGTCGCCCGGCTCGAACAGGTAGCCGTTCTCGCCGTCGTGCACGAGGTGCGGCAGCGCCACGGCGTTCGCGCCGACGACCGGCAGCCCGGATGCCATGGCCTCCATCGTCGCGATCGACTGCAGCTCGGCGATCGAGGCGATCGCGAACACGTCGGCGCGCGTGTAAGCGGCGCGCAGCTGCTCTTCGTCGACCCGGCCATGGAACGTCACGCGGTCTGTGAGCCCGAGCCGCTGCACCGTCTGCTCGAGGTTGCGGCGCTGGTCGCCGCCGCCGACGATGTCGAAGGTGATCTCGGGCAGCTCGGGCACGAGCCTGGCCACCGCCTCGAGGGTCGCCTCGACGTGCTTCTCGGTCGTCAGCCGACCGACGAACAGCACGCGGTGGTGCGAGCGCGGCGTGAGATCGGGCGTGTAGTTGCGCTTGTCGATGCCGCAGCTGATCGGGATGACGCCGTCGATGTCGATCGTGCGCTCGAGGAACTCCGCCGCCTTGCGCGTGGGCGTCGTGACCGCGCGCGACATGTCGAACGTGCGCTTGGCGTCGTCCCAGGCCAGCTTGATCGCGACCTTGTCGAGCAGGGGCGGCAGGGTCGTGAAGTCGATGATGTTCTCGGCCATGACGTGGTTGGTCGCCACGACCGGGATGCCGCGCTGGTGTGCGATGCGGGTGAGTCCGCGCCCGATGACGATATGCGACTGGCTGTGCACCACGTCGGGCTTCACCTCGTCGAGCACGCGGCGCGCGTAGTGCTTGCTGCGCCAGGGCCACACGAACCGGAGCCAGTCGTGCGGAGGCCAGCGCACCCCCGGGAGGCGGTGGACCGTGAGGTCCTGCCCCTCGATGTGCTCGGTGAACACGCCGTGGTTGCGATGTCCGACGCTCGGCGTGACGACGTGGACGTCGTGGCCGCGGGCGGCGAGTCCGGCCGAGAGCCGCTCGGCAAAACGAGCGGCGCCGTTCACGTCGGGAGCGAAGGTGTCAGCGGCCATGACGATCGTCAGCGGGCGACGGGGCGAGTCGTCGGCGGGCGTCGCGGATTCGGTCACGTGGTGCGGGGCCAATCTGTGCGGCGGGCGGCGGGACGCGGTCGCGTGCGCGCCGGTGAGAGTCTACCCGAGGGGTCCCGGGGAACACGGGTGGCCTTCGGCAACCCTGACAGGTGAGGCGACAACCGGCCCGTACCCCGCTCCCACGCGCCTGGGCCGAGTCAGACCACACCCGCCGAACCGGCGCACCCCAATCAGTGTCATGCACCGACGCGACCACACTCCCGTGATGATCGACCACCACACTGGTCACCCCCGACAGCCCGTTACCCGTGCGGTAGGCGACCGTCCGCCCCGCGAACGAATACCACCTCGTCGCCTGCAGCGCCGACACAGATGTCGAAGACACCTCCATCCCACCCGGCAGGAACACCGTCACCTTCGACGACCCCTCAAACCGCACCAACCGGTCACCACCCGCGTCGAACACACTCGACACCGTCGACCCCGACACCGTCGACGAGACCAGCTCCCCCTCCGCATCCCACACAAACGACGACACCGCCGACCCCTGCACCCGACCCGTCCGGTTGCCCGCCGCATCCCACACGAACGACACCCCCGCCTCACCGGCCACCTGCTGGCGTCGGTTCAGCCTGCGATTGGCACGAACCCTGGCCGACCGCCGGCGACGGCGAGGCTGCCCGGTACGACGACTAGCGCACCAGGAGCTTCACGAGCACCGGGTGGTGATCGGATCCCAGCGGTGCCACGTACTTTCCGCTCGCCATCTTGCCGGCGTTCTGCCAGCTGTAGACGATCGCTCGCGACGGGCGCACGAGCACCTTGTCGACGTGGTCCCCCCACTTCACGCCGATGACCGGGGTCAGCAGGCGCGACGGGTTGGCGCTGTTCTGATGCTGTCGACTCAGAGCCCGCGCCTGATCGTAGGCGTCATACCATCCGGCTTTCTCGAGCACGGCCATCGTGTCGTCGTTCGTGTGGGACTTGTTGGTGTTGAAGTCGCCGAGCAGGATGACGGGTGCCTTCGTCCAGTCGGTGAGCGTGCCGTGCGACTTCTTCAGCTTTGCCAGCGTCGAGGTCACGTACGCCGCGAGCCGTCCCGCCTCATACTCGCGTTGCGCGACCTGCGCCGCCGACGTCCCGACGACCAAGTGGGCATCCACGACGAGCACATATGCTCCCGAGCGGTGCTTGAGAGCCGCCCAGGCGAGCCCCTTGCCCGGAGCGGCCTTCGACCGCGCGAAAGTCGCGCTCCCGCTGGTCGCACCGCTCGCGTTCTTCTTCACGAGCGTGAACTGACCCGAACGCACGAGGATGTCGTTCTGACCGTTGACCACGAAGCCGTAACCCGTGGGAGCGGTCGTGTAGCGCGACGCCTCCTGCAGACCGACCAGATCGGGGGCGAGCTCGACGATCCGGGCGTTGATCGTCTTGGTGCGGGTGGCGATCGAGGCGCAGACGTTCGAGCAGACGTTCCAGCTGAGCGCCTGATAGCTGACGGCGCCGACCGGGGCGGTCGCCTCGGCGAGCATCGTTCCGTGCCCGACCCTGGCCGAGCGCGGCCCGGCGCCGGCAGCAGACACGGCTCGCACCTGCACGTAGTAGTCGCGCCCCTTCGCCAGACCGCTGAGAGTCGCCTTCGAGCCGGTCACCGTCATCGTCGGCTTCGTCATCGTGGGCATCCCGTCGTACGAGGTGGACGTGAAGACCTCGTACTTCGTCGCACCCGCGATATCGGCCCAGTCGACCGTCAGCGTGGCACCGGTCGACGTGAGCGATGCCGAGACGAAGCTCACCAGGCCGACCTGGGCAGGGCGCGCGGGCGCCGCCGTCGAGGTGTCGACGGGAGTCACGGTGAGCAGGGCGGCGGCCAGAAGCACGGCAACGGCCCCCCGGGGGGAGAGGAGGCGCATGGAGGGATGATAGCAATGGAACGTACGCTGGAGAAATGGCACGACTGCAGGCCGAGGCAGACCGCACCCGGTGGGTGCCGGTCACCGAGTCGTTCGGCTTCGGCGGGCGGCGGGCCCGCAAGAAGGCCATCCGGATGCTGCTCACGCAGGCGGGCTCGGCGCTCGGCGGGGCGGCGGCTCCGGGCACACGACCCGGCGGCGGTGTCACCGCCTGGGCGGTGAGCCAGGCCGCGCCCTGGCTCATGCGAAAGGCCGCCGGGCGCGTGCTGGTGTGGGTGTGGAAGGAAGACCCCGAGCTTCTGGTGGTCATGGCGCAGGTGCAGCAGGCGACCCCGCAGCTGCGCACCGCGCGCGCGATGATGCCGATGGAGTACGACGACACCGAGCCGTTCCGGGGCACCTACCTGGGGGTCGGCGAACGGCTCGTCATGCCGCTGCCGACCGACCCGGGCTCGCCGCCGTTCGCGACCTGGACATGGGACACGGGCACCCACATCGTCTCGGTGACGGCGGTGTGCTCCGACCGCGAGCGTTTCGGCACCGTCATCGGGGCCGTCGACGACCTCGCCCGCTCGCTGCGGCTGATCGAGGACCTGCCCCTGGGCGACTCGCCCGACGTGCTCCGCATCGAACCGCGCTGATCGCCCGCCGCGACGCCGTGCGCGTGCGCATCTAGCGCGGCGGGCGAGCCGTCGAGTCGCCCGACAGCCAGCGCAGCCACCACGACTGCGGGTCACCCTCGAGCACGAGGGCCCGCACGAGCAGGGTGAGCGGGATCGACAGGATCGCCCCGAGCGGCCCGATGACGAAGGTCCAGAAGATGACCGAGAAGAAGCTCAGGGTCAGGCTCAGATCGACGGCGTCGCTGACGAACTTCGGCTGGATCATCACCTGCAGCGTCACGTTCACGACGCAGTAGATCGCGATCACCGCGAGCATGAGCGGCCAGCCGCCCACCACGAGCGCCAGCAGCGCCGGCGGGACCAGGCCGACGACGAAGCCGATGTTCGGGATGAAGTTGGTCACGAACGCGAGGATCGCCCACACGATCGGCGCCGGCACCTGCAGCGCCCACAGCGCGAGGCCGTCGACGACGGCGACGACCGCCCCGAACGACGCGTTGACGACGTAGTACCGGCGCACGCCGCGATTGAACGCCAGGAACCGGCCGACGGTCGGACGCACGACCGCACCGAACGTGCGCTCGGCCCGGGCGTAGCGGGCTCCGTCGGCGGCCATGAAGATGACGTAGGCGAGCACGAAGAAGAAGGCGGTCAGGATGCCGAGGACAGCCCCGCCCAGCGAGGCGGCGTGGTCGAGCAGGGCCGAGGGGTCCAGCACCGACGCCGCGGCATCCGTGGCCTCCTCCTCGAGACCGAGCCCCTGCAGCCAGGCGACGAGCCCCTGCGCGGTCGTGGCCAGCTCGTCGGCGGAGTCGCGCACCAGCCGCACGAACTCGACGCCGGCGTAGTACAGCAGCAGGGCCAGACCTGCCAGCACGACGTACGCGACAGCGATCACGGCCGTCGTGGCGGCCCAGCCCGGCCAGCGGCGACGCTCGAGGGGATGGCGCACGGGGTGGCAGATGATGACGATGACCGCGGCCAGGGCCACCGGCCCGACGATCTCCCGCGCGAACGACAATCCCGCCAGCACGACGACCAAGGCGGCGAGCCCCAGGAGGATCCGCAGGGTCGGGGAGAGGGCCGGCGCCGGCGGCATCGCCTGCGGCGGGTGGGATCGGTCTCGGCGCACGACGTCAGGCTATCGCCCGCGCTAGCCTCGCCTCAGCGTCGGAGGAGAGACGGATGGACTTCAGCCAGTTCCTGGTCATCGGCGCCAGCGCCTGGGACATCCTGTTCGCCGCGCTGTCGGTCGTCGCCGGCTGGGTCGTCGCGCACTTCTCCGCGGCGGACTCGCCGTCGACACGCTGCTGTCGCGGATGGCGGAAGCCGCGGTGGGCGTGAGCGGCGTGCTCGGCACGCCCCCGCCGCGTGCCCTCCCGATCACGATCGGGCCTGACCGCATCACGATGCGGCTGCAGTACTGGCATCCGCCGCTGGACGGCGTGACGGTGACGGCCGCGGTGGTGCGGGCCGTGTCGGTCGCGATCGAGGGGGCCGACTGGCACGGCACCGTCAGCAGCACGCCGGGAGAGCCGCCCCTCGTGCCGCCCGACGCCATCTGAGCGGGCGATCTGAGCGGGTGGCGGCCGGAGCGCGTGCCGAAAGCAGGCTCGATCGGGCTCTCGCGGCTCGCGACGGCCCGGATCGTGCGGTTCAGCCTGCTTCCGGCACGGCCGGCGCCCCCACCCCTGCGGGCGGGGCCGCCGCTGCCATGATGGGCGCATGACCGCAGACCCCTGGCGCACGCCGTCCTCGCGCGCCGACCAGGCCGCGGCGGGCAGGGCTGCGCGCCGCACCACTGCACGCCGAGAGCTGTCGCGACTGGAGACCGCCGGCCGCGATCCGCTGGGAATCCTCGACGCCCAGAACGCGACGCGGGTGCCGGAGCTGGTGCCGCTGCGGCGCGAGCGGATGTCGGCGAGTCCCTTCGCCTTCTATCGCGGCACCGCCGCGCTCATGGCCGCCGACCTCGCCCGCACCGCCGACACCGGCATCCACGTCGCATCGTGCGGCGACGCCCACGTCGCGAACTTCGGCCTGTACGCCTCGCCGCAGCGCACCCTCGTGTTCGACCTCAACGACTTCGACGAGGCGGCGTGGGCGCCGTGGGAGTGGGATCTCAAGCGGCTCGTCACGAGCGTCGTGATCGCCGGGCAGGAGACCGGGCGCGACGAAGCCGTCGTGCGCGACGCCGTGCTGGAGGCGGTGCGCACGTACGCGAGGTCGGTGGCGTCGTACGTGCAGCGCAGTCCCGTGAGCCGCTACTTCGAGCACTTCGACGCCGCCGGCAGCCTCGCGATGCGCGACAAGGCGGGGCGGAGGGTCGTACGCGAGGCGATCCGCCAGGCCGAGCGGCGCACCGGCGAGCGCGCGGCGCGCAAGCTCACCGAACGGGGTGACGACGGTCGGCTCCGCTTCGTCGAGCAGCCACCGGCCATGGCGCACCTCGATGCGGCCACCGCGGCGCGCGTCGAGCGGGCGGTGTCCGACTACCGGCAGACCGCTCAGGTCGACATCCGCCTGCTGCTGGAGCACTATGTCGTGTCCGACACGGTGCTGCGCGCCGTAGGCGTGGGCAGCGTCGGCACGCGGTGCTATGTGACCGTGCTGCAGGACGGCGACGGACACGCGCTGCTGCTGCAGACCAAGCAGGCCGGGCGGTCGGTGCTGGTCGAGCACGGCGGATGCCGGCAGCCTCCGGGGGTCACGGCCCTCGTCGCGCCCCGTGGCGAGGGCGCGCGCGTCGTGGCGCTGCAGCGCATCCTGCAGGGGGTCTCGGATCCGTTCCTGGGGTCGTTCCGCGGCGAGACCGGCGACTACTACGTGCGCCAGTTCCGCGACATGAAGGGCGGCTTCGACGTCGAGTCGCTCGAAGACGGACCCTTCGGCCTGTACGCCCAGGCGTGCGCGACGACGCTGGCGCGCGCTCACAGCCAGTCGCCCAACGCGGCCGCGATCACCGGCTACATCGGCCGGGGTGCGGCGGTCGCCGAGGCCCTCCTGGAGTGGGCCTACGCCTACGCGACGCTCTCGCGGGCCGACTACGACGCCTTCATCGCCGCCCCCTCCGGTGGGGCCTGACCCGGAGGGTCCTGCGGTCGGGAGTCCTCCTGCGCCGCGGCGACGACAGGGAGCATCAGTAGGGCACGCCGGCGTGCAGGATGACGTTCGCGTACGGGCTGAACTCCCCCGAGCGGACGAACGCCCGGGCGGGTCGCATCCGCTCCTTGAACGTCACGTGCGGCACGAGCTCCAGCTCGACGCCGATCGCGGCGAGGCGCGACGACAGCAGCGCGAACACCTCCGGGTTCTGCTCGGCCATCTCGCTCGTGGCCGTCGCCCCCTCGACCGCGAGCTCGCCCAGCACCGTGTCGAGCACGTCGATGAAAGAGGGCATGCCCGGCCGGAAGGCGAGGTCGATGCGCTCGCTTCCGACCGGGATGGGCAGTCCGGCATCGCTGACGACGATCACGTCGGTGTGGCCGGTCTCGCTGATGACCCGTGACAGCCCGGGATGCAGGGTGGTGGCTGAGGAGCGCATCGTCAGAGGGCGACGTCGCCGACGAGGTTGACCCGGATGCCGATGCGGTCGAACATCGCCGCCTTGGCGACGAGCGCGCGGTCGGCGGTGTCGGCGTCGGGCGCGTAGACGAGCTGCGCGTGGTTGGCCTTGTGGCGGGCCATGAACTGGTCGCGGCTCACCCCGTGCAGCACCACGTGGGCGATCGGCCATTCGGGGTTGGTGGCGTCCTTGCGACGCTGCGTCTCCTCGGCGGGCAGCTCCACGATCGTCGCGCGGAAGATGTCGGCCTGCAGGATGCCGTCGGCGATGAACACGCGCGACAGCACGATCTCGCCGGGCTTGCTGACGCCGTTGATCGTCGCGCCGCCGGCGGGGAAGAACACGTGGCCCTGCCGCCATCCCTCTGCCTTGTCCCAGCCGCCCAGGTGGGACGCGGGAACCGAGCCGGAGATCTCGTACACCCAGACGAAGTCGTCACCGAACTGCTCGCCCCAGCGCACGTCGTGCAGCGTGTTGTCGGGCACGAGTCCCATCGCCGTCCACACCCGGTCGGTCACGAGCGCGTCGACGGCGACCCCCTCGTCGGCCTCGTTGAAGTGCGGGAAGGCACGGCCCGCGTGCAGCTCCCGCGAACCGTCCCGCGAGAGCACGGGCGGACGCTCGGTGGAGTTCAGGATGCCCTCGGCCAGGTCGGAGGCCGGCACCAGGTCCTTGAGTCCCTGCTGGTACTGAATGCCGACGGCATCCAACCCGAAGTCGTCGGCGATGCGCAGCGCCGCGATGTACATCTTCAGCTGCCACTGCACCTGTTCGCGCGTCAGCTCGGTGGTCGCGTCGTCGCCGTAGAGGAAGCGCATGCCGCGGCCTGTCAGCCAGTCGTAGGCCGCGTCGGCCTCGGCGTCGGTGACGTTGAGCATCTCGGCGTAGAGGGCGGACTGCGACAGCCGCTCCTTATAGATGCCGGTGCGGTTGAGCAGCTCGTCGTCGAAGATCGCGTTGTACATGCCCATGCAGCCCTCGTCGAAGACCCCGATGATGGCCTTGTCGGCCAGCAGCTGGTCGCCCAGTGCCCGGCCGAGCTCCACCTCGGGACTGTCGGGCAGCACCGGCAGCGGCCGCACGTGCGAGGCGTCGTGGGTGATGCGTCCGCTCTCGGTCCACTCGCGGATGCCGTCACGGAACCAGTCGTCGCTGAAGTCGACCGACCAGATCGTGGCGTAGTCCTTGCCCATCTTCGTGAGTCCGGCGTTCAGGCCCAGCAGTCCCACGAGGCCCGGCCAGTCGCCGGCGAAGTTCGCGACCGTGAGGATGGGACCCTGATGGGTGCGAAGCCCCGCCAGCACGTGGTGCGAGTACTGCCAGACGGCCTCGGCGACGATGAGCGGGGCATCGGTGGGGATGCTCTTGAAGATCTCGAGGCCCATGCGCTGGCTCGAGATGAAGCCGTGACCGGTGACGGGATCGACATCGTTGGCGCGGACGACCTGCCAGCCGAGCCCGGCCAGCACGGCCGTGACGCCGGCTTCGAGCTCGACCTGGGTGGGCCAGCCGGCGACGTTGGCCGACTCGCGCAGGTCGCCCGAGGCGATCAGGTACGCGGTGTTCGGCGCGGCGGCCGGCCGCGAGGCAGGGGCGGGAAGGGTGTATGTCATGGTGTCTCCTCGGGGGTGCGCTGGCTCCGTGCCAGGGCGTGGGCGATATCTCGGGTGGCGGGGTAGAGCCGCAGGTAGAGGTCGTAGAGCTCGTCGTAGCGGGCCGAACGCGACGGCTCCGGCTCGATCACCGTCTCGACGGGGTTCCACTCCTCGATGAGCGGCGGACTCCCTTCGGACACGGCGCCCGCAGCCAGGAACGCCGCGCCGTAGCTGGCCCCGATGGTCGTCGACGGCACCTGCTGCACGAGCCCGGTCACATCGGAGACGATCTGAAGCCAGAGCCTGCCCTGCGTGCCTCCGCCGACCGCGACGATCCGGTCGATCTGAGCGCCGGCGGCGCGCATCGTCTCGACGTTGTGGCGGACCCCGAACGCGGTCGCCTCCAGCGCCGCACGATAGAGGTCGCCCCGGGTGTGGCTGAGGGTGAGGCCGGCGAGCACCCCCCGCGCGTCGGGATCGAGGATGGGGGTGCGCTCTCCCGACAGATAGGGCAACATCAGCAGACCGCGCGCGCCCGGACCGGAGGACTCTGCCTCGGTGAGCAGGCTCGGATAGTCCGACGCCGTGAGGTCCTTGAGCCAGGCCGTGAGGGCGCCCGACGTCGCGAGGCCGCCCGCGAGGTTTCGCGTTCCGGGGAAAGCCCCGACGGTCATCCACATCGACGGCGTCCGCAGCGTCTGTGCACCCGTGGCGATGAGGAACATGGTCGTGCCGTACATCAGCATGAGGTCGCCCAGCCCGTGGGCTCCGACGCTCACCGCCTCGGTCCACGCGTCGATCGTCCCGGCGATCACGGGCGTTCCCACGGGGATGCCGGTGGCCGCCGAGGCGCCGGCCGTCACCGTCCCGGCGATCTCCCCCGCCCACCGCAGCGCCGGGGGCTCGAGCCCTGCGGCGAACCGGTCCCACCACGGCAGGTGCCAGCTCTCGCGCTCGACGTCATACAGCGGGGTGCACTGGCTCGCCGACTGGTGGTCGAGCACATAGGCGCCGGTGAGCTGGAAGGCGAGCCAGGACGCCGGCATGAACAGCCGCCGGGCCCGCGCGTACGCCTCGGGCTCGTTCTCGGCGGTCCAGACGATCTTGGGACCGGCGGCCTGGGAGGTCAGGGTCGATCCGGCGACGCGCGTGATCTCCCGCACGCCCAGGGATGCCGTCATCCGCTCGACCTGTTCGGTCGCCCGCGTGTCGACGCCGTAGAGGATCGCGGGGCGCACGGGCTCACCTGCCTCGTCGACGAGAAGGACGCAGGGACCCATGCCGCTGACACCGACGGCGACGACGACCGGGTCGTGCCGGACGGCTTCGGCGAGCAGCCGCCGGGAGAGGTCGACGAACTCGTCCCACCAGAGACGCCCGTCCATCTCGACCCAGCCGGGGTTCGGACGCCTGACGTCGTGGGCGATGGTCGCGGTCGCCAGGAGGACGCCGTGCGGATCGACCAGCACACCCTTGCTGCTGGACGTGCCTATGTCGACGGCGAGCGTGCAGCGCGTGGTCATTGCTCCTCCTCGAACCGATCGGTCGCTCTTCGTCCACCCTACACGAAATCGATTTCACGAACAATGTGCGCGCACGGCACAAGCCGGCCCCCGTGGGGTCGATGAGAGTCTCAGCGCACGGCAGGCTGAAGCTCGCCGCGCAGGACGACGGTGCGCGGCGGCTGCGTGTCTCCGCCGATGCGCTCGAGCAGCATCCGCGCGGCGGTCGCCCCCATGTGCCGCGCCGGCAGCTGGACCACCGACACCGCCGACGGCGCCAGCGTCGTGAAGGGCAGCGACCCGACGACGGCGACCCCGAACGACGACGGCGTCCTGCCCGACTCGGCGAGCTGCTGCATCACCCCGACGCCCAGGAGATTGTTCCCCGCCACGATCGCGTCGGGGGGCTCGGCGCGCGCCAACAGTCCAGCCGCCGCCTCGCGACCGCCGTCGACGCGGAAGGTCGAGTGGAGCAGCAGCTCGTCCGGCGCATCCAGCCCTGCGTCCCGCAGCGCCTCGCGCCAGCCGCGCGCCCGCTCCCGCGCGGTCTCGACCTCGGCGGGCCCGGTGACGCAGGCGATGCGACGGAACCCCGCGCGGATGAGATCCTCCGTCGCGAGATGTCCCGCATCGCGGTTGGCCACCGTGACCGCGTCGACGTCGGCTGCGAGAAGCCTGTCGATCGCCACGACCGAGTGGCCGGCCTCGAGCACGCTCGTCACATCGCTGTCGGCGCTCGCGCCCGCGATGAGCACACCCGCCATACGATCCGACACCGCGATCTGCAGGTAGGTCGCCTCCTTGTCGAGTCGCGCATCCGAGTTGCACAGCACGACCGAGAACCCGGCATCCTGCGCCACGTCCTCGACGCCGCGCGCGACCTCGGTGAAGTACGGGTTCTCGATGTCGGGGATGACGAGGGCGATGACCTCGGTGCGCAGGGTGCGCAGCGACCGCGCCGCCCGGTTGGGCGTGAAGGCGAGTCGCTCCGCAGCCGCGCGCACGGCCGCCACCTTGTCGGCCGAGACGGCGACGCCGTTGAAGACGCGCGACACCGTCGCCGGGGAGACCCCGGCGGCCTTTGCGACGTCGTAGATGGTAGCCATCGTGGATCACCCTACCGACTTGGATGGAATCGATTGCACGAACTCGGCCGCGCCGCCGAACGGCCGAGTACGCTGTCGTCATGCCCGAGTGGTCCCCCTCCGTCCCCGCTGCGGTGCGCCGAGAGCACGTCGTCTCGATCATCGAGCGGCAGGGATTCGCCCGCGTGGCCGAGCTCAGCCGGCTGCTCAGCATCTCCGAGGTCACGGTGCGCTCCGACCTCGACTATCTGGCGGAGGCCAACGTCATCCAGCGCGTCCACGGCGGAGCCATCGCCGGCATCCGCTCGACGGCACAGGTTCCCGACTACGAGCTGGCCCTCACGCGCGCCATCACCGAGAAGCGTCGCATCGGCAATGCGGCGGCGGCCCTCGTCGAGAGCGAGATGGCGGTGCTCCTCGATGCGGGCACGACCACGCTCGCGATCGCCCGCGCGCTGCTGGCCCGCGACGATCTTCGCGGCGTCGTCGTGTTCACCAACTCGCTGACCATCGGACTCGAACTCGGCGTCGCCGAGAGCAGCCTCACGGTCGTGGTCACCGGCGGCACCGTGCGCCACAAGCAGCGCTCCCTCGTCGACCCGCTGGGCGACATGTTCGTCGGATCGGTGCACGGCGACCTGTGCTTCATCGGATGCAACGGCGTCTCCGCCGCCGGGTTCACGAACTCCAGCCTCCCCGACGTCACCATGAAGCGGCGCTTCCTCGACGCGGCCGAGCGACGGGTGATCGTCGCCGACAGCTCGAAGATCGGCAAGAGCCAGGTCATCCGCATCGCGCCGCTCTCGCGGGCCGACCTGCTCATCACCGGCAGTGAGGCCCCCGAGGCCCAACTCGAGCCGCTGCGCGAGTCGGGCCTCGCGATCGAGACCGCCTGACGGCCGCGGCCCGCTCAGGCGGCGCCGGCAGACCCGAACTCGCGCATACGGCGCGCGACCATGTCGCGGAAGGCGATGAGGGCCACGCCGAGCTGCTCGCCGGGTTCGACGAGATCCGGGCGGGTGCTCAGGAGCTCCCGCAGGGCCGCCGTCCACGCGAGGTGCGAGTCGGTTCCCTGGTTGATCTTGCGGATGCCGGTCGAGATCGCATCGCCCTTCTGCTCCGGCGATATCCCGTACGACGGACGCACCCTCCCCCCGTGGGCGTTGATGGTGGCCACCGCCTCGGACGGCACCGACGACGAGCCGTGCAGCACGAGGAAGGTCTGCGGCAGTCGCTCCTTGATCTGCGCGATGAGCGGGATGCGCAGGCGCTGCCCTCCCTCGGCATCCGTGAACTTGACCGAGCCGTGGCTGGTTCCCACCGCCACCGCCAGCGCGTCGACGCCGGTCGCGGCCACGAACTGCTCCGCCTGGTCGGGATCGGCGAACACGATCTCCTCCGTGGTGCCGGAAACACCCGCCTCCGCTCCGCCGATCGTGCCGAGCTCTCCCTCGACGCTCACCCCCCGGGGGTGCGCGAGGGCGACCACGCGGGAGGTGAGCGCGACGTTGGCCTCGAAGGTCGACGGCTCGTCGGTGGCCGGGTCGCGACTGGCGTCGATCATGACGCTCGAGAACCCGGCCTCGATCGCGCGGGCGCAGTCGTCGTACGAACGCCCGTGGTCGAGGTGGAGCGCCACCGGGACGGTCGGGTAGTCGTCGATCAGGCGCCGCAGACGCGCCCACCAGCGGGCCTCGTCGTCGTAGGCGCTCATGCCGGCGATCGACTGGACGATGACGGGCGATCGCTCCGCCTCGGCGGCGTCGAGCACCGCGATGGCCTGATCGAGGCTGGAGACGTTGAACGCGCCGACGGCGTAGCCGCCGGACTCCGCCCGCTCCAGGAGCTCGCGCAATGTGTGCAGGGTCATCGACGCCTCAGAGCGAGTGGGTGATGCCGAGCTTTTCGTACTCGAGCACGATCGGCGAGTCGGTGAGGCCGGCGGCATAGGCCTGGACCTTGGCCGCGGACTCGACCGCCACCGAGGTCTTGAAGGCGTCGCGCAGGTTCGGACCGACCGTGAGCAGGCCGTGATTGGCCCACACGACGGCATTGAGGTCTCCCATGACGTCGCACATGTGCTCGCCGAACTCGGTGTTGTTGCTGAGCTCGAACGGCATGATCGGCACATCGCCCTTGGTGTAGATGACCATGTTCACGAGCGTGCCGAGGATCGGCCTGCCCACGACTCCCCATACGTTCGAGAACACCGGCTCGGAGTGGACGATCGCGTTCACATCGGGGCGGCGCTTGTAGACGGCCATGTGCACGGTGACCTCGCTCGAGGGCAGCAGCGGGCCCTCGACGACCTCACTCGCGCCGTTGACCAGCACGATGTCCTCGGGCGACATCTTGTCGTACTCCAGATCGGTCGGTGTGATCAGGAAGCGGTCCTCGACACCCGGCACGCGGATCGAGATGTTCCCCTGCGTGTTGAAGTTGAGGCCGTACTCCATCGACCGGAGGCAGTACTCGTGGATCTGCCTCTTGGCGGCCGCCAGATCGAATCCGGTCTCGGTGGTCGTGCTCATCGCGTGTTCTCCTGTTCGTGCGAGGTCTGGGTCTGGGATTGGGCGAGTCGGTGTGCCAGCGCGCGCGTGCTGTCGTAGAGCTCGCGATAGGCGCTGCGCTGCTGCGCGTACCACTCGGCATGCTGCGGCGCCGGTTCGCTGAGTCCGTCGTCGGCACCGTCGACCGGCCGGAGCGGCTCGGCGTCGAGGCCGATCCCGCGCGCGGCGAGAATGGCGGCGCCGCGCGCGGAGCTGTCCGCGCCGGCCGGGCGCAGCGCCACACCGGCCGCGTCGGCACGGCACTCGAGGGCCCGCGCGTTGCGCGCACCCGATCCGGTGACGCTGAGGGCCCCGGCGGCGATCCCGCGCGCGGCGAGCGCGTCGAGGATCTTCGCGAACTCGAAGCCGGACGCCTCGACGACCGCGCGTGCGAGCTGCGGCACCGTGGTCTCGAGCGTCAGGCCGTGGATGACCCCGCGCGCGTCCGGGTCGTTGTCGAGCGTGCCCGATCCCGCGAGGTAGGGCAGCACCAGCAGGGCGGGCGGCTCATCGGCGAGCGCGCCGAAGACCTCCGGCACGGCGCGGCCCACGGTCTGGGCGAACCACTCCAGGGCCCAGCCTCCCGCTGCCGTGCCGGCGAGAGTCACCCACAGCGCGTCGTCGACGGGATAGCTGGCGAACCCCGTCTCCTCCAGCCCCTCCGGGCGTGACGCCGAGCCGACGGTGACACAGTCGCTCGATCCGAAGGAGATGACCGAGCGGTCGCCGGGCCGGCCTCCGCCGCCCAGGTAGGCGGCGGCCTGATCGTGGGCGCCTGCCACGACCGCCACCCCCGGCACAAGCCCGAGCCGATCCGCCGCGGCCGGCGTGAGACCGCCGAGCCGCGTGCCCCCGGCCACCACGGCCGGAAGCGACTCGAGCGTGAGCCACGGGGCGACTCGGGCGAGCTCGTCGATGATCTCGGTGCTCCACACGCGCGTATCGACGTCGAACAGTCCCGTGCGCGCCGCCTGGCTGTGATCGATGACCGCGGTGCCGGTCCACCGCTGCGCCAGCAGGTCGCCCATGCAGCGGAAGCCGGCGGCACCGTCCCAGTTCGCCGAGGCGGCGATCTTGAAGCCCGAGAACATCCCGTGCAGCGGCTGCGCGGTGATTCGGGTGAACCGGGCGGCCCCGAGGCGCTCGCCCAGGCGGCGGGCGACAGGTTCGCCGCGCGTGTCCATGCTGACCGCCACCGGCGCGAGGGGCGAGCCGGTGACGTCGACGGGAACGACCGCCTCTCCCAGCACGCTGAAGCCCAGCGCCCGAGGAGCTTTGCCGACGAGCCGCGCACGCTCCGCCACGGCCGCCACGGCGTGCTCGGCGGCGGCGATCACCTCGGCGGCATCCAGTTCGACGGTGCCCGTCGCGGGGCGGTGCAACGTCAGCGGACGGCTCTCCGCGGCGATCGCCGCGCCGTCGCTCAGCGAGAACGCCACCGCGCGCACGCCGCTCGTGCCGAGGTCCAGTCCGATCACGCTCATTTGATCGCCCCCGAGAGCCCGTTCACCAGGTACTTCTGGATGAACACGAAGAGGGCGACGACCGGGATCGAGATGAGCACGAGGATGGCGAACAGCGCGCCGGGCTGACTCAGATACATGCCGCGATAGGCGAGCGGCACGAGAGTCAGCGGCTTGAGCTCGTTGTCGCCGAGGGTCACCAGCGGCAGCAGGAAGTCGTTCCAGCTCATCATCGTCTGCCAGATCGCGACGACGGCGAGCGCGGGCTTTCCGAGCGGCAGATACACGCGCCAGAAGATCTGCCACGCGCTCGCACCGTCCAGGCGCGCGGCCTCATAGGTCTCCAGGGGGATCGCGAGGTACGACGTACGGATGATGATGACCGCGAACGGGAGGCCGAGCGCCGTGTAGACGAGTACGAGACCGAGCAGGTTGTTGTAGAGCTGCATGGACTGGAGGATGCGGAAGGTCGCGACCACGATGCTCGACATCGGCAGGATGAGCGCGAGGATCAGCGCGCCGAAGATGAGCGCCTTCAACGGCACGCGCAGGCGCGCCAGGGCGAAGGCCGCCATCGAGCCGAGCAGGCACACCAGCACGACCGAGGGCACGGTGATCAGCACGCTGTTGAGCAGGTGCAGCAGGATCGGGTTCTGCTCCCAGATGTTGACGTAGTTCTTGAAGCTGAAGACCTCGGGGAGGATGCCGAAGAACGACGTCGACGGGTTCTCGGGCGGCATGAGCGAGAGACCCACGACCATGATGATCGGCACGGTCCAGATCAGGGCGAGGGGGATCAGGACGAAGTGGAGCCATCCCACGCGGTGGCCGGGAGCGCCCCTGCGTGGACGATGTCCCGCGCGGGCGGCGACGATCGACTCGGTCGTCGGGTGGGTCTGGGTCGTCGCGGTCATTTCTCGTCTCCCGTGATGAATCCGGAACCGAAGACCCGCACCATCGACAGCGAGCTGACGACCGCGATGACCAGCAGCACGACGCTGATCGCCGACGCGTAACCCACGTTCTGCAAGCGGAACGCCTCCTGGAAGGCGAAGGTGGGGAGCATCTCCGACGCGTGGTTGGGGCCGCCCTCGGTGAGCACGTAGACGAGCTCGAAGGTCTTGAGCGAGCCGATGATGCCCAGCAGCACGAGCGAGAGCGTCGTGCTCTTGAGCAGCGGGAAGGTGATCCGCACCATCGTCTGGAAGCCGCTCGCCCCATCGATGCGTGCGGCCTCGGTGAGGCTCGGGTCGATCAGCTGGAGGCCCGCGAGGTAGAAGAGCATCGAGAAGCCCGTCCACATCCACACGTTCACGAAGATGACGGCGAAGATCGCCGTGTCGGGGTTGGCCAGGTAGTCGCCGCCGAGGAAGGTGAGCCCCGTCGCCTTGCCCACCTCGACGAGCACTCCGTTGAACGGATCCATGATCCGCTGCCAGACGATGCCCACCACGACCGGTGAGAGGATCGCGGGGATGAAGAAGATCGCCCGGTACACCGTGCTTCCCCGCAGATGCTGATTGAGGGCGACCGCGAGCAGGAACCCGATGACCGCTTGCGGGATGATCGTCAGCACGATCCAGAACGCCGAGTTGCGCAGCGTGATGAGGAAGGTCGGATCCTGGAACAGGTCCAGGTAGTTCTGGATGCCGACCGCGGTGCCCGCGTTGACGCCGTCCCAGTCGAGCGTGCTCGCCTGGATGTTGTAGACGATCGGGTACACCACGAACGTGCAGAACAGCAGGATGGTCGGAGCCAGGAATCCGATCCCGGTCAGCCGTTCGCGTGTCAGCGCTTTCATGTCCACCTCCGGGGGACGACCGGCGAGTCCGGCCGTCCCCCCATGTTCGATCCGATCGGTCAGCCGAGCGAGTCCTGAACCGCCTGGACAGAGGCCGCAGCTTCTTCAGGGGTGGTCCCGCCGGTGGCGAGCGCCGAGAGCGCGTCGGCGACGGCCTGATCGATGTCGGGCGATTCGAAGTAGCGCGAGTACTGGACCTGCGGCAGCCACTCGTCGACGAAGAGGTTCCAGATCTCCTCCTGACGATCGCTCGTGAAGACCTCCGGCGACAGACCGGTCACGGCGGGCACGTCGTTCATCGTGTTCACGAGCTTCTGGGCGCCGGAGCCGGCGATGAAGTCGGTGAGCACCTTGCAGGCGAGCTCGGGGTTGGCGGTGTTCTTCGCGATGCCGAGGCTCACGTCGATACCGCCGACGAACTGCGACTCGGCAGCCCCGCCGGGGATGGTCGGGAACAGGAACGGCCGGTAGCCGGACATGCCCTCGGACAGCGGCGGGATGTCGGTCTTGGTGGGGTCGGACTGCTGGATCCACCACGCGCCGAGCGGGATCATGGCCGCGTTGCCGGCCTCGAACTGGTTCACCGCCGACGGGTAGGCGTCGAGGCCGATGGCCCCTTCCTGCGCGATGCCGTCGGTGAACAGCTTCTGCCAGTACTCGAACCCCTTGACGATCTGGGGGTCGGTCCACGACGCCGTGCCGCCCTCCGCCTCGTACACGAGGCCCGGGGCGACGTTGTTCACGATCTGGAGGAAGACGACGTTGCGCAGCCACGAGTCCTTCGCGGGGAGCAGGAACGGTGCGAAGTCGTTGCCCGACATCGCATCCACGGAGGCCTCCAGCTCCTCCCACGTCGTGGGGATCTCCTGGCCCTGCTCGTCGAAGATCTGGGTGTTGGCCCACAGGTTGACGGTCTGGGTGAGGATCGGCAGCGAGTAGAAGTTCTCGTCGCCCTCGGGGTTGCCCATGCGCGACTGCTCGATGCCGATCGGGTAGAACTTGCTCTGCCAGTCGTCGCCCCAGGTGTCGGCGGCGCACTCCTGCAGCGGCATCAGGTAGTCGCGGTACTGCTGGGTCAGCGCCCCCGGCTGCAGGCCCACGATGTCGGGCATCGTGTTGGAGGCGGCCCGGCTCTGCAGGTCGACGATGTATTCGGGGTAGTTGAAGATCGTGGCATCGATCGTGCCCTCGTTCTCCGCCTCGAACGCCTCGATCATCTGCTTCGTGGTCTGCTCGATCGGGCTCCACGAGCGGAACGTCACCGTGTCGCTCGATCCGTTCGCCGAGTTGGTCGGTGCAGCGCCGCCCGCGCAGGCGGCCAGGCTCAGCGCGACGACGGCCGTACCGGCAGCGGCTGCGCTTCTCTTGAGCTTCATTGCTGTGAACTCCTCACGTCTCTGTAAGTGCTCGGTGGTCACCGGGACTGGATTCGAGTTTAGATTTCTTGCGCTTTCGCCGCGATAAATCCGGGCCAATCGGTTGAAACTCTTCTGTATTCTGTGTTTTCCATACTTCGAGCTTGTGATTTCGCAAGTTCATCGAGCCCTCCCTGCGCCCAGGGACGCAGAAACGCCGCTTGCTCATTCGCAAGCGGCGTTTGCGCGTCCGAGGGCCTCACGCCCGTGGGAGTCCGCGTTAGCATCGTCCCGACACCGGACAGGGTGTCGCGCGGACCCGATGGTCCGCACCCCGGGGTGCATCCGCCACGACTCGGCGTTGGGTACGGCGGATGCCCCCGGGTCCCACGATCACAGTCGCGGTGCTGTTCCGGCGAGCGCACCCGGGAAGTAGAGCCCGGTGATCCGGCCCTCGGCGAGAGCCTTCTCGTTCGCCGCCGCCGCGGCCTCGCGCTCGCGCTCGGCCTTGGCGGGATCACGACGCAGCGAGGCGTTCTGCTCCCGCAGCACCTTCTCGACGGCGGCGTAGGGCACCTCGCGCGGCTGCTCGCCCCGCAGGGCGGCCTGGCTGGCCAGCACGCCGGCCGCGTGGCCGATGCCCATCGCGCCGCCCTGGGTGCGCAGCGAGCCGTGCGCCTCGTGCGTCGCCGAGATGGCGCGACCGGCCATCACCAGACCGTTCAGGCGCACCGGGATCAGCGTCCGCATCGGGATGTCGTACGAGTCCTTCGGGTCGGTCCACACGCCGCCGGCGCCGTTCTCACCGTAGCCCTCCTTGCCCTTGAGGTTGTGGATGTCGATCGGGAAGTAGCCGCGCGCGATGACGTCGTCGAACTTCCGTCCCTCGTAGACGTCCTCCCCCGTGATGACGTACTCACCGGTGATGTGACGCGACTCGCGGATGCCCACCTGGGTGCCCGTGCCGGCCAGATACGCGTTCTCGAAGCCCGGGATGTGCTTGACGAGGTACGCCGAGAGACTCATGACCTGCTTGCGGCCGTCGATCTCGCCTTCGGTCAGCGACTCCGCCGAACGGCCGTCAAGACCCGCGATGCGCGTCGAGTTGAAGTGGACGAGCCCCGGATGGGTCGTCGTGAGGAACAGGATGGAGTTGCGGCCGAGGTAGAGCTCGCCGCTGTCGAGACCGCGGCCGATCTCGTCGAGGAAGCCCTGGCCGACGAAGTGCTCCTGCTGGAGCTCTTCGCTGAACGGCTGCAGCGCGACCATCTCCGACGCCCATTCGAAGGCGTCCAGATGAGTGTCCATGTACTGCTTGAGCCGCGCCGTGTCGACGTTGGCCATGTCGAACATGAGAGTTCCCGGCTGCGAGACCCCCTGCTCGTTGCCGACCGTGTGCTCGGCGCCCGCGAGAGCCGCCACATCGCCGTCGCCCGTGGCGTCGACGATCGTCTTGGCGGTGTACACGCGCTTGCCCGACTTGTTGGCAACCTCCACGCCCGTCACGGTGTCGCCGTCGACGACGACGTCCGAGACGAAGGAGTGGAACAGGATGTCGACCCCCGCCTCCTGCAGCATCTGGATCGCGGTCCACTTGTAGTGCTCACGGTCGTAGAACCCGAGATAGGCGCCCGAGCCGTGGGGGTTCGTGCAGCGCAGGTGTCCGGTCGAGCCACCGGCCCGCCGCATGCGATCGACGAACTCCTCGGGAATGCCCGCGATGACCCGCTCGTCGCCGAAGTGCATCGGCGAGATCGGACCCAGCCAGCCCGACGTTGCCATCCCTCCGATGAAGCCGTACTTCTCGATGATCAGGGTCTTGGCCCCGGCGCGTCCGGCCGCGATGGCGGCCATGTTCCCGGAGGGGCCACCGCCGCAGACGATGACGTCGTAGTCGGTGGTGTCGGTCACTGGTGTCCTTCTTTCGTGGGTGATGGATGGTTCGTGCGGGGGGGGGGAGGCGGGGCCGGGTGACCCCGCCTCCCCGGGTGTCACTGCGCGTTGTAGGTCGAGGCCACGCCCGAGAGCGTCTCGGCGGGATCAGCGCCCTGGAACACGATCTGCTGCGCTCCGGTGACGAGGCTGTCGGACAGCTCCGAGAAGTTCTCCGACACCGGGTTCGGGCGGCCGTACTCCCGGATGTAGTCGAGCCAGGAGTTCAGCTCGTCGGCGTTGTCGAGAGAGGTCACGGCATCCGACTCGTAGACGCTCGAGAGCACGGGCAGCACGCCGGCGGCGGCGAACTTCTCCTGCGACGTGGCCGAGGTGTAGAACTTGATGAAGTCCCACGCCGCGTCCGTGTTCGAGGCGTTGGCGCCGATGGTCAGCGTCTGGCCCGCGACTGGCGTCTCGAGCGGGGTCGACGGGTCGTTCGACGGGATCGCCACCGTCTTGAGGTTCTCGCCGATGCCCTCGCCCGAGCGGGCGGCGGCGACGCGGTACGAGCCCTCGATGGCCATCGCGATCGTGCCGGCCTTGACGCCGTTGATCACCTCGTCGGCACCCATGCTGAGCACCTCGTCACCGAAGGCGCCCTGCTCCTTCCAGTCGACGAAGGTCTGCATGCTGGCGACGCCGGCCGCGTCGTCGAAGACGGCCTGGCCGTCGGCGTCGAGGATCTCGCCGCCGTTGCCCCACGTGAACGGGATGAACTTCTCCATGAAGTCGGCGCCGAGGCCGGAGTTGGAGAAGCCCACGCCGAGCCCGGTGACGCCCGTCTCCTGCAGGGCCGCAGCGACCTCACCGACCTCGTCGAGGGTCGTCGGCACCTCCAGGCCCGCGGCCTCGAGCAGATCCGCCCGGTACCACAGCAGCCAGGCGCGGATCTCCCACGGCATCGCCATGATCTCGCCGTCGAAGGTGACGCCGTCGATCGGGAACAGGAAGTCGTCGCCGAGCTCGTCGAGCACGGGCTGGGCGTACTCGGTGATGGGCTGGACCGTGCCGGCTGCGACGTGCATCGGCAGCTGGTTCGAATAGACGTTGAGCAGATCGGGACCCTGACCGCTCGCGGTGGCCTTGATGACCTCCGCGTCGATCTTGGCGTAGTTGATCGAGCGCACCGTGACGGTCGTGCCGTCGCTCTGGGCGTTGTACTCCTCGACGATCTCCTTCAGGGCCGTGCCACGCGGGTCGTCGGCGCTGTTGGGATCGAGGAACGTCCACAGCTCCAGTTCGGTGTCGCCGCTCGGGGCGGTGCTGCCGCTCGTGCAGCCCGCCGCCGACAGCGCGAGTGCGGATACGAGGATGACAGCCGCGGCGTTGCGGATGATGCCTCTTCTCATGGGTGGAACCTTTCTCGGTGAGTGCGGGACGTGACGGGTGTCAGCCCTTGGTGGCGCCGGCGGACAGACCGGCGACGATGCGTCGCTCCATGAGGACGAAGACGATGACGATGGGGATGATCGAGATCACGACGGCCGCGGTCAGCTGCCCCCAGACGATCCCGTACTGCGAGAGGTAGTTGTAGAGACCGACGGCGACCAGGCGCTTGTCGTCGGTCGAGATCATCGTCGAGGCGATGAGGAAGTCGTTCCACACGTAGACGAACGAGATCACCGCCGCCGCCGCGATGCCGGGAACCGCGAGCGGGAAGACGAGCTGCACCATGACGCGGAAGTGCGAGGCGCCGTCCACGCGTCCCGCCTCCTCGATGGAGTCCGGCACCGACTCGAAGAAGCCCTTGAGCATCCAGATCACGGTCGGGATCTGCCACGCGGTGTAGATGATGATCATCACCGCGTAGGTGTCGTAGAGGCCGAGGCTCACGGCCAGGAAGTACAGCGGCACCAGGATGGCGATCCCCGGGATCATGCTCGTCATCAGGATGAGGAACAGGCTGGTCGTCTTGCCGCGGAATCGGAAGCGCGCGGCGGCATAGGCGCCGAACACCGCGACGATGATCGTCGCGATCACCGTGAGCCCGGCGACCAGCAGGGTGTTGCCGAGGTAGAGCGGGATCTTGGACTCGAACAGCACGAGGCGGTAGTTCTCGAGCGTGAAGTCCTGCGGGATCCACCCCTGGTCGGAGAGGGTCGCGCTCTCCGACTTGAACGAGGTGCTGAGCCCCCACAGCAGCGGCAGCACCGCGAAGGCGGATGCCGCGACGAGGGCGACGTAGACCAGCGGATTCGTCCGCCGGCGACGGCGCCCGGCGGATCGAGCGGCACGCGGCGTGCGGCGGGAACGGGTCTCCGCGACGAGCTCAGTCATTGCGCTCACTCCTCAGCAGACGGATGTAGGCGGCGCCGAACAGGATGTTGAACGCGAACAGCACGACGCTGTACGCGGCGCCGAGCCCGAGGTTGAAGAACTCGAAGCTCTGCTTGAAGGCCGCCAGCGACAGGACGTTGGTGCCGTCGAGCGGACCGCCGCCGGTGAGCGTGTAGACGAGCGTCACCATGTTGAAGTAGAGCAGGGTGAGCTGGATCGCGACCACGAACAGCGTCGGCTTCATGAGGGGGAGTGTGACCTGCATGAAGCGACGGAACGGGCCGGCGCCGTCGACCTCGGCGGCCTCACGCAGCTCCTCGGGGATCGTCTGCAGCGAGGCCAGACAGAGGATCGTGGCGAGGGGATAGCTGATCCACACGTTCACGACGATCAGCAGGACCATCGCCAGGACGGGGTTGGCCAGGAAGTCGAGCCGGCCGAAGGGGAGGTCGCCGAGGCCCAGGGGCCCGTAGTCGGGGTTGACCAGCCATTTCCACAGCAGTGCGGCGACCGTCTGCGACACGACCCACGGCATGAGGATCAGGACGCGGAAGATGCGGCGGCCGCGGACCTGCTGGTTGAGAAGGTTCGCCAGGCCGAGGCTCAGGGGCACCGCGATCAGCAGCGAGCCGATGACGTAGACGAACGAGCGGGCGATCTGCCCGAGTCCCTCGGCCGTCGTGAAGATCTGCAGGAAGTGGGCGAAGTCGTTGAACTCGCCGACCTCCATGTAGCGGGTGTCGTGCAGGCTCAGGTTGATCGCGTAGACGATCGGGAAGATCGACACGATCGCCACGACGATGATCGAGGGCAGGATGAGGCCCCACGACAGGCCGACGGGCGACCGGTCGCCGACGCCGCGTCCGCGACGCCGCGCCCGGCGGGCAGCCACCCCCGGCCCGTCATCGGGCGAGGGCTCCTCGAGCTGCGGTGCGGGATGGACTGCGATGGCCATCGTGATTCTCCTCGGGGCGTCAGGCGACGCGGGTGGTGTGGTCGGGTGAGACCTCGGCGAGCACGCGCGCGATGTCGGCGAGCCTGCTCGGCTCGGGGGCGTCGATCGCCATGCGGCACACAGCCGTGTCGATGAGGCCCTGGTCGCGCTGCGAGATCTTCAGCGCCGCGATGTTCGGCCCGAGGACGGGCACGATCCCGTTGATGATCTCGGCCAGCCGCTCCTGCTCCGACTCGTCGCCGGCGCCGATGGCATCGGCCAGGGCCACGAACGGTGCGGGAAGCGAGGACGAGACCCCCGACACGATGCCGTCGCCGCCGGCGGCGACCACTTCGCGCAGCAGGCCGTCGTTGCCCGACAGGACGATCCGCGGGGTGGACAGCGCGCCGATGAGCTCCGCCACATAGTCGGTGCCGGCGATGGAGATCTTCGCCCCGGCCAGGTCGAACTCTTCGATCACCCGAGCGGCCTCGGCGGCCGGCAGCTGCACCCCGGTGCGATCGGGGAACAGGTAGAGGAAGATGTCGGCATCCGGCGCCTCGGCGCGCGCGGCCGAGATCTGCTCGCGGACACCGTCGACCGTGCTCGGCATGTAGAAGGGCGTCAGCACCGAGATCTTGGTGATTCCGAGTGCTCGGGCATCGGCGGCCAGGACCCCTGTGTGATACGGGGATGCGGCGCCGACGTGCGCGACCACGCGCTCGGGTCCGGCGACCGACACGGCTGCCGCCAGCAGGTCGTGCCGCTCGGCAAGGGTGAGGGCGGCGAACTCCGCCGTCGTGCCGTTGACGAACACGGCATCCACTCCTCCCGCGAGCGCGTGCGCGAACAGTCGCGTCGTGGCGCGAAGGTCGAGGCCACCGTCCTCGGAGAACGCGGTGGTCACCGCGCTGTAGACGATGGGACGGGTCATGATGTCTCCTCTCCGAGACCGTTGGTCAGGGTCAGCCGGGCGAAAGCGGTCATCAGTCGCGAGCGCGACCCGAGCAGATGCTCCTGCAGGCTCACGGTCGCCCGGTCGAGCTCACCCGCGCGCATCTGCGCGTGGATCTCGACGTGCGACTCGTACGAGGGCCCGAGATCGATGTCCTCGGCCGTCGTCATCTCCAGCAGCACTCCGAAGGTCGGGGCGTACTGGCTCCAGATCTGACGCAGGCGGCTGTGGTCTGCGACGTCGTAGAAGCTTGCGTGGAAGGCCATGTCGGCGTGGGCGAAGGCGAGGTGGTCGCCCGAGGCAGCGGCCACGCGCATGTCGTCCAGCGAGGGCTGTGCGAGGTCCCACGGAGCCGACGGCGAGAGGGCGGCGACCCGCAGCGCCTGCAGCTCGATCGCCTCGCGCAGCGAGTAGAGCTCGTCGATGTCCTTCGTCGTGAGGCCGCGGACGAAGACTCCCCGGCGACGGCTCTCGACCAGTCCTTCGGACTCGAGCTGGGCCAGCGCATCGCGGATCGGCCCGCGGCTCACCTGGAACGTGGCCGACAGCTGCGCCTCTACGAGGTGGGTGCCGGCGGGCAGCTTGCCCGTCACGATGAGCACCCGCAGCTGCTCGAGCACCTGCTCTCCCAGCACCTGCTGTCGAGGGGCGAGAACCCTCCCTGCCAGCGATTCGAAATCGGCCACCCGAACTCCTTTGTGAGCTACCTCTGGTTTGCCGTCATCGATTGACGGTTAACCGTAGACAGAGTGACACAACGTGAAATCGATGTCAAGAGATTTCTGGAGTCGATCCTCCCGGAGCGCCCGCGCTCCCCGACAACAGGAGGACTCCGCAGAGCAGGAGAACTCCGCAGAACAGGGCGATCCGCGTCGGATCGTCCTGTTCTCGGGAGATCTCCTGTGCTGCGCCGATGCGGAGCGGGTCAGTCCTCGTCGACCTGCGGCCGCCAGACGACCACCTCGGTGGCGCGGCGGACGCGCGTGCCGTGGCGCAGCGTCACGACCGAGCCGCTCGCGCCGGCCGCGAAGACGCGGGCGCCGCGGCGCTGCTCGACCTCGTCGCGCACCCGCTGCTCCAGGTCGCCGACCTGGCGGCGCAGCGCCCGCACCTGGTTCTCGAGCTCGATGATGCGCGCGATGGCGGGCAGGCTGATGCCCTCGGCCGACAGCGCCGCGACCTCGCGCAGCTGCTTCACGTGGTGCAGCGAGTAGCGCCGCGAGCCGCCCTGCGTGCGTCCCGGCACGACGAGCCCGAGGCGGTCGTACTGCCGCAGGGTCTGCGGATGCATCCCCGACAGCTCGGCCGCTGCGGCGATCGCGAAGATCGGGGTCTCCTCATCGACCTCGTCAGCCATGTCGTCTCACCTCACATCCCTCTACACCGCGCGAACCGACATCCCCACCGCGAACCACCCGCGCAGGCGCGTCGGTTCGGCGGAGGGATGTCGGTTCGCCACGATCACTCGCTCGCCCTGCTCATCAGGTCGGCGCGGGGGTTCTCCTTGGGCTCCAGCTCGTGGAACCGCTCCAGCGCCTCGCGGGCGCGGTCGTCGAGGTGCGCGGGCACCGCGACCTGGACCTCGGCGAGCAGGTCGCCCGTGCCCTTGGCCGACTCGACGCCGCGGCCCTTGACCCGCAGCACCCGCCCGGAGGGCGTGCCGGGCGCGACCCGCAGCTTCACCGGATCTCCGCCCAGGGTGGGCACCTCGATCGTCGCGCCCAGCGCCGCCTCGGTAAAGGTCACCGGCACCGTGACGCGGAGGTTGAGCCCCTCGCGGGTGAACACGGGATGCGGTCGCACCGTGATCGAGACGACCACATCGCCCGCCTCGCCGCCGTCGGGCGACGGGCGGCCGCGACCGCGCAGGCGGATCTTCTGCCCGTCGGCGACGCCCGCCGGGATCTTGACCTTGAACGGCTTGCCGTCCTCGCCCTGGAGGGTGATGGTCTCGCCCTTCACGGCGGTCTGGAAGTCGAGCGTCGTGCGCGCCGTCACATCGGCCCCGCGCTGCGGACCACCGAACCCGCGGAACCCTCCGCTCGACTGGCCGAACCGGCCCGAGCCGAACCGGCCACCGGACTGCTCGCCGAACATCGCGAACAGGTCGTCGAAGTCGGCCTGCTGCGTGCCGCCGCGGCCGAACCGGCTGAAGACGTCCTCGAAACCACCGCCGGCGCCGGGCGCCTGGAAGCGGGCGCTTCCGGCCCCCATCGCCCGGATCTGGTCGTACTCCTCGCGCTGCTCCTTGTCGCTGAGCACCGAGTACGCCTCGCTGATCTCCTTGAACTTGGCCTCGGCGGCGGGATCCCCCTGCGTCGAGTCGGGGTGGTAGGTGCGTGCCAGCTTGCGGTAGCTCTTCTTCAGCTCCGCCTCGGACACGTCCTTGCCGACGCCGAGGACCTTGTAGAAGTCCTTGTCGAACCAGTCCTGACTGGCCATATCCCCTCCCCCCGCCTACTCGGCCGGCACCGCGACGACGACCTTCGCGGGACGCAGCTCGATCGCGCCCAGACGGTAGCCGACCTCGACGACCTCGAGGATCGTCGGCACCTCGGTGCCGGGGGTCGGCGCCTGGAAGATCGCCTCGTGCTGCTGCGGGTCGAACGCGTCGCCCGCGGCGCCGTAGGTCTCCACGCCCAGCCGGGCCACGACCCCGCGGAGCTTCTCGGCGATCGCGGCCAGGGGCGAGCCCTCGGCGAGATCGCCGTGCTTCTCGGCGCGGTCGAGGTCGTCGAGCACGGGCAGCAGCCCCTTGGCCACCGCGCCCTTGGCGCGCTCGATCTCGACCTCGCGCTGCTCCTCGGTGCGGCGGCGGTAGTTGGCGTACTCGGCCTGCAGCCGCTTGAGGTCGAGCAGCAGGTCGTGCTCCTCCTCCGGGGCCTCGGCGACGGCCGCCTCGTCGGACTGCGCCGTGCCGAGGATGTCCTCGACCGTCAGCGCGTCGGCGTCGGCATCCTCCTGCGAGTCGGGGCCGGAGACCTGTGCCTCCGACCCCTCCTCACCGAGGACCTCGTCGCCGTCGTCCGGCTCTTCGAAGTCCTTCTTCGTCATGGAGTCCTACTTCTTCTCGTCCTCGTCGTCGACGACCTCGGCGTCCACGACATCCTCCTCCGAGGATGCCGCATCCGGCGCCTGCTCGCCCGCACCGGCATCCGGCGCCTGCGCGGCCTGCGCCGAGGCGTAGATCGCCTCGCCCAGCTTGCCCTGCGACGCGTTCAGCTTGTCGAAGGCGTCCTTGACGGTGTCGTCGTTGTCGCCGGCGAGCGCCGTCTTGAGCGCGTCGACGTCGGCCTGGACCTCGGTCTTCACGTCGTCGGGCAGCTTGTCCTCGTTGTCCTTGATGAGCTTCTCGATCGAGTACGAGAGGGTCTCGGCCTGGTTGCGGATCTCGGCGGCCTCGCGACGCTTCTTGTCGTCGGCGGCGTGCTCCTCGGCCTCGCGGACCATGCGCTCGATGTCGTCCTTGGGCAGCGACGAGCCGCCCGTGATCGTCATCGACTGCTCCTTGCCGGTGCCCTTGTCCTTGGCCGACACGTGCACGATGCCGTTGGCGTCGATGTCGAAGGTGACCTCGATCTGCGGGATGCCGCGGGGCGCCGGGGCGATGCCCTGCAGCTCGAACGTGCCGAGCGGCTTGTTGTCGCGCGTGAAGTCGCGCTCGCCCTGGAACACCTGGATCGCGACCGACGGCTGGTTGTCGTCGGCGGTCGTGAACGTCTCGCTGCGCTTGGTCGGGATGGCCGTGTTGCGCTCGATGAGCTTGGTCATGATGCCGCCCTTGGTCTCGATGCCGAGGCTCAGGGGGGTGACGTCGATGAGGAGGACGTCCTTGCGCTCGCCCTTGAGGACGCCGGCCTGCAGGGCGGCGCCGACGGCGACCACCTCGTCGGGGTTGACGCCCTTGTTGGGCTCCTTGCCGGTCTCCTTCTTCACCAGCTCGCTCACGGCGGGCATGCGGGTGGAGCCGCCGACCAGCACGACGTGGTCGATGTCGTCGACCTTGATGCCGGCCTCGCGGATGACATCGGCGAACGGCTTCTTGGTGCGGTCGAGGAGGTCCTTGGTGAGGTCCTCGAACTTGGCGCGCGTGAGCGTCTCCGACAGCGACACGGGACCCGAGTCGGTCAGCGACAGGTAGGGCAGGTTGATGCTCGTCGAGTTCGACGACGACAGCTCCTTCTTCGCCTGCTCCGCGGCCTCCTTGAGGCGCTGCAGGGCGATCTTGTCGCCCGAGACGTCGACGCCGGTCGTGTCCTTGAACTGCTTGATGAGGTAGTCGACCACGCGCTGGTCCCAGTCGTCGCCGCCGAGGCGGTTGTCGCCCGCCGTGGAGCGCACCTGGATGGTCGAGAAGTCGTCGTCCTTGCCCACCTCGAGGAGGGACACGTCGAACGTTCCGCCACCGAGGTCGAAGACGAGGATGAGCTCGTCCTCCTTGCCCTTGTCGAGGCCGTAGGCGAGCGCGGCAGCGGTCGGCTCGTTGATGATGCGCAGGACGTTGAGGCCCGCGATCTCGCCGGCCTCCTTCGTGGCCTGGCGCTCGGCGTCGTTGAAGTACGCGGGCACGGTGATGACGGCATCCGTCACGGTGTCGCCCAGGTACTGCTCCGCGTCGCGCTTCAGCTTCTGCAGGATGCGCGCCGAGATCTCCTGCGGCGTGTACTGCTTGCCGTCGATCGGCGGCGTCTTCCAGTCGGTGCCCATGTGGCGCTTGACGGAGGAGATCGTGCGGTCGACGTTGGTCACAGCCTGGCGCTTGGCGGTCTCGCCGACGAGCACCTCGCCGTCCTTCGTGAACGCGACGACCGAAGGGGTCGTGCGGAAGCCCTCGGCGTTGGCGATGACCTTCGGCTCGCCGCCCTCGAGGACGGAGACGACGGAGTTCGTCGTACCGAGGTCGATACCCACTGCACGTGCCATGTGTGTTTCCTTTCGTGAAACGGCTTTGAGAAGTCTGCGAGGTTGAGTCGTAGCGGCTCAACTTGTGATGGATGTCACGTTACCGGCATCCCCCTCGCGCTGTCAAATGAACTTGATATGACTCATATCAAGTTTTCAGGTCGCGCGAGCGTGCCCTGCGCGAATGCGTGTAACACGCCGCGGGTAGCGTGGGCTCATGAGCCACGGCATCCGCATCATCTACTGCACTCAGTGCGCCTGGATGCTCCGCGCCGCGTGGGTCGCGCAGGAGATGCTGTCGACTTTTCAGGAAGAGTTGCGCGGCGGCGGCGCGACGCTCGTGCCTGGCACGGGCGGCATCTTCGAGGTCTACGCCGACGACGAGCGCGTGTGGTCACGCAAGGAAGACGGCGGGTTCCCCGACATCGTCGCGCTCAAGCGCCGCGTGCGCGACGTCATCGCCCCCGGCCGCGACCTCGGCCACGCCGACCGCGCCGCGCAGCACTGACCTGTCGCAACGCTCTGGTCGCGCGGCGCGCCCAGTCGCGCGCGCGACGCGCCCAGTTTGGGGTCGCCAGTGGTCGCCTCGCGGGGGCCGACCCGACCACACGCGACCCCAAACCTGGGCGGAGGCGACCACACGCGACCCCAAACCGGGGGGGAAGGATGCCCCGGGCAGGCCGGGCCGGGCACGCGCGGGTCGAACCCGGCCGCGCCGGGTCAGTCGTCGTAACGCCGGCGGGGGAGGTCGCCCCGGTCACCGCGGTCGGGGCGCTTCGCGGAGCGCTGGAAGCGGTCGGGCTTGATCTCGATGAGGCGGCCCGAGATGCGCGTGCCCTCGAGGCGCTTGAGGGTGTCGCGCGGCAGGTCGGCGGGCAGTTCGACCAGCGAGAAGTCGGGGCGGATCTGGATCGCGCCGAAGTCCTCGCGGCGCAAGCCTCCCTCGTTGGCGAGCGCGCCGACGATCTGGCGCGGCTCGACCTTGTGGCGGCGTCCGACCTCGATGCGGTAGGTCGCGGTCGGTCCGCTCGACCGGCGGCGGTCGCCACGGTCCGAGCCACGGTCGCCGCGGTCCGAGCCCCGGTCACCGCGATCGCCGCGGCCCGAGTCCCGATCCGAGCCCCGGTCACCACGATCCCCCCGCCCGCGGTCGTCGCGGTCGAAGCGGTCACGACGCGGCGGCTCGTCGGCCTCGGCATCCAGCAGCAGCGGAGTATCGCCCTGCGCGACGAGCGCGAGTGCCGCCGCGACGTCACCCTCGGGAACGTCGTGGTGGGTGACGTAGTGGGTGATGATGTCGCGGAAGCGGGCGATGCGATCGGCATCCTCGAGTGCCGCCGTGATCGCGTCGTCGAAGCGGGTGAGGCGCGTCGCGTTGACGTCCTCGACGCTCGGCAGGCTCATCTCGGTGAGCGGCTGGCGGGTCGCCTTCTCGATCGAGGTCAGCATGCGCCGCTCGCGCGGCGTGACGAAGCTGATCGCGTCACCCGTGCGCCCCGCGCGACCCGTGCGGCCGATGCGGTGCACGTACGATTCGGTGTCGATCGGCAGGTCGAAATTGACGACGTGGCTGATGCGCTCGACGTCGAGTCCGCGGGCTGCGACATCGGTCGCGACGAGGATGTCGAGCTTGCCCGCCTTCAGCTGATTGACGGTGCGCTCGCGCTGCGCCTGTGCGACATCACCGTTGATCGCGGCGGCTGCGTACCCGCGGGCACGCAGCTTCTCGGCGAGGGTTTCGGTCTCGTTCTTCGTGCGGGTGAAGACGATCATCCCCTCGAAGTTCTCGACCTCGAGGATGCGCGTGAGGGCATCCACCTTCTGCGGATACGACACGACGAGGTACCGCTGCGTGATGTTCGCCGACGTCGTGGTCTTCGCCTTGACGTTGATCTCGTCGGGGTCCTTCAGGTACGTGCCCGCGAGGCGGCGGATCTGCGGCGGCATGGTCGCCGAGAACAGGGCCACCTGCTTGTCGTCGGGCGTCTCGGCGAGGATCGTCTCGACGTCTTCGGCGAAGCCCATCTTGAGCATCTCGTCGGCTTCGTCCAGCACGAGGAAGCGCAGTTCGGTCAGGTCGAGCGTGCCCTTGTCGAGGTGGTCCATGATGCGACCGGGGGTGCCGACGACGACGTGCACGCCGCGGCGCAGCGCCGACAGCTGCTGGCCATAGCCCTGTCCGCCGTAGACCGGCAGCACGTGCACGCCCCGCAGGTGCCCGGCGTAGGACTCGAACGCCTCGCACACCTGCAGCGCGAGCTCACGCGTCGGGGCGAGCACGAGCGCCTGCGGCGTCTTCTGCGACAGGTCGAGCTGCGAGAGGATCGGCAGCGCGAAGGCGGCCGTCTTGCCCGTGCCGGTCTGCGCCGTACCGAGCACGTCACGCCCCGCGAGCAGCGGCGGGATCGTGGCGGCCTGGATCGCCGACGGCGTCTCGTAGCCCACGTCGCGCACCGCGCGCAGCACGGCGTCGTCGAGGCCGAGATCGGCGAAGGTGAGCGAGTCCGCCCGGTCTGTTTCGGGCGCGGCCTCAGTTGTCATGCCCCCACGCTAGTCGCGCGGGCCGCTACTCATGCGTTCCGTCGTGCATACCGGTGGATGCCGCGTCAGAGGATGCCACGCCAGGCGAGGCATCCCCCGCCGTTCGCTGACGTTCGCGCCGGGCCGCCTGGCGTCCCTTCGCCCACCGCGTGAACGCCTTCGAGTCGGGGATGCGCGCCAGGAACGGCCCCGCGACGATCGTCATCAGCACGTACGCGGCGGCGAGCGCCGCGAGCGACCGGTCGACGCCCGCGCCGACCGCGAGCCCCGCGATCACGATGGAGAACTCGCCGCGCGGCGTCAGCGCGAACCCGGCACGCCAGCGCCCGGCTTCGGCGATGCCGGCCTTGCGCGCGGCAAGGTATCCCGTCAGCACCTTCGTTGCCATCGTGATGACGGCGAGCACGAGCGCCGGCAGCAGCATCGGCACGAGGTGCGACGGGTCGGTCGACAGTCCGAAGTAGAGGAAGAAGACGGCGGCGAACAGGTCGCGCAGCGGAGTCAGCATCCGCTCGGCGGCGACGGCGGTCTTGCCCTGGATCGCGATGCCGACCAGGAACGCGCCGACCGCGGCCGACACCTTGACCTCGGAGGCGAGGCCCGCGACGAGCACCGTGACGCCGAGCACGGCGAGCAGCAGCGCTTCGGCGTTGCGCGTCCACAGCATCCGCGAGAACCACCGCCCGTGCCGCAGGGCGAGGTAGAGGATGACGAGGACGGATGCCAGGGCCACGACGACCGTCACGGTCGCCGCCCCGAAGTCGAGCCCCACCAGCAGCGCCGTGAGCACGGGCAGGTAGAAGGCCATCGCGAGATCTTCGATCACGAGGATCGACAGGATTGTCGGCGTCTCGCGGTTGGTGAGGCGGCCGAGCTCGTGCAGCACCTTCGCGATGACGCCCGATGACGACACCCACGTGATGCCGCCCAGTACGAGCGCCGCGACCGGACCCCACCCCATGACGAGCGCGAAGATGATGCCGGGGACGGCGTTGAGCGCCATGTCGAGCAGGCCCGCCCGCGACGAGGTGCGCAGGTTGCCGATCAGCTCGCGGGCGTTGTACTCGAGCCCCAGCATCAGCAGCAGCAGGATGACGCCGATCTCGGCGCCGACGGCGATGAAGCCCTCGGCATGATCGATCGGGATCAGCCCGCCCTCGCCGAGGGCGAGTCCACCGAGCAGGATGAACGGGATCGGCGAGATGCCGATGCGCCCCGCGATGCGGCTCAGGATCGCGATGCCGAGCAGGAGCGCGCCGATCTCGATGAGGTCGAGCGCTCCGTGATCCATGCGGGGTGGGCTCCGATTCAGTCGCCGGCGATGATGTGCACGAGTCGGTCGAGGCCCTCACGCGTGCCGACGGCGACGAGGGTGTCGCCGGCGTCGATCGGGTCGGCCGGCTCGGGAGCGGGCACGACGCCGGTGTCGCGGACGATCGCGACAATCGAGCAGCGGGTCAGGGTGCGCGCGCGGGTGTCACCGAGCGTGCGCCCCACGTACGGCGAGTCGGCGCGCACGGGGATCTGTTCCATGGACAGGCCCGCGATCTGTTCGCGCAGGCCTGCCATCTGGGTGAGCAGGAGCGACCCGCCGAGCACTTACGACAGGGCCGTCGCCTCATCGTCGCTGAGCTGGATCGTCTCTTCGGCGCGATCGGGATCGTCCTCGTCTGACAGCGCGAGCTCGCGTCCCCCGTCGCGGAAGTTGATGATCGACAGCCGACGTCCACCCCGCGTGAGGATGTCGTGGCGAACGCCGATGCCCGGAAGCTCGGCGCGTTCGACGTGCACTGGCATGCGTACATCATGGCACCGGGCCGTCGATAGCATGAGCACGCGTCGCGATGAGGCGACGCCGGATGCCTGTGTGGCATCCCCTCGTGAAACCCGCACGGGCCCGCCGGGACCGACTGCTCACCCGCTGTTCACCAAAAGGATCCAGCATGACGGACATGTCGCATCCCGATACGCCCTCACCTGACGTCGCCTTCGGCGCGACGGCCGCCCAGCCCATCCCGCGCAAGCGCGTCGTCTCGTGGGCGATGTGGGACTGGGCGATGCAGCCGTTCAACACGGTCATCCTGACCTTCGTCTGGGTCGCCCTGTACCTGACCTCGCGCGAGTTCCTCGACCCCGCCGTGCGCGAGTCGGGCCTTCTCGCCGACGGCACGTACATGAGCTGCAACGAGAGGGCGAACCTCGCGACCGCCTATTGCCAGGGGCTCACCGACCTGTCGGAGTGGTGGGGCTGGGCGAACTTCGTCGCCGGCATCCTGATTCTGCTGCTGGCGCCGGTGCTCGGTCAGCAGGCCGATGCGCGCGGCAGCAAGAAGAAGTGGATCATCGGTGCGACCCTCGCGATCGCGCTCATCCAGTTCTCGCTGTTCTTCGTCGAGGCCGACCCGAAGTTCTTCTGGTTCGGCGCGCTCGCGGTCGCGACCGGCGCCGTCGTCAGCGAGATCGGCAACGTCAGCTATTACGCGATGCTCTCCGAGGTGTCGACGCCAAAGACGGTCGGGCGGGTCTCGGGACTCGGCTGGGGCCTCGGCTACATCGGCGGCGTCGTCGCGCTGATCGTGTGCATCCCGGTGCTGTTCGGCCTCGGCCAGAGCAACCCGCTCGCGTACAAGCTGGTCGCGGTGATCTGCGGTGTGTGGACGCTCGTCTTCTCGATTCCGCTGTTCCGCAACGTACCCGAGTCGCCCGCGTACGGCGGCGCGGGCAAGACGGGCTTCTTCGCCTCATACGTCGTGCTCGCGAAGAACCTGAAGAAGCTGTTCGTGTCGAACCGGCCGACGTTCTGGTTCCTGGTCGCCTCGGCCGTCTATCGCGACGGACTCGCGGGCGTGTTCGCGTTCGGCGCCGTGCTGGCGGCGCAGGGCTTCGGATTCTCGTTCATCGAGGTCATCCTCTTCGGTCTTGCGGCGAACCTCGTCGCCGGTATTTCGACGATCTTCGCCGGCCGCCTCGACGATGCGATCGGTCCGCGCCGGCTGATTCTGATCGCGCTCACGGGGCTCGTCGCGATGGCGTTCGTGGTGTTCGTGCTGCGCGACTTCGGCACGATCGTCTTCTGGATCTGCGGCCTCGCGCTGTGCGCGTTCGTGGGCCCCGCCCAGGCAGCCAGTCGCGGATTGCTCACGCGCCTGACCCCGCCCAGCATGCAGGGCGAGATCTTCGGCCTCTACGCGACGACCGGCCGGGTGGCGTCGTTCCTGTCCCCGCTCGCGTGGTCGCTGTCGCTCGCCTGGTTCGGCGGCATCGTCTACGGCGTGCTCGGCATCGGGGTGGTCCTGCTGCTCGGGCTCGTGCTGCTGCTGCTCGTGAAGCTCCCGCCGCACGTCAGGGCGTAGCGGGGCGCGGGCGGGGCGCGTCGCGGGGGTTGCGCGCAGCGCGGGGGGCCGCCGCGCGAACTGCAAGGCCTCGCCGTGCGACACGCCGTGGCGGGGCGCCCGGGCACGGCGTGTCGGGCGCGATCCCTTGCAGTTGCGTGCGGCGCGGGGCATCCGGCGTTCATCCGTCCCGATTTGCGGCGTCGGTGCTAGCGAAGCGACACAAGCGGACGGATGAGCGCGGCCCGGCGGGCGGCGGCTGACGCTCATCCGTCCCGATCTGCGGCATCGCCGCTCGTCATACCGCAGAAGCGGCCGGACGGACGAGCGAGCACGGCGGCATCGCCGCTCGCCACGCGGCAGAAGCGGACGGGTGAGTGAGTTGCGGGCGACGGATGCCTCCGCCGCGGCGCGGGCGGCGCGCTGAGCGCGGGGCAGCCGCGCGAACTGCAAGGCCCCGCCGCGCGACACGCCGGGGCGGGGCGCCCGGGCACGGCGTGTCGCGCGCGATCCCTTGCAGTTGCGTGCGGCGGCGCGGGCGGGCGCCCCGGCAGCGCGGCGGCCCGGCGGGGCGCCGTGGGTGCGGGCGCGCGGGTCAGGCCTGCGGCCAGGCTCCGGCGAGCTTCGTCAGCAGGCGCGCGAGTTCGGCGCACTCGTCGGGGGTGAAGTCGGCGAGCGCTGTCTGCAGCTGCTCGCGACGCTGTCCGCGGAAGCCGCGCGCGAGGCGCTTTCCCTCGTCGGTGAGCGCGATGCGCGTGCGCCGGGCGTCGTCGGGGTCGGCCTCGCGCTGCACGAGCCCCAGCTCGACGGCCTGCTGGATCAGCCGTGACGCGCGCGGCTGATCCACTCCGATCGCGTCGCCGACTTCGCTGACGCTGAGCGGGTGGGATGCCGCGGCGAGCGCCTCGAGCAGCCGCAACCGCGCCGGGCCTCCGCCGAATCTCGCGTGCCGCCCGAACGGGTCGCCGCCGTGGTGCGCGCGGCCGTCGCGGCCGGCATCACCGCCGTGTCCGGCATGACCATCGTGACCGGCATGGCCGTCGTGTTCGTCGTGGCTGTGGCCGCCGCGTCCGTGTCCGCGCCCCGCCCACGGCGGTCCCCCGAAGCCCGCGAAGCCACCAGGACCGCCGGGACCGTCAGCACCACCGGGACCACCCAAGCCCCCAGGCCCGCCAAACGAACCGGGACCCGGCCCGAACGGCGGACGGCCGCGGCCGCGCAATTGGGCGAGCGCGGCGACGATCGCGTCGAGGTCGGAGGCATCCGTCATGCTTCCAATTTACATGCGACTTGACATGCATCTCATCTCCATGTCACACTACATATACATGTCATGCGACATGCACCTCAGGGTCCGAACTGCAGCGGGCCCCCCAACGGGCCGATCTGAAGGCCCACCGAAAGGACTTCTCATGGAGAACAACACGACTCACAACGACACCGCCCACCCCCTCGGCCTCTGGCTGCGCGCCGTCGATCACCTCATCGCACGCGAGTTCGCGACCGCCTTCGAGAACGAAGACGTCACGCGCCGCGAGTGGATGATCCTGAACGTGCTCGACGGCACGATCGAGGCACCGGAACTCGCGGCCCGCATCCAGCGCGGCGGCAAGCGCCTGCGCGCACTCGAAGACCGCGGCTGGATCACCGAGGAAGGCGGATCCTTCACCCTCACCGACGACGGCCGCGCCGCGAAGGCGCGCCTGAGCGAGGCGGCTGACGCCGTCCGCGTGAAGGTCGCCGGCGCCGTCAGCCCCGAGGACTTCGCGACGACCGTTGCCTCGCTCGAAGCCATCGCCCGCAGCCTCGGCTGGGACGAGAACGAGCAGATGCCCCGTGGCCGCCGGCATGGATTCGGGCGCCGCGGTTTCGGCCCCGGCTTCCACCACGGGTTCGGTCCCGGCTTCCACCACGGGTTCGGTCCCAGGTTCGTCCCCGGCGGCCACGGGTTCGAAGGCCACGAAGGCGACGGCCACGAAGGCCCCGCCGGCGACGGGCACGGCGCCCCGGAGTTCGGTCGCGACTGTGGCCACGGCCACGCCGGACACTACGGTCACGGCCACCCCGGCCACGCCGGACACCGCGCCCACGGCGGCCACCCCGGTCACCGCGGTGGTCACGACGCCGAGCAGGCGTACGAGCGCGGCTTCGACGCCGGGTTCGCGCGCGGCGCGGCATCCCACACCGCCTGACCACAACGGCACCCAACGGGAGGTTCGCGATCACCGCGACCCTCCCGTTCGCCCGTCCATGCACATCCGGCGCGCCCGCGCGGCAGTGTGACGCACCGTTACGCCGTTTGACGCAACGTGTCACACACCGTTTTCTCCGGCGCGGCACGTGATTACCCTCCTGGAAGGTTCGGCCGAACCGTGCCCCCACAGCGAGGACATCATGACCACGAGCGACATCGAGACGCGCGCCCCCCGAGCGCCGCGCGCGGCGGCGCGCCCGCCGCACCCGTCGTCGAAGCCCAACGGGCAGTGGAAGGTCGACGGCCCCGCCCCGCTCAACGGCAATGAGGAGTGGAAGCAGGTCGACGACGGCCTGGCCGTTCGCGAGCGCATCGAGAACGTGTACGCGAAGGGTGGCTTCCAGAGCATCGACCCCACCGACCTGCGCGGCCGTTTCCGCGTGTGGGGCCTGTACACGCAGCGTCGGCCCGGAATCGACGGCGGCCGCACCGCCACTCTGCCCCCCGAAGAACTCGAAGACGAGTACTTCATGTTCCGCATCCGCATCGACGGCGGGCAGCTGACCACCGAGCAGCTGCGGGTCATCGGCGGCATCTCGACGGAGTTCGGCCGTGATGTCGCCGACATCACCGACCGACAGAATGTGCAGCTGCACTGGATCCGCATCGAGGATGTCCCCGAGATCTGGCGCCGCTTGGAGGCCGTCGGCCTGCAGACCACCGAAGCGTGCGGCGACGTGCCGCGCACGTTCCTCGCATCGGCCGTCGCCGGCATCGCCGAAGACGAGCTGATCGATCCCACTCCGCAGCTGCGCGAGATCGTGGACCGCTACATCGGCGACCCGTCGTTCTCGAACCTGCCCCGCAAGTACAAGACCGCCATCACCGGTCACCCGAGCCTCGACGTCGTGCACGAGATCAACGACTGCTCGTTCGTCGCGGTCGAGCACCCCGAGCTGGGCGTCGGCTACGACCTGTGGGTGGGCGGCGCGCTCGCGGCGATCCCGCGCCTGGGCGAACGGCTCGGCGCATTCGTCACCCCCGACCGGGTGGCCGAGGTGTGGGTGGGGGTCACCAGCATCTTCCGCGACTACGGCTACCGGCGGCTGCGCAATCGCGCGCGCATGAAGTTCCTGCTCGCCGACTGGGGCCCCGAGAAGCTGCGCCACGTGCTCGAGACCGAGTACCTGTCGGCGCCGCTGCCGGACGGCCCCGCCCCCGCCGATCCGGTCGGCGCACCCGACCACGTCGGCGTGCACCGCCAGAAGGACGGCAACTTCTACATCGGCGCGGCCACCACCGTCGGGCGTCTGTCGGGCACGACGCTCACGAAGCTCGCCGACCTCGCCGAGGCGAACGGCTCGCGGCGGGTGCGGCCCACGGTCTTCCAGAAGATCCTCGTGCTCGACGTGCCCGAAGACCGGGTGGATGCCGTCGTCGTGGGCCTCGACGAACTCGGGCTGCCGTCGCGTCCGAGTCTGTTCCGCCGAGGCACCATCGCGTGCACCGGCATCGAGTTCTGCAAGCTCGCGATCGTCGAGACCAAGGCCAACGCCGCGCGTGCGATCGACGAGCTCGAAGTGCGTCTTGCCGCCCTGGAACCGCAGATCGGCAGGCCCATCTCGCTGCACGTCAACGGATGCCCGAACTCGTGCGCCCGCATCCAGACGGCCGACATCGGGCTCAAGGGCCAGCTCGTCACGATCGACGGCGAGCAGGTGCCCGGCTACCAGGTGCACCTCGGCGGCGGACTCGCCCACGAGGGCAGCCCCGAAGCGGGCCTCGGGCGCACCGTGCGCGGACTGAAAGTCGCCGCCGACGGCATCGCCGACTATGTCGAGCGAGTCGTCATCCGCTACCTCGCCGACCGCGAGGGCGCCGACGAGACGTTCGCCGAGTGGGCACACCGCGCAGAAGAGGAGGCACTGCAGTGACCGTCTCACTCGCACCCCGCGTCGCCGTCAAGCGCACGCGCGAAGAGCTCAAGGCCCTCGCCGAGCGCGGCAACGAAGAGCTCGGCAGCCTGACCGACCACGAGGCATCCGCCGCCGACGTCGTCGCGTGGGTCGCCCGCAACTTCGGGGCGGATGCCGCGGCCGTCGCCTGCTCGATGGCCGATGCCGCTCTGCCGCACCTCGTCGCCGAGCAGCTGCCGGGCGTCGACGTGCTGTTCCTCGACACCGGCTACCACTTCACCGAGACGTACGCGACGCGCGACGAGGTGCAGCGCGCGCTCGACGTGCGCATCGTCGACGTCACACCGGCGCAGACCGTCGCAGAGCAGGATGCCGCGTTCGGCGCGAAGCTCTACGAGCGTGACGCCGCGCAGTGCTGCGCGCTGCGCAAGGTCGCTCCCCTGCAGGACGCGCTCGGCGGCTACGAGCTGTGGTTCACGGGCGTCCGCCGCGACGAAGCCCCCACCCGCACGAACACGCCGCTCGTGACGTGGGACGAGCGCAACGGACTCGTCAAGGTCAACCCGGTCGCCGCGTGGAGCTTCGACGACGTGCTGTCGTACGCCGCCGCGCACAAGGCGCCGGTGAACCTGCTGGTCGGGTTCGGCTACCCCTCGATCGGCTGCGAGCCGTGCACCAAGCCGGTCGCCGCCGGTGAAGACCCCCGATCCGGCCGCTGGGCCGGGTCATCGAAGACGGAATGCGGGTTGCACGTATGACGATCACGGTCCCCTCCACGAAACTGTCGACGCTCGACCTGCTTGAGGCCGAGGCGATCCACGTCATCCGCGAGGTGGTCGCCGAGTTCGAGCGCCCCGTGCTGCTGTTCTCGGGCGGCAAGGACTCCGTCGTCGTGCTGCACCTCGCGACGAAGGCGTTCGCGCCCGGCAAGGTGCCGTTCCCCGTTCTGCACGTCGACACCGGCCACAACTTCCCCGAGGTGATCGCGTTCCGCGACGAGACGGTCGAGCGCCTCGGCATCCGCCTGGACGTCGCCCGCGTGCAGGACTACATCGACGACGGCCGGCTGCACGAGCGCGCCGACGGCACGCGCAACCCGCTGCAGACGGTGCCGCTGCTCGACGCGATCGCCGCGGGCCGCCACGACGCGGTCTTCGGCGGCGCCCGCCGTGACGAAGACAAGGCACGCGCCAAAGAGCGCATCATCTCGCTGCGCGACGAGTTCGGCCAGTGGGATCCGCGCAACCAGCGTCCCGAACTGTGGAGCCTGTACAACGGCCGGCACACCCCCGGCCAGCACGTGCGCGCCTTCCCCATCTCGAACTGGACCGAGCTCGACGTGTGGCGCTACATCGAGCGCGAGGGCATCGCCCTGCCGCCGCTGTACTTCGCGCACGAGCGCGAGGTGTATTCCCGCGACGGCATGTGGCGCCCGGTCGGCCCGTTCTCGCCGCCGCGCGAGAGCGAGCAGGTCGAGGTGCGCACCGTCCGCTACCGCACGGTGGGCGACATGAGTTGCACGGGAGCGGTCGAATCGGATGCCGCGGACCTCGCCGCGATCGTCGCCGAGGTCGCCGTCTCGACCATCACCGAGCGCGGGGCGACCCGTGCCGACGACCGCCTCAGCGAGGCGGCCATGGAAGACCGCAAGAAGGACGGGTACTTCTAAATGTCACTCGATACTCAGAGCGTCTCGCCCCGCTTCGCCCGCGAGGCGACGGCGAGCGAGCAGCCCACGCTGTTCCGCTTCGCGACAGCGGGATCGGTCGACGACGGCAAGTCGACGCTCGTCGGCCGACTGCTGCACGACTCGAAGGCGATCCTCGCCGACCAGCTCGAGCAGGTCGCCCGCACGTCGGCCGACCGCGGCTTCGCGCACGGCGAGTTCGACTTCGCCCTGCTGACCGACGGCCTGCGCGCCGAGCGCGAGCAGGGCATCACGATCGACGTCGCCTACCGCTACTTCGCGACGGGCGCTCGGTCGTTCATCCTCGCCGACTGCCCCGGACACGTGCAGTACACGCGCAACATGGTCACCGGCGCGACGACGGCCGACGCGGTCGTCGTTCTCGTCGACGCCCGCAAGGGCGTCGTGGAGCAGACCCGCCGTCACCTCGCCGTCGTCGCGCTGCTGCGCGTGCCGCACGTGATCCTCGCGGTCAACAAGATCGATCTCACCGGATTCGATGCGGATGCCTTCGCCGCCGTCGCCGCGGATGCCCGCGCCGTCTCGGCCGAGCTCGGCATCGAAGACCTGCACGTGCTGCCGGTGTCGGCGCTCGAGGGCGACAACATCGTCGACCGCTCGGCGCGCACGCCCTGGTACGACGGCCCGGCGCTGCTGGAACTGCTCGAGACGCTGCCGGCTGCAGACGAGGCCGAGCGGAGGCTCGAGCCGCTGCGCCTGCCGGTGCAGCTCGTCCTGCGCCCGCAGGGCGGGCTCGCCCCCGACCTCGACGCCGACACGGCTGAGAGTCTGCGCGACTATCGCGCGGTCGCCGGCCGCATCTCCAGCGGTGTCGTGCGCGTCGGCGACCGCGTCGAGATCTTCCCCTCGGGACTGTCGACGCAGGTCACGGGCATCCGCTCGGCTGGTGTCGAGGTCGATGAGGCGACGGCTCCCGAGTCGGTGTCGCTCGAGTTCGCGGACGACCTCGACGTCGCGCGCGGTGCGCTCGTCGTCGCGGCAGGGTCGCTGCCCGAGGTGCGGCGCGAGTTCGACGCCGAGCTGTTCCAGCTCGACGCGCGGACGCTGACCCCTGGCATCCGCGTGCTCGTCAAGCACGGCACCGCGACTGTGCAGGCGATCGTCGCGCAGATCGAGTCGCGCTACGACCTCGACACGCTCACGCACGAGCCCGCGCGCGAACTGCAGACCAACGACATCGGCCGCGTGCGGCTGCGCCTCGCGGCCGACCTGCCGCTCGAGCCGTACCGAACGAGCCGTCACGAGGGTTCGTTCCTGGTGATCCACCCGTCCGACGGCGCCACGCTCGCCGCCGGCATCGTGCGCGGCTGAGCCTGCCGAAGCCTGAGCCCGCCCTCCACCCTTCAGATCGGACCCCGATGACCGCCCCCACGCCCCTCACCCGCGCGACCGCCGCGGATGAGGGGCGTGTGCCGGCGAACGGGCTCGGCCCGAGCTTCGATCTGACCGCGCCGGCGCTTCCGGCGCCCGCACCCGCGCCGCCCGCCGTGCGCGTCGACCACGTGAGCCAGCGCTACGGCAACGGCCCGCTCGTGCTCGACGACATCAGCCTCGACATCGCTCCCGGCGAGTTCGTGTGCGTGCTCGGCGCGTCGGGGTGCGGCAAGTCGACGCTGCTGAACCTCATCGCGGGCCTCGACCGCCCCATCGCGGGGTCGATCACGACGCCGCGCCAGGGGGCGGCCGTCATGTTCCAGGAGTCCGCACTGCTGCCCTGGCTCACCGCGCGCCGCAACGTCGAACTCGCGCTGCGGCTGCGCGGGGTGCCGCGCCGCGAGCGCGAGGCGCGCGCGCGTGAGCTGCTCGACCTCGTCGGGCTGGCGGATGCCGCGGACAAGCGCCCGCACGAACTGTCGGGCGGCATGCGCCAGCGCGTCGCACTCGCACGCGCCCTCGCGCAGGAGCGACCCGTGCTGCTGATGGACGAGCCGTTCGCCGCACTCGACGCGATCACCCGCGATCTGCTGCACGAAGAGCTCGAGCGCGTCTGGCGGGCGACGGGGTGCACCGTCGTGTTCGTCACGCACAACGTGCGCGAAGCGGCGCGACTGGGCCAGCGCGTCGTCATGCTGTCGAGCCGCCCCGGGCGCGTGGCGCGCGAGTGGCGCATCACGCGCACCGAGGGTCGCCGCATCGAGTCGCCCGAGGTCGTCGCACTCGCGCGCGAGATCACCCGGCACCTGCGAGAGGAGATCCGCCGCAATGCCTGAGCTCACCGCAACCCGTCGCACCGACGACCTGCGCAGCCTCGAGGCGGGCCTCGACCGGTTGCAGACCGACGTCGCCCCCGCGCCCGTGGGGCGGGGCCGACGCTTCGTCGAGACCGTCATGCCGCCGACGCTGTTCGTCGGGGCGCTGCTGGTCGTCTGGATCGTCGCCGTGCAGGTGTTCGGCCTGGGGCCCGAGACCCTTCCGCCGCCGTCCGAGGTGTTCGGATCCCTCGGCGCGGCGTGGGCATCGGGCATCCTGCCGCTGGCCGTCGCGACGAGCCTCGGTCGCGCGTTCGTCGGCTTCTCGATCGCCGTCGTCGTCGGAACGGCGCTCGGTCTGCTGCTGGCCGAGATTCATCCGCTGCGGCGCGCGATCGGTCCGGTCGTGTCGGGGCTGATGGTGCTGCCGTCGGTCGCGTGGGTGCCCGCGGCGACGCTGTGGTTCGGGCTCACCGACACGCTGGTCTTCTTCGTCGTGCTCATGGGTGGCGTGCCGTCGATCGTCAACGGACTCATCGCCGGCGTCGACCAGGTGCCGCCGCAGCTGCGGCGAGTGGGCAAGGTGCTGGGCGCGTCGCGGTGGCAGCTCGCGACCGCCGTGATCCTGCCGGCCGCACTGCCGGGGTACCTCGCCGGGCTCAAGCAGGGGTGGGCGTTCTCGTGGCGCGGCGTGCTGGCCGCCGAGATCATCGCGGTCGGCGGATCCCTCGGCACCGGCATCGGCGCGCTGCTGCAGGACAGTCGCGCCGCCGAGAACCTCGCGGGCGTGCTCGCCGCGATCCTCGTGATCCTTGTGATCGGCATCGCTGTCGAGCTGGCGCTGCTGGCCCCCATCGAACGCGCCGTGCTGCGCCGCCGCGGCCTCCAGCCCGGGGGCACCCGATGACCCCCCGCGACGTTTCGTCGCGCTCCGCTCGCGGGGCGACCGGAGAGTCCCCCCGGTCGTTGAGCGAGGAGCGCAGCGACGAGACGAAACGTCGCACGCCGTCAGGTCGGGACGTTTCGTCTCGCTCCGCTCGCTCAACGACCGAGGCGGCGACGGCCACCGGCAAGGTGTGGCTCGTCGGGGCCGGGCCGGGCGATGCGGGGCTGATCACCCTCAAGGGGCTGCGCGCCCTCGAGGCGGCCGACGTCATCGTCGCCGACCGACTCGGCGCGCGCGGAGTGCTCGATGGGCTTGCCGCCGAAGGCATCCATCTCACAGCCGACATCGTCGACGTCGGCAAGCTGCCCGGGCACCACGCCGTGCCGCAAGACGCGATCAACGCCCTGCTCGTCCAGCTCGCGCAGGACGGCAAGACCGTCGTGCGGCTCAAGGGCGGCGACCCGTACGTGTTCGGCCGCGGCGGCGAAGAGCTGCACGCGTGTCAGGCGGCGGGCATCGCGGTCGAGGTCGTGCCCGGCATCACGAGCGCCATCTCGGTGCCGGCGATCGCGGGCATCCCGCTCACGCATCGCGGTGTCGCGACGGCGTTCACGATCGCTACGGCACACGACCAGATCGCCGCGCTCGGCGGCGCGCGCGACCACACCGTGGTGCTGTTGATGGGCATCGGCACCCTCGCGCACTCCGCGATCACGCTCGCGCGCGGCGCGCGCGGCGAAGACTGCCCCGTCGCCGTCATCGAAGACGGCTACGGTCCGCGCCAGCGCGTCACGGTCGGCACGCTCGCGACGATCGCGCACCAGGCGGCCGAGCGCGGCATCCGTTCGCCCGCCGTCGTCGTCATCGGCGATGTCGTGCGTCTCAGTCCCTACGCCCCGGCATCCTTCGCCATCCTCGACCTCGAGAACTTCGACCCGCTCGCCGCCCCCGGCGGCACCACCCGGAAGGCCCCCGCCCTGTGACCTCCTCCACCTCTGCGACCTCGACCCTGCAGAACCTCCGCGTCGCGATCGTCGGCGCCGGCCCTGCCGGAATCTACGCGGGCAACATCCTCACGAATGCCGTGGTCGAGGCCGGCGGCGCGGTCGCGATCGACCTGTTCGAGTCTCTGCCCGCGCCGTATGGCCTGATCCGCTACGGCGTCGCGCCCGACCACCCGCGCATCAAGGGCATCGTGAACTCGCTGCACGAGATGCTGGATGCCGGCACCACGCGCTTCATCGGCAACGTCGAGGTCGGCCGCGACATCTCGATCGACGACCTGCGCGAGCGCTACGACGCCGTGATCCTGGCGACCGGCGCGATCCGCGACGCCGACCTCGCGATCGGCGGCATCGACCTGCCGCGCTCGTTCGGCGCAGCCGACTTCGTCGCCTGGTACGACGGGCACCCCGACGTGCCGACCGATTGGCCGCTCGATCAGCGCGAGGTCGCCGTGATCGGCAACGGCAACGTCGCGCTCGACGTCGCGCGCGTGCTCGCCAAGCACGCCGTCGACCTGCGCCCCACCGAGATCGCCGACAACGTGCTGGCCGGGCTCGAGGCATCCGCCGTCACCGACGTGCACGTGTTCGGACGCCGCGGCCCCGCCGACATCAAGTTCACGCCGATCGAGCTGCGCGAACTGGGCGAGGTGCCGAACGTCGACATCGTCGTGCACGACGAGGATTTCGCCGACGCCGATCCCGCGAACGCCGCCAACAACCAGCTGAAGGTGATGCTGCGCGTGCTGAACAGCTGGCGCACGCGCGAGTCGACGGGAGCGTCGCGGCGCCTGCATCTGCACTTCTACCACTCCCCCGTCGAGGTGCTCGGCTCGCCTGAGACCGGCGTCGAGGGCATCCGCTTCGAGCGCACCGAGCCGATCGGTGACGGTCGCGTGCAGGGCACCGGACAGTTCCGCGAGATCGCGGTGCAGCAGGTGTACCGCGCCGTCGGCTACTTCGGCTCGCCGATCATCGACGTGCCGTTCGACGCCGCCGCCGGCGTGATCTCGAACGTCGAGGGGCGGGTGCGGGATGCCGCGGTGTCGGGCGACCCGTCGACTCCCGTCGTGGCGGGCCTCTACGCGACCGGCTGGATCAAGCGCGGCCCCGTCGGCCTCATCGGACACACCAAGTCGGATGCCATGGAGACGATCGCGCACCTGGTCGCCGACGTCACGTCGGGCGCGCTCATCGCGCCGACCGTCGATGGCGACGTGCTCGCGCTTCTCGACGAGCGCGAGGTCGAGTACACGACGTGGGACGGGTGGCTCGCCCTCGACGCGCACGAGCGCGAGCTCGGCGCGACGCACGAGCACACGCGTGAGCGCGTCAAGGTCGTGCCGCGCGACGAGCAGGTCGCGATCTCGCGTGGAGCGCTCGTCTCGTGACGTACGTGATCGCGCTTCCGTGCGTCGATGTGAAGGACCGTGCCTGCATCGACGAGTGCCCCGTCGACTGCATCTACGAGGGTGAGCGCTCGCTGTACATCCACCCCGACGAGTGCGTCGACTGCGGTGCGTGCGAACCGGTGTGCCCCGTCGAGGCGATCTACTACGAAGACGACCTGCCCGACGAATGGCAGGACTACTACACCGCCAACGTCGAGTTCTTCGACGACATCGGCTCACCCGGCGGTGCCGCCAAGACCGGCGTGATCCCGAAGGACCACCCGCTGATCGCCGCGCTGCCGCCGCAGGCCCAACATGGCTGAGTCGGCATATACCGACGCGGCAGGTTCGACCGGGGCTGGGTCAGCACCGTTTGCGCCCTCCGCGGTCGATGTCGTCGTGATCGGCGGCGGGCCGGCCGGACTGTCGGCTGCGCTGAATCTGGGCCGGGCGCGGGCATCGGTCGTGCTCGTGGATGCCGGTCGCCCGCGCAACGCGGCGACGCTGCGCTCACACGGATACCTGACGCGCGACGGCATCCCGCCCATCGAGCTGCGCAAGCTCGCACACGCCGAGCTCGCCCCCTACACCAACGTGCGGGTGCTCGACCGTACGGTCGCGACGCGTGTGTCACAGGTGGATGCCGCAGACGGCATGCGCTTCACGGTGGCACTCTCCGGGCGCGGCGCGGCGACGCTCTCCGGCGGCGGCGCGGGGGCACCGGTCGTCGCCGCCCGTGCGGTAGTCATCGCGACGGGGCTGCGCGAGACGCTGCCCGACATCACGGGCATCCGCTCGTTCTACGGCATGTCGCTGTTCAGCTGCGCCGCGTGCGATGCGTGGGAGCTGCAGGGGCGACGCCTCGCGCTCATCGGCGAGACGCCCGATCTCGCGTCGCGGGCGCGGCTGATCGCGCGATGGACCGATCACCTCACGGTGTTCACGAACGCTGCGCCTGTCATCGACGCGGCCGACGAGGCTGAACTGGTCGCGTCGGGGGTCACCGTCGAACGCCGAGCCGTCGCCGAGCTTGTCGGCGAGCGCGGCGACCTGAGCGCGGTCGTGCTCACCGACGGGGGTCGCGTCGCGATCGAGGGCGGGTTCGTACGGCCGCACTGGGAGCCGGCGCTGGACTTCCTCGACACCATCGACGTCGACCGCGACGAGGCTGGCCACCTGCGAACCGACCGGTCGGGTCGCACGTCGGTGCCGGGACTCTACTCGGCAGGCGATGCGTCGTCGGGGCCGCAGCAGCTCATCGTCGCCGCAGGCCAGGGCGCGCGCGTCGCGGCCGTCCTCGTGCACGACCAGGTCGGCGTGACGACCTCCCACTGAGCCGGCCCGGGCCGCTCTCTCGACGGCTTCTCTCCGCTCGGGCCCCGGCGGCTGCAGCACGCCGCCGCAATAACTCAGGAGTCGCGCGCCTCGCGGCGCGCGACCGCGCCGTGTTTCCGCGGCGCGCCAGCCCGCCGGGCGTCAGGACTCCTGAGTTATTGCGGCGCGAGCGCCGGGAGCCCCCTCGAGTCGCGCCCGCCGGTCGCCGGCGCGACCGTCGCGAGACGACACGCCGGATCCACCCGTCAGGCCCGGAGGGCCGCGGCGACTTCGTCCACGCGCGGAAGGTCTGCGCCGACGCGCTGCACGGTGAGGGCGGCGGCAGCGGCCGCGTACGCACCGATCGTCGCCAGCCGCTCCGCGGTCGGCGCCCCGAGCACGTCGGTGGTTGCCAGTACCTCACGGATCAGCGCGGCCATGAACGTGTCGCCCGCCCCAACCGTGTCCTGCACGCGCACGACCGGTGCAGCAACGTCGACGGTGACCCCCGCCGCATGCAACAGCGCACCTGCTCCGCCGCGCGTGACCGCCACCAGCCGAGGCCCGCGCTGCGCGACCTCCGCGATCACCTCAGCGAGCGATGCGCCCGGGTAAAGCCAGGAGGCGTCCTCATCGCTCAGCTTGACGACGTCGGCCACCGCGGCCAGTCGTTCGAAGCGGGCGACGGCCTCGCGGCGATCGGGCAGCAACGCGCCGCGGATGTTCGGATCGAACGAGACCAAGGTGTCCGTCCCACCGAGGACGTGCTCGACGACCGACGCTCCGGGCTCGAGGAAGGCGGCGATCGAGCCGACATGCACGAGCGTGGCGTCGCCCACCCGCGGAGTGACCGGCAGCGCCCACTCGAGATCGAACGTGTACCGCGCCGCACCATCCGCGGCGATCTCGGCGAGGGCGGTCGATGTCGCCGCAAGTGACCAGGATGCCTCGACAAGCTCGACGCCCTCGCCCCTGAGCTGAGCCGCGATGCGAGCGCCGCGCTCGTCACGGGCCAGCGCCGTGTGGAATCGCACTGCGACACTCTGGCGCGCGAGGCCGAAGGCGACGTTCGCGGGCGATCCTCCGACGACTTCGGTGACCGTCCCATCTGCGCGCTGCACGATGTCGATGAGGCTCTCGCCGATCACGAGCACGTCCGCCGTCATCGCGAGGCTCCCATCGGTGTCGACAGCTCGCGGACCGTCACGTCACGGAATCGCGCTGCCGTGCCGCGCGCAGTGAGGCGGATGCCCTGGTCGCCGGCGATCGGGAACACCCGATGCGATTGCACGTCGTCACCGACGAACAACTCCACGCTCGTCCGGTCGACCAGCACCCGGATCGCAACGTGACCTGCCGATGGATCGAACGGCAGCTGCGTGACGCCGCCCGTGGGACTCACGGTCGCCGTCCGATCAAGACGTACGAGCTGTCCAGGCAGGTCCAGTGTCGCCGTCACTCTTCGGGTGCCGCCGCGCGCACGGCACACCTCGACGCCGATCTCACCGATCGTGGCATCCCACTCGATCTCACACGTCAGGTCGTACGCTTCGGCCCGCACGTCGAGATCGACCTCACCGTCGACCGCAATGTCTCCCAGCCGGTGCGTCTGTGTGACGTAGTCGGCGAGCGCAGCCGTCGGTGCGGATGCCAGGCGGTATCCGTCGACGCCCCGCACCAGACGTAGATCGCGAACGATCATGTCGTCGCCGTTGTAGCCGTCAGTGACGATGGTCGGGGTGTTGTGCGGGTAGTCCCAGAAGTTCGCCCAGCCGATCGTGTGCCGCAGCGTCGGATCTTCCGCTCCGGAGTCGTCGTGGTGCGGGTAGGTGACCGCGCCGTAGAAGTCGAGGCCCCCGTCGAGCCATCGGGGCTCGTGCTCGTCGGGTACGAACCCGCTGCCGTCGAACGCGCCCGTCCAGTACGCGTACGTCGCCGGCAGTCCGCGCGCCTTCGCGTTCGCGCTCACGCCGAGCACCCAGTGCCGTGTTCCGTCGTCGGCCGTCATCTCGAAGATGTCGGGGCATTCCAACAGACCGAGATCGTCGCGGGCGTACTCTCCGACCTTCGTCCACGTGCGCAGCTCGGGCGACACATAGAAGCCGAGCCGGTCGCCCTCCGCGAGGGCCATGAACCAACGCGCGCGACCGGCGTCCCAGATCACCTTCGGGTCGCGGAAGTCGGGCCGATCCGGATCGGCCAGCACCGGCTCATCGCCGCCCGATCGGAACGATCGCCCGCCATCCGTGGAGTACCAGAGGAACTGCGCTTGGCCGCCCTCGGGCACCCTGTCGACGGTCACCTGGGTGACCAGCGCGATGACCGCCCCGCGGCCATAACCGGCCGTGTCCTCGGTGTCGACCACGAGCGAGCCCGACCAGCAGTCGCCGTTGCCGTTCGTGAACTTGCCGATCGCCTCGCCCTGGTCGTGGAACACGACGTGATCCCGGGTCGTTGCCCGGCGCCACGATGTCCCGAGGCCGCCATCGAGGTAGTCGGCGTTGTAGAGGTAGTAGTAGTGGTACTCACCGTCGACGAAGATCGGCCGCTGCGGGTCGTTCTTCCAGTTGTCGGGAACGCTGAAGTGGAATTTCGGACGCATGCTCGGCACGGTGTGCACGCTCATGCTCCCGGGGCCCCGTGCCGACCGGCCCCCGCCATCGCCCACGCGCGAACATCGGCGCGCGCCGCATCGCCCGACAGCCATACGCCCAGCGCGTCGCGGCGCGTCGGGTACACGCGTGCGGTAAGCGGGATGCCTCCGGCGAAGACCTCGAGTGCGGAGTGATCGATCAGGATCCGGACGTCGATCGCGCCGTCGCCCCCGACCGGCACGGAACCCGCGCGCGGGTCCGCGTCAACGGCGGCATCGAGGCTCGCCCGGCTGCGGTCGAGGCTGAGTTCGGCCGTCCGCCCCGTGCGGCGCAGGCGCAGCAGGGTCTGCTCGGCGCCGTCATCGGTCGCGCGTACGGCAATCGTCGCCGCCGCGCCGTCGGCAAGCACCAGCCGCAGCTCGATGTCGAGTTGGTCGCCCGCGGTGATGTGCTCAGGCTCCTCGTCCAGCACCACCGCCTTGTCGAGGAGCAACTCGGCACGAAGAGCGTCGACCTCGGGGGCCGGTGACTGCCCGATCGATCCGTCCGGCGCGGCGGTGACCACACGCGGCAGCGACATGACACCCGACCACCCTGCCTCGACGGCGGCGCTGTCCGGCCGCCCCTCCTGCAGCCATCCGAACAGCAGACGCCTGCCCGACTCGTCGCGCATCGACTGCGGCGCGTAGAAGTACCGGCCACCCAGATCCAACCGGTGCAGCGCGGACGGGGCGAACCGGTCGCCTTCATAGCGTCCCGACCAGTACAGCGGGTGATGCGTGACGCCGTCGTCCCAGGCGGAGAAGATGAGGATGTCGCGGCCCGCGGCGTCGTCATCGCCGATGCGGAACATGTCGACGCACTCCCACATCGTGCCGGTCCAGTCCGGGGCGCCGGGCTCGCCGTCGCTGCTGTCACCGACCAGCAGCGGGCCGACGTAGGTCCAGGCGCGCAGGTCCGGCGACTCGTACAGGAACGCTGTTCCACCCTGACCGCGGATGCCTGAGCCGATGAGCTGGCGCCAGACGTCGCCTTCGCGCCACACGCAGTGGTCGCGGAACGCCGTGACGTCGACCCCCGCCGGGGGCGCGGCGATCACAGGGTTCGCGGGTTCCTTCGTCCATTCGACGAGGTCGGCGCTACCGGTCGCGACGCACGGCAGTTCCCGGTCGCCGTGGCGACCGGAGTACACGATGGTCGGCACCGCGCCGTCGTAGACGAGCACGCCCGACCAGCAGCCGTCCTCGTCGGGACCGGCGCTCGGCGTCAGCGCGATCGGCAGATCGCGCCAGTTCACGAGGTCGGTGCTCACCGCGTGACCCCAATGGATGCGGTGGTGCACCGGGGCATCCGGATTGAACTGGTAGAAGAGGTGGTACTCGCCATCACGCTGCGTGAGCCCGTTGGGGTCATTGAGCCATCCGGCGGGAGCGGTGAAATGGAAGGCGGGTCGGTGCGGGTCGCGCGCCGCGCGAGCGGCGAGCTCGGCGGAGACGAGTTCGAGTGCGGGGAGCGCGGTCATGCTGCGGGACTTTCCTGGGCTGCGTGCGGAACATCGGGGACTTCGAGTGCGGTGCCGGGAGCGTCGGACGGCGGGGCATACCGGCCGCATCGCACCCAGTGCTCCGGGCTCTCGCCGATCGCGTGGAAGACCGCGTGGTCTGTCGCGCACGGGGTGTCGGTCTGACCCTCGAAGGCGCACGACGTCGGGTGCATGACCTCTCGACGCAACTCCGCACGCTCGACGGGGTCGAACGTTCCTCGCCGCGTCGGGTCGGGCACGGCCGAGATGAGCAGACGGGTGTAGGGATGCCTCGGCTCTGCGAGCAGCGTCAGGGCCTCACCGCCTTCGACGAACTCACCCGCGAACATGACGACGATCCGGTCGGCGAGGTAGCGCGCCGACGCGAGATCGTGCGTGATGTAGAGCATCGAGATGCCCTGCTCTTCGCAGAGGCTGCGCATGAGGTTGAGCACGCCGATGCGCACCGAGACATCGAGCATCGACGTCGGCTCATCGGCGAGGATCAGACGCGGATCGACGGCGAGCGCACGAGCGATGGCGATGCGCTGGCGCTGCCCGCCGGACAGCTCGTGGGGGTAGCGATCGAGAAGTTCGGCCGGCAGGTCGACCTTCTGCATCAGGCGACGCTTGGCACGCTCGATGTCGGCGCGACCACTGGCCGCGTCATGCAGACGCAACGGGCGCTCGAGGAAATGGCCGACACGGTGGACGGGGTTCAGCGACCCGAACGGGTCCTGGAAGATCATCTGCACAGCCGAGCGGTACGCCTTGCTGGCACGCCGCGGCTCTTTCTTGAGGATGTCCTGCCCCTCGAACAGGACGGTACCCGCCGATGGCTGCTCGAGCCGGGCGAGGCAGCGCGCCAGGGTGGACTTGCCGCTGCCGGACTCGCCGACGAGCGCCACGATCTCGCCGGGCGCAATGTCGAGGTCCACGCCACCGAGGGCACGGACGTGATCGCGCGAGAACATGCCGCCGATCGGGAAGGTCTTCGCCAATCCGCGGATCGACATCACGGGAGTCTGTGTGCTCATCGGGTCACCTCGGCAGAGAGAGCGTCTTCGCCAGCTGGCGCGACCCAATGGTCGGGGCCCACGGAGACGAGGTCGGGGATGTGGTGGAAGCGCACGCCTTCGCCCAGGCCGCGCAGAATGGTGCGCGGCCCATTCATCGGCGGGAAGGCGTTCATGAGCGCGCTCGTGTAGGGGTGTTGCGGCTGCTCGAAGATCGTCAGGGCGGGGGCGGTCTCGACGAACCGGCCGGCGTACATGACGGCCATCCGGTCGCTGAGTTCGACCATGAGCGACATGTCGTGCGTGATGAACAGGATCGCGAACCCGAGCTCGCGCTGCAGATCCTTGATCTGGGCCATGATCTCCTGCTGCACGACGACGTCGAGCGCCGTGGTGGGCTCGTCCATGATCAGCAGCGGGGGACGCAGCGCCGTCGCCATCGCGATGACGACGCGTTGCCGCATGCCCCCGGAGAGCTGGTGCGGATATGCGCGCAGGCGATCGTGCGGGATGCCGACGAGGTCAAGCAGCTCGTCGCCGCGGCGCAGGGCCTGCTTCTTGGTGAGCCCCTCGTGGGTCGTATAGATGTCGGCGATCTGGTCGCCGATCGTCATGACGGGGTTGAGCGAGTTCATCGCGCTCTGGAACACCATCGCCACCTGCCGCCAGCGGAACGCACGCAGTTCGTCCGGGCTCAGCGCGAGCACGTCTGTGCCGCGGAACCGGATCGATCCACCCGCGATGACCGCCGGGTCGCGCAGCAGCCGCAGGACGGCGTTCGCGATCGTCGACTTGCCGCAGCCGGACTCTCCGGCCAGGCCGAACACCTCGCCCTCACCGACGGTGAAGCTCACGCGGTCGACGGCGCGCACCGTACGGGCATCCGTCACGTATTCCACCGAGAGGTCGGCGACTTCGAGCAGGGGAGCACTCATCGGGCATCCTCCTTCGTCGTGCCGGTCGCGGTGACCGGGCGGCGCCGTGGGCGGCGCAGGCGGGGGTTGGTGGTCTCGTCGACGCCGTAGTTGACCAGGGCGAGCGCGAAGGCGACGAGGGCGATGCACAGGCCGGGCGGGACGAAAACCCACCACGAGCCGGTCAGCAGCGCGCCGTCGTTGCTGGCCCAGTACAGGTTCGTGCCCCAGCTGACCGTCGAGATGTCACCGAGGCCGAGGAACTCCAGGCCGGCCTGGGCGCCGATGCCGAAGATGACGCACGCGAGGAGCGTGCTCATCACGATGGATGCCATGTTGGGCAGCATCTCGCGGAACATGATCCGCAGCGGCGACTCTCCGGTGACCTGCGCGGCCGCGACGAAGTCTTTGCCGCGGATCGACAGCGCCTGCGAGCGCAGCACGCGCGCCGACCCCGCCCACCCGGTGATGACCAGAACGATGATGACGGTGCCGATGCCCTGCGGCAGGAATGCCGCGAGGATCACGAGCAGCGGCAGTCCCGGCAGCAGCAGGAACACGTTCGTGACGAGCGACAGCAGGTTGTCGACGAACTTGCCCAGGTAGGCCGAGGCGAGGCCGACGAGAAGTCCGACGAGCGTCGCGAGGATGCCGACGGTGAAGCCGACGAACAGCGACGAGCGCGCACCCCAGATGTTGAGGGCGAGGACGTCCTGCCCCTTCGCCGTCGTGCCGAGCAGGTGCTCAGCCGACGGGGGCTGCGCGCCGAGGCCCTGGATGAGCGTCGGGTCACCGGGCGCGAGCATGGGGGCCAGCAGCGCGACCGCCGCGAAGACGACGAGGATGATGAGGCCCGCGACGGCCTTGCCGTTGCTGAGCAGGCCGCGCAGCAGCCCGTCGCGCCCGGCGCGTCGGCGCGGAGCCGGGTCACCGGGCTCTTCAGCCAACTCGAGTTCGGCGAGAGCCGTGGGGTCTTGAGCGAGAGACATGACGGCTCCCTTTCAGCTGACGCGCACGCGCGGGTCGAGCCGCACGTACACGATGTCCACGAGGAAATTGGCCACCAGCACGGCGGTCGTGATGGTGAGGAACAGCCCCTGCATGAGGGGATAGTCGAGGTTCTGCACGGCGGAGAGCAGCTGGTAGCCGACGCCGGGATAGGCGAAGACGACCTCGGTCAGCAGCGCACCGCCGACGATGAAGCCGAGTGACATGCCGAAGGCTGTGACCGACGGCAGCATCGCGTTGCGCGCCGCGTAGGCGAGCATGATGCGGTTCGGGCGCAGGCCCTTCGCCTCGGCCATCGTGATGTAGTCCTCGGCGTTGGTGGAGATCATCGTGTTGCGCATGCCCAGCATCCAGCCACCGATCGAGACGAGGACGATCGAGGTGGCGGGCAGGAACAGGTGATAGGCGACGTCGCCGATGAACGCGAGCGAGAACTCGGGCGTCGACCCCACAGAGAACGCGTGCCGCAGAGGGAACCAGCCCAGCGTCACGCCGAACAGGTAGAGCAGGCCCATCGCGAGCCAGAAGTACGGGAACGATCCGATGAAGACGAGCACGGGCGGCAGTACGGAGTCGAGCGCACTGCCGCGGCGCCAGGCGGCGAGGATGCCAAGCAGGTTGCCGATCAGGACGGCGATGATCAGCGAGGTCAGTCCGAGCAGGATCGTCCAGCCGATCTGGGTTGCGATCACCTGCGTCACGGGCGTCGGGAATCGCGAGATCGAGAACCCGAAGTCGCCGGAGAGGATCTGCCCCAGGTAGCGGAAGTACTGCTCCCACAGCGGGGCGTCGTCGAGGCCGAACGAGCGGCGCAGCGCTTCGATCTGATCGGGGCGGATCGAGCCCTGGAGCCTTGCGACCATGCGCGTGACGGGGTCGCCGGGCATCAAGCGCGGAAGCATGAAGTTCAGCGTGATCGAGACCCAGAAGGCGGCCAGGTAGAAGCCCAGGCGCCGAAGGATGTATCCCATGGTGTTCTCCTCGGCGGCACATCGGGCCGCCCACGCGGGGCGGCCCGATGGCCGTCGTTGATCAGCCCTTGACGGGCTCGAGGGTGGTGAGGATGAGAACCGCGCTGCGGGCGCGGACCGCACCGAGCGAGGCGTACGGGTTGTCCGCGTCCGGCCAGCCGGTGAAGCGCAGCGTGCTCGCCGCACCGAACTCCGGCCCGGGGAACAGCGCCACAACGGGTGCTTCCTCGGCGAACAGTGCCTGAAGATCGTTCATGATCGACTGCTGCTCGGCTTCGTCGGAGGTCGCCGCGAACTGTGCCAGCAGGGTGTCAGCCTCGGGCACGCCGAACCGGTGGTAGTTCTCGAAGGCCTGCTCGCCGACCGGCTTGACCGTCTCGGTCGACATGATGCCGCGGTAGAACTGGTACGGGGTCGGGGCGTTGTTGCTCCACACGATTCCCGAGTCGAACGTGCCGTTCTCGTAGCTCGACACGACTTCGGCCCAGTCACGCGCCGCGACGTTGACCGTCACGCCGATCTCGGCGAGGTTCTGCGAGATCACGTTGCCGACCGACACCCAGTCGCTCGAGGTCGTCCCGACCGAGAAGTCGAACGCGAACGGCGTGCCGTCGGGCAAGACGCGCTTGCCGTCGGCGCCGAGGGTGATGCCCGCGGCATCCAGCAGTGCGCCGGCGGCATCGAGGTCTCGCTTGGTCCACGTGCACGAGTCGACGACGGCCTGATCGCGCCACGTGTCGTAAGCGCCCGACAGGCCGGTGCAGTCGGCCGGCACCGTGTAGCCCTGCATGCCGATGGAGGTGACCTGATCGCGGTCGACGGCCATCGACAGTGCCTTGCGCACGTTGGCGTCGTCGAACGGCGCCTTCGTCGTGTTGAACTGCCGGCTGACCATCGAGCCCGTCGTCGGGAACCAGAAGAAGCGGTGCTCCGGGTCCTTCGCGACGAACGCTTCTTCGATGTTCGGGATGAACTGCGGCGACCAGTCGACGTCGCCGTTCGCGGCGGCGAGGTTCGCCCCGTCGTTGCCCGCGAAGGCGAGCATGCGGATGCCCTCGATCCTCTGCTTCTCGGGCTGCCAGTAATGCGGGTTCTTGAGCAGGTCGAACGACTGCGCCTGGAAGTTCGTGACCTCCGTGTACGGTCCGGTGCCGACGGGCTCGGGGTTGGTAAACTTGGAGGGGTCGTCCTGCGCGTCCCAGATGTGCGCGGGTGCGATGACCTGCTGGCCGACATCGAGCAGCGCCGGCGAGAACGGCGTGTTGAAGTCGAACTCGACCGTCAGATCGTCCACGGCCGTCACGTTCTCGATGTAGTCGAAGCCGCCGCGGATCTCGCGTTGCAGGGCGAAGCTGGTGACGACGTCATCGGCCACGAGCGGCTCGCCGTCGGACCACTGCACGCCGTCGCGCAGGTGGAAGGTGATGCCGGTGCCGTCTGCCGCGACGTCCCAATCGGTCGCCAGCCACGGCGTCGTGGTGCCGTCGGCAGGGTTGAACACGAGCATCGACTCGTAGATCGCGACCTGGGTCATCGGGAAGTCCGGGTTGGAGAACGGGTTGAAGTTCTGGTCGAACGTGCCCATGTCCTCGCGCGGGATCGTCAGCAGCTGCGTGCCGTCGAGTTCTGTCGTCGAGGTGGTGCCGCCGCCCGAGCAGCCGGCGAGGAGGATCGCCCCCGCGGCCGCGATGGCCGTGATGACGGCCATCCGTCCTCTGTGAAGTGCCATGATTGGTGCTGTTCCTTTCTTCTGCGTTGAAGCCGAAGGTCTGCTCGTCGAGAGATGTCCAGTCACACCGACGAGCGTTCGAGGAGCGGGCAGTCGACCGTCACGATCTTCGTGTCGGTCGACTCTCCCGCCGTGATTGCGGCGAGGATATCCACGCCGAGGGCGCCCATCTGTTCGAAGGGCAGTGCAACCGTGGTCAGCCCCGGCCTCAGGTAGCCCGCGATGAGCTCCTGATTGTCGAAGCCGATGACGGCGACATCGTGAGGAATGCGGAGGCCGCGCTCCTTGATCGCGTCGTACGCGCCCATGGCCATGCGGTCATTGGCGCAGAAGATCGCGGTCGGCGGCTCGGCGAGGTCGAGCAGCTGCTGCGCGGCGTCGAACCCGCTGTCGGCGGTCGCGTGACCGCTGACCTCGAGCTCGTCGTCGACGGTGATCCCCGCTTCGCGCAGGACACTGTGGTAGCCCTCAGCCCGCCCGATCGCCGCGGGGATGCCCGGGTCGAGATTGATGAAGCCGATCCGGCGGTGGCCCGCCGACAGCAGCCGCTCAGTCGCGCGTCGACCGCCGGCCCGCTCGTCCGGGACGACGGCGGGGAACCGGCCCTCGACGTCGAAGCAGTTCACCAGGACGGTGGGCACCTCGCGCGCGATCTCGGGGACGACGACGCCGCGGTGCCAGGTGGCGGCGTAGATCAGGCCTTCGACGCGCTGTTCGAGCAGGCGCTCGATGGCCGCGGTCTCGGCCGCGGCATCCGACTCCGTCGACGCGATGAGCAGGTACTTGCCGTCGTCCATCGCGCGGTCCTGCGCGCCCTTGATCACGTCGACGGCGAACGGTGCCGTCACGATCTCGGTGACCAGTCCGTACCAGTCGCTGCGCTGCTGGGCGAGGGCGCGTGCACCCGCGTTCGGGCGATAGCCGAGCTCGGCCGCGGACTCGAGCACGCGGCTGCGCGTCTCTTGCGCGAGAGTGACGTCGTGTCGGTCGTTGAGCACGAGCGAGACCGCCGTGCGAGAGACGCCGGCGTGCTCTGCGACGTCGCGCATCGTCACCGCTCGTGCTCTCGGGGTCTGCTTCGACACGGGGGTCCTCATCTTCGTCGATTCACACCTAACCCGCGTTAGGTCATGACGGGATGATGCTAACGCGGGTTAGGACGGTGCGTCAAGCACCAACTTCGCGCGGGCGCGTCACCACGTGGCCACTGCAACAACTCAGGAGTCGCGCGCCTCGCGGCGCGCGTCGACCCCGGTTTTCCGCGGCGGGGCGGCGCGCCGGGCGCCAGGACTCCTGAGTTAATGCGGTGCGGGGGTCGAGAGCCACCACGAGCCGCCCCGGTCAGGCGCCCGCGCGAGCGCGGAGCGGCGCGGCAACGCCCGCCGGGCGCCCCCGGCGAGCGCAGCGAGACGAAACGCCGGCGTCAGGCCCCGCGGGCTCCCGCGTCGGTCGAGCCGACGTCGGTGCGGTGGAAGTTCTGGAACGAGCGGGATGCCGTCGGGCCGCGCTGCCCGTGATAGCGGTTCAGGTACGGTCCTGTCCCGTAGGGGTTCTCGGCCGCCGACGACAGCCGGAAGAAGCACAGCTGCCCGATCTTCATGCCGGGCCAGAGCTTGATCGGCAGGGTCGCGACGTTGGACAGCTCGAGGGTCACGTGTCCCGAGAATCCCGGGTCGATGAACCCCGCGGTCGAGTGGGTCAGCAGCCCCAGGCGCCCGAGCGAGGACTTGCCCTCGAGGCGCGCGGCGATGTCGTCGGGCAGCGTCACCTGTTCGAACGTCGAGCCGAGCACGAACTCGCCGGGGTGCAGGACGAACGGCTCGTCGGGCGCGACCTCGATGAGGTGCGTGAGGTCAGGCTGGTCTTCGGCGGGATCGATGAACGGGTACTTGTGGTTGTCGAACAGCCGGAAGTACCGGTCGAGACGCACGTCGACACTCGACGGCTGCACCATCGACGGGTCCCACGGGTCCAGGCCGACTCGGCCAGTGGAGATCTCGGTACGGATATCGCGGTCGCTCAGCAGCACGCGGCCAGCCTACTGGTCGGCGGGCGCCGATCCACGGCCGCCGTCACAGAGCGACCCCGGGCCGCCAAGCTCCAAGCCGCCAAGCCCCGAGCCCCAAGCCCCAAGCCGCAAGGGCGGCTCACACCGTGCGCACGAGCCGCGCAACGCCGATCTTCGAGTCGGCCATGCCGTAGAACACGAAGTCCTCGCCGTCGATCCGCTCGATCGCGGTCGGGAAGACGACGTTGCCCACGGTGCCGACGACCTCCTCGGCGGTCTCAGGTGCGATGAGCGGCGCGTCGGTGCGCGCCAGCACCCGCGCCGGGTCGGCCGCGTCGAGGATCATCGCGCCGGCGGAGTAGAACACGGTGTTCTGCGGCGTGAACGCGCTGCCGACGACCTCGCCGCTGACCCCGTGGTGGATGAGCAGCCAGCCCTCGTCGACGCGCAGCGGCGCGGGGCCGGCGCCGATCTTGAGCCTCTCCCAGTCGTACGCGGGGCCCGCGACGAAGCGGTGCCCGATCGGCCGAGCCAGCGCCGCGAGGTCACGCTCGACGTCCGCCACGGGCATGTACGAGATCCAGATGCTCGCCCGGTCATCGGTGACCCCGGCCGGCAACGGCGCGCGCTCACCCGCTCGCGCGAACTCGAGGTCCCACATGGGCCGGTGCAACAGCGCGAACGCCGGCTCCCCACCCGGGCCGGGCACGGGCTCGGGAAACAGCAGCACGTCCTTGTTGGGGAACAGGTTCAGGTCGGTGTCGAGGGCATCCTCGTACCCGAACTGGATCGGCCCGAGCCGCCGCCACGACCGGGCATCCTCCGACACGGCGAGGGCAGGCCGGGGCCCGAGCGGCCCGAACGCGACGTACGTCATGACGTGCAGGCCGAGGGCCGGGATCGTCGTGATCCGCGGATCCTCGACTCCACCGTGCGAGGTGCCATGCTCCCAGCCCCGGTCGGCTTCGAGGACGACGCCGAGTCGCTCGACGCCAGTGGGGATGCCATCGGCAAGCTCCACCCGGCCGATCCCGATCCGCGACACGTTTCCGGCCGAGACCAGCCTCGGATAGATGTACAGCTCGCCGTCGGCGCCGCGGGCGGTCGCGGGATTGAGCACTCCTTCGATCTCGAGCGGGTTGCCCGGCTCGGGGCTCATGATGACGCCGAGCCGTTCCAGAGCGAACGGGAAGGGGGTAGTGGTCATGGGGACCCTCCTGGGGGATGCGGGCGTTCAGCCCTTGACGGCGCCGAGGACGCCGTTGACGAGGTAGCGCTGGATGAAGATGTAGCCGACGATCAGAGGCGCGGCGACGATGAACGTGGCGGCGGCGAGCAGGGGCCAGTTGTTGGAGTACGTGCCCTTGAAGGCGTACAGCCCGACGGTGACGGGGAACTTCGCGGGGTCTGCCAGCAGAACGGTCGCGAGGATGATCTCGTTCCAGATCCAGACGGCCTGCAGGATGAACACCGTCGCCAGCGCGGGCTTGGCCAGCGGGAAGACGAACCGGAACAGATATCTCCAGTAGCCGATACCGTCGAGCGCCGCGGCCTCGTCGAGTTCGTACGGGATGGACTTCGCGAACCCGCTGAACAGCAGCGGCCCGATGCCCACGCCGACGCCCACCATCAGGATGTAGCCGAGGCGGTTGTCGTACAGCCCGAGCCGCAGAAGCAGCTGGAACTGCGTGATCAGTGCGTTCGGCAGGAACAGGACGACGACGAACAGCACCGTCCAGAGCCTGCCGCCGGCGATGTAGCCGCGCGCGACCGGGAATCCCATCACGAGAGCGATGAAGGTGCCGATTGCGGAGCCGACCATCGTGTACAAGACGCTGTTGAGGATGTAGGCGCCGAAGTTGCCCTGGTTCCACGCTTGCAGGAAGTTGCCCCACTGCGGATCCGTGACGATGCCGACCGGGTCGGCCGCGAACTCGGCGGTGGTCTTGAGGGCCGTGTTCAGGAGGTACAGCAGCGGGAACAGGAAGACGACCAGCAGGACCGCCGCACACACGTAGGCGCCCCACGGCACCCGCATCGGCCCGCGGCCGCGTCGCAGTATCGAGCTCACAGCTTCGCCTCCCGTCGGCGCAGGTACCAGAGCGCGACGATCGTGACGACCCCCACCAGCAGGAACTGGATGATCGAGATCGCCGCCGCGTAGCCCTGCGACTGCGACAGGGTCGTGCCCGACTTTCCGCCGAAGCCCTGCACGTAGATCAGCAGGCTCAGCACCTGCGTGGACTTGTTGTTCGGGCCGGTCAGCACGTAGGTGAGCTGATAGCTCTGCAGCGCATTGACGATACCCAGCAGCACGTTGGCCGTGATCGAGGGAGCCAGCAGCGGAATCGTGACGTTGCGGAAGCGCTGCCAACCGGATGCCCCGTCGATCGCGGCGACTTCGTAGAGTTCGGCGGGGATGGCCTGCAGCCCCGACAGGAAGATGATGACGGAGATGCCCATCACCATCCAGATCTGGACGATGATCACGAGCGCCAACGCCAGTCGTGGGTCACCGAAGAACGCTGAGCTCGTCCCGAACCAGCTCAGCACGGCGGCGGCAGGACCACCCGTGACGTTGAACATCAGCGACCACACGAGGCCGGTGACGGTGACGCCCAGGACGGTCGGCATGAACACGACCGCCCGATAGAAGTTGCGGCCGCGCAGGCGCAGGTTCAGCAGCAGGGCGACGCCGAGCGCGAGCACGATCTGCACGGTCGTGCTGACGACGGCGAAGACGATCGTGTTCCACAGCGCGTTCATGCTGTCGGCGCGCTTGGCCGGCGAGAAGAACGAGATGTAGTTGTCGAGTCCGACCCAGTTCACCGGCAGGTAGGGCAGCCCGCGCAAGTCGGTGAACGAGACGACGAAGACGGCGACGGCGGGAACGAGCCCGAAGACGGTGAGCAGGATGAGCCCGACAGCGAAGCTCACCCGCACCGGCGCACGGCCGGGGAACGGGAATGTCTGTGCCACGTGAGAACCTCAGTGAGATCCTTCGCCGCCGCAGATCGCTGCGGCGGCGAAGGATGGGTCGGTCAGAATGCCGCGGCCCACGCCGACTGCGCGGCGTCTGCGGCTTCCTGCGGGGTGCTCGTGCCGAGCGGCGCGAGCGCGGGGTAGTTGAACGGGTACACGGCATCCTGCCCGGCGTCGTTGTTGGCGATCCAGACCTGCTCCCACGCGGGCTGGAACTCTTCCGTGTACTGGGCGATCGAGTTCAGGAAGTCGGTGCCCTCGATGCCCTGCTGGGCCGGCGAGAAGCCGGAGTCGGCGACGAACTGTGTGTACGTTGCCGGGTCGGAGAAGAAGTCCAGCCACGCCAGCGCGGCGGCCTGGTTCTTGCTGGAGGCGGCGACACCGAGCTGCAGCTCGATCTTGCCGTTGAGGCTGGCGTTGTCGGCGGCATCGTCACCGCCGGGCAGCGGGAAGTACCCGAACTCGAACGCGTCGCCGACCGCTGCCGCGATCGTCGGCGAGTTCCACGTGCCATCGGGCGTCATCGCGAAATCGCCCGCGGCGAAGCCTGCGGGGATCTCGTCGTAGCCCGCGCCGGCGAAGTTGGGCTGTGCGTTGTCGAACACCTCTTGGGTCTTCTGCAGGATCGTCAGCGGCACACCGCTGTCGAGCGTCGCCGACTGGTCCCAGAGCGCCGCGGCGAGGTCTTGCTTGTCGGCCGTCGTCGGCAGTTCGCCGCCCGCGACTCCCAGCATGACCAGCCCGCCCGGCCAGCCGTCCTTGCCGCCGATTCCGAACGGGGCGATGCCCTCGGACTTCAGCGTCGTCATCACGTTCTCGAGCTCAGACCACGTCGTGGGCACGTCGAGTCCCGCGTCAGCGAACATCTGCTTGTTGTAGTACACGCCGGTCGAGTAGCTGAGCCCGGTCGGCACCGCGTACTGCTTGCCGTCGATGGCTTGCGCATCCAGCACGGACGGGGTGTAGTTGCTGAGGAACGACTCTCCGGTGAGGTCGAGCAGGCCCCCGGAGCGCGCGAGCAGCACGTCATCCGAAACCGAGTCAGCCGCGTAGTCGGGCGCCTCGGTGAGGTTCTTCACGACGAAGACGTCGACGTTGCCTGCGGTGAGCCGAGAGGACTTCGTCGCCGGATAGTTGTCGTTCGACACCGACGACAGCACGACATCGACATTCGGATACTTCTTCATGAACGCGTCGTTGACCGCAGCGAACGCCGCGTCCGACGCCGCGGCGCTCGACACGAGGATCTGCAGCTCGCCGGAGATCCCGTCGCCGGTGGGCTGTTCTGCAGCGTTGCCGGAGCACGATGCGAGGGAGATCATCGCCACGGCGAGCCCAGCCGCGGCGATGGTACGACCGATGGTGCGCGTCGAGCGCAACTTCTTCGTTGCCATGTGAGATTCACTCTCCATTGAGGGCGAGGAACGGGTTCCTCGCGGTGGGGTTCGGCGAAAGCCGTAACCGAAACGTTTCGGTTGTTGCAGTCAAGCACGTCTGCGCCGGTGATGCAAGAGATGGATGCCTCAGAAAGAGCGGGTCGAGTCGCGCAAGACCAGTTCGGCGGGCTCGACATCGGCATCCTGTGCCGTACCCGACTCGATCGTCGCCAACAGCAGCCGCGCGGCTTCGTACCCGATGCGGCGCGGTGCTGTCCGCACCGTCGTCAACGCTGGGTGGACATACTCTCCCAACTGGATGCCATCGAACCCGGCGACCGACACGCGGTCCGGGACGCTGATGCCACGGCGTTCGAGACCGGCGATCAATCCGAGCGCTGACAGATCGTTGGCGCAGAAGACCGCGGTGCTCGCAGCGTCCGCGGCGATGGTGGCCGTGGCCGCGAGGCCGCCTTCGTAGGTGAACTCGCCGGACACCAGTGCGCCCTCTTCGAGCCCGAACTCGCGCAGCGCCGCACGCCACGCGTCAACGCGCTGCACCGCGTGCAGGTAGTTCATCGGTCCAGACACGTGGGCGACGCGACGGTGACCGGTCGACGCGAAATGGCCAATGAGGGCGCGGATGGCGGCGCCGAAGTCTTGCCGGACCGCGGGCACGGGGCACTGCGCCGAGGGATTGACCGCGACGGCAGGGAGTTCGAGCTCGCGGACGAGGTCGGTGCGCGGATCGTCGACCTCGAGCTCGTTGAGGAAGACGCCGTCGACCCGTCGGTCGCCGGCCAGGCGCCGGTAGCGGTCGAGCGTCTGCGCGGCATCCGCACTCATCTGCAGCACCAGCGCGTAGTCGCGCTCATCGAGGTAGGCCTCGACGCCACCGATGAAGGCGCCGAAGAAGGGGTCGAGCTCGAGTACATCGGGGTTGCGCTGCACGACAAGACCGACCGCGTACGCGCGCTTGCCGGACAGACTCTTGCCTCGCAGCGACGGCGTGAACCCCAGCTCCGCCGCAGCCTCGACGATGCGCAGTCGCGTCGCCTCCGACACCCCCGGGCGGTTGTTCAGGGCACTGGACACCGAGCTGATGGCGACACCGGCGCGTTCGGCGACGTCGACGATCGTCACTCGCTTGCCGCGAGGCGCTCCGGGGCCAGCGTCGCTTGTCGTGCCCATCCCGCTAGCGTAGGCGCTCGACCGGCGCGGGTGAGGTCACCGGGTATGCTGGGACACGGTTCGATCAGCGATCTGAACCGACAATGTGTATCGCTATGTGTACACCAGGCCTTGCGGGGAGTCCGACTCCCCAGTGTTTTCAAGGCCTCGGGGCTGTAGTTCAATGGCAGAACTTCTGCTTCCCAAGCAGACAGCGCGGGTTCGATTCCCGTCAGCCCCTCCACTGACACTTCTCTCGCACGTTGAGCAGCCGCCCCGCCTGGGGCTTATCGACCTTTCGCGCGGCCATTCGGACACTGCCACGCGCCGGCGCCCTGCGCGTGCGGCATTGGTTGCGGTCCACGCTCCGGGTCATCACCGGATACCGTGCGTGCGTTCAGAAGGTTGTCCGTGATCCTCATGATCTCGTCCTGCAGCCCCGGGTGAGCAGCGGCGTGCGGGCGTTCAGCCTCGGCGACTTGACGCACGATGGTCAGTGTCTCCTGCACGACAACGGACGCCATCTCCTCAGCGATGCCCCACGACACCGCTTCGGTAACGATGTTGCCGGAGTGGATGGCGCGGTGCTCCGCGACACCGTCGACGTACAGCGCTACTTCACCGTCCATGTCGGTATAGAAATGCTGCGGCACGATGTCGTAGGCGTCGGCGAGGCGCGCGTGGTTGCCCTCATGGATGAGGGAGATGTTCTTCAGGTGCAGGTCGAGGTTCCCGACAGCCACAGACAAGGTGACCAGCCGCAACAGCGAAAGCGTGTCCGCCTCCCCCAGGGCTCTCGCAACGTCGGCCAGGCCGCGGCCGCCGTACACCTCGTACTTCTGAAGGCCAGCGGTGCCGAGAATCTGATTGAAATCCTCCTGATGCACCCGGCCGTCGGGCGTGCTCTCAGACCGGTCGTAGCGCTCGATGACAAGGGCCGTGGTCCCCGCGAACACGTCAAGGTACGTCTCGAAGCGCGCCAGCCCCAGATGTCGCGCGAACCGAGACCCGTACTCTTCATCGAAGATCATGCTCGGATATTTCCCGACGACAGGTTTGAGGATGTGCGTGGAGGGGTACCCGTCCAGAACTCTCATCCAGGCGTCACCGTCGCGTGCGAGGACGATCTTGCTCTGGACGCCAGCGAGCGAGGTCTTGCCGCCCCGGCGGGGGCGGTTGCCGAGCGGGGAGGCCCTCACGTCTTGGAGCATGGCGGATACTCCCCGCTCGTCAAGCTGCTCGGTCCTCGGCGCTCGTGGCTCACCTGGGGCTTCGGGGTCCCACGTCTGGACAGCGCCGGCGACGTCGCGTCCGTATTCGCGCAACATCGCGATGACATCTGCCGGGTCGACCCGCGCCTCCTGGGCGAGCCTTGTCCGGGCGTCACCTTCGGGGAGCAGCTCAGCGAAGAAGTTCCGCCGACGGTCGCGGTCGCGGGCGGGGGCGGATGCAAGCAGCGGCACGGCGAGGGACAGCGCCGAACTGTTCAGGCCGTACTCACGGATCGCTTCGGGAGCGGCCACGAAATCGAACCCCGACGACATCACTCGGAGCGTGCCGACCCGTAGACCATGGAGTGTGACGATCAAGTCACCCATGGTGCTCCCCCGGCTCCGGGACGTCGACCCGGACGGTCACCCCGAGATGCGCGAAAGCCGCGAGGATGCGAGTAAGGGCCGGAGAATCCTTGCCAGCTTCGAGCTCCCAGATGTACCGCTGGGACACACCGATAGCGACGGCAAGGTCACGTTGGCTGAGTCCCTGCGTGACCCGAGCCTGTTGCAGGGCAACGCCGAGGTCCGCCGGCGTGTGTGCTGGCATCGAATACATGACCCTCCTGACTACCTCAAGGTATTCAACGGTACCTGACTACATCTAGGTAGTCAACTGTGTGCGAATACGTCTCTGTAGTCAGATGGACTCGGCAGAGCCGGGCACATCCGTCAGGCGCTCTGCCGGATCACGACGGTCGGGTGCATCGGGGGCGTCTCGGGCGGGGCATCCCCGCGGATGCCGGCGCCGATCACCTGCGCGAGGTGGGCGACCACGACCTCCTGCTCGTGGTCGATCGTCGTCAGCGGAGGGTCGGCGAACAGCCCGAGCGGGATGTCGTCGGCGCCGATCACGGCGAGATCGTCGGGGGCGCGCAGCCCCTGCTCCCGCATCGCGCTGAGCAGGGCGAAGGCGTAGTCGTCGCTGTACGCGCACACCGCCGTCACTCGATCTCCGGCGTCAGAAGCCCACCATCCCTGCAGGGCGGCCCGGATGCCTTCGGGAGTGAGCTCCGCGCTCTGCACCTGCGGACGATCCAGACCCAGGTCCAGGCACGCCGCTTCCGCACCCTCGATGCGCAGGCGGCTGAACAGCTGATCGTGCGCAGCACGCGGCGCGAGGAACCCGATGCGTCGATGCCCGGTCGCCGCGAGGTGCTCGACCTGCAACGCGCCGACGAGACTGCCCCTGGCGAGCACCGGGTTGTCGTCGTGGTCCTCGTCCCAGAGCAGTCCGTGCGCGACGAAGACGCCAGCCGACTGCATTGCGGCGCGCTCCCCGCGCCCGACGTCGTCGAGCAACAGGATCGCCGCGGGCATGATCGACTGCCACAGGTCGCCGACCGGCATTCCCTGCTTCAACCGGCGGATGACCGGCTGCAGCTCCATCTGCTCGAGATGATCGGTGAGCCGGTCGATGAAGCCGGACATCGCGTAGCCGAGCGGCCAGTCCGGCAGCACGATGAGCACGAGGTTCGAGCGCCCGAGTCGCAGCGCCCGCGCAGCGGCGGACGGCGCGTAGTTCAGCTCGCGGGCCGCCTCCAGCACGCGGCGCCGGGTCTCCTCCGGGATGCGCCCGTGCGGCTTGTCGTTGAGAACGTAGCTGACGGTCGCCTGCGACACCTGGGCCAGCTTGGCGACCTGCATCGCCGTCACCCGTGGAGTTGCCATTGCGCGCCCTGTCACCGTGTTCGTCCTGTGCAGATCCTACCCAGCGAGACAGATCGGATGCCGCGAGGTCTATAGTGTGCTTATACGTATCAGCACTCCAATGAGAGAACCATGACCCGCACGCCGCACGACTCGCCCGCCTTCGCCTCCGCACCGGACGGTGGGTCCGTCACCGCACCCGCTGAGCGTGTGGGGCCCTGGTTCATCCTCGTCTACGCGCTCGCGTCGTTCGGCGCCCTGCTCGTGCTGCTGACGCCGTCGCTGGAGAGCCTCGCGCTGCGCATCAACACGATGGCCTCCGCGGACGAGGCCCCGAGCGTCCTCGGCTCCGTGCTGACCACCGGGTTGCTGCTGCAGGTCGTCGCGCTCCCCATCGCCGGCCGGCTCAGCGACCGCACCCGCTCGCGGTTCGGTCGCCGTCGGCCGTGGATCGTGATCGGCGCAGCCGGACTCCTCGTCGGCGGCGGCGTGATGGCGTTGGTCCCGGGGCTCGCCGGTCTCATCACCGGCTACGCGATCGTCTCGGTCGCCGGCAGCGCCTGCGTCGCCTCGCTGCTCGCCGTGCTGTCCGACCGGGTCCCCGTCGCGCAGCGCGGCTCAGTCTCGGCGTTCGTCGGACTCGGCACGGTGGCGGCGCTGGTCGTCGGCTCGATCATCATCGCCGCCGTCCCGCACAACTCCGACGCCATGTTCCTCGTGCCCGCGATCGTCGGTGCGTTCTTCCTGCTCCTCTTCGTGGTCGTGGTGAAGGAGCGCAGCTCCCGCGACGATGCACCCCTCCCCGCGCAGGGCATCCGCGACATCCTCTCGACGTTCTGGGTGGATCCGCGTCGGCATCCGGACTTCTTCTGGGCCTACCTCAGCCGCTTCCTCCTGCAGCTCGCCTACGCGTTCCTCACCACCTACCAGGCTTATTACCTGATCAGCCACCTCGGCATCGCCGCCGAGGACGTCGCCGGCCAGGTGCTCATCGGCACCCTCCTGCTGGCCGCGGCGACCGTCGTCTCGAGCGTGCTCGCCGGACGCTTCTCCGACAAGCTCGGGCGCCGCAAGGTCTTCGTGATCACCGCCGCGTTCATCACCGCGGGTGCCCTGCTGCTCACCGCGGGAGCCGGCGATCTCACCCTGTTCTTCGCGGGGCTCGTCATCGGCGGGATCGGCTACGGCGGCTACACCGCGGTCGACCTCGCGCTCGCGACCGATGTGCTGCCGAATCCGGAGGATGCCGCAAACGACCTCGCGATCTTCAACACGGCGGCCACCCTTCCGCAGGCCCTGGCGCCGGCGATCGCACCGGTCATCCTCGCCATCGCCGCGCAGTCGTATCCGGTGCTGTACATCGTCGCGGCCGCCGTCGCCGTCATCGGCGGGTTCGTGATCTTCCGCGTGCGGAGCGTGCGATGAGCGACCCGCGCTTCGACGCGCCGAGCGGCGCGGTCATCGGGCGGCGGGACGGGGCCGTGCTGCGCGCGACCGGCATCCCGTATGCGACCGCCGCGCGCTTCGGCGGGCCCGCGCCGGCCGCCGATCGCACGGAGCCGTTCGTCGCGCACGACTGGTCACCGCAGGCCCCGCAGCCGGCCGACCCGATCGCCGACACCATGTTCGGCGTCGACCCGCGCGGCCGCGCCACCGACGAGCACTGCCAGCACCTCTCGATCACGCTGCCCGCAGCCCCGGCATCCACACCGCGACCCGTGCTGGTCTGGGTGCACGGCGGCGGCTTCGTCACCGGCGCCGGCGACCTCGCCATCATGGATCCCGCTGCGCTCGTCACCGAGCAGGATGTGGTCGTCGTGACCGTCACCTATCGGCTCGGCCTGCTCGGGTTCATCGAGACCCCGCACGGGCCCCGGGCGAACCTCGGGCTGCTCGATCTCATCGAGGCGTTCCGCTGGATCCGCCGCAACATCGCCGCGTTCGGTGGCGATCCGGCATCCGTCACGGCGTTCGGGCAGTCCGCCGGCGCCCAGGCGCTCGTCGATCTCATGGCGACGAAGGATGCCGCGCAGCTGTTCACGCGCGCGGTCATCCAGAGCGCTCCGCTGGGCATCATGCGTGGGCGCGCGGCGCTCAACCGCGCGCTCGCGGCGGCCGCCGCACCGCTGGGCGCATCGTCGACGCTCGCCGACGTGGCTGCTGTCCAGGAGCAGGTCGTCGCCACCGGCGCCCGGTTCGGGCTCAAGGGCGCGATGCCGATCGCCCCGCAGTACGGCTGTGCGCCGCTTCCGCCGGAGGCGGAGGTGGATGCCGCGCTGGCATCCGTCGCCCCCGCCATCGACGTGCTCATCGGCAGCACCACGGAGGAGGCGCGGCTGTTCCTGCCGTCGCTTCCCGGGGTCGACACCTGGTCGCGACTGCCGGTCGTCGGCGGGATGCTCGAGCGCCTGGTCGTCTGGTTCTGCACCTGGGCGGTGTACACCCGCGGCGTGCGGCGCTTCGCCCGCCGGCATCGCCGGGCGGGCGGCCTCGTCAGCACCTATGCACTGTCGTGGGCTGCGCTGGGCAACCCGATCGGCGCCGCGCACACGATCGACCTCCCGCTGCTGCTCGGCGACCAGACAGCGTGGGCGGATGCCCAGCTGATCGCGGGAACTCCCTACGCCGAAGTCGCCGCGGACGGGCGACGGATGCGCGCGCTCTGGGCGCGCTTCGCGCGGGGCGAGCAGCTCGGCGCCGGAGACTCGCTGGAGTTCCTCGCGCTGCGCGGGTGAGCGCGGCGGCGGGTCTGCGCCTCGGGAGGAGATTTCCGTTCGGGAGGATGCCTCGGCGGCATCCGTCCTCCCGAACGGAAATCTCCTCCCGAGCTGCGCGCAGTTCGACTCGTGGATGCCGCCCTCGAAGATGGCCCCCACTTTCGCGGAGGCCATCTTCGGGTTCGTGCAGCTACGGCAAACGCACGGCGCGATACAGCCCCCGCTCGTCGCGCTCGATGCGACCTGTCGTGAGGCCGCACTCGAGCCCGGCATCAAGGAGCGCCGCCACGCCCTCCGTCATCCGCTTACCGCCAAAGAGAGCCAGGGCCTGGCGTTTGAGTTCGTCCTGCTGCATGCCGCCGCCGAGCTCCGCAACGACGGCCATCGCGTTGGCGATCTCCTCAAGGGGCACATGTTCAAGGTTGCGTCCGTCGCCAGGCAGGCTGCGCCGAACTTCTCGCCATTCGGACGGGTCCATGCCTGTCGGCCAGGCACAGGATTTGTCCGACCGTCGAGAGTACTCCGGCGGGAGGCAGCGAAGTATGGCATCCGCACGCGCGGCAGCGACCCGACTGAGTCCGAACGACTCGGCCGCAAGCCGCGCCAGCCTCAGCTTGTGGACGGGGCCCTCTTTCTGCACGATCTCCAACAACACAGCACGGACTTCCTGCGTCGCCCAAGAGCCCGGTAGACCATCAAGGATGTCCACAGTGCCGTGTGCTCGCGGCTGCCACGGTGTGTACTGCCGCAGGTGCGAGTGGCTCAGCTCGGCAGACGCGACTGATGGAGCAAGTGCAGACCTCAAGGCGATCCGCGGATCGTCCGGTTGCGCAGCGGGCACCGGTGCGGGCGCCGGCTGCTGCTCCCCTGCACTCTGGGGCTGCACACTCGTGGGCTGCGGCTCGACAGTCGACCGCTGCAGCGCGGCCCGCGCCTCCACCACGGCATCACCCAACCGGCTGAGCGTCTGCTCTCGTTGCTGAAGCCACTCAGGCAACCAGACCCGCTCGACGCCAGGCCACCGCATCAGCCCCTTCAGCACGTCCACCGGCAGCCCGTCGCGATCCGCGACTGTGCGCCGCGCGCGCCAACTCTCACCGTCAAGCAGAACCGCAACCAGGGGCTGGTCGGGATCGGCGGCGTCCGCCACCGAGATGTCGACACGGAAGTCGGAGAGTCCGAGATCGGCCTGAACAGCGAATCCTCGAGTGCGAAGCTCATCGGCGATGTCATCACGGTGCCGGTCGATGAGACGCTGCCGCTGCGTGCCGTCAGTCTTCGATTCCACACCCACGGCGGCGAGTTCGAGATATCCCTTGAGGTGCTTGATACCCAGTGAGGCGGTCTCCTCTGCCCGCAACTGAGACGGATCGAAGCTCGCGAAGAGGACGACCTGCCGCCTCGCGCGCGTGATCGCGACATTGAGCCGCCGCTCTCCACCTGCACGCGACAGCGGCCCGAAGTTCAGGGGGATCACGCCACGCTCATTGGCGCTGAACGCCACCGAGAACAGAATGCAGTCGCGTTCGTCGCCCTGGACGTTCTCAAGATTCTTGACGAACAGTCCGTCGCGCTCGTCAAGCGCCAGAGCGATGCGCGCGTCTCCCGACTCTCGGAGCAGACTCTCGACCAACGTTCGTTGCTGCGCATTGAATGTGATGATCCCGAGCGACGGAGTCTCCGCGGGCGACGCCGCGAATCTGCGCTCAACCTCGCGGACGATGGCCTCCGCCTCCGCGGCGTTGGTTCGCAGCTCGCGGCCACGGCCAGATCGGTTGAAGTGCCCGTCGACGCGAACGAGTGAGATGCCATGATCGGCATCTCGTCCGCCCGATGTGGACGGCCACGGCGCTGGGAACGATGACAGCCGGCTGTCGTAGTACGCGTGATTGCTGAACGAGATCAGCGCCTCGTCCTGGCTTCGGTAGTGCCATGACAGCCACTTCCGCGGCACCCGCGCCTGCACACATTCGGTGAGGATCGACTCCTCGTCCAGAATGACATCTGCTGACGAGGACGCGTCCGCGTCGATATCGCTGTTCACCTCGGCAAAACTCGATGGAGGCATCTGCTTGCTGTCGCCGACGACGACAACCGACGTCGCACGCCCCATCGCCCCGACGGCATCGGCGACGCGAATCTGCGACGCCTCGTCGAACACGACGACGTCGAACATCTTCGCCTTTGCCGGGAAGAACCGAGCCACTGACTCGGGGCTCATGAGCACACACGGCGCGATCTGCGTGATGAGGTCGCCGTAGCTCTCGAAGAGTGCGCGAACACTCATCCCACCCCGTTGGCGCGAAAGCTGTCGTTTCAACTCGCCCATCATGCCGCCCTCGTAGGAGGGGTTGATCCGCCGCTTGCCGATGATCTCGGCGGGGATCCACGCGGGCATCGCGCTCCGAATGGCGGCGGCGCTCGACGTGAACCGATCGATCGTGCGATTGTGTGCGCGCACATCGAACCCAGCCATCGCCTGAGAGTCACCTCGCTCGGCGATCGATGTCTCGGCGATTCCCTTCTCCAGGGCGAGTGATGCGAGATCGGCGGGTCCCTCCCCCGCCAGCAGGGCATTGTGCGCCTCGGTCAAGCCCAAGCGGCGCAGCGGTTCCAACTGCAGGTAGAAAGCGATCCACCGGTCCAACGTCACGGGTGCTGCACTCGCGAGGTTTCGTGCCGTGGCCGTCGACCGCCACGCTGACAGAAAGTCGTTGTCTCGGGCCCAGGCGACGAATGCGCTGTCATCCTTCTCCACGGAATCACCGAGTCCGCACGCCACGGCGAGCGCCCTCCACGCCGCCGCAACGCGCGTCAGCGCTTCCGCGAGGCCATTGTCCGGAGAGCTCGTGGCGTAGTAGTTGCGGAGTTCCGCCGCGCCCTGGCCCGCCGACAGTGCAGATCCGACCCACACGGCCCATGAAAGCGTGGACTTCGCAGGTTCGATGCCTTCACGAAGATAGGGGTTCCAATCGGCCGGGACGACCGCGACGGGAAGCGTCAGAAGAGCGCTGCGGAGCGTCCGGATCTCGTCGCTGGCCCGCTCGATGTCTGCGGCGAGTGCCGTGACGTCGCGTGCGGGGAACGCACGCGGGTCGACACGAAGCGCCGCACCGTATCCGGCAAGCACAGCACGTTGTCGCTTACGTCGGCCGAAGAACCCGGATGCATCTGCGCCCTGCGCCGCGGTGTGGACTGCATGCGGATCGCCGTCGAGTGCTTCCGGGCCGACCGCGGCAAACCACGGAAGTTCCGCCGCGCTACCGTTCAGCCGTTCCTGCAGTGCGGGAATCTCGCCCGCCAGCGCCCTCGCATGCACAGCATCGACCGCATCGAGCGGGAACCGCGGTGCGGTCGCGAGTGTCGCCCACCGATCAAGCAGAGAGGGGCTTGTCACGCGGGCGAGGATCGCCTCGTCCGTGGGCCGAGACAGCAGGTCGGCGAGGGCGGTGTCGAACTCGCGCGCTGCGGCCTGCAGCGCCGCACTATCCGGAGTCTTGGCCGCCGACGCGGCGACGAAGCCCCACGGATGCAGTGGTGACGGGTGCGCGAGGTCGGCGGTCTCGGGCAGATCGCGCAGCGCTCGGCGCAGTTCATCCAGTTGGTCCTCCGTGCCCGTCGCGACGAGGGCGGCAGGCACCTCCAAAGACTCGATGTCGTCCGCCATGGCGAGCAACTGCTCGCGGGCCGTGTACATCGACAGGCCGGCCATGTTGGGTTCATGGAGCCGCTGCGCATAACGCTTGAGTGCACGGCGGCTTGAGGCCGCCTTCTCGGTGTTGGACTTGAGCGAGGCGCCGTCGGGCCGAGCACCGGCATCCATCGCGGCACGAATCTGGGCGCGCACGGCGTTCGGGCGCGCCCCCTTGTCGTGCAGGTCCAGCGAGAACGGTCCGAGTCCGACCGAGTCCAAGCGGTCCTTGACCACGTCGAGGGCCGCGCGCTTCTCCGCGACGAAGAGGACGCGCTTGCCATTCGCCAATGCGTGAGCGAGCAGGTTGGTGATCGTCTGCGACTTCCCGGTTCCGGGAGGGCCTTCCAAGACAAATGTCCGCAGCGCCTCGGCCTCAGCAACCGCCTCCAGTTGAGACGAATCGGCGGGGACGGGAACCGCGTTATTCAGCGCATCGAGATCAACGTCTGCAGGCGCTTGGAACGGATCGACGAATTCATTGGTCGGCGTGTGCACGAGATGCCCGACGAGAGAGTTCGTCGCCAACTCCTGCCAGTTCTCGTCGAGGTCTTTCCAGAGCCGGTACTTTCCGAATTGCAGGATCGACAGGTCAACGGTGTCCTCGACGGTGAATGACAGCCGGGCACTGGCGACCGCCCGACGCGCGGCCGCGAACGCCGCTGGCAAGTCGATGCCAGCATCGTCCTTGGCGGGGTTGGCGAGACCGGGGATCTCGAGTCCGTAACTCACTCGCAGCTTCTCGAGAAGACAGTAGTTCGGCGTGGACTCGCCGGCCTCATCGATGCTGATGCGGAACGATTTGCCGCCAGCTGTGGCCTCGAGCACAACGGGGACGAGGACGAGCGGCGATCGGAGCTCACGGTCGTTGAACGTCCACCGCAGCATGCCGAATGCGAGGTAGAGGTTGTTGGCTCCGGTCTCTTCCACGATGGTTCGCGCCTTGTAGGCAAGCGCCCGGAGTCGCGTCGTGTACGTGGCGTCGGTGACGCCGACGAACACCTGCTTCCGTTCAGCGAGCATCGACGCACGCGCCGTCTCCGGCAGGTCCTGCCCGAAACGGATGCCGCGGCTCGTGTCGACAGTGGGGATCCGATCGTTGGGGACCAGGCTGACCGCCGTGCCCGCGTTGATCATGTCCTCGAACGCCGCGAGCGAGGGCTGCGGCACCGCGAGCGGGTAGCCGGAGTTCTCGCCGTAGTTGATCAGTCGATTACGCAGACTCAGGTCGAGAAGCGCGTTCTTCCACAGCGTGACTCGTGCCGGGATGCCCCGCGCGGGATCACCCGCGATCGCGGCCTCGGTCGGTGCATAGTGCAGCGCCTCGGGCGCCTGTGCCACCGCGTATTCGTGAATCGTCACCTCGCCAGACTCGGACAGCGTGCGACTCGGGAGAGGATAGATCTGAGCGAGGCGCGCCTGCATGACGTCGGCGACGCCGCGAACGGACGACGCTCCGGCGGCGAGCGTGCTGAGATGATGGTGCCGGCGCGCATCAGCGAACGGTCGTGATGTCGTCCCGCCCGTCAGCGACGTGGTCTCCACGACCTCGAGCTGGCCCATGCCGACGTAGTTCGCCGCCTCGGCCGCATCCATAAGCGCGGGTCCGTCAAGACTCGCTTCGTCGCGCCAATATCCGAGGAAGATGTGGCCGTCTTGAAGCCACAGCGTGGAATTGATCCCCACTTCCTCTAGCGCCGCCGCGAGCGTGACTGTGGTGTCGAGACAGGTACCCAACCGACCATCGAGGACTTCCGCCGGCGTCCGCACTTTCTGCCCGTTGAGCCCCCAACTGGCAGGCGGTTCGGCGTAACGGATATCGCGTGCCCGCATGCTCTCGTAGATCGCCTCGACGATCGCGTCCACTCGCTCCCGGGAGCCTTGTTGGTAGGCGTCGAGCCTAGAGTTGCCTGTCGCTTGCTGGAGCCGGTCGGATGCCTCGACCAACAGCGGCGCGATGGCAGGGGAGTTCGGCTGCACAAACGACGCGAGGAGTTCGAGGCTGAGCTGCGGCGGGTTCGCGAGCCACTGATTGGCCGCCAGCACCGTCACCGGGGTGTCGCTGTGCGCGATGACACTGCCGTCGGCGTCACGCAGGGTGGCGCGAATCACCCCGTCCGACGGGTGCTCGACTGCGAGCATGCGCACGGGGTCCAGAACAAGATCGGCGTTGCGCAACGAAGTCGGCGTGGTTCCGTCGAGGTCGACGATCACCACCTTCGGGTCGCCGAGCGAGCCGAGCCGCGAGATCGCCTCGATCTCGACAGACGCGCCGCGCAACTCCTCGCCGCGATAGTCGATCGTCACCTCGTCGACGATCTCGATTGCATTTCGGGCGTGGGCATAGCTGACAACGGGGAGCGCGCTGATAGAAATCGCCACGTCGGCGGCCGACCAATCCGCATCCTCAGACGGGAACACCGGTCCCCCGATGGTCGTCGGGGCTACTTCGGACGCGGGTCCAACGGCCGCCATCTCGGGTGCAGATTCAGTCGTCATCTTCGCGAGCACGGTCCGCTTCTGCTCACGTATCGTGTCCGCCGCCTCGTGTGCTCCGACGGCGACAAGCAGCATCTCCGCTGAGTCGAGGGCACGGTAGACCTCGGCGACGGAGAAGTCCTCGTTGTGCGCCCATCTGTTCCTGACATCGCGCAGCTCACTTGCCCAATTCTGTGCCTGTCGACCGATTCGACTCGAGAAGATGTAGCCGAGCGACCCGAACGACTCCGTGAACGCGCGGAGGATCAGGGAGATGTCGCGAGCGTTGTATCGTGCGAAAGCACGCCCGGCCTGGCTGTCCTTCTGCGCGAGGATGTCGGTCCAGTCCTCGATCGCGGGTGCGACCTCTCGAAAGCGTGCAGCCACGACGGGCGCGAGGCCTTCACCCAACGAAGTGAGCGCTCTCTCGATGTGGTCTCGCATCTCAGACGCCGACATCGTCACATCCCTCTCTCGCCCGCATACCGCGGCGCCATCGATTCCATCTGGTCCATCACGAGCTTGATCGCCTCGGGCTGCTTGTCGGGCGGGTACTTGTACTTGACGAGCAGTCGCTTGATCGAGGATCGCAGCTTCGCGCGCACATCGTCGCGCACGGTCCAGTCGGTGCGCACGTCGCGGCGCATCACGGCGACGAGTTCGCGCGCGATCTGCGCCAGCACGTCCTCCCCCTGCACCTCGATCGCCGACTCGTTCGCGGCGACGGCGTCGTAGAACGCGAGCTCGTCGCTCGATAGCGGCGGCGAGAAGGTCGAACCGCGGGATGCCTCGTCAGCGACGTCCTTCGCCAGTTCGACGAGCTCGGCGATGACCTCGGCCGACGTCAGCTGCTGGTTCGTGTAGCGGTTCATGATCTCGGCGATCCGCTCCGAGAACGCCCGCTGACGGACGAGGTTGCCGCGCGTCGCGCTCGACCCGGCATCCGTCAGCGACTTGCGCAGCGCTTCGATCGCGAGGTGCGCATTCGGCGCCGCCTGCGCCTTCGCGAGGAACTCGGGCCCGAGATCGTCGAGTGCCAGCCGCGGCAACCCCGCCGCGTCGTAGATGTCGAGCACCTCGCCGGGGGCGATCGAATCGGCGACGAGCGTTCCGAGCAGACGCGAGATCTCCTCCGGAATGGGCTCGTCGCGCGCCTGCCGCTCGGCGGCGTCGAACTTCGCCATCCACACGCGGACCTCTTCGTAGAACGCGATCTCGTCGTGCAGCTCGGCCAGGCCCGCGCGCCCCGACGCGAGCGCCCAGGCTCGCGCGAGCTTGCCGGTCGCCGCCCGATACCGCGCCGCCAGCCGCTCGGCGCCGAGGTCGGGCGCGTTCAAGGGGCTCGTCACGTCGCGCAAGAAGTTGGTCGCGGTGGTCGCCGCCCTCCGCCACGCCCGAGAGCCGCCCTCCTCGGCGATCGCCCGCCAGTCGCACCCCGCGAGCATCTCGCGGATCTGGGCGACGAGTTCCGTCGCGATCGCCACGGCTTCGGCGACGTCGCGGCCGATCGGTTTGTTCTCGCGGTCTGACACCGTGTACTCCGACAGCGCCTCGGCGAGGTTGTCGGCGAGCGGTGCGTAGGCGACGAGCAACCCGTCCTGCTTGCCCTCGAACGTGCGGTTCACGCGAGCAAGGGTCTGCATGAGCAGCGCCCCCTTGAGCGGCCGGTCGAGGTAGAGGGTGTGCAGCGGCGGCGCGTCGAAGCCGGTGAGCATCATGTCTTTGACGATCACGAGTTCGAGCTCGTCGTCGGCGTTCTTCAGCCGCGCCTTGATCGCCTTGTTCTCCGAATCGCGGCGCACGTGGTCGCTCACCGGAGGCTGGTCTGACGCCGATCCCGAGTAGACGACCTTGATGCGCCCGGCATCCAGGGCATCCGAATGCCAGTCGGGTCGCAACGCGACGATCTCGGCGTACAGTCGCGCACAGATCTCACGGGTACCGCCGACGATCAGCGCCTTGCCGGGCGTGCTGAGGAATGGCGTCATCCGCTGCCGGCGCTCTTCCCAGTGCCGCACGAGGTCGGCCGCGAGCGTCTCGATGCGCTCCGGCGCACCGTAGACCGCGTTCACGACGGCGACGGATGCCTCGAGCCGCGCCCGCTCGGTGTCGTCGAGCCCGACCGTGTACTCGTCGGCGGCGCGATCGATGTCTTCTTCGCTCGCCTCGGCGGCGAACGCGACCTTGATGAGACGCGGCTCGAAGTAGACCGGCACGGTCGCCCCGTCGTCGACGGCGCGAGTGAGGTCGTAGATGTCGATGTAGTCGCCGAACACGGCGCGGGTGTCGCGCTCGGCGAACGAAATCGGGGTGCCCGTGAACGCGATGAGTGTCGCGTTCGGCAGCGCGTCGCGCAGGTGCCGGGCGTACCCATCGAGGTCGTCGTAGTGACTGCGGTGAGCCTCGTCGACGACGACGATCACGTTGCGGCGGTCGGTGAGCAGCGGATGCTGCGTGCCCGCCTGCTTCTCGGCATCCGTCAGCCCGAACTTCTGCAGCGTCGTGAAGTAGATGCCACCCGTGATGCGGTTGCGCAGTTCGTCGCGCAGCTGCGCACGCTCGCGCACCTGCACCGGCTTCTCAGCGAGCAGGAGGCTCTGGTCGAACGTCTGGAACAGCTGCCCGTCGAGCTCGGTGCGGTCAGTGACGACGACGACGGTGGGATTCTTGAGTTTGGGATGCCGCGACACGAGGTTCGTGTACAGCTCCATCTCCATCGACTTGCCCGACCCCTGCGTGTGCCACACGACGCCGGCCTTGCCGTTGGTTTCGACCGCCTGCACGGTGGATGCGACGGCCTTGGTCACTGCGAAGTACTGGTGCGGCTTTGCGATGCGCTTCGTGAGTCCGTCGGCGTTCTCGTCGAATGCCGTGAAGTTGCGCACAAGCTGCAGGAATCGCTCCTGGTTGAACAGGCCGTCGAGCGCATCATCGATCGGTTCGACCGAGGTCGCGCCCTCGAGCCGCGGCTGCTGCAGCGGCGCGCCGTCATCGTCGACGTTCCAGGGCGCGAAGTGGTTCAGCGGTGTGAAGGGCGTGCCGTACTTGGCCTCGAGCCCGTCGCTCGCAAGTGTGAGCACGCAGAAGCGGAACGCCATCGGGAACTCGCGCAGATACGTCTGCAGCTGCGCATGGGCGGGGGCGACGCCGGTGGATGCTGAGCCGGCACGCTTGAGCTCGATGATGACGACCGGCATCCCGTTGACGAAGAGCGCGATGTCGAGGCGGCGGTGCAGGTCGCCCTGACGCAGCGTGAGCTGGTTCACCGCGAGCCAGTCGTTCTCGCTGGGGTCTGTACTCAGAAGACGCAGCCGCGGGTTCTGCTCGACGCCGTCGGGGTCGATGTAGCTGAGCGGGTACCCGCCGACGAGGTACTGGTGGATGCGATGGTTCTCGGTGATCGCGTCCTGCGATTTCGGCGCCGCGATCTCGGCGACAGCCTGCTGCAGGTACTCACCGGGCACCGCGGGGTTGAGGCGCCGCAACGCCTCGAGCAGTCGCGGCCGGATGAGCAAGTCATCCCACGTGTCGCGCTCCCCTGTGCCGGGCGCGACCTCTTCGCCCTTGGCCGGCCGCCACCCGAGCGGCTCGGCGAGCGTCTCAAGGGCGTCGTTCTCCCATGCAGATTCGGGTAGCGCAGTCACTTCATTGCTCCTTCGGCGGGGCTGTGGTGTCGCGTCGCTTCGTCGCGCCTCGACATTGCTTGGGAGCTGGCTCGATAGTGTCGCGCCATGGCCACTCCTGACGACATCTCCTGGTGGCGGGGTCGGCTTTCGAATCGCATCCCACCGACGGCGACCACGAGCGTGCGTGCACCGCGTGAGCGTGCGCAATCCTCAGGTGCTGGCGCATTTCTCGCGCTCGCCGACGACGGGCGGCAGTACTGGGTCAAGGTTCCCGGTAATGAGCAAGGCAACCAGGTGCTCGTGAACGAGGTCATCGTGGGTGAGCTCGGGCGGCTGCTGGATGCTCCGGTGAGGGAGCGGGTGCTCATCACTATCCCGGCGGCCATCACAGGCTGGGCCGAGTTCCCGATCCCATCGAGTGCGCGGCCCCTGCTGGCGCACGGGTCACTCCACCTGCCGAATGCAATCGACGCCGATGAACTGCGCCACACGCGACGCGGCCAGAACACAGAACGACAGGCAGCGCTCGTCGGCCTCTGGGACCTCTGTGTCGGCGAAGACCCGCAGTGGCTGTACGAGACGAGCGCCGCGGATGCCGTCTGGTCATACGACCACGGGCTGTGGTTCACGACCGGTGAGGGCGACTGGGATGAGGCCGTGCTTGCCAAGCTGCTCGACGTGGTGGCGACGCTGCCGAACATCCCTCGGGCAGTCGACGGGCCTCGGTTGCGCGCGATGGCTGCGGACATCCGCGGCCTGACGCCGGAGGCGCTCCTATCCGTGATGTCGGCGGTGCCCGTAGAATGGGGGACCGACGACAGGGACCTCGAAGCGATGGCCTGGTTCCTCTTCCGCCGTCGCGGGCCGGTGGCCGACCGGCTCGAACGACGTGCTGATGACCGCTCGGATCGACAATCGACAGGACGAGCATCATGAACGGCGCATACCTCTACTGGCTGGTCCGGTACGTGCCTGATGTCGTGCGCGGAGAGCAGGTGAACGTCGCTGTCATCGTCGGGCAGGACGGGGGCGACTGGGCGATCCGTGTCGCGCCCGACTTGCGGCGCGCAAGCCGGCTGGGCGGCGATGCCGGCGCACTGCGCCCCTGGCTCGATCAACTCGCGCAGGCGATCCACGACTACGAGCACCCGGCCCTGCAACTCTTCGCTCCCACGGACGAGGTGAGGGTCAGCAGAGCCTGGCTCGAACTGCTCTCGCACCGCTTCAACAATGTTCTCCAGGTGAGCGCTGCGACGCCGGTGATCGCCCACTCGGCAACCGAAGGTGCTGACTTCCTCTTCCCTCTGCTGGTCGCCACGCCTGCGCCGATTGCGCGATCGCGCACGCGCGCACGACTGGTGCACGATCTCGGGCAGCTGTACGAACGCACCGCAAGTCTTGAGACCGGCGGCTCGCTGCTGCGCGCGCCGCGCGCCCACATCGGCCGCCAGCGTGGCCGCTTCGATTTCGCCGTCGTCGACGGCAGTGTCGACCAGTTGTCGCACGCGTTTGCGTTCGATGTACGCGACACCGACGCGCTCGAACGCGAGTTGCAGTCGTGGAACTTCATCGTCTCTCGCCTGCGCAACGACGGCGGGGTGATCACGCAGGGTGGCCGGTCGCTCGACGCGGCGGGAGATGTCGCCGTCGCTGTCGCCTTCCAGGAGCCGACACGACGCGAGCCACGCGTGGCAGACGTGTTCGAAGCGGCGCTCGAAGCCTGGTCGGGCCTTGGCGTGAGCGCGGTCCCGAGCACCGAGCTCGACGTCATCGCACGCGACGCCCTGCACCTCGTCGGCGCCTGAGGGCAGGCCAGCGGCCACGTTTATACTCCTTTAGATTTCTTCTGTCGTCTGCACACGGCTTGGCTCACTTCCCCAGCCGCTGCGTCGCCATCTTGCGGATGACGTCGAGGAAGCCGGGCACGTAGTCGCCCCAGGCCTCGTTCATCTGGTCGAGGTCGATCTTGCCTGTGTGCACCTGCTCGCACAGGCGCAGCCAGCCCTCGCCGGTGGCTCCGGTGAGCGCGGCGGCGACACCCGCGTTGATGACGCTGCCCGCGCCGGGGATGAGTTTGATCAGACTGCTCGCGAGTGCGCGACCCGCGAGCTGTGCGCCGAGGTTCGCGAGGGCGCTCGTCGACAGTGCGGTCTTCATCTCGATGTCGTAGATCACCGAGATGCGGGCCATCATTCCGAGCTGGATCGGCGCCAGAGTAACGGCATCTGCGACAGGGAGGGGAACCGCAGCCGCTCCCGCAGCGGCTGCGGCTGCGGCGCTGATGATGGGTCGGGCGAGCTCGCGCTTCCAGGGGAGGTTGAGTCGTTGTGCGATGCGAAAGGCATCCTTCTCGTCTTCGGGCGAGAGGGTCAGAGTCTCCGCGACGAGTTCACCGAGCCCGTGCCCCTTGCCCTTTCCGTGCTTGTCGCTGGTCGACGTGAGGATGACCCGCTCGTAGCCGATCGCGATCGGCTGGCCGTTCTCGTCGACGGGGTTATCGAGCCAGTCGACGAACTCTTCGACGCTCTTCGAGACGCCACGCTGACCGGTGATGGGGTTCTTCGACCAGTCGACCTTCGTGAGCACGAGGATGACGGGGAGCCCCGCGCGACTCAGCTCGCCGATCATCGCGACGTCAGCCGGCGTCAGGCGGTCATCGTTCGACTTGACGCAGTACCAGACGACCGAGATCTGCTGGTTCTTGGGGTGCCGGGCGATCTCTGCGAGGTGTCCGCGAAGCTGCTCGGCCGGCGGAACCGTCGAGCCGATCTCGAACCCCTCGATGTCCCAGATGCCGAGCGAGTCGTCGCTGTAGTACTGCACGCCGCGCGTGACGGGCAGCCCCTTACCGACCTTCGCCAGGTTGCGCCCGAAGACTGCGTTGATAAGCGACGACTTGCCGACTCCGGTGCCGCCGATCACGGCCAGGTTGAACCGGCCGTAGCGCGACTTGGCGTTCGCGGTTCCTTCGATGAACGGCGTCTCGTCGATCCGCGACGGTTCGATTTCTTCAGTCATGGTGTGCTCCTGTGCCTCACTCTGCGAACGTGAACTCGAGGTCGATGTCGGGATCGATGGCCGTCAGGATGTTCGTGTAGAAGATCCGTGCCTGCTCCTCGAGCACCGGTCGAGCCCCCTCGATGGTCTTCGCTACGGAATCCTCACTGAGGACTTCCTTCACGATCGCGAACTTGTCGATCTCGGGCGTGATCCAACTGAGAACGCCGTTGCTCTCGCTCGCGACAGAGATCTCGGGGTCGTCGGAGCCGAGGTAGATGAACTCGGGGATCGTGAGGTGATACGACCCGTCCACCTGCCGCTCGATCTTGACATCCTTGCCTTCGATGCCGATCTTGGCGTCGAAGTCGTAGCGGATGAGCATCTGCCGTTCGCTGCCGGGCACATCGAACTCCCACGTGCCCAGCCCCGGGATCAGGTCAAGACCCGGGATGGTGATCGACAGCCCGTCGGCGCTTTCCTGCTTCAGGTCGGCCACTCCCGCAGTGAGCAGCACGACCTGCTCTTCGCGCGTGATGGATCGGATGACCTGCACATCACGCTCCTCGGTCGCCCCGAGCGCCTTACCCACGGAGAGTCCGCCGAAAGCGGCTGCGCCCACGAGAAGCAGGACAAACAGAACGAGAAGGATCTTCGCCCACACCGGCGTTCTGCGGCGCGGAGCGGTGGTGCTGGTCATGCGAGTGCTTTCTATACGGGGGGGGGAATAGCGCTTGGGTGATGCGGTGTCAGAGGCCGACGGTGGATGCCATGGCTTCAGCATCGCGCACGTGCGAGCCGTACAGCGTCAGCGACGGCAGCGCTTTTGTCGGTCGCGAAACGATCTACCGGCTCCTCAGCCAGAGAAATCCGACGCCGAGGATGATGACGGTTAGGACAGCAGCTGCGGTCGTCGGAACCCACGATGCAAACCGCTGCAGAGCGTCGTTCGCGGCACCGAAGAGCAGCCCGAGGCCCACGAGGGAGGGTGCAAGCCACCGTAGCCACCCGGGCTCACGGGAGATGAAGATCAACGCGATCGCTCCTGCTACCCACCCGATCACCACCCACCACACGTTCTCGTGTGCTTGAACGTGACGCATCATCGTCCCGGGCAGCACGAGGAGCGTGTATGCCGCCGCCAGTGCCAACACCGCGAGCATGATGAGGCCAGTGACGATGACGGCTCCGGATTCGGAGCGGCCGATCCAGTCCCACAGTGGAACAAACGTCAGTGCGATCGCGATCGCGACGACCCCGAGGGCGCTGGCGCCGATCCACCACCAGAGGTCCCAGTCCTTGTCGTATTCGATCGCGACGTCGAGCGGGGTGAGCAATGCGAGTGTGTACATGGTTTCCTTTCCGCTGATAGGAGTCGGCTCGGGCGGCTTTCGTACATTCAGATGACGGCGGATGCCAGCGTTTCGGCATCGCGTACGCGGAGCTTGCCGGACATCAACTGCGGCAGCAACGCGTCGCGCGTCGCGGCGAGGGTGCGGTTCTCCCGCGCATGCGAGGCGACCAGTTCACGGAGTGGCGCCGCCTGCGCCTCAAACGCGCGGATGTGATCGGCTGGCAGATCCGGAACGGGAGCCTCGAGGAAACGATCCGCGCGTACGGCGGGATAGGCACTACCTTCGGCGACGTTCTCAAGGTAAGCAGTGAACTCCGGTCGCCGACTTGCCTCATACAGGTATGCGAATCCGACCTCGCGCGGCGAGAGAACGGCCAGCCCCGTAGACGCGACGAGCAAGGCATCATTCTCAAGATTCAGCGCGTGCGAGCGACGGTTCGGCCGAACGGTGGACCACATCGTGTCCCCCATGGCGAGCCCACGCCGAGCACGCCCGGGGGCGTCGCTCCACGCGGTGACGTCGGGATACTCGAAACTGCCCGTGGCGACTGACGCAATGTCGACATAGCGAAGAATGCCGTCGGCAACCGGCTTGACCGAGCGCGCATTCACGTCCGCTATCGAACGAAGCGTGGTTGCAGTAACGCCGGTCGCCATCTCGTCGAGCAGAGCCGCGAGGTAGCTGTCCACGGTGGTCGCGAAGGCGGTGTTGGCGGCGATCTTGTCGTCGAGGGCGCCCAGCACCTCGGCGATCGCCTGCTGCTCGGGGCGGGGTGGGACATTTAGGGGCAAACGGCCAAGAATCGTGGTGTTGAGATTGAGCATGTTGGTCCCGACTGCATTGCCGAGAAGCCAATCGCGAGCGTCCGCCGTACCGAGTAGATATGACAGAAACTGGGAGTCGACTGCGCTTCCCGGTCGAACGCGCAGGCACCCAGTCCCACACAGCCATTCGGCGCTGTCCTCGCGCACCAGCGCACGCCGCGTTACATCACCTCGGCGAGAGAACACGATGTCGCCAGTCGCCAGGCGATGACGCTCCAGCCGTGCGGCAACAGTTGGCGGGACGCGCGCGATCTGCACAGTGGTGATCGTGTTCTCGCCGATGTCTTGAGGCATCACAACGGGCACCCCGGCTGCCGAGTACTCCTCTGCGTGCAACTGGCTACCGAACGGGCCTGTCTGAATTGAGCCGCCACCGGCTGCGCAGAGGGCACCGAGCGTAGTTCTCATCCACTCAGACATCGACCCGCCCCAGCTGCTCACGAACGACTTCAGCCAACCGCGCGGACTCGGCGAACTGGGCCTCGAGCTCGGCGCGCAGGCGCGCGAGCTTCTCTTCGATGGGCTCGCCGTCGTCCTCGACCTCGGCGGCGCCGACGTAGCGACCCGGAGTCAGGGCGTAGTCGGCGGCCTTGATCTCGGCGAGCGTCGCGGAGTAGGCGAAGCCGGGGGTGTTCTCGTAGGGGGCGACCGGTCTCGATACACCGTCGCTGTGCGACGGCACTCGACCACCGACAGGGGAGGCATCCGCCTCACGCCCGAGCCAGGAGTGGTAGGTATCCGCGATCTTCGCGATGTCTTCGTCGGAGAGGGCTCGCTCGGCGCGGTCGACCATGTGGCCGAGGTTTCGGGCGTCGATGAACAGCACCTCGCCGGCACGCGCGCCCTTGTCTTTGGCGAAGAACCACACGCACACCGGGATCCCGGTCGAGCGGAACAGCTGCGTCGGCAGCGCCACCATGCATGACACGAGGTCGGCCTCGACGATCTCGGCGCGGATCTGACCCTCGCCACCCGAGTTCGACGACATCGAGCCGTTCGCCATGACGACACCGGCCTGCCCACCGGGCGCGAGCTTTGAGAGGATGTGCTGGATCCACGCGTAGTTCGCGTTGCCCGCCGGCGGCACGCCGAAACGCCAACGCGGGTCGGACTCGTTGCGTGCCCAGTCCTTGATGTTGAACGGCGGGTTCGCCATCACGAAGTCGGCCTGCAGGTCAGGGTGCAGGTCGCGCGCGAACGTGTCGCCCCACCGCGGGCCGAGGTTGCCGGTGAGCCCGTGGATGGCGAGGTTCATCTTCGCCATGCGCCACGTGCGCTCGTTGAGCTCCTGCCCGTACACCGAGATGTCGCTGCCCTCACCGTGGTGCGCGTCGATAAACTTCTCGGCCTGCACGAACATGCCGCCCGATCCGCACGCCGGATCGTACACGCGCCCGTGGGTGGGCTGCAGCATCTCGACCAGCACCCGCACGACACCGGCGGGCGTATAGAACTCGCCACCCCGCTTGCCCTCGGCGGCCGCGAACTTCTCGAGGAAGTACTCGTACACCTCGCCCAGCAGGTCACGCGCGCGGCGCCCGTCTGACCCACCCTGGCCCTGCGTCGTGAACCGCGCCGAGTTGAACAGGTCGATCAGTTCACCGAGTCGCCGCTGGTCGACGTTGTCGCGGTTGAAGATGCGCGGCAGCGTGCCCGACAGCTGCGGGTTCGCCTGCATGACGGCATCCATCGCTTCGTCGATCAGCGCGCCGATCGACTTCTCCGGGCTGTCGGCCGAGGCGCCGATCCCCTTCGCGTTCTGCGCCAGGAACTCCCAACGCGCGTGCGTCGGCACCCAGAACACGCCGCGCCCGGTGTACTCGTCGGTGTCATCGATGAGCTCGGCGATCTGGTCGTCGTCGTAGCCATCCGCGGAGAGTTCGGTGCGGATGCCCGTGCGGCGCTCGTCAAAGGCATCCGACACGTACTTCAGGAACACCAGCCCGAGGATGACGTCTTTGTACTGCGACGCATCCATCGACCCGCGCAGCTTGTCGGCGGCCTTCCAGAGCGTGTCCTTCAGCTCTTTCATCGTCGACGGCGCCTGCGCGGTCGCTTTCGGAGTGCGGGCCATGTGCTTCCTTACTTCGGGGTGGATGCCGGGGCATCCGGTTCGGTGAGCGTGACGGCGCCGGCAGCCACAGCCGACGTCAGGGTATCGATGTAGTGGTCGAGCCGAGCGATGCGACCGGTGAGGCCTGCGCGCGCGGCGGCGAGCTCGGCGAGCGCACGGCGCAGCGGTGCGATGGCGGCCGGAGCGACGCGGCGCAGCATCCAGCGCTTCCACGCGCCGGGGCCGCCGGCCTGGGTCGCGATGTCAGCAGCCACCAGTTCGGGCACGAGCCCACCCGGGTCGGCGGTGGTGATCCGCAGCACGCGCGCCGGGTAGGCGACGACCTTCGAGCCATCGTGGTCGACCCACGCCGCAGCGGTGGGCCCCGTGCGGAAGATGACGTCGCCGGGGCGCGTCAGCTGCGCGGACGGATGCCGCTGCGCGAACGCCATCGGGTCGACCCGCCGACGCGCGATCTGCTCGGGGGCATCGAGATCGCCGGCCGTGACGACGACAAGGCCTGCTCCGTCTGCGGCGTCGAGCGTGAGGCGCGTACCGGCGACGACGCGGGCATAGCCATCGGCGATCAGGTCGGCGAGCGCAGCGGCGGGGACCATCTCACCCCCGCCGGGAACCGGCGCGATCGACGCGGGGACGTCGTGCTGCGCGTCGCGTGCCGCGGCATCGAGGTGCGCTGCGAGTGTGGCGGCCCGGGCCGGTGAGATCGCAGCCGCGGCGCGCGGCGCGACGAGCTCACCCGAGCGGGCCAGGATCGACGCGGTGCGCACAAGCCGCGCGAAGCGGAAGGTGCGCGCGCGGACGTCGGCGGCGCTGCCCATCCCGGCGACGACGTCGCTCACGAGATCAGCGCGCGTCGCGGCGGTGAGCTCGCCGTCGATGACGTCGGCGATCGCCGTGAAGCGCTCACCGAGCGCGACCTCGCCCGTCGGCGGGCCGAGCACCCAGAGCGCGAGAGGTTCGCCGACCGCCGCGGTGACGAGTCGGCGCGGCAGTCGCACGACCGCTCGAAGACGTCCCGACCGCAGGATGTCGTCGCGCACCGTCCGCGCACGCGCGGGCAGCACGTCGATGAGGGCTCGCGCCGCGCCGATGATGACGGCGACGTCGTCATCGCGAAGCGAGAGTACGACGTCCTCGGCATCCGCCAGCATCTGCTCGACGTCGTCACGAGGGGCGGCCGGCACGCGCGCGACCCGCAGGGCGGCGCCGGCGTCGGCGTGCTCGTCGAGCCACACACCGGCAACGTGCAGGTGGCGCCGGATGCTGCGCTCACGGCGCGCGGGCGTCACCGTCACCGCGGAACCGTCACCGAGTGCGGCGGCGATGCGCAGCGCGATGCGCTCGTCGATGCCGCGGTCGACGACCACTTCGCTCGCACTGAGACGCGCCGCCAGCGCCTGCGCGACATCGAGCACGAGGTCGAACGCGCCGTCGGCGAGCGCGCCCGCGGAGCCGTCGCCGGCGGTGGTGGCGGCGTGACGGGCGCGCGAACGCTCGAGCGCTCCGGTCGGCGAGTAGGCGGCATCGATCAGTTGATCGGTGAAGCCCGTCCAGTCGACCCCGCGCACCGAGTACGCCCTGATCTCGCGGGCGAGGAAGGCATCCGGCCCATCGACATCGCCGGCAGCGCGCACCAGGTCATCGGCGCTGAGCCCGGTGATGCCGTCGAGGTGCGCTGACAGGCAGACCAGCGCATCGAGTTCGGCGACCATCTCGGCATCCGACCAATCGAGGTCGTCGGGCGCTGCGAGCGCGGCGGCGTCAGCCACGGCGTCGAGATTGTTGCCGTGGCCGGTGCGGGCGAGCCACTCGGCGACCTCGCCGGCATCGAACAGCGGCGACCCCGACACGCTCGCGATCGGTGCGGGGAAGGCGTCACCACCCGACGCGAAGCGCGTGCGCCACATCGACGCGACCGGTCGGCGCACACCCGCGAGCTCGGCGACGCCCGACAACGAGAGCCGCAGCGGCGCGCGGCGCTCGGCGTGCTCGGCAGCCGTCGTGGTGGTCATGAGCGAAACCGTATCGGGTGGGTGCGACACAGCGCCACCGACTTAGGCGATAAGGGGTGTTATCAGCGCCTTTCGCACTCAGCGATGCGGCGGGCTCATAGCTTCGGTCGTGGCGGACGGAATCGTCCCGCCGGAGCGGACGGGTCTTGCTGGGGATGTGCCCGTCCGCTCTCCCCCAGCATCCCGAGGAGACAGACGATGCGACGCTCACTCACACTCACTTTGGCCCTTGCCGTTCCGCTGCTGCTGGCCGGCTGCTCATCCGCCGCGGTGCCGGATGCCGACCACCTGCCCGACACGGCGCCGGTCGCGACCGCAACGCCGACGCCCACACCCACCCCGACCGCTGACGACGACGCGGCGGCGACGTACGGCGAACGGATCGTCAACGATCGTGGCTACATCGTGAAGGAGATTGGGCAGCTCGCCGGCATGTCCTCCGGCGAGGGCGACGACGCCACCGTCGCCCAGTTCGCGGTCACCGACATCGTCGTCGACGTCGCGTGCACCGCCGAATACGCGGAGCCCGCGAAGAACGGGCATCTCGTCGGCATCCATCTCAATGTCGAAACCACGCCCGAGCTCGCGCAAACCACGGTGCCGAGCGTCTCGTTCAGTGAGTGGGGGTGGCAAGCGTTCGACGCCGACGGCAAGCGCGTGAACGACCCGATCGGCACCGGTTCGTGGTGCATGGACAGCGGCGATCAACTGCCTGGCGACATCGGACCCGCCCAGAGCGTGTCGGGGTGGATCGTCCTCGACCTGCCCTCCGACCACGGGTCTGTCGCGCTGACGATGGGCTACACCACCGGCTGGGAGTGGACGTACTGAGCCAGCTCGCCTCCCCCTCTCGCCCCCATCTAGACCCTTCGTCCAGCACCCTCACTAAGACCTTTCAGTCAGACCCCACCAAGGAGAATCACCATGTCCCACCCCACCGCGCCGGTTCCGCCGGCCATGCCGTACCTGCCGGCACCCGTGCCGGCCGCGCCGTATTCGCAGACGCCCGCCAAGTCGTTCCTCGCGACGTGGCTGTTCGCCTGGCTACTCGGCGTCTTCGGCGTCGACCGCTTCTACCTCGGCAAGGTCGGCACCGGCATCCTCAAGCTCGTCACTTTCGGCGGACTCGGAGTCTGGGCGCTCGTCGACCTCATCCTCGTGCTCGCCGGCGCGACGCGCGACAAGCTCGGTCGGCCGCTCGACGGCTATTCGAAGCACCGCGTCATCGCATGGATCGTGACCGGCGCGGTCATCATCCTCAGCATCACGGTGGGCGCCGCAAGCGGGAGCAACGGCGCGAAGGATGCCGTCGACGTGCCCGCCGTGCAGCAGACTGACACGGCGATCGACGAGGCGGAGCCCGTCGAGACGCCCGCCGAGGAGGTTGCCGAGGAGCCTGCGGAGGAGCCGGCCGCGACGGCCGCGACCTGGGCCAACGCACGGTGGGGCGAGTTCGCCGCCGTCGAGCAGTCCGGCACTGGTGACAGCCTCATCACGCTGCCTGAGGGCGCCACCGGCGGAATCGTGACCGCCACCCACAGTGGGCAGCGCAACTTCGCGATCTCCGTCCTTGACGCATCCAACGCGTCGACGGGCGAGCTGCTCGTCAACACCATCGGCGCCTACTCGGGTACCACCGCGTGGGGAATCAACGCCCTCGGCGAGGGCGCACGTCTGCAGGTCACCGCCGACGGCGACTGGACCATCACCATCAGCCCGATGGGCGCCGCTCCCATGCTCGCCTCGGCAGGCACAGGCGACGCCGTGTTCCTCTACGACGGCGGCGCCGCAGCACTCGCCGCGACCCACGACGGCCAGAGCAACTTCGCGATCATCGAAGAGACCTCCGAGGTGTTCCACATGGGGCTGCTCGTCAACGAGATCGGCGCCTACTCGGGCACGGTTCCGCTCGCGGCCGGCCCGTCGGTCATCGAAGTGACCGCCGACGGCAACTGGACCCTCGCCGTCCAGTAGGGCGCGGACCGCGGGGCGGGGCGGGGATGCCGGGCATCCTTGCCCCGCCTGTTCGTGTGCCTCCGGCCCTAGGATCAGTCACACCGACCCGAGGAGGACCCCATGACCACCCCGATGGTGCTGTTCGTGTGCGTGCACAACGCGGGCCGCTCGCAGATGGCCGCGGCGTTCCTGCAGCAGCTCGCCGGCGACCGCGTCGACGTGCGCTCGGCGGGATCGGAACCCGCCGCCACGATCAACCCGGCAGCGGTTGCGGTCATGGCTGAGGCGGGCATCGACATCACGGCGGGCGCACCGAAACTGCTGACGACGGATGCCGTGCGTGCGGCCGACGTCGTCATCACGATGGGCTGCGGCGACGCGTGCCCCATCTTCCCCGGCAAGCGCTACGAAGACTGGGAACTCGACGACCCCGCGACCCTCGGCCTCGACGGCGTGCGCCGCGTGCGCGACGAGATCCGCGGGCGCGTGGAGGGCTTGATCGCCTCGCTCGAAGGGTGACCCGCGCTGCGGTTCGCGAGGAGATTTCGGTTCGCGAGGATGCCTGGGCGGCATCCGTCCCCCTGAAGTGACATCTCCTCCCGCAGCGCGCGCGCACCCGGAGCGCGCCTCGCGCGCGTGCGTGCGAGGGCCCTACCCGACGGGCTCCACCACCTCGCGAGCGTGCCGCCCCGCGGCGCGGACGGCGCCGATGGATGCCACGATCACGAGGGCGATCCCGACGAGCTCAAGCCAAGCGAGCTGCTGACCCAGCAGGACGAACCCGGCGAGCGCCGCCGTCGCCGGGGCGAGGCTCATCAGGATCGCGAACGCCGACGCGGCGAGCCGCCGCAGCGCGATCAGCTCGAACGCGTACGGCAGGGTCGAGCTCAGCACGGCGACGGCCGCGCCCAGGCCCAAGATCTCGGGGCGCAACAGCGCAGCACCGGCATCCGCCACCCCGAACGGCAGTGAGGCCACAGCTCCCACGGCCATCGCGAGCGCCAGCCCGTCGAGCTTCGGGAACGCCGCACCGACCCGCGCCGACGACAGGATGTACAGCGCCCATGTCGCCGCCGCGCCCAGCGCGAACGCGACGCCGAGCGGGTCGAGCCGGTCCCACCCGCCGCCGCCGAGCGCCACGACGCCGAGCAGCGCGAGGCCCGCCCACAGCCACGCCGACGCGCGGCGGCTCGCGATGATCGACAGCGTGAGCGGCCCGAGCACCTCGATCGTGACGGTGACGCCCAGCGGCAACCGCTCGAGCGCGAGGTAGAACAGCCCGTTCATGCCGGCCAGCACCAGCCCGAACACGACGACGGCGCCCCAAGCGCGCCCGCTGTGGCCGCGCAGGCGCGGGCGCGCGATCGCGAGCAGGATGATCGCCGAGAACGCGAGCCGCAGCATGACCATGCCGAGCGGACCCACCTGATCGAACAGCAGAACAGCGATCGATGCGCCGACCTCTTGGCAGGCGAGCCCCGCGACGACGAGCGCGACCGCCGAACCGGCGAAGCCCGCGCGCGGCGTGGGGTGCGTCACGGCAGGGGGCAGACGGCCGCGGCATCCACTTGCGCGCCCATGTCCTCCGCCGTCCACGGCAGACCCGCGTCGGGGGCGGTCTGACCCGACGCCGCCGGCGTCTTCGAGGCGATCGACGCGAGCTGCCACGCGAGGCTGCGCACGAGCGTCGCGGATGCCCGGGAGTTGTTCAGCGCCACCACGATGGTCATGCCCGTGTTCTGATCGGCGAAGGCCGCCGTGAGGTATCCGGGGATCGAACCGTACTGACCGATGAGGGTGCCTGCCTGGTAGGTGCCGCCCTTCGCGGTGAACCACGACGGGGCATCGCCCGACGCCGGCATCGGGTCGGCGAAACGCGACACGACGTCGTAGGGCCGCGCGCCGGTGGCGAGCGCCTGCGTATAACGGCCGAGGTCGGTGAGGTCGGAGATGACGCCGGATGCCGTGAACCCGACGCTCGGCGACAGGTCGGTCACATCGGTCGGCGCGTCGCACGCGACGCTGCCGTCCTCGGCGTTGGCCGAGTACAGCCCGTTCAGCTGCGCCGTGCTCGTGTCGGGCAGGGCGCTGGCGGTCATCCCCAGCGGGCCGAACACGTACTTCTCATACAGTTCGGATGCCGACAGCTTCGACGCGCGCTCGAGCGCGATGCCGAGCAGGGCATAGTTGGTGTCGGCGTCGGCGAACGTCGTACCGGGAGTGACGTCCTTGGCTGTCTCGATGCCGTAGCCCACGAGCTCGCGCGGGTTCCACACGCGCTCGGGCACCGCCGCGAAGCGCGAACTCAGCGCCGTCGAGTACGACCCGAGGCCCGTCGTCGAGTCGCACAGCTGGCTCAGCGTGAGGTCGGCCAGGTCGGTGAGCCCGGGGACGTACTCGGTGACGCTGTCGTCGAGTGCGACGACGCCGTCGGCGGCGAGTCCGTACAGTACGTCGCATGTCATCGCGCGCGTGACGTAGCCCGCCTTGAACGTGGCATCCGCCGACGTGTTCGAGCCATCGGGCTGCACCGAACCGAGACCCGTGACCCAGGTTCCCGCCCACGGCACCCACACGCCCACGACGGCGCCGGATGAGCCCGACGCCGCGATGGCGCGCTCGACGGCCGCCTGCAACTGGGCCTGCGTGTCGCTCGGGAGCGCCGCATCGACCTGTGCCGGAACATCGAGCGTGACCGCCTCTTCGGGCGAGCACGCGGCCAGCCCGACGGCGAGGGCGGCGGCGCAGGTAAGCGCCACAAAGCGTCGCGTTCGGCGCAGTCGCGGCATTCCTCACCCCCCGGTGTCCTATAAATCGTAGATCACAGCCTCGCACGAGCCCGACCACGCGTCGGACTGCGGCAGATGAGAGCTTCGCCATGAACGGGGCATCCGGATGCCTCGTCGAGCGGATGCCTCGTTTTCACATGCCCTCTCGCGCATGCCCGGTGGCGCATCTGCCTAAAGTGGGCTCATGCCGCACATCTTCGACGACGCCGCGCTGACCGGCGTGCTCGGTCACATGAACAACGACCACGCCGACGACAACCTGCTCATCGCACGGGCGTTCTCGCCGCTGCCCGACGTCATCTCGTCGACGATGACGACCTTCGACGGCGCCGCGGGCCAGTGGCACGTCGTGACCGCAGACGGCACGGAAGACGTCATCGCGGTGCCGTGGCCCGGCGGCGAGATCACCGAGCGCCGCGAGGTGCGCCGCGAGATCGTCGCCCTCTACGACGCCGCGTGCGCACGCCTGGGTGTTCCCGCCCGCCCGCACGACTGACGGCGGCTGCGCTCCAGCGCGTTGCTGGTCGTTTCACAACCAACCTTCAGTTTAGGTGAGCCTTAGTTTCAGCTACACTGAGGCTCATGACCGACGTCACGCCGTTCTCCACCGCCCTTCGCGAGCGCTCGCGCTCTGCCCACTCCGGCAGCGAGCACGCCGGCTTCATGGCCGACCTCATGCGCGGCAACGGGACCCGCGACGACTACGTCGCCCTCGTCGCGCAGCACTGGTTCATCTACGCCGCGCTCGAGGCCGCGGCCGACCGTCTGCAAGGTGACCCGATCGCGGCGCCGTTCATCACCTCGAAGCTCACGCGCCTGCCCGCGATCGAGGCCGACCTGGCCTACCTGATCGGCGACGACTGGCGTGACCGCATCGAGGCCGTCCCGACGACGCAGCGCTACGTCGAGCGCATCAACGAGATCGCCGAGTCGGGCTGGGCCGGCGGCTTCGTCGCGCACCACTACACGCGCTACCTCGGAGACCTCTCCGGCGGCCAGTTCATCGGCAAGATCATGTCGCGCCAGTTCGAGCTCGGGTCGAACGGCATCGGCTTCTACGTCTTCGACGAGATCGCCGACCCGACGGCGTTCAAGGAGGTCTACCGCGAGCAGCTCGACGCCGCGCCGTGGGATGACCTGGAGGCCGAGCGCGTCATCGACGAAGTCCTGCTGGCGTACCAGTTCAACACCGACCTGTTCGTCGACCTCGCCGACGCGAAGGCCGCCGCGGCCTGACCCGCCTCAGGGGTGCTGCAGGTACCCGCCGCGGCGCCGGGCTACCACCGCGGGTGCCGGGCTGGCCGAGCGCCGGGCCCCGACGCAATAACTCAGGAACCGCGTCGCCGAAACAGCCCGGGTCGGGCGTTTTCCGCCGAAATCAGCCGAGATCTCCTGAGTTCTTGCGGCACGGGCCGGGGAGGCACCTGCGGCACGGGCCGGGGAGGCACCCGCCGGCGCGCCGCCGCGGGCCGCAAACTCGCCGACGCGCCGACGCGCGCGACCGGCTAGAACCCCGAGGCGCGGACGGCGGCCATGAAGCGGCGCACGTCGGGGTCGACCAGGATGTCGCTCGGGCGCAGCGGGCGGGTGAGGTACAGCCCGTCCAGCGAGGTCAGTCGCGACAGCGCGACATAGGTCTGGCCGGGCGCGAAGGCGCCCGAGCCCAGGTCGATGATCGCGCGGTCGTACGTTTTGCCTTGCGACTTGTGGATCGTCACCGCCCACGCGAGCCGCAGCGGAAACTGCGTGAACTCCGCGACGATGTCGCGCGACAGCTTGCGCGTGCCGGGGTCGTACGCGTAGCGGAACCTCTCCCACACGGTGGGCTCGACGTCGTGCTCCTCACCGTCGATCTCGACGCGCACCGTGCCGCCCGCGATGCGGGTCACGGTGCCGATAGACCCGTTGACCCACCGCGGCCCGTCGCCGCCGTAGCCGGCCACGTCGTTGCGCAGGAACATCACCTGCGCGCCGACCTTCAGCTGCAGCTCGGCGTCAGCCGGGTACCCCGCCTCGCCTCGGCCGAAGTCGCCGCTGATGTCGGCGCGCGCCGTCTGCACGGCACCGGGCAACGCGTCGAGGTGGCGCTGGTTGATGCGGTTCACGATGTCATTGCGGGTCGCCAGAGTGATGATCGGAGGTTCGCCGTCGACGGGCTCGGGCACCGGTCGCGCACCGGCCGCGTTCAGCGCGCCCGCGATCTCGGCCGTGACGACGCCGTAGCGCACGGCGTTGAGCATGTGCTTGAAGTCGGAATCGGACTGGCGGTGGATCTCGCGCAGCTCACGGATGTTCAGCGGCGCCCCCACCCGCCCGAGGTCGAGCAGGCCATCCGACCGGATCGCACCACCGCCCAGAGCAGACGAGTCGGCCCGCGGCCCCGCCCACACCTGCGCATCGAAGAACCAGAACGAGCGGTAGTGGTCGTTGATGTAGCGCAGTTCGTCGCCCCGCGGCGGCACGGGCGAGAGCTGGTACGGGTCGCCGAACATGACGATCTGCACCCCGCCGAACGGCTCGGACCGTCGCCGCCGCGCCTGACGGAGCGAACGGTCGATGGCATCCATCAGGTCGGCGTTGACCATCGAGATCTCGTCGATGACGAGCGTGTCGATCGCGTTCATGATCTTGCGCGCGGGCTCAGACTGCTCGAGTTCGCTGTCGGCGATGAGCCCGATCGGCAGCCGGAACAGCGAGTGGATCGTCTGCCCCTCGACATTGAGCGCCGCCACGCCGGTCGGCGCACAGACGGCGATCTGCTTCTCGGTGTTCCAGGCCAGGTGCTGCAGCAGCGTCGACTTGCCCGTGCCGGCGCGCCCCGTCACGAAGACGTGCTCGCGGGTGTCTTCGATGAGACGAAACAGCTCCTCCTGCTCGGGTGATAGAGGAGGGGTGCTCACCAGGTCCATGCTAGCTATCAGGGTCGCTTTCCTAGACTGAGTCTGTGGAGACTGCGACGGATGCCGCGCGGGGGGATGCCACGCTGCCGCCCCCGCCCACCCAGGAGCCGGGGACGACCCCCGCCCCCGGGCGCCGTCGCGCGCGCACGCTCGGGTTCGATCTGACGGCTCTCGCTGTCGTCGGCATCCTGCTCGCGGGCGCTCTCGGCGTCACCGGCGTGTACCTCTACCGCGAGCTGTACAGCCCGTCGGCGTTCGTCACGCGCTACCTCGATCTGCTCAGCCACGGCCAGGCCGCCGAGGCGCTCACGGTGCCGGGCGTCGCGGTCGACTCGACCCAGCTCGAGAAGGCGGGTCTGCCGGTGGATGCCAGTGAGGCGCTGCTACGCTCGGCCGCCCTCGCGTCACTCACCGATGCGACCGTGCTGAGCGCCGAAGAGGATGCCGACGGCGTCACAACCGTCACGGTCGGGTACAAGGCGGGCCCGCACAAGGGCACGACGAAGCTACGCGTCGAGCAGGCCGGGTGGGTCGGCGTCGCGCCGACGTGGCGGTTCGAGCAGAGCCCGCTCGCCGCGATCGAGCTCACGGTCCGCGGCGCGCGGCAGTTCACCGTCAATGGCTTCGAGATCGACACGCGCCAGGTGGCAGCCGCCGGGGTGGATGCCGATCCGCTGGATCCCGTCTCGCTGCTCGTATTCTCACCGGGGCTGTATTCGATCTCGGTCGACACGGCGGTCTCGGCCACTCCCGGGGTCGCGGTGCTGTCCGACGAGCCGCAGGCGAACATTCCGGTCGACGTGCAGGCGATGCCCACGGACGAGTTCACGGCCGCGATCCAGAGCGAGGTCGAGTCGTTCCTGACGACCTGTGCGACCCAACAGGTGCTGCAGCCCACCGGGTGTCCGTTCGGTCTGGTCGTGCAGAACCGCATCGTCGAGCCGCCGCAGTGGTCGATCGAGCAGCAGCCGACCGTGTCGCTCAGCCCCGACGGCGCGAACTGGACGATCACCCGCACGCAGGCTGCCGCGCACATCATCGTCGACATCAAGTCGATCTATGACGGCAGCGTCCGCCACCTCGACGAGGCCGTGCCCTTCAACCTGGGGGGAACGGTGACGATGCTCGCCGACGGCACGGCATCCATTCAGATCACCGACGGCAACTGACCGCGGCAGGCGGATGCCCCGGGCTCACTCCCCGCGGCGGGCGTCGCGGTCGGCGAGCGCCTGCAGGCGCGCGTTGTAGGCCTCGAGCTCGGCATCCCCGGTGCGGTCTGCCTGACGATCGCCGCGGCGCTGCGCGCGCTCGTCAGAGCGACTCCACTGGATCGCGACGGTGATCGCCAGGATCAGCGTCGGGATCTCACCGATCGACCACGCGACGCCGCCGCCCGTGTACTGATCGACCAGCGGCAGGTCGCCCCACGTGCGCCCCATCGCGCCGAACCAGTCGGCGACGAACAGGCCGGATGCCATCATGATCGCGATGCCGAAGAATGCGTGCATCGCCATGACGGCGATGAGGGTGACAAGCCGGAACGGGTAGGGGAACCGGTACGGCACGGGGTCGATGCCCACGAGCGACAGCACGAACAGGTACCCCGAGATCAGGAAGTGCACGATCATCCACTCGTGCCCGAGATGGTCGTACAGACTCCACCGGAACAGGTCTGAGTAATAGAACGCCCACAGCGACCCGATGAACATCGCCGCCGCGAACAGCGGATGCGTCACGACGCGCGAGAACGGCGTGTGCACGGCCCACAGGATCCACTCGCGGCCGCCGCGGCTGCCGTCGGTGCGCTTCACGATGGCGCGGGATGCCAGTGTCACCGGCGCCCCGAACACGAGCAGCATCGGGATCGCCATCGACAGCAGCATGTGCCCGACCATGTGCATGCTGAACAGGTAGTCCTGGTAGGCGCCGACCGAGCCGGACGTCACCCAGAACAGGCTCGCAAGGCCACACAGCCACAGGATCGTGCGGTAGAGCGGCCAGCGGTCGCCGCGGCGGCGCAGCCGCCAGACGCCGGCGAGGTAGAAGAACGCGCCGAAGCCGACGGCGAAGGCCCACAGCAGATCGATGTCCCAGCTGGTGATCCAGCGGATCGGCGTCAGCTCGGGCGGCAGCGGCGCACCCGTGAGCACCTCGGCGGGGCTCGGAACGGCGGGCAGCTTCGTGTCGACCGGCGGCGGCGTGCGCGACAGCGCGACCGCGGCGCCGCTCGCGATCCCCATGAACGCCAGCTCGAGGGTGATCAGGCCCCAGAACCGGCGGGTGGCTGAGCCCGTGGCATCCGTGCCGATGCGGCCGATGAGCCCGCGGCGGTACCAGGCTCCGAGCGCGCCGATCGCCAAGAGCGCTGCGACCTTGACGGCAAGGATCGCGCCGTACGGCGAGAGCAGGTTCTGCCACGCGACGACGCCGACGACGGCGCGCGCGACGCCCGACAGGGCGACGACGACGAAGGCCGCGAGCGCGATGCTCGAGTACCGGCCGAGCACGACCGCGAGTTGGGTGCGGTCCAGTTGCGGTCGCAGCGCGACGAGCAGCAGCACGCCGCCGAGCCATACGGCGGCGCCGATGATGTGCAGTGCGAGCGCAACCACGGCGGTGTTGTGGTTCGCCTCGTCGCCGGAGTGACCCTGCGTCGCCATCGGGATCAGCGACGCCACGGCGAGCACCGCGACCAGCAGGGTCGGCGTCCAGCCGCGCACCGCGAACGTGAGCACCGTCAGGGCGGCCCCGGCGATCGTCGTGATCGCCCACGCACGACCGGTGTCGGTGTCGACGAGGAACCGGCCGAGCTGTTGCCCGAACTCGGCATCCGCACTGGGCGTCGCGTTGAAGATGTTGAGGAACGTGAAGAAGGCCGTGAGGGCCGACGCCACGGTGAACAGGGCGGCCGAGATGGATGCCACGTCCAGCGCCGTGTCGAAGGGTTTCGTCTCGGCTTCGAGCGCGAACAGCGCGAGCACGAGCGAGCCGATGAGGCCAGCCGCCGAGAGGTTGACCGCGAGCGTCACGAGCGGCAGGCCCCAGCGGACGACGGGGCCGGGATCGGCGATCAGCAGCGGGGCGGCGCCGCCGCCGTACGCGAGGCCGACCACGAGCGCGAGGACGGCCGCCGAGGCGAGCATCGCCGGACCCGCCAGGCGCGTCGCACGGGTCGGATTCACCCATCCAGCCTACGTCGCGGCGGGGCGCACTCTTTCGAGGAACGCAAATGGTCCTCCCCGGCCGCAGGTTGCGGCCATGTGCGCTCCTCGAACCACAATTGGGGCACCCCGCAACAACAAGAGGAGGGGATGCCGATCGGCATCCCCTCCTCTGCTGCAGCGAGAGTTACTTCGCGACGGCCTTCAGCTTCGAGCCGGCCGTGACCTTGACGCGCTTGCCGGCCGGGATGGCGATCTCGGCGCCGGTCTGCGGGTTGCGGCCCGTGCGGGCGGCGGTGGCGACCGTCTCGAACGACAGGAAGCCGGGGATCGTGACCTTCTCGCCCTTGGCGACGTTCTCGGAGACGGCGGCGAACAGACCGTCGACGACACGGCCGACGGTGGCCTGGCTCTCGCCGGTGGCGCTGGCGATGCTGGCGACGAGTTCGGTCTTGGTGATAGCCATGGGGTTCCTCCAGACGGCAGCGAGTGCCGCCTTCAGTTACATCGGACCGGGCGAGTGCCCGGTTTGGTCGGATGGACCGGTCCCGAATATACCCAGGAACCGCGGAATCTCGCGGATTTCCGGCGTTCCGGCGTCATCTTTCCCGGCGTGTCGCCCCGGATCGGTGACGGATGTGACTCGTGTGACCTTTGCCGCGCGTTCCCGCCTGCCCGCCGAGTGCGCAGCTTCGTGTCGAGAGCGCCGTGTGCGGCCTGACCCTTTCCGGCGCAGTCGGCACGAGCCGGCGCAGTCGGCGCTAGCCGGTAGAGCCGGCGGTCTCGTCGATGTCGACCGAGCGCACGCACCGCATCGTGAGCCAGGACGGCTGGGCGGAAGTCGTCGGCTACGCCCTCGAGTGGCGACGTCGCACGCGGCGTGAGCCCGCGCCCGCGCGCGAGCCCGCGGCCGCGCAACGCAAAGACGCCCGCCCCAGAAGGGAACGGGCGTCTTGTGAAGCGGGTGGCTTACCAGCTCGACTTGGTCACACCGGGCAGCTCGCCCTTGTGCGCCATGTCGCGGAAGCGCACACGCGAGATGCCGAACTTCGACAGGTAGCCGCGGGGGCGACCGTCGATGGCGTCGCGGCCACGCAGGCGCACGGGCGACGCGTTGCGGGGAAGCTTCTGCAGGCCGACGCGGGCGGCCTCGCGGGCCTCGTCGGTCGCGTTCGGGTCGACGAGGGTCTTCTTCAGCTCGGCACGCTTCTCGGCGTAGCGGGCGACGACCTCTTCGCGCTGGTTGTTGCGCGCGATCTTGCTCTTCTTAGCCATGAGATCAGCGCTCCTCTCGGAATTCGACGTGCTTGCGGATCACCGGGTCGTACTTCTTCAGCACGATGCGGTCGGGGTTGTTGCGGCGGTTCTTGCGCGTCACGTAGGTGTACCCCGTGCCGGCGGTCGAGCGCAGCTTGA
>NZ_MKTQ01000009.1:139126-293565 GCF_001898315.1 Microbacterium sp. 70-16 | reverse complement strand
CGAGGGCATGCGCTTCGACAAGGGCTACATCAACCCCTACTTCGTCACGGACCCGGAGCGCCAGGAGGCTGTCTTCGAGGACCCGTACATCCTCATCGCGAACCAGAAGATCTCGAACATCAAGGACCTTCTGCCCATCGTCGACAAGGTGATCCAGGAGGGCAAGGAGCTCCTTATCATCGCCGAGGACGTCGAGGGCGAGGCTCTCGCGACGCTCGTGCTGAACAAGATCCGCGGCATCTTCAAGTCGGCTGCTGTCAAGGCTCCCGGCTTCGGCGACCGTCGCAAGGCTCAGCTGCAGGACATCGCGATCCTCACGGGTGGCCAGGTCATCACCGAGGAGGTCGGTCTCAAGCTCGAGAACGCCACCACGGACCTGCTCGGCCGTGCCCGCAAGGTCATCATCACGAAGGACGAGACCACGATCGTCGAGGGTGCCGGTGAGGCCGCTCAGATCGAGGGTCGCGTGACGCAGATCAAGCGCGAGATCGAGAACACCGACAGCGACTACGACCGCGAGAAGCTGCAGGAGCGCCTCGCCAAGCTCGCCGGCGGCGTCGCCGTCATCAAGGCGGGTGCCGCGACCGAGGTCGAGCTCAAGGAGCGCAAGCACCGCATCGAGGACGCCGTCCGCAACGCGAAGGCCGCCGTCGAGGAGGGCATCGTCGCCGGTGGTGGCGTCGCGCTCATCCAGGCCGGCAAGAAGGCCCTCGGCGGCCTCGAGCTGTCCGGTGACGAGGCGACCGGTGTCAACATCGTGCGTGTCGCGATCGAGGCTCCGCTCAAGCAGATCGCTCTCAACGCGGGCCTCGAGCCCGGCGTCGTCGCCAACAAGGTCTCGGAGCTTCCGGTCGGTCACGGCCTGAACGCCGCGAGCGGCGAGTACGGCGACCTGTTCGCACAGGGCATCATCGACCCCGCCAAGGTCACCCGCTCGGCGCTGCAGAACGCCGCGTCGATCGCAGGCCTGTTCCTCACGACCGAAGCGGTCGTCGCGGACAAGCCCGAGAAGGTCGCGGCTCCCGCCGGCGACCCGACCGGTGGCATGGACTTTTGACGCGAGACGGATCAATGCCGCGCAGCGGCGTTGATGCGGCTCGGGTCAAGGTTGAGTAGGCGCCGCAGGCGCCGTATCGAAACCCAGGCCCCGCCTCAGTCAGAACGGCCCCTCCTTCGGGAGGGGCCGTTCTGCGTTACCGGAACAGCCCCGCGGCGGCGACCTCGGTCTGGACGTACTGGTTGCCGGCGTGCGCGAGCGCGGCGCCGATGTCGCCGAGTGCGGCCTCGAGGTCGCGCTGGGTCAGGCGCCAGCGGTCGATCACGCCCTGGAACGCCACCGAGGCCGACCCCGTCCACGTCCCCTGCAGCTGGGTGAGCTGCCCGAGCATGGCGGATGTCTCGCCCTGCAGGCGATCTGCCGTGGCGCGGATGGCGCCGGTGGCGGCGAGGACGGCATCGGAATCGACACTGAATGCGGTCATGGAAGGCTCCCTTCGATCGGATGCCGCCACGCTACGCACCCGCGCACAGCCGCAGACCGCCAAGAGCCCGATCGGGGGACAGATCGGCGGATCCGCCGATTGTGGAGGAGGCGATGGATCAGGGCTCGTCGATGCGCAGTTTGCGCAGCGGCTGCGTCTCGATCCACAGGTGCTCCGTGGCATCCCGTGCCTCGGCGAGCGGGAACGCGACGCGGAACGTCGCTCCGCCGCCGGGGGTGTCGGTGACCTCGATCGACCCGTGCAGCGCTTCGACGACGGATGCCACGATCGCCAGCCCCAGCCCCGAGCCGCCCGTCTCGCGGGTGCGTGAGTTGTCGGCCCGCCAGAACCGCTGGAAGATCTTGTCGCGGATCTGCGCGGGGATGCCCTCGCCGTGGTCGATCACGGCGATCCAGCCCATCCCGGCCGGTACGTCGACGCCGGTCGCGAGCTGGATGGGCGAGCCCGCCGGCGTGTAGCGGCGCGCGTTGCCGAGCAGATTTGCGACGACCTGGCGGATGCGGTTCTCATCGCCCAGCACGACCGGTTCGGGGCTCGGCGGGGTGACGACCGGCAGTGGCGCGGTCTGCGCAGGAATGCTGCCGGTGGCCGTCGGCACGGGCCTGGGGACGGGCTTTGAACGGCGTCGCAGCAGGCGCGTCGCACTCGCCAATCCGCCGCGGCGGGCGGGCGAGGTGCCGGGTTCCGGGGTGGATGCCTCGGGCTCGGGCGCCGGCTTCGCGGCCTCGTCGTCGAGGACCGACACCTCGCGCTCGGGGGAGGTCGCGCGGGCATCCAGCGCGGCATCCCGTGCGATCGGGCGCAGGTCAACGCGCGCGACGGCGATGTCGCGGCGCTCGTCGAGGCGCGCCAGGGCGAGGAGGTCCTCGACGAGGACGCCCATGCGGATTGCCTCCTTCTCGATGCGCTCCATCGATTGCGCCGTCTGCTCTTCGCCCGAGATGGCGCCCATCCGGTACAGCTCGGCATAGCCGCGCACGGTCACGAGCGGCGTGCGCAACTCGTGGCTCGCGTCGCCGATGAACCGGCGCATCTGCTGCACGGTCGCGTCGCGCTGACCGAGGGCCTGATCGATGCGGTCGAGCATCGTGTTGATGGCGGTTTTGAGCTTGCCGACCTCGGTGCGCGGCGAGATGTCGCCCATGCGCTGGCTGAAATCGCCCGCGGCGATCGACATCGCGGTGTTCTCGACCTGCCCGAGGCTGCGGAAGGCGAGCGTCACGAGCCAGCGCGTCGCGAGGGCGCCGGCGAGCATCGTGACCAGCGCGAGCAGCGTGTAGATGCCGACGTAGTTGGCGACGGTCTGGTTGACGCTCGACAGCGGCAGCGCCACCATCTGGGTGTAGTTGTCGCGGACGTCCTCGATCGTGAGGAAGTCGACGCTCGCGTGGAACGTGCCTGACCCGGTCGCGGCGGGGATCGAGAACGGCTCGGTGCCTTTGGTCACGGTCGCCTCGAGTGGGAACGAGTCGGGGAACGCGGGCTCGATGCCGCCGCTGCCGCCGGCCGTCGCGACGAGTGTGCCGTCGGGGGCATACACCGCGATGAAGAACTGCGTCGGCGCGGCATCCTTCTGCACGAACGTGGGCGTGCCGCCACCGTCGATCTCGATGTCGAACAGGGTGCTCGCAAGATCGGCGGGGGCGAGTTGGCGCAGATTGTCGTCGAGGGCGGTGATCTGCGTGTTGCGCAGGAACAGCCCCGTGCCGAATCCGGCCGCGATCAGGCCGATCGCGAGCACCGCGACCGTGACACCGGTGACCTTCGCGCGCAGGCTGATGCTCCGCCACCACAGGGTGATGCGGTCGCCCTTCTTGGCGTGCGCGGCCAGAACGGCTCCCACGGAGAGGCGGCGGCCGCTAGGCCGTCTTGCCGGCCTTCAGCATGTAGCCGAAGCCGCGCTTGGTCTGGATCAGCGGTTCGCTCGAGTACGGGTCGATCTTGCGGCGCAGATACGAGATGTAGCTCTCGACGATGCCGGCGTCGCCGTTGAAGTCGTACTCCCACACGTGGTCGAGGATCTGCGCCTTGCTCAGCACCCGGTTGGGGTTGAGCATGAGGTAGCGCAGCAGCTTGAACTCGGTGGGGGAGAGATCGATCGACACGTCGCCGACGAGCACGTCGTGCGTGTCCTGATCCATCGACAGCTCGCCCGCCTTGATGGTCGACTCTTCGTCGGCCTGCATCGTGCGGCGCAGAATCGCCTGCAGGCGGGCGACGATCTCGTCGAGCGAGAACGGCTTGGTGACGTAGTCGTCACCGCCGGCGTTGAGGCCCTCGATCTTGTCTTCGGTGTCGTCCTTCGCCGTCAGGAACAGGATCGGGGCGGTGTACCCCGCGCCGCGGAGGCGCTTGGTGACGCTGAACCCGTTCATATCGGGCAGCATCACGTCGAGGATGATCAGATCGGGTTCTTCCTCGAGCACGGCCGAGATCGTCTGGGCGCCGTTGGCGACCGCCCGCACCTGGTATCCCGCGAAGCGGAGGCTCGTGACCAGCAGGTCTCGGATGTTCGGTTCGTCGTCCACGACGAGAATGCGCGGTGCCGTCATATGCCCATACTGTCACCGGATGCCATGCAGTTGCTGGATATCGGCCGACCGCGCCGATCAGACGGTCAGGCGGGTGCCGAGAGGCATCCGTGCACAGCACGCTCGACGACCGGCCGCACGGGAGCACCCGGCGCCACCGTGAGCCGGTGCATGATGAGCCCGTTGCCGCACGCGAGCAGCGTGCGGGCGGCGGCGTCGGCATCCGGCATGCCGAGCCGCTGCGCGGCGGCGCGCAGTCCCTCTTCGAACGTGAGCCGCTGCGCGTGCAGCGGGGTCTGCGCGAGCGGCGAGGCATCCAGGAACAGCGTCAGCCGCGCGCGGGTGCGCAGCGCATGCGGCCCGGTCTGGAGCTCGACGGCGCGGGTGATCGTGTCGATGAGGCCGTCGACGTCGAGCGGCGCGCCCGCGCCGAGGGCTGCGGACAGATCGATGCGCTCTTGTTCGGCGATCCAGTCGATGAGTCCCGTGACGAGGGCGGCACGGGTGCGGAACCAGTTCGAGGTCGAGCCCGGCGGCAGCGCGGCTGCGGCATCGACGCGAGCGTGGGTGAGGGCGCGCATGCCGCCTTCGCCGACGAGGGCGACGGCGGCGTCGAGGGCGCGTTCGCGGGTACCGGCCATGGGAACACTATAGGTGTAGTAGCGGGAGAACTACGAACGTAGTAACCTGCGGGCATGGAACACGTCGTGACCGCGCTGTTCGCGATTCAGGCCCTCGCGGGAGTCGTGCTGCTGATTGGATGGTGGCGGCACGGTCGGTCGGTCGCGCCGCGCGTGCTGACCCACGTCGCGCTGGGCCTGGCCGGACTGGTGACGTGGGTGACGTTCACCATCACGGGTGCCGTCGTGTGGGGGTGGATCGCGTTCGCGGCCATCACGGTCGGCAACGGTGTGGGCGACAGCCTCATGATCCGGCGGTTCCGCCGCCAGCGCGGATGGTCGGGCGGCATGTGGAGCGACTACGGCGGCGCGATCGCGGCGGTCTTCAAGGGGCGGATGCCCGCGATCGTGGGCTTTCACGCGCTGTTCGCCGGTGTCGTGTACTTCACGACGCTCGGCGTGTGCATCGGTGCGACGATGGAAGCATGACGCTGCCCCCCGACGCTGCCATCGCCCCCGTTCTTCCTCCCGCCCCGCGCCCGTTGCCCGCCGATGCCACCGCGGGTGGCCTCGCGTTCCACCGACTCGTGTTCGCGCGCCGGCGCAGCGGATGGTGGACGCCGCTGGCGGTCGCGGGCCTCGGACTCGTGTTCTACGTCGCGATGCTCGCCGTCGTGACGGCGCTGATGGTCGTGGTCGCGTTGGCCGATCCCTCGTTCCTCGAGCGCACGCTGGCGCTCGCTGAGAACCCGACGATCGACGTGGCAGATCCCGTCATGCTGGTGTTCCTGCTCGGCACGATCATCCTGATGCTGCCCTCGTACGTGCTGGCGTCGCTCATCGTGAACGGCAAGCGCACGGGACTCATCTCATCGGCGGCGGGGCGCCTGCGCTGGCGCTGGATGCTGCTGTGTGGCCTGATCGCGCTCGTGCTGTCGGCCGTGCTCACGGGCCTGTCGCTGCTGATCCCTGGCGACGAAGCGCCGGCGGCCGAGCCCAACGCGTGGTGGGCGGTTTCGCTCGTGCTCGTGATCCTGCTCGTGCCGCTGCAGTCCGCCGCCGAGGAGTACATCTTCCGCGGCTTCCTGATGCAGGCGATCGGGCGCTGGCTGCGGCATCCGGCGTTCGCGATCCTCGTGCCTGTGCCGCTGTTCGTGCTCGGGCACATGTACGACCTGCTCGGGCAGATCAGCGTCGGCCTGTTCGCCGTCGCGGCCGGATGGCTGACGTGGCGCACGGGCGGGCTCGAGGCCGCCATCGCGCTACACGTCGTGAACAACCTCACGGGATTCATCGTCGGCATCGCGGCGGGCACGAACCCCACCGAGTCGACCACCGGGTGGGTGAGCTTCCTGTGGTCGTTCGTCCTCGTCGGCGGCTACGTCGCGCTCATCGAGTGGCGCCTGGCCCGCAAGCCGCTCGCGCGGACGCTCGTGCTGACGCCGCCGGCGCCGGCGCCTTACGCGGCATTGAGTCCATCCGCGTCCAATATCGTGTAGCTGTAGCCCTGCTCGGCGAGGAAGCGCTGGCGGTTCTGCGCGAAGTCCTGGTCGACCGTGTCGCGGGCGATCAGGGTGTAGAAGCTCGCGGTGTGCCCGCTCGTCTTGGGGCGCAGCAGGCGCCCGAGGCGCTGGGCCTCTTCCTGCCGTGAGCCGAACGACCCCGACACCTGGATCGCGACGGATGCCTCGGGCAGGTCGATCGAGAAGTTCGCGACCTTCGAGACGACGAGCACCGGGATGCGCCCCTCGCGGAACGCGCCGTATAGCTCCTCGCGCTCGTCGACGGGGGTCGCGCCGGTGATCTGCGGCGCGCCGAGGGCATCCGACAGCACGTCGATCTGGTCGAGGTACTGCCCGATCACGAGGATCTGCTCGCCCGCGTGGCGCGCGACGAGGTCGCTGACGACCCCGATCTTCGCGTGCGCGGTCGCCGCGAGGCGGTAGCGCTCGTCGTCGGCCGCGGCGGCGTACTCCATGCGGTCAGAGGCCGGCAGATCGACGCGCACCTCGTAGCAGACGGCGGGGGAGATGAAGCCCTGCGCCTCGATCTCCTTCCACGGCGCGTCGAACCGCTTGGGCCCGATGAGGCTGAACACGTCGCCCTCGCGGCCGTCTTCACGCACGAGTGTCGCGGTCAGGCCCAGGCGGCGCCGGGCCTGCAGGTCGGCCGTCAGCTTGAACACGGGCGCGGGCAGCAGGTGCACCTCGTCGTAGACGATGAGGCCCCAGTCCAGGGCGTCCAGCAGCGCCAAGTGCGCGTATTCGCCCTTCCGCTTCGCGGTGAGGATCTGGTAGGTCGCGATCGTGACGGGCTTGACCTCTTTGGCCTGGCCCGAGTACTCGCCGATCTCTTCCGGAGTCAGCGACGTGCGCTTGAGCAGCTCGTCGCGCCACTGCCGGGCGCTCACGGTGTTGGTCACGAGGATCAGCGTCGTCGTCTTGGTGTCGGCCATCGCGGCCGCCCCGACGAGGGTCTTGCCGGCGCCACAGGGCAGCACGACGACGCCCGACCCGCCCTCGGTGAAGATGTCGACCGCCTTGCGCTGGTACGGGCGCAGCGTCCAGCCGTCTTCGGCGAGGTCGATCGGGTGCGGCGTTCCCGGCGTGTACCCGGCGTGGTCTTCGGCGGGCCAGCCGACCTTGAGCAGCTCCTGCTTGATGTGGCCGCGTGCCCAGGCATCCACCGTGAACACACCGGGCGACGGATGCCCCGTCAGCAGCGGCTGGATGCGCTTGTTCTTCGCGACTTCGGCGAGCACGGCCGTGTCGGTCGCGCGCAGGATGAGGGTGCCCTCGTCGTCGCGCTCGATCACCAGCCGCCCGTAGCGGCCGACGGTCTCGCGGATATCGATCGAGACCGATGCCGGCACCGGAAAGCGCGACCAGCGGTCAAGCGTGCCGAGCATGTCGTCGGCGGTGTGGCCGGCCGCGCGCGCGTTCCACAGGCCCAGCCGCGTGATGCGGTAGGTGTGAATGTGCTCGGGGGCGCGCTCGAGTTCGGCGAAGATCGCCAGCTCGTGGCGGGCGCTCTCGGCGTCGGGGTGGGCGACCTCCAGCAGCACGGTGCGGTCGCTCTGGACGATGAGGGGTCCGTCAGCCATAGCGGACCAGTCTACCGGCGCCGGATCAGGCGGGACTCACGCGGGTGATACTCGACACCGGCAGGGTGCGCTCGACGTCGACGGCCCGGTCGCGCCCGCGCAGGCGCCCGCCGCCGAGGCCCGTCGCCTCGATCGTGAACTCACGCTCGGCGCCGTCGGGTAGGCGCACCGCGACGACGATCGTCGCGCGCGCTCGCACGGCCTGCTCGAGCTCCCGCTCGAGCCATGCGGCATCCGCGTCTTCGCTGCGGGTCGCGCGCAGCCGCGTGACGAGGTCGCGGTACCGCTCGAGCGGGGCGGGGGCCGGCTCGGGATTGGGCGCGAGGCGGTGCCGGTCGAGCGCGCGACGGTTGCCGTCGGCGTCGACGGCGACGACGGGGTAGCGCGCGTCGGCGATCATCCAGAACGCGGTGTCGGCGCTCGCACGGGTCAGCAGCGCTTCGCCGTCGGCGACGAGGCCCAGGGGGCGCAGCGCCTGGTCGACCGCCACCGTGCGCAGCAGCGACTCGTCGGTGCTGATGACGTGGGTGCGGCCCTGCGCGTCGGGGCCGACCTGCAGTGCGCCGTGCCGGCTCGCCGACCGTTCGATCTCATAGGCGAGCGGCTGCGGCAGCCCGGTCAGCGACAGCTCGAGCAGGAACGCGCGCAGCGAATCGGCGGTCTCGCCCGCGGTCAGGGCATCGGCGAGCGTCTCGGCCGTGAACCGGTAGCTGGATGCCTGCGCGCGCGACTCGCGCCGCGCCATCGAGCGCAGGCGCATGTCGAGGTGCGGAGCGAGCGAGCCCGGCGCGATCGCCGTGAGGTCGTTCTGCAGGTACACGCGGTCGACTTCGGGCGGCAGCAGCGCGGCGAGGGCATCGGCGTCGAACGCCCCACCGGTCGCGGCGGGCTGCGCCCACGGCGTGACCGCGCCGGTGCCGTCCACGAGCGCCCAGCGCTGCAGCAGCGCCGCAAGCGCCGCGGCACGCTCGGGCCACGCCGCGTCGAACGGGTGGGCACCGGGCCACTCCGACAGAGGCAGCCATCCGTCGCCGCGGCGGAGCGCCGGCGGCAGGCTGTCGACGAGGGCTGCGGCCACCGCACTCCAGCGGTCGATCGTGCTGCTGTGCAGCCACGCCGTGCCGCGCGCCGTGACGAGCCAGGCGCGGTCGGTGACGGCCAGTAGCCCCGTGCGGTCGGCGATCGCGACGAGATCGTCGGCGGTGGCGGCATCCGACACCGCCCCCGTCTCGATCAGCCGGCGCCGATCGACGGCGCCGAGGGTGCCCGCGCCGATGCGCCCGAGCGGGCTGGTCAGCGCCGCGTGCAGCACGTCGGCGAGCGACGCGGATGCCGTGAACGCGCGCTCCGCCTCGGCGGCGGCATCCGGAGCCGATGCGGGCTCGGGCGCTGGGTCGTGGGCGATCGGAACCGCCGCACGGAAGGCCGTTGCGACCGGCTCCCACGGCGCGCCGTCGTCGGCGAGCAACGCGCGGGAGATGAGTGCGTCGCGGGCGGGGCCGGCGGGAACGTCGGCGCCGTCGATCGCCTGCGCGAGGGCGGCGGCCTCAGCAGCCGTCAGGTCGGCGATCGCACGGGCGAGTGACGCGGGGTCGAGCAGCTGCTCGGCGGCGTCGAACGCGTCGTTCCAGCTCGCGGTGGGGGAGACGTGGCGTGCGTCCAGCAGTTCGGCCAGGGCGCGTTCGTCGCGCGCCGCGAGCTGGTGCGCGAGCGTCCGTGCGTCCGAGCCGGTCACGTCAGCGGCCCTTGCCCGCGCGCGCCTTCCGGATGAAGGTCATGATGAGCACCGTCATCAGGAGGAGGAAGGCGACGATCGGGGCGATGTAGACGACCGCTCCGACGGTCGGCCAGACTCCCGCGCCGAAATCCTCGTGCGTCATGCCGGATGCCGAGCCGATCATGATCGCGACGAAGCACACGACCGACAGGACGAGCAGCCCCAGCGACATGAACGCGAGGATGCGGTCGATCCGGCGGACGGGAACGTCCTCGGATGGGGTCTGGGGCGTGGAAGGGGGCATCCGCACCAGCCTACTGCGTCGGGCCGTTGCCGTAGGCTGGTGTCCTGGGGTGATCCGCCCCCGTTCCACTGCGCCCGCATGCGGGCACGATCAGCGCGAGGTTTGCGATGCCCACCGGCAAGGTCAGGTTCTACGACGACGAGAAGGGGTTCGGCTTCATCACCACCGATGACGGCCAGGACGTCTTCCTGCACGCCACGGCCCTCCCTGCGGGGACGGTCGTCAAGTCCGGCACGCGGCTCGAGTTCGGCGTCGCCGACGGCAAGCGCGGCCTGCAGGCGCTCGCGGTGCGGGTGCTGGATGCCCCGGTGAGCCTCTCCAAGCGCAACCGCCCGAAGCCCGACGACATGGCGATCATCGTCGAAGACGTCGTCAAGCTGCTCGACAAGATCGGCGGCGACCTGCGCCGTGGGCATTACCCGAACGCCGGTCAGGGCACGAAGGTCGCCGCGATCTTGCGCAAGGTAGCCGATGACCTCGACGCCTGAGCCCGCCGACGAGCGTCTGCTCGCGTCGCACGATCTCGCCGTCGCGGCGCTGCACGACATCACGCCGGCGGTGACCGTCGGGCCTGCCGCGGGCTACACCCTCGAAGAGGGCGGCGTGGTCTCGCTGCGCTTCGAGAACACGATGCCCGGGTACCCCGGCTGGTTCTGGACGGTGAGCCTCACCGTCGTCGAAGACGCCGAGCCGACCGTGCTCGAGGTCGAGCTGCTGCCCGGTGACGGCGCGCTTCTGGCCCCTGATTGGGTGCCGTGGGCCGTGCGGCTGGCCGAGTACCAGGCTGCGCAGGCGGCGCTCGCCGCCGAGCGCGCTGAGGCTGCCGGCGACGAGGACGATCAGGGCGACGACCTCGACGATGACGATCTCGATGACGACGATGTCGATGACGACGACCAGGACGATGTCGATGACCTCGACGATCTGGATGCCGCCGACTTCGACGAGGACGGGTCGCCGATCCTGCACGCCGGCGACGTCGACGGTGTCGACATCGACGTGCTCGACGAGGACGCCGCCGACGACGAGGACGACTCCGACGAGGAGTGACCCGCCGAGGAGTGACCTGCCGCAGCTGCGCGAAAACAGGCGATTGCGTCAAAACAGGCAGGATGCCGCGCGGAACGGCCTGTCTCCGCGCGTTTGCCTGTTCTCGCGCGAGCCGCGATCAGCTCGCGCGAGCCGCGGTCAGCTCAGCCCTGGCGCTCGACGGTGTACTCGATGCACTTGATGAGCTGACGCACGTCTTCCGGCTCGATCGAGACGAAGGTCGCGATGCGCAGTTGGTTGCGGCCGAGCTTGCGGTACGGCTCGGTGTCGACGATGTCGTTCGCACGCAGGCTTGCGGCGATGGCCGCGGCATCCACCGTGTCGTCGAAGTCGATCGTGACGACGACGGGGGAGCGGTCGGCCGGGTCGGCGACGAACGGCGTCGCGTACGACACCGAGTCGGCCCACGCGTACAGCGCAGAGGACGATTCGGCGGTGCGGGCGGATGCCCAGCCGAGGCCGCCGTTGCCGTTGATCCACTCGAGCTGCTTGTCGAGCAGGTACAGGGTCGACACGGCCGGCGTGTTCAGCGTCTGGTTCAGGCGCGAGTTGTCGAGCGCGTTCTTCAGGCTGAGGAACTCGGGGATGTAGCGCCCCGACGCGGCGATGCGCTCGATCCGCTCGATCGCGGCGGGCGAGACGGCGGCGAACCACAGGCCACCGTCCGAGCCCAGGTTCTTCTGCGGCGCGAAGTAGTAGACATCCGCCTCGGTGACGCGGAAGTTGATGCCGCCGGCGGCGCTCGTCGCGTCGATGACGGTCAGTGCGCCCTCGTCACCGCGCACGCGCTCGACGGGAGCGGCGACACCGGTCGAGGTCTCATTGTGCGGCCAGGCGTATACGTCGACGCCCTCGACGGCCTCGGCGACCGTGCGCGAGCCGGGCTCGGCCTTGCGCACGTCGGGCGCTTCGAGCCACGGTGCGGCGGCGGCCCCGGCGAACTTGCCGCCGAACTCTCCGAACACGAGGTTCTGCGCGCGCTTGTCGATGAGGCCGAAGGCGGCGGCATCCCAGAACGCGGTCGAACCGCCGTTGCCGGCGATGATCTCGTACCCGTCGGGCAGACGCAGCAGGTCGGACAGCCCCATGCGCACCTGGCCGACGAGGCTCTTGACGGGCGACTGGCGGTGAGAGGTGCCCATCAGCACCGAGCCCGGGCCCGCGAGGGCGGCGAGCTGTTCGGGGCGGATCTTCGAGGGGCCGCAGCCGAAGCGTCCGTCGGTGGGCAGAATCTCGCGAGGCAGCGTCACATGGGCCATGGACCGATTCTAGGGTCGGCGGCACCCGTGGTCACGACCGGTGCCCGTATCAAAGGCTAGGCTGGTGTCATCTTGCTTCACCGTGCATGAGGGCCACATGACCGATCTGATCGACACCACCGAGATGTATCTGCGCACCGTCCTCGAGCTCGAGGAAGAGGGCATCATCCCCCTGCGTGCGCGCATCTCCGAGCGTCTGGGCCACTCGGGCCCGACGGTGTCGCAGACGGTCGGCCGCATGGAACGCGACGGCCTGATCGTCGTGACCGACGACCGGTCGCTGGCACTGACGGATGCCGGGCGCCAGAAGGCCGTCGACGTGATGCGCAAGCATCGCCTCGCCGAGCGCCTGCTCAGCGACGTGATCGGCCTCGACTGGGCCTACGTGCACGATGAGGCGTGCCGGTGGGAGCACGTCATGAGCGAGCTCGTCGAGCGTCGCCTGATCGAGCTGCTGGGGCATCCGACCGAATCGCCGTACGGCAACCCGATTCCCGGGCTCGACCAGCTCGGTGACGTGCCGGCGCACACGTTCGACGACGGCGTCGTCGGGCTCGTGCGGCATCTCAACGAGACGGACGGTCCGATCACGGGCACGATCCGGCGTCTGGCCGAGCCTGCCCAGGTCGACCCGGAGCTGCTGATCCAGTTGCGTGACGCGGGCGTCATGCCCGGGGCATCCGGCGACTTCCGCTTCAGCGAGGGCTACGTCCTCGTGCAGATGGACGGTCAGGACGAAGGCTTGGAGCTGCCGGTCGAGGTCGCCGCGCACATCTTCCTCGTCGACGCCGCGCCGCGCGCCTGACGCGCCCAGACAGGGGTTGGCCGCGCCGCGCGGACCTGGACGTCTCGTGGGAGAGAGCTGGATCGACCGCGGGCAACGTGACATATTCGTTACCTTCCGGTAGCCTCGAAAAGTCCACCTGGCGAGAAGCCCGCCACGGACCGCCGCACGGATTGCCTCAAGGGTTCGTCGTCTGTGCGGTGAAGCCTGTACATCTGTGCCCGACACTGAGTGCCGACGAACCAGCGATCCTCCGCCGCGCGGAGGGCGTGCGGAGGCGCCGGAGGACCTTTGGCTGAAAATTTCGATCCGTCGCACGAGACACCCGAGTCCGATTCGACGACCCCCGCTCTGCGGAGCCGCACGCGACGCCTCGCGAACCTTCGCACCGCCGCGAAGGCTCCCGTCGTCAAGACCACCGCAGTCGTCCGCAGCTCGGCTGCGACCCGCCGCGCCGCGGGCAAGCCGCACCCGATGCGCAGCCTCTTGACGCTCGCCGCCGTCGCGGGGCTTGTGGCCACCGTCGCCGTGCCCGCCGCGGTGTCCGCCGTGGGCAGTGCACCCGCCGAGGCTGCCGTCACGACCGTGCAGCAACTGGCCGCCGACAACGCGCAGTCGCTCGTCGTGGCATCCGAAGCGACTCCTGCCGCGCTTGATCGCGGCAGCTACTCGGCGACGACGCCCGAGGAGATCCAGGCGAAGAAGGACGAGGAGGCCGCGAAGGCCGCCGCCGCCGCCCGCATCGCCGCTGCTTCCACTGCATCGGCCGCCTACAGCGGCGCGATCGCCGAGTCGATCGCACCGGCCGGCTCGGTCGTGCGCCCGCTGACCTCGTTCAACAACTTCGGCACGCCGTACGCCGGCCACAAGGGCACCGACTACATGGCTGACCGGTACACGCCGATCTACGCGATCGCCGACGGCGTCGTGGTCGCCTCGACCGAAGACGGCCCCGGCTGGGGCGTGTACGTGAAGATCGCCCACAACATCGGTGGCCAGAGCGTGACCTCGCTGTACGCCCACATGAGCTACGGCACGCGTCGCGTGTCGGTCGGCGACACGGTCTCGGCCGGTCAGCTGATCGGTCAGGTCGGCGACACGGGCCGCGCCTATGGCACGCACCTGCACCTGGAGATCTACGTCAACGGTGCATGGGTCAACGCGGAGAGCTGGCTGGTCGCCAACGCGGGCTGACGACACGCTTTTCGTCACTCGGATGTCACCGACGTGTCGCATTGAGGTATTAGCCTGTTCCCGACGCTCGCAGAAGTCGAGGGGGAGTCGATGGACATAGCAGGAGCCCGCATCCGCACCATGGATGCACTCTGCCGGTACACCGCCGGCCGCTACGTTCTTCGGCATCGTATGCACGACTGCCGCGGCCTGAGCCGTGGAATCAAGGCGCTGTCTTCATGACAGCGCCTTTTTTCGTGCCTGCCACCCGCTCGACCCCCGCGATCTCACACCGAGAGGCCGCTGAAGCCGTCACGGCCGTTCGAGAGGAAACCGCATGCGCACTCTGGTACTGAACGCAGGATACGAACCACTGGCCGTGGTGTCGTTCAAGCGAGCCCTCGTGCTCGTCATGAACGAGAAGGCCACCGTCATCGAGCGGATCGACGAGAATCCGGTCTGGGGCATCCGAGGTGCCACTGACCGCCCCGCCGTGATCGTGCTCACCCGCTATGTGCGCGTTCCCGGTGCCCGCAGGGTGCCGGTGACGCGTCGCGGCGTGCTGCGTCGTGACGCGCACCGCTGCGCGTATTGCGGGAAGGGAGCGACCACGATCGATCATGTGCTGCCACGGTCGCGTGGCGGGGCGGATTCGTGGGAGAACCTCGTGGCCTGCTGTCTGCGCTGCAACAACGTGAAGGGTGACCGCACGCCGCAGGAGATGGCCTGGGAGCTGCGCTGGGTGCCGCAGCCGCCGCGCGGCACGCAGTGGACCGTGCGCGGCACGGAGCGCTCCGAGCCGTCGTGGGAGCCCTACCTCTCGCTCGCCGCCTGAGCTACCTCCTGAGCGCCGTCTGACCGACCCCCGGCCTGCCAGTGGGCATGTCGGAGGGGGAGCATAGGTTCGACTCATCTGATTGATGGACTAGAACAAAAGTTCTAGTCTGGAGGGATGAGGGCGATCGTGGCGGATGTCGGTGCCGTGCAGGCGCTGCGCGCGCAGATGGAGCGCATGCAGGGCCGGCGGCTGGATGCCCCGGTGCTGCCCGCTCCGCCGGCGCTCGCGGCGCTGCTGCCCGGCGGCGGCCTGCGCGCGGGGGCGTCGTACGCGCTGGGCAGGTCGACGTCGCTGCTGTTCGCGCTGCTGGCCCGCCCTTCGCAGGACGGTTCGTGGTGTGCTGCGGTCGGCATGCCGAATCTGGGCGCCGAGGCGGCTCGGGCCGCGGGTGTCGATCTGTCGAGGCTCGTGCTCGTGCCCGAGCCGGGTGACCGCTGGCTCGCCGTGACGGCCGCCGTCGCCGACGTGCTGCCGGTCGTGGCGGTACGCCCGCCCGCACGGGCGAAGGATGCCGATGTCGCGCGCCTGGCCGCGCGCATGCGCGAGCGCGAGGCGGTGCTGCTGGTGCAGGGGCCGTGGCCGCAGGCCGAGGCGATGATCGACATCGGCGATCCGTCGTGGTCGGGGCTCGGCGACGGGCATGGGCTGCTGGAGGAGCGCGAACTGACCGTGACGGTCACCAGCCGCCGTTTTCCGATGCCGCGCACGGGGCGGGTGCTGCTGCCGGATGAGCGTGGCGAGATCTCGGTCGATCCGCTCACGCGGCCCGTGCGCATGCCCCTGCAGGCGGTGGGGTGATGGCGGCGCGGAGTCTTGTCGTATGGGTGCCCGACTGGCCCGTCGTGGCCCTGGATCGTGACGGCGAAGAACAGATGCCGCACGAGGGGCCCGTCGCGGTGTTCGCGAAGGGCGCGGTCGTGGCGTGCTCGGCCGCCGCACGCGCCGAGGGGGTGCGCCGCGGGCAGCGGCGTCGCGACGCGCAGGCGCGTTGCCCGCAGCTGGAGGTCGTCGAGGCCGATCCGGTGCGCGATCATCGGGCTTTCGCGCCGCTGATCGCGGCGATCGAGGAGTCCGCCCCGGGGGTGCAGCTGATCGCACCGGGGCTGTGCGCTCTGCACGTGAAGGGGCCCGCGCGCTACTACGGCGGCGAGGCGGCTGCTGCGACGGTGATCGCCGGGGCGATCTCGTCGTTGGGGGTGGTCGATGTGCGCGTCGGCGTCGCCGACGGTGTCTTCACGGCCGAGCAGGCCGCGCGCGGGGGCACGCGCGTCACCGATCCGATGCGGATCGTGCCCGCCGGTCGCGCGGCCGAGTTCCTCGCCCCGCTGTCGGTCGCGGTGCTCGACGACGAGCCGGGGATCGCCGATCTGTTCGCCCGGCTGGGCGTGCAGACGCTGGGCCAGGTGGCCGCTCTCGGCGCCGACCGGCTCGCCGAGCGCTTCGGCGCGCGGGGGCAGCGGCTGCACGCCCTGGCATCCGGTCGTGATCCGCGACCCGTGACGGCGCGGACGCCCCCGCCCGAGCTGCACCGCGAGATCTCCTTCGAGCCGCCGGTCGCCCTCGCCGACCAGGTGGCCTTCGGAGTGCGCGTTCCCGCCGAGGAGTTCACGGCGCGGCTGGGCGCGCAGGATCTCGTGTGCACCGAGCTGCGCATCGTGCTGACGGGCGAGCGGGGCGATCGCAGCTCACGCGTGTGGCTGCATCCCGGAGCCTTCGACGCCGCCGCGGTCGTCGACCGGGTGCGCTGGCAGCTCGCCGAGCAGGGTCTGCGCAGCGCCGTGGCAGCCGTGCGGCTCGAACCCGAAGGCGTGGATGCCGCGACGCACCACACCGCGCGACTGTTCGGCTCGGGGCCCGAAGAGCGCGTGCATCATGCCCTCTCGCGCGTGCAGGCGATGCTCGGCCACCAGGGCGTGCTTGTGCCCGAGATCGGCGGAGGGCGATGGCTCGCCGAGCGGCAGCGGCTCGTGCCCTGGGGGGATGCCACGAGTGCCGCCGTGCGCGGCGAAGCCGGTCGACCGTGGCCGGGCAGCCTGCCGGGGCCGCTGCCGACGACCGTGTTCGCGCAGACGGTGCCGGTCGCGGTGCTCGACGGCGACGGCGACATGGTGGCCGTCGACGGGCGCGGCGAGCTGACGGCGGCGCCGGTCGCCTTCGCTGTGGGCGGGCGACGGCGCGGCATCCGGCGGTGGGCAGGCCCGTGGCCGGTCGTCGAGCGCACGTGGGACGAGGCCCGCGCGCGTCGCGCGCACCGGTTCCAGGTCGTCGACGACGGCGAATCCGCCTGGCTGCTCGTCTGCGAAGAGGGCTCCTGGTCGGCGGAGGGGGTGTATGACTGATGGGCTTCAACAACCCGTCCGTGACCTGGGCGGAGATGGAGCGGGTCCTCAGCGGCCGCGCGGCCGAACCCGACGGCGGCGACGGCCCGGCGTTCTCGCGCAAGCGCGGAAAGTACGAGCCCCCGCTGATCGAGCGGCCCGAGGATGCCGTGCCGTACGCCGAACTGCACGCGCACTCGTCGTTCTCGTTCTTGGACGGGGCATCGTCACCCGCCGAGCTCGTTGAAGAGGCCGAGCGCCTCGGCCTGCACGCGCTCGCCGTCACCGACCACGACGGCTTCTACGGCATCGCCCGCTTCGCCGAGGCCGCCGAGCCGATGCAGCTGAAGACCGTGTTCGGTGCCGAGCTCTCCCTCGACACCTGGTCCCCGACCCCGTCGAGGGGCCACCCGACCCCGTCGCGGGCCGGCGTCGCCGATCCCGAGGGCTCGCATCTGCTCGTGCTCGCACGCGGGCAAGAGGGCTACCACCGCCTCGCCGCCGCGATCACCCACGCGCAGCTCGCCGGCGGCGAGAAGGGCCGCCCCCTCTACGACCTCGACGAGCTGGCCGAGCGCGCCGACGGGCACTGGGCGATCCTGACCGGATGCCGCAAGGGACCCGTCCGCCAGGCGCTGGCCGCGGGAGGCCCCGCGGCCGCCGCGGCAGCCCTCGACGATCTCGTCGCCCGGTTCGGGGCGGATGCCGTCGAGGTCGAGCTGATCGACCACGGCAACCCGACCGATTCGCGCGACAACGACGTGCTGGCGGCGCTCGCCACAGGCCGCGGCCTGCCGATCCTCGCGACGAACAACGTGCACTACGCCGTGCCCGAGCGTATGCACCTCGCCGCGGCTGTCGCGGCCGTGCGCGCGAACCGCGGTCTCGACGAGCTCGACGGCTGGCTGCCGTCACACGCGAGCGCGCACCTGCGATCGGGGGCCGAGATGACGCGGCGCTTCCGGCGCTACCGCGGTGCCGTCGCGCGCACCGTGACGCTCGCCGACGAGCTCGCGTTTCCGTTGCGACGCGCGAAGCCCGCGCTGCCGAAGCTGCCCGTGCCCGAGGGGCACACGCCGATGTCGTGGTTGCGCACGCTCGTGTGGGAGGCCGTGCCGCGCAAGTATCCCGAGGCATCCGACGCCGACCGAGCGCGCATCGAACGCGAGCTGTCGGTCATCGAGCAGAAGGACTTTCCCGGCTACTTCCTGATCGTGCACGGGATCGTCACCGAGGCGCGACGCCGCGGCATCCTGTGTCAGGGTCGCGGGTCGGCGGCCAGCAGTGCCGTCTGCTATCTGCTGGACATCACCGCCGTCGACGCGATCTTCTACAACCTGCCGTTCGAGCGGTTCCTGTCGGCGCTGCGCGATGAAGAGCCCGACATCGACGTCGACTTCGATTCGGATCGGCGCGAGGAGATCATCCAGTGGGTCTTCGACACCTACGGGCGCGAGCGCGCCGCGCAGGTCGCGAACGTCATCCAGTACCGGCCGAAGAACGCCGTGCGCGACATGGCGAAGGCGCTGGGGCATTCGCCGGGGCAGCAGGATGCCTGGTCGAAGCAGGTCGAGCGGTGGGACGGGCCTGTTGCGGGAGCCCACGACATCCCCGCCCGTGTGCTCGAGTACGCGAGCGAGTTGATGAAGGCGCCGCGGCACCTGGGCATCCACTCCGGCGGCATGGTGCTCACCGAGCGCCCCGTCGGCGAGGTCGTGCCGATCGAGCACGCGCGCATGGAGAAGCGCACCGTCATCCAGTGGGACAAGGACGACGCCGCCTGGATGGGCCTCGTGAAGTTCGATCTGCTCGGGCTCGGCATGCTCGCCGCCCTGCAGTACTGCTTCGACATGATCGCCGGCGCGACGGGGGAGCAGTGGTCGCTCGACGCGATCCCGAAGGAAGAGGCGGCCGTCTACGACATGCTGTGCCGGGCGGATTCGATCGGGGTGTTCCAGGTCGAGTCGCGGGCGCAGATGGGGCTGCTGCCGCGCCTGCGGCCGCGGGAGTTCTACGATCTCGCGATCGAGATCGCGCTGATCCGGCCCGGTCCCATCCAGGGCGGCGCGGTGCACCCGTTCGTGCGCCGCAAGCTCGGGCAGGAGCGTGTCACCTACGCGCACGACAAGCTGATTCCGGTGCTTGAGCGCACCCTGGGCATCCCGGTCTTCCAGGAGCAGCTCATGCAGATGGGCATGGCCGTCGGCGACCTGTCGGGGGAGGATGCCGATGTGCTGCGCCGCGCGATGGGGTCCAAGCGCGGGATCGAGCGGATCGAGTCGGTCAAGGCGAAGCTGTACGCGGGGATGGAGCGCAACGGCCTCGTGGGCGAGGTTGCTGACAGCATCTACGCGAAGATCCAGGCGTTCGCGAACTTCGGCTTCGCCGAGAGTCACTCGTTGTCGTTCGCGCTGCTCGTCTACGCGTCGTCGTGGCTCAAGCTGCACTATCCCGCGGCGTTCCTCGCGGCGCTGCTGCGCGCGCAGCCGATGGGGTTCTATTCGCCGGCATCCCTCACCGCCGACGCCCGCCGCCACGGCGTCATCGTGCGCCGCCCCGACATCCACGCCTCCGCCGCCGACGCCGCCCTGGAACCCCTGACCCCCGAGCCAGACCCCCTGGCCCCCGAGCTTGTCGAGGGGCCGACCGGTCTCCCCACCTGCACCCACCGCCACCAGCCTCCCGTGCCGCCGTTCGATCCGGATGCCCCCGACGATTCCGCCACGCATCGGCGCGACGGGGCGTTCGCCGTGCGCCTGGGGCTCGCCTCGGTGACGGGCATGGGCATGCCCCTCGCGCAGCGGATCGTCGCGGCGCGCGAAGCCGAGGGACCGTTCCGAGACCTGCGCGATCTCGTCCGCCGGACGGGAGCGACCGAGGCGCAGGTCGAGGCGCTCGCGACGGCGGGCGCGTTCGAGAGCATGGGCGTCTCGCGGCGCGAGGGAATCTGGCTGGCGGGCGATGCCGCACAGGATCGCTCCGAGTTCCTGTCCGGCACCCTCGTGTCGGTGCAGCCACCGCTGTTCGGTGATCAGACCAGCTACGACATCCTCGCGGCCGACCTGTGGGCGACCGGCATCTCGACCGACGATCACCCGCTCGTGCACTACCGGGCGCAGTTGGATGCCCGGGGCGTGCTCACCTCACGCGAGATCCGCACGCACGAAGAGGGCCGGCGTGTGCAGATCGCGGGCCTGGTGACGCACCGGCAGCGGCCCGCGACGGCATCCGGCATCACGTTCATCAACCTCGAGGACGAGCACGGGCTCGTCAACGTGGTCTGTTCGCGCGGCGTGTGGGACAGGTATCGCCGGGTGCTGCGCGATGCGCCGGCGCTCATCGCACGGGGCATCCTGGAGCGCTCTCCCGAAGGGGTCACCAACCTGCTCGCCGACGCATTCGAAGATCTGCGGGTGGGGGTGCCGCACCGCTCCCGCGACTTCCGGTGAGCCTAGACTCAGACTCATGTGCACCAGTGCAGACGACTCCGCCGCGTGGGAGGAGACTGCTTACCTGTTCCGGTCGCCCGCGAACGCGCGTCGGTTACTGGATGCCTACGAGCGTGCGCTGTCGGGCGAAACGGAAAGCCACGCGCTCGATCGCGACCGGTGAGCCCGCTATCACTACTGATCGCTACGCCGACAGCGCCCCCACCCCAGCCCGGTAGCGCTCGGCGATGATCTCGGCGATGCGCGTGTCGGGGGCGAGCGGGCGGGTGACGACGTCACCACCGGCGGCGGCGATGACCTGCGCGAAATACCCGGGCGCGAGCACGTAGCTGGCGATGACGACGCGCTGCGCGCCGGCGGCGCGGGCATCCGCGACGACGTCGGCGATGCGGCGCCCGGCGCCGGCGGCGAAGCCGACAGACACGTCGGCATCCAACCGTGACGCGAGCAGATCTGCGGTCGCGGCCACGTCGACGGCCGCGGCAGGATCGCTCGACCCGGCCGCGGCGAGCACGATCGCATCGCCCGGCTCGGCGCCTACCTCGGCGAGCCGGTCGACCAGCACGTCGGCGAGCAGTTCGTGCGGGCCGAGCGCGGCGGTGGCGACGGCGCGCCCGGGATGCGCGCCGATGGCCCGCGAGATGTCGACGTTCGTGTGGTACCCGGTCGACAGCAGTAGCGGCACGACGACGGCCGAGCCGCCCGCGACACTGCTGTCGACGACGTCTGCGACGGCGGGGTCTTGCACGTCGACGAAGGCATCCACGACGTCGACGCCCGGCAGCAGCTGCCGGACCTGATCGACGAGGGCGAGCACCGCCGCGCGCCCGGCCTCGTCGCTCGTGCCGTGCGAACAGGCGATCAGGGTCGCAGTCATGCGGTCACCTCGTGCTCTTTCAGGTCGAGGCGATAGCCCCGCTTCACGACCGTGCGGATGATGCCCGGCGCCTCGAGCGTCTCACGGATGCGGGCGATCGCGACATCGACCGCGTGCGTGCTCTCGCCCGAGCGGGGCAGCGCGTTCTGCAGCGTCGCGCGCGGCACGACGCCGCCGTTCGCGGCGAACAACTCGCCCAGCACGGCGACCCCCGTGCGCGACAGGGGGATGAACCTCCCGTCGAGCACCGCGCCACCGCTGCGCAGCTCGAGGATGCCCGCGACGGTGTCGGCCCGCGGCGCATGCCCGCCGCCGAAGTACGTGACGACCCCGCGGACGAGCGACCCCAGCCGCCCGCGCTCGGCGATCAGCGGATCGAAGCCTGCGGCCTCGAGGGGACCGGCCGTGATCGGACCGACGGCCGCCATCAGCAAGCGCCCGGCGCGCGATGCCGTCAGCAGCGCGTCGACGGCGTCCTCGCGCACGGCGGTCGCGATCCACTCGGCCGCGCCCGGCGCCGAGGTGAACAAGACGGCGTCGACCTCGCCGGCCGCTGCGGCGGTGACCGAACGGGCGACGGACGCCGGGTCGGCGGGCGGCCCCCACCGGTACACCGTCAGGCTGACGACGTCGGCACCGGCATCCGCGAACAGGTCGTCGAGTCCGTCGGCACCCGATCCGTGGTGTTGGACGGCGACGCGGCGACCGCGCACACCTTCCGCGAGCAGGAACTCGCCGAGCTCGGTCGAGGTCTCTGACTCGGCGACCCAATCGGCGACGAGCCCCGCCTGCTGGATCGCGCCACGTGCCTTGGGCCCGCGGGCGACGATCTGCGCGCCGGAGAGTGCCTCGGTCAGCGGGTCGCGCAGTCCCGCCTCTTCGGCCGCTTCCATCCAGCCGCGGAAGCCCACGCCTGTCGTGACGACGACGACATCGGGGGGAGTCTCGACGAGCGCGCGCGTCGCGGCGATGAGGGCGTCGTCGTCGATGTGCGGCAGGATGCTCAGCGCCGGCGCACGGCGCACCTGCGCGCCGTGCCGCTCGAGGGCAGCCGCGAGCTCGGACGATCGGCGATCGACGGCGATCACGATCGTGCAGCCCTCGAGTGCAGCCGAGAGCGCGGGGCGGTCGGGGGAGGTCACCGGTTCACATCACCTGCCAGCGGCAGCTCGACCAGCTGCGACTCACCCATCAGCAGTCCCGTGCGCGTGACCTCGCCCACGACGACGACGGCGGGGTTGCGGACGCCGGCGTCGGCGGCATCCTGCGCCATGCGCCCGAGCGTCGTGCGGGTCGTGCGCTGCTGCGGCGTATGTCCGCGCTCGACGATCGCGACGGGGCGATCGGGGTCGACCCCGGCGGCCTGCGCCGCGGCGGCGAGCTTCGGCAGGGCGGCGACGCCCATCAGCACGACCGTCGTGACGGCGTCGTCGCCGAGAGCGGCGAGCGTCGTCGCCGAGATGTCGGCCTGTCCGTTGACGAGGTGCAGTCCTGCAGACACGCCGCGGTGCGTGACCGGGATGCCCGCCGCTTGCGGCACCGCGATCGCGCTCGTGACGCCGGGCACGACTTCGGTGGGGATGCCCGCGGCCAGGCACGCGGCGAGCTCTTCGCCGCCGCGGCCGTAGACGAACGGGTCGCCGCCCTTGAGGCGCACGACGCGCTTGCCCTGGCGGGCGTGCGTGATCAGCAACTCGTTGATCTCGTGCTGCGGCACGGGGTGGTGGCCGGGGCGCTTGCCGACGTCGATGATCTCGACGTCGGCGTCGAGCTCGGGCAGGGCGCCTGCAGGACCGAGTCGGTCGGCGATGATGACGTCGGCCTCGGCGAGCAGGCGGCGTCCGCGCACGGTCATGAGGTCGAGGGGCCCGGGGCCGCCGCCGACGAGGTCGACACGGCCGGTGGCGGTGTGCCGACGCCGGCGCACGGGGAACAGCCCCGCAGCCAGTTGCGCGCCGATCGCGTCGCGCACGCGCGCCGTGCGGCGGGGGTCGACGCCGGCATCCGACACGACGCCCACGACGATGTCGCCGGCGCGGGTCTCGGCGGTGAGGCGGGCGCTGCCGTGCGCGCCGTCAGAGGTGTTGACGCAGAAGATGCGGCGCGTCTCGCACCATGCCGCGACGCGCGCATCGACGCGGCGGTCGGCGGTCGCGCTGTGCACGAACCAGGCGCCGTCGAGGTCGTTTTCGCGCACGTCGCGGGCGATCCACTCGACGCGGCCGGCGTCGACGAGCGCCTGCACTTCGGCACCGAGCGCCGGGGCGATGACAGTGACGAGGGCGCCGTCGTCGAGTAGGCGCGGCAGGCGGCGGGCGGCGACGGCACCGCCGCCGACGAAGACGACCTTGCGGCCCGTCAGGCTGAGGCCGAGCATCGTGGTCATGATGCGCCCTCCCATCGGATGAGTACGCGGCCCGCGTCGTCGACCGCGACCGGCCAGCTCTGCAGCGCGTGCGGGTCTTTGCCCTGCGTGTCCAGGCAGATGCCGGTGCGCAGATCGAACACCTGCTTGTACATCGGTGAGGCAACCGTGGGGATGCCCTCCCGCGTGCCCACGATACCGCGCGACATCACGTGCGCGCCGCTGTACGGGTCGAAGTTCGACACAGCATGCACGCGCCCGTCGTGCAGCAGGAACAGCGCGATCTGGGTCTGACCGAGCAGCGCCGCACGGCCCCGCTCGACCTCGAGATCGCTGACGGTGCATAGGGGCATCCAGCCGGCGGGGGCCAGGTCAGCGGCAGCGGATGCCGCGGCGGTGGTTGTCATCGGCGCACCTCCAGAACGGTTCCGGCGATCAGGACGCGCGAGTCTTCGCGCTCGTCCGGCGTCGCGGGGCGGGGCTGTCCGCGCTCGACGGTGTACGCGAGCGAGGGGTCGGGAGTCGTCGGCGCGTTGACGAACGACGCGAAGCGGCGCAGCTTCTCGGGATCTTCCAGCGTCGCCTTCCACTCGTCTTCGTACGCGTCGAGGTGGCGGGCGATCGCGGCATCCAGGTCTGCGCAGATGCCGAGGCTGTCGTCGAAGATCACGGCGCGCAGCCCGTCGATGCCGCCCTCGAGGTCTTCGAACCAGGGCGCCGTGCGCTGCAGCCGGTCGGCGGTGAAGATGTAGTACATCAGGAAGCGGTCGATCGCCTGCAGCAGCTCGACATCGCTGAGGCCTTCGGCCAGCAGCACCGCGTGGCGCGGCGTGAAGCCGCCGTTGCCGCCGACGTACATGTTCCAGCCGGCTTCGGTCGCAATGACGCCGACATCCTTGCCGCGGGCCTCGGCGCACTCGCGCGCGCAGCCCGAGACGCCGAGCTTGATCTTGTGCGGCGACCGCAGGCCGCGGTAGCGCAGTTCGAGCTGCACGGCCATGCCGACCGAGTCCTGCACGCCGTAGCGGCACCACGTCGACCCGACGCACGACTTCACGGTGCGCAGCGACTTGCCGTAGGCGTGGCCCGATTCGAAGCCGGCGTCGACGAGGCGCTTCCAGATGTCGGGCAGCTGCTCGAGGCGGGCACCGAACAGGTCGATGCGCTGGCCGCCGGTGATCTTCGTGTAGAGACCGAAGTCCTGCGCGACCTGGCCGATGACGAGCAGCCCCTCGGGTGTGATCTCGCCGCCGGGGATGCGCGGGACGACCGAGTAGCTGCCGTCCTTCTGCATGTTGGCCATGACGTGGTCGTTGGTGTCTTGCAGGGTCGCGTTCTCACCGTCGAGCACGTGGGTGCCGGTGAGGGTCGACAGGATGCTCGCGAGCGCGGGCTTGCACAGGTCGCAACCGCGGCCGGTGCCGAAGCGGGCGATGATCGCGCTGAAGGTCGTCAGCCCCGAGACGCGGACGGCATCGAACAGCTGGCGGCGCGACATGTCGAAGTGCTCGCACAGCGCGTTGCTGACGGTCGCGCCGGTCTTGGCCAGCTCGGTGCCGACGATCTTCTTGATCGTCGCGACACACGAGCCGCACGCGGCGCCCGCTTTCGTGCACGACTTGATGGATGCCACATCCGTGCATCCCTCGTCGTGCACGGCGTGCCGGATGGTGCCGGCGGTGACCGAGTTGCACGAGCAGACGAGCGCCTCGTCGGGCAGCTCGGCGCTGATCGCGCCGCCGCCCCCTTCGGGCAGCAGGTAGGCGGCCGGGTCGCCGCCGAGGCCGTGCCCGATGAGGGGGCGCAGGGCGCCGTACGACGAGGCGTCACCGACGAGAATGCCACCGAGCAGCGTCTTCGCGTCGTCGGAGAGGACGAGCTTCTTGTAGACGCCGGCGACCGGGTCGGAGTAGACGACGTCGAGGGCGCCGGGGGTCTGCGCGAACGCGTCGCCGAAGCTGGCGACATCGACGCCCGAGAGCTTGAGCTTGGTGGACAGGTCGAAGCCGCCGAACTCCGCCTCGCCGCCGAGCAGGCGGGTGGCGGCGACCTCGGCCATCGCGTACCCCGGCGCGACGAGGCCGACGCACTGGCCTTCGAAGCTCGCGACCTCGCCGATCGCGTAGATCGCGGGGTCGGAGGTGAGGCATCCGTCGTCGATCGTGACGCCGCCGCGGGGTTCGACGGCGAGTCCTGCCGTGCGGGCCAGTTCGTCGCGGGGGCGGACACCGACCGTGAAGACGACGACGTCGGTCTGCGCGTAGTCGCCGTCGCGGAACTCGAGGCCGGCGACCTGACCGGTGCGGTCGGGGTCGAGCCGCGTCGTGATGCTGCCCGTGCGCACGCCGATGCCCTTCGCCTCGATGAGGCGGCGCAGCGCGTCGCCGGCCGGCAGATCGAGCTGGGCCGACATGAGGCGGTCGGAGGACTGGATGACGGTGCACTCGACGTCGAGGCCGCGCAGGGCGCCGGCCGCTTCGAGGCCGAGCAGGCCGCCGCCGACGACCGTGCCGGTGAGCGGCCGGCCGAGCTGTGCCGAGCGGCGCTCGACGAACGTGCGCAGGGCGGCGACGTCATCGAGGGTGCGGTAGACGAAGCACCCCTCGAGGTCGAAGCCGTCGACGGCGAGGCGCGCGGCGTACGAACCGGTCGCCAGCACCAGGCGGTCGTAACCGATGACGCGGCCGGCGCGGGTGACGACGCGGTGCTCGGCGCGCTCGATGCGCACGACCGGGTCGTCGTGCAGGAACGTGACGCGCTCGTCCTCGACGATGCGGCGGTCAAGTGTCAGATCGTCGTCTGATGCGCCGGCGAAGAACGAGGTCAGCGCGACGCGGTCGTACGGATGCCGCTGCTCTTCACCGATGAGCGTGACGCGGAAGCCCGAATCCGCGCGGCTGAGCAGGCTCTCGATGAAGCGGTGGGCGACCATTCCGGCGCCGACGACGACGATGTGCGCGTCGTTCGTGTCACCGGCAAGCATGCGGTCACCGTACGCGGGTGCTGTTTCGCCCAGACCGTCGGTGTGTTTCCGGCTGTTGACGAGGTGCTTCATGACTGCTCCTGACGCGATCTCGATGACGGGACTCAGTGGGTGAGCGCGGGTTCGGCGACCGGCTCTGCGGGGCCGGCGGCCGGGGCATCCTGCACCTCGCCACGACGCAGGCGCCGCTGCGCGCCGCCGCGGGCGTAGGTGAGGTAGAGCGGGATGGCGGTGAAGACGAGGCCGCCGACGAGGTTGCCGAGGACGGTGGGGATCTCGTTCCAGATGAGGTAGTCGCCGATCGTGAAGTCGCCGCCGAGCATGAGGCCCGAGGGGAACAGGAACATGTTCACGATCGAGTGCTCGAAGCCCATGTAGAAGAAGAGCATGATGGGCATCCACATCGCGATGATCTTGCCGATCACGTCCTTCGAGATGAACGCGAGGACGACGCCGGTGGAGACCATCCAGTTGCACAGCACGGCGCGGACGAACAGCGTCAGCATGCCGGCGAAGCCGTGCTCGGCGTAGCCGACGGTGCGGCCTTCGCCGATGTGGCCGATCGCCTCGCCGACGGCGTTCGGCGCGTCGGAGAAGCCGAAGGTGACGACGATCGCCATGAGGACGGCGACGGTGATGGCGCCGATGAAGTTGCCGACGAACACGAGGCCCCAGTTGCGCAGGATGCCGCCGATGGTGACCCCGGGGCGCTTGTCCATCCAGGCGAGGGGTGCGAGGACGAACACGCCCGTGAGCAGGTCGTAGCCCAGCAGGTACAGCATGATGAAGCCGACCGGGAACAGTAGCGCGCCTAGCAGCGGGATGCCCGTGTTGACGCTGACGGTGACGGCGAAGGCCGCCGCGAGGGTGAGCAGCGCGCCGCCCAGGATGGAGCGGACGATCGTGTCGCGCGTGGACAGCATCACCTTCGCGACCCCGGCGTCGATGACCGTGGTGACCAGTTCTGCGGGCTTGACGTAGCTCATGTGGTGCACCCTTCGTGGATTGTCCCGGCCGGATCGCCGGTGTTCCGAAGGTAGAGACGCGATGTTTCCGTGCAGAGCCGCCGTGTGTGTCGGTGCGTAACCTTTTGCTCTCTTGTGGAGGGTGCGCTTTGTGAGAGCCACGGCGTAGCGTGGCGGGATGGCGAATGTGGCAGATTTCTTCATCGAGTCCCTGGGGCGAGCAGGTATCGACCGGATCTGGGGGTTGCCGGGCGATTCGCTCAACGCGTTCACCGACGCGCTGCGGCGCGACGGATCCATCCGCTGGCTGCACATGCGGCACGAAGAGGCGGCGGCGTTCGCAGCCGGTGCGGATGCCGAACTGAACGGCGAACTCGCCGTCGTGGCGGGCTCGTGCGGGCCGGGGAACCTGCACTTCGTGAACGGTCTGTTCGAGGCGAACCGCAACCGCGTACCGGTGCTCGCGATCGCGTCGCACATCCCGTCGGCCGAGATCGGCAGCGGGTATTTCCAAGAGACGCACCCGCAAGAGCTGTTCCGCGAGTGCAGTGTCTACACCGAGCTCATCGGCGATCCGTCGCAGCTGCCGTGGGTGCTCGAGATCGCGATGCGCACGGCCGTCGAGAAGCGCGGCGTCGCCGTCGTGGTGGTTCCTGGGGACGTGTTCTTCCGCGATGCACCGGCCCGGCGCGCGACCGCGCCGATCGCGGCGACCTCGTCGGTCGTGCTGCCCGATGCCGCGTCGCTCGCCGCGGCGGCCGAAGTGCTCAACGGTGCCAAGCGCGTCACGATCCTCGCCGGTGCGGGCGTCGCCGGGGCGCACGACGAGGTGATCGCGCTCGCCGAGAAGCTGCAGGCGCCGATCGTGCACGCGCTTCGCGGCAAGGAGCACATCGAGTGGCAGAACCCGTACGACGTCGGCATGACGGGTCTGCTCGGGTTCGCGTCGGGGTATCGCGCGATGGAGAAGTGCGACGCGCTGCTGATGCTGGGCACCGACTTCCCGTACCGGCAGTTCTACCCCGCGAAGGCGAAGATCGTGCAGGTCGACCTGCGCGGTGAGCAGCTGGGGAGGCGCACGCCGATCGATGTGGGACTGGTCGGGGGAGTCCGCGAGACCGCTGCTGCGCTGGCGCCGCTGATCGATGCCGGGCGCAGCTCGTCGCACGTCGAGGATGCCGTCGAGCACTACCGCAAGACGCGCAAGCAGCTCGATGAGCTCGCGGTCGACGACGGCAAAGCGCCGATCCACCCGCAGTACGTCGCGGCACTGCTGGACGAGCTGGCGAACGAGGATGCCGTGTTCACGGCCGATGTGGGTAGCCCCGTCATCTGGGCGGCGCGCTACCTGAAGATGAACGGCAAGCGGCGGCTACTCGGGTCGTTCCTGCACGGGTCGATGGCCAATGCCATGCCGCAGGCGCTCGGTGCGCAGGCGGAGGATCGGTCGCGGCAGGTCGTGGCGCTTGCCGGCGACGGGGGACTCGCGATGCTGATGGGTGACCTTCTATCGATCAAGCAGAACGACCTGCCGATCAAGATCGTCGTGTTCAACAACTCGTCGCTGAACTTCGTCGAGCTCGAGATGAAGGCGGCCGGGATCGTCAACTACGGCACGACGCTGGACAACCCGTCGTTCGCCGCCGTTGCGGAGTCGGTCGGCATCACGGGCATCCGCGTCGAGAAGGGGTCGCAGCTGCGTGAGGCACTCGAGCGGGCTCTCGCGACCGACGGGCCGGTGCTCGTCGATGTCGTGACGGCGCGCGAAGAGCTGTCGATGCCGCCGTCGATCACCGTCGAGCAGGCGAAGGGCTTCACGCTGTGGGCGCTGAAGACCGTGCTCTCGGGACGCGGCGACGAGCTGCTCGATCTTGCCGACACGAACGTGTGGCGACGGATCTTCCACTGATCTTCACCCTCCGGTGATCGAGTGCCGGCGCGCAGCCCCGGGCCCCCTCCGGTGATCGAGTGCCGGCGCGCAGCGCCGGTGTATCGAGATCAACCACATCTCTCATACGCATACCCAGCCTCGCCCGGCGTGACGAGATCGCGGTCGCGCAGCACGAGCGACGCCGGGCGCCCCGGTGCCGCACACGCCTGCGCGAACGGCACCGTGAGCGTGTCGGGGTACTCGATCGCCAGGACGTGCTCGCCGTAGACCGAGGTGTACGCGTCGCACTCGTCGTAGGCGACGCACTCTTCGGTGACGGCGAAGTCGAACCCGGCGCGGCTGTGCAGCAGCGGGGCATCCTCTGCCGCGTTCTTCTGCCCGGCTGCGAGTCCGGCGTCGTGCGCGGCCGTGACGAGCAGTGTGGCAAGGGCGAGATTGTCGTCGCGAGTGAGCGCGCCGCCGGTGCGCGTGTAGGTGTCGAGGTTGTCGAACTCGACGGCGTCGAATCCGTCGTCGGCGCAGCCGCGGATCCACGGGACGACGACGTCTGCGATGCTCGCTGACTGGCGGGTGTCGAGGATGACCTCGTCGGGCCAGTCCGGGTCGTGGACGAGTGTGTCCTTGTCTTCGTGCAGGAGCAGCGCGTCGGGCCAGCGGTCGAGCTCGCCCGGCTGGGTCTGGAACGCGTTGACGTAGCAGATGTTGTAGAGGCCGTCGGCGGGGGATGCCGCGCGGTCGCGCGCCACGATCTGCACGCCGGCGGGTGGGTCGTACGCTCCACCGAGCTGGTAGTCGAGCGCGCCGCCGGCCGGCGGGAGCGCCGGGGCGTTCGCGTCGGGCGTCGACTCGGTGGCTGCGCACCCCGCGAGCGTGGCGGCGGCGATCGCTGCGGCCGCGAGCGCCGCGGATGCCCTGCGAATCGTGCCGCGGATCGGATGCGCGCGCATGATTCGACCCTAGTGCGGGGTGGCGCGGGGCCGCCGCGGGGCGCGTTTCGCATGCGTTCGTATGATTCCCACAACTGTCACCCGCATGTGGTCAGACCACATTGAGGAGGCGTACAGGGTTTTCTCAGGTAGGGCTCCAGCGGGAGGAGACTCAAGTCATCGAAACGGTGCCGATCACGGAGGCACTGAGAACAACGAGAAAGGTCCACATCATGTCCGCCCCCACTGCAGCCCCGGTTCTTCCGGGCGTCACCCCGGCCGATGCTCCGGTCGCCACCCGTGCCGCGCTGCCGACCGCGATCGCGATCACGCGCATCCTCATGGGCTTCTACTTCTTGTGGGCTTTCCTCGACAAGACCTTCGGTCTCGGTTTCTCGACGCCGGCTGAGCGTGCCTGGCTGAACGGCGGCAGCCCGACGACCGGGTTCCTCACGAACGCGACGACCGAGAGCCCCTTCGCGGGTGTGTTCGCGGCGCTCGCCGGCAACGCGCTCGTCGACTGGCTGTTCATGCTCGGACTGCTCGGTGTCGGTGCGGCGCTGATCCTCGGGATCGGCGTGCGGATCGGTGCGATCGCGGGTGCCGCGATGCTGCTGTTCATGTACCTGGCGGAGTTCCCGCTGACGCTGACGGGTGCCACCAACCCGCTGATCGACAGCCACATCATCGACATGGGCATCATGGCCATCGCGTTCTTCGCGGTCGCTGATCAGCGCATCAGCCTCGCGCCGACCTGGCGTCGCATCGTCGGTGAGCGCACCTGGCTCTGGTGAGTCGCCTCGTTCCATCCCGACGCCCCCGCTGCTCCGGCAGTGGGGGCGTCGGTGCTGTGTGCGCTGTGCCCGCGGGGCGGCCGGTGATCGAGCGCCGGCGCGTAGCACCGACACCATCCGGTGATCGCGTGCCTGCGCGTAGCGCAGACATCCCTCCGGTGATCGAGTGCCGGGTGGAGCCCCGGGTTCCCCATCGGTGATCGAGTGCCGGCGCGTAGCGCCGGTGTATCGAGATCAGGCCTAGAACGGCGGCGGGTCGATGTCGGTCTCGTACCCGCTCGGCGAGATCCACCGCAGCCCATCGAGGGTGCGGAGCAACTGCCAGAGCGTCTCGTCTTTGACGTGATGGTGCGGTTCGCACAGCGGCGCGAGGTTCTCTTCCGAGGTCGTGCCGCCGTCGGCCCACCGTTTTCGGTGGCCCATGTCGCAGTTTTTGGCTCGACGAGTGCACCCGGGGAAGACGCAGGTGGGATGTCGCACCGTGAGCAGCCGCCTGAGGTCGGCCGGGACGCGATACGAGCGGCGTTCGACGTCGACGACGGTGCCGGTGAACGGGTGGGTGAGCACACGCGTCCAACTCCTCGCGCCCGCAGCGAGCTGTTTGGCGGTGTCGAGGTCGATGGGGCCGTATCCGTCGAGGATCGCGGGCTCGTCGGAGTGACCGAGCAGCGCGAGGGCCGGGATCGTGATGTGCACGGTCGCGGCCGGGGTGCCTGCGGAAGCGTCAGGGTTGGTCTCGGGGGAGCGGGTGAGCAGATCGACGAACGCGTCGGCGCGCAGTTGCGCGCGCGTGCGCGTTTCACCCGGCGCGGCGGCGAGGTGGTCAGCGAGGTCGGCGAGGTGCTGGTCGACCGAATAGGCGTCGGCCGCGGGCACGTACGCAGAGACGAACGCCATCCCGTCGAAGTGGGCCTCCACGTCGACGCGCCGGCCCGTCGCCGCGCGCTGGTGCCGCTCGGTGAGCGACTCGGGGTGTGCGCGCTCGCGTGCGGTGCGGGCGCGCTGCCGGAACCGCCCCGGCGCGAGGCGGGTTGCCGGTTCGCTGATCGCGTCGTCGAACACGGCCCACACCTCTGGTGCGTCGTCGGGCAGGGACGCGGCGATCTGTGCCGTGATCGCCATGTTCTGCTCTGACACCGATCCGGCGAGGCAGGCCTCCCACGTGATCGGCGTGCGGGTGGAGAGCACCTTCGCGCGGTACGCGCGCGAGCGGACCTGGTTGTCGGTCAGGTGCACGCGTGCGCCCACGTCGGCTGCGGCGGCGCGTACTGCGAGATCGCGACGGTCTGCACGGACGTCTCCGACCGAGCGGCCGCGAGGGTCGCGCCATGCCGGGTCGAGGGTGGGGTCGGGCCCCACCCAGGCATCCGGTGCCGCGGCGGCATGGACAAGAGTCGCGTGGAATGCCGCGTCTTGCTGAGCGCACAACGCGCGCGCGGCGCGGGCTGTGCCCTCCACGTCCAGCAACGCATCGACATAGTCCTCGGCTTCGGCCGGGGTCCAGTCGGGCGGGCAGAACGCGTCTTCTTCGTCGACTCCGCCAGCGAGGGCCTCTGCTGCCCGCGCTTCGAGGTGCGCCGTCCGCAGCTCCGGATCACTCCACAACACATCCCCGGTAGGGTCTGCCGTCGTGAAGAAGCTCATACCCTGCACGTTACGCGGGGCCTCCGACATCGCTATCCGGCGGCGGTGGACACCCGGTCCCGGTGTCCGCGCCGACTAGACTCGATCGCGCCTGCCTCTGTAGCTCAGTGGAAGAGCCACTGCGTCCTAAGCAGCGGGTCGGGGGTTCGAATCCCTCCAGGGGCACACTTGTTTTTCGCTTCTGACCTGGGATTTATCCCGTGGTCGGACCACTCGAAAACCGCTTTTGCCCGCTTTTTGCCCGCATTTGAGAACACTATGAGTCGACGACAGTGGTTTGCGGAGGGCCTCTTTTGACGTCTCAGAGCGTCGAAATCGAGCGTTCCGCGCGGCCGCGAGCCTCGTCGAAAGCTGAGCAATCTGCTCTGCGCGGTCACTGCGGCCGGGGGTAGCGGGTCTGCGGGCCGGTCGGCAGAGGCACGAGCGGCATGGCGTCGTTGAGGCGCGACGCGACGGCATCCAGATCGTCGTCGAAGAGGTCGGCGTAGGTATCGAGGGTCATCGCTGCTGACGCGTGACCGAGCATCCGCTGCACGGCCTTCACGTTCGCGCCCGAGCTGATCGCGAGTGAGGCGGCAGTGTGGCGCAGGTCGTGCGGCGTGAGCCGCGGGATCGACGGATCGATCGCCTGCGCCCGCTTCACGGCGTTCGCGAACCAGCCCTGGCTGCCCGAGTTGCGCATGTGGTGCTCGCCGTCGCCGAAGAGCAGCCCCTCGGGGCCTTTGCCGGCGCAGGCCTGCTCGATCATCGACGCGAGGCGGTCGGGGTAGGGGACCGAGCGCGACTTGTGCGTCTTTGGCGTTCCGACGTGGATCTCGTAGCCGATCATCACCGCGTTCTCTTCGATGATGAAGCGCTTGCGAAGCCGGTTCACCGCACGTACCCGCAGTGCAGTCGCCTCGCCCCAGCGCAGGCCTGTGTAGGCGAGCGTCAGGACCATGGCCGGGTGCGCCGAGCACGCGGCGAGGGTCGCGACCTGGTCGTGCGTGAGGTAGACGCGGCGCTTGCCCGGCCCCCTTCGCGGGAGGTTGCGGATCTGGCGGGCGGGATTGGTCGCGAGTCGTCGGTCATCGATGGCGACGTCGAGGATGCCGGCGAGGACGCCGAGCGCCCGGATGACGACGGTGCTCGATTTCTCTGTCGCGAGTTCGGACACCCAGTCCTGCACTTCAGAGCGCCGGATCGTGAAGATCTCGCGGTCTCCCCAGACGGGAGCGACGTGGTTCTTCCATGCCCGCTCGAGGGTCATGTAGTACGAAGGCTTCGACATCGGCGGCTGCTTGGAGCGCAGCCAGCTGTCGGCAAACATCCGGACCGGCACCCGCGACGCTGCGGGATCGATGTACTCGCCCTTCGACTTCGACACCGTGACCGAGGAGAGGTACAGCTGCGCGTCGCGCATCGTCGTGAAGCCGCGCTTCTGCGTCTCGGTCCGATCCGGCTTGTAATAGCGCACGCGGTAGCGGCGGCCCTTCGACGTCTCGTACGAGGTGATGGTGCCCATCTCTGGCCTCCGCTCGCGGGTGGTTGATCACCAGTGTGGGGACAGTGTCGGACACTGGGCGGGCGACGTCAACGCGGGCGACGGACGATGTGGGTGGTTGTCGGCGACCGTAGTTGACTGAAGTCTGAGAGAGCAGGTCTCAGCCCCTATAGAGGCGTCCAGTCCTCGGATGTGGTGTATGGGTGGTCGTGTGATTCCTCATGTTGGGTCCAGGCCATGAATGCTCGGAGGTCGGGTTCGATGGGCCCCGGACGCCCGCCCGATCACAGCCGGTCGATCCAGGTGTCTTCCTCGCGGTCGTCCCACGAATTGCCTGTGCGGGTCTTGCCAGCATCGCGCACGCGAGCAGCGAGGCGCTCGCTCAGGCGATGCGCCGTTGCCGCGGTGAGCTCCGCGACGGACGCGATCGTCGTCCCCGTGAGTTCCTTGACGACGGCGAACTGGTCGCGCGCAGTCGTGACGCCGAGCTCACCGAAGAGTGCACGGATCTTGGCGCGCTGAGCGGCGGACATCATCGGCGCGGCCGCCGGCGGGGGAGTGGGACGCTCGTCGACGTCAGGCTGCGACAGGTCGAATAGGGAATCGCTCGCGTCGCTCACAGGACCGTCAGTAGCTGTCGCGCGACGGCGGTGCCCAGAGGGATCGGCACGGCGTTGCCGATCTGGCGTGCGATGGCAGTCTTCGAGCCGACGAACTGGTGGTTCAGTGGGAAGCCCTGAAGCATGGCCGCCTCATAGTGGGTGATCGCGCGGTTCTTCGTCGGGTGCAGGTAACGGCCCTTCTCCGGCTTGAAGAACTCCGTTCGGATCGTCACCGACGGGCGGTCGAGATGCAGTCGGCCCATGACATCGCCTGAGCCGGTCTTGTGCTTCTTCCAGCACTCCGGCAATCGTGACTCATCGATGTTGAACCGGTTGCCGCCCGCAGGAATGTCCTCGAACCGCTCCAAAGACTTCGTCGTATAGTTGCGGCTCCAATGAAGCTCACGCGGGGTGAAGGCCCCGGCGAAAGTCTTGCCCGCGAAAATCATGGACTTGGTGTCGAACACGTCGTCCCTGTCGGGATCTACCGGGATACGCGCAAAGACGTCCTTGACCCACTCGTAGCGCTGCAGTCCACCGGTGCCTTCGGAGTTGTGCGTGGGCTCCGGCAAACCTGGGAAGGGGAGATCCCGCCTGTATCCAATGAGCACCGCTCGCTTACGGGACTGCGCGGCACCGAAATCTGCCGAGTTCAGCACACGGTGCTGGAAGTGATAGTCCTCAAGGAACTCGCCCGGCTCGGTGGCCTTGTGGAAGTCCTGGAACTGACGAGACTTCTCGAAGACTGCGACGTTCTCTACGACGAAGTACTTTGGCTTCACTGCGAGAATCGTGCGCGCGTATGAGCGCCACAGCTCGTTGCGGTGGTCCTCTTCCTGTCGCTTGCCGAGCGTGGAGAATCCTTGGCAGGGTGGGCCGCCGACGACGACATCGATGTCTTCGGGCATCGTCGCGGTGTCGAGCCACTCGTCGATGCCTCCTGCGAACACGACACCGTCACCGAACGTGGCCTCATACGAAGCGGCGGCGGCGAGGTCTTTCTCCACCGCTGCGACACTGACGAAACGCGCAGAGGCCTTGTGAAAGCCAGCAGTAAGCCCGCCGGCTCCGGCGAAGAGATCGAGTACCCGGATGTCGTCAGCCACGGTGCCCAATCCTAGCCGGCCGCGGCGGTCGCGCCGCCGCACCTAACGTGGTGTCGCACGTCCTCAAACGAGCTGCGGAAGGAACATATCTCATACTATCGAGACTAGATACTCCCTCCGACATTCATGCATAAGTACGATATCAGGGGGACTGAAGGTACTCCCTCAAGTCAAACGCGGGCGCGATCTCCTCGAGTCTGGTCAGCGCCTTCTTCTCGATCTGGCGGATGCGCTCCCGCGTGACGCCGAAGTGATCGCCGATCGTGTCGAGGGTCTGCGCGTCCTTCCCGTCGAGGCCGAACCGCAGCCGGAGGATTTCGCTGTGCTGCTCGGGCAGACTGCCCAAGACCGTGGCGATGCGGCGAGGTAGTTCCCGCGTCGTAGCGACGTCGTCGGGCCCGTAGGCCTCGGTATCGACGACCTGGTCTGCGAGTGTGCCCCACTCGACCGTGTCATCTCCCGCATCGATCGCCCGCTGATAGTCGAGGGACAGTGGCGGATACATGTTGTCGATGATCGACCGCAACGCCTTCGGTGCTTCCTCGACTTGCGCTGCGACAGCCGATAGCCGCTGCTCGATGGTGCCGGTCGATTCCTCCCACGCTTTCGCGACCTTCGGGAGCTTCTCGACAATGTGAACAGGAAACCGTATCAGCCGGCTTTGATCGGCCATCGCCCGGGTCATGCCTTGTCGGATCCACCACGTCGAGTACGTCGAGAACTTGTTCCCGAGCCGATAGTCGAACTTCTGGACCGCACGGTGGAGACCGATGTTGCCTTCCTGGATGAGGTCGAGCATTTCCATCCCACCACCGAGATGCTTCCGCGCGATCGAGATCACGAGCCGGAGGTTCGCTTCGATCATTGTCTGCATCGCGTGCTCGCCGTCGCGAACGAGCATCCTCAACTCACGCGGGTACGAGCGCGGATGATCAGTGGGTACCAGCGTACGCAGGCGCTCGGCCGCGAGAACGCCGACTTCGATCCGTCGAGCGACCTCCACTTCCTCGTCAGCGCTGAGGAGTGGAGCACGGCCTGCCCGAGCCATGTAGTCCTTGACGGGGTCCTCGTCGACGTGAACGTTCGCGACAGCCGGGTCTCCCAACGGCTCATCCTGGTCCGCGGTGTGGATGATCGTCGTGCGGATCAACGCGGGCGGCTCTTCGCCTGCCGATTCGTCCGCCAGGTCGGGTGGTGCGTTCGGTTCCGCGTCCTCGGATAAGTCTCGCGCGATCTCCTCGGGTTCGTTCTCGCCCCCGTCCGCAACAGCGGCGGAATCCGGTGCCACAACTGAGGCCGATACCGCTGCGGCGAACGCCGCGTGCACCACGTCTAGCTTCCGCCGGGTGTGCTCCGCGAGCCATTGCTTGCCGACATGCGGCTCGAGCAGGAGGAACAGGCTCGTCTTCAGCAGCTCGAGATCCGACCGCGCTGCGAGCGAAGGAGCGATCCTTACGATGCCCGTGCCCGGCTCGAACGCGTACAGCGCCCCCGGCGGTACAGCTTCAATCACGAAGCTCAGTGCCGGATCCTCATCACGCACACCGATTGTGCTCGTCACGAGCGGCAGCAATCCATCGGGCGCTCCGTCGCCGGGGCGTGCGACAGGCTGCGCTTTGAGCTCATGCTTCTGCGAATTCGTCCAGACCTCACGCAGCTCGGCGAAGTACCCGTTGAGCGTGAAGCCACCCTCGTGTGCGCTCTCGAGCGCCTGCACTGCGGATGGTCGCAGTACGACGCCGCGCTTCTCGGCGTTCATCGCGATTGCGCAGCGCGCGTCGTCGTCGAACTCGAGGATCACGCGGCCCAGTTGCAGCGCATCCGATCTCTCGGCAAGCCCGAGCCAGCCGCCCGCCTGCAGCAGCCGGTTGTTCCGGTACACGTAGAGCCCTTGCCAGTGTGCCCGCGATCGGCCCAGCATCCGAGCACTCGGGGCCTCCACCCCAGGCGGCAGGACGAAGAAAAGTGCAGAGATCGCCCCGCCCGTCGACGGAGGCACCGACAGCGCTCGCGGGTAGCCAGCGGCGCCCCACTGCTCGAATGCGAACGGGTCGACGGGTTTCACTGCGCGAGGCGGGCCCGACTCCGCGGTCGTCTCGTCCACCTCCTGGATCTCGATCCGCAGACCGTCATCGGCGAGCAGGCGGTGGAACGTCATGCCCAGCGAGTCGCGCAGCGAAGTGATCATGGTCTCGAGCCACTTCCGGCGCGCATGCCACCCCGTCGCCTCCGAGACGCTCTCCAACCCGTACCACTCGATGAGCGTGCCCGCGTCGGTGTCAAACCCGCGCAGCCGCAGTACATTCGCCGCGGCTGACGCGGGAACCACCTCGGCCTGGATCTGCGGACCGGACTGCTCACGGTGAAGTCGCATCCCGGCCGCTGGCGCGAACCCCGTGCTAGAGAACACTGCGAGCATTGTCGCCTGGCTCATGGACGCGGCCTTGAGCCCGACGCCGAAGTGTCCGAGCTTGCCCGTGCCCTGCTTCTCGGATCCGCCGAGCGCCATCGCGTGTTGCAACTGGTCGCCGGTCATGCCGCACCCGTCGTCGCGGATCCGCACCGACTTCACACGGGCGTCCTTCGTCACGAACTGGACGCCGATGCGCGTCGCACCGGCATCGATGCTGTTGTCGACGAGGTCGGCGATGGCGGAGGCCAGGTCGTGCCCGCGACCGATGGCCGCAAGGATCGATGCGTCGGGTTGCAGCTCCACGGTGACCGGCGTGGTCGTATCCGCATCGTCTGCGTCGGCGAGGTACGTCATGGCTGTGATCGTACGCACAGCGTCGGACATGCCGGACCCTACAACGCCGTGCGAACGAAGCCGTGTCCATGCGATAGAAAGGAAGAGTCTCTGGCCGGAGAATGCTCCACCCGTGCACGACGGCCGCTGGTACGTGTCTGGGGAGTCTGGTGTCCAAGAAGAAGCTGATCGAGGTCGCGCTGCCGCTCGAGGCGATCAATGCGCAGTCCGCGCGCGAGAAGTCGATCCGTCACGGGCACCCCTCGACGCTGCACCTGTGGTGGGCTCGTCGCCCGCTCGCGACCGCGCGCGCCGTGCTCTTCGCGCAGCTTGTCGACGACCCGGGCGAGAACCTCGACGAGTACCGCGCCGAGGCCGAGAAAAGCGGCGTTGAGGACGCTGCCGCGCACGCCGCCGCGCGCGTCGACGCCGAGCGCGAGCGTCTGTTCGACCTCATCACTCGGATGGTCGACTGGGACAACCTCGGCGACGAGGCTCTCTTCGACGAGGTGCGCGCAGAGATCCGCCGCTCGACCGATGGCAACCCGCCCGCCATCCTCGATCCCTTTGCTGGCGGTGGGACGATCCCGCTCGAGGCGCAGCGGCTCGGACTCGAAGCGCACGCGAGTGACCTCAACCCGGTCGCCGTACTCATCAACAAGGCGCTCATCGAGATCCCCCCGCGTTTTGCCGACCGCCCGCCCGTGTTCCCTGGTGCGGAGGGCACCCGCACTCACTGGCCGAAGGCGACCGGCCTCGCGGATGACGTGCGCCGCTACGGCGAATGGATGCGGGACGAGGCGCAGACGCGCATCGGACACCTCTACCCGAAGGCGCGCCTCGACGACGGCACCGAGGCGAACGTCATCGCCTGGATCTGGGCCCGCACCGTCACCTGCCCCAATCCCGCCTGCGGCATCGAGATGCCCCTCGTTCGCTCGTGGTGGCTCGGCAAGAAGAAGGGCAAGGAGGCGTACGTCGTCCCCACCGTCGTCGACGGACGGGTGGAGTACTCGATCGGTCACGACCCGAAGGATGCCCCGACGAAAGATGACGACGGCACTGTCGGCAGGCTCGGTGCAACTTGTATCGGATGCGATTCTGCCGTCCCGCTGAAGTACATCCGGGCGCAAGGAAAGTACCACGGACTGGGTACGCATCTGATGGCGATAGTCGCAGAAGGGAAGCGGCAGCGCATCTATACGGCGCCGACGCCCGCCGACGTCGATGCGGCCTCGGTGCCCGTGCCCGTCGATGTCCCGCTCGGAGACCTCGCCGCCAACCCGCGCGATTTCAAGACGCCCAACTACGGCATGAGCACCTTCGCGTCGCTGTTCACGAACCGACAGCTGACGGCGCTGACGACCTTTAGCGACCTCGTCGGCGAAGCGCGCGAGCGGGTGCTGCAGGATGCCCTGGCCGCAGGCCTCGACGAGGGAGACCGCCTCGAGCAGGGCGGCTCCGGCGCTGCCGCCTACGCCGACGCAGTCGCCACCTACCTGGGATTCGCGATATCCAAGTCGACTGACTACCAGAATGCGCTCTGCTCGTGGCGGAGCGATCCGAAGAACGAAGGTGTTGGTCATCTCTTCGCGCGGCAAGCAATCCCAATGATCTGGGACTTCGCGGAGGGCGCCCTTCTCGGTGAGGCAGCGGGCACGGTGTCCCGTCAGATCGGCAATGTGGTTACGACACTAGAACGGCTGCCAGCGCGGACAGCCGGGGTGGCTGTGCAGCAGGATGCGGCCAACCGGCCGTACGCGGGTGTGCTGATATCCACGGATCCGCCGTACTACGACAACATCGGTTACTCGGACCTGTCGGACTTCTTCTACGTCTGGCTGCGCCGCTCGCTGCGTTCAGTGCAAGCGAAACTGACCCAGACGATGCTCGTTCCCAAGGCAGATGAATTGGTCGCCAATCCGTATCGCCACGGTGGCAAGGATGGTGCTCGATCGTTCTTTGAGGACGGCTTCGAGCACGTTTTCGAGCACGCTCGCGAGACGGCGACGGACCAGTTCCCGATCACGGTGTATTACGCGTTCAAACAGTCCGAGACGGACGCGAGTGGAACGGCCTCGACGGGATGGGAGACCATCCTCGGCAGCATGGTACGCGCAGGGTGGACCGTGACGGCGACCTGGCCGGTGCGCTCCGAGCTCGGCAACCGCATGATCGCGTCGGGAACGAACGCGCTGGCGTCCTCGATCGTGCTCGCGCTTCGCCCTCGTCCCACCGACGCGCCGATCATCGATCGCCGCGGAGTCCTCGCCGAGCTGAAGGCCACGCTTCCCGAGGCGTTGCGTGATCTGCAGCAGGGCAGCGTCGCACCGGTCGACATGGCCCAGGCCGCGATCGGTCCCGGCATGGCGACATTCTCGAGGTATGCGCGCGTTGTGGAACCGTCCGGCGAAGCCATGAGTGTGCGCGACGCGCTGCGTGCGATCAACGGCGTGCTCGATGAGGTGCTCTCCGCGCAGGAGGGCGACTTCGACGACGACACACGCTGGTGCGTGGCGTGGTTCGAGACGCATGGCTTCGACGTCGCCTCGTACGGCGAGGCCGAGACCCTCGCCAGTGCAAAGAACGCGTCAGTTGCTGCCCTCGCGCGCGGCGGGGCGGTCTCCAGCGGCGGCGGCAAGGTGAAGCTGTTCTCCCCGGAGGAGCTCCCGGCCAGCTACGACCCGCGCACCGACGATCGCATCTCGCTCTGGGAGGTCGTGCTGCACATGGCGCGTGCCCTTTCCGCGCAGGGCCTCGACGCCGCCGGGCGCATCCTGGCAGGCGCCGAGGCGCGCGGAGTCGACACCGCGTCGGCGCACGAGCTCGCCTACCTCCTCTACTCGATCGCTGAGAAGAAGGGCCTCACCCAGGCGGGCATCCTCTTCAACACGCTCGGGTCGTCGTGGCCCGAGGTGCGAGCCGCCGCGGCATCCGCAGCCGAGAAGCCCGAAGCGCTCGACGCACCCACCCTTGACTTCGACGATCTGGAGGCATGACGTGGCATCCAACCTCGACCGCGTGGGCGGTGCGCTCGACATCCTCGCCGCAGAGCTCGAGCCGTTCGTCGCGCGCGTGCTCTCGCCGCACCTTCCCGCCGGCGCGCACGACTGGACCCTGATCCTCGCAGCGAAGGACGACATCGCAGGCAAGGAGTACTCGCCCGCCGACCCGCAGGTGCAGCTGCGGGTCATCACCGAACCGCTCGGCGCGCTCAAGTACGCCTTCAACGACGTTCTCTCGCGCGCTGAGCAGAACCTCGCCAGCGAGACGCGCGCCGTGCGCGACTCGTGGGCGCACCGGAAGCCGTTCAGCGCCGACGACGCCTACCGCGCGCTCGACACGATCGAGCGCCTGCTCCGTGCGATCGGGTCGGGTCCTGCGGCCGACCGTGTGCGGAAGACACGTCTCGACGTGCAGCGCTCGGCCTACGCCGATGAGACTCGCCGTGACACCCGGTCCTCCTCAGGAATGCCCGGACTCGCGTCCTCCGAGCTCACCCCATGGCGCGATGTCCTCCAGCCACACGCCGATATCGCGGCCAATGACTTCGCGCGCGCGGAGTTCGCGGCTGACCTGTATCAGGTCGCCACCGGTGCCGAGGCATCCGTCGACTACAACGACCCCGTCGAGTTCTTCCAGCGGACCTTCCTCACCGAAGGTCTGAAGAACCTGCTCGGCATCGCCGTGCGACGCCTCGCGGGCGACATGAACGCTGCGCCGGTCGTCAACCTGCAGACCGCATTCGGTGGTGGCAAGACCCACTCGATGCTCGCGGCCTGGCACCTGTTCAGTGGCCGCCCACTGGCCGACTTCCCGCAGGGCGTGCAAGACGCGGTCGCCGCGCTCGACGTCAACCCCGCAGCCGTCGCGCAGGACGTGCGCCGCGTCGCGATCGTCGGCAATGAGCTCTCTCCCGGCCAGCCGTGGACCAAGCCCGACGGCACCGAGATCCGCACGCTGTGGGGCGAGATCGCCTGGCAACTGGGCGGTGCCGACGCATACGCCCTCGTCGCCGAGGCCGACCGCACTGGCACCAATCCGGGTGCCGCGATGCGCACCGTCATTGCACAGAACTCGCCGTCGATCATCCTCATCGACGAATGGGTTGCCTACGCCCGCGGGTTGTACGGACAGGACGACCTCGTCGGCGGCACCTTCGAGACGCAGTTCACCTTCGCCCAGCAGCTCACCGAGGCCGTCAAGTCGGTACCGCAGGCGCTGCTGCTCGTCTCCATCCCGGCATCCGACATCCGACGCGATGATGACGCAGCTGTGGCATCCGATCTCGAAGTCGGCGGTGCGCACGGCCGTGCAGCGCTCGAACGCCTGCAGAACGTCGTCACCCGCGTTGCGCAGCCGTGGACGCCCGCGAGCAGCAACGAGTCGTTCGAGATCGTGCGGCGCCGGCTCTTCCGCGAGCCGGACGCCGCCGCTCAGCGACGGATCGACGCGACCGCAAAGACGTTCGTCGAGTACTACCGCCGCAGCGTCGGGGAACTCCCCGCCGAGACGCGCGAGTCGTCGTATGAGGATCGCATCCGCAGCGCCTACCCGATCCATCCCGAGCTGTTCGACCGACTCTACGGCGACTGGTCGACGCTGGAGAAATTCCAGCGTACTCGCGGCGTGCTTCGCCTCATGAGCGCCGTCGTGCACGCCCTACACGCTGCCGGCGACGACTCGCCGCTCATCATGCCTGGGTCCATCCCGCTCGACTCGGCCGCGGTGCGCGACGAGCTCACTGGCTACCTCGACGACGGCGACCGCTGGAAGTCGGTCATCGAGAGTGACATCGACGGGACCAACGCCACGGCGGTGCTCGTCGACAAGGAGAAGCCGCTGTTCGGCGGGCGCGCGCTCACCCGGCGCATCGCGCGGGCCGCCTTCGTCGGGTCGGCGGCGACCCTCGGCGCCAATCACAAGGGCGTCGAGCGCAAGCGGATGTTCCTTGGCGTCGCTATGCCCGGCGACACCATTGGGAACTTCGGCAGCGCGCTGCAGCTGCTCGGCGAGCGTGCGACCTATCTCTACGCCGAGGGCGACCGCTTCTGGTTCGACCTCCAGGTCTCGCTCAACCGCACCGTCGCGGAGCGCGCGCAGTCGTTCTCGGAGGCCGACGTCGCAGCCGAGGTCATCGGCCGCATCCGCCGGCATCCGGGGCATCCCGGCGCATTCGCCGACGTCGTCTTCGCACCCGACGATTCGGCAGACGTCGCCGAATCCGAACGTGTGCGCCTCGTCGTGGCGGGCCCACAGCACGTACACGACGGCAAGAGCTACGAGTCGAAGGCGCACGCTTTCACGCGCGAGCTCGCGTCGACCAGGGGGAACGCCCCGCGCCAGAACGTCAACACCGTCGTCGTGCTCGCTCCCGACCAGTCGCGATGGACCGATCTCGAGCAGTCTGTTCGCCAGTACCTCGCCTGGCGGGGCGTGCATGAGTCGCGAAAGACTCTCGACCTCACGCAAGGTCAGGCAGAGACGGCGCAGAACCGTGTGACGACGTTCAACCGCACTGTCGACCAGCGCATTCGTGAGACGTGGATCTGGGGGCTCTATCCGCAACAGCCGCAGGCGAACGAGCCGTGGACGACATCCCAGATCAAGGCCGACGGCGCCACCGAGTCGGTGATCCGCACGGTCGGCGACAAGTTCGAGAAGAACGACATCGTCATTGCGCATTTCTCGATGCAATCGATCGCGATCGAACTGCAGAACGTGCTGCGAAGCAGATGGAACGCTGGGCGCATCAGCATCGGCGAACTGTGGGAGTTCCACTCGCGGTATCCCTACCTCGCCCGGCTCCGCGAGAAGCAGGTGCTCCTCGATGCGATCTCCGGTGCGATGACCGACCTCGGCTGGGAGGGTATCGGGTTCGCCCTCGCCGACGGCTATGACGACGCGACCGGGGACTTCGTCGGCCTGCGTTTGCCGATTGAGGACGCCGCGCCAGCCGTCTTGACCGACGACATGCTTCTCGTCTCACCCGCGCTCGCGCGCGCGCAGCGTGACCGGGAGACTGCTGCGGTCGTCCCCATTCCCGGTCCTCATCCGCAGCCTGACCTGTCCCCAGAACACACTCCCAAACCGGCTCCGCAGCGACCGCCAGCACCTATCCGCAATGCCCGCTACCGGGGGACGCTCGAACTCAAACCAGGCGCGGACCTGAGGGCACAAGTGATCGTGCTCGCTGAAGAACTGCTCGAGCACCTGCGTGGCGCAGCACCCGACACGCTGGAGATCCGCGTCGACATCGAGGCGGGCCGGTCCGACGGATTTCCCGAATCCGTTGTCCGCACGGTCAAGGAGAACGGAACGAATCTCGGCCTCTATCCGAACAGGTTCGAGGATCTCTGATGAGCGCGGAGCGGCACGTCACCGGCTTTCAACAAGTGGCACCCGATCCGTCGATCGCGAAGTCGGTGGGTCGCCACCACACCTTCGAGACTGCCGTCGCGGACCTTGTCGACAATAGCCTCGATGCTGGCGCATCCCACGTCCTCATCCGTTTCCTCGAGACTCACGGTGCCATTACTGGGCTCCAAGTGATTGACGACGGTCGTGGGATGGATGGCGACCAAATCGATGCCGCGATGGCCTATGCGCGCAAGAGGTCCTACGACAAAACGGAGCAAGGTCATTTCGGACTCGGGCTGAAGGCGGCATCCCTCAGTCAAGCCAATACGTTGAACGTCTACTCCCGTCGTTATGGTGCGCTCGCAGTCGGCCGGACAATCGGTGCCGAGGATCCGACGCGGATCGGCGACCTCGACGGAGACCATGCTGCGGATGTTCTCCAGGGTCTCCGCGTTGACTTCCCGTGGGCGAATGGCACGGTCGTCGAGTGGGTGGGTGCGCGGACATTTCTGAGCAGCGACGACAATCGCGATCGCTCCCGGTGGCTCGATCAACGAGTGGCGGCGCTTCGGACCCACCTCGGGACGGTGTTCCACAGGCACCTGGCTGCTGGCTCCATTGCGGTCTCGATCGATGTGTTGGATGAGTTCCTTGGCGAGTCTGGTGCACCGCGCGCCGTTACCGCGCTCGACCCCTTCGGGTACCGCAGGTTGCCCAATGACCTCTTCCCCGCAGCGCTCACGTTCGAAATCGACAACATCACCGCGTCCGGCGAGGCGCATGTGTGGCCTGCGTCGCAGGCGGGGCTACCGGAGTTCCGCCTCGGAGGACGTCCCGGTGGGCTGGCACAGGGGTTGTATTTCTACCGCAACGATCGGTTGCTGCAGATCGGTGGCTGGAACACGCTCACCGTCGACCGGCCGGAGCTCGAGTACGTGCGGATCGCGGTCGACATCGACGGATCGCTCGAACCGCATGTAACTATCAATCCCGAGAAGGCCGGTCTCGAGCTCGACGCCGACGCGAAGCATGCGCTGCTCGACGCGCGGCTGCAGCCGGGCGGCATGCGATTGCAGGAGTTCCTGGAGGCCGCCGAGAACCGTCGGCGCGAGAGTCGACGGTACGTCAAGCGACCTGTCTCGCTCGTGCAGCCGGCACGCGGCATGAGCCCGACGATGCGCGAGGCTTTCGCTGAGTCGGTCGAGGCCGACGAGAGTGGGCCTGTCGCCATCCGGTGGCGCGTCGAGGCATCCGAATCACCGGTCACCCTCGATCTCGAGGGCCGCACGATCTGGATCAACAGCGCATACCGATCGCTCATGGCGGGCGGCGACGGCACCGACAACGAGGACGCGCCGCTCGTGAAGACACTGCTGACGATCGTCTACTCGAGATACTTCGAGGGGTCGTATCTGGGCTCACGTGAGAAGGCTGAGCTGGACGCCTGGGGCCAGCTGCTGACCGCTGCGGTGCGGGATGAGTCCGCACGCGAGGAGAAGGAGTTGCGCGATGACGCCGAAGGGTGATGCAGGTACTTCAGGTGCCGATCCCACGCACCTCGATCCGCGGACGGTCGAGGCGTACTTCCGGCTGGGCGCGCAGGCGGCGTTCCCGCTGCACACGGACCCGCAGATCGTCATGCGGATCCTTCCGCAGCAGGAGGAGATCGAGCTTCTGACTCCCGCGGCGGGTCCGGACCCCGACGTCACTGCGCTTGAGCGCCTGGACTTCTCACGCATCATCAACGACGGCGGCGAGTGGTTCCGCCTCGCGGTGTCGGCGCGGGACATGCACTACGAGGCCTACGTTCTGATGGAGTCGGTCGTCGATCAGATGAAGGGCGGTGCAGCATTCCGCAATGCGGTGTCGGACGCGGTGCATTCGTTCAAGGATCTGCTCGCAGGGCGTCGCGGCCTCACGGACGAGGCCGCGCGGGGGCTGCTCGGCGAGCTGCTCGTGCTCGAGCACGCAATCGACGCCTTGGGGGAGGTTCTCGCGATCGAGGCATGGCTCGGTCCGTTGGCCGAGGAACACGACTTCGCGTTCAAGGACTTCGATGCGGAGGTCAAGACCACGAAGTCCGAGAGCCGTACGCATCTGATCGGATCGGAGACCCAGCTCGAGCCCGAGCCGGATCGCCCGCTGTACCTCGTGTCAATCCAGCTCACCCGGGCGGGGCTCGCAGAACAGGGATTCTCTCTGGCTGAGGCCGTCGCCCGCACGCGTGCGCGCCTTGACCAGACGCTGCGGACGTTCGATGCCGCGCTCGACAGGTTGGGCTGGCGCAGCGCCGATGCGGATCTCTACCGCACACGATTCCAGCTGCGGTCGACGCCGCGTGCCTACCTCGTCGATGAGGCGTTCCCCGCGATCACATCGGACCGCCTCGACCAGGTCATCCCGCAGCGCGCCAATGTCGTAAGCGTCTCCTACCGTGTGAATGTCACGGACCTCGACCACGCCGTGATCCCCGCTCCGCTCAATGACTTCTGCGAGGTTCCTGAATGACCGCATCCGTCGACTCCCGCCTTTCCGAGTCCGTTCGCAAGGTGCTGAAGCAGATCAGAGACACCGGGCCCGACGAACTGGTCGACAACGTCACGTTCGATCTGCGCAGGACAGAGGTGACGCCGACGGAAGCCGAGATCATCGCCGCCGTGACCGTACCCGAGCTCAACGACCCGGCTCGTCGCGAGATGCACATGGCGCTCGCCGTGTGGGACGCTGCGACGTCGCAGGAATGGGTGGGAGAGACCTCGCCTGCGACCCCCGACCGTCGGGAGCTGATCTACGACCGACTGGGACTTGGCCCCGAGGCACGCGAGGCGCTCGACAAGGCCATGCCCAGTGCATCGCAGATGGATGCGATGATCGTCGACCCGAAGAACTGGACCCCCTGGTACGACGAAGACCGCCGCGCGGCGCACGACTTCTACTGGCGGGCCTATCGAGGCGTTCTCGAGGACAAAGGGTGGGACGTGGACGCGCTTGCGACGCTCGACCGTTCGACCACCGAGATCGTGCAGCGGCTTGCGGACCCGAGCGCGGACAAGGGCTACCAGACCAAAGGCCTCGTCGTCGGCCACGTGCAGAGCGGAAAGACCGCGAACTTCACCGGGATCGTCGCGAAGGCGGTCGATGCAGGCTACCGCCTGATCATCGTCCTCACCGGAACGATCGAACTGCTGCGCGGCCAGACGCAGCGACGGCTCGACATGGAGTTGTTGGGGGAGGAGAACATCCTCGGCAGCGCCGACAGGACCGACCCCGATTCCATCCGCGACATCGACTACATCGGGACGCAGGACTCCGACTGGTACGCAGGGAGGTTCTTGAAGCACGGACAGGATCTGCATGCGCTCCCCGAAGTCCCGGAGATCAAGCGCTTGACCACCGTGGACCGTGACTACCGGAAGCTGCGGCTCGGGAAGGACACGCTTGACTTCCGGCGGACGGGTGAGGTGCAAGACATTTCGAAGCCCGTTTACGCGCCGGAGAACATCCACTCCGTCGACGTTCGCATCGCCGTGATGAAGAAGAACACGACGGCGCTCAAGAATCTTCTCCACGATCTCAAGAACATCCGAGCGGACGGCAAGGAGATCCCGGCGCTCATCATCGATGACGAGGCCGACCAGGCATCCGTCAATACGGTCAACCCGAAGTCGGCGGAAGCGCGTGCGGAATCGAGGAAGCGCTCGGCGATCAACAAGTTGATCTCTGAGCTGCTTCAGCAGCTCCCGCGCGCGCAGTACGTCGGCTACACGGCCACGCCGTTCGCGAACGTATTCATCTCGCCGGATGATGCCGAAGACCTCTTCCCCAAGGACTTCCTGGTCAGTCTTCAGCCTTCGTCGCAGTACATGGGCGGGCGTTACTTCCACGACCTCGGCGGTGTGCCTGACGAGTGTCGAGGAGACCCTGCGTGTTCGAACGAGGCTGCGTTCGTCCGGAATCTGAAAGCCGATGGCGATGCCGACCCCGCAGCGGAGGCCGGCGAGATTCAGGCAGCACTGGACGCCTTCGTGCTGACCGGCGCGATCAAGAAGTGGCGCGAGTCGATCGACCCGGCGAAGTTCTCGTACCGTCACCACACGATGCTGGTGCACGAGTCGGTCAGCACTGCCGAGCATTCGGAGCTCGCGGACAGGTTCCGCGAAGTCTGGAGTCTCGGTGCGTACAGCAGCCCTGCCGGGTTGGCGCGACTGCGCGAGCACTATGCGAAGGACTTCGTCCGCGTGCACGACTCACGGGAGGCGTGGGCGGACCTTCCTCTGCCCGATTCGTTCGATGCGCTCAAGCCGTACATCGGACAGGCCGTCGATGCGATCACTGCGGCCACCGACCCCGTCGTTGTTGTCAACGGGACGAAGGAGAGCGACTACAACTCGATGGACTTCCAGACGGGCCCGTACTGGCGCGTCATGGTCGGCGGGGCGAAACTCAGCCGTGGATTCACCGTCGAAGGGCTCACGGTCACCTATTACCGCCGGAAGGCCGCGGCAGCGGACACGCTCATGCAGATGGGGCGTTGGTTCGGATACCGTCCCGGATATGGCGACCTTGTCCGTCTCTACATTGCTCGCAATGTGCCGGGCCCGCGTGGGAAGGTCTACGACCTCTACGACGCCTTCACCTCGATCATCGAGGACGAGGAGGAGTTCCGCGATCAGCTGCGCAAGTTCTCCGAGATCAAGGAGGACGGCCGGCCTGTCGTGCGGCCTATTCACGTGCCCCCGCTCGTCTTCCAGCAGCTGCCGTGGCTCAAGCCCACAGGCACGGCGAAGATGTACAACGCGGTCCTCAAGTACGAAGGCGAAGGCGGTGTCGTCAAGGACTTCAACGCGCACGACTACCGTGAAGACGGCAGTCGCAATGTGAAGCACTTCGCGGCGGTGAAGCCGCTGTTGCAAGGGCTTTCGGAGGTGCTGATGTTCTCCGGAGTGAACAGCACGACTTACCGGGCTCGCGTCGGCGTGTTCTCGACAGATGTCGTGCTCGAGGCGCTGCGCAGCATCACGCTCTACGCCCCCGATCAGCTGAGTCCGACGATCAGCATGATCGAGAAGGCACGTGCCGAGGGAACCCTTGAAGACTGGGCGGTTGTCGTCCCTTACCTCGGGGGCGACTACGAACGCGAGGTCGAAGGTTCGGTCGTATCGCTCGCAGAACGTCAGCGTCGCCCCGACCGTCCGGGCTTCGCTGGCAGCGAGCGTCGGCACCGTGCAGCACTCGAGGTGATCACACAGAAGCCGGACCGTACTGCCGAGGGGGGGGAGAACGCTGTCGCCTACTCGACACCGACGCGTGGTGCGCTCCTACTCACATTCGCGTTCGATCCGGTACTGACCGCTGAGGAAGCCGCCAAGGGCGAGCGGGCCGATCGTGCACGTGTCAAACGAGATGCCTGGCCAGCGGTGATCACCAGCGACAACGTCGCGACCCTGCTCTCGCTCGCCATGCCGTACGGATCGGCGCCCAGAGGCCGGATCGGATTTGCTGTACGGCGTGAGGAGGACGCGGACGCGGCGATCGTCGACAGCTACTGAACTGAGTGCGACATGCCAACCACGTGGAGGATCTTGTCGGCAACGGCTGTCGCTCGCTTGTCCCCCCCAAGAGTCGGGGCGCGAGCCAGACTGCCTGGAGGAGTGAGGCGTCGGTTGGTCGGTCGCACACGACCTGGGTTCGCGCCGTAAGTGGCACACCCTCAGCTCAGAAAGGTCGCGGATGGTAGCGACACGACCGGACGGACGACATAGAGGGCCTTCAGATCCGCTCGGGTCGCGACCGTTCGGTGATACCAGGCTGGTGGTCGGCCCGTGACTCTGGAACGCTGCCAACTGACCAGCGATCCGACGAGCGCGCCTGCGACGACCGCGGCGGGAATTACCGCGAGTCCGGCCATTGCCGATACCTTGCCGCTGGTGCCAATGAACCTGGGGTCCCATGCGCGCGCAACGGCAGTCGCTGTTGTCATGCCTGCAGTCGTGCTGGCGGCCGCCGTGAGATTCTTCGCGAAGGCGGCTTGAGCTTCCGCCCGCACCGATGAATCGACTACCTCTTCACAGATGACAGTTCCATCTGCATCGCGCGCTGTCGTCAACCAGCGTTGGAAGTTGCTCTCAGGCTGGCTTCCTCCCCATAAGGACTCGTACACAGCCCGCACCTGCGACGCAGGAAAATACTTAGGCAAGAAGTCGAGTGCTGCCGTTGTCTTCGTGAGTTGCTCGCGCCAATACGAGGCGATTGCGGCCCGGACGGGATCTAGTCGCGTTTGTCGTCCGCCGCCCTGGACGCTGCCGGGGGAAGGTATCAACTTCGTCCATGCCTCACCTCGGAACTCGGTGACCGCGATCGGTAGAACCGCCGTTAGTAGGAGGTTCGGGCAACCAGATGAGTAGTCGACGCCCGCGTTCTCCAGAGGAATGGTAGTGACCGCGTCGAACTCGTCGGTCCGGAGCTCGTCCGGTATGGCGCGGGCGAGAAGGCTCCTTCCCGCGTCAGCAACAGTTGACGAGTCGGGGACATCTTCAGCTAGCCAGTCCGATCCCTCGCCGAAGTAGGAGACTGCCAGCGATGGCTGCGTTGGGTCGTCGTCTGCCTTTAGCGCTACCGGAACCACTGTCACTCGAAGGCTGGACATGCGTAAATTGTAGCCCATATCCGACCTCCGGCGCGTATCTGTGCGCGTTCTACTCATCTGATTGAAAGTGTGATACCTTCACTCTGTCGTCGAAGTTCGGCGATCTCGACCCGGAACGGTGGACCCCGACATGTCGAACCTCGAAATCGCACCCCAGCTCGATCTGCGACGTGTCGCGGAAACGGCATTTGTATGCGGTGTTCTCGGCGCAGCGGGCGCCGTGCTGTGGCAGATCCCTTGCGTCAGGAAGTTCGCGACTTCCGTCAGTGTCAAGAGGGTGCTTGTGGATTCGTTCACCGGTCTCGTCCTTGGCGAGGAGCGGGGCTACTCTCGGATACCGCTGGCGTAGTCGAGGTGGGCATCGCACATGTCAGCAGTACGGCCCTCGATACCAACATGAGTGTTCGCGTTCCCGGTGGTGGGGACAGAAGTGGCTGTGCGTTCAACGGATTCGGGGGCCGCGCCGGGATGCACGTTCAACGCAATGGCCACCCCGAGAGTGTTGGCGACAACCTGGCTGAGTGGCGGCGGTGGTGATGCTGCCAGAAGATCCGGACGGCTGGTTTCCGATGCCGGAAGGCTGGGCGTTTCGTGAGCGCAGGGTGATCACGCGTCGCGCGCATGACGAATCACTGGCGTGGTTCCCGGTTCCGGACCCGAGCGGCTATATGGGGATCGGGCTGGCACTGATGAACAAGACCGACGTGGCGCGCGAGTTTTGGATGTGGACGGACGAATCTGGAGACCGGGTAGCGCGCGTCGTCAAACTTGGCCATCGACAGTACGTCGTGGAACTCCATGGTGTGGATGGTTGTGCCGTCATTGAGGATCCAATGCGCTTCGGGGAGGAGCGCTGGGTAGCCGATGATGAACGCGACGTGCTGGGACATCCCGCGGTCTCTCCAGCCAAGGTGCTGTCATCCTCGGTCATGGCAGAGAGTTGCGCGCGCATGTGGTTGGACCATGGAATTGTGGACGATCGCTACGTTCTCGGCAGGTGGGCGACAAGCACGTAGGCCGCGTGACAACGCTAATTAACGCGGCGCGCGACGACCGCGCGCCGCCCTATCTCGCGTGGTGGTAGCTGGTGCCGATGCCAAGCACGCGGCTGAAGAACTCGAACGCCGGCGGAGCGGCGATGCCGAGGGTTGCGACTACCAGCACGGCGCGCCGGGTCATACGCGTGCGTCCAGCGCTGTCACCTCCCCGCAGCAAAGCGGTAGCGCGCGGCGTTCGATGCCGTTGCGCACCATATACTGAGCGCAGATTGGGGGGATCCGTGGCGAAGAACACCGGTCAGGGCAAGCGGGTGGGGCTGATAAAGGGTCGCTACCAGAAGAAGAACTCACGCACAGGACTCTGGGACAAGTACGACAAGCGCGGGAACTACATGAGCACGAAGAAGACTGGCGGGCCATTCAAGAGCATCATCAGGCTCATTGGACGCAATCCGCGTCGTCCATAGCGCCAACGTCCGTTAAGCAATGGAGGATCTGAGCCTTGGTTTCGTATGTTTGTCCCAGCTGTGAAATCGACTTCGGATATCCACAAGGTCTCGCGATCCATCGCGAACTGGGTTGCGAATGGGGCAACGGCAAGTACGCCGACGATGCAAAGTACTGCTGCGGCGTGATCTATGAGGATGGTGAGTCTGCTTGCGCCAGTTGCGGCGAGCCTCTGTAGTCCGTACGCCTTCCTCCCGCTTGAGCAAATACTGACCGGCGCACTGCTGCGGCGCGACTACTCTCCCGCCCAGCGTTCGTCATCGGGCACTGGATGCTGGCTCCCGCTGAGTGCTGGATGGTCGGCGACTGCGCACCCACTCGCACCGTGAAGCTCTACGACGCACCTTCGGCAGCCGAGTCGTACGACACAAGCTGTCCGTATGCGCGGTGCGTCGCCAGGCGCTCGCCCGTTTGCTACCCGGGGGGCTGGGCTCAGAGCATCACCGTGGCCCTTGACGTAACCGCCGCCGACCATGAGCGTGACCGGCTGTGCCCACGGGGGACCACGCAACCCCGCGCTCGGGCGCTAGCGTTGGACATCGCGGAGACGCGCGCGTCCGATCCGCGCGGTCGACGACGACGCTCACGATGCTGCTCTGAGGAGACGACATGAAGCCCGACCCCGGTCACGTTTTCGTCATCCGCGGGGACCTGCGGAACCTCGCATGCTCCGCCTGGATGCAGACAACCGACAAGCGACTGCGCCCCGGCGGCCGCTGGGAGGTCGATATCCCCGATGCTCCCACTCGCCTCGATCCGAACGATCGCGCCGCTTTCGAGGCCGAGCGGGTCTACGCGATACCCGTGTGGCCACGAGGCGATGCGCGCGAACCGGTCCCCTTTCTCACCGCCGTGCCCTTCTACGGGGTGAGAACGGCCGATGAGTTCCGTCCACGCATCCGGGCATTCGTCGAGGCCGCTGTGCCGATCGCGCGTGCGCGGCTGACCGGCGGCAGGCCGCGCCCGTTGTTGGGCATCCCGCCGATCGGGTTCGGTCGAGGCGGCGCGCATCTGCGCAAGGGCGACGTCATCCGGATGCTTCTCGACGAGGCTCGCACGCTCGCCGCAGAGTTCGAGGTCGACATCGCGATCGTCCTCCGCGATGATGCGAAGGCCTATGCGCTCGCGCAACACCTTCGTAAGACGTCCGGAGTCGACGCGTGGCCGGAGTTGAACGCGGATGAGCTGGACCACGCGCGTCGGCTCGGAGACCTCGCGCGGATGGGGCGGCTCGTGCCGTTCATGGGAGCCGGTGTGAGCGTGAGCGCGGGTGCCCCGACCTGGGCGGAGCTCATCGAGAAACTGGCGGATCGCGCCCGCCTCGAGGCTGAGGTGCGTACGGCACTTCTCGACAAGGGTCGCGATGTACTCGACCAGGCGACGTTCGTCAGGCAGGCGATCGACGAGCAGTCGCCGAACGATCCACTGGCCTTCGCGCGTGGCATCGCCGCCATCACCGACATGCCGCGCTACGGTCTCGCTCCGGCACTATTGGCGTCGCTAGACAGCGAACAGGCGATCACGCTCAACTACGATCGGCTCTTCGAACTGGCGGCCGGTGATGGCGGGATGCCCAGGCGCACGATCCCCAGCACGGCACCGCGCGATCACACGCACGACCGCTGGCTCCTCAAACTCCACGGGTCGGTGGACGATCCCGGGTCGATCGTCCTCACCCGCTCGGACTACCTCGGCTTCAACACCGACCGCGCAGCCTTGAGCAGCATCGTCAAGGCGACGCTTCTGACTCGGCACGTACTGTTCGTCGGATTCGGAATGCGCGACGATCACTTCCACGAGATCATCCACGACGTCCGTCGAGCCATGGAGTCTTCGGGGGTGCCGCTCAGCGGCATCGGGACCGTACTCACCCTCCAGGAGGATCGGCTCGACCGTGAGCTCCTGCGGGAGCTGCAGTTCGTCCCCTTCTCGCCGGACGGAGGCGAGCCTGACTTCGCCTCGGCAGCGCGTCGTCTCGAGATCTTCCTCGACGCTGTCCTCGCTTTCGCGAGTGACGCGCACCCTTACCTCCTTGACGCGACCTACAACGACGGACTCTCCGACGACGAGCGGTTGCTGCGCGATGCGATCCTTCGGATGGTTTCCGACCTCCCTGAGCGCGCCAAGTCGCCGACATCGTGGGCGGTCGTCTCAGCGATGTTGGACGACCTTGGCATCCCGCGCGACTCGCCTCACGTCCCGGAACGGGGCGCCGGAGATTCCCCGGACACAAGACGCTCCACCGCTTCACGCAGAAACCGCTGAGGAGTGAACCCGGGAAGGGTTCGGCGGACGTCCTCCCACGATTGCGCCAGCGGGATCGTTCGGTGACGTGCGCCATACAGAGCGGCGACCGCGGCGGTGCGACTCCGCCCCTCGGCGCAATGCAGGAACACCCGTCGTCCTTCGTTGCGGAGTTCGGCGACGACATCCGCTGCCTCCGTGAGAACGAGATCGAGGTTCGCGTTTCGACCTTCCTGATCCACGAGCCACACCTGCAGGCTCTCCAGCCCGGCGGGCACCTGCGTACGCCCGACTCGGCAGAGTGAGACGACGGCATCCACCTCGGACGGGAGCCGGTCGAGTGCTGCGAGCGATCCGATCCACACTCCGTCGTCGTGCGGGTGTCGAAAGAGGTAGTCGCTGCCGGCGTAGACCGTCGCGCGCGCAGCACTCGGCCAGCCTTCGCGGTCGCTCTCACCGTGCCGGACCGCGAGGCAAGCGAGCCGCGTGAGCTCATTCGCGTCGAACCCCGGCCATCCGTGCAGCCGGCGCTTGAACGACAGGGGCAGCGCCGATCCGCCCCACACCGCGCCGGCGAGGGATCCGGCGATCGCCGCGACCGTGTCGGTGTCGCCGCCGCCGCGGACGGCGCGCTCCAGCGCGTCGCGCAACGAGTTCGCACCGGTGATCGCCGCGAGCGCGGCTTGGAACGCGCGGACGACCCAGCCGTTGCCGGGACGGAAGTCGCGCGGGTGGATGCCGTGCGCGGTGGCCTCGTCGATGAGTTCTGCCCAGCGATTCCGCCGATCGATGGGGATCCACTCGAGCTGTGCGCGGATGTCGAGATCGCCCGTCAGGATGGCGTGCCGGATTGCGAGACACCAGAGGGTCACGGCATCCACGTTGTCCGGCTCCCAGTGGGTGAGCTGTGCAAGTCGCCCGGCGGTGGCGGCGAGCTCGTCGGGGGAGCGGTCGAGGTAGCCGAGTGCCACAGGGCCCGTGCGCATGAGCGATCCGTTCCCTGCGCTGCGGCCGGTGTGGCGGTGCGCAGCTTCGGATGCCGCGCGTGCCGCGTTCTCGCCGGTGTCGTCACCGAGGCGGCTGAGGACCGCTCGGGTCTGTGTTCCGACGTCTTTCGCGGTACGCGCCCATCCTCTCCATTCGGCGATGACCTGGCTGATCGCTTCGGCGTCTTCCAGCGCCCGTCCCTCGGCGAGCTGCCGCAGGATCGGCATGGCCATGCTGGTGTCGTCGGTCCATTCACCGGAATCGTGGCCGAAGCATCCGACACCGAACTCGGGTGTGACGCTATCGGGCAATGCCGGGCCGAACTCGTATTGCGACCCGAGCGCGTCACCCGCGGCGGACGCAAGGACGGCACCGACGGCGCGGTCGAGTTGCTGAGCAGAGAGGTGCATCAGTGGGCTCCTTCCGTTTCCGTCAGACCGAGCGCCTGGCGGGCACGGGCGTACTTGCTCTTCATGCGTTCCCGAACATTTAGGTGGAGCTTCTGCAGACGAGCGGGATTGGTGTTGTCGTCGATGTCGGCGACCTTCACTGCCAGCGCGCGCGGATCGGCGGCGATTCTCGCGTAGTACTCCTCGGTCGAGAGCTCTGCGCGCGGTGTGAGAAGAGCGACGAGCGCGAGAACCTTCGGATGGATGCCTGCAGTCCACAGGTCGTCCAGCGTGAGGTCGGTGTGTTCCACCACGTCGTGAAGCCAGGCCGCGCAGTGCTCCAGCGGTTTCGTCGCCGGGTTGAACCGGGCAGCCACACGGGCAGGATGGGTGATGTACGCCACGCCCGACTTGTCGGTCTGACTGCGGTGCGCCATCACCGCCATCGCACGAGCCAGGGCGACCTGTGTGCCGGCATCCCATTCGTTCTTCTTGGATGCCAGTGTCGTGCCCTGCGGAAGGGGCGGATGCGGGATCGGCAGGTCCACGACCTCGAGGCTGGCCGGAAACTCCGTGCGCTCGTAGAAGAACTGCCACAGTCCGTCGATCGGCGCATCTCCGAGGCAGACGTAGACCGCCTTCATCGGGTTGTCGCCGGCGCCCAGCGGAATCGACACGGTCGCCCCCGTGAAGGCGCTGCCGATGTCGGGCAGGTCACCGTACTTCTGGCCGTCGAGCGGGCCGCCGAACAGGACGCAGGGGATCGTCCCCTTGATTTGTTTGCCCATCGTCTTCTCCTTCTTTAGCGCTGATGTGATCTAAATAGATCATGCACCTGGGTTCCGACATTGCGCAAGGGTGCGCTAAATTGATCGCATGGCCGACTACCGCGACAGCTCAGGAAGACGACTGTTTGACTACCCGCAGCCGTCCGTCGCGGTGGACACCGCGGTCCTCACGGTCGCCGACGGCGCGCTGGCCGTGCTCCTCGTCCGCGCCGGCGATTCTGATGGCGAGTGGCGTCTGCCGGGGTCGTTTCTGCATGAGGGGGAGACGCTTCGTGGTGCCGTGCTGCGCTCGTTACGGACCAAGGCGGGGATCGACGGGCTCCGCCCTCGTCAGCTTCACGTGTTCGACGAGCCGGGGCGGGATGACCGGGGATGGGTGCTGTCCGTCGCGCACGTGGACGTCGTTCGTGTCGACCGGCTACCGGCGTCAGAAGAGCACCGGCTCGCGCCGGTCGACAACCTGCCCGACCTGAAGTACGACCACCGCGAGATCGTCGGATTCGCGGTCGATGCTCTGCGTGCCGAGTACCTCAGTTCGCCTGACCCCGCTGGTCTTCTCGAAGCACCGTTCACGATGCGGCAGCTTCGACTGGTGCACGAGGCGGTGTCGGGCCAAGCGCTGATGCCGGACACCTTCCGCCGGGCCATGCTGCCGCAGCTGCGCGCGACCGGGGAGATGCTCATCGAAGGGCGGGGGAGGCCGGCGGAGCTGTTCGAAAGAGCGTGAGGCGCGGGTCGTTCTGACGCTCGTCGTTTCTGACGCTGATCCCGGCCAGTATGGCGGTCGACCGAGGTGCTCGCTCGCGATTCCCTGGACGCCGACCATGGACAAGAACAAGGACGATGCACGCAGGCACCCCCCGGTGAGCAACACCCCTTAGAGGCATCCTGCAACACCAACCTTCATACCGTAAAAATACCTGGATAATCAGGAAAAACGCTCATACTCTGGCGGCATGCGGGGAGGGCTCGAGCGGTGGAAGCGGGGCGTCGAATCTCGAGGGGTTCGACAGGCGATCGCGTATGCGCTCGAGGGCACGTGCGACGCACATCTGCACCCCGGGGCGGGTGTCGACGCACTCGAGGCGTACAGCGCGGCATCCGATTCGACCGTCACGCGCTTCATCGTCGACAACGGCGTCATCACGTCGGACCAGCTCACCGCCGGCGGCATGCGGGTGTGGGTCACCGGGCACGATCCGGTTACGGGGGAGGAGCGCGGCCACCAGCGGCTGAGCCCCGACGCCGACCTGCTGCTTGATGGGACGCTCAATCACCCGAAGTCCTACAGCCTCGCCGCGCTGCTGCACCCCGAGCTCGCGACCGAGTTCGAGGCGCTGCAGGATCGGCTGCGCGAACGCATCCTGCTCACCTGGCAATCCGAGCTCAACGCGCGACGCGGACACGGCGGACGCATCCGCGAAGCGATCACCCGCATCGAGGTCGTCGAGCTGCAGCACCGGCGCTCGCGGGCACTCGACCCGCACATCCACCGGCACCTCTGGCTGAACATCAAGGTGCGCGGCGCCGACGGCAAGTGGTCGAACCTCGACTCGCGCGTCGCGATGAAGCTGCACACCGTGATCAACGCCGAGGGTGAGCTCGCCGCCCGCACCGACCCCGCCTGGATCGCCGCGCTCGCGCGCCACGGGTACACGCTCGACGACGCGGGCGAGATCGCCGAGCTCGCCGGCGCCGTGCGCCCCCTCTCGCGACGGTCCACACAGATCGCGGCGAACCGGGCACGTCTGATCGCGGAATGGTCGGCGGCGCACGGGGGAGCTGCGCCGAGCATCGACGTGCTGCAGCAGATCGATCGGCGCGCGTGGGCGGTGGCGCGCCCGAACAAGCCGGCGGATCTCGACGAGATGTCGTGGGAGCAGACGGTCCGCGACGAGATGGCGGCGATCGATCCGAGCCTCCTCGGGGCGCGCGCGGCCGTTCCCGTCGCGGCGCGCGATGTGGACGCCATCGATCTCGATCTGCTCGCGGCGCAGGCGGTGGTTGACGCGGACGAACGGTCGACCTCGAGCGGCGGGCGATTCAGCGTCTTCGACCTGCGCGCGGGGGCGATCCGCGCGCTCTCGCGCACCGGGATCGTCGTCGCGCGTGACCGGCTCGACGACGTGATCGCCGACATCACGCAGCGTGCCATGCGCGGCGTGCAGCGCCTCGTCGCGGATGACTCGCCCGCGCACGTGAAGGCCTTCATGGCAACCGAGACGGTGCGCGCCAAGATCCGGCTCGCCGGGCGTCTCGACGTGCTCGCCCAGCCCGGCCGCTCGCTGCTGCCTGGCGAGTTGCGCCGGTTCGCGCACGCCGAGGCCCCGTCGACATTGGATGCCTCGCAGATGGTCGCGGCGTGCGCCATCGCCGGCACCGATGGACTCGTGACGGTGACCGGCCCCGCCGGCGCGGGCAAGACGACGATGCTGCGCGCGGCGTTTACGGCGCTCACGACGCAGCGGCGGCGGCTGCTCGTCGTGGCGCCCACGCGCAAGGCGGCGTCGGTCGCGTCGCGGGAGGTGGGGGCCGCGGCATCCAGTCTTCACGCGCTGCTCGCCGACCACGGCTACCGGTGGGGGTGCGATGAGGCCGGCGCGATGGTGTGGACGCGACTGGGCGCGGGCGATGTCGACCCGGCGACCGGTGCTGTCTACGCTGGCCCTTCGCGGTACGTGTTGGCGCATGGTGATCGGATCGTCGTCGACGAGGCCGGCATGGTCGACCTGCAGACGGCAAATGTGCTCGCTGAGCTGGCGATCGAGCAGGGGGTCGGGGTGGCGTTCGTGGGCGATACGCATCAGGCGACGCCGGTCGGGCACGCGGGTGCGATGGGGTCGGCGATCCGGCACGCGAATGCGGCGGTCGAGCTCGACACGGTGCACCGGTTCCGCGACCGCGACTACGCCGCGCTCACGCTGCGGCTGCGCGATGCCGGCGATGGCGACCGCGCGATGGCCGTCGCCGGTGAGCTGGTCGACCGCGGTCACGTCGACCGGGTCGATCACCTCGACGCGGCGCGCGAGCGGATGATCGAGGCGTACTTCGACTGGCACGCGCGCGGCAAGCGTGTCGCGCTGGTGTCGGGCACGAACGCCGAGGCGGATGCCATCAACGATGCCGTTCAACAGCGGCGCGTCGAGGTAGGTGAGCTCGACGCGGGCGTGGTCGCGTGGGGGATGGGGGAGCAACGCATCCTCGTGGGCGACGCAGTCCAGACGCGCCGCAACGACCGGCACACCGGGGTCGAGAACCGTGCGCAGTGGATCGTGTGGGGCATCCGTGATGAGCACGTCGACCTCGTGTCGGTGAGCGACAGCGGTGAGTTCCGGCGCGTGTCGTCCGAGTACGCGCGCGAGCATCTGCAGCTGGCGTACGCGTCGACCGTGCACGGCGTGCAGGGCGACACCGCCGACGCGTCGATCGTCGGCCCCGACGTGGATGCCGCGGGGCTCTATGTCGGCCTCACCCGCGGGCGGGCGCACAACACCGCGATCGTGGTGGCGCGGACGGACGACGAGGCGCGCGAGTGCCTCGCCGAGTCGATGCAGCGCGGGACGCCGGAGCTGACCATGCAGGATGCGGTGCGTGCGGCGGCGGCGGAGGTGCGACGGGCGGCAAGGGACGTCGCGGTGGCTACCGGGCCGGTGGTGGGGGTGCCGGGGGCGGGGCGTGGGATCGGGGTATGAGCGTACCGGGCCTGGCCACCCTCGCGAAGCGACGGTCTATCAGAGCCAGGCGAGCGCGTCGCGAGACCAGGTCATTCCGCTCGTGAAATCTGCAGAGAGCACCGGATCGAGGAAGTCGCTGGCGAGTGCCGCGGCAAGGTCGACGGTTCTGTAGTTGCCGCACGCTGGCACAGGCTTGGCATCCTTCGCATAGCGAGGACCCCAGGTGGGCGGGATGACGAATCGATCCGGCAGGAGCAGGTTGCGGACTCGAGCCTCCGCGACGAGCGCACGTCGGAGCTTATCGGCGCGCGCACGGTATCCCTCGACGTAGTCTTGTTGCCCGCCGACAGCGCCGCCGTGCCCCGCGTGTTCGAATCGGAAGTAGCCGCCGAGGTCGATCGAGGCAAGTCGTCGAAGGTCGGCGACTTCGAGCGGCTGCTGTTTGCCGAACAGGTTGACGTCGCGTGTTGCTCGGGCCGATCCCACCCGTACCAGAAGTCCCACTGGCTCGGCGGAGTCAACACGGTCGGGGAAGAGGGCGTTCGCCTTGTGTACGCGGACGACCAGTGAGTTCCGGTTGGCGCTTCACGCCCGGCTCTTCGATCGAGCCGACCGGGAACAGTCGGCGGGTGTAGCGGATGGGTGATTCGCCGCGTTCTGCATCGTGTGGGTCGTGATCGCGACCGACCTCGTCGAGCGCGGAAGGCGTTCGGGGTTCGTGTGCTGCCAGCATCGGAGCGGCGTTGGTGGCGATACGCATCGGGCATTGGCTTCGGTACTCTGGAGACCGACAACCGAGGGGACCCGGTGGCCGCATCACTCATCTTCACAACCGAGCCGCTCGCGACACGCGCGCTCGCGGCTGAGATTCGCCACGACCACGTTCGCTTCGTCGCGAAGCTCGCCGAACACGTCGGCGCTGGCCGCCTCGGTCGATTTGCGGACGTCAGGGCCGAGCACGGCGACCAGAAGATCGATATCGCGCTCACCTTCGTGGAGCCGGGACTCGTTGTCGGCATCGAGGCGAAGTTCGATCACACGCTGACGGAAGACCAAGTCGACCGCGAGCTGACAGTCGCGGATCACCTCGTCGTGTTGCTACTCGAGAGGGAGCATGCGCCGGAATGGCTTCCCCGCAAGGCGCGGGTCACGCTGATGACATGGGAAGAAGCTCTCGATTGCTTCCCGCACTCACGCCTGACGCTCGCCGAGGTGGGGGCTGCGCGATCGGGGAAGAGTGCGGTTGAGGCGAGGCTCCGCCGGCTGATCGAACCCGCCCAGCAGCGGTTGGGGTCGGGGTGGGCGATCGACAGCAGACGTGGCGGCTCGGGGATGCCAGCGATCAACTTCTACTCGCCCTGGATTGGCGATGCGCAGCTGCGGGCCGTCCTGCAGGTTGCTCAGCGGGCTATGCCGCCCGCGGGCGAGCCCGTGCCGCTCCGTTTCAGCGTCGGCATCAGCGTGAAGGCGGACTCGACGAGCTATCCGCGAGACTCTGCCAAGACGCCGACGTGGGTCGACGCGGTGCGCCGGCTGCAGCGAGATGTCATCGGCGATCGAGTTGAGGACTTTCATCTCAGTAGGCGTCGCCCTAGTTCGGCCCACGTGAACTCCAAGACCGAGAACGGCCGTGCGCACGCTCGCAAACTGGCGATCGTCGGTCACCACTTTGACGACAGCGAGCGCTGGTTGACCACGGGGTACATCGACTGGATCGTGGGGCCGGCCTCAACCCGGATGCCGCTCGAACAAGTCGAGCTTCTGGCGGACGCTCTCGTAGAGATCCTGGATAGCTGGTACCGCGTGGAGATCGAGGCGTTCGCCGGCGTGGAGTCCTGATACAGATGCTGCGGTACGGGTCGGGGTGCGGCTCCTTGCCGCAGGGACGCATGCGGAAGGTGCCGTTGAGTTGTGCACCTTTGCGTATCCGCCGAAGGCGTCGCTTGTGCAGGGCTGCTCGTGCAGTCGAGCGGAGCTCACGCCCCGGGGGCGGCGCTGCGTTGGTTGGAGCGTCCATAGCGCTGAGAGCGACTGGGACAAAGAAAAAGCCCCGACTGTTACCACACAGCCGGGGCGAGACGAATGAGAAGTTCGCCTATCGATATCTAGCCTACCGTGCATAGCGGGGAGGGGGATCAACGGTTGGGCGGGAGGTCCTTGAGATAGAACCACGAGTCGCCGTGTGCGGCGATCTCCTCGCCCTCACCGCCTGACCACAAACACGAGGAATCACACAATCACCGATAGACCACGCCCCAGGACTTGACCCGCGACGAACGGATCTTGAGAAGCGCCCCGAGGTCCGCTGTGCCCACCCAACGTGTGCACTCGCGAGGTTCATATTAGAATAAACGCAATCTACGTTTTCTTTAATATGAAGGTTGATATGGACGTCGGTCGGGTCATCAAGCAGCTTCGCAGCGCTGGCGCGCACGTGAAGATGTCCGATCTCACCATCCTCGTCGACGGCGAGCCCGTCGACTTCGAGTTCAAAACCACCGGGCGGCTACCGGAACGGGCCTGGCTCCAGAAGATCTACGCGGCGCACGAGTCACGCCGGGATCGCGCGCACCTCGTCGTCGTCGCGCCGCGCGCGACGGTGAATGCAATCGAATGGGCGCGAGCCAACCGCGACCTGACGCTCGTGCTCGACGATCGAGTTGTTCGTGATGGTGAGGTCCACATGCTCGAGGAGACGCCCGCTGCGCAGCCAGCCACGAGGGGCCCCCGTCCCTATGCGCGTTTCGCCGTGTGGCGGGCACTCCTCGCTGGCGCGCCCCACAATGAGCAGGCCCGGCTTGCCGAGCTCGCCGGCGCGTCGCAGGGCTCTGTGTCCAATGCTCTGCGGTTGTTGCCCGACGACGAGGACGCCGCGAAGCTGTTCGACGAGCTCGTGGCCGGCTACCCGGGCCCCGGAGGTCAGTCCTTCTATTGGTGGAGCGATCGCCCCGTGGACGAGCAGGCGAAGCAGCTCACCGCCCGCGGCGCGTTGCTGTCCGGAGACTTCGCCGCGGATGCGATCGCGCCGTGGCGAGTGTCCGAGCGTGTCGTCGGTTATGCGAAGGCGACGATCGACCTCGCTTCAGACGGCTACGTCCTGACAGACGACTCCGACTACACGACGCTCGTCACGATCCCGAGTGACCTGACTCTATGGTCGACGGCCGCGGCGTGGGGGAGGGAAGGCATCGTCGACCCGGTCATCGCGGCCTATGACGTGTTGCGTACGGCGACAACGGGCGACCAGGACGAAGCGGTCGACAAGCTCCGCGACTACGTCGTGCGCTGGTACGCGAAGCACGCCGATGCCTGACACGTACCTCGTCTCGCGCACCGCAGCCGACGACGCTGCGTTCCTAGCTCTCGCCGACCTGTCGCAGGTCCTCGACGGTGAAGAGGAGTCCGGCATCATCGGCGGTCAGATGGTATCGATGCTGTGCGCACGCTTCCCGAGCCCTGGCTCGGTCCTGCGTCGCACGGGAGACGCAGACGGCGGCATCCCGCGTGCGCTGGCCAGCACGAGCACCGCCCACGGCCGGCTGATGGCGCTCGGCTACGCGCCCACGAACAGCAATCGGTACGTACGGCCAGGCGCGGATGACACCACCCTCGCGGTGGATCTGCTCGTGCCCAACCTGGATACCCGACTGCGCCAGGAGACGCTCGGCGGCAGGACGTTCGACAGCATGCCTGGTCTCGGTGTCGCTCTGGCGCATCGGCTCTCGCTCGAGGTGTCGGTCACGCTCAGCAACGATGAGGAGCTGCTGTTCACGACCACGGTCCCGTCGGTCGAGGGTGCGATCATGCTCAAGGCGTACGCCTGGAAGAACCGTCGCGCGATGAAGGACGCGATCGACCTGCACAGCCTGTTTCGGATCGTCGAAGCGCACCCGACTGAGGACATCGGTGGCTGGCAGCTCGATGAAGCGCCGGCGCGGGGCGTGCGACGCGATGTCGGACAGATCCTGCATTCGCTCGCTGACGGATGGGAGGCGCAACCGCCGCCCAGGATCATGTTCGACTACCGCCAGGTGATCGCGAGCATCCGTACCCGCGTCGCACGGCCGCGCTGAGCCGGAACCCAGCCTGGTCCGTATCGGCGCCGGGGCACAGACGGCGAGGTTGGTCTCGATCGCTCAGGCGTTGATCCCGAACGCGCGCAGCAGCGGGACGCGGGGGATCATCCGTCGCGGGCCGAGCTGGATCGTGGGGATAGTCCCGCTCTCGATGCCGAGCTTGATCGTACGGTAGTCGACGCCGACGAGCTTGGCGGCATCCTTCATCGTCAGGGCGAGTGAGTTGCTTGAATTGTTCATGTCCTTCTCCTCGTGAGCAATGTGTGTCATCACTTGCCCACACCGTACTCCTCACGTGAGCAATCCGCGACATGTATTGCTCACCAGTCCGAAATCGTGTCAGGCTGATCCCATGAGTGGCGTCGAGGTCGAGGTGACCGACAGCGAGCGGATCGACGTCGGCGACGGCGTGAGCCTGCCCAAGGCGTGGAATGCCGTCGCCGTCGGCGAGCCCAACGTCGCCGGCGCCATCCACCTTCACGTCGTCTTCGACGAGCAGCTGCGACGCACCGCGGCGGCATCCGTCCGCCTCGATCGCGTGGGGGAGGGCGACGAGGTCACCGCGGCCGCGCTCCGAGACGTGCGCGTCCAGTACCTCGTCGCGCTTTCATCGATGCGCGTGGTCACCGTGACGCGCGAGGCGGGCAAGCCCGAGCGGTTAAATGACTACCTCAACGACGTCAGGTCGCGCACCGATCGCTCCTACGACGAAACCGTGCGCGAGGCGGTGACGCTCTACCGGATCGCGACGACCGTGAACCTGGCGCCCCTCAAGCTCGTCTCCGAGCAGCTCGGGGTGAGCGTGAGCACGGCCACGCGCATGATGGCTCGCGCCCGCGAAGCGGGCCTCGCGGTCGACCTGATCGCCCGTGAGACGTACAACCGGATGCGCGCGGACGAAGCGGCGCAGGCGGGTCCGCACGTCGGCCCGGACTCGCCCGCGGGCCCCTCGATCGGGCGCTGACGGCGAACTGACGCATCAAACTGCGTTTCTGCACATTGCTAAACAGCATCCTTCAACGCGAGCAATCTGCTCAAAATCGCGAAGTTATCCACAGGGTGAATTCGTTCGTGGCCGCATTCACTTTTGGCATACGCCTGAGCACCCCACCAGCACTGGTGATTCGTGGCCGCTTTTTGCCCGCATTTGGTTTGCCGTTGGCTGTTTTCAGACGTCGTATGATGTCGGAGGCATCAAGAAAATCCGCGTAATTCCGCGGATTTTGTCGATTGAGGTCGCTATGCAAAATGCTCAAAACGTGTTCGAATCCCTCCAGGGGTCTTGCTTCTGAATCACCACTCAACCGCCGACAGCGGGCCCCACTCTGCGGCCCCAACCGCCGCCTGCCGCGCCCGCTCCCACCCCGTGTACGCCCCGAAGTCCACGCCCGCGGCCACGCGCAGCTGCTCGGTCGAGTAGGCGTACATCGCCCATTTCTCCGTCGGAAAGGCCGAGGTCTCGAGCCGGTCGAGGTTCTGGCGCAGCAGGAATCCCTGCAGCCTGAGCTCGCCGTCGATGCGGTAGACGAACATCTTCCAGTACGCGGTCGGGATGCCGGCATCCCGGTACACGGGGTCTGCGTCAGTGAGCAGCGGCCCACCGAACACCGAGATCCGCTGCTCCGTCAGCCTCGCCTCGGCGAGCAGATCGTCTTCAAGCCGGCCCCACAGACCGCCGCGCGAGGCCTGGTTGAAGTCGTTCAGCTGCGGGGTGATGTTGGTGAAGTAGAACGAGTCGCGGTTGGCCTGCCCGGCGCCCGGTTCCCACGTCAGATCGGCGCGCCGTGCGACGTGCCCGCGGTCGAGGTCATTGTTGGCGTAGAGGTCGTTGACGAACTGCGCGCTCTCGGGAATCCGCGGATCCGGACGAAACGGGATGCCCGAGCGCGAGACGTCTTTCAGCGTCGCCCCGTCGATGTTCCAGGCGACCACGCGCGCAAGCCGGCGGCTACGACTCATCGACAGCGAGAAGTGCGTGTAGTCGAGCCATTCCGACCCGTCCACGCGCAGCGTGTCGGCGGCGGCCCACTCCGTCAGCGCGGGGAGCGGCGTCGCCGTGCCGAGGAAGTCGACGTCGAACCCGGTCGCGGCGACGGTGATATCAGGGCGCACTTCGCTCATGCCAGGACCCTACGCCTCACCACAGACGCGCGACCCAACGCTCGGTGAACGTCGGGCGGCACCTGCCGCAGACGCCGCGCCCGGCCCGGGGCAGGTCGCCGTCGACTACCATCGGCGACATGACAAACGGGATGCCCATCGAGGACGTGTCGATCGGCAGTGATGGCATCCGCCTCGGGCAGTTCCTGAAGTTCGCGGGCGTCTTCGACTCAGGTGGAGATGTGAAAGAAGCGATCATCGACGGACTCGTGACCGTCAACGGCGAGGTCGACCGCCGCCGCGGCCGCCAGCTGCAGGTCGGCGACGTCGTGGCGGCCGAAGGGCGCCGCGTGCGCGTGCGCCCCTAAACCGCTCGCAGAATCCGCCCGACCGTTCAACCGGCGGCCGCACCCACCAGGTGTTCGCGCGTGCCCTGCCACGGCTTGACCCACACCATCTGATCCGCAGTGAGCACCTCGCCGCACGCGCTGCAGATCTCACCCTGCGTGGTCTCGCTCCCGCACGCCTCGTGGATCATCGCCATGTGCGCGCCGCCGGGCGGCATCGCCGTGTGCTTCTCGCCCCAGACGGCCAGCTGCTGCAGGATCGGCAGGAGCTCGGCCGCGGCATCCGTCACCGCGTACTCGTGACGCGTGCGTGCACCGTCCCGATAAGGCACCCGCACGAGCAGGCCCGCCTCGACCATCGCACCCAGGCGACGGCTGAGGACGGCCTCAGATATCCCGAGATTCTCGCGCAGCGCGTCGAAGCGCCCGCGGCCGTGCAGCGCGTCGCGCACGATGAGCAGCACCCACGGATCGCCGAGAACATCGAGCGCGCGCCGGATCGGGCAGAACTCGGTCGACCAGTCGGACCTCAAAGCCATCGTCAGACCTTTCAGTGGCGGAAGTCGTGGTGCGTCATGTAACTTCGCTGAAGAAAGTCTAACGAGGAGTCCGAGTGAGCACCAGCACTGTGCGCCGCATCCACCCGGCGTGGTGGGTCGCCGCCGTCGCGTTCCTTGCGCTCCTGGCGGCGGCAGGGTTCCGCGCCGCGCCCGGCGCGCTCATGGTGCCGCTGAACGTCGAGTTCGGCTGGTCGACGACATCGATGTCGCTCGCCGTCAGTGTCAACCTGCTGCTCTACGGTCTCACTGCCCCGTTCGCCGCCGCGCTCATGGATCGGTTCGGCATCCGCCACGTCGTCGCCACGGCGCTCGCGCTGGTCGCGCTCGGCGCCGGCGGCAGCGTGCTCGTCACCCAGTCGTGGCAGCTCGTCGTGTTCTGGGGCGTGCTCATCGGGCTCGGCACCGGATCGATGGCCCTCGTGTTCGCGGCCACGATCGCCGACCGCTGGTTCGTCGCGCGGCGAGGTCTTGTCATGGGCATCCTCACCGCAGGCTCGGCGACGGGGCAACTGCTGTTCCTGCCGATCGTCGCCGACCTCGCCGAGAGCGCCGGCTGACGCGTGGCGTCGCTGCTGATCGCGGCCGTCGCGCTCGCCGCCGTACCGATCGTCGCCGTCGTCCTCCGCGACGATCCCGCCGACCGCGGCGTGCTGCCCTATGGCGCGGATGCCGCGACGCACACACCCCGCGCACGCGCGACCGGAAACGCCGCGCGTCGCGCGCTCAGTGGACTCGCGCAGGCGGCGAAGACGCGCTCGTTCTGGGCGCTGGCGATTGCGTTCGCGATCTGCGGCGCCACGACGAACGGCCTCGTGGGCATCCACTTCATCCCCTCCGCGCACGATCACGGCATGGCGACGACGACGGCCGCCGGCCTGCTCGCCGTCGTCGGCGTCTTCGACATCCTCGGCACCGTCGCCTCGGGCTGGCTCACCGATGTCTTCGACCCGCGCGTGCTACTCGTCGCCTACTACGCGTTCCGCGGCGTCGGCCTGGTCATGCTGCCGGTGCTGCTGTCGGACGCCGTCCACCCCAGCATGGTGCTGTTCATCGTCATCTACGGCCTCGACTGGGTCGCCACCGTGCCGCCGACCGCCGCCCTGTGCCGCGAGATCTTCGGCGAGAACGGCACGATCGTGTTCGGCTGGGTGTTCGCCGCGCACCAGATCGGCGCCGCCGCGGCGGCGCTCGGTGCCGGCGTCATCCGCGACGTGTTCGGCACCTACACCTACGCGTGGTGGGGTGGAGCGGCCCTTTGTGGTGTGGCGGCGGTGCTGTCGATCGTCGTACGGCGGCGGCCGGCGGTGCCGGTGGAGGCTGTCACCGCTCGGTGAGGCGGCCCCCGCTGCACACGACCAGCGCGCCCGGGTCGCGCGACGCCCGAACGTCAGCCGGGCGATGTCTGCGGCGTCTGTCATCATCGAGACTGTGGCCCGCCGCGCATCCCGCCTCCCGCTGATCGTGGCGACCCTTGCCGGGCTCGCGGTCACCGCGGCGGTCGCGTTCGCCGCGATCACGGTCATCCCGCAGATCATCCGCGCCTCGTCGACAGAGATCGCCGCAACGGACACGACGATCGCGCTGCGCGGCGACGGCGTCACGGCGACGGTGCCGGTGGATGCCGGCTGGTCGTACGTCTCCGACTCCGCCGGTGACGTGCACACGACGCTCACGAGCCCCGACGGTTCCTTCGAACTGGACCTCACCGCCGCGCACGGCGTCGACCCCGAGCAGGCCGCGCGTGACCTCGTCGATGGCACCGTCGCGCCGTTCGACCGCGAGCCGATCGGCGCGGCGACCGTCGTGCACGCGCGCGTCGTCGGCGAGGATGCCATCGTCGGTGCCGTCGTGGACGGCGCCGCCGCCGTCGTGTTCCTCGCCCGGCCGGGCACCGCCTACGAGGCTGAACTCGCTCTGCTGCTCTCGCGCATCGAGGTCGCGCCGTGAACAGGCGAGGGCTGCGACCGGTCGCGGCGATGATCGCCGTGGCGGCGCTTGCCACCGGCATCCTGACCGCCTGCGCCGCCGAGGCGCCGCGCACGGAGTGGACGCCCGCCGCGTGGAGTGTCGTCGGCCAGGTGACGACGGATGCCCCGACCGCCGCTGCCACGGCCGACACCGTCGCGATGCGCCTGCGCAACGACGACGTCGGCATCGACGCGCGCTGGGCGATGCTGCCCGGCGACCAACCGATCAACGCCGCGATCGAGCAGGTGGTGCGCGGCGCCGTCGCGACGCAGGCGACGACCACCGGCACGAGCTACCGGCCGGCCGTCTTCGACGCCGGTGCGGGGCTGGGGGAGCGGGGCTGCGCTACCGGTGCGGCGACGGCCGTGGCATCCAGCGTTCTCGGCGATCGCACGGGCAGCGTCGTCGTGTGCGAGATCACGGTGGCGCGCGGAACGGTGTTCGGTGAGATTCTGCGCACCGTCACGGGCGCGGCCGGGGAGGTCACCTCCGACACCACGCAGGCCTTCTACACCGACCTCGCCACCGGCGCGGTCGGGTCTGCGGCGGATCTGTTCGAAGGCCCCGCGGCCGTGTGGGTCGCGACCGTCGACGCGCTGCGCCGCGACTTCGGCAGCCTGTCGCTCGCCGACGTGCAGCCGCCCGGCGACGCGCAGCTCGCCGCGTTCACGCAGAGCCTCGCCTCCGCACGGTTCGCGGGTGGGGACGTCGCCGTTCCCGTTGCTGCCGACCTGCACGCGCCCGAGCTGGACGGACTCGTGCGCTGGAACGCCCGCGGCGCGCAGCGGCCGCTGTTCGTCACGTTCACCCTCGACGAGATCAGCGGCGCGCTCAGCGATCTGGGGCGAGCCGTCGCCGTGGCATCCGGCCCCTATTCGGGCCCCGTCAGCGCCGGTGCCGGGTTCGAGCGGATGCCGTGCGACCTCGTTCCGTGCATGGCGATGACCCTCGACGACGGCCCGTCGACGCTGACTCCGACCTTCCTCGACGTGCTGCGCGACCAGCACTCCGCGGCGACCTTCTTCATGCTCGGCAAGAACGCCTCGCGGCATGCCGACACCGTCGCGCGCGTCGCCGCCGAAGGTCACGAGGTCGCCAACCACACGTGGGACCACCCGTACCTGACAGACCTGACGGATGCCCAGGTGCAGGCCCAGCTCGGCGACACACGCGAACTGCTGCAGCGACTGTCGGGGCAGCCCGTCGACATCTTCCGCCCGCCCGGCGGGTACGTCGACGACCACGTCGTCGAACTCGCGGGGCAGCCCGCGATCCTGTGGAGCGTCGACACGCGTGACTGGGAGGGGCCCGAAGCCGCCGCCCTGGCGCGCTACGCGATCGACCGGCCCAAGCCGAGCACGATCATGCTGATGCACGACATCCAGCCCGTGACCGAGAGCGTCTTCGCTCAGGTCGTCGCGAGCCTGCGCGACCGCGGGTTCCAGCTCGTCACCATCGACGCGCTGTTCGGCGGATCAGTGCCCAGCGGCATCGTGCGGCACGGGCCGCTCGGCTGACGCGCGCCACCGGCCGCGGCGGGCGAAGCGCGGCGCTGGCTCAGTGGGCCGCGTCGTATGCCTCGAGCACGGCGGCGGGGATCCGCCCGCGCTCAGAGACCGTGTACCCGTTCTGGGCCGCCCACTCGCGCACCGGCGCGTAGTCGCGCTGGCCGGCGCGCTTCTGCCGACGCGTGGAGCTTCCGGCGGTGCCGCGGGGGCTGCCGGCCGACACGCCGCGTGTGCCCGCGCCCCGCGCCGACACCGAGCGCCCCGCCGCGATGAAAGGCGCGAGCGCCTCGCGCAGCGCCGCGGCGTTGTCGTCGGTGAGGTCGATCTCGTAGGCGGTGCCGTCGAGAGAGAACAGGACGGTCTCGCCAGATCCAACCTCCAGGACGGTGCCGTCCAGGTCGTCGACGAGCTGATGCACGATTCTGCGGGCCATGGGGCGAGCCTAGTGGGATGCCGCACCGCGCGGCATCGGCAGGTGGCAGTCGCGGCGGTCTCAGCGCGGGGGAGCCAGCCACGATTACCAGCCGAAGCACGAGCCGGCAGCAGCCTCGTCAGGGCAGCAGGCCCGCGCGGCGGGCCTTCGCGACGGCGGCGTGGCGGGTGCCGGCATCCAGCTTCGCCATCGCCGACTGCAGATACGACTTCACCGTGCCTTCGCGAAGGCTCAGCGTCGCGGCGATCTCGGCGTTGGTGTGCCCGAGTGCGGCGCACGCGAGCACGTCGGTCTCGCGCGGCGAGAGCTTCACGTCGAGCGGATCCTGCGCCGCTCCGTCGTTCGACAGCGTCGCGAGGCGCCGCTCGATCTCGGCGAGGCGAGCGCGGATGCCGGCGTCGGCGACCTCCGCGCCGATCCGGCGAAGCTCCGCGTAGCTCTCGCGCAGCTGCTCGCGCGCCGGCGCGTCGAGACCCAGCAGTGCGGGAGCGGGTGCCGTGAGTGAGAGGCGACGGGAGACCTCCTCGCGCACGCGCAACTCGGTCGCCAGGTCGGATGCCACCCGCAGCGCCGTCCGCGCGATCGACTCGCCGAACGGCGACGCCGCCCACGACCCGCAGTAGAGGACGCCGCGCGCCCGCCCCGACACCATCACCGGAACGGCGAACAGCGTCGAGATGCCCTCGCCGAGCACAGCACGGTCGTAATCGTGCGTGATGTTGCGCGACGAACGGTAGTCGAGCGCGAGCCGCGGACGGCGTTCGACGAGCGCGCGCCCTCCGAGGCCTCGCGACGCGTGGACCACGAGTCCGGACAGGTGCGGCGTGCGATTGCCGACGACCGCGGTGACCTCGACGGCGTGCGATCTCTCGAACCCGCCGAATGCGACGGGCAGTCCGGTTCGCGTCACGAGGTCGCCGACCGCGTTCGCGAGCAGATCGTCCTCGGACGCGAGGGATCCGACTGCCTTCACCGCTACCTACTTCCGGGGGTGACAGCTTCGTCACTCGTTTTCGTAGCGTCGACGATACCACGCGGCCCGTCGACGTCGACCGGTCGTGGTGCACCGTCGCACCCCCGCATCTGGCAAGGAGGCCACATGTCCGTCACACCCCGCGACGCCGCCCCGACGGGCGGCATCGACTACGTCGCCGAGGAGGAGTCCGCGCGCTACGTCGAGCTGAAACGCCGCCATCGCAGCTTCGTCTGGCCGCTGACCATCGCCTTCCTCGTCTGGTACTTCGCCTACGTGCTGCTCTCGTCGTTCGCGACCGAGTTCATGGCGACCAAGGTCTGGGGCGACATCACGATCGGCCTGCTGCTGGGGCTCGGCCAGTTCGTGACGACCTTCGCGATCACGATGGGCTACGTCTCGTACGCGAACCGCAGGCTCGATCCGCTCACCGCGGAGATCCGTGAAGACCTCGAGCGCCAGGAGGCCGCGCTGTGATCCTCCGCCATGCTCAGGACGTCGTCGCCGCAGCGCCCGCCGCGGCCGCTGAGAACAACCCGGTTCTCAACATCTCGATCTTCGGCGCGTTCGTCGCGGTGACACTGTTCATCGTCATCCGCGCGAGCCGCAACAACAAGACGGCGGCGGACTACTACGCCGCCGGCCGCTCGTTCACGGGGCCTCAGAACGGCTTCGCGATCGCCGGAGATTACCTGTCGGCGGCATCCTTCCTCGGAATCGTCGGCGCGATCGCGATCAACGGCTACGACGGGTTCCTCTACTCCATCGGCTTCCTCGTCGCCTGGCTCGTCGCCCTGCTGCTCGTCGCCGAGCTCATGCGCAACACCGGCAAGTTCACGATGGCCGACGTGCTGTCGTTCCGTCTCAAGCAGGGCCCGGTGCGGATGGCGGCCGCCATCACGACCCTCGCCGTCTGCTTCTTCTACCTGCTCGCGCAGATGGCCGGCGCCGGCGGGCTCGTGTCGCTGCTGCTGGGCATCCACGAGCAGATCGGACAGTCGATCGTCGTCGCCGTCGTGGGCGTGCTGATGATCGTCTACGTGCTCATCGGCGGTATGAAGGGCACGACCTGGGTGCAGATCGTCAAGGCGTTCCTGCTGATCGGCGGGGCGATCGTCATGACGATCTGGGTGCTCGCGATCAACGGCTTCAACTTCAACACGCTGCTCGAGTCGGCCGTCGCCGCGTCGACGACCGACCCGAAGGATGCCATCCTCGGACCCGGCCTGCAGTACGGCAAGAACCCGTGGGACTTCATCTCCCTCGCGATCGCGCTCGTGCTCGGCACAGCGGGTCTGCCGCACGTGCTGATGCGCTTCTACACGGTGCCCACGGCGAAGGAGGCGCGCCGGTCGGTCGTCTGGGCGATCTGGCTGATCGGCCTGTTCTACCTGCTGACCCTCGTGCTCGGCTACGGCGCCGGTGCGCTCGTCGGTTCGGACACCATCAAGGCCGCCCCCGGCGGCGTCAACTCGGCCGCGCCCCTGCTTGCGCAGGCGCTCGGCGGTCCGCTGCTGCTCGGGTTCATCTCGGCGGTCGCCTTCGCAACGATCCTCGCGGTCGTCGCCGGCCTCACGATCACGGCCGCGGCCTCGTTCGCGCACGACATCTACGCGAACGTCGTGAAGAAGGGCAACGTCCCGCCGGACGGTGAGGTCAAGGTCGCGCGCCGGACGGTGATCGTCATCGGCATCCTCGCGATCCTCGGTGGCATCGGCGTGCAGGGCCAGAACGTCGCGTTCCTGGTGGCGCTGGCCTTCGCGGTGGCTGCTTCGGCGAATCTGCCGACGATCCTGTACTCGCTGTTCTGGCGCAAGTTCACGACCCGCGGTGCGGTCTGGAGCATGTACGGGGGTCTCGCTGCGGCGATCATCCTGATCGTTCTGTCTCCGGTGTTCTGGGGCACCGAGACGAGCGTGTTCAAGAACGTCGGCACCGCGATCTGGCCGCTGAACAACCCCGGCATCGTGTCGATCCCGCTCGGGTTCTTCCTCGGCTGGCTCGGCTCGGTCACATCGCGCAAGGCGGAAGACCCGCGCAAGGCCGCCGAGATGGAGGTACGGTCGCTCACCGGCTACGGAGCGGAGAAGGCCGTCGAGCACTGACCGCTTGCGGGCCTCGCGCCGGGGGACGCGAGACCCGCTCTGCACACCGAGACCCCGCGGTTGCCCGCGGGGTCTCGGCATCTTCGGGCGGTCTCGGTGCCGCTCGAGGGTCCGTGGCCGGCCTACACGGCCTCGGATGCCTGCGCGGTGCCGGCTTGCGCGGCGGCGGCGACCTGCGCGACGGCTACCCGAGCGGCGGGCGCGGCGCCGGCGACCCCGGCCTCCAGGTCGAGGAGGAACCGCTTGTGCTCCGGGTGGCCGCCGTACTCGCCGAGCGAGCCGTCGGCGCGGACGACCCGGTGCGCGGGCACGACGATCGAGATCGGCGTGCGAGCGCAGGCCGATCCGGCCGCGCGGTGCGCTCCGGGCGAGCCCGCCATGATCGCGACCTCGCCGTATGACGCGGTCTCACCGTAGGGGATCCCGCAGATCGCGTCGAGCGCGCGGCGGACGAACCCGTCCGTGCCGCGCAGGTCAAGCGGCAGGTCGAAGTCGCGGCGCGCGCCGTCGAAGTACTCGTCGAGCTGCGTGGTCACGGAGGCTGTCGCCGTGGCATCCGGTTCGAGCACCGCGCGCAGCGCGGCCGACGCGGCAGCCACCGCCGCATCGACCGCGCCGAGGCGCACCTCGAGCACATGCAGCCCGGCCAGGCCCTCGTCGGTCACGACGACGAGGACCTCGCCCAGCGGAGTCGGGTGCACCGCGAAGGCGGCCGGGGCGTGTGCGGAGGTGGTCATGCGTCCCATGATGGCGCCCCGTGTGGCGGCGCGGCGGCGCAGACGGCGGATCTGTGCACAGTCTGCCGAATCGGTCGATTGTGGAGGAAAAGATGCGAAACCCGCCGCCGTGACGGCCCGCGGCGGCAACGGGCGCCTAGGGTGTCGTGTGTGTGGCGAGGAGACGGTGGCGCTGTGCGAGGCGTGAGCGACGCCGAGCACGAGATCTCGGTGACCCCTGCGGACCTCGATCTGGCCGAACCGGGAGTCGTCGTGGCGCACATCGCGCAGTCCGAGCGGGCGCGTCTGCGCGAAGAGGCTGCGCAGCTGGGCGGCCGCTCGACGCTGCTGCATTACACGGATGCCGGTGACGCGGGCATCGACATCACGAAGGCCCACCCGGGCAGCCTGCCGCAGTTCATCACGGGCCGCTCGACGCTGCTGTCGAACCTCTTCCGCGACGAAGTCGCGCTGCGCACCGCGCGCCTCGCCGCCGAGCGGATCGCGGCGAAGGACGTCGAACTGCGCACCGCGCGAGGCCTCGACACGGTGCATCTGGCCGTCGCGATCGCCGCGTGGCGCATCGGCGGCGTGTCGTACGCGGCACCCGTGCTGCTGCGGCCGCTTGCAATCCGCCGCCACCACCTCGACTTCGACCTCAAGCTGCACGGGTCGTTCACGATCAACCCCGAACTCGTCGAAGCTGCGCGCACCCATTTCGGCATCGCGCTGGACGGTCGGGCGCTTGCCGCGCTCGCCTACGACGACGGCGTCTTCAAGCCGCAGCCGGTCATCGACCATCTGCGCGCGCTGACGGCCCACATCGACACGTTCACGGTGCTGCCGCGCCTCGTCGTCTCGACGTTCGCCGACGTCGCGTCGCACATGACGCGCGACTCGGCCGACCTCGACCACCCCGTGCTCAACGCGCTCGCCGGCCACGCCGCCGACCGCGAAGAGCTGGGGATCGTCCACCCGCTGCCGACACTCATCGGCGCCGACGAACGCCCGCCGGCATCCGATCGCCTGTTGCTGGATGCCGATGCCGAGCAGGAGGCCGTGCTCGCGCGGATCCTCGCGGGGCAGTCGCTGACGGTGCAGACTCTGCCGGGCACGGGTGGCACGCAGACCGTCATCAACGCGGTCGGCGAACTCGTCCGCGCCGGCAAGCGCGTGCTCGTCGTCAGCGCGCGCCGCTCGACGCTCGAGGGTGTCCGCCACCGCCTCGGCGGCATCGGACTGCCCGCGCTCGCCGTCTCGCCGACGCAGCTGCACCGCGACCTCATCCGCGCGATCGGCCGCAACGAGAAAGCCGAGCAGCCCAAGGTCGCCGACGTCGACGATGCCCTCGTGCGGCTGCGCACGGTGCTGCGCGACTATCGCGAAGCGCTCACCGGCCGCCACGCCCAGCTCGGCATCTCGCCGCTCGAGGCGCTGCGTACGCTCACCACGATCACGGGGCAGACGCCGCAGCCCGCCGCGCAGACGCGCTTCGACATGCGCACGCTGCAGTCGCTCGGCACGCGCCGCGCCGAGGCCGCCCAGGCCCTCTCGACGGCGGCCCGACTGGGCGAGTTCCGCTTCGGGCCGGATGACTCGCCCTGGTACGCCGTCGCGTTCGACACGACCGCGCAGGCCCGCGACGCGCACGCGCTCGCGGGGCGCCTGCACCGCACCGACGTGCCGGGCATCCTCGAGCGCGGCTACGCACTGATCGCGCAGACGCGCATGCGGCCGTTCACGACGGTCGCTGAGCTCGGCACGGCGATCCAGCTGCTGCAGGGCATCCGCGCGTCGCTCGACAAGTTCAGCCTGACGGTGTTCGAACGCCCGCTCGGCGAACTCATCGACGCGCACGCGGCCCGCCGCGACGCCCCGGAGATGTCGGGAGCGCAGCGTCGTCGCCTCAAGCACCTCTCGCGCGAATACGTGCGCCCCGGCATGCACGTGACCGACATGCACGAAGCGCTCGTGCGCGTGCAGGCCCAGCGCACGCAGTGGCAGGCGCTCGTCGAGCCCGGCGTCATGCCCGAGGTGCCGATCGGGCTGGACGACGTCGCCGCCGCCTGGCAGCGCGTGGGCGCCGACCTCACGGCGCTCGACACGGCCCTCGGCCGCACACGGCCGCTGTCATCGCTGCCGATCCCGCTGCTGCTGCGCACGCTCGCGGGGCTCGCGGCCGAATCCGAGGTCTTCGACAACCTCGTCGAGCGCGCGACGCTGCGCGGTCAGCTCGCCGAGATGGGGCTGGACACCCTGCTCACCGAGCTGTCGGTGCGGCACGTGCCGGAAGACCAGGTCGCAGCCGAGTTCGAGTTCGCCTGGTGGCAGTCCGCCCTCGAGGCGATGCTGCGCACCGATCGCGCGCTGCTGGGCGCCAACACCTCGATCGTCGACCGGCTGGAGCGTGACTTCCGTCTGGTCGACGAGGCCCACGCCGGGTCGGCCGGCCCGCTGCTGGCCGCCGAGCTCGCGACGAAGTGGAAGATCGCCGTCGTCGACGAAGCGCACGAGGCATCCGCCCTCAAGCACGCGCTGCGGTCGGGGGCGACGACGCCGACCGAGCTCATCGGCGCCGCGCCGGCGCTCGTGCGCACCCTCGCCCCCGTATGGCTCGCCTCGCCGTACGAGGTGCCCACGATCCCCGCCGATTCGCCGTTCGATGTCGTCGTGATCGCGGATGCCGCGGCGCTGTGCCTCGCCGAGGCGGCGCCCGCCCTGCGCCGTGCGCGCCAGGTCGTCGTGTTCGGCGACCCCGTGACGCAGAAGCCGACGCCGTTCCGCGTCGGAGCGGGTGACGCGCAGCCCGACGATGAGACCGATGTCGACTTCGACGACGTGAGCGTGTTCGAGCGTCTCGCCGAGGTCATTCCGAGCGAGACGCTCACCCACAGCTACCGGGCGGGCGGCGAAGACCTCGCCGAGCTCGTCAACTCGGCCTTCTACGGTGGCCGGCTCTCGACGCTGCCCTGGGCGGGGTCCTACCTCGGCCGCGGCAGCCTCAGCGTCGACTACGTCGAAGGCGGCCACGGCACACCCGACCCCGTCACAGGCGCGGTGGAGAGCCCGGATGCCGAGGTGTCGCGCGTCGTGACGCTCGTCGTCGAGCACGCCGTCAACCGCCCCACCGAGACGCTGATGGTCGTCACGGCATCCACTCGGCACGCCGAGCGGGTGCGTGCCGCCGTCGCCGCCGCCTTCTCGGGGCGCACCGACGTCGCCGACTTCGTCGGACGCGACACAGCCGAGCCATTCGCCGTGCTGGGCCTGGAGGAGTCGGTCGCCGAGAGCCGCGACCGCGTCATCTTCTCGCTCGGATTCGGACTCACCAAGCACGGCCGCGTGCTGAGCGACTTCGGCGACCTGTCCGGTGAAGACGGCGAACGCCTGCTCACCGTCGGCATGACGCGCGCCCGCCGGTCGATGGTCATCGTCTCGTCGATCCGCCCGTCGGCGTTCGACGAGGGCCGCCTGACGACGGGCGCCGCGAACCTCATGTCGATCCTCGGCGGCATCGCCGCGCGCAGCCGCGAGGCCCGACTCGAAGACCTCGCCGACCCGCTCACGCTGAACCTCGCGCGCCACCTGCGCGCCCGCGGCGTGTCGGTCGACGTCGACTACCGCGGCCAGCTGCCGCTGGTCGCGCAATACCAGGGCAAGGCGATCGTGGCCGAGAGCGACTCGGATGCCGCCGGCGACACGCTGCGCGAAACCCTGCGCCTGCGTCCGCAGGTCTTGCGCCGCCTGGGGTGGCACTACGTGCGCGTGCACGCGTTCGATCTGTACAGCGACCCGGCAGGAGTCGCCGAGCGCATCGCCGTCATCCTCGGCGTGCCGCCCGAGACGCCGACCTCGCACGAGCAGACCGAGCCGCTCGATGTCCGGTGACCCGGGCGACGCTGACGCTCGTCAGCACGTCGTGCGGGTCCGTGGTGCGCGTCGCGCGAAGCTGACGCCGGCGCCCGGCACCGATCCCGATCCGGAACTTCCTGCCGAGACGACGGATGCCCCCGCCGTAGAGGCGGGGGCATCCGGTCCGAACGATGAGCGCATGCGGCGGGACGTTCCGCCGCACTACTAGCGCTACGCCGACTTCTGCTTCTCGAGCAGATCGCGGATCTGGATGAGCAACTCCTGCTCGGTCGGCAGGGGAGCTGCCTCTTCCTCGGCGACGCCGGCCTTCGCCGCCGCACGCTCCTTGAAGGTGTTGTACGGGCGCACGATGAACAGGTACACCACGAGCGCGATCGCGAGGAAGTTGATCACGGCCGAGATCAGCGCACCGATGCCGAGTTCGGCGGTGTCGAACAGACCCGGGATCGGGATCGTCCAGCTCGAGAGGTCGCCCGACGGTACGAATGCGCCGATGAGCGGGTTGATGATCGTCTCAACGGCGGCGTTGACGATCGCGGCGAATGCCGCGCCGATGACGACGGCAACCGCCAACTCGATGACGTTGCCTCCTGCAATGAACTCCTTGAACCCCTCAACGAGGCCCTTCTTCTCTGCCATGGAGTCTCCTTCTGACTTACAGCGCGGTCCGCTGGCCGGTCATGAACCCGACGGCGCGGGTGAGGCCTTCGCCTCAGATTTCGATGATGTCGAAGATCCCGTGCCGGCGCCAGCATTTTTCCCGGGTGTCGCGCGAGAGTCAGTGCGGTAGAAGCCCGAGCCGTTGAAGGTGACGCCCACCGAGCCGTACTGCTTGCGCAGCGCGCCGCCGCACTCGGGGCATTCGGTCAGGGCGGCGTCGCTGAAGGACTGGACGGCGTCGAAGCGGTGGCCGCACTGCGTGCAGGCGTAGGCGTAGGTGGGCATGGGGATCCTCGGATGGCGTGGGCGGGGTCGGTGGCCGTGTCAGCGCCGCGAGGGTGCGAACACGACGGTCTGGGTCGGGGTGACGATGCCGGTGACGGGTTGATCGTGCACGTCACGGGGCACTTCGTCGAGCAGTTCGGAGTCGAAGACGACGGCGTACACCGGCGGGCAGTTCTGCATCGAGCCGATCGTCTTGTCGAAGTAGCCGCGTCCCCAGCCCAGGCGCATGCCGGTGCGATCGACGGCGGCCGCCGGGATGATCAGCAGGTCGACGTCGTTGACGGCCAGGGGGCTGAGCACCTCACCGACCGGCTCGGGCATGCCGAACAGGCCGTCGGCGATGTCGCCGTCGGGGTCGGCGATGGCCCAGTCGAGCAGGCCGTCGGCGCGCGTGATGGGCAGCAGAACACGGATGCCACGTGCCACGGCAGCCGTGATGAACGCGTGCGTTCCAGGCTCAGTGGGCGTCGACAGGAAGCACGACACCGACCGGGCGCCGAGGCTGGCGACCAGGGCATCCAATTGGGTCTTCACACCGGCTTCGGCGGCGTCGCGTGCTGCTTCGGAGCGCTGCTGTCGACGCTCGCGCAGGTCGGCGCGCAGTGCGCGCTTCGCGTCGTCGATCACGTCGGCCATTCTCCGATTGTAGGCGGCGCGCATGTTGCAGAGCCGCTGGGGGTCACGTCGTATGCGGGCGCTATGGTATTCGCATGACTGAGAAGCGCATCAAAGCCGTCATCCCTGCCGCCGGACTCGGAACGCGGTTCCTGCCGGCCACGAAGGCGATGCCGAAGGAGATGCTGCCGGTCGTCGACAAGCCGGCCATCCAGTACGTCGTCGAAGAGGCCGTCGCCTCCGGGATCGACGACATCTTGATCATCCTGGGTCGCAACAAGAACAACATCTCCAATCATTTCGACTCGGTGCCCGAGCTCGAGTCGAACCTCGCGAACAAGGGCGACCACGAGAAGCTGCGCCGTGTGAAGGCGCCGACCGAGCTCGCCGACATCCACTTCGTGCGCCAGGGCGAGCCCAAGGGCCTCGGGCACGCCGTGCTGCGCTCGCGCAACCACGTGGGCGACAGCACGTTCGCGGTGCTGCTGGGTGATGACCTCATCGATGTGCGCGACACGCTGCTGACGAAGATGATCGACGAGAACCAGAAGTCAGGCCTGACCGTCATCGCGCTGATGGAGGTCGACCCCGAGCACATCCACATGTACGGCGCCGCCGCCGTCGAGGCGACCGACGACCCCGACGTGGTGCGTGTCACGGGCCTCGTCGAGAAGCCGAAGAAGGAGGACGCGCCGTCGAACTTCGCCGTCATCGGCCGGTACGTCCTCAACCCGGGCGTGTTCGACATCCTCGAGCGCACCGAGCCTGGCAAGGGCGGGGAGATCCAGCTGACGGATGCCCTGCAGGAGCTCGCGGTCACCGAGGGCGTTCTGGGCGTCGTGTTCCGCGGCCGCCGGTACGACACCGGCGATAGGGTCGACTACATCAAGGCCATCGTGCAGCTGGCATCCGACCGTGACGACCTCGGGCCCGAACTGCGCCCGTGGCTGAAGGACTTCGCGTCGCAGCTGTGACGCACGCCGCGTGAGGGAGATCCGGTGGACCTGACGGTACCGCGGCAGTACGGCAGCGTCGCGATCCGCCTCGTCAAGCAGCGCGACGCGCGCGTCCTGCAGTCGGAGTTGCTCAGCAACCGCGGATGGTTGCGCCCGTGGGAGGCGACGAGCCCCGACGGCCCGGTATCGTTCGACATGCGGCAGGGCGTGCGGCGCCTGCTGCAGCAGTACCGCGATGGCGGTGGCATCCCGCTTGTCATGGAGTACGAGGGCGAGATCGCGGGGCAGCTGAACGTGTGGGGCGTCTCGCGCGGCTCGCTGTCGTCGGCGACGATCGGTTACTGGGTGAGCGAGCGTTTCGCGGGGCACGGCATCACGCCGACGAGCGTCGCGCTGGCCACCGACCTGTGCTTCCGCGACATGGGGCTGCACCGCATGGAGATCTGCATCCGTCCCGAGAACCGGGCGAGCCTGCGGGTCGTCGAGAAGCTCGGCTTCCGCTACGAGGGGCTGCGGCGCCGGTTCATCCACATCGCAGGCGACTGGCGCGATCACTATGCGTTCGCGCTCGTCCGTGAAGAGGTGCCCGAAGGGGTGCTGCAGCGTTGGGTGAGCGGACGCGCGCCGGCGGACGCCGCCACGGTACCGGCCGCCGACCGGCTGGGACGCTGACCTTCACCTTTCACTCGAAGGTCAGACACGCGGGCGGGATGCCACGCCCTACGCTGTCTCGGCCTTACCGTTGACGCCATGGGTGGGCAGGTTCTCGGCGGTGGTGTCATCGTCCTCGTGGCGGTGGTGCTGTGGCTCGCGTACCTTCTGCCGTCGTGGCACGGCCGACACCAGTTCTATGCCGCCGAGCGCAACGCGGTGCGTCTGAACCAGGCCCTGCGCGTGCTCGCCGAGACCAGCGAGACCCCGCAAGAGGTCCGCCTCGAGCTCAACGCCCGCACGGCGCTCGCACAGCAGCGCCTCGCGCGCCAGGCGCAGTCTGAGCGCGAGCAGGCCGAGCTCGATCGTGCTCGCGCGGAGCTTGCCGTCACGACGCTGCAGGCCAAGGCGGATGCCGCTGCGGCTCGCGAGCGGGCGGCCGCGCAGTCGCGCGCCGAGAAGGCGCGGCCGGAACTGCGCCGTGCGAACGCGCGTCGTCGTGCGCGCCTGACCACGACCGTCATTGCCGCTGTCGCTGCGGGCCTCGCTGTCGGGGGCGGATTCGTGCTTGCCGCGACCGGATCTCAGCTGCTGCTGTGGAGCGCCGTCGCCGTTACGATCGGCTGCTTCGCGCTGCTGCAGCGGATGTCCGCCGTGCAGCGCCGTTCGGTGGTGCGCGTTGCGGCGCCGCAGGTCGTGCGCGCACCGGGCGTCGCGGGAGCGTTGCAGGATGTGGCCCTGGCATCCGACCGCACCGTGTGGACACCGCGCGAGCTGCCCCGACCCCTCACCGCGTCGGCCGGTTCGCGCGCCGCGAGCGTGCTGGACGAGGTCGAAGCCCGCGAGGCTCTGCGCCGCGCCGCCGTCGAAGAGGCGATGCGCACGCGCGCCGAACAGTTGCGCCCGCCGACCATCGCCGCGCGTGCTGCCCGTCGCGAGGCGGAGTTCGCCGGGGGCCCTGCCGCGGGCGACGAGGCAATCGAAGCGCACGTGCGGCAGCTGCTCGAGCGTCGCGCCAGCGGGCAGTGACCCGCGTCGTCGACCCCGCGCAACGCGTGATAGCCTATTGAGGTTCACGGGCCTATGGCGCAGTTGGTAGCGCGCCTCGTTCGCATCGAGGAGGTCAGGAGTTCGAATCTCCTTAGGTCCACCACAGAAGAGCCCCCGCATCGCGGGGGCTTTTCTTGTCTCAGGCCCGTCTTGCTCGGGCGGCGCCGGCATCTCCGAGTACAGTGAGCGCCGAGGAGAACATGCGGACTCTGCGCTACTCGATCAACGTCACGCTCGACGGGTGTGTCCACCACGACGCCGGGTTCACGCCCGACGAGGAGTTCATGGACTTCTGGACCGACGGCATGCGGCAGGCCGATGCCCTGCTCTACGGCCGCGTCACTTACGAGATGATGCAGGATGCCTGGCGGAGGCCGGCATCCGGAATCTGGCCCGACTGGATGGAGACCTGGGAAGTGCCGTTCGCTGAGGCGATCGACCAGGCGCCGAAGCATGTCGTCTCCAGCACGCTGCGCACGGTCGACTGGAACGCCGAGCTGGTGCAGGGGGACCTCGAGCCCGCCGTGCGGCGCCTCAAGGACGAGCCGGGCGGGCTCATCGCCGTCGGCGGCGTGCGACTGCCGCTCGTGCTTGCCGAGCTCGGCCTCATCGACGAATACGAGCTCCTCGTGCACCCGGTGATCGCCGGGCGCGGTCCGACGCTCCTCGCCGGCCTGCGCGACCGCATCCACCTCGAACTGATCGACCGACGGGACTTCGCCTCCGGCGCGACGGCGCTGCGGTATCGGCCCGGGGCGTAGCAGCCCGGCCCGCTGTGCCGCCCCGTGGCATCCCCCCGACACCGATGGCCGGGCCGATGAACGTGTCGCCACGCGCGCGGCGGCATCGGCTACACGTGCGCGGCGGCTTCGCGGGCGCGCAGGCGGCCTCGGCTACACGCGCGCGGCGGCTTCGCGGGCGCGCAGGTCCTTGCGGAGGATCTTGCCCGATGTCGACTTCGGGATCGCCTCGACGAACTCCACGCGGCGCACCTTCTTGTACGGCGCGACGTTCGCGGTGACGAAATCCTTCACCTCGTCCTCGGTGAGGCCGGAGTCCGGCCGGGCGACGATGAACGCCTTCGGGATCTCCTCCTTCTCATCGTCGAGGACGCCGATGACCGCGGCATCCATCACCTTCGGGTGACTGAGCAGCAGGGCCTCGAGCTCTGCCGGAGCGATCTGGTAGCCGTGGTACTTGATGAGCTCTTTGACGCGCTCGACGATCGAGAAGTAGCCGCCCTCGTGATAGATCGCGATGTCGCCCGTGTGCAGGAATCCGTCGTCATCGAGCGTCTCGGCCGTCGCCTCGGGCTTGCCGAGGTAGCCGAGCATGACGTTCGGGCCCTTGACCCACAGCTCACCGGGGCGGGTCTGGCCGTCCTCGCCGAGCTCGGTGATCTCTTCACCCGTCTCGGTGTCGATGAGCTTGTTGAGGGTGTTGGGCAGCATGACGCCGACCGACGAGACCGGGATGTCGTCGCGCTGGAACGGCATCGCGTGGGAGACGGGGCTCAGCTCGCTCATGCCGTACCCCTGCATCATGCGGGTGTTCAGGCGCCGACCGGCCAGCTCCGCCGTCTCGCCGTCGAGCGGCGCGGCGCCTGAGAACACGGTATGCACGGTCGAGATGTCGTACTGGTCGACGATCGGATGCTTCGCGAGCGCGACGGCGATCGGCGGCGCGATGTACAGGTACGTGCAGCGGAAGTTCTGGATGTTCTCGAGGAACTGCACGAGGTCGAACTTCGGCATCGTGACGAGGCTCGCGCGCTGCTTGAGCGCGAGGTTCAGCAGCACCGTCATGCCGTAGATGTGGAAGAACGGGAGCACGGCGAGCACGCGGTCACTCGAGCGCAGGTCGATGTTGACGCGGCACTGTGCGACGTTCGCGACGAGGTTGCGGTGACTGAGCATGACGCCCTTGGGGATGCCCGTCGTACCCGACGAGTAGGGGAGCACGGCGACGTGCGTCGCGGGGTCGAACGTCACGTCGGGGGCGGGGCTGCCCTCGGTCAGCAGCCCGCGCAGGTTCGGGTGGCCTTCTGCGCCGTCGAGGACGATCAGGTGGTCGTCGGCGATGCCGACGGCCTCGGCGGCGGCCTTCGCCTGCGGCAGCAGCGGGCTCACCGTGATGAGCCACGTCGCCCCGGCATCCGTCAGCTGCTTCTGGATCTCGCCCGGCGTGTAGAGCGAGTTGATCGTCGTGACCGTCGCGCCCGCACGCAGGATGCCATGGAACACGGTGGCGAACGCGGGGACGTTGGGGCACAGCAGGCCCAGCACCGTGTCAAGCCCGACGCCGCGCGCCGCGAGCGCGCCCGCGAACGCGTCGACCTGCGCCTTCAGCGCGCCGTACGTCGTCTCGGCCCCCGTCGCCGGGTCGATCAGCGCGACGCGGCCGGCATCCTCGGCAGTGAGATCACCGAACAGGTCGTCGTAGATGCTCGTGGCGGGGATCTCGATGTCGGGGAACGGGCTGGTGAACACGGGCAGTCTCCTTCGACGGCGGCGGTTCCGGCGGCGCTGCCGGGTGCGCACCATCTTGCCATCTGGGTGAACCCGGTTCCACCATCTACGGAACCGGGTATCCTGTGTGCGGTCTGGCGCTATGCGTTGACGGATGCCGCCGCTTGCGCGGCGCGCAGGCGTTCGGCGACCTGCTGCTCCGCGGCATCCAACGGTGTGATGCTGCGCGCGGCGGCGACGTCGAACAGGGTGCGCACGGTGTCGCCGATCGCGGCGACGCGTTCCATGATCTCGGCGCGCGTGCCGAGGCCCTTCGCCTCGAGGTCGAGGTAGATGACGCCGCCCGCGTTGACGACGAAGTCGGGAGCGTACAAGATGCCGCGCGCGGCAAGCCGTTCCGCGCCGGAGCGGTCGGCGAGCGGGTTGTTGGCCGGGCCGCAGACGGCCGCGGCCGCGAGCGCGTCGATGACCTCGTCGTCGAGGAGCCCGCCGATTCCGGCAGGCACGAAGACGTCTGCCGGCACGAGATGTTCGGTGCCGGGTTCGACCCAGCGTGCGCCGAGATCGGCGGCAAGCGCGCGCTTGGCGGGGTTCACATCGGTCACGGTCAGCGTCGCGTGCTCGGCCGACAGCCGCACGGCGAGGCGGTTGCCCACCTGGCCCAGACCCGAGATCGTGATGCGACGCCCCGCGACGTCGGGGGAGCCCGTCACGCGCTCGAGGGTCGCGCGCAGCGACTCGTAGACCCCGAGGCTCGTTGGCCCGGCGGGTTCGCCCGAGCCGCCCACCGTGTCGGGGAGCCCGACGACATGACTCGTGCGCTCGCTGACGGTGAGCATGTCTTCCGTCGTCGAGCCGACGTCCTCGGCCGTGCGGTACAGCCCGTCGAAGCGCTCGACGGCATCGCCCAGGTCGAGGAACGCCGCGCGACGGCGCTCGGCGTCGAGTGGTGTCGGGGTGGTGTCGGGGGCGGCCTGCGGCAGGGCGATGACGGCCTTGCCGCCTCCGGCATCGAGGCCCGCCGCGGCGTTCTTGAGGGTCATCGCGGCCGACAGCCGCAGGGCGTCGCCCATGGCGTCGCTCCAGTGCGGGTACGTCCACAGCCGGGCCCCGCCGAGGGCGGAACCGAGCACGGACGAGTGGAGAGCGACGGTGATGATGAGGCCGCTGCGCGGGCCGGTCATCACCTCCACGCGTTCGTGGGTGAAATCGGGCAGCGGCAGGGTGTGCGTCATCGCAACCTCTTTCAGCGGGCCTTGTGGGCTGTGCTCAGCGGATGCCGCGGCGTTGCGGCATCCTGCCCCCATTGTGGCACTGGGGGTTGCGCGGCGGGGTCAGCGGCGGGAACGCCTCCGCCACATCGGTCGCAGCCGCACACCGAGCTCCTGTTGCTTCGCAGGGAGCAACCACAGGAGCCGGGCGACCAGGACTGCTCCCGTGATGAGGATCCATGCGGTGTCACGTCCGGTCGACATCTGCAGCGGTAGGGCAAGCACGGGAAGTGCCGCCGTGATGACGACGAGAGTCCAGAACGCGGGGCCGCGCGAGTAGCGGCCGCTGATCGAGAACGGCGACGCTTCGTACACCAGGATGAGCAGAGCGACGGCGATCGATGTGCCCAGGGACAGGGCCTCATTGCTTGAGGCGTTCGCGAACACGGCGGGCAGCACGAGCACGAGCGGGTACACGCCACCGAACTCGAGCAGCAGATTCCCCCACTTCATGTGGGCGCCGAACTGATCGTCCTGGAGCCGGGCGAGGGAACCCGAGGCGTTCGCATACACCTGCGTGGCGCCGAGCGTGAGGATCGTTGCGACGAGGATGAACGTGCGCAGAGATTCGGAGTAGTCGGGTGTCGTGAACGAGAGACCGAGCAGAAAAGTGAGTGCCGCGAGCACAGCACCGGCTTCACCGGTGCTGACTGCTGTCTCGTCGGCGCGGAGGCCGGGTCGGTCTTCGACCTCGAACGTCGACACTTCGTAGAACGTGCCCTGGACGCTCTTGACCACGCGTGTGATCGCCGCACCATCGGCCGTCAGAAGGTCGAACACGTGGTCGACGGCCCCGACGGGAACGAGGACGCGGTCGTCGGGGTCGGCGACCTGCCGACGACTCTTCAGCTGGAAGTACACGCGATCCTTGTGCGGGCCGAAGTAGTTCGCGACTCCTCGGGTGCCCACGAAGCCGCTTCGCGTGAGGAGGTCGATCATCGCGACGTTCTGCGGGCTGGTGACCGTCGTCGCCGACGGGCGCGGCCGCTTCTGTGCGACGAAGTCGGTGAAGCGCGCGATCAGGCGCGCTCCGACTCCTGTTCGTTGGAAGTCCGGGTGCACAGCCAACGCGCCGAGGTAGATGTGTTCTTCGCCAAGCACCTCCGTTTGCAGGAAGCCGATGATCTTCCCATCGAGCGATGCCACGGTGATCTGATCGGTGGCGAGCGCGTTCTCGATCTCGTCGGGATGTGCGGGCTCGACATCGTCACGCCCGGGTGGGAAGCACGCCTGGTCGATCGCGTGAATCGCGGGTGCGTCGGCCGCAGTCGCCTTTCGCAGCCGAAGTCCGGTGGTGTCGGTCGAAGTCATGATTGGACCGTATCGTCCGACAAGGGCGCGGGAACTCGTGCCGCGCCGTTTCGCCGCCCTAGAGTGCAGGAATGACAAGCGAGCACCTGTCGCCGCGGAGCCGACTCGTCCACGACGCGCTGCGTGCGGCGGGCATCGCGGGCGAGATCGTCGTCCTGCCGGATGCCGCGTCGACGGCCGCTCTGGCCGCGGCGGCGCTCGGCGTCGAGGTCGGCGCGATCGCGAACTCGCTCGTCTTCTGGTCGGATGGCGGGCCGCTGCTGGTGATGACCAGCGGTGCGCACCGCGTCGACACGGCGGCGCTCGCCGCACGCCTGGGACGCTCGAGCATCGTGCGCGCGACGCCCGAGCAGGTACGCGAGGTGACCGGCCAAGCCATCGGCGGCGTCGCCCCGACGGGGCATCCGGCGCCGCTGCCGACCGTGGTCGACGAGGCGCTCGCCGCGTTCAACGAGATCTGGGCTGCGGGTGGCACGCCGCGCACGGTCTTCCCGCTGACCTACGACGAGTTGGTTGCGCTCACCGGCGGGACCGTCGCCAAGGTCGACTGACGCAGCGCGTCAGGCGGCGCTGCCCCGCAGCACGTCCCACGCGGTGACGGCCGCGGCGGCCGACCACGCCTGCGGGCGGCACGCCGCAGGGTAGGGGGCCGGTGCCGGCACCTCGTCGGCCGCGTCACCCGCGTGCAGCTCGGGCACGCGGTATTCGAAGGCCGCGGCTGCGGCGAGCATGCCCGCGACGACGGCGCGCGCGTCGGCACCCCGACCCGCACGCTGCATACCGCGCGCGATGATCGCGGTGTCGTGCGTCCACACGCTTCCGCCGTGGTAGCTCAGCGGCCAGTAGCCTGCCGCGCCACTTGAGAGGGTCCGCACGCCGAAGCCCGACGACATGCTCCGCCCCACCAGCAGGGCCGACACGGCCTCCTCCTCGGCGGGATCGAGGATGCCCGTGCCGAGCAGGTGCCCGATGTTCGAGGTCAGTGTGTCGACCGCCCGGCCGTCACGATCGAGCGCAATCGCGGGGTAGCGGCCCTCCGGCGTCTCGACCCAGAACCGCTCGGCGAAGCGCCGCTTGAGCGCCGCCGCCCACGCCCGCAGCTCGTCGGCGCCGCCCCGCCCGAAGCGCTCCAGCAACCCGGCACCGCCGAGCGCGGCCTCGTACGCGTACCCCTGCACTTCGCACAGCGCGATCGGCCCTTGCGCGAGCGACCCGTCGCGCCACTGGATCGAGTCGCCCGAATCTTTCCACCCCTGGTTCGACAGGCCGTGGCCCGTCTCGTCGATGTAGTCGAGGAACCCGTCGTCGCCGGCGGATGCCCGGATCCACCCGAGCGCCGCCTCAAGGTTCGGCAGCAGCGCCTCGACCTCGCCGGGCGCCATCGCGTCGGCGATGTCGGCGACATCGGCGAGCAGGCACACCCACAGCGGCGTCGCGTCGACGGTGCCGTAGTACAGCGGCGGCAGCACGATCCCCTCGCCCGGCATCGACAGGGTCCCGGCGCGCAGCTCGTGCATGATCTTGCCGGGATCCTCTGCCGTCTGCGGGTCGTGCGCGGTGCCTTGCAGGCGCGCGAGGACGCGCAGGGTGGATGCCGCGACAGAGGCATCCAGCGGCAGGATGAGCCGCGCCGCCCACAGCGAATCGCGACCGAACAGCGTGAAGAACCACGGCGCACCCGCCGCGAAGAAGACATCTTCCGGTGCGTCGGGCAGAGCGAGGCGGAGCGCCGCGAGGTCACCCAACGCGCGGTCGAGCCACCGGCCCAGGCGCGGATCCGCACCCGGCACGGGACCCGGCGTATGCCAGGGCGCGGGTGCGGTCACGCCGCGGACGACGATCGCGGCATCCGTCATCTCGGCGTGCCACGTCGCCGTCGCGGTGCCGAACGCGGGCACCTCGAGGGTCCAGTCGAGCACGACCGCGTCGGAGTCGCTGCCGACCTGCGCACCGGATGCCGAGAGCTCGAGCCGCAGGGCGCCCGCCGCGATCGCGACGCCGTCCGGCAGCGGGGTGCGCGCGCCCGGGTCGCCGGCGGCGGCGCCCGCCTTGACCTCCTGCAGCGGCGCGAACTGCGCATCCACGCGCAGCTGCAGCCGCACCGTCACGGCGGAAGCCAGGTGCGAGCGCACGGTCAGCGTCTCGGTCATCCGTCCGTGGCGCACCTCGCGCTCGCGCACGAGCCGCACCTTCGGATCGGGCCACGCATCGTCGACGCCGCGCAGCAGTCCGTCGAAGCGCACGCGCGACGCGGTCGCCGCGGTCGTGCGCACCCACTCGGGCCGCACGAAGGCGCCGTCGGCCGCCGCATAGGTCAGCTCAAGCGCCCCGATGAATCGGGTGTCGCCGTGGTAGACGCCGTCGATCGGGGCGTCGCCTATGTCGCCGCCGCGCCCCGACCACGCCTGGGTCGGCGCGTCGAGCACGATCGTGCGGTCATCGAGAAATGGCTGCAGTCCCGCGGTCATCCCTTCACGGCTCCTTCGCTGGTGTTCATGATTCGCCGCTGGAAGATGAAGAAGAGCACGGCGACGGGAATCGTCATGATCGCCGCCGCGGCGAGTTTCAGCGGATACTGGGTGCCCTGACTGAGCTGGCCTGAGGCGAGCGACGCGACGCCCTTCGTGAGCGTCGTGAGCCCCGGCGACTGCGTCGAGACGATGAAGTGGCTCAGCTCGTTCCACGACCCCTGGAACGACAGGATCACGATCGTGATGAGGGCGGGCCGCGCCATCGGCAGCACGACCGACCAGAACACCCGGAAGGTGCCCGCGCCGTCGATGCGGGCCTGCTCTTCGACCGAGGCCGGGATCGACTCGAAGAAGTTCTTCATGATGAAGACCCCCGCGGCATCCACCAGCAACGGCAAGATCATGCCGGCGTACGAGTCGTACAGACCGAGCTGGCGCAGCACGAGGAACTTCGGGATCAGCAGGACCACCGCCGGCACGGCCATGACGCCCACGACGAGGGCGAACACCACGCTGCGACCGCGGAACCGCAGTCGCGCGAGCGCATAGCCGGCGAGAGACACGAAGAACACGCGGCCTAGGGTCACGCAGATCGTCACGATCGCCGAGTTCGCGAACCACAGCGGGAAGTCGCTGTGCAGGAACAGCCGCTCGTAGGCCGCGAAGGTGAACGTCTGCGGAATGAGGGAGATGGGGTCGGATGCCGCTTCCTGCTCGGTCTTGAACGACGTCGCCACCTGCACCAGGAACGGGTAGATGTAGATGAGCGCGAGGGCGGCGAGCAGTACGTATAGCGCCGTCTGGTTGAGCCGATCGCGGGGGCTGAGCCGGTGCCTTTGTGGGGTCGCGGCGGGGGAGCGGACCTCGACCGCGGCGTCGGTGGTGACGCTCATCGGACGGCCTCCTTCGCAGAGCGGGGCTGGTACGCGCGGATGCGGCGCTTGGAGACAGGCCGGTCGCGCAGCACCCAGCGCTGGAAGATCGTGAACACGATGATGATGAGGAACAGCATGAACGCGATCGCCGCGCCGATGCCCCAGTTCTGGTTCTGGAACGCCGCCGTGTACGACAGGTACGCGGGCGTCACAGTCGTCTTCGCGGGCCCGCCCTGCGTGCCGGTGTAGATCTGGTCGAATACCTGCCAGCATCCGATCAGTCCGAGCGTGATGACCGTGAACAGGGTCGGCCGCAGTTGCGGCAGCGTGATGCGCCAGAACCGCTGCCACGCGTTCGCACCGTCCATCATGGCCGCCTCGGTCAGCTCATAGCCGACGTTCTGCAGCGCCGCGATGAACAGCAGCATGAAGGTGCCGCTCGTCGTGAAGACGGCCATCAGGATGAGCGCGAACATCGCGATCGAGGGGCCGGCAGTCCACTCCCACCACGAGATGCCGAGGAACCGGTTGCTGGTCAGCCAATCGGGCCCGGTGGCTAGTCCGACGTTGCCGAGGGCGACGTGGACGATGCCGCGCGGGTCATTGAGCCAGTTCGGGCCGGTGCCGCCGAACCACTGGATGATCGCGTTGACGGGCCCCGCGAACGAGAACAGGAACAGCCACAGCACGGTGATTGCGACCGAGCTCGTCACCGAAGGGAAGTAGAACGCCGTGCGGAAGAAGCCGCGGCCGCGGAGCATCCGGCGACTCACGAAGACCGCGAGCATCAGGGCGATGGCCGTCTGCAGCGGCACGACCAGCAGCACGTACCAGGCGTTGTTGCGGAGGGCGATGCCGAAGTCGCGCGTCGGCAGGCCACCAGCGGTCGTGACGGCGGCGTAGTTGTCGAGACCGACGAAGCCGACGGAGGGGGAGAGGGGGCTGCCGCGGCCCGACCAGTCCGAGAAGCTGACCCACAGCGCCATGAGCACGGGCACGAACAGGAAGATGCCCAGAATGAGGATGACCGGCGACACGAACAGCCAGCCGGCGGTCCCCTCTCCCCGACGGGTCCCGCCGGAGCGGGCCCGTCGGGGAGAGGACGACCGTGGCGCGGCCTGGGCCGGGGTGACGGACGTGGTCATGATTGTCAGCCGACGACGGCCTCGAGGTTCGACTGCACCGAGTCGAGGATCGTCTTCGGGTCTCCGGTCTTCAGCGACTCAAGCTGGGCGTTGAAGTCGGTGATGACATCGGCTGCGCCCTTGTTCGTCGGGACGCCCTGGGCGTAGTCGGCGCCGGTGAGGAACGCGACGAGGTCGGGGTTGTCGCTCTTCCACTGGTCGGCGGCGGACTGTACGGAGGGCATCGGCCCGAACGCCTTCGAGAAGGCGAGCTGCTGGTCGGCGCTCGTGAGGTACTCGACGAGGTCGAGCGCGGCCTTCTGGTTCGGGCTGTCGGCGGCCATGCCCCAGCAGTTCGTGAACTGCAGCGTGCCCTGGCCCGCCGGGCCTGCCGGCAGCTCGACGACCTTGGCCTTGACGTCGGGGTAGTCGCCGAGTGCGCCGGTGATCCAGTTGCCCTCGATCGTCATGGCGCCCAGCTGCTTGCCGAACGCCTCGCCGCCCCAGCCTGCGCCCACATCGGCGGCGTACGCGAAGCTGCCGTCCTGCAGGTGCTGCTGCACGTAAGCGAGCGCCTCGACGTTCGCGTCGCTGTTCGCCTCGGCGGTCGTGCCGTCCGCCGACACGAGTCGGCCGCCGACCTGCGCCATGAACGCGCCGATGCGGGCATACTCACCGCCGAACACGAGGCCCGTCGTCGATCCGCTCGTGAGCTTCGCCGCGACGTCGGCCAGCTGGTCCCACGTCGTCGGAACGTCGGCATCCGTCAGCCCTGCCGCCGTCCAGAGGTTCTCGTTGATCACGAGCTGGAGCGTCGAGAAGTCCTTCGGCGCGCAGTAGAACGAGCCGTTGTACGTGAAGTTGTCGACGAGCGACGGGTAGAAGTCGTCCTTGTTGGCGAGCAGGTCGCCGTAGGCCTGCAGCGACCCGTTCTCGGCGAATCCGGCGAGCTGGTCAGAGCCGAGGTAGAACAGGTCGGGCGGGGAGCCGGCAGCGAAGCCCTGCGAGAGCTGCTGGGCGAGGTCGGTCGCGGGGACCACCTCAGCCGAGACGCCGGAGTCCGCCGACCAGGCGGCGACGGCGTCTTGCACGGCCTTCGTCTCGGCGTCGCCGCTCGAGCCGATCATGATCGTGAGCGCATCGTCCGAGCTGGTCAGTTCGCCGGCGCTCGGTGCCGCGCTGGATCCTGTGTCATCGAACCCCTGCCCGCAGCCCGAGAGGGTGAGCGCGGCGACGACCGCGAGTCCTCCCGAGGCGAGCAGCGTCCGTGCTGTGTGTCGCTTCATCGCATCTCCTTCGAAACGGTGCGGCACCTCTCTTGTGGTGCCCATGGGGTGAGTGTCCTGGCTTTGATCGATCAAATCCGGTGCAGTTCGCGTATTTTGATCGTTCAAATTGTGGGATGCTTGACACGATAGGGCGAGAAGGACCCGTCGTCAATACCGAGGGACAGCATGAACAGACCCGCGACCATCGAGGACGTCGCCCGCGCGGCAGGTGTCTCGCGGCAGACGGTGAGCAACGTGCTGAACGCCCCGGGCGTCGTCCGCGAGGAGACGCGCGAGCGGGTCAAAGAGGCGATCGGCCGGCTCGGCTACGCACCGCACGCGTCGGCGCGCAGGCTGCGCACGCGGCGCAGCTCGACCCTCGGCATCCATCTCGATCCGTACGCCGGGGGTATCTCGGGCGTCGTCCTCGACCGTTTCGTGCACGCCCTCACCGAGCACGCGGGCGAGCGCGGACTGCGGGTCATGCTGTACGCCGCCCGGTCGCCCGAGGAGGAGATCCGGCGGATGGCCGATCTGCGTGACGGCGGCGACATCGACGCCGTCGTCATCACGGGCACCTTCCACGGCGACCCGCGGGCACAGTGGCTGATCGAGCACAGCGTGCCGTTCGTCGCGTTCGGCCGCCCCTGGGGTGACGACGACGTCGGCGCGCCCGCGCACCTGTGGGTCGATGTCGACGGCGCGGCCGGGACGGCACAGGCGACCCGGCACGCGATCGCGACGGCGGGGCCCCGCGTCGCGTTCCTCGGGTGGCCGGCGGGGTCGGGCACGGGCGACGACCGCGAGCGCGGGTGGCGCGAGAGTCTGCCCGCGGGGGTGGAGCCCGTGCGGCTGACGAGCCCCGAGAACGTCGCCACGGCGCGAGAGGTCGCCGAGCAGGCGCTGTCAAGCGAGGCGTTCGACGCGCTCGTGTGCGTGAGTGACTCGCTAGCCGTCGGCGCGCACCTCGCGGCGGTGACCTCGGGCCGACCGGGCCTGCTGATCACCGGGTTCGACAACACGCCCGCGGCTGAGGCCCTCGGGCTCTCGAGCATCGAGCAGCTGCCCGAACAGGTCGCGCGCGGCGCGCTCGACCTGCTGCTCGCCGGCGGGCGCGACGTCACCCTGCGCGAGATCGCCCCGCACGAGGCGCACGTGCTGGTCGAGCCCCGACTCGTCGTGCGCTGAGCGGGGTGTGCGGGGCCGGGTCAGCGGACGCGGCGGGAGAGCTCGGCAGCGGCGGTCGTCACCGACTCGACCACGGCGGGCGAGACCGCGGCCTCGCCCTGCCAGGTCACGGCGATGGCGGCCACGGGCCAGCCTGCGTGGTCGAGCACGGCCGCGCCGACCGACCGGAAGCCGAGCGTCACCTCGCCATCCTCACGGGCGAAGCCCTCGGCCCGCGCGGCACGCAGCAGCTCGCGCAGGTCGCCCGGCGACCGCGGGCCGTGTCCGGTGCGGTCGGCGAACACCGAGGCATCGGGGTACAGCGCCCGCACCTGCTCCCGCGGCAGCGCGGCGAGCATCGCACGGCCGGTCGCGGTCAGGTGCGCGGGTAGCCGCACGCCGACGTCGGTCACGAGGGCCGGGCGGCGCGGAGCGCGCTCTTCGACGATGTAGAGCACGTCGCGCCCGTTCATGACTGCGAGATGCGCGCTCTCATTCACCCGGTCGGCGAGGGCGGCGACAAGGGGTCTGCCGAGCCGCGTGAGGGGCTGCTGTCGCGAGTATCCGCCAGCGAGTTCGAACGCCGCGGTGCCGAGGCCCCAGCGCCGATCGGCGGCGAGATGAACGACGAATCCGTGCTGCTCGAGCGTCGCGAGCAGGTGGTAGACGGTCGACCGCGGGATGCCCAGATGGGTCGCGATCGTCCGCGCCGCGGCGGGCCCGCGCTGGTGCGCGAGGAAAGTCAGGATCCGCAGCGTCTGGTCGGCCGCTGGGACCTGCGGACGCTCGTCTGAGATCACAGACTCAGGATGCCACGTGCGCGCTCCCGCGGACTACCTACCGCGCACTACCTACCGTGCAGCGGCTCTTCCTCATCGTGGAGGCTCGTCATGCCCATTGAATGCATCCGGCGTCTGAGATCACAGACAGAGGATGCCCGGGAGCACTGCCGCGGCCGGTCGACCCGGTGTGGAATCGGGGCATGACCGAACCCGTGATCGTCGGCGCCGCGCCGCTCCGCCCTGAAGATGTCGTCGCCGTCGCCCGCCAGGGAGCGCGCGTCGTGATCGACGCCGGGGCGATGGAGCGCGTCGCGGCATCCCGCGCGCTCATCGAGCGGCTCGCCGACGATCCCGAGCCGCACTACGGCATCTCGACCGGATTCGGAGCCCTCGCGACGACCTTCATCGCGCCCGAGCGCCGGCGCCAGCTGCAGGCGAGCCTCATCCGCTCGCACGCGGCGGGTACCGGACCCATCGTCGAGACGGAGGTCATCCGCGCGCTCACGCTGCTGCGCCTGCAGACGCTCGCGACGGGGCACACGGGCGTGCGGCCCGTCGTCGTCGACACGTACGCCGCGATGCTGAACGCGGCGATCACCCCGATCGTGCGCGAGTACGGCTCGCTGGGATGCTCGGGCGACCTCGCGCCGCTCTCGCACGTCGCGCTCGCGGCGCTCGGGGAGGGCGAGGTCCACACCCCCGACGGGTCAGTGCCGGCGGCGGAGGCGGGGATCACGCCGCTCGTGCTCGAAGAGAAGGAGGGTCTCGCGCTCATCAACGGCACCGACGGCATGCTCGGCATGCTGCTGCTCGCGATCGCCGACCTCGAGGTGCTGCTCGACACCGCCGACGTCGCCGCGGCCCTCTCGATCGAGAGCCAACTGGGGACGGATGCCGTGTTCGCGGCCGACCTCATGGCGCTGCGCCCGCAAACGGGTCAGGCAGCCTCCGCCTCGCGGCTGCGCGCGCTGCTCGGCGGCTCCGACATCATGGCGAGCCACCGCGACCCGGCCGTGTGCACGCGCGTGCAGGATGCCTACTCGCTGCGCTGCTCGCCGCAGGTGCACGGCGCCGCGCGCGATACGCTCGCCCACGCCGCCCTGATCGCGGGGCGCGAACTCGCGGCCGCCGTCGACAACCCCGTCGTCACCTCCGACGGGCGCGTCGAGTCGAACGGCAACTTCCACGGCGCGCCCGTCGCGTATGTGCTCGATTTCCTTGCGATCGCCGTCGCTGACGCGGCATCCATCTCGGAGCGCCGCACCGATCGCGCGCTCGATCGCACCCGCAGCAACGGGCTGCCTCCGTTCCTCGCCGACGAGGTCGGCGTCGATTCGGGACTCATGATCGCGCAATATGCCGCTGCCGGCATCGTCTCGGAGCTCAAGCGTCTCGCCGTGCCCGCGTCGGTCGATTCGATCCCGTCGTCGGCGATGCAGGAGGACCACGTCTCGATGGGGTGGGCCGCCGCGCGCAAGCTGCGCCGCGCGATCGACGGGCTTGCCCGCGTGCTCGCGATCGAGGTCGTGACGGGATGCCGCGCCCTTGACCTCCGCGCGCCGCTCCAGCCCGCCCCCGCCACCGGGGCCGTCCGCGACCTCGTGCGCGCGGCGGGGGTTGCGGGCCCAGGACAGGACCGGTTTGTGAGCCCTGACATCGAGACCGTCACCGAGCTCGTGCTCGCGGGCGAGGTCGCGCGCGCCGCGGCATCCGTCACGCAGGTCACGGGCGTCATCGAAGGAGAAGACGCATGAGAGAGCCGATCCGCGCGCCGCGCGGCGCCGAGCGCACCGCGAAGAGCTGGGGTGCCGAGGCCGCCAAGCGCATGCTGATGAACAACCTCGATCCCGAGGTCGCCGAGCATCCGGAATACCTCGTCGTCTACGGCGGCACGGGCCGCGCGGCGCGGTCATGGGAGGCGTACGACGCGATCGTGCGCACGCTCGACGAGCTCGAGCCCGACGAGACGCTGCTCGTGCAGTCGGGCAAGCCCGTCGGGGTGTTTCGCACGCACGAGTGGGCGCCGCGCGTGCTGATCGCGAACTCGAACCTCGTCGGTGACTGGGCGACGTGGCCCGATTTCCGGCGGCTCGAAGAGCTCGGCCTCACGATGTACGGCCAGATGACGGCGGGCTCGTGGATCTACATCGGCACGCAGGGCATTCTGCAGGGGACATATGAGACCTTCGCGGCCGTCGCGCGCTCGCTCGGCCGCGACTCGCTCGCGGGCACGCTGACCCTCACCGCCGGCGCCGGCGGCATGGGCGGCGCGCAGCCGCTGGCGGTCACGCTCAACGGCGGTGCCGTGCTGATCGTCGACGTCGACGAGTCGCGCCTGCGCCGCCGCGTCGAGCACGGCTACCTCGACGAGTACACGACCGACCTCGATGCCGCGCTCGCGCGGGCGGTCGCCGCGAAGGACGCAGGCGAGGCGCGCTCGATCGGCGTCGTCGGCAACGCCGCCGAGGTGTTCCCCGAGCTCCTGCGCCGCGGCGCGCCGATCGACATCGTCACCGATCAGACGAGCGCGCACGACCCGCTCGCGTATCTGCCGATCGGTATGCCCGTTTCGGAATGGAAGGATGCCGCGGCATCCGACCCCGCCGCCTTCACCGAGCGCGCACGCTCCTCGATGGCAGCGCACGTGGCCGCGATGGTCGGGTTCCAGGATGCCGGGGCCGCCGTCTTCGACTACGGCAACTCGATCCGCCGCGAGGCCGAGCTCGGCGGGTTCGACCGTGCGTTCGCGTTCCCGGGGTTCGTGCCGGCGTACATCCGGCCGCTTTTCGCGGAGGGCCGCGGGCCGTTCCGCTGGGTCGCGCTGTCGGGTGATCCCGACGACATCGCGAAGACCGATCGCGCCGTCGCCGAGCTGTTCCCGGAAGATGCGGCGCTGCGCCGCTGGCTCGAGAAGGCCGGTGAGACCGTCCACTTCGAGGGGCTGCCCGCGCGCATCTGCTGGCTCGGCTACAAGGAGCGTCACCTCGCGGGCCTGAAGTTCAACGAGATGGTCGCGTCGGGCGAACTCGCCGGGCCCATCGTCATCGGCCGCGACCACCTCGACGCGGGGTCGGTCGCGAGTCCGTACCGCGAGACCGAGGCGATGGCCGACGGGTCTGATGCGATCGCCGACTGGCCGCTGCTGAACGCGCTGCTGAACACGGCCTCCGGCGCGAGCTGGGTGTCGATCCACCACGGCGGCGGCGTCGGGATCGGCCGCTCGATCCACGCCGGGCAGGTGACGGTCGCCGACGGTACGGTTCTCGCTGCCGAGAAGCTCGAGCGCGTGCTCACCAACGACCCCGGCACGGGCGTCATGCGCCACGTCGACGCGGGCTACGAGCGCGCCCGCGACGTCGCGCACGAGCGCGGCCTGAAGATCCCGATGATGGATGCCCCGTGACGCGCCTCCTCATCACCGGCATCGGCGAGCTCACGACCAACGTCGCGAGCGCGGGCGACCCCTGCGGCACGATCACCGACGCCGCCATCCTGATCGAGGACGGCCGCATCGCGTGGGTCGGCGGCGCGGACCCGGCACCCGAGGCAGAGACTGACGTGCTCGACGCCGCCGGCCGCGCCGTCATCCCGGGGTTCGTCGACAGCCACACCCACCTCGTCTTCGGCGGCGACCGGGCCGACGAGTTTGCGGCGCGGATGGCGGGGCAGGCGTATGCCGCGGGTGGCATCCGTCGCACGGTCGCCGCGACGCGCGCCGCCACCGACGATGAGCTGCGCGCGCGCCTGAAGGCCCTCGTCGCCGAGCTGCACGCGCAGGGCACGACGACCTTCGAGGTGAAGACGGGGTACGACCTCACCGTGGCGGGGGAACAGCGCCTGGCCCGCCTCGCCGCCGAGGTGACCGATGAGGTCACGTTCCTCGGGGCTCACGTGGTCGCGCCCGAGTATGCCGACGACCGCGCCGCGTACGTCGACCTCGTCTGCGGCGTCATGCTCGCCGCCGTCCGCCCTTACGCACGGTGGATCGACGTCTTCTGCGAGACCGGCGCGTTCACCCCGGCCGAGACCAAGCGGATCCTCCGCGCGGGCATCGCCGCGGGCCTGCGCCCCCGCGTGCACGGCAATCAGCTCGGGCCGGGCGACGGCGCGCGTCTCGCGGTCGCGCTGGGCGCGGCATCCGTCGACCACTGCACCTATCTGAGCGATGACGACGTCGCCGCGCTCGCGGCGAGCACGACGGTCGCGACGCTGCTGCCGGGGGTCGAGTTCTCGACGCGGCATCCGTACCCCGACGCGCGACGTCTGATCGACGCGGGCGTCACCGTCGCGCTCGCGAGCGACTGCAACCCCGGCACGAGCTTCACGACGTCGATGCCGCTCATGATCGCCCTCGCCGTGCGCGAGATGGGGATGACGGTCGCCGAAGCGGTCTGGGCCGCGACCGCCGGCGGCGCCCGCGCCCTCGAACGCGACGACGTGGGCCACCTCGGCGTCGGCGCGCGGGCCGACCTCGTGATCCTCGACGCCCCGACGAGCACCCATCTGGCCTACCGGCCGGGCGTGCCGCTCGTGCACACCGTGGTCAAGGACGGCGTGCCGCTGCGCTGACGCTCACCGTCCCGGACGGTCGAACTCCCACGCGTCGGGGTCGGTGGCCGTCGCAACATCCCAGTCGGGAGTGTCCCAGCGGAACGTCGCGACCGCGCACGTGGGCATGTGTCCGATGCCGCCGCCGGACAGCCGATCGGCGAGCACGGTCATGCCGGGATCGTGCGCGACGACCATGACCGCGTCGACGCCGCGAGCCGCCGCGGTGCGCAGCAGCGTCGAGGCGGGAGCGCCATAGAGCTCCTCATCGAGCTCGGCTTCGACGCCCAGCGCCGCCGCGAAGAACCCCGCCGTCGTCCGAGCACGCAGCGCGGTCGACGACAACAGCGCGCCGAGCTGCAACCCCGTGTCAGCGAGGCGGGCCGCCAGCACCGGCGCATCGCGCATGCCGCGGTCGTTCAGCGGGCGGTCGTGGTCGTCGAGACCGGGGTTGCCCCAGTCGCTCTTCGCATGCCGGACGAGAACGAGAGTGGTCATGATCCTCCTGTCGTGCGGGCGTGCACACCCGCGAGCAGTTCGAGCACGCACAGCGCGGCCAGCCGCACGGTGCGGCCGTCGGGGGCGTCTGCCGTCGCGTCGACCTCGACGATATCGGCGGTGCGCACGCGGGCATCGGCGGCGAGAGCACGTACGAGGGTGCGCAGCTCCCACGCCTGCAGTCCGCCCGGCACAGACGCCGGGCAACCCGGCGCGACGGCGCGGTCGCACACGTCCACGTCGATGTCGAGATGGATGCCTCCGCCGCCCGCACCCGCGACCTCACGAGCCTCGGCGACGACATCCGCTCTGCCGCGCCGGCGCAACTCGTCGAGCGTGATGACGCGGATGCCCAGATCTGCGGCGCGCTGGGCGTACGCCACGGAGTTCGCGAAGTCGGCGATGCCGATCTGCACGATGCGACGCGGATCGAGGCCGCCCTCGACGAGGCGGCGCACGGGCGACCCGTTGGAGATGCCGTCGCGCAGATCGAAGTGGGCGTCGAGCGTGATCAGGCCCGAGGCATCCGCCCCCTGCGTCACCGCGTACGTGATCGAGTTGTCGCCGCCGAGCGCGACGACCAGGCCCGCGTGCGCAGCCAGCGCGCGCACGCGTGCACGCAGCGCGTCTTCGCCGGCCGGCCCGTCGGGATCGTCGACGTCGCCGGCATCGGCGATGCGCAGTTCCGCGGCCAGGTCGACCGGCGGCGGGCCCATCAGCGTCGGACTGAACCGGCGCAGCGCCGCCCGCACCGCGCCGGGGGTCTCGTGCGCGCCCGTCGGCGACAGCGACGTCTGCGACGCGGGAGCGCCCAGCAGCACGGCATCCCACCGTTCACCGTCGACCGGCGCCGGCCAGTCGCCGGCGCGCGGCCACAGCGGATCGTGCGCGAGCGCCATCAGCCGACGTAGACCCAGGCGGTGTAGCCGCTCGCGAGCGTCACCGCGATGCGGCGATACAGCGACACCTCGTACTCGTCGGCGGCATCGAGCTCATCGGCCGTGATGTGCAGCACGCGGCCGACGACCTTGTCGAGCGGGTTGCCCGTCTCGCGCAGGATCGGGTGGACCGACAGGCCCGAGACATCCTTCACGCGCTGGTCGTCGATCTCGGCGTAGTCGATCGTGTACCCCGGCAGCGTGTCCGCCTCGCCGGCGACCAGGCGCCCGAACGTGTCGAGCTGCACCTCGGCATATTGGAGGGTGCCGTAGGTGAACAACAACTGGTCGGCGGGCGCGTCGCTCACGCTTGCCACGCTACTCCGCGGGCGCCGGGCGCGTACAGGCACCGAGCCGTGCGTTACCCCGTGCGTCACCCCAGCACGGCGTGCGCGACGGCGAAGATCGCGAGGCCCGCGAGGGCGCCCACGATCGTGCCGTTCAGGCGGATGTACTGGAGGTCGCGGCCGACCATGAGCTCGATCTTCTCCGTGGTCTCGGCCGGGTCCCACTTCTCGACCGTGTCGGTGATGATCGAGGCGATGTCGTGCCGGTAGCGGTCGACGAGGAACACCGCGGCATCCGCGATGCGCGTGTCGACGCGCTGCTGCAGGGCCTCATCGGTCGCGAGCCGGTCGCCGATCTCGACGAGCGCCGCGGTGACCCGGCGGCGCAGCGCGCTGTCAGGATCGGCGAGGCTCTTCAGCAGCCCCGCCTTCGCGGTGTTCCACGCCTCGGCGGCCAGTTCGCGCACGCGCGGACTGTCGAAGACGGCGCTCTTGGCGTCTTCCAGCCGCGCGATCGTGGTCGGATCGTGCTGCAGGTTTCCGGCCAGGCGCGACAGATAGCCGTCGACGGCGTGGCGGGCGGGGTGATCGGGATCGGCCTGCACGGCCGCGGCGAACTTGACCGCCTCGTTGTAGACCGTGTCGTCGACGAGCCGCATCGCGACCGACGGCACCCACGACGGCAGGCGGCGCGAGACCAGCCCGCTGAACGACTCGCGGTTCGCGCGCAGCCACGTCGCGAGGCTGTCGACGGCGAGGTCGACGGCGCCCTCGTGCGCCCCGGCATCCACGACCCGCTCGAGCCATCCGCCGATCGTCGGCGCCCACTGCGGGCTCAGCAGGTGCTCGCGCGCGAGGTCGCCGATGAGGTCCTGAACCTCGTCGTCGCTGAGCGCCCGCAGAATGCCGGATGCCATCGTCGACGCCTCGCGCGAGACGAGGTCGGCGTGCTCGGGGTCGCGCAGCCAGGCGCCTGCCGCCGTCGCGATCGCGGTCGACTCGAGCTTGGTGCGTACGACCTCGCCCGCGAGGAAGTTGGTTTCGATGAACTCGCCGAGGCTGCGGCCGATCTCGTCCTTGCGCTTCGGGATGATCGCCGTGTGTGGGATCGGGATGCCCAGCGGATGTCGGAACAGCGCCGTCACGGCGAACCAGTCGGCGAGCGCGCCGACCATGCCGCCCTCTGCTGCGGCCCGCACGTAGGCGAGCCAGGTGAAGCGCTCCTGCAGCACGAACGCCACGACGAAGACGACCGCCATGAACAGGAGTGCACCGAGCGCGACGCCCTTCATGACCTGCAGCGAGCGGCGTCGCTCGCGGTCAGCGGGGCTCAGAAGCTCGGTGGGGGTGCGCGGCATGTCCGTCAGTCTCGCACGACGTCCTCCGCGGGGCGCGTATCCTGGCGACGTGATCGACGACATCAAGAAGCGCGCCCTGCACCGCACCGCGATCATCGAGGGGCAGGTTCGCGGGCTCGCCCGGATGATCGAGAACGAGGACTACTGCATGGACATGATCGCCCAGTCCCGGGCGATCCAGAAGGCGCTCGCCTCGCTCGACAAGCTGCTGATCGAGAACCACCTGCGCACCCACGTCGCCCACATGTTCGCTGAAGGCGGCGAGCAGCGCGACCAGGCCGTCGTCGAGCTGCTGAAGGCGTACGACCTCGAGACCCGCTGAGCTCGGGCGCGGGGCGCGGGGCGGCCGCTCAGCCGCCCGACACCGGCCCGAGCCACGCGGCGGCGACTGTCGAGTGCGCCGATTCGGGGTCGGATGGGTGGAAGAGCCCGGCGAGCACGTCGCGATACAGGCGGCCGAGCTCGGAGCGGGTGAAGTACGACGAGCCGCCCGCGACGAGCATCGCCTCGTCGACGATGCCCTTGGCGGCCACGGCCGCGCGGTGCTTGAGGCCCGACAGCTTCGCGAACCACAATCCGCCATGGTCGGCGCGGCCGTCGACGTCGGCCGCGAGAGCGGCGATCTGGGGGAGCATCGCGTCGTACGCGAGTGCCATCTCGGCGACGCGCCACCGGATGTCGGGGTCGTCGCTGTAGGCGAGGCCCGTCTTCTTCGAGGTCCGCTTCTTCGCAGTCTCGACCGCGAGGTCGAGCGCTCGGCGCGCGACGCCCGTATAGACAGACGCGAGCAGGATCTCGAACACGCTGAAGATCCCGAACACGATCGGGTCGGGGTTCGGCCCCGGCGCCACGCGCCGCACGACCCGGTCGGCGGGGGCGACGACGCCGTGCAGCTCGGTCGTGCGCGACTGCGTGCCGCGCATGCCGACGGTGTCCCAGTCGTCGCGGGTGACGACGGCATCCGTCCGCGGGACGAACGCGTAGACCATCTGCGGGGCATCCGGCGAGGTCGTGTCGAGGCCGTGCAGGCCCAGCTGGGTCCACACCGGCCCGAGCGAGGTGAAGATCTTCGTGCCGGTGAACGCGTACGAGCCGTCGCCCCGCGGCACAGCCGCGGTGTCGCTGCCGAACAGCACGAGGTCGTTGCAGGCCTCGCTGATCCCGAACGCGAACACCTCGCCCGCGACGGCGCCCTCCTGCACGAACCGCAGCGTGTCGATGCCGCGATCGGCGAGCACCTTCGCGACACCGGTCCACACCAGGTGCATGTTGATCGCGAGGGCTGTCGCCGGGGCGGCGGATGCCAGGCGCTGCTGCAGCACCGTGACCTCGGCAAGTCCCAGGCCCGCACCGCCGAGCTCGGTGGGAACGAGGAGCGCGAGGTATCCGGCATCCGTCAACTCCGCGAGATCCTCGTCGGGGAAGCGGTTCTCGGCATCCACCGCCGCGGCGCGCGATCGGATGCGCTCGAGCAGATCGTCGGGCAGGTGGACGGCGGGGTCGAAGGTGCTCACCCTTCCATCCTGGCCCCGAAGCGGCGCGAGGCGGGCAGGATGGAGAGATGATCTCGACGGATGCCGCGCTCGCGCTGCGCGCCGCGGGTCTCGTCTGGCACCCGGCATCCGGCGACCGCTTCCAGCTCGACGAGCCCGAGTTCGAGGCCGACGTCTTCACCGTGAGCGAGATGACGATCGAGCCGCGCCGCTACCCGACCGGCACGATCCTCGCGTTCAACGGCACGACCGAGTGGGCACTCGACTCCGTCGCGCTCGAGGATGCGCTGTGGCTGCCGCGCGAGGACCAGCTGCGCGAGCTGCTGCGCGGCGCCTTCCGCTCGCTCGTGCGACTGGCCGACACCTACCGCGTCGAGATCTCCGTGCGCGGCGAACCCCACGTCTTCGAGCATCCCGAGCCGGCCGACGCGTACGCTCTGGCCGTGCTGGAGCTGCTGCACCGCATCGCCTGAGGCGCGTTCACCCCGGTCGAGCGCCGGGAGATTCAGCGCGTCACGTGATAACCGGCACCGGTTCGGTGTCGGGGATCGGGCTCGCGTCGCGGCCGCGCAGATCGGGGAAGCCGCGCACGAACGTGATCGCGACGAGCGCGCCGACGATCGCGAAGCCGCCCGCTGCCGCGTACGCGCCCGCCTGGCCGACGCCGTCGATGAGGAACCCCGCGATCGACGACCCGAGCGCCGCGCCAAGCAGCTGACCGGTGCCGATCCAGCCGTAGGCCTCTGCCGTTTCACTGAACTTGACGGATGCCGAGGTCATCGCGAACATGACGGCGAGAGCGGGCGCGACGCCCACGCCCGCGACGATGAGGCACGCGGCCACCCACCAGGGTGTCGCGGCGGAGATCTCGTTCACGAAGAACACGGCCGCGGTGAGGCCGACCGCGACGACGGTGAGGCGCCGCGCCATCGCCCACGGTCCGATCGGAATGTGCCCGAAGGCCAGACCGCCCGCGAGGCTGCCGACCGAGAACACCGCGAGGACGAGACCGGCCTCGAGCCCGCCGTGGTCGAACGTCGCGACGACGGCGGCCTCGACCGCGGCGCAGGCACCGATGAGCAGGAACCCGATGACGGTCGCGAGCAGCACGACGGGCTTTCCGAGCACCCGCCCGAACGCGCGCCGGCTGCGGGGGATGCGCACCCGCCCCACCTCGGGGGAGAGGATGAACCACGCGCCGCCGAGCACCATGATCGTCACGATCAGCAGCAGGCCGGGCACCGTGCCCACCTGCGTCGCGACGAGCGTGATGAGCACGGGCGCGAGGATCCAGATGATCTCCTGCAGGCTCGCATCGAGCGAGAACAGTGCAGTGAGTTGGCGGGCGTTGACGAGCTTCGGGTAGATCGTGCGCGCCGCCGACTGCACGGGCGGTGTCGACAGTCCCGCCAGCAGTCCGAACACCATGTACCCCGGGATGCCCATCGGGATCAGCGCCATCGCGAGCAGCGCGAGCGCGCACACGGCGGTCGTGAGGGTGAGGACGCGGCGGATGCCCCAGATGCCCATCCAGCGACTGGTGACCGGGCCCGACACGGCCTGGCCGAGCGAAGCCGCCGCCAGCACGAGACCGGCGGCGCCGTAGGAGCCGGTCTGGTTCTCGACGTGCAGCAGGATCGCGAGGCTCGTCATGCCGTTGGGGAAGCGTGCCGTCAGCTGTGCCGCGATGATCCGCGCGACCCCGGAGGTGCGCAGCAAGTCCCGATATCCCGCCACCCCTCAACGCTACCGGTCGCGGCAGACATCGGCGCATGAGCGGGCCGGGTCTGAAAGGTGCCGCGCGAGCGACACGCCGCGACACGCCGCGACACGCCGAAGCGCACTATCCACAGAAGATCCGGTGTCGGAGGCCCCGCGTAGCGTCGCGCCTGTGGATGGATGCCCGAGGCATCCGTGAATCTCGCGTGATTCAGCCGTTTTCCAGGCTTCTAGCGCGATGCCGACATGTGGATGAAACGGTGGAGAAGATGTGTTGTACCTGGGGAGAGCGGTGCAAAACTACACTCTTGTAACTACTAGCCCTTGTGGTGCTGGAAGGTGTCGGTACCCATATGTAGTATTGGACTCCCGGCAGGGCACTGTCGGACATACGGGTGGAGATTGAGGGGAGAACGGATCGATATGGCGATCACGGTTTACACGAAGCCGTCGTGCGTGCAGTGCAACGCGACGTACCGGGCACTGGACTCGAAGGGCATCGATTACGAGGTCCTCGACCTTTCCGAGGACCCTGCGGCGCTCGAGCACGTCAAGTCACTCGGCTACCTGCAGGCACCGGTCGTCGTCACGGACGAGGACCACTGGTCGGGCTTCCGTCCCGACAAGATCGACGAGCTCGCCAGCCGTCTGGCTTGACCTTCGACGACGCTCAGGTACCGGGGTGAACTATGCGACTCGCGACGAGCGCGCCGCTGCTCGTCTACTTCTCGAGCGTGTCGGGCAACACGGCGCGTTTCATCGAGAAACTGGGGCTCCCGGCCCTGCGCATCCCACTGACCGCCGCTGACCCGAAGATCGAGGTCGACGAGCCCTTCGTGCTCGTCACCCCGACCTACGGGGGCGGTCAGGGCAGGGGTGTGGAGAAGGGCGCCGTTCCCAAGCAGGTGATCCGCTTTCTCAACGACGAGAACAACAGACGCCTGATCCGCGGAGTGATCTCCGCGGGCAACACGAATTTCGGCGAGCACTACTGTGCCGCCGGCGACATCATCAGCCGCAAGTGCACCGTGCCGCACTTGTACCGGCTTGAACTCTTCGGCACGCCAGACGACGTCGCACGGGTGAGCGACGGATTGGAACGATGGTGGACACAGCAGTGACTCAGGCGACCTTCAAGACCGATGCGCGATTCGAGGGACTGGACTTCCACGCCCTCAACGCGATGCTGAACCTGTACGGCGAGGACGGGCAGATCCAGTTCGACGCCGACAAGCGTGCCGCGCGGGAGTACTTCCTGCAGCACGTCAACCAGAACACGGTGTTCTTCCACTCGCTCAAGGAGCGCCTCGACTACCTCGTCGAGAAGGAGTACTACGAGGGCGCCGTGCTCGAGAAGTACCCGTTCGAGTTCATCCAGCGCCTCAACGACCGCGCGTACGCCGCGAAGTTCCGCTTCGAGACGTTCCTGGGCGCGTTCAAGTACTACACGAGCTACACGCTGAAGACCTTCGACGGCAAGCGCTACCTCGAGCGGTTCGAAGACCGCGTCGTCATGACGGCGCTCGGCCTCGCCGACGGTGACCAGCAGCTGGCGACGGCCCTCGTCGACGAGATCATCTCGGGCCGTTTCCAGCCCGCGACGCCCACCTTCCTCAACACGGGCAAGGCACAGCGCGGCGAGCTCGTCAGCTGCTTCCTGCTGCGCATCGAAGACAACATGGAGTCGATCGCCCGCGGCATCAACTCGGCCCTGCAGCTGTCCAAGCGCGGTGGCGGTGTCGCGCTGCTGCTCTCCAACATCCGCGAAGCGGGCGCCCCGATCAAGCAGATCGAGAACCAGTCCAGCGGCATCATCCCCGTCATGAAGCTGCTCGAAGACAGCTTCAGCTACGCCAACCAGCTCGGTGCGCGTCAGGGCGCCGGCGCCGTGTACCTGTCGGCGCACCACCCCGACATCCTGCGCTTCCTCGACACGAAGCGTGAGAACGCCGACGAGAAGATCCGCATCAAGACGCTCTCGCTCGGTGTCGTCATCCCCGACATCACGTTCGAGCTCGCGCGGGGCGGCGAGGACATGTACCTCTTCTCGCCGTACGACGTCGAGAAGGTCTACGGGGTGCCGTTCGGCGACATCTCGGTGACCGAGAAGTACCGCGAGATGGTCGACGACGCGCGCATCAAGAAGACGAAGATCAACGCGCGCGAGTTCTTCCAGACCCTCGCCGAGATCCAGTTCGAGTCGGGCTACCCGTACATCATGTTCGAGGACACGGTGAACAAGGCCAACCCGATCAAGGGTCGGATCAACATGTCGAACCTGTGCAGCGAGATCCTGCAGGTGAACACGCCGACGACGTACAACGAAGACCTCTCCTACGCCGAGATCGGCAAGGACATCTCCTGCAACCTCGGGTCGATGAACATCGCGCTCGCGATGGACGGCAAGGACCTCGCCGGCACCGTCGAGACCTCGATCCGTGCGCTGACCGCGGTCAGCGACCAGAGCCACATCGCATCGGTCCGCTCGATCGAAGACGGCAACGACCGCTCGCACGCGATCGGCCTGGGTCAGATGAACCTGCACGGATTCCTGGCGCGCGAGCACGTGCGCTACGGCTCCGAAGAGGGCATCGACTTCACGAACATCTACTTCTACACGGTGCTGTTCCACGCGTTGCGTGCGTCGAACCAGATCGCGATCGAGCGCGGCACGGCCTTCGACGGCTTCGCCGACTCGACGTACGCGTCGGGGACGTTCTTCGACAAGTACACGGATGCCCCGTGGGTGCCCCAGACCGAGCGGGTCGCCGAGCTGTTCGCAGGCATCCACATCCCGACGCAGGAAGACTGGGCCGAGCTGAAGGCATCCGTTCAGCAGCACGGCATCTACAACCAGAACCTGCAGGCCGTGCCGCCGACCGGTTCGATCTCGTACATCAACAACTCGACGAGCTCGATCCACCCGATCGCGTCGAAGATCGAGATCCGCAAGGAAGGCAAGATCGGCCGCGTCTACTACCCGGCGCCGTTCATGACGAACGACAACCTGGAGTACTACGAAGACGCATACGAGATCGGCTACGAGAAGGTCATCGACACGTACGCCGCGGCGACCCAGCACGTCGACCAGGGCCTGTCGCTGACGCTGTTCTTCAAGGACACCGCCACGACGCGCGACATCAACAAGGCCCAGATCTATGCCTGGAAGAAGGGCATCAAGACGATCTACTACATCCGCCTGCGGCAGATGGCGCTCGAGGGCACGCAGCTCGACCAGTGCGTCAGCTGCATGCTCTGAGTCGACTGCGCAACTGAGGAACCGAGAACTATGACCCCCCACGAACCGCTCAAGCTCGTCGACCACGTGCAGGCGATCAACTGGAACCGCATCCAGGACGACAAGGACCTCGAGGTCTGGAACCGCCTGGTGAACAACTTCTGGCTGCCCGAGAAGGTGCCGCTGTCCAACGACGTGCAGTCGTGGGCGACGCTGACCCCCGAAGAGCAGACCACGACGATGCGCGTGTTCACCGGACTCACGCTGCTGGACACGATCCAGGGCACCGTCGGCGCCGTGTCGCTGATCCCCGACGCGATCACGCCGCACGAAGAGGCCGTGTACACGAACATCGCGTTCATGGAGTCGGTGCACGCCAAGAGCTACTCGTCGATCTTCTCGACGCTGTGCTCGACGCCCGAGATCGACGACGCGTTCCGCTGGTCGGTCGAGAACCCGAATCTGCAGAAGAAGGCGCAGATCGTCATGGACTACTACCGTGGCGACGAGCCCCTCAAGCGCAAGGTCGCCTCGACGCTGCTCGAGTCGTTCCTGTTCTACTCGGGCTTCTACCTGCCGCTGCACTGGTCGAGCAAGGCCAAGCTGACGAACACGGCCGACATCATCCGCCTCATCATCCGTGACGAGGCGGTGCACGGCTACTACATCGGTTACAAGTTCCAGAAGGGTCTCGAGCAGCTCACGCAGACCGAGCGCGACGAGCTGAAGGACTACACCTTCTCGCTGCTGTACGAGCTCTACGACAACGAGGTGCAGTACACGCAGGACCTCTACGACGGCATCGGCCTGACCGAAGACGTCAAGAAGTTCCTGCACTACAACGCCAACAAGGCGCTCATGAACCTCGGCTACGAGGCGATGTTCCCCTCGCAGCTGACGAACGTGAACCCGGCGATCCTGTCGGCGCTCTCGCCTAACGCAGACGAGAACCACGACTTCTTCTCCGGATCGGGCTCCAGCTACGTCATCGGCAAGGCCGTCGCCACCGAAGACGAAGACTGGGAGTTCTGAGCTCCACCCACTCAGAAGCCCCCGGCGAGCCGCTCATACGAGCGCTCGGCGGGGGCTTTCTCCTGGTCGGAGCAGGGCGGGGTGGCGCTGCGGACCAGCTTGCGGGTGCTCAGTTGGTCGGGAGCGCCCCATGGATTGGCATCCACCCCGACCCCTCACCCGATCGCGTGCGCCACCGTCCCCACGGATGACCGTCTGTGCGATGACGAGGATGAAGTAGCCCACGCGGTGCCTCCGAGGCTCGGCCGTCTGTGAACTCACCGTACGCCCGTGCCTTTCGCTCCAGTGCGATGAGAGCTTCAGGTACACTGAAGGTGTGTTTCGCAATCCCCTGACTCTGTTCCGTACCCTCGCGATCGCCGAGGCGATCTCGTGGACGCTCCTGATCGCCGGCCTCATCGTCCGCGCCACCACCGGCTGGGCGCCCGCCGTCACGATCGGTGGAGGCATCCACGGTTTCGTGTTCCTCTCGTTCGGTGCGACGGTCATCCTCGTCGCGCTCAACAACCGCTGGAAGGTCGGCCCGACGATCACCGCGCTCGTCTCCGCGATCGTGCCCTACGCGACGATCCCGGCCGAACTTTGGCTGCACCGCCGCGGCCTTCTCGCCGGTACCTGGCGCACCGAGCCCGAGCCGAGCGCCGCGGACGCGCGCTGGTACGACCGCCCGCTCGCATGGTTCCTCGCGCGCCCGTGGGTGCTGTTCGGCCTCATCGCCGTGCTCGTCGTCGCCCTGTTCGCCGTACTGCTGCTGGTCGGACCTCCCGGCGGCAGCGAGAGCTGACGCGGGTCGTTCAGTCGCGCGCGGGCAGCTGCTGCAATGTCCAGCGGTTGCCGTCGGGGTCGGTGAACGTCACGAACCGGCCCCAGTCCAGCTCGTCGACACCCTCGGCTGCGACACCCGCCTCGCGCAGCTGCGCGAGCGCGGCGTCAGCATCGCCGACCACGACCTGGATGGCGTCGAGCGACCCGGGGGCGAGCGTCGAGCCGATCCCCGTGCCGATCGCGATCGAGCACGCCGATCCGGGCGGCGTGAGCTGTACGAACCGCAGCCCCGGGTAGGGCGTCGCATCGTGATCGGCGTGGAATCCGATCGAGGTGTAGAACTCCTTCGCCCGGTCGACATCGGTGACCGGCACGTGGATGAGTTCGATCTTCCAGTCCATGGCACTCCCTTTCGCTCGTTCTTTCACGGTACGCCGCGCCTCCGACACGGCAAGGGTCTCGCTAACATGGGCGCATGAGTCAGGACGCCCCCCGCTTCAGCCCCGTCATCGCGCTGCTCGCGGTGTCGGCGATGTGGGAGGGCCAACTGTCGGCGATTCTCAAGGACCTCGGCATCACGACCCGCAAGTTCGGTCTGCTCGGCCACATCTACGCCGAGCCGGGCATCTCGTTCTCAGAGCTCGCACGCCGCTCGCACATCACGGTGCAGTCGGCGCACACGGCCGTGCGCACGCTCGTCGACGACGGGCTCGTCGCGGATGCCACGGCGCACGCCGGAGCTGCCAGCGACCTGAACGTCACGCCCAAGGGTGCGAGCGTGCTGCTGCAGGCGCGGGCGCGCCTCGCCGAGCTCGACGGCGCGCTCACGCAGCGCCTGCCGAACGTCGCGGCATCACTCGACGGCATCCGCGCCGGCATCGTCTGAACGACCCCGGCCGTGCGCGCGGGTGACGGGCGCACTCGGTACAGCCGCGACCGCCCCACCCGCGCGTCAGCGGCGCGTCGACACCGTCACGGTGAACTTCGGGTCACGGGCGACCTGCCGCGTCGGACCGACGATGCGCTCCAGCACGGGGCGATAGCGCAGCGGGGAGTTCCACACGCACCACAGCTCACCGCCCGGCCGCAGCACGCGCGCGGCATCCGCGAACAGGTGCGGAGCGATGCGGTCGGTGACGGCAGCGCCGGAGTGGAACGGCGGATTGAGCGCGACGAACGAGGCGCTGGCATCCGGCCACTGTGACAACGCATCGTCGCGCACGACCTGCATGCGCGGCTCGACACCGTTCGCGCGCGCCGTCGCGCGCGCCGACGCGACCGCGGCAGCGGACTGATCCGACGACCACACGAACGCCGACGGATGCCGCAGCGCCAGGTGCGCCCCGATGACGCCCGTGCCGCACGCGAGGTCGATCAGCGGGTCATCTTCGGTGCCGCCGCCGGGGGAGTCGGGCAGGTGCGCGAGCAGCAGGCGCGTTCCGATATCGAGGTGCGCTCCGCCGAACGCGCCACCGAAGGCGCGGATCTCCAGTCCGTCGACACGGCTCGCGGCCGGCATCGGGTCAGCGCCATCATGCGGTCCGCGCGCGACGAGCACGCGCGACTTCTGCCGTGCGTGGGTGACGTCGACGCGCGTGAAGAAGGCGCCGAGCACGGCGTTCATCGCGACGGTCATGTGCTTCAGCCGGCCGCCGGCGTAGACGACGACATCGGGACGGGCGTGCGCGGCGATGAGCCCGGCGATGTCGCGCAGGGCATCCAGCGACCGCGGCAGCCGCAGCAGCACGACGCGCGCGCCGCGCACGAGGTCGGCGTCGAGCGTCGGAGATGACGCGACCCGCCCGGCCAGATCGAGCGACGCCGCATTGCGCGCGAGCGCCTGCTCACCGGTGAGGGCATCCTGATGCACGCGGATGCCCCGGCATCCGTCCCACGCCGCTCCGAGCGCGAGGGCGCCGTACGCATCACCGATCACGACGAGCTCGCCGTCGCCGACGGCGGTGCGCGCCTCGGCGGAAGTGTCGAGGATCAGGCGGTCGGCGGCGTCGGCCGCGACGAGGCCTTCGCCTTCGACGTCCGGCGCGCGCCGCAGTGCCTCGAACGGGAAGGTCACCAGGCGTCCGCGTCGCCGGCGTACCGCAACCGGGCATCCTCTGGCGTGCATTCGTCGCCGATGCGGATGCCGTCGGCGATGGCGCCCTCGGCGCGCAACTGCTCCAGCGCGGTGACGGCCCGACGGCGCAGCTCCCACGGGTCGATCGTGTTGACGTGGATCTTCGTGCCGCCCTCGAAGCCGGCCGGGTTCGAGATGCGCCACTTCAGCACGACGCGCCACGGCATCGGCCACGGCGCCCCCGGCGGGCGGTAGTGCCACTCCTCGTTGGTCGGCACGAGCGGGCCCGTCGCGGCGTGCAGCGCGTGCAGCAGGTCGGACACCGCGCGGATGCCCTCGGGGGAGTGCTCTTGCGGCAGGTTCGCTTCGGAGGTGGAGAACACCTCGAACGCGGGATAGCGGTGCCCGATGCCCGCGAATGCGACGGCGCCGTCGGTCGCCGCGACGAGCAGTCGCTCTGAGACGGCCAGATCGGCCAGCTCGCGCTGGTACAGGTCGTGATCGTGTGAGAGCAGCCGGAGCTCGTGATCGACCTGCGGGCCGTGCTCGTCCACGGCGACGAGCTGCTTGTGCAGATGCTCGAACGAGGCGCCGGCCGGCCGCAGCCAGTTCTGGAACACCGCGACGTACGCCGCGTTCGGCTGCGCCGCCTGGATGTCGGCGAGCGCCTGCACCGTGAACGCCGTGTAGGCGGCGTGCTCGTCGGGCGTCAGCGTTCCCGACGAGGCGAGCTGGTCGTCGGTCGTCGCGCCGTCGACGACGTGGCGGCGCGCGACGATGACGTCGTGCGAGCCCCCGAGCAGGTCGAGGGCGGCCTCTTCAACCGACACCTGCTCGCCGGTCGCGGCGGCGCGGATCGCGGCGAGCGACTCGATGTGCGCGCGCCCGGCGGGGTCGGCGAGGTACTCCTGCGCCCACTCGACGACGGCAGAGGGCTGGCGGAATCCGTGGTTCTCGCGCCAGTACTCGGCCGACACGATCTCGAAGAGGTTGCCGAACCGGCGGAACTCGGCGACTGTGTCGGTCAGCTCTGACGCGTGCACATGCCGCAGCTGCTCGAACTGCGGACCGACCAGTCGGGCCTTCTCGGGCGTCGTCTCGAGGTAGCGGTCGCTGCAGAACGCGCACAGCTGCGTGGACTCGCCGCGCTTGAGCGGCCGGGCCGCGTCGCGCGGGGCTGCGAGTGGACGGTTCGCGCGCCCCGGAACGGTCCAGACGCGGGTTCCGGTGAGGGGCCCCACCTGCTTGACCGTGCCATCGGGCATCCGGCGGATCGGGTTCTGCGCACCTTCGCTCACACCCGCAACCCTACTCGCCCGCCCTCACGGGCACGGGCCCGCGGTGCCGTGGATAGCGAGACTGCGTTCCTGCACCGAGACTGCAGACGCCGCACGCAGTCTCGGTGCACCGATGCAGTCTCGCGGGTTGGGTGGGGGAGCGCCGGGGCGACGCGGCGCGTGCGCGGGTGGGCGCGCGCGCCGGGCTACGCGACGCGGTACAGGTGCTCGGGGCGGCCGGTGGTGCCGTAGCGCAGGCGCACGACGACGTGCCCGCGGGATGCCAGGGTCGACAGATGGCGCTGCGCGGTCGCGCGCGACAGCCCCGCGCGCTCGGCGACCTCGCTCGACGAGGCTTCGCCGACCGCGAGGGCCTCGAGGATGAGCTGCTCGGTCGCTGACCGCGACACCGACCCCGCGGCGGAGCCGGCGAGGATCGCGAGCGCGCGGTCGAGGTCATCCTGACGCAGCGTCGCGTCGCCGCCGATCAGGTTGCGGTAGCGCACGTAGCGATCGAGGCGCTCGGTGAGTGCCGCGCCCTCGAACGGCTTCATGAGATAGCCCACGGCGCCCGCGCGGAGCGCGCGGCGCACGGTCGCGGCATCCGTCGCCGCCGACAGCACGAACGCGTCGATCTCATGCGCGCGCACGAACGCGATGCCGTCGCCGTCGGGCAGGTAGGCGTCGACCAGCATGAGGTCGGGCGGGTCAGCGCGCACCGCGGCGAGCGCGTCGTGCAGCGTGCGCGCGGGCTCGAGAGCCTGCAGACCGGGGTGTGCGTCGACGATGTCGCGGTGCAGTCCCGCCACTCGGAAGTCGTCGTCGACGACCAGCACGCGCAGAGCGCTCATGCGCTGTCCTCTCGTTCATCGCCGGGTGTGGCGGGGTGCAGGATGCCTTCGAGGCGCGCCCCGAAGACGGCGCCCGACCCCGACCCGCCCCGGTCGATCACCCACAGGTCGCCGCCTCGGCGGCGCGCCATCTCGCGCGCGAGCGGCAGACCGACGCCCCCGCCGTGGATGCTCTCATCGGTGTCCGACGAGCCGGCGCCCGACCCGGCGCCCGTACCCGCCCCGCGGCGCCGCGCGAACGGGTCATCCACTCGCAGTCCATGCCCCGAGTCGGCCACCGTGACGACGAGGGCGTCACCGTCGCCGTAGCAGCCGACGGTGACCAGGCGCGGCTCGTCACCGGCCACGGCGGCGGTGACGGCGTTGTCGATCAGGTTGCCGAGCACGGCGGCGACGTCTTCGACTTCGTCGAGGCGCTGCCAGAGCAGCGTGTCGTCGGCGACGGCCAGACGCACGCCGCGCTCGCCGGCCTCGATCGCCTTCGCTCCGATGAACGCCTGCAGGGCGGCGTCGCCCACGAGTTCCAGCTGCGCCACGGGGAAGTCCACCGGGCCGCGGGCGATCTGCTCGTCGAGGAACGCGCGCGCCTCGCTTGAGCGGCCGGCGTCGATGAGCCCCGCTGTGACGTGCAGGCGGTTGGCGAACTCGTGCCGCTGCACCCGCAGCGCGCCGGTCATCGTGCGCACCAACTCGAGGCGTTCGCTCAGCGCCGCGACTCCCGTGCGGTCGCGCACGATGAGCACGTCGCCGATCGGTCGGCCGTCTCGCTGCACGGGGCGCGAGTCGACGTAGAGCACACGGTCACCCACGACGACACCCTCGCGGGCGGTGCCGTCCTGCACGGCCGCCACGACGACCGGCGGCAGACCGAGGGCGGTGAACGGGCGCCCGACCGGCTCTTCGACGCCCAGCATCTCGGCGGCGGCCCGGTTGCACACGCGCACGGTGCCGTCGGGGTCGAGCGCGACGACGCCGTCGCCGACACCATCGAGCACGGCGGACTGGTTCTGCAGCAGCGCGACGAGCTCTTCCGGTTGCAGGCCGAGGGTCAGGCGTTCCCACCGGCGTCGCAGCACCAGCGAGGCGATCGCTCCGATCGCGACGGCTCCCGCGGCCACTGCTCCGATCGCGAGTGCCAGGGCGGGCAGGTCATCGAAGACGCTGGCCGGCTCGAACCCGACGCTCACTTCACCCACGGCGGCCCCGCCCGGGGCATCCCCCGGTACATCCCCGGGCGGATAGATCGGTACTTTCGCGCGTGCGGAGAGTCCGAGCGTCCCGCGGTCCCACGTGACGACCTCGTTGCCCGCGAGCACATCCGTGTAGTCGGTGCTGACCGGCAGGCCCAGCTGGCTCGGATCGGGGTGGGCCAGGCGGATGCCGTGGTCGTCGGTGATCACGACGAACAGGGTGCCCGTGCGTGCCTTGATCGCCGACGCGACCTGCTGCAGCTCGCCCTCTGCCAGCGTCGCCGCGTCGGGGGTGGCGGGGTCGGCCGACTCGGCCGCGACGGCGGCGCGCACCTGCGGATCGGCGGCGACCGTGCGGGCGATGTTGAGCGCCGAGGTCTCGGCCTCGGCGCGCAACTGCTACACGCCCAGCAGCAGGAACACGCCGGCGCTCACGACGACGACCGCACCGACGGTCGCCAGCTGCAGCAGCAGCACGCGGGTCGTGAATCGCACGGCGACCTCCTCGTGAGCAGAATGCGCGCAACCAACCGTACGCGCAGAACGCGCCGCAATGCGAGATAACGCGCGTGCGGCGGCGCGGCTGTCTAGATTCGCGGCATCCTGTTTCGCGTTTCGGTGTCGTGCGGCAGGCGGACAAAGGAGTCGAGATGACACACACGTTCGGCGCTGCGGTGCCGCTTGCAACCGGCGAGGGCTACGACCTCGCGTTCACCCCGTCCGACGGCCTGCTCGTCGTGCTCGGGTTCACGATGGTGCTCGCGTTCATGGCGCTGATCATGACGCGCCGGCTCACGCCGATGGTCGCGCTCATCCTCGTGCCGACGATCTTCGGCCTGCTCGCCGGAGCAGGGCTCGGTCTCGGCGAGATGATCATCGACGCGATCGGCAACATGGCGCCGACGGCGGCGCTGCTGATGTTCGCGATCATGTTCTTCGGCATCATGATCGATGTCGGCCTGTTCGACCCGTTGATCCGTGTGATCACGCGGGTGCTGGGCGATGACCCCGCGAAGGTCGTGCTCGGCACGGCGATCCTCGCCGGCGCCGTGTCGCTCGACGGCGACGGATCGACGACCTTCATCATCACGACCTCGGCGATGCTGCCGATCTACCTGCGCCTCGGCATGAGTCCCGTCGTGCTGACGTGTGTCGCGGGCCTCATGAACGGCACGCTCAACATCGTCCCGTGGGGCGGCCCGACGGTGCGGGCGGCGACGGCGCTCGGGCTCTCGCCGACCGACATCTTCGTCCCGATGCTGCCATCGCTGGCGGCGGGCATCGTGATCTCGCTGACCTTCGCCTGGTTCCTCGGTCTGTCCGAGCGTCGCCGCCTGGCCGGCGTCATCGACACGACGCGCATGGATGCCACGCGCAGCGAGGGCGTGCTGGCGGGGCCGCGGATCTTCCGCGGCGCCGACCCCAAGCCTGGCGCGCTCGCGACGCTGCGCACCGGCAACATCGTCACGGTGCGCGGTGGGCGCGGCGGCGTCGAGGCCGCACAGCTCGTGGATGCCACCGACACCGCGATGGCCGACACGATGCTCGACCCGTTCCGTTCGACGCTGCGGCCGAAGCTCATCTGGTTCAACCTCGCGCTGACGGTCGCCGTCATGATCCTGCTGGTGCTCGACCTGTTCCCGCTGCCGTACGTGTTCATGGTCGGAGCCGCGCTCGCGCTCGCCGTGAACTTCCCGAAGCTGAAGGCGCAGGCCGACGAGATCGTGGCGCACGCACCGTCGATCGTCGGGGTCGTGTCGATGGTGCTCGCCGCCGGCGTGCTGGTGGGCGTCCTGACCGGAACGGGCATGGTGAGCGCCATGGCCTCGTGGATCACGACCGTGATCCCCGACGCGCTCGGCCCCTTCATGGCCGTGATCACCGGCATCCTGTCGATCCCGTTCACGTTCTTCATGTCCAACGACGCCTTCTACTTCGGCATCCTGCCGGTGCTCGCCGAGAGTGCGGCGCACTTCGGCATCGAGCCGGTCGAACTCGCCCGTGCCTCGATCACCGGTCAGCCGGTGCACCTGCAGAGCCCGGTGGTGCCCGCGATCCTGCTGCTGGTGTCGCTGTCGGGTGTGAACCTCGGCGACCACCACAAGAAGGTGCTGTGGCGCGCGTGCATCGTGTCGCTCGCGATGTTGGCCGTCGGCGTGCTCGTCGGGGTGATCCCGCTCGCGGCGTGACGGCGCCCGCGGGTGGCCCCATGTTGGCGCAGGATGCTTGACAGCGGCCATCTGGCGCAGGACAGTTATTGTCAAAGACCTTGCCGCGCAATCGATGAGGTCGGCGGTCGCTTGAGATTTGGGGTCCTGATGCGGCGGTGGAAGAAGTTGACGGCGGTAGGAGCGCTCGCATTCGTGTTTGCCGGCGGCTTGGGCGTAGGCGTCGCCGCGAACGCGGATAGTGCGAGCTCCACAATCTACATTGGCGTCAGTAGCGCGGGCGGTTGTGCGCGCGGTGTGGCGGCCACGATCAACTCGTCAAACGACCGCGGGCAGTTGAACGTGACTGGCTATGCGGCTGGTTTCCCGAGCGGCTGCGCTTCAGGCCAAATTGCGGCGAAGCCGGCGGGCCATCTCGGCAGCAATGCATACCTCAAGCAGGCTTCTGGGGCGGTGTGCTCCTCAGTGTCCACTACGTACAGCACGGCCACAACGGCTTACAAGAGCAGTATGGCGTACATGGGCGTAGGCAGCTGCTCATATGGGACACAGCTGTCCGGCGGTGGCCGGGGCTACGTGTATAGCGGCGCGGGGTACTCCTCGGCTCCGATCGAGGCGCCGTACCAAGCCTTCTAGGAGATGGCCACGATGGACAACCGCAACACGCACAACCGTATCGCGTCGATCTCCATCGGCGGGTTGCTACTCGTCGCTGCGGCACTGGGCGGCGCCGCACTCGGGACCGTTGCCAGTAGCGCACCGCAACACGCCGACGCTGCCACCCCGACGGAGATATTCCCAAGCACGGGGGCGCCGGATCGTTTCGAAGTCAACGAGAACGGACAGACGGTCGGTGAGTATGGGATCGGTTTGCAGGGCGACCCGAGTGCTGACCCTGAGCTAATTCTGGCGGTCGGTGAGGGAGGCGTCGAAGGATACGTCTACACCCGCGACGTCTTCGGCGAGCCGGCTGTTACCCTCGACGAAGCCGCGCGCGTCGGGAGCCCAACGCGCAAAGTCGTGCCGCTGTACGAGCGGGACGGCGAGACCGTCATCGGGACATACATCGCGAATGGCGGCTACTAGAGCTGGCTGCCAATTTGTGTGTTGTACACACATGAATGAGGGTGGATGCCGTGAGACATCCACCCTCATTCATGTGTCGATCCGGTCAGCGCCCGACGGGCAGCTTCACGTTGCCGGTCTCGGCGATGAGGCGCTCACGGTCGACGCGGTCGACCTCGTGCAGTGAGATGCCCTTGGTCTCGCGCATCGACAGCACCGCGACCAGTGTGATCGCTGCGGCGATCGCGAGGTACACGGCAACTGGGATGTACGAGCCGTACGCCGACAGCAGCGCGGTCGCGATGATCGGGGCGAGCGAGCCGGCGACGATCGAGGTGACCTGGTATCCGAGCGAGACGCCCGAGTAGCGCATGCGGGTCGGGAACATCTCCGACATGATCGACGGCTGGGGTGCGTACATGAACGCGTGGACGACCAGGCCCAGGCAGATCGCCAGGATGATGATCACCGGCTGCTTCGTGTCGAACATGGGGAACGCGACGAAGCCCCACGCAGCTGCCATGACGGTGCCGATAGCGTAGATGGGCTTGCGTCCGACACGGTCGGTGAGTCCGCCGATGAACGGGATCACGATCATGTGCACGACGTGGGCGATGACGAGCATGCCGAGGATCTCTGCGGTGTCCATCTCGAGCGCGATCTTCAGGTACGTGATCGAGAACGTCACGACCAGGTAGTACATGATGTTCTCGGCGAAGCGCAGGCCCATCGCGGTGATAACGCCGCGAGGATAGCGCTTGAGCACCTCGAAGACGCCGTAGTTGGCCGATTTGGCGGCCTCGGCCTCTTTCTGCGCGTCGATGAAGATCGGGGCATCGGTGATCTTCGTGCGGATGTAGTAGCCGATCGCGACGATGATGACCGACAGCCAGAATCCGATGCGCCAGCCCCACGCGAGGAACGCCTCCTGCGAGAGCACGCTCGACAGCACCAGCAGCACGATCGTCGCGACGAGGTTGCCGATCGGCACGGCCGCCTGCGGGAACGATGCCCAGAAGCCGCGCGTCTTGTCGGGGGAGTGCTCGGCGACCAGCAGCACGCCGCCGCCCCACTCGCCGCCGACCGCGAAGCCCTGCGCGAAGCGCAACAGCACGAGCAGTGCCGGGGCGAGGTAGCCGACCTGCTGGAACGTCGGGAGGCATCCCATCAGGAACGTCGCCGCGCCGACGAGGATGATCGCGAGCTGCAGCAGCTTCTTGCGGCCGTACTTGTCACCGAAGTGGCCGAACACGATGCCGCCGAGCGGGCGGGCGATGAATCCGACGGCGTACGTGACGAATGCCGCGATGATGCCGGCGTACGGGTCGTCGGAGGGCGGGAACATGATCAGGTTGAACACGAGCGTCGCTGCGGTGGCGTAGAGGAAGAACTCGTACCACTCGACGACGGTGCCCGCCATGGACGCGGTGACGACACGACGAAGGCTCGATTCCTTGTACATGCCGTCGGATGCGGTGGCTGAAGCCATGCGCTGATACCTCCTTGTAGAGCGCGAACGGCACGGTCGATATGCCGGTGCCCGACGTTACCTGAAAGCCGATTCATGTTCAAGGATCAGTTCTGCAAACTCTATGTGCGCTCATGCACGCAGTCCAGAAATCGAGGAAAGGCGCTGCGCGTCGCCCAGCGCGCGGCGGCCAGGCCCCGGCGCGGTGCGGGAGAGATCGGTGACACGATCCCCCTGCGCGAGGTGCTGGCCGAACTCGCCGCGGCGCTGCACGTCGGCGAACGCACCGTCTCGAACTGGCTCGGCGACGGCGCGGCGCTCGTCGGCACGTACTCCGCGACGCTCGATGCGCTGCGGGCAGGGCGCATCGACGAGCGGCATGCCTCGGCGATCATCGACGCCGGGATGCCCTTGACAGCCGAGAACCGCGCGGAGTACGAACGGCTGATCCTGCCGATCGCCGAGACCGAGACGGCCCCCGCGACGCGGCAGTACGCGCGCACGATCGCGGCGCGACTGCAACCGGACATCGTCGACGAGAACGCCCGACGTGCACTGGCGGAACGCTGCGTGCGTGCCTTCGACCTCGACGACGGCGTGGGTCGCCTGTTGCTCGACGGGCCGGCCGTGCTCATCCACGCGATCTACGACCGCCTGACCTCGATGGGCGTCGCGCAGGCAGAGGTGGATGCCGCGGAGGAGGACTCCGACGCCGCAGCGCCCGACGAGCGGACCCTCGACCAGCGCCGCGCCGACATCATGTGCGACATGCTGCTGACCGGCGCTCCCGCGGCAGGCGGCGACACTGGGCTTGGTGCGATCCGCGCGACGGTGCAGGTCACGACCCCGATCCTGACGCTTGCCGGCGTCGACGACGACCCGGTGCTGCTGGACGGTCACAGCCCGATCGACACCGAGACGGCGCGCGAACTGGCCGCGAGTGCCCCGTGCTGGCAGCGGGTGATGACCCACCCGGTGACGGCGGAACCCCTGCGGCTCGACACCTACCGCCCGAGCAAGCGACTGCGCCGGCTGCTCGGCGCACGCGACCAGCACTGCCGGTGGCCGGGCTGTCGCCGGCCCGTCCGAAAGTCCGAGTTCGACCACACCATCCCGTGGGAGGACGGCGGGCCCACGTGCGCGGGCAACCTCGAAGCGCTGTGCAAGAAGCATCACTCGCTCAAGCACGCGTCACTGTGGACTGTCATCCAGCTTGGCGGCGGCACCCTCGAGTTCGTCTCACCGACCCGACGAAGACACCGAAACGACGCGCCGCCGGTCGTGACCGCCGCGGTGCGAAAGCCGCCCTGGGCGCGCTATCTCGACCTGCCCGCGCCCGATCCCGCCGACCGGCCGCCGTTCTGAGGTCGCGCAGACCTCAGTCGGCGACGTGCAGACGCACCCGCACGATGTTCGTCGTCTCGTCGATGTCGGCGACGGTCGCGTGCGCCTTGACGAAGTCCGAGAACGAGCGGTGGCCGAGCGCCTTCTCTGAGAACGACGGGTCCATGCGCTTGAGCAGGTTCTTCACCGCCGACAGGTGCACCCACTCTTCGTCGGTGCGCTCACGCTCCAGGATCAGTGCGCGGCGCAGCAGCTCGGCGGAGGGATCCTCGGGCTTCTTGCGTCGGCGCGACGTCGTCGTGGCGGGTGCGGCCGCGGCATCCGTCTTCTTCGCCGGCGGCTCGGGCGCGTGCACCCCGGGCAAGGAGTCGTACGCGTCGAACTGGTCGCACGCGGCGGCAAGCGACTTCGCCGTCGACCCCGCGACGCCGACACCGACCACGACCCGGCCCAGGCGCTTGCACCGCTGCGCGAGCGGCACGTAGTCGCTGTCGCCCGCGACGATCACGACGTGCGTGAGGTCGGGCAGGCGGAACATGTCTTCGACCGTGTCGACCGCGAGACGGATGTCGGCGCCGTTCTTCGCGTACGCCGCGGCCGGGAACAGCTGCACCAGATCGACCGCGCGCGCGACGAGCTGCGAGCGGTACAGCGCATTCACGGGCGACGACCAGTCGGCGTACGCGCGGGTGAGCACGAGTGTGCCGAAGGATGCCGCGTAGTCGATGATCGCGCCGACGTCGATCGTCGCGTCCTTGAGCTTCTGCGCGATCTCAGGTTCGTCGGGGTTCGCGATGATCTTCTGCCGATCGCCCGCGTACGCGTTGCGCCCGTGCACCCGGTCGTACCAGCTCATGACGATGTTGTCGAAGTCGAGGTACACCGCGACGCGCGGGTTCTGCAGGTCGGGCATGTCAGTGCTCTCCAGCGGTGCGGTCGGGGTACGCGACGCCCAGCTGGCCGCGGATGTCGTCGAGTGTGCGCATGATCGCGATCGACTCGTCGAACGGCAGCAGGTCGCTGTCGGTGCGTCCCGCGCGGATGAGGGCTTCGGCGTACAGTGCCTGGAACTGCATGCCGCGGCCTTCGACCTCGGAGGTGTACTCCTCGATCACGGTGCCGTCGGGAGAGGTCACGCGGAACGAGGTCGGCGTGTACCAGACACGGTCGATGTCGATGCGGGCCTCGGTGCCGATGACGTGCGCGACGTTGGGCCCGGCCGAGCGCGACGAGACCGCCAGCGACGACACGGCGCCGCTCGCGTGCGTCAGCGCGATCGCGTTCTCGGTGTCGGCGCCCGTCTCGCCGAGCCGGCCCCTCGCACGCACCTCGGTCGCCGGTCCCAGGATGTCGACGGCGAACGACACGGGGTAGATGCCGAGGTCGAGCAGCGCCCCGCCGCCCAGCTCGAGCGCATTGAGGCGGTGGTCGGGGTCAGACGTGATCTTCTGCGTGTGGTCGGCGATGACGGTGCGCACTTCGCCGATGACGCCCTCGTCGATGAGTTCGTGGATCCGTCGCATGTGCGGCAGGTAGCGCGTCCACATGGCTTCCATCGCGAGCAGCCCGCGTGCCTGTGCGGCATCGCGGATAGCGATCGCCTCTGCGGCATCCAGCGTCACGGCCTTCTCGATGAGCACGTGCTTGCCCGCTTCGAGCGCCAGGATCGCGTGCTCGTGGTGGTGACTGTGTGGGGATGCCACGTAGACGATGTCGATGTCGGGGTCGGCGACCAGCTGCTCGTACGACCCGTACGCGCGCGGGATGCCGTATTCGTCGGCGAACGCCTGAGCCGACTCGAGGCGGCGCGAACCGACCGCGGCCGGCTGCAGTCCCGCCGTGAGCAGATCCCGCGTGAAGGCGTGGGCGATGCCACCGGTCGCGAGGATTCCCCATCGGATCTCTGTCATGCATCGAGCCTAGGGCGTCACAGCCGACGCGTAGGCTCGAATCGTGACCCCCCTCGACGAACACGACGACGCCGCGCTCGCGCGGTTCCGTGAGCTGCTGCAGATTCCGACCGTGTCGCACGCCGACGAGAGCGAGATCGACTGGCAGCCGTTCGACCGGTTCGTCGAGGCGGTTCAGCGTCTGTATCCGCGCACGCACGAGACGCTGTCGCGCGAGGTCGTCGACGGGCACTCGCTGCTGTACCGGTGGCCGGGCGCGCAGGCGCAGGATCCGCTCGTGCTGATGGCGCACCTCGATGTCGTGCCTGTCGTCGAGAGCGAGTGGAAGCACGCACCGTTCGCCGCCGAGATCGTCGGCGAAGGGGCGGATGCCGAGGTGCACGCGCGCGGCGCGATCGACGACAAGGGCTCGCTCGTCGCGATCCTCGAGGCCGTCGAGCAGCTGGCGGCAGAAGGGTTCACCCCCGAACGCGACGTGTACCTGTCGTTCGGACACAACGAGGAGACGGCGGGCGGCGGTGCCCGTGCGATCGTCGCGCTGCTGCGTGAGCGGGGCATCCGCCCCGGTCTCGTCCTCGACGAGGGCGGCGCGGTCGTCGACGGCGTCGTGCCCGGAGTGACCGTGCCGACCGCGATGGTCGGGGTCGCCGAGCGCGGCGTCATGACGCTCGTGCTGACGGCGCGCGAGGGCGGCGGTCACGCCTCGACGCCGCCCGAAACGCCCGCGACGGCACGCCTCGCGCACGCGATTCGCCGGTTGCACCGGCGTCCGTTCCCCACGCGCATCGCGCCGCCCGTGCGGGCGATGTTCGCGACGATCGCCCCGCACACGACACAGCCGCTGCGCTGGGTGTTCGGTAACCTCGCGCTGACCGGTCCGCTGCTGACGAAAGTGCTGCCGCGCCTCGGCCCCGAGATGAACGCCATGGTGCGCACGACGGCCGTCGCGACCGAGCTGTCGGGGGCGCCGGGCGAGAACGTGCTCGCGACGACGGCGCGGGCGTCGATCAACATCCGGCTGCTGACCGGTGACACCGTCGCCGGTGCCGCCGAACGGGTGCGCCGGGTGATCGCCGACCCCGAGATCGAGATCGCGGTACGGCACGGTTCAGACCCGTCACCGGTGTCGCCGTGGCGCGGCGAGCCGTGGCGGCGGATCGCCGGTGCGGTCGCGAGCGCGCTGGGTGACGACGTCGTGACGACGCCTTACATCCAGCTCGGCGCGAGCGACAGCCGCTGGTTCACGCCGATCAGCGACCACGTGTACCGCTTCACGCCGTTCCACCTGACGCGTTCAGAGCGCGACGCGCTGCACTCGCACAACGAGCGCATCCGCGTCGACGTGTGGTTGAGCGGCATCGGCTTCTACCGCGACCTCGTCACGGCCAGCTGACCCGCGCCGCGCCAGCTGACCCGCGCTGAGTCAGGGCAGCAGCACGATCTTGCCGTCGGTGCCGGCCTCGAGCAGCCGGTGCGCTTCGGCGGCCTCGGCAAGCGGCAGCTGCGGGCCGAGCTCAACCGAGAACGCGCCGGCGGCGATCAGGGCGGCGGCGACGGGAATCGCCTCGGCGCGCCAGGCGAGCTCCTGCGCCGTGAGCGGCACCGGGTTGCCGCCGCTGAAGGCACGGATGCCCAGGCCCGCGGCATCCGCACCGCGCACAAGCGTCGCAATGCGGCTCTTGTCGGCCACGATCGCGATCGACTGCGCGAGCGCCTCGTCGGTGCCGACCAGGTCGATCGCGACGGTCACGCCCTGCGGGGCGAGCTCGCGCACGCGGTCTTCGACCGCGGGACCGTACGGCAGCGGTGTCGCGCCGAGCTCGCGCACGCGGTCTGCGCGGCGGTCGCTCGTCGTCGCCAGCACGGTCGCGCCGAACAGGCGCGCGAACTGGATGACGGCCTGCCCGACCGAGCCCGACCCCGCGTGCACGAGGACGGTGTCGTCGGATCCGATCGCAAGGGAGCGGACGGTCTGGTACGCCGTGCCGATCGGGATGCCGAGCGCGGCGCCGACAGCGGCGCTCACGTTCTCGGGCCGGCGGACGACATGGGCGGCACCCACGACGATGTCGCTCGCGTAGACGCCCGCGGCGCCGAAGACGATGACGGGGTCGCCGACTCGGTAGCCCTCGACGCCGTCGCCAACGGCCGTGACGACGCCAGCGCCGTCCGAGCCGAGGCGGCGTGGCTCGGTGATGGGCGGCGACACGCGCTTGCCCGAGCGCAGCTTGGCGTCGAGCGGATTGACGCCGACGGCCTCGACACGCACGGCGACCTCGCCGTGTGCCGGTGCGGCGACGGCGATGTCGATCTGAGAAAGGACGTCAGCGGAACCGAACTCGGAGTAGGCGATCGCGGTGCTCATACCGGGGACAACCCCGGCGCCCGTCCCGACTATTCCGCCCCGGCTACTCCGCGCCAGCGAGTGCTTTCGTGATGCGCTGCAGCGACACCGGCACGGCCGTGCCGAGCTGCTGCGCGAACAGGCTCACCCGGTATTCCTCGAGCAGCCACCGCGCGCGGCTGAGGTTCGGCGGGCCATCCGGCGTGAGCGGGATCGTGCCGCCGGCCTCGCTGTACGCCGTCGCGGCGCGCTCGAACTCGGTCATCCGCTGCCGGTCGCGGCCCGGCCCGTCGGCGAGGCTCTGCACGCGCAGCAGCGCACCCTGCAGGTATCGCGGCAGGTGCGCGAGCCGGGTCAGCCCGATGCGCGCGACGAATCCGGGGAAAACCAGTCCAGCCAGCTGGGCCTTCACGTCTCCGAGCGCCGCGAGCAGCGTCATGGAGTTCTGCGCCTTGATCGCGCGGTCGACGTCGCGCTGCGCCGTCAGGATGCGTGCTGTCAGTGACACCGCCTGGAACAGTTCGTCGACGACGGCGGCTGAGAACGCGTCGCGCACGGCGGCGAACTGCTCGGCGGTGCGGATGCCCGCGGGCGTGCGCGCCATGACGGCGTCGGCGACCGCGACACGGGCATCCTCGATCAGTGCCTTCGCCGAGGGGTAGGGGGAGGCGGCGAGCGACAGCTTCTCGGCGGCGGTCAGGTGGTCGAGCACGTACGCCGAGGGGGAGGGGACGGCGAGCAGCAGCAGTCGGCGGATGCCCGCGTGTGTGAGCCGAGCGGCGCGCTCGGGGGTCGCCTCGATGCGCAGCGCGACGCTGTCCTTCTCGTCGACGAGCGCGGGGTACCCCCGCACGACGCCGCCGGCGACCTTCGTGTCGACGACCTCGGGCAACGTCCCGACGTCCCACGTGGTCATCCCCGCGCGCTCGACGACCGTGGATGTCCCACTCTGTGCAGAGCGCGTCCCAGAAGCGGTCGCTGCGGAGGCCGCCGGAGAGCCGGAAGTGGGACGAGGCCCGGCGCCCGGCCGCGGCGCGTTCTCGCGCGTCAGCGCACGGGCGACCTGCTCACGCGCGCGGCCGGCGAGTCGCGTCTGCAAATCGGCGAGGTCGCGCGAGCTGCCCGCCGTGCGGCCGCGCTGATCGACAGCGCGGAAGGTCACCGACAGGTGCGGCGGGACGCGCTCGAGGTCGAAGTCGGCCGCTGTCACCGGCTGATTCGCAACGCGCTGAATGCGGGATGCCAGCGCCTCGCGCAGCGACTGCGGTGGCAGCCCCCGGTGGTGCTCCGGCCCATCGCCCGCGATGTCGTCGCCGAGCTTGGCCGCCCAGTCGGCCGCGGGCACGACGTGCCGACGGATCGCCTTGGGCAGCGCCTTCAGCAGCGCCGTGATGAGCTCGGCGCGCAGCCCCGGCACCTGCCAGTCGAAGCCATCCGGGCGCAGGGCGGCGAGCAGCGGCAGCGGCACGACGACGCTCACGCCGTCTTCGGGGCTGCCCGGTTCGAAGCGGTACGCGAGCGAGAGCGTCTGGTCGCCCTGCTCCCAGCGCCCTGGGAACGCGCGCTCGTCCGAGCGGGATGCCTCGTCGAGCAGGTCGGCCTCGGTCAGATCGAGCAGGCGCGGCGTGCGCGCGGATGCCTCGCGCCACCACGCTTCGAACGAGCGCGCGTCGAAGACGTCGCGGGGGATGCGCGCCTCGTAGAAGGCGAACACGGCCTCGTCGCCCACGAGGATGTCGCGGCGACGCTCGCGTTCTTCGACCTTCTCGAGCCGGCGGCGCAGCTCGAGGTTGCGTCGTTCGAAGGCGGTCAGCCGCTTGTCCAGGTGCGTCGAGTTCCAGTCGCCGTCGACGAGCGCGTGCCGCAGGAACAACTCGCGGGCGAGGTCCGCGTCGATGCGGGCGAGCTGCACGCGTCGCCGCGGGATGATCTCGACGCCGAACAGCGTCACCTTCTCGGCGGCGACGGCGGCACCGGCATCCTTCGACCAATGCGGATCGCTGAGCGTGCGGTGCGCGAGATCTCCTGCAGGTTCTTCCGCCCAGGCGGGGTCGATGACGGCGACCGTGCGGGCGAACAAGCGCGAGGTCTCGACGAGCTCGGCGGCCATGACGGCATCGGGGGATGCCTTGCGCAGCGCCGAACCCGGGAAGATCGCGAAGTTCGCGCCGCGCGCCCCGCGGTACTGCGCGATCTGCTTGCGACGATCGCCGGGCTTCTGCTTGCTGAGCGAGCGGGTGTCGAGGATGCCGATGTGTGAGAGCAGGCCCGCGAGGATCGCGCGGTGCACGAGAGCCGGGTCGGCGGAGGGCCCCTCGACAAGCTCGGGGGTCGCGACAGGCTCGGGCCCCTCGACAAGCTCGGGGGCCAGGGATGGCTCGGGGGCCGGCGCGTTGCGGTCGCGGCCCATCAGCTGGCGGAGCTGGCGGTGCACGTCGAACCACTCGCGCACGCGCACGTAGTTGAGGTACTCGCTGCGGCACAGCCGGCGGAACGCGCTCGAGCCGAGCTCGCGCTGCTGCTCGCGCAGGTGGTTCCACAGGTTCAGCAGCGACAGGAAGTCGCTCGTGGGGTCGGCGAACCGCGCGTGCATCCGGTCGGCCTGCTCGCGCGCAGCGCCTGCCTCGGCCGACGGGCGCTCGCGCGCGTCCTGGATCGACAGCCCCGCGACGATCGCGAGCACGGGGGAGGAGACCCCGAGCCGTCGCGCCTCGATGAGCATCCGCGCGAAGCGTGGGTCGATCGGCAGTCGCGCGATCTCGCGACCGATCTTGGTGAGTCGCCGCGCGCCCGAGACGGCGCGCAGCTCGGTGAGCAGCTCGAACGCGGCCTTCACGCCGCGACTGTCGGGCTTCGTCAGGAACGGGAATTCCTCGATGTCGCCGAACCCGAGCGCGAGCATCTGCAGGATCACCGACGCGAGCGAGGTGCGCAGGATCTCGGGCTCGGTGTACTCGGGCCGGGCGAGGAAGTCGTCTTCGGCGTAGAGCCGGATCGCGATGCCGTTCGAGGTGCGCCCCGCACGCCCCGATCGCTGCTGCGCGGATGCCTGCGAGATCGCCTCGATCGGCAGTCGCTGCACCTTCGAGCGCACGCTGTACCGCGAGATGCGTGCCGTACCTGCGTCGATGACATAGCGGATGCCCGGCACCGTGAGGCTCGTCTCGGCGACGTTGGTCGCCAGGATCACGCGGCGGCGTACACCCGCTACGGTGGACGGCTCGAACACGCGGTGCTGCTCGGCGGCCGACAGTCGTCCGTACAGCGGCAACACCTCGGTGGGCCGGGTGTCTTTCGCGTACATGCCGCGCACGGCATCCATCGCGTCGCGGATCTCCGCTTCGCCCGGCAAGAACACGAGGATGTCGCCCGCGGGCTCGCGATCGAGCTCGCGCAGCGCGGCCACGAGCGCCTCGACCTCGTCCTCACTGGCCCCCGAGCTTGTCGCGGGGTCGCCGCGTTTCGACTGGCCGGCTTCCCCGGCTCGCTCAACGACCGACAGGGGGCGATACCGGATCTCCACCGGGTACGTCCGCCCGGACACCTCGACGATGGGGACGGGCGCCCCGGTGGCATCCGAGAAGTGCTTCGCGAAGCTCTCGGGATCGATCGTCGCCGAGGTCACGATGACCTTGAGATCGGGGCGCTGCGGCAGGATGCGCGCGAGGTATCCGAGCAGGAAGTCGATGTTCAGTGACCGCTCGTGGGCCTCGTCGACGATGATCGTGTCATACCGGCTCAGCAGCCGATCACGGTGGATCTCATTGAGCAGGATGCCGTCGGTGACGAGCGCGATCTTCGTGTCGGCCGAGACCTGATCGGTGAAGCGCACCTTGTAGCCGACCGCGCCGCCGAGCGGCACCTGCAGCTCGTGCGCGATGCGCTCGGCGATCGTGCGCGCCGCGATGCGCCGCGGCTGCGTGTGCGCGATGGAGGTACGACCGAGCTCGAGGCAGATCTTCGGCAGCTGCGTCGTCTTGCCCGACCCTGTTGCGCCGGCGACGATCACGACCTGGTTGCCCGCGATGGCGCGCGCGATCTCGTCCCGCGCGGCGCTGACGGGCAGCTCCGGGGGATAGGAGATGACGGGTTCGGCAGAAGGCATAGCCCTCCATCCTAAGACGCTCGTAAGACGAGCGGCGGCGTGGCCGAGCTGCGCGGCGGCTACGCGGGGTCGGGCATGGCGAACCGCGAGACCTCTACGATCGCGTCGAAGTACGACAGCAGCGCATTCGGGATGTCACCGAGCGGCGTCGACAGCACCACGAGCACCAACTGCTTCGAGTCCGGCTGCGGGTACCAGTACTGCGCGACGAGGCGGCGCTGCGTGAACTCCGCGCCGTCTTCGACCTCGACGGTCTCCTCGATGCGGTGCACGCGCACGACCTCACCGCCCGTGAACGGGCGGCGCACGGCCGTCGGGGCGAGATCGGGGGCGATCTGCGGCAGGCTCTCCTCGAGCACCCCCAACACCCGCTCGGGCGCCGTGCCGATCGCCGGGCTCATCCGCACCCGGTCGTCGTCGTACACCGTCAGCGTCGCCGACATGGGGTCGCCGGGGCCGAGCTCGGTCTGCAACAGCAGCAGGCGGGCGTGCGCCTCACGCGCCGCGGCGGCCGCCCGCACGAGGTCATCGCGCATGCGGCGGCGGGCCGTGGCCTCGGTATCCGCCACGCCGAGCGTGCCGCGGGCGACGACGGTCGCCGACGCGCGGGCCGCGTCGTCGGACTCGACGTCGACGCGCCACCAAGTGCCGAGCAGGCGGAAGACGAGCTCGGGCGCGATGTCCGCCATCACAGCTTGTCGAGATCGCCGCGCATGATCGTCATCGTGCCGTCGTAGGGCACGGTGACGTCATCCGGGAGCCCGTCGATGGCGTCCGAGATGTCGATGAGGTGACTGTTCTCGGCGTCGTCGCGTGCCAGGAAGTTGACCTGGTCGATGTTCGCCGGAAGATTCTCCCGCACCGCCACGAGCATCGCCGTGAGCGAGGTCGTCGTCACCGGCTCGTCGCCGGAGAGCACGACGCCGACGGCCAGGACGTTCGAGGCGCCGGACTTGCTCGCCACAATGCCGAGTCGCTGCACGCGGGGCTCGGCGGCCTGCACGGCCGCGCGGATCTCGGGGTAGGTCACGGTCTGTTGCCCTTCGGCGGTGGTGGATGTGGGCTCATTCGGCGTCGACGCCGTGCAACCGCTCACGGCGGCGACCGCGAGAGCCGCCGCGACGACGGTCGCCGCGGCGCGCGAACCGCGAAGTAGGGGGCGCTGCATCAGTCCTCGCTCCAGCTGTAGTAGCTCGTGTCATAACCGTAGGCCGAATCGCTGCCGACGAAGTAGTCGGCGAGCTCGTCCTGGGCCGACTGGGGGATCTGGTCGATGCTGTTCTGCAGGGTTTGGTTGTACGCGGCCGCGTTGTGGATGCCGCCGACGCCCTCCGCCGCGAGCGGCGAGGCCTCCTGGATCGTCGTCCAATTGTTGGAGTACGGCGGGTGCCCGCCGTAGCCCCCCGTGATGACGGAGTCGATGCGCGGCACCGGATCCCAGTCGTGCTGCACCGAGACGACCGTCGTCGACGAGGGGATCGGCATGCTGTCGATGGGGGCGCCCGCGACGACGACGGCATCCCAGTTGTAGTCGGAGTTGTAGGCAGCGAGGTGTCCGGCCAAGATGCCGCCCTGGCTGAATCCGACGAGCATGACGGGGTCGCTCGGGTCGACGCCGGCCTGCTGCATCGCCTGCAGGACGGCCCGCTCGTACTGCGACTGCAGCGCGGGCGTGAGCATGAGCGCGAGGTTGCTGTCGAGGTCGTTCACGGCGCCCTGGTCACCGAAGCGCGACAGCCACTCTTGGGTGCTCGGCAACGCGACGCGCCAGCGCGTCACGCCGTCGGCATCGACGACCTGGGTCACCTGGATCACCGTCTCATCCGCCGTCGTGACGGGATTGCCGTCGGCGTCGAGCTCGGGCGTTCCGTCCGGGTTCAGCACGACGCGGTGGCCCAACTGGTCGACGTAGGCGGCATCCTTCAATGCGTGTGCGAGGTCGCTCGGCTGCCCGTCGCTCAGGATCTCCTCGTCGTCGTTGCGCTCGTACTCACTGACCTCGGGCGTGGGCTTGGTGACATCGGAGAGGATGCTCGCGAGGAGGAATCCGGCGAGGATGCCGACCACGAGCGCCGCGATCATCGGGCCGATGACGGGGATCATCGACAGCAGCGTGTAGACGAGGACGAGGATCAGGATCGCGCCGACGATCGCGAGGACCGTCGAGAGGATGCGCTGCAGCGCATCCCACAGATCCTGGAGGAAATCGCCCAGCCACTTGCCGATGTCGGCGAGCCACGAGCCGATGCCCTCAAAGAAGTTGCCGACGTGGTCGAGCCAGCTCTCGTTCGTGGCGTCGATCGCATTCGCGATGAGCGACATCGCGCGCTGCGCCGCCGTCTCCATCTCAGCGCGCGCGGCCTCGTGGTCGCTGCGCGCGCTCGACGCGGCGTCGACGTAGCGACGCGCCGCCCGGCGGGCGTCGTCGAGGCGCTGCTGCGCCGCGTCGATCGTCCCCTGCGGGGCGTCGGCCTCTTCGAGCGAGCGCACGTTGCGAGTCAGCGCGAGGACGGTCGAGTCAGCCTGCGCGCCGTAGGTGTCGGCGGTCGACTCGGCCTCGTCGGCGGCGTTCGCGCGACGGTGCGCGTCACGCAGCGCCGCCGCGTACTCCACAAGCGCGTTCGCCGTGCCGCTGTAGCGGTCGTAGGCGTCGTCGAGGGTGCCGGCGACCTCGGTCGACCGTTCACGGATGCCGTCGAGCGACTTCGCGGTGCCGTCGTACGCGAGCGATCGCAGATCGGTCGCGGCCTGCGAGATACGCGATGCGGAGGTCACGAGCGAACCGGCCCGATCGGCGAGGGCCTGCGGATTGCCGGGAAGAGCCATCAGCCTTCTCCATCGTCGTCAGTGGGATCGGTCGGTGCGGGTCCGGGTGACGGTGTCGGCGCGGGGGACTCGGCCGCCGCGATCGCGTCGTCGAGCTCCTGCTTCGCCTCGGCATCCTTCGCGGCGGATTCTTCCAGCGACGCTTCGAGGTTGGTGTCAAGGTCGTCGAACGTGTCGACGAGTGCGCGCAGGTAGTCGGCGATCGTCGTGAGGTTCTCTTCGAGCTTGCCGCGCGCGATGTCCCACTTGTCGGCGAAATCGTGCACCTTGCCGGCGAGGCCGTCGTGCCCCGTGTAGCCGGCGGTCTCGCTCGCGATCCGCTCTGCCGAAGACATGTCGCCCGCGATGCGCTCGGCACGCGTCGCACTTGCGAGCAGTTCGTCGGCGTCCAGCTTCAGGTCGGCCATCGGTCCTCCTTGGTCGTCTTCAACCTACGCAACAGACGCGCGTCGCGGCGATGGGGAGCACTCCCCATGGAGTCAGATCCAGCCCTGCATCCAACTGTGCAGGCGATAGAACTCGTACGGCACCTGCATCGCCGACCACAGCGGGTACCAGAAGATCGACAACGCGATCGCGACACCGAGGAAGACGAACACGACCCGCTGGCCTGCCGTGCGTCTGTCGACGCTCGCGTGCGCGGGGCCCGCGATCTCGCGCAGCGCGAAGGTCAGCGCGACCAGCATGAACGGCCAGATCACGATCGTGTAGAACTGGAACACCGTCCGCTCGGGGTAGGCGAGCCAGGGCAGCCACGTCGCGGCGACGCCCACGAGGACGACCGCATGCCGCCAGTTGCGTTCCAGTACGAACCGGTAGAGCAGGTACACGGTCGCGGCGACGGCCGCGTACCACAGCAGCGGATTGGGCATGCTGTACAGGATTTCGAGGCATCCTGAGTCGCCGCCCGTGCAGCCTGACTCGCCGCCGGCCGTCGCGTTCGCGTACATCGACGTCGGGCGCCACAGCAGCGGCCACTGCCACGCCGGGCTCGCGTAGCTGTGCGGCGAGGTGATGTTCGCCGTCGAGTTGTAGATCGTCACGTGGTACTTCCACAGACTCTGCAACGACAGCGGCACCCACGAGAAGAAGCCCGTCGCGGGGCTCGCGTCGGCGGCGTGGCGGTCATAGCCGCCGTCGGTGACGAGCCACCCTGTCCACGACGCGAGGTAGACGACGAACGCGATCGGAACGAGCTGCACGAAGGATGCCAGGCCCTGGCGCACGGCGTCCATGGGCCAGAACGTGATGCCCAGTCGGCGACGCTCGAGTGCGTCGGTGACGACAAGATAGAGGCCGATCGCGGCCAGCACCCACACGCCCGACCACTTGACGGCGCCCGCCGCCCCTGCCGCCGCACCCGCGGCGATCACCCACGGGCGATTCCACAGGATCGGCCCCCACGCGGGCGACCGGTCGCCGCGTTCGCGGGCGACGGTCGCCGCCGCGAGTCGGTCCAGGCGCGTGTGCCGATCGAGCACCGCGAACCAGAAGGCTAGCAGCACGAAGAAGGCGAGGAAGATGTCGAGCAGGGCGACGCGGCTCATGTCGATGCCGAGACCGTCGATTGCGAGCAGGAAGGACGCGAGGCTCGCGAACGCGAGGGAGTTCGTGAGGCTCTTCGCGAAGAAGAACAGCAGCAGCACGAGCGCCGTGCCGAACAGTGCCGCGGCGATGCGCCAGCCGAACGGGTTGTCCGGGCCGAACAGCGCCATGCCCGCCCCGATCAGGTACTTGCCGAGCGGCGGGTGCACGACGAAGCTCGGGTCGGTCGTGAAGGCGTCGGTCGTGCCGGCGTTGAACAGGTCGTCCGCACCGTCGGGCCACTTGGCGGCGTAGCCGAGGATCCACTGGGTCCAGGCATCCTTCACGTAGTACGTCTCGTCGAAGACGAGCGTGGACGGATGCCCCAGGTTCCACAGTCGCAGGATGCCCGCGAGAAGAGTGATCAGCGTCGGCGCGAGCCAGCCGTACAGACGCTGCAGTCGAGGGTCTGCCGCGACCCGCGTGCGCCAGAGGTCGTAGCGGGACGGCCGATCAGCGGCAAGCAGTGGCTGGGCGGGCGTCGTCACGGGCTCCAGCCTATGCTGGGGCGGTGATCATCCTGGCCGCGACCCCCATCGGAAACCTCGGTGACGCGTCGCCGCGGCTCGTCGCGGCGCTCGAGCAGGCGACCGTCGTCGCGGCGGAGGACACGCGCACGACGCAGCGCCTGCTGCAGGCGCTCGGCGTCGCGAACCGGCCGAAGCTGCTCGCCCTGCATGACCACAATGAACGCCAGCGCGCCGCTGACCTCGTCGCGCGAGCCCGCGACGAAGACCTGCTGGTGCTCAGCGACGCGGGCATGCCGACCGTCAGCGACCCCGGTTACGCGCTCGTCGCCGAGGCGATCGCGCAGGGTGTGACAGTGACGGCCATCCCGGGGCCGAGCGCCGTCGTCACGGCGCTCGCCGTCGCCGGGCTGCCGACCGACCGGTTCACCTTCGAGGGATTCCTGCCGCGCAAGGCCGGCGACCGGGGCCGCGCACTGGCCGCACTCGCTGCAGAGCCGCGCACGATGGTCTTCTTCGAGGCGCCGTCGCGCCTGGCCGAGACGCTCACGACGATGGCGGATGCCTTCGGCGCAGACCGCCCCGCCGCGGTCTGCCGCGAGCTCACCAAGTTGCACGAAGAGGTCGTCCGCGACGGCCTCGGCGCGCTCGCGGCATGGGCGGCGGACGGCGTCCGCGGCGAGATCGTCGTCGTCGTCGGGGGAGCGCCCGCCCGGGAAGTGTCGCAGGACGACGCGGTCGCGCAGGTGCTCGCCCTCGTCGCCGGCGGCGTGCGACTGAAAGAGGCCGCGGCGGAGGTGTCGTCCCAGACGGGACTGTCCGCACGCGACCTCTATCAGTCGGCTCTCGCCCGGCGCTGAGCTCAGCCCTTCACCGAACCGGCGGTCAAGCCGCCCACGATGTAGCGCTGCAGGGTCAGGAACAGGACCAGCACGGGGATCGACGCGAGGATCGCGCCCGCCGCGAACAGGCCCCAGTTGCTCGCCAGCTGGTTCGACACCCACTGGTACATGCCGACGGCGAGCGTCCAGTTGTCCTCCGACACCAGCACGATCTTCGAGATGATGTAGTCGCCGAACGAGGCGATGAAGGCGAGCAGGCCCACCACCGCGAGGATCGGGGTCACGAGCGGCATGATGATCGTCCAGAAGATCTGCGCGTGCGTCGCACCGTCGATCTTCGCCGACTCATCGAGCTCTTGCGGGATCGTGTTGAAGAACCCGTACATGAGGAACGTGTTGACGCCGAGCGCGCCGCCCAGGTAGATGCAGATCAGCGCGATCTTCGAGTTCAGCCCGAGGACCGGGAACACATCGCCGAGCGCGAGCAGCATCAGGAAGATCGCGACGAAGGCGAGCGCCTGCGGGAACATCTGGATGATCAGCAGCGCCGTCAGACCCACGCGGCGGCCGGTGAAACGGAAGCGCGAGAACGCGTAGGCCGCAGCCGCGCCCATCAGCACGGCGCCGAGCGCCGCCGCGATGCCGACGATGAGCGTGTTGCCGTACCAGGTCCAGTAGCGCGTGTCACCGAGGGCCGCGTAGTTCGACAGATTGAACGCGCTGAACAGCGTGTTGGACGCGGCGAGGCTGCCGCTGGGGTTGAACGACGCCGACAGCACGTAGACCAGCGGGAAGATCGCATAGAAGAGGATGACGAGGGCCAGAAGGTACTTCCAGCCCACCTCGAGCGCCCAGCGCTTGCGGACGGCGCCGCGGCGCCCCGCGTCGAGAGTGACGGCCGCGGCGGCGTCGCGCGCTGCGTGGCGGGTATCGGTCGGAGTGGACATCACTGATACTCCTCGAGCTTCTTGGTCTGGCGGAATGCCAGGGCGGAGATGACGGCGACCACGATGAACACCATGATCGACAGGGCGCTCGCGAGGCCGTAGTCGGCCTTGCCGCCGTTGACACCGGAGATGTCCCAGATCGCGGAGATCAGGATGTCGGTGTAGCCGAGGGTGTACGGCGCGCCCGGGATCACCGGTCCGCCGCTGTTGAACATGTAGATGATCGTGAAGTTGTTGAAGCTGAAGGCGAACGACGAGATCAGCAGGGGAGCGGTCGCGACGAGCACGAGCGGCAGGATGATCGAGCGCAGCTGTCGGAACTTGCCCGCGCCGTCGATCTCGGCCGCCTCCAGGGCGTCCGCCGGAAGCGCCTGGATCGCGCCCGTGCACACGAGGAAGAAGTACGGGAACGTCAGCCATACGTTGACGAACAGCACCGCAAACCGGGCGAGCCAGGGGTCGCCCAGCCAGTCGATGTTCGCGCCGCCGAAGAAGAACTGGTTGACGACGCCGAACTCGGAGTTGAACATGCCGCGCCACAGCAGCGCCGACATGAACGCCGGGAAGGCGTACGGGAGGATGAACAGCGTCCGCAGGATCTTGCGGCCCTTGATGCGCTCGTCGTTGAAGATGATCGCCATCACGAGACCGATCGCGAACGGGATCGCGACCGACAGGAACGCCCACGCGAACGTCCAGACCGTCACGAGCGCGAGCGGCTCGAGCATCGACGAGTCGGTGAACAGACGCAGGAAGTTGTCGAATCCGACGTGCACCATCCAGCCCGTCGGCAGGCTCTGCCCGTCGTCGGAGGTGAACAGGCCCTCATCGGTGGCGTGGTAGACGATTCCGGTCGCGGAATCGGTGATCGTCTGCGCGTCGGCATCCCACGACATCGTGGAGAGGTACACGGTGCCCGTCGTGCCGTCGCGGGTGCGCAGCGACCCGTCGTTGGGGTCATCGGAGATCGACACCCGCAGCGACGTGATCTCGCTCTGGTTGGCGAGGATCTGGTTCAGCGACACGATGTCCCAACCGGGGACCTCGGTCGGGGCGCCCGATCCGCTCATCTCGGCGACGACCTCGAGGGGCTGCTCGGTGGAGCCGGCTTTGACCTCGCCGTTGTCGTTGATGGCGAGACCGAACTCGTCGCCACGCTGGACGACCGTCAGCGGATACCGCTCGGACCCGTCGACGAGGCGCTCACCCTGGATGAGTGCGGCCTGCACGGCCTGATCCTGCGTGCCGACGTGGCCGGCGCCGTAGTTCGTGAAGGCGATGTATGCCGTGTAGGCGAAGATGAAGACCTGGAAGATCAGCAGGAACGCGAGACCCGGAAGCAGATACTTCATCGGCAGTGCGCGCTTGCTGAAATAGACGTAGTCCGCCGCGATCAGCAGGATCACTGCGACCGCGAGGATGAGCCACGACTCCGCGCGGAACGCCGCGATGATGCCCATCACGCCGAACGCGTTGATGATCGCCATGATCGCGAGCTTCACGAGGAAGCCCCAGCCGAGGCCGTTCCATCGTCGACCGTGCGGCTCGCTGCGCTGTGGGCGCGGCTCGGTCGGGCTCGGCGGCGCCGCCTCAACGGTGGCGCCCTGCGGATTCGTCATCTCTGTGTGTCTCCTTCTTCGGGGACGGACGGTCCGGGCGTGGGAGCATCGTCCCACGCCCGGACCTGATCTGTCAGCCGATGGCTGCTTCGACGTCGCTGACCATGGTGGTCCACGTCGATGCGGGGTCGGCTCCCTTGATGATCTGCACCTGTGCCGTGTTCCACAGCTCCCAGACCGAACCCATCTCGGGGATCGAGGGCTGCGGCACGCCGTTGGCGGCCGAGGCGAGGAATCCGGCGACGACCGGGTCTGAGGCGACCTTGTCGGCGACGGACTTCCAGGCGGGGAGGCGCGGGTCGGCGTCGTACAGTGCCTGCTGCGCCTCATCGGTGGCGAGGTAGTGCGTCAGGAACTGCTGGGCGACCAGCGCGTTCTGGCTCTGCGAGCTCACGTAGAAGCCCTGCACACCCACGAACGGCGCCGCCGTCTCGCTGCCGGCCGAGGGGATCGGGTTGACCTTGATGTTGACGCCCTGCGCGGTCAGCGCCTCGATCGCCCACGGTCCCTGGATCGTGTACGCGGCCTTGCCCGACGCGAACAGCTCGTTGTTGGTGTCGTAGTCGATCGTCGTCGAGATGTAGCCCGTGCCGGTCTCGCCGTTGGCGCCCAGCCACGCGGCGAACGCGTTGCCCGCGTCGCCGCCCATGCCGACCTCGCTGGTGTACGAGCCCGAGGCATCCTGCACGAACACAGGAGCGCCGAACGACGTCTGGAAACCGTACATCGTGTACGCGTCACCGGTCTGGCCGGCCGTGTTGATGACGAGCGGACGCTCGGCGCCCGACGCCGCGCCGGCCGCGATCATGTCATCGAAGGTCGCCGGAGCGTCCTCACCGACGAGGTCGGTGTTCTGGATGAGCGCGATCGACTCGAGCGCGTACGGGAAGCCGTACACCTGCCCGTCGTAGGTGAACGCGTCGATCGCAACCTGCTCGAGCTGGTCGGCAGCCGCGCCGAGGTCGACCGTGTCGATGACGCCAGCCTCGACGAACGAGCCGAGGAAGTCGTGCGCGCCGACCGTGATGTCCGGGCCGTTGCCGGTGGGCACCTGGTTGATGAAGTCGTTGCGGATGTCCTCGAAGTTCTTCTGGACGAGCTCGACCTTGCCGCCCGTCTCCTCCTCGAACGTCTTCGCGGCCGCCTCGATGGCGGGCTTGCGGTTCGCGTCGGTCCAGATCGTGAGGGTCACGCCGCTGGCGTCGATCGCCTCATCGGTCTGAGCCTCGGTGGGGGTGGTGCTGGTGCCGCCGGAGCAGCCGGCCAGCAGGATGGTGGTCACCGCGAGGGCGGCGACACCGATGCCCATCTTGCGCATGGTCTTTCCTTCCGTGATTCGTGCAGTGGTTGTACTCAGTGCGGTGATCGGACGACGGCCACGTCGCCCCCTGTCACCATCAGGGTTCCCTCTGAGACGGCTCCTGTCACTAGGTCCGTCCCCGAAACAGACAACGAAACGGTCTCGATCGTGTGGTTGATCGCGACGATGTAGTCGGCGGAGGCGCCGTGGCGCACGATGACCTCGACTCCCGCGGGCCAGCCCGCCGGGCTGATGCCGGCATCCGCATACACGGCGGTCATGATCGCCTGCAGTCCCGTGGCATCGGGCCGCGTCGCGACGTACCAGCCAGAGCCTGCGCCGTACGCGTTGCGCGTGACGGCGGCTTCGCCGCGCCCGGGCCCGTCCAGGTGCACGGCACGGGCCTGCGCCGTCGTGACCGAGAGATCTTCCTGCCAGATGTCGGCGTCATAGTGGCGGCCGTCGAAGTCGATCGTCACCGTGTCGCCCTGGCGCAGTGGTAGGTGCTCTTCGACGAGGATGCCCAGGGCGGGCTCCAGCGGCGCCGCGAAGCCGCCCGCGTGGACGGCGTCGTTCTCGTCGACGACGCCGGAGAAGAACGACACCACGAGGGTGCCGCCGCCGGCGACGTAGGAGTTGAGGTTTGCGGCATCCGCCGCGCTGAGCATGTACTGGGCGGGAGCGATGACGAGCTTGTAGCGCGACAGGTCGTGGCTGGGCAGGGCGAAGTCGACCGTGATGCCGTCGCGCCACAGGCGCTCGTAATAAGCGCGGATGCGCTCGGCGGCGTCGAGGTCTTCGCTGGGACGCCACTCCAGGCCCTGCGCCCAGAACGAGGCGAAGTCCCACAGGATCGCGACGTCGGCGTGCACGCGCGAGCCCTGCACCTCGCTGAGCTTGCCGAGGGTGGCGCCGAGCGCGGCGACCTCGCGGAACACGCGCGAGCCCGTGCCGGCGTGCGGGATCATCGCGGAGTGGAACTTCTCTGCGCCCGAGCGCGAGGCGCGCCACTGGAAGAAGAGGATGCCGTCGGCGCCGCGACCGAGGTGCGACAGCGAGTTGCGCGCCATCTCGCCGGGGCGCTTGGCGACGTTGCGCGGCTGCCAGTTCACGGCGGAGGTGGAGTGCTCCATGAGGATCCACGGGGCGCCGCCACCGACCGACCGCGTGAGGTCGGCGGCGATCGCGAGGCCGATCTCGCCTTCTTCGTCGGCCGCCCACAGGTAGTGGTCGTCGGAGACGACGTCGACCTCTGCGGCCCATTTCCACAGGTCGCTGCCGCCGTGCTGGTTGGCCATGAAGTTGGTCGTGATGGGCCGGTCGCTGTGCGCGCGGATCGCGTCGCGCTCGGCGATGAAGCACGCGCGCAGCTGGTCGTCGGTGAAGCGGGCGAAGTCGAGGCGCTGCGAGGGGTTGACCACCGACGGAGCGGCGGCGGGGGCGCCGATGTGCTCCCACTGGCCGTAGTGCTGGCCCCAGAACGCCGTGCCCCACGCCGCGTTGAGGGCATCCAGCGAGCCGTAACGGTCTTGCAGCCACAGCCGCCACGCCCGCACGGAGTGGTCGGAGTAGTCCTCACCGACCGGCACACCGTACTCGTTGTGCACGTGCCACAGGACGACGGCGGGGTGGTCGCCGTAGCGGCGCGCCAGCTCGGTCGCGATGCGGACGGATGCCTCGCGGTACGCGGGCGCCGAGTGTGAGGCCATGCCGCGCGAGCCGAAGCCCATCGTGACGCCGTCGCGGGTGACCGCGCGGGCGTCGGGGTGGTTCGCGAAGAACCAGGCCGGGGGAGAGGCAGTCGGCGTGCCGAGGTCGACGCGGATGCCGTTCGCGTGCAGCAGCTCGATGATCTCGTCGAGCCAGCTGAAGTCGAAGTCGCCTTCGCTCGTCTCGATGAGCGCCCACGCGAAGATCCCGATGCTCACGAGGTTCACGCCGGCTTCGCGCATGAGCGCGACGTCTTCGGTCCACACCTCACGCGACCACTGCTCGGGCGTGTAGTCGCCGCCGTACGCGATTCCCTGCAGCTCAGGCCACCGCAGCTGGGCGGGGCCGGGCGTCGCTCGGGTGTGCGCCTGGTCATGCATCGGTCGGGGTCCTCATCGTCCGTCTCGAGGCTGTGACCGGTCACAGCCGTGTGTCGATCATATGTCGACGCCGTGAGTGGATCGAGCCTTCGTTACCGAACTGTGACCGGTTACAGGATTTCGTGGTCATGCCGCGGTTTCGGGCGGTTTGCCGAGTAGAGTCGCGTCCGTGGCATCCACCGACAGCACCCGGAAGCCGACCATCCGCGATGTCGCGGCCGTGGCCGGCGTCTCGCATGGGACCGTCTCACGCGTCATCAACGGCGGGCACTGGGTCTCGCCCGAAGCGCGCGCCGCGGTCGAAGAAGCGATTCGCACGACGGGCTACACCACCAACCACGCGGCCCGCAGTCTCGCCACCGGTCGGGCCGGCTCGCTCGCATTCCTGCTGACAGAGCCGCAGCACCTGCTGTTTTCCGACCCCACCTTCGCCCTGCTGCTGCGCGGCGCGACCGAAGCGCTCGCCGAGCGCTCGATGACGCTCGTGTTGCTGATCGCTGGCACGGCCGAAGAGCAGTCCACCGTCGAGAACTACGTGCGGGCGGGCCACGTCGACGGCGTGCTGCTGGTGTCTTCGCACGAGTCCGACTCGCTACTGGCCTCGCTCGTCGCCGCCGGGGTGCCGACCGTCTGTACGGGCATCCCGCTCGGTGATGCGGCATCCGCCCCCAACGTCTCGGTCGACGAGATCGGGTCGGCGCGCATGATGACGCGGTACCTGCTCGACAAGGGGCACGAGCGCATCGCGCTGATCACGGGCCCCAACGACACGCCGGGCGGGCGGTTCCGTCTCGTCGGCTTCCGCGAAGAGCTCGGCGACCGGTTCGACCCCGACCTGGTCGAACAGGGCAGCTACGAGCGCGCGACGGGGGATGCCGCCATGACGCGCCTGCTCGAACGCGCCCCCGACATCGACGCCGTCTTCGCCGCGAGCGACGTCATGGCTGTCGGCGCGATCGATGCCCTGCGCCGCGCGGGACGCCGCGTGCCGGAGGACGTCGCCGTCGCCGGCTTCGACGACTCGGGGCTCGCCGAGACGTTCCAGCCGCCGCTGACGACCGTGCGTCAGCCGTGGTCGCAGATCTCGTCGACGATGGTCGACATGGTGCTCGACGTCATCGCCGGAACGCCGCGCGAGTCGGTCATGCTGCCGACCGACCTCGTCGTGCGCGAGAGCGCCTGAGGCTCGTCACACGCCGCGGGCAAAGTGACCGGCCCATCTAGAATCGACGGGTGAGCACCGGTCAGTCCTTCTACATCACGACCCCGATCTATTACCCGAGCGATCTGCCCCACATCGGGCACGGGTACACGACGGTGGCCGTCGACGCGCTCGCGCGCTGGCACCGTCAGTCGGGCGATGACACCTGGATGCTCACGGGCACCGACGAGCACGGCCAGAAGATGCTCCGCGCCGCCGCCGCCAACGGCGTGACGCCGCAGGAGTGGGTCGACAAGCTCGTGACCGAGTCGTGGTTCCCGCTGCTCGAGACCCTCGACGTCGCCAACGACGACTTCATCCGCACGACCCAGCCGCGCCACGAAGAGCGCGTGCAGGAGTTCGTCAAGGCGCTATACGACCGCGGCTACATCTACGCCGGCGAGTACGAAGCGCTGTACTGCGTGGGCTGTGAGGAGTTCAAGCCCGAAGCCGAGATCGTCGACGGCACGGGCGCGTTCGAGGGCCTCAAGGTCTGTGCGATCCACTCGAAGCCGCTCGAGCTGCTGCAGGAGAAGAACTACTTCTTCAAACTCAGCGAGTTCCAGGACCGTCTCCTTGAGCTGTACAAGACCGAGCCCGACTTCGTGCGGCCGGAGTCTGCGCGCAACGAGGTCGTCTCGTTCGTGCGGTCGGGTCTGAAGGACCTGTCGATCTCGCGCTCGGCGTTCGACTGGGGTATCACGGTGCCGTGGGACCCGTCGCACGTCATCTACGTGTGGGTCGACGCGCTGCTGAACTACGCAACGGCCGTCGGCTACGGCACCGACCCCGAGCAGTTCGAGCGTCGCTGGCCGGCCTACCACGTCGTCGGCAAGGACATCCTGCGCTTCCACGCCGTCATCTGGCCGGCGATGCTGATGGCGGCGGGTCTCGACGTGCCGCGCGGCGTCTTCGCGCACGGCTGGCTGCTCGTCGGCGGCGAGAAGATGAGCAAGTCCAAGCTCACCGGCATCGCGCCGACCGAGATCACCGACGTGTTCGGGTCGGATGCCTACCGGTTCTACTTCCTGTCGGCGATCGCCTTCGGCCAGGACGGCTCGTTCTCGTGGGAGGACCTGTCGGCCCGCTACCAGGCCGAGCTCGCGAACGGCTTCGGCAACCTCGCATCGCGCACGACCGCCATGATCGAGCGCTACTTCGAGGGCATCGTGCCGCCCGCGGCTTCCTACGAGCCCGGTGATCTCGAGATCCAGCGGATCGTCGCCGACGCCGCGACCGCCGCTGACGCGGCGATGGAGCGCTTCCGCCCCGATGAGGCGATCGGCGCGATCTGGACGATCGTGGATGCCCTCAACGGCTACATCACCGACAACGAGCCGTGGGTCCTCGCCAAGGACGACGCGCAGCGCGCGCGCCTGGGCACCGTGCTGTACACGGCCGCCGAGGGCCTGCGCGCCCTCGCGGTGCTGCTGAGCCCCTTCATGCCCGAGGCGACGGCCAAGTTGTGGGCGGCGCTCGGTCACGACGGACGTCTGCAGGACCAGCCGCTGCGCGAAGCCGGGGCGTGGGGCGTGCTCCGCCCCGGTACCTCGGTGAACGGGCTGGCGCCGCTCTTCCCCCGCGTCGAGCAGTGAGCGGCGACCCGTCGCAGTACGTCCGCGTGCGCGAGAAGGGCGCGCGGGATGCCTCGTACCCGCCCGCGCCCGAACCGCTGACCGTGCCGGTCTACGACAACCACACCCACCTCGAGATCGAGGACGGCGAGGGTCTGCCGCTCGACGAGCAGCTCGACCGCGCCGTCGCCGTCGGCGTCGCGGGTGTCGTGCAGGCCGGGGGAGACATCGAGTCGAGCCGCTGGTCGGCCTGGGCCGCGGCATCCCACCCTCGCGTGCTCGCCGCGGTCGCCATCCACCCCAACGAGGCGCCGGTATATGCCGAGCGCGGCATGCTCGAGGACGCGATCGCCGTGATCGACGAGCTGGCTGCTCAGCCGCGCGTGCGGGCGATCGGCGAGACCGGCCTGGATTTCTTCCGCACGGGCGAAGAGGGTGTGCCCGCGCAGTTCTCCAGCTTCGAGGCGCACATCGCGCTCGCGAAGAAGCACGACATCGCGATGCAGATCCACGATCGCGACGCCCACGACGCGGTGCTCGAGACGCTTCAGCGGATCGGCGCACCCGAGCGGACGGTGTTCCACTGCTTCTCCGGCGATGCCGACATGGCGCGCATTGCCGCCGACCGCGGCTACTGGCTGAGCTTCGCGGGGAACGTCACGTTCAAGAACGCGCAGAACCTGCGGGATTCCCTCGCGGTCACGCCGCGCGATCGGATCCTCGTCGAGACGGATGCCCCGTTCTTGACCCCCGCGCCGCTGCGCGGTCGGCCCAACGCGCCGTACCTGATCCCGCTGACGGTGCGGTTCATGGCATCCGAGCTCGGCGTCGACCTCGACGCGTTCTGCGCGCAACTCGCCGCGAACACCCTCGAGGTGTACGGCAGTTTCGAGGACTGAGCATGGCCGACGACGAGCTGTGGGACCTCACCGATGCCGACGGCGCGCCGCTCGGTCGTCTGCAGCGTCGCGGTGACGCGATGCCGGCCGGGGTGTTCCACATCGTGGCCTCCGTGTGCGTTGTGCGGGGCGACGGCCTCGTGCTGATGACGCGGCGTGCCGCGATAAAGGACTGGCCGCTCGCGTGGGAGTTCCCGGCCGGCAGTGCGCTGGCCGGTGAGTCGAGTGCTGAGACGGCCGCGCGAGAACTGGCCGAAGAGGCCGGGGTGCGGGTATCGCCGGACGACCTCGCGCTGGTCGGGCGGGTGACCGAGGCATCCGCCCTGTTCGATCTCTACGTCGCGCACGTCGACGGCGACCCGTCGCTCGAACTGGACCCGCTCGAAGTCTGCGAGAGCGAATGGGTGACGCTGGAAGAGGCGTTCCGTCGCGGCGCCCGGGGCGAGATGGCCGGGCCGTGGGTCAACCGGCTCGATGAACTCGGCGTGCTTCTCGCGCGGGCGGTCTCGCGCTGATCTGCCGCCGCGGTGGGTCCCAAAGTAGTCGCACCCGGCGTACGATGGGACTACATCGGAGGTGCCGCATGGAGACCGTGGGGATCCGCAAGCTCAAGGCCCAACTGAGCGCGTACGTCGACGTCGCGCGCTCGGGCGAGCGGGTGGTCATCACCGACAGAGGGAAGGTGGTCGCAGCCATCGTTCCCATCGAGGCGGATGCCGTGTTGCAGCGCCTCATCGATGACGGACTCGCGATGCCGCCGCGACAGTCTCAGCCGCCGACGCCGCACCCACGGTCGACAGCCGGGCCGCTGAGTGATCTGGTGTCGAGGCAACGCGGCGAGTGATCGTCTACTTCGACACTTCCGCGTTCTTCCCGCTGCTGGTCGAGGAAAGCGGGTCTGCGGCGGCGCTTCGCTTGTGGCGCGACTCCACCGCACGCGTGAGCTCACGGTTGATCATCGTCGAAGCGGCGGCGGCCATCGGGATGGGGCTGCGGCTGGGACGCCTCACCGCGGCCGACTACGAACCTGTGCGAGAGGATGCCTGGCGCTACGCCACGAACATGATCCTCGTCGATGTCTCTGCGTCGGTCATCGATGAAGCCGCGGATCTCGCGGTGACGCACTCTTTGCGCGGCTACGACGCGATGCACCTTGCGACGGCGCTTCTGTTCCCTGCGCGTGACCTGGTGTTCGCGTCCGGCGACCGACGCCTTCTCGACGCCGCCGGCGCCGCGGGCTTCACCGTGGTCTACACCGCGCGATCGGGCGCGTGAGGCGGTCGGGGTGATACCTGGATCTGAAGGTCGGGAAAGAGGTGGCGCGCCGGAACAGTTCAGCGGGCGTGAGGTGGCTCGGAGCGCCACCTGGATTCGGGCGTCGGGAGGCAGGTGGCGCGCCGGCACAGCTCAGCGCGGGTGAGGTGGTCGGGGGTGACACCTGGTTCGCGACGGAGGTCGCTAGACAGGCTCGGGGGCCAGAGGAACAGGCTCGGGGGCCAGAGCTCAGGACGCCCCCGCGCCGGATGCCTCTTCCGCGGCATCCTCCAGCACGGGCTTCGCGGCGGCGATGTTGCGGATCGGGCGCCAGACGAGCGCGAGCGTGATCGCAGAGCCCGCGAACGCGAACCACCAGGGTGCGGTGAGGCCCCACGCCTGCGCGATCAGACCTCCCAGCAGCTGTCCGATGACGAGGCCGCCGAAGACGCCGACCATGTTGACCGACGCGATCCGGCCCTGCAGCTGCATCGGGACCAGGCGCTGACGCACGGTCGTTGAGATCGTCGCCCACACGAACGCATACGCGCCGAAGAAGAACATGATCACGAACGCGACAGCGGGCACCGTCGTGAGCGCGAACGCCAGGTGCATGATCACCTCGAGCGACAGGCAGACGCGCATGAGCGCCGCGAACGACACGTGCCGCTCGAGCCAGCCGAAGCTCGCTATCGCGACGAACCCGCCGACGGCGGACACCGCCGTGAGCGAGCCGTAGCCGACCGCGCCCATGCCCAGGTGCTCGGTCGCGTACAGCACGAGGATGCCCCAGGGAGCCGCCCACGTCACGTTGAACACCAGGATGATGAGCACGAGCGTGCGCACCGGCGCATTGTGGCGCAGCCAGTGCAGCCCCTCCCGGATCGGATGCGGCTTCGGCGCACCGGCATCCGTCGCCGCCTCCCGCGCCGGAACCGGCGTGTGCGCGACACGCGAGATCAGCACGACCGCGAGCGCGACGCAGAGGATCTGTACCAGGAAGGGCCAGAACGACCCGATCGCGAACAGGAAAGCTCCCAGTGGAGGCCCTGCCAGTTGATTCGCGACGAGGTAGCCGGCCTGCATGCGCGCGTTGCCCACGCCGAGGTCGGCAGGCCGCACGAACATCGGCAGCAGCGTGCTGCCCGCCGAGTCGGCGAACACCTCGGCGGTGCCGTACAGGAATGCGGTCGCCAGCACGATCCACACGTTCGCGTGGCCCGTGACGAGGAACACGACGAGCGCCCCCACGATCGCGACGCGCACGGCGTTGGCCGCCATCACGAGCCGGCGGCGGTCGTGGTGGTCGGCGACCGAGCCCGCGTACAGCCCGAACAGCAGCCACGGCAGATACTGCAGCATGGCGCCGGCGGCCACCAGCAGGGGTGATGAGGTCATGGATGCCAACAGCAGCGGTGCCGCCGACAGCGCGATGCCGTCGCCGAGATTGCTCGTCCACGACGAGCTCAACAGCCACCGGAAGCTCGTGCCCAGGCGCCGCGGTGCGATCAGTTCGGCGATCGAGGGCATTGGGTCATCCTATGACGACGGCGCGTCCCTCGACAGGCTCGGGGGCTAGCGGGCCGGACCGCGGCTACCGCGTGGTGGAGCCGCGCACGAGCTCGAAGGGCAGCTCGACGCTGCGGGTGGAGTGCGGCTCGCGCTCCAGCGCGTCGAACAGGACCTCGGGTGCCCGCTCGGGGTACAGCCGCACGTGGGTGATGCCGAGCCGGTCGTTCAGCTCGCCTCCCGTCGTGCACAGCGCGAGCAGCTGCAGGTCGCGGGGCATGACGATGCCGATCTCCTCAAGGTGCAGATAGATCTCGGGGCCTTCTTCGCAGTACGCGAAGATCGCGTCGGCCCCGGCATCCAGCAGCGAGTGGACGGCGCTGATCAGGCGCCGCCGCCCTGCGTCGACGCGGGCGACGAGCGGGGTGCGGCCGTTCACGGCGCTCCAGGCGAGGTAGGCGCTCTCACCGAGCTGATCCCGCGGCACTTCGCTCTCGTCGACGAGGAACCCGATGCGCTGCGCGCCCGTCTCGACGAGGTGGGCGAGCCCCGCGCGCACCGCCGCGGCATACCCCGTGCGGATCGTGATGCCGCCCGGCACCGTCAGATCGTTCGCCGCGACGGGGATGCCCGCTGCTTCCGCCTCGTGCAGGATCGCGCGGTGGTCGGCGGGATCGGGGAAGTACAGCGCGTCGATCTGGGCGCCGGCGAGCAGGTCGGGACGCGTGTCGGGCAGCACCGTCACGGTGAACCCGCGCACGGCGCCGGCGCCCACGAGGGCGTCGAGCTGCCGCGCACGCTGCAGGGCGCGCCGTCCGTCTTGCAGCGAAGTGGCGGCCATCACGAAGCCGATCGACATCGTGCGCCCCTTGCGCAGCGCCGCCGCGTGGCGGTTCGGCGAGTAGCCGAGCTCGACGGCGATCGCCTTGATTCGCTCGCGGGTCTCGGGCCGCAGATTCCCGCGGTCGTTGAGGGCCTGACTAGTCGCGGCCGTCGACACGCCCGCCTTCAGGGCGACGTCGCGCAGCGTGACGCGGCTCATCAGTCCTCCGAGGTGGAGGGCGCACTGGATGCCGAGTCGGAGGCCGGCCCGGACACCGAAGACGGGCCCGGCGCCGGGAACACCGTGCGCACGGCGTCCGCCCAGTCCGGTCCGAGACCGGTCGAGGCGAGCCCGTGGCCCTGCGCGATGAGTCCGTGCAGCAGCGCGCCGGAGAAGTGCCGCAGCAGCGCCTCGGTGTCATCATCGCTGCCGCGGGCGCGCGCCCGGGCGATCTCCGCCTCGAGCACGCCGTGCACATACCCGCGCATGTCGACGACCGCGGGCGAGACCTCGTGCACGCGGGCAGCGGCGGCGTGACGCTGCGCCGCCGTCGTCACGATCAGGCGCGCTTCGTCGACGGTGGCGAACTCGTCGATCGGCGCGTGCACGCGGATCGTGTCGAGGTCGAGCAGCTCGACACCGGCGAGACCGCGGATGCCCGGGTCGACGTTGCGGGGCATCCCCAGATCGATGATGAGCTGCTCAGCGGTGCTGTCGGCGCGCGCCGCGCGGTGGTCTTCGGCGGTGAGGACGGGGCGATCGGTTGTCGTCGTGCATGTGACGATGACGGTCGCCTCGGCCGCTTCGCGGGCGAAGTCGGCGGCGTTGATCGGGACGAGATGTTCACGCTGCGCGAACCGCGAGCGGCCCGACCGCGAGTGGACGCGGATGTCACGCGCGCCGACGGCACGGAGGGCCGCGAGGGATGCCGCGGCATACCGGCCCGTCCCGACGAGCAGCACCCGGGCATCCTCCCACTCACCGACCCGCGGAGTCGCCAGCTCGACTGCAAGGCGCACGAGCGAGCGGCCCGATTCGCCGAGCCGCGTGGAGTTCTTGACGGCGCGCGAGGTCTCGGTCGCGCGCTGGAACAGCTGCTCGAGCGGCGAGGTCGTCACGCCCTCGCCGTGCGCGGCGTCGAGCGCGCGCCGCACCTGACCGGCGATCTCGTCCTCGCCGACGGCGACCGAGTCCAGGCCCGCCGCGACGGCGAACAGGTGCTGGGCGACGCCCGCTCCGTGCGTGAAGTCGACCGTGTCGCGCACGTGCCGGTAGGGCAGCGCGGTGAGATCTGCGAGGCGTTCCATGACGGCATCCATCGCCGGGATCGGCGAGGCATCCGGTGCATCGGCGACGTCGAAGTACGCCTCGAAGCGGTTGCAGGTGGCGAGGACGACGGCCCCGCGGATCGCCTCGTGCGCCGCCGTGAGCTCGGTCGCGGCGGCGTCGCCGATCACCGACAGTCGCTCGAGGTCTTCGAGCGATGTCGTGCGCTGGTGGGCGGAGAGGCAGACGAGCACGGCGGCGGGGGCTCCTTCGGATCGTGAGTAGTATAACGATTAACTCGCTCGCCCCATCGAAGGTTCCTGCTCTTGCCTGCATCGCACCCCCTCGTCGCGCACGACACAGCTTCTTCCCGGCTCATCCAGGCGCTGCGCGGCCGACGGCCCGAGGTCGCGCCGGTGTGGTTGATGCGGCAGGCGGGGCGCTCGCTGCCCGAGTATCGGGCGCTGCGCAGCCGGGGATCGATGCTCGACGCGTGCCTCGATCCGGCGCTCGCAAGCGAGATCACGCTGCAGCCGGTGCGGCGACACCGAGTGGATGCCGCGGTGTTCTTCAGCGACATCGTGGTGCCGCTGAAGCTCGTCGGCCTCGACGTCGAGATCTCGGCCGGCCGCGGGCCGGTGTTCGCGCAGCCCGTGCGCACGGCCGCGCAGATCGCCGAACTCGTGCGCATCGATCCGGCACTCGTCGAGCAGCGAGGCGGCGAGATCGCCGACGCCGTGGGACGCACGACCGCGATGCTCGCGGAGGAGTCCGCACAGCGCGGCGAGCCGATCCCGCTCATCGGCTTCGCCGGCGCGCCGTTCACCCTCGCCGCCTACCTCGTCGAGGGCGGTCCGTCGAAGGACCACCTCGCCGCGCGCAGCCTCATCCACTCCGACCCGGCCGCCTGGCACGACCTGACGATGTGGCTCGCTGAGGTGACGGGGCGGTTCCTCGCGCTGCAGGTGCGCGCGGGCGCGAGCGCCGGCCAGCTGTTCGACTCGTGGGCGGGAGCCCTGGCTCCCGCCGACTACCGCCGTGCCGTGCTGCCGGCGTCGGCGGCGGCCCTCGCACCGGTGCGGGCGGTCGAGACCGCCGAGCCGGTGCCGCTCATCCACTTCGGCGTCGGCACGGGCGAGCTTCTGGCCGACATGGCCTCGGTCGGAGTCGATGCGCTCGGCGTCGACTACCGCGTGCCGCTCGACGAGGCGACCGCGCGCGTCGGCACCGATCTCACGCTGCAGGGCAACCTCGATCCCGCGCTGCTGTTCGCCCCCGCCGACGTGCGTCGGGCGGCCGTGCACGACGTGCTGACCGCGGGTCTCGCGGC
>NZ_MKTQ01000009.1:44507-139112 GCF_001898315.1 Microbacterium sp. 70-16 | reverse complement strand
TTTACCCGCCGCGGGCGCCGCGAGGTCACCCGCCGAGAAGGTCGACACCGTCGTCATCGGGGCCGGCATCGCCGGGCTCGTCGTCGCGCACGACCTCGCGCGTGCGGGGCACCGCGTGCGCGTGCTCGAGGCATCCGACGCCGTCGGCGGGCTGCTGCGCCGCGGCACGGTCGCGGGCCTCGACGTCGACCTCGGTGCCGAGTCGTACGCGACCCGCACGGATGCCGTCGCGACCCTCGTCGCCGACGCGGGGCTCGACCTCGAGCTCGTCGCGCCGCGACCGGGCGGCGCCTTCCTCGCCGTCGCGACGGGCGACGGGCCCGTGCGCGCACCGCTGCCGCGGCGCACGGTGCTGGGCATCCCCGCCGATCCGACGGCGCCCGACGTCGTGGCCCTGATCGGCGCGGATGCCGCGGCGCGCGCCGCGGGCGAGCAAGACCTGACGCCCTACACGGACGCCGACGCGGAGCCGTCGCTGTTCGCGCTCGTCGCGCAGCGCTGCGGCACCGTCGTGGCCGAGCGGCTCGTCGACACACTGTGCCGTAGCGTCTACTCGCGGCCGGCATCCGAGGTGCGGCTGTCGGCGCTGCACCCCGGCATGTGGCGCGCCTTCCTCGAGCACGGATCGTTGACGCGGGCCGCCGCCGAGATCGCGCAGACGGCGCGTGCCGGCGCGGCTGTCGGCGGCATCGCGGGCGGCATGTGGCGGCTGCCCGCGGCGCTCGCCGCCGCAGCACACGGCGCCGACATCCGCACGCGGGCCACGGTCGAGGCGATCTCCGACGGGCCGGACGGCCCCATCCTGCACACATCGCAGGGCGACATCGCGGCCGCGCGCGTCGTCGTCGCCACGGGTCCCGCCGCCGCCGACCGCCTGCTGGGCGTGCCCGACGTGGCCCCGGCGCAGCGCGTGCGCGTCGTCGCCGCGGCCGTCGACGCTCCCGCGCTGGACGCACACCCGGTCGGGTCGGGCGTCATCGTCGACCCGGCGCTGCCGACGGCGGCGAAGGCACTCACGCACATCACCGCGAAGTGGGCGTGGGCGGATGCCACGACACCACCCGGCCGCCACCTCATCCGCCTGTCCGCACGCGACGCCGCAGCGGACACCCTGCGCACGCCCGCCGACATCGCCCGAGACGTCACGCTGCTGACCGGTGTCACCATCACCCCGGAGGATGTTGTCGACGTCGTCGCACAGGACTGGACGGATGCCGTCGCCGACGCCACCCCCGGCCGGGCCGCGGCCGTCGAGGCCGCACGCGTCCGTGGCATCCACCATGCCGGCGCCGCCGCGGCAGGTACCGGGCTGGCATCTGTCATCCCGCACGCCCGCGCGCTCGCCGCGCGACTGGCCGAAGAGCTTTCCCCCACCCCCACAAGGAGCAGAGCATGACCGCAGAGTCCGAGATCAACCCCGTCGGCTTCACCCTGTTCGCCGTCCTCGCAGGTCCCCGGCCGCGCCGCGCCGCGCCCGATGCCGCGGCGCTCGACGAACTGGCCGCCGTCATCGCGGGGTTCGAGGCGGAGGGCGTCGTGCTGCGCGGTTTGTACGACGTGACGGGCATGCGCGGCGACGCCGACATCCTCGTGTGGCTACATGAGACCCCCGGGCGTGCCGCGGGCGAGGAACGTCCGCAGGCCCTGCAGAAGGCGCTGCGCGCCCTCCGCCGCACGCGCGTGTTCGCCGACTTCACGAGCGAGTGGAGCGCGATGGGCGTCCACCGCGAAGCCGAGTTCAACAAGCGCCACATCCCCGGATTCCTGCGCGGGGAAGACCCCCGCGGCTGGCTGTGCCTGTACCCGTTCGTGCGCAGCTACGAGTGGTACCTGCTGCCCGACGTGCAGCGCGCGCAGATGCTCGCCGACCACGGCCGCAAGGGCGCGGCGTTCCGCGACGTGCTCGCCAACACGGTGTCGACCTTCGCGCTGAGCGACTACGAGTGGTTGCTGCCTCTGGAGAGCGACAACCTCGTGAGCCTCGTCGACCTCATGCGGGCGCTGCGCGCGACCGATGCGCGCCGCCACGTGCGCGAGGAGGTGCCGTTCTACACGGGCCGCCGCATCGAGCTCGCCGAGCTCACCGAGGTGCTCGCCTGATGACCGTGCAGACCAGCGAGTACCGCAGCAAGGTCGCCCCCGCGAGCCGTCCCGCGCACATCGCCGACGGCGCCCTCGTGCCGGCCGGCACGGCGGCGACCCGCGACGGTGAGCCCTACGCGACCGTGCCGGTCGACTACGACGCGATCCTGCTGCTCGGCTTCGGCGGGCCCGAGGGACAGGAGCACGTGCTGCCGTTCCTGCGGAACGTGACAGCCGGCCGGGGCATCCCCGACGAGCGCCTCGAAGAGGTCGCGCACCACTACCGGCACTTCGGCGGCATGTCGCCGATCAACGAGCAGAACCGCGTGCTGCGCGCGGCGCTTGCGGCGGAGCTCACCGGCCGCGGCCACGACCTGCCCGTCTACTGGGGCAACCGCAACTGGATGCCCTACCTCGACGAGGCGCTGCAACAGGCGTACGACGACGGGCACCGCCGCATCCTCACGATCGCGACGAGCGCGTACAGCTCGTACTCGTCGTGCCGGCAGTATCGCGAAGACCTCGCCGACGCCGTCGAGGCGACCGGCCTTTCCGGCAAGGTCGAGATCGACAAGGTGCGCGACTTCTTCGACCACCCCGGATTCGTGACGCCCTTCATCGAGGGCATCCGTGCCGGCATCCAGACCCTTGCCGAACAGGGCATCACGAACCTGGCGGACGAGGTCGAGATCCTGTTCTCAACGCACTCGATTCCGAACGTGGATGCCGATCGCTCCGGCGCCCCCGAAGACGGGTTCGGCCCCGGCGGCGCCTACCTCGCGCAACACCTCGCGCTCGCCGAGTACATCGTCGGCGAGCTGGGCGGGGTCGCCCCGTGGCAGCTCGTGTTCCAGAGCCGTTCCGGTCCGCCGCAGGTGCCGTGGCTCGAGCCCGACATCAACGATGTCATCGCCGAACTGCCCGCGCGCGGGCGCAAGGCTGCGCTCATCGTGCCGCTCGGTTTCGTCAGCGACCACATGGAAGTGCTGTGGGACCTCGATACTGAAGCCATGGAGACTGCCGCCGAGCACGGCATCGTTGCGGTGCGCACCGCGAGCCCGGGCACCCACCCGGCGTTCGTCGCGGGCCTGGCTGACCTCGTCGAAGAGCGCCTCCACGCGACGCCGGCCGACGAGCGCCCGCACGTGACGGCGCTCGGCCCCGGATACGACGTGTGCCGCGCCAGCTGCTGCGAGAACACGCGCCGTGGCTTCCGCCCGGCGCTCGCGGGGGTCGCGCCGTGACGGCCGCGCCCACCCGTCTCGGCACGCGCGCGAGCCTGCTCGCGACGACGCAATCGGGACTCGTCGCCGATGCCGTGCGCGCCGCGACCGGCCGCGAGGTCGAACTCGTGCCGATCACGACGGCGGGCGACGTGCTCACCGGCCCGCTCGCGCAGCTCGGCGGGACGGGCGTCTTCGTCGCGGCCCTGCGTGAAGCGCTGCTGCGCGGCGAGTGCGACCTCGTCGTGCACTCCATGAAAGACCTGCCCACCGGGGCGGTCGAGGGCCTGAAGATCGGCGCCGTACCGCCGCGCGCACCCATCGGTGACGTGCTGTGCTCGCGCGACGGGCAGACCCTCGCGCAGATGCCGCACGGCGCCGTCGTCGGCAGCGGATCGCCGCGTCGCGTCGCCCAGCTGCTGCGCGCACGGCCCGACCTCGATGTGCGGGGCATCCGCGGCAACGTCGACACGCGCCTGCGCAAGGTCGACGACGGGGAGTACGACGCGATCGTCCTCGCCGCAGCGGGGCTGACCCGCATCGGACGCGTCGACCGCATCGTCGAGACCTTCGACAGCGAGGCCTGGCCGACCTCGGCCGGTCAGGGCGCGCTCGCCGTCGAAGTGCGCACAGACGACCCCTTCGCCGACGAACTTGCGGTGCTCAGCGACGCCGACGCCGAGATCACCGCCCTGCTCGAGCGCGCCGTGCTGCGCGGGCTCGAGGCGGGGTGCGCGGCGCCGGTGGGCATCACCGCCCGCGTCTCCGGTGATGTCGTCGCGCTGCTCGCCGAGGTCTATGCCCTCGACGGCACCGACGCCGTGCGCGTCGAGCAGACGTTCGCCCGCGGCACCGTCGCCGACGACACCGGCAGGCAGGATGCCGCGGCGCAGGTCGTCACGGCGCTGCTCGATGGCGGGGCGGCCTCGCTCGCAGACCTTGCCGGGAGCAGCCGGTGACGGGCGGTCTGCCGGGAGGCCTGGCGGGCGGTCTGGCCGGTGGCTTGGCTGGCGCCCGCGTGCTGATCCCGCGCGGCGGGGAGTGGGGCGCGCGCGTCGCCGACGAGATCGCGCGCCGCGGGGGCATCCCCCTCGTCGCGCCGCTGATCACCTCGGCGCCGCCGCGCGACGAGCACGCGCGTGACGCCGCCTTCGCGGCGCTCGCCGTGGGCGAGTACGACTGGCTGTTCGTGACGAGCGCCGCGAGCGTCGAGCAATTGACCGCGCGCGGCATCACGATCCCCGCGACGACACAGGTCGCCGCTGTCGGGCCCGCCACGGCACGCGCCGTCGCCGCGACCGGCGCCGAGGTCGCGTTTGTCCCGCTTGGTGAGTCGTCGGCGGCAGCGATGGCCGCGCAGTGGTGCGCCGCGCGCACGCCGGAGCAGACCGGGCGTGCCCTCATCATCCGCTCGGATCTTGCCACCGCCTACCTCAGCGACGAGCTCGCCCTGCGCGGCTTCGATGTCGACGTCTGCATCGGCTACCGCACCGTCGGCGTCGACCTGCCCGACGAGGTCGCCGCCGGGCTGCGAGACGGCACGGTCGACATCGTCCTGCTGACCTCGCTCAGCGTCGCGCGCGAACTGCGCCGACAGGTCGGCGCGCTGCACCCGGCTGTGCGGGTAGCCTCGATCGGGCCGGGCACGACCCGCGATGCCGAACGCCTCGGCTTCGCCGTCGCGCACACGGCGCGGACGCAGAGCGTCGACGCCCTCCTGGCGGAACTCGACGCATCCCCAGACCTTCCGGAGGAGTCCCGATGACCGCATTCCCCGACCGCCGACTGCGCCGGCTGCGGCAGACTCCTGCGCTGCGGCGCCTCGTCGCCGAGACCGAGCTGAGCCCGAGCCGGCTCGTGCTGCCCGTCTTCGTCAAGGAGGGCATCGACGCGCCGCTGCCGATCGCGAGCATGCCCGGGGTGAGCCAGCATCCGCTCTCCGGGCTCGCAGCCGTCGTCGAAGAGGCCGTCGCGGCGGGCATCGGCGGCATCATGCTGTTCGGTGTGCCGTCGGCGCGCGACGCGACCGGGACGGGAGCGGTCGACCCGGAGGGCATCCTGAACCGGGCGATCCGAGTCGTGGCCGACGCCGCCGCGGGGCGGATCACGTTGCAGGCCGATCTGTGCCTCGACGAGTTCACCGACCACGGCCACTGCGGAGTGCTCGCCGCCGACGGGGCGGTCGACAACGACGCGACGCTCGAGATCTATGCGCAGATGGCGCTCGCACAGGCGGAAGCCGGCGCCGACATCCTCGGCCTGTCGGGCATGATGGACGGCCAGGTCGCGGCGTGCCGCGCGGCGCTGGATGCCGCGGGCCGGACCGACGTCGTCATCCTCGCCTACTCGGCGAAGTACGCCTCGGCGTTCTACGGCCCGTTCCGCGACGCCGTCGAGTCGACCCTCACGGGCGACCGGCGCACGTACCAACTCGACGCGGCGAACGGCCGCGAGGGTGTGCAGGAGGCCCTCATCGACATCGACGAGGGCGCCGACATCGTCATGGTCAAGCCCGCCGGGCCCTACCTCGACGTGCTCGCGCGCGTCGCCGACGTCTCGAGCGTGCCCGTCTGGGCGTACCAGGTGTCGGGGGAGTACGCCATGATCGAGCATGCCGCCGCGGCGGGCGTCATCGACCGCGAGCGCGCGATCGGCGAGAGCCTCATCGGCATCCGCCGGGCCGGCGCCGAGGCGATCCTGACGTACTGGGCGATCGAGGTCGCCGGCTGGCTGCGCGCGGGGCGGAGCCTCGCATGAGCGCCAACGACGAGCTGTTCGCCCGGGCGCGCGCCGTCATCCCCGGCGGCGTCGACTCGCCCGTGCGGGCGTACGGCTCGGTCGGCGGGACGCCGCGGTTCCTCGTCGAGGCATCCGGCGCATATGTGACGGATGCCGACGGGCGCCGCTACATCGACCTCGTGGCCAGCTGGGGTCCGGCGCTGCTCGGGCACGCGCATCCCGAGGTCGTCGCGGCTGTCGTCGAGGCGGCGGGGCGGGGCCTGTCGTTCGGGGCGCCGACCCCTGCCGAAGCCGAGCTTGTCGAGGAGATCGTGCGGCGCGTGCCGGCCGTGCAGAAGGCGCGGCTCGTCTCGACGGGCACCGAGGCGACGATGACGGCGATTCGCCTGGCGCGCGGCGCGACGGGGCGCGACCTGCTCGTCAAGTTCGCGGGGCACTACCACGGCCACTCCGACGGACTGCTGGCGGCCGCCGGATCGGGCCTGGCGACCTTCGCCCTGCCGGGATCGGCGGGCGTCCCCGAGGCGATCGCGGCGCAGACCCTCGTCGTGCCGTACAACGACCGTGCTGCGCTCGAGGCCGTCTTCTCGGCCCACCCCGGGCGCATCGCCGCCGTCATCACGGAGGCGGCCGCCGCGAACATGGGCGTCGTCGCACCCGCGCCGGGCTTCACGACGTTCCTCGCCGACCTGTGCCACCGCGAGGGGGCGCTGCTGATCAGCGACGAAGTCCTCACCGGCTTCCGCGCCGCCGCGGGTGGCTACGCGCAGGTTCTCGCCGACGCGGGGGAGCAGGTCACTCCCGACCTCGTCACCTTCGGCAAGGTCATCGGCGGCGGACTGCCCGTCGCGGCCGTCGGCGGTCGTGCCGACGTCCTCGACCTCCTCGCGCCGACCGGGCCGGTGTACCAGGCCGGGACGCTCAGCGGGAACCCGGTCGCGGTTGCCGCAGGCCTCGCGACGCTGCGCATCGCCGATGACGCCGTGTACGCGCGACTGGCGCAGGCATCCGATGCCCTGTCTTCGGCCGTGGGCGACGCACTCGACGCCGCGGGCGTGCCGCACGTCGTCCAACGCGCGGGGACGCTGTTCAGCGTCTTCTTCGGGGCGGAGGTCTCCGGCGGCGTGCCCGACTACGCGACGGTGCAGCGGCAGGATTCCGCCGCCTACGGCCGGTTCTTCCACGCGATGCTGGATTCCGGAATCTCCCTGCCCCCGTCGGCGTTCGAGGCCTGGTTCGTCACGGCCGCGCACGACGACGAGGTCATCGACCGCATCGTCGAGGCGCTGCCGGGCGCGGCGCGTGCCGCAGCGGGCTGATCACCAGCCCCGTAACTGCACGGCCGCGACCCACGCCTCCGCGAGGGCCTTCGACCACCCGTCGTCGAACTCGGTGCGGTCGGCGAGCGCCTCTGCCGCGGCGCTCGCCGCCTCGGCGCCCGCGAGCGCGGAGTAGCCCTGCACGTAGTCGCCCAGCGCGCCCGTGAAGGCCGTGGCCCCGGCATCCGCGACGTTCTTCGCGACGCGGTCGGGATCGGCGCCCAGGTACTCGAGCGACACGGGGCCGAGCGGCAGCAGCTGTATGCCGAGGATCGCCGATGACTCGGCGCTGAACCACGTCGCGTAGTCGCGCTTCGAGCTCCAGTTCATCGACACGATCGTGTGGGCGTAGCCGGCCGGCAGGGTCTCCGGCTCGAGCCACAGCGTGCGCGCGGCATCCGCTTCGGTGGACAGCAGCCACGTCGCCTGCTGAAGCAGCTCGGCGTCGCCCGCCGACTGCGCCCACAGCGCCGCGCCGTTCCAGGCGGCGACGGCCTCCGAGCTCGACTCCTGATTGTTACCGTCCGCGAACGGCGACAGCCCGGATGCCCACGAGTGTCCGCGATACGGGTCGAAGGTGCGCAGCGCCGGCAGCTGTGCGCCCGCCGTGCCCGCCGCCCCCGTCACGATGTCGGCGGCGAGCAGCGTCATGACGGGGCGGAGGTCGTCGATGCGCTCGGGGCGCGCCTGCGCGAGGATGCCCGCCGCCTCGAGGAAGTATCCGTAGTGGAAGTGGTGGTCGTTGCCCTCCTCCGAGCCGAACCCCACGACCTTCCCGACGACGAGGCGCAGCCGGTCGTCGTAGACGAAGCACCGCTCGGCGCGCGTCTTGCAGCCGGCGGGGTCGAGCCAGGGCGTCAGCTCGTCGTCGAGGCGGTCGATGATCTGCTCGGCGAGGTCGGTTGCACCGAGCGCGACGGCGAGCTCGTACATCGACGCCAGTCGGGCGAGCGCCTTGCCGGCGAAGTAGGTGTCGGCCGGGAGGGGGCCGGTTGCGGTCACGTCTGCCTCGAGCTGGGTCCGGATGCGGGTGCGGGTGGCGTCGTCGAGGCCGTCGAAGTCGTAGCGCGATGCGGGGGCGACGACGGGCACGCTGCGCGTCAACTCGGCGCCGCGGCACGCGCTCACGGTGCCGTACGGGGTCTCGAACATGCCGAGGTCGCAGGTGCCCGCCGTGGTCATGCCGGGGAACGGGACGACGACGGTGTCGGCCGTGCCGGTGTACTGCAGCGTCGTGATGCTCGCGCCTTCCTGCTCCGCAGAGGTCGCCTCGACGCCCGCGACGGGGTCGCCCATCGCATCGAGCCAATCCGCCGCGGCGGCGTCCTCCGGGATCGGGGCGAGCTGGGCGGCATCCCCCTCGTACAGCGTCACAGTGGACCCGGCTGCCACGGTGTTCGGTGCGGACAGCACGAAGGTGCGCTCGCCGTGCGCGAGCTGCCACCCGTCGCCCAGCGCCTCGGGCGGGGCGGGGAGGGTGAGCGTCGTGTCGCGCATCGCGCGGATCGTGACGATCGGCGAGCCCTCCGCGAGCGTGACCAGTGCGAGCGCGCCGGCCTCGTCGGCGTACGCGATCGTGACCGAAACGGGGTCGGTGCGCACGACGGTGCGGGTGAGGTCCTGCCCATCGCCGAGCGTGATCTCGAGGCCGCCGGTGAACGACGCCCCGATCGTCGCCTCGTCGACCGTCACGGCCGGGACCTCCACCGAGAAGCCCGTGCCTGTCGGCGCGAACGCGAGCGGGAACGGGTACACCGGCAGGTCGTCGGTCGAGAACGCGAGGCTCGAGTACCAGCGGTTGGTCGGCGGCGCGACATCGGCGGCGACGGCGACCGTCCCGGGCTCGGCGACGCGCTCGACCGGCAGGGTGCCGAGGTCGAGGCTCGGCGGGGTGACGGCAGGCGAGGCGGTCCCACCCGCAGCGGTGCACCCGCTGAGCGCGAGCGCGGCAGCGGTGAGCAGGACGAACATGCGGCGGATGCCGCTCACAGGCCCACCTTCGCGATGAAGTCCGCAAGCGCATCGTGCAGCCCTGCGAGCGGGCCGTCGTCGCGGAGCCGGAGGGTCACGACGACGGGCGTACCGGGCTGGAAGAGGCCGTCCGCCGTGGCATCCGTCAGTTCGTCACTGGTCAGCGTCACGGTCGCGGCCGCCCGCCCGTCCGTCGTCGCGACGTCGACGGAGGAGACATCCGCCGTGAGCGTCGACCGGTTCGGCAGCTCGACTTCGGCGGTGGTGCCGACCGCGATGCGGGCGTAGTCGCGCGGCGTCAACAGGAACTCGCCCTCGACGGTCAGTGAGGCGTCGCGCGAGACCGTCCCGAGCACGCCGCCGGACTGCGCGAACCCGCCCTGCGGAACGCGGATGTCGGACAGGATGCCGTCGACGGTGGCCGTGATCGTCGTCGTGCCGTCGGCGTCGCCCGCGCTGTCGGAGACGACGCCCATCGCGATGTCGCGCTGGAGCTGCGGGCTGCTCACCTCGAACAGTGCTTCACCGGCCGTCACGTGGTCGCCGGCGTGCGCGAACTGGGCGGTGACGAGGCCACCGTAGTCGGTGCCGACGGGGTACTCCTGCGCCACGATCGTCGCGCTGACGCTGCGCACGGAGTTCTGCCGCTGCGTGAAGAGAACGGTGCACGCTGCGACGATGACGAGGGTGATGACCAGGCCCAGTGCGAGCTTGCCCCGCGCGCGCCACGTCATGACCGGGCCCCCACTCCGACGGGTTGTCTGCGGGCTCTGCGCCGGGGCGGGGGCGGCGGTGCCTCGTCCTTGACGGTCACGAGCGGCACGGGCCGCGCGATCACCGTGATCGGCGTGCTGTCGACGACGGGTTCGGGCGCGGCGACGGCGGCGGCCGGGTGCGCGATCGCGTGTGCCTCGCGGGCCGCCGTGACGACGAACGACCCGAGGATGATCGTGTTCGTCGCGTTCCACGCCGTCGCGAGGGTCATCTCGCCGATCCCGATGTCGCGCCACACGCCGACGGCGGTCGTGAGCGCGAGGAAGACGAAGAACAGCACCTGCGGGATGATGAACTCGAACGGCGATCGGCGCGACGCGCTGCCGGTGACGTGCCAGCCGACATCCTTCCCCGTCACCACGTTCCACAGGGCTTTCGTGTAGATCGGGAACGACACCGTCGCGAGGGTCAGCGTCTCCCACCGGAACGAGCCCACCGCGAACCACGCCAGCAGGATCTGCATGACGTAGAAGCCCGCGTAGTACAGGGCCCACGTGAACACCGTGATCTCGAGCGTCATGGGCCGCAGGTCGAAGTAGATCTCCAGTGGCGGCACGAGGAGGAGCAGAAGTGGGCAGATCCCGGTGAGGTAGAACGTCGCCGTCACGAGGTACTGGATGCGCTGATCGGGTGTCAGGCGCCGACGCGGCGAGAGCGGGTTGTGCTGCAGCAGGATCTCGAACCCGCCCGTCGCCCAGCGCAGCTGCTGCTTGCTGTACGCCTCGATCGTCTCGGGCGCCTCGCCGATCGCGAGGACATCGGAGAGGTACACCGACCGCCAGCCCCGCTCGTGCAGGCGCAGCGAGGTCCAGACATCCTCCGACTTCGAGTCCGTGCACACGCCGCCGACGTCGTCGATCGCGCGACGACGGAACATGACGTTCGTTCCGACGCAGAACGCGGCGTTGAACCGGTTGCGTCCCGGCTGGATGAACCGGTAGAAGACCGTCTGCATGTAGGCGGCGCCGCGCGCGACGACCGTCGTGAGGTTGCCGTAGGCCTGTGGTGACTGCACGAACGCGACGTCGTCGTGCGCGAAGAACGGCAGCATCTCGACGATGAGGTTCTCCTTCGGGACGAAGTCGGCGTCGAGGATGACGAAGAACTCGCCCTTCACGATCGAGAGCGCGTGGTTGATGTTGCCGGCCTTCGCTCCGTTGGAGCTGAGCCGGCGGACGTAGCTCGCACCCTCTTCGGCGGCGAGGATGCGCACCTCGTCTGACCGGCCGTCGTCGAGCACCCACGTGCGGTGCGCACCGCGCATCGCGACGGCGGCGCGCACCGTCTGGCGGATGGTCTCGACGTCCTCGCCGTACACCGTGATGAAGACGTCGACGATGACAGGTGCGCCCGCCAGGTGCACCGTGTCATCGCCGTCGCCCGCGCCCGGCATGAGCCGCGCGGCCGCGTCGTGGAAGACGTAGTCGCGCGGGTCGCTCGATCCGGACAGGATCGTCCACATCGCCAGCAGCGCCTGTGCGACGAGGATCGTCTCGGCGGTGATGACCATCGCGTAGGGCAGCAGGTCGCCCCGGTGCGAGGGATCCAGCAGGAACCCCGCGTAGGCCAGGATGCCGATCGTCCCGATCAGCACCAACAGCACCATGACGGGACTCGGACCCCGTGATGGTCTCGTCGGATGGACAGCCCTCAGCTCTGTCGCTCGTGCCATGTCTACCCCCCGGTTGATGGCATGTATGCGGGCGGCGACGTCGGCGCTCATAACCAGGGTGCGCGACCGCGCGGTCACTGTGGTTCCAGTCCGGTGAACATCATGTGACGAACTGCTGTGTGTCGGTCGGTACGCTCGATGCATGCCCGTGACCCTCCTCGGCGCCACCGAGATCCGCGCCCTCGCCGCCGAACTCGACGTGACGCCCACCAAGAAGCTGGGGCAGAACTTCGTCGTCGATGCCAACACGGTGCGCAAGATCGTGCACGCGGCGAGCGTCGTGGCATCCGACCGTGTCGTCGAAGTGGGGCCGGGACTCGGGTCGCTCACCCTCGCGATCCTCGAGACCGGTGCGACCGTGACGGCCGTCGAGATCGATCATCGGCTCGCCGAGAAACTGCCCGCAACGGCCGCCGCGCACGGGGTGCCAGGCGGGGCGCTGACGGTCGTCGACGCCGACGCGCTGCGGGTGACCGAGCTGCCGGGCTCGCCGAACGTGCTCGTCGCGAACCTGCCGTACAACGTGAGCGTGCCGGTGCTGCTGCACTTCATGGAGACCTTCGCCGGCATCGAGCGCGGCGTCGTCATGGTGCAGGCCGAGGTGGGCGAGCGGCTCGCCGCCCCGCCCGGATCGAAGGTGTACGGGTCGCCGAGCGTCAAGGCCGCATGGTACGGCCCGTGGCGGCTGGCCGGCACCGTCTCGCGCCAGGTGTTCTGGCCCGTGCCCAACGTCGACAGCGTGCTCGTCGGCTTCTCGCGGGACGCTGCGCCGCGCGGCGACGAGGCCCTGCGCCGCGCGACGTTCCAGATCGTGGATGCCGCGTTCGGTCAGCGCCGCAAGATGCTGCGCCAGGCGGTCGCCCCGGTGCTCGGCGGTTCCGCGGCATCCGCCTCTGCCGTGCTCGAGGCCGCCGGGGTCGACCCGACCGCGCGCGGCGAGCAGCTCACGATCGACGACTTCGTCCGCATCGCCCGCGCCGCCGCGGTCTGACCTGCGGCTGGTTTTGGTGGCGCGACGGACCACCTCGGGCCGCTTGAGCTGGTCGGCGGCGCCACCCCGATCGTTTTGGTGGCGCGAATGCGCCCCTGGCATCCCTCGAGGGGTGCATTCGCGCCAACCATTTGTGGCCCCGCACAGGTGGGTGGCGCCCCCGACCACCTCGGGGTGCTTGAGCTGGTCCGCAGCGCCACCCCGATCGCGCGCGCTGGAAGCAGGTGGCGCCCCCGACCACCTCGAGCCGCTTGAGTTGGTCGGCCGCGCCACCTCGATTGCCCCGGCTGGTTTTGATGGCGCGAATGTGCCCCTGGCATCCCTCGAGGTGCGCATTCGCGCCAACAGAACACCCCGCCCAGAAAGTTGATGGCGCGGATGCCTGCCTCAGCAGCCGCGAGGGGCGCATTCGCGCCACCCTTTCGGCGCTCGCGTCGGTAGCCTGGAGCGATGACCGACTTCGAAGACCGCTTCCCTCCGACGCGCGGCGGCGACCTGCACCGCCCGTACAACGCAGCCGAAGACCGCTACGTCGGCACCGGCTACCGCCAGGTCGGCACGAGCGGCCTGTTCCTGCCGCCCCTGTCGCTCGGCCTGTGGTGGAACTTCGGCGACAACATCCCGTTCGACAACCAGCGCGCGCTGCTGCGCCACGCCTTCGACCGGGGCATCACGCACTTCGACCTGGCCAACAACTACGGCCCGCCGTATGGCAGCGCCGAGACGAACTTCGGCCGCATGATGCGCGAGGATTTCGCTCCCTACCGCGATGAGCTCATCATCTCGTCGAAGGCCGGCTACGACATGTGGGCAGGTCCCTACGGCCAGTGGGGCTCGCGCAAGTACCTGCTCGCGAGCGCCGAGCAGTCGCTCACCCGCATGAGCGTCGAGTACGTCGACATCTTCTACTCGCACCGCTACGATCCGGTCACCCCGCTCGAGGAGACCATCGGCGCGCTCGACACCCTCGTGCGCCAGGGCAAGGCGCTCTACGTCGGCATCTCGTCGTACTCCGCCGAGCGCACCGCCGAGGCGAAGGCGATCGCCCGCTCGCTCGGCACGCCGCTCGTGATCCACCAGCCGGCGTACTCGATCCTGAACCGCTGGGTCGAGGACGGTCTCACCGGCGTCCTCCGCCAAGAGGGCATGGGCGCGATCGCCTTCACGCCGCTCGCGCAGGGCCTGCTGACCGACAAGTACCTCGGTGACGGCACCGCCGACCGGTCGCAACAGCGCTCGTCGCTGCCGGGCCGTCAGCTCAGCGCGAAGGCCCTCTCGGCCCTGCGCAGCCTCGACGTCATCGCGAAGGAGCGCGGCCAGACGCTCGCGCAGTTCGCGATCCAGTGGGTGCTGCGCGATGAGGTCGTCACCTCGGCGCTGATCGGCGCCTCGCGGGCCGCGCAGCTCGACGAGAACATCGCCGCGCTGAACGGCCCGGCGTTCACGACCGAGGAACTCGAGCAGGTCGACGCCGTCGCGGACTCGATCGACGTCGACCTGTGGGCGGAATCGGCGAACGCGTGAGCCTCGCCGGCGAGATCTCGCGTCGGGTGCACGTGCGGGCGCCCGGCAAGATCAACATCGCCTTCGACGTCGGCGACGTGCAGCCCGACGGCTACCACGACGTCGCGTCGGTCTACCAGGCCGTCGCCCTGTACGAAGACCTCTGGGCATCCACCGCGCGCGTCGACGAGATCGACGTGACCGGTGACGTCGACGTGTCCGGCGTGCCGCTGGACGGGTCGAACCTCGCGCTGCGCGCGGCGCGGCTCGTCGCCGATCACGTGGGGTTCGACGGGGGCATCCGCCTGCAGATCCACAAGGGCGTGCCCGTCGCCGGAGGCATGGGCGGCGGCTCGGCGGATGCCGCGGCCGCCCTCGTCGCCGTGAACGAGCTGTTGGATGCCGGGTTGACGTCGCTCGAGCTGCAAGAGCTCGGCGCGCAGCTCGGCGCCGACGTGCCGTTCGCGGTGCTCGGCGGGACGGCGATCGGCACCGGCCGCGGCGACGAACTCGCGCCCGCCCTCGTGCGCGGCCGGTTCGACTGGGTGCTGGCCACGAGCGGCGAGGGCCTGTCGACCCCCGAGGTGTACCGCGAGCTCGACCGGCTGCGGGCGCTGCCCGACATCGCCCCGCCGCACGGCGTGCCGCGGGTCGACCCGGCCGTGTTGCAGGCGCTGCGCGCGGGCAATCCCGAGCAGCTCGCCGACGCCGTCCGCAATGATCTGCAGCAGGCGGCGCTGTCGCTGCGGCCCGATCTCGCGCAGGTGCTGCGCGCGGGCGACCAGGCGGGAGCACTCGCGGGCATCGTGTCGGGTTCGGGCCCGACGGTCGCGTTCCTCGCCGCCGACGAGCACGCCCGTGACGACCTCGCCGACGCGCTCGCGGCACGGGGCCTGCGCGCGTTCGTCGCGCACGGGCCCGTCCCGGGCGCGCGCGTCGTGCCGTGACCTCAAGTGAAGACCTCGAAGAAGGCCTCGCCGACGACTTCACAGACTCCAAGGAGACCCATGACCGACCTCGCCGCGGCTTTTCACACGGCCGACATCGACGCCCAGACCAGCGCGGCGCTCGCCGCGCACGGCCTCACCGTCGCGCGCGTCGACGACACGTCGCGTGCCGAGAACGACGCATGGCTGGATGCCGTGTCGCGCGGTTTCCTCGACGGCGAACGCAACGAGGCGCAGCGCGCAGCGTTCTTCGAGCGCACCGAAGCGCGTCGCAAGCTCGGCGTGTACGACACCACCGCGCCGCTGGCGCAGACGCCCGTCGCGACGTTCGCGTCGTGGGCGGCCGAGCTGACGCTGCCGGGTGGTGCCGTTCCCGCGTGCGCCATCAGCTCGGTCACGGTCGCGCCGACGCACCGGCGCCGGGGCATCCTGCGCGCCGTCATGGCCGGCGAGCTGCGCACGGCCGTTGATCGCGGCATGCCGGTCGCGGTGCTGACCGTGAGCGAGTCGACGATCTACGGCCGGTTCGGGTTCGCGCCCGCGGCCGCCGCCGCGCAGTGGGAGCTCAACGTCCGGCGCGCCCGCTGGATCGGTCCCGTCGCGCCGGGGCGCATCGACTTCGTCACGCGCGAGCAGGGGCGCGATGCCGCCGCCGCACTGCACGAGCGGGTGCGGCTGGCCTCGCCCGGCGAGATCGACATGCCGACCGGCCACTGGGACCGCTTCTTCGGTACACGAGCGGATGCCGAGAAGGCCGAACAGCTGCGCGTCGTGCAGTATCGCGGCGAGGACGGCGAGGTCGACGGCATCGCGCTGTACCGTGTGACCGAGAACCACGACGACTTCACGGCATCCACGGTCGACATATCGTTCCTGCTCGCGGCGACCGACGAGGCCTACGCCGGGCTGTGGCGGTTCTTCCTCGAGATGGACCTCATCGGCACGATCCGGGCATCCGAACTCGCCGTCGACGAGCCGCTGTGGTGGATGATCGCCGACCAGCGCGCCGCGACGATCACCATCCGCGACCACCAGTACGTGCGCATCCTCGATGTGCCGGCCGCGCTCGCCGCGCGCACGTACGACGTCGCCGACAGTGTCGTCTTCGAGGTGGCCGACCCGCTCGAGATCGCGGGCGGCACGTTCCTGTTGTCGACGGATGCCACGGGTGCGGCATCCGTCGACCTCGTCGATGACCCGCCGATCGGACTGCCCGTCGTGCGCCTGGGCGTCGCGGAGCTGTCGTCGATGCTGCTGGGCGGCGTCTCGGCGGTCACGCTCGCCCGCGCGGGCCGCATCGAGACTGACGACCCCGCGCGCATCGCGCGGCTGTTCGCGACGCCCGCCGCCCCGCGGCTCAGCTTCTGGTACTGACGCGGCGGGTGCCTGGCATCCGCTCGCGTACCCTGGATGAGACATGGCCCATCTGCTCGGCGGCGAGAGCCTCCATCTTGAGTTCCCCACCAGAGTCGTCTTCGACGCCGTCTCACTCGGCCTCGACGAGGGCGACCGCATCGGCATCGTCGGGCGCAACGGCGACGGCAAGTCGTCGCTGCTCGCGATGCTCTCGGGGCGGCTCGAGCCGGATGCCGGGCGGGTCACCGTCCGCGGCGGGGTCACGATGGGCGTGCTCGACCAGGCCGACGTCCTGGACGACGACGACACCGTCGGCCACGCCGTCGTCGGCGAGGTCCCCGAGCACGAGTGGGCGGGCTCAGCGCGCATCCGCGATGTCATCGCGGGGCTGGTCACAGATCTGCCGTGGGATGCCCCGCTCGGCACCCTCTCGGGCGGGCAGCGCCGCCGCGTCGCGCTCGCGCGGCTTCTCGTCGGCGACTGGGATGTGCTGGCGCTCGACGAGCCGACCAACCACCTCGACGTCGAGGCGATCGCCTGGCTCGCCGCGCACCTGAAGACCCGGTGGTCGAAGAACGCGGGTGCCCTGCTGGTCGTCACGCACGACCGGTGGTTCCTCGACGAGGTGTGCACGACGACGTGGGAGGTCCACGACCGCATCGTCGAGCCGTTCGAGGGCGGCTACGCGGCGTACATCCTGCAGCGCGTCGAGCGCGACCGCCAGGCCGCCGTCATCGAGCAGCGCCGGCAGAACCTCGCCCGCAAGGAGCTCGCGTGGCTGCGCCGCGGCGCGCCCGCCCGCACCTCGAAGCCGAAGTTCCGCATCGACGCCGCGAACGAGCTCATCGAGGATGTGCCCGAGATCCGCGACAAGGTGTCGTTGCAGTCGCTCGCCGTCTCGCGCCTCGGCAAAGACGTCGTCGACCTGCTCGATGCGGGCGTCGCGTACGACGGCCGAGAGATCCTGCGTGACGTCGAGTGGCGCATCGCGCCGGGGGAGCGCACCGGCATCCTCGGTGTCAACGGCGCCGGAAAGTCGACGCTGCTGGGGCTCGTGGCAGGCACCGTCGAACCGACCAGCGGACGCGTCAAGCGCGGCAAGACCGTCAAGGTCGCGACCCTCACACAGCGCATGGACGAGCTCGACGAGCACCTGAACGACCCCGTCCGCGTCGTCATCTCGGGGCTGCGCACGAGCTACACGATCGGTGCCGGCTCGAAGGCGACCGAGCTGACACCCGGCCAGCTGCTGGAGCGCATGGGCTTCAGCTCGGCGCAGCTGTCGACGCCCGTGAAGGACCTCTCCGGCGGGCAGCAGCGGCGCCTGCAGCTGCTGCTGATCCTGCTCGATCAGCCCAACGTGCTGATCCTCGACGAGCCGACGAACGACCTCGACACCGACATGCTCGCCGCGATCGAAGACCTCCTCGACTCGTGGGCCGGCACGCTGCTCGTCGTCAGCCACGACCGGTACTTCCTCGAGCGCGTCACCGACCAGCAGTACGCCGTGCTCGGCGGACACCTGCGGCACCTGCCCGGCGGCATCGACGAGTACCTGCGGCTGCGCGACCGTGAGCGCTCGTCGGGCACGACGAGCAAGGGGGATGCCTCGGCATCCGCCCCCGCAGCCTCGGCCGCGCCCGCCCTCGCGGGTGCGGAGCGTCGCGCCGCCGAGAAGGAGCTCACCGCCGCCGAGCGCCGCATCGAGAAGCTGACGGCGCAAGCGGATGCCGCGCGCACAGCGCTCGCCGACCACGATCAGTCCGACTACGCCGGCCTGGGCGAGAAGATGAAGCAGATCGGCGAGCTCGACGCCGAGATCGCCGCCCTCGAAGAGCGCTGGTTCGTCCTCACCGAGCAGCTCGGCTGAGCCGACGAGCGACGCGGGTCAGGCGTCGAAGCTCAGGCTGAGCTTGCGCAGCAGGCCGGCGAGGCGCTCGCGGTCGCCGCGTGAGAGGACGCCCAGCAGCACGGCCTCGGCGTCGACGAGGCGCGTGATCGCGGCATCCACGCGCGTCTTGCCGTCGTCGGTGATCGTCACCAGCACGCTGCGGCCGTCGGCCGGATCGGCCTCGCGGCGGACGAGTCGGCGGCCGACGAGTCGATCGATCCGGTTGGTCATCGTGCCGCTCGAGACGAGCGTCTGCTGCAGCAGTTGCTTGGGGCTCAGCTGATACGGCTCGCCCGCGCGGCGCAGCGCCGACAGCACGTCCCATTCCCACGGCTCGAGATCGCTGCGGCGAAAGGCCTCGCGGCGGGCCCGGTCGAGATGACGCGACAGGCGATCGACGCGCGACAGGACCTCGAGGGGAGAGAAGTCGAGGTCGGGGCGCTGCGTGCCCCACGCGTCGACGATGCGGTCGACTTCGTCGTGCTCGGTGGCCATCTCCCCATCATCCCAGGTCGCGACAGTCGTCGAGGCGACGCGTGATATCGATAACACTTCGATAACGGATGCCGCGATCATCTATCTCACCGACCCGCACCAGCGCCACACTGTGACCGGTAACAGTCACGTCGCGCAGCCGCGACGGAGATCGAAGGAGATCGCTTCAGCATGCGCACCCTCACCCGGATCACGGCCGGCGCCGCCATCACGACCCTCGCCCTGGTCGGTCTCGTCGCTCCCGCAGCATCCGCCGCCGACGGCCCCGTCGAGGCCGGGATCACCGTCCCCAAGGTCGAGAACCTGCCCGATGACTTCATCAACGGCGTCGACGTGTCGTCTGTGCTCTCGCTCGAGGAGTCCGGCGTGGTCTTCCGCGACGACGATGGCGAGCCCGCCGACCTCTTCGACGTGCTGAAGGAGCACGGCATCACCGACGTGCGCGTGCGCGTGTGGAACGACCCGTACGACGCCGACGGACACGGTTACGGCGGCGGTGACGTCGACGTCGCCCGCGCCGTCGAGATCGGCGAGCGTGCGACGGCGGCGGGCCTCGGCGTGCTCGTCGACTTCCACTACTCCGACTTCTGGGCCGACCCGGGCAAGCAGAAGGCGCCCAAGGCGTGGCAGAGCCTGTCGGTCGCCGACAAGGCCGCCGCTGTCGAGGACTACACGACGGATGCCCTCGAGCAGTTCGCCGGCGCCGGCGTCGACGTCGAGATGGTCCAGGTCGGCAACGAGACCAACAACGGCATCGCGGGGGTGACGGGCTGGGCCAACATGGCGCAGATCTTCTCGGCGGGCTCGGCCGCCGTCCGCGATGTCTTCCCGGACGCTCTCGTCGCCCTGCACTTCACGAACCCCGAGACGGCCGGCCGATACGCGGGCTACGCCGCGAACCTTGCCTCCGCGGGCGTCGACTACGACGTGTTCGCCTCGTCGTACTACCCCTACTGGCACGGGTCGCTCACGAACCTCACGAGCGTGCTGAAGAACGTCGCCGACACGTACGGCAAGAAGGTCATGGTCGCCGAGACCAGCTGGGCGTACACGCTCGAAGACGGTGACGGCCACGGCAACACGATCGACCTGCCGAGCGAGGCGACCCAGTACCCGGTGAGCGTGCAGGGCCAGGCATCCGCCGTGCGCGACGTGATCCAGGCGGTCGCGAACGTGGGTGCCGCGGGGATCGGCGTCTTCTACTGGGAGCCCGCGTGGCTGCCGGTGGGCACGCCCGACCAGCTCGAGCAGAACAAGGTCCTGTGGGAGCGCGACGGGTCGGGCTGGGCGTCGAGCTACGCCGGCGAGTACGACCCCGATGACGCCGGCGAGTGGTACGGCGGCTCGGCGTGGGATAACCAGGCGCTGTTCGCCTTCGACGGCACGCCCCTCGAGTCGCTCAACGTCTTCGCCTACGCACGCACGGGCGCCATCGCGCCGCGCGAGGTCACGAGCGTCGAGAACCCGACCGTGACGCTGGATAACGGTGCCGACATCACGCTGCCGGCGACCGTCACGATCACCTACAACGACGGCTCGACCGAGCAGGAGGCCGTGACGTGGGCCGAGACGGCGCAGTACATCTCCGGCCCCGGCACGTACTCGATCGCCGGCGTCACGGCATCTGGGCGCACCACGACAGCGACCGTCACGGTGCTGTCGGTGAACGTGCTGCGCAACCCCGGCTTCGAAGACGCCGACACGTCGATGTGGAAGGTGACCGGCTCAGGTCTGACGCTGCGTGCGACGGATGACCCGCGCACGGGCACCCGGTCGGCGCACTTCTACTCGGGCGCCGCCTACACGGCCACGCTGTCGCAGCAGGTGACGGGGCTCGCGGCCGGCTCGTACACAGCATCCGCCGCCCTGCAGGGCGACGGTGAGAACGACTCGAGCATCGCAAAGATCACGCTGCAGAGCGGGACGCAGACCGCCGACGCGCCGTTCGAGCTGAACGGCTGGAAGGCCTGGTCGACGCCGGTGACGGATGCCATCACGGTCGCCGCGAACGGCACCGCCACGGTCACGATCACGCTCAGCCTGCCCGCCGGCGCGTGGGGCACGATCGACGACGTCGTGCTGACGCGCGCCGTCGCCGGCGCCGACACGACCGAGCTTGCGGCCGCCGTCGCTCAGGCGAAGGCGCTCGACCGCGAGGTCGTCACAGCGGCGTCCCTAGTGGATCTGGATGCCGCGCTCGCGATCGCCGAGGTCGTGCTCGCGTCGGCGGCGCCGGCCGCCGACAAGGTCGAGGCCGCCACGGCGCGCCTCGCCGGCGCGTGGGCAGCGCTCGAGCTCGTCGGGGCCGAGCCCGCGCCGACCGTCGTGCCCGCCACGGTGACGGCCGTCGAGGGTGACACCGTCACCCTGCCGGCGACCGTCGACGTGCGCCGCTGGAACGGCGTCACCGACGCGCAGCAGGTCACCTGGGCATCCGTCACCGACCTGATCGCCTCGAGCGGCACCTACACGGTGACAGGTGTCACGGCATCCGGCCTGGCCGCCACCGCGACGGTGACGATCACCGCGCGCGAATGGGTGCGTAACGCCGGGTTCGAGGGTTCCGACACGTCGATGTGGGAGGTCACCGGAACGGGCGCCTCGATCGGCGCGTCGGCGGATGCCGCCGAGGGCGATCGGGCTGTCGCGTTCTGGGCCGATGCCGCGTACACCTTCGCCGTGACGCAGCAGCTCACGGGCGTCGCCCCCGGCACGTACACCCTGTCGGCCACGGCTCAGGGTGACGGCGAAGCCGCCGGCGACACGCTCGTGGTCCGCGCGACGGCGAGCACGGGCATGGTCGACGCAGCTCTCGGCCTCGACGGCTGGCAGGTGTGGCGCACCGGCACGACGCCCGTGTTCACGGTCGGCACCGACGGCGCCCTCACGGTCGCCGTCGTGGGCTCGCTCGCCGCGGGCGCGTGGGGCACGGTCGACGAGGTGCGGCTCGTCCGCGCGGGCGACCGCGTCGACACGGCCGCACTGCAGGATGCCACCGACGCCCTCGACGCGCTGGTTGCCGCCGACTACACCGCGTGGTCGTATGAGCCGGTCGCGCTCGCGGTGCAGCGTGCCCGCATCGTCATCGCCGCCGACTGGCCGACGGCCGAGCAGGTGCAGGCGGCGACGCGTGGCGTCGCAGAGGCATCCGCCGGCCTCGTCCGCACCGACGCCGATACCGCCACCGCCGTTCCCGCAAAGGGCGTGCTGAGCAACGACAACGGCTGGGACACGGGCCTGGCCGACGGCGACTACACCGTGAAGATGAACCTGTTGTGGGGTCAGAACGCGTCGTCGCTGCGGCTGTACGAGAACGGCACGCTCATCGCGACCATGCCGCTCGCGGCGAACGGCACTGCGGCGCAGGAGGCAGCCGTGCACCTCACCGGCCGCACGAACGGCACGTACCGCTACACGGCCGTGCTCGCCAACACGCAGGGCACGACGACGCTGTCCCCGATGACGGTCACGGTGACGGCGGCGAACCCCGGCAAGCCGGTGCTCAGCCACGACAACTACGACGGCGACGGGAACTTCACCGTGACGGCGAACCTGTGGTGGGGCACGAACGCGACCTCCTACCGGTTCTACGCCGACGGCGTGCTCGCCGGCGAGGGAGATCTCACCGCCCACACGCCCGGGCCGCAGTTCGCGAAGCTCGCCGTCACCGGCGCGACGAAGGGCGCGCACACCTACCGCGTCGAGTTCGTGAATGCGGCCGGTGTCACGGCATCCGCACCGCTCACGGTCAAGGTGAAATAGCGGGGCGCAACCGTCGCGCATGGCAGACTGTACGGGCGACCGTGGCACGTCTTCACGGCGCGTTCCGCCGTGGTGTAACGGCAGCACGACAGCCTTTGGAGCTGTTAGGTCTAGGTTCGAATCCTGGCGGCGGAGCATGACGAACACCACGCTCGACTCATCGCTGGCCGTCGTGATCCTCGCGGCGGGGCAAGGCACGCGGATGCGCTCGGCCCTGCCGAAGGTCCTGCACCGCATCGGTGGGCGCCCGCTCGTCGGGCACGTGCTCGACACGGCGCGCGACCTGGCCCCCGGGCACGTGCTCGTCGTCGTGCGGCACGAGCGCGACCAGGTCGCCGAGGCGGTCACCGGCATCGCCGACGAGGTCGTCGTCGTCGATCAGGACGAGATCCCCGGAACGGGCCGTGCCGTCGAGGTCGCGCTCGCCGCCGTGCCCGACTTCGCCGGCGACGTGCTCGTGCTTTCCGGCGACGTGCCGCTGCTGGATGCCGCGACGCTCGAGCGCCTCGTCGCCGACCATCGCGCCTCGCGCGCCGCGGTGACGCTGCTGTCGGCCGTGCTGCCGGATGCCACCGGTTACGGACGCGTCATCCGCGCCGCCGACGGCTCGGTCGCGCGCATCGTCGAGCAGAAGGATGCCACGGCCGTCGAGGCCGCCGTCACCGAGATCAACGCCGGGGTCTATGTCTTCCAGGCGCCCGTAGTGCGTGCGCAGCTCGCCCGCGTGGGCACCGACAACGCGCAGGGCGAGAAGTACCTCACCGACGTGATCGGTCTCGCCCGCGGCGAGGGGCTTGCGGTGACGGCATCCATCGTCGCCGACGTCACGCTGACCCTCGGCGTCAACGACCGTGCCCAGCTCGCCGAAGCGGGCCGCCTGCTGAACGCCCGCACGGTGCGTCGCTGGCAGCTGGAGGGTGCGACGATCCAAGACCCCGCGACGACGTGGATCGACGTCACGGCGACCCTCGCTCCCGACGTGACAGTGCTGCCGAACACACACATCCTGCGCGCGACGGCGGTCGCCTCGGGCGCCGTGATCGGCCCCGACACGACACTCGAAGACTGCGAAGTGGGTGAGAACGCCGTCGTGCGCCGCGCCGATGCGACCCTCGCCGTCATCGGCGCGGGGGCGACGGTCGGTCCGTTCGCGTACCTGCGCCCCGGCACGAACCTCGCGCCGAAGGGCAAGATCGGCACGTTCGTCGAGACGAAGAACTCCACGATCGGCGAGGGCAGCAAGGTGCCGCACCTCTCGTACATCGGCGACACGACGATCGGCCGCGGCGTCAACCTCGGCGCGGGGGCGATCACCGCCAACTACGACGACATCACCAAGCACCGCACCGAGATCGGTGACGAGGTGCACTCGGGCTCGCACAACGTCTTCGTCGCGCCCGTTAGGATCGGAGATGGCGCCAAGACGGGCGCCGGCGCGGTGATCCGCAAGGACGTCCCCGCCGGTGCGCTCGCCCTGAGCGTCGCCCCTCAGCGCAACGTCGAGGGGTGGGTCGAGAATCACCGACCGGGAACGGCGGCGGCGGATGCCGCGGCGCGTGCCCGGTCCGCACAGGAAGCGGACGATGGCGCGCAAGAAGCACACGGTTGACCTGGACGTCGAGCGGGGCATCGCCCCGGGACTCGTCGCCAAGACGAAGAAGCGTCTGGTCGTCGCGAGTGGCTGCTCGCACCCCGCGCTCGCTGAAGAGGTCGCCCTGGCGCTCGGCACCGAGCTCGTGCCCACCGAGCACCGCACCTTCGCCTCCGGCGAGATCCTGACCCGTTTCGAGGTCTCGATCCGCGGCTGCGACGCGTTCCTCATCCAGTCCTTCGGGCCGCCGGTCAACGAGTGGCTCATGGAGCTGCTGATCATGCTGGATGCCGCGAAGCGGGCATCCGCCAAGCGCATCACCGTCGTCGCCCCGTACTACCCGTACTCGCGGCAGGACAAGAAGGGCCGCGGTCGCGAGCCGATCAGCGCACGCCTGGTCGCCGACCTGCTGAAGACCGCCGGTGCCGACCGCGTCATGAGCGTCGACCTGCACGCGGCGCAGATCCAGGGCTTCTTCGACGGCCCCGTCGACCACCTGTTCGCCAAGCCGGTGCTGCTGCAGTACTTCGAAGACACCCTGTCGGCCGAAGACCGCGCCAAGCTCACGGTCGTCTCGCCCGACACCGGCCGCGTGCGCGTCGCCGACCAGTGGTCGGATTCGCTGGATGCCCCGCTCGCGATCATCCACAAGCGTCGTGACCCGAACGTGGCCAACCAGATCACCGTCAACGAGATCGTCGGCCACGTCGCCGGACGCGTCTGCCTGCTCGTCGACGACATGATCGACACGGGCGGCACGATCGTCAAGGCCGCGCAGGCCCTCAAGGCCAACGGTGCCGAGCGGGTCATCGTCGCAGCGACGCACGCGATCTTCAGCGACCCCGCGACGCAGCGTCTGCAGGACCCCGCGATCGACGAGGTCGTCGTCACCGACACCGTCCCGCTGCCGCCCGAGAAGCGCTTCCCCGCGCTGACGATCCTGCCGATCGCGCCACTGCTCGCGCGCGCGATCAAGGAGGTCTTCGAAGACGGCTCCGTCACGAGCATGTTCGACGGGGCTGCCTGACCGTTTCGGCGCGGAGTTCTCTGGGGTGACGCCTCGGCGCAATAGGATCGCGCCATGGCCGCACCCTCGTCGCTTGCCCCGCTGTCCGTCGACCGTCCATACGCGCTCGACGCGGACGTGGTCGCCCAGACGCTGGACACCGCGCCCACCGGCCTCGACCCCGCCGAAGCCGCCGCGCGGCTGAGCGCGGTCGGCCCGAACGAGCTGCCCGAGCCGAAGCGCACGCCCGCCTGGCTGCGCTTCCTCAGTCATTTCAACGACACGCTCATCTACATCCTGCTGGGTGCCGCCGCGATCAAGGCGGTCATGGGGGACTGGCTCGACTTCTGGGTCATCATGGCCGTCGCGATCATCAACGCCGTGATCGGCTACGTGCAGGAGGGGCGCGCCGAGAAGGCGCTCGCCGGCATCCGCGGCATGCTCTCTGCCGATGCGACGGTCCGCCGCGGCGACGCGTGGACGACGATCGCCGCGCGCGACCTCGTTCCCGGTGACATCGTGCGGCTCATGCCGGGCGACAAGGTGCCCGCCGACGTGCGACTGCTCTCGGCGACGCAGCTGCGCATCGAGGAGGCCGCGCTGACGGGCGAGTCGGTGCCGGCATCGAAGCAGACGGATGCCGTGGCATCCGACGCCGGCGTCGGGGACCGTTCGTCGATGGCGTTCTCGGGCACGATCGTGTCGGCCGGGCAGGGCACGGGCATCGTCACCAGCACAGGAGCGCGCACCGAGATCGGCAAGATCCAGGAGCTCGTCGGCGAGGCCGGGTCGCTCGCCACGCCGCTGACGAAGCAGCTCGACGCGTTCGGCAAGGTGCTGACGCTGGTCATCCTCGGAATGGCCGCGATCATGATGCTGATCGGGCGATACCTGCACCAGATGCCGATGCCGGAGCTCGTCTCGGCGACGATCGGATTCGCCGTCGCGGCGATCCCCGAGGGACTGCCCGCGCTCGTGACGATCACGCTCGCGATCGGCGTGCAGCAGATGGCCCGCCGGAACGCGATCACCCGCAAGCTGCCCGCCGTCGAGGCCCTCGGATCGGTCACGACCGTGTGCTCGGACAAGACCGGCACCCTCACGAAGAACGAGATGACCGTGCGCAGCATGGTGACCCCGCTCGCGCGCTACGAAGTGTCGGGGCTCGGCTACGACCCGATCGGGCAGATCACGCCGGCCGGCGGCGGTGACCTCGCGGCGCTCCTGGCGGTCGCTGACCTGTGCAACGACGCGCACCTCGACCGCGTCTCCGCCAGTGGGGCAGACGCGTGGACGCTCGTCGGCGAGCCGACCGAGGGTGCCCTCAAGGTCGTCGCGATGAAGGGCGGCGCGGGCCGCGCCGACACCCGTCGCCTCGGCGTCGTGCCGTTCGACTCCGCCAACAAGTTCATGGCGACGCTCGACGAAGCCCGCGACGGGTCACGCGCGATCCTCGTGAAGGGAGCGCCCGATCGGCTTCTCGAGCGTGCCCTCACGCAGCGCGGCGCCCACGGCTCGGAGCCGCTCGACATCGTGCTCTGGGAGGCGGCGATCGATGAGCTCAGCGCGCAGGGCCTGCGCGTGCTCGCGGCGGCGCGCAAGCCCACCCGTGCGGATGCCGTGGACCTCGACGACCTCATCGACCTCGAGTTCCTGGGCCTGTGGGGCATCCTCGATCCGCCGCGCCCCGAGGCGATCACGGCGATCGCGGACTGCCATGCCGCCGGCATCCGCGTGAAGATGATCACCGGTGACCACGCGGGCACGGCTCTCGCCATCAGCCGTGAGATGGGGCTCGTCGACGCGGCTCATACCGAGACCGCCGTGCTGACCGGCGCCGAGCTTGAAGCCATGTCGCAAGCCGAACTCGCGAAGGTCGTGCAGGACGTCGACGTGTTCGCGCGGACGAGCCCCGAGCACAAGATCCGCATCGTGCGCGCCCTGCAGTCGCACGACGAGGTCGTCGCGATGACCGGTGACGGCGTCAACGACGCCCCCGCGCTCACGCGTGCCGACGTCGGCATCGCGATGGGCATCAAAGGCACCGAGGCGACGAAGGAGGCGGCCGAGATCGTCTTGGCCGACGACAACTTCGCGACGATCCGCAGTGCCATCGCCGAAGGGCGGCGCATCTACGACAACCTGCGCAAGTCGGTCGTGTTCCTGCTGCCGACCAACGGCGCGCAGTCGCTCGTCGTGCTCGTCGCGGTGGTGTTCGGAATGACGCTGCCGCTGACGCCGGTACAGGTGCTGTGGGTCAACATGGTGACCGCCGTCACCCTCTCGCTCGCACTCGCCTACGAGCCGGCCGAACGCGGCATCATGACGCGGCCGCCGCGCGGCCCCGGCGGCTCGATCATCTCGGGGCGCGAGCTCGGCTTCGTCCTGGTCGTGTCGCTGCTGATCGGCGGGGCGACCCTCGCCGTATTCGGCATCTCGCTCGCCTCGGGGGCGGATCTGGACGTCGCCCGCACCGAGGCCGTGACGATGCTCGCGCTCGGCCAGCTCGCCTACCTGCTGAACTGCCGGTTCCTGAACCGCTCGAGCTTCACGCTCGACGTGCTGCGCGGCAACCCGGTCGTGTGGTGGTCGGCGATCGCCCTCGTCGCGCTGCAGCTGGTCTACACATACGTTCCGTTCATGCACTCGCTGTTCGGGTCGTCACCGCTGGATCTCCAGGGGTGGCTGCTGCCGATCGCCTTCTCGATCGCGATCTTCATCGCCGTCGAGATCCTCAAGGCGATCCGGCGGGCGCGCGCCGGCGCGCGTCGGCTCAATGCAAACGCATAGGTGACGCAGAGCCGGTGCCAGATCTGCGGCGTTAACGTGGTCACACGCCACCGCGACCAGCGGAGCACGACAGCAGGAGGACCCACCATGATCCGTACCACCGCCGTTCCCCGTCCCGTCCGCGCCGGCGTCGCCGCGGCATCCGTCGTCGGCATCGTCGCACTCGCGGGATGCGCCGCAGACGCGAGCGCCGAGACGACCGACACCTCGACCTCGGCCTCAACCTCGTCCTCGTCGAGTGCGACCGACACGTCGACGTCTGCGTCGGCTTCGGCGACCGACTCGTCGACGGATTCGTCGACCGACACGACCTCCACGAGCACCTACACCGACGGCACCTACACCGCCGACGGCACCTACATCGACGGCGGCGGCACCTCAGAGACGATCAGCGTCACGATCACGCTCGAAGACGACATCGTCACGGCCGTCGAGGTGACCGGCGACGCCGCGAGCCCGCAGTCGCAGCAGTACCAGACGGCCTTCATCGGCGGCATCGCCGACGTAGTCGTCGGGCAGGACATCGACACGCTCTCGGTCAGCCGCGTCGCCGGCTCGTCGCTGACCAGCGGCGGCTTCAACAACGCGCTCGAGACGATCAAGTCCGAAGCCCTCGCATGAGCCTCGCGGCCACGTGGTCGTTCGACGCGATCGGCACACGCTGGCAGATCGACACGGCCGCGCCGCTGGGCACAGGCGTCCGCGCCGAGGTCGATGCGCTCATCGACCGGTTCGACCGGGAATGGTCGCGCTTTCGCAGCGACTCGCTCGTGACGGCGCTGTCGGCCGGCGGTGAGGTCGACGCGCCGGCGGATGCCGCGGACATGTTGGGCGCCTTCGTCGCGCTGTCGGAGGCGACCTCCGGCGCGGTGAACCCGCTCGTCGGGGCATCGCTCGCGCACCGCGGGTACGACGCCGACTACTCATTCGTCGATCGCGGCGCACTGCCGGCACCGGAGCGCTGGCACGACCTACTGACCTGGACGGACGCGACGCTGCGGCTGGCGGCGCCCGGCATCATCGACGTCGGCGCGCTCGGCAAGGGCCGCCTCGTCGACCTCGTCGCCGATCTCCTGGTCGAGCGGTCGGGCACACCGCTCGTCGTCGACGCGAGCGGCGACATCGCCGTGCGCGGCGGGGCCGAGCGCATCGCGCTCGAGCACCCGTTCGACCCGTCGAAGGCCATCGGGGTGTGGGAGGTCACCGATGGCGCGCTGTGCGCGTCGGCCGTGAACCGGCGGGTGTGGGGGCTGGGGCTCGTGCTCGGGGCAGCGCTCGGCGACCCGCTCGGTGCCCCGGTCGGATCTGGCGGGCTGCATCACGTGCTCGACGCCCGCACGGGCGAGCCCGTGCGCACCTACGCCGCGACGTGGGCGGTCGCCCCGACCGCGATGAGCGCCGATGCCCTCGCAACGGCGCTCTTCTTCGACGGCGGGCCCGAGCTCGCCGCGCGCTGGGGCGCGCAGTGGGTGCGCATGTCGACCGACGGGCGTCTGGAATGGTCGGCCGGATGCCGCGCCGACCTGTTCGTGCGCCGATAAGTTGGAAGAATCATGAGCAGACTCACCGCCGTCTGGAACCGCCTCCTCGCCGTCGTCGGCCGCTACTCGATGTACCGTCTGGTGCTGCTCTCGCTGGGGTTGCTCGCGGCGATCTCGCTTGTGCTGTCGCTGTTCGGCCTCGTGACGCCGGCGCCACTCACGCTGCTCGCGACCGGCGCCGTGCTCGTCGTGGCGTGCCTCGTCGTCGACCTCGTCGGGCAGCGCATCACCGGTCGAACGTGGCGGATCGAATCCTCGCTCATCACCGCAGGCATCCTGTTGTTCGTCCTGTACCCGACCGTCGATGTCACAGGCCTGGTCGGCATCGCGATCGCGGGTGCTGTGGCCTCGGCATCCAAGTACCTCATCGCCTGGCGCGGGCGGCACATCCTCAACCCGGCGGCGCTCGGCGCGACTGTGCTGTCGATCATCACGATCCTCAGCGGCGCGTACGCGCTGGGGGCGGCCGGATGGTGGGTCGGCACACCGGCGCTCGCGGCGCCCGTCATCGTGCTGGGCCTGCTCGTCGTCGCGCGCGCCGACAAGCTGCGGCCCGTGCTGCTGTTCCTCGTGATCGCGCTGCCGGTGAACGCCGCGCGCATCGCTGTCGCCTACGCCGGCGCCGGTGTCGCGATCGACGTGGGCACGCTCATCACGACGGTGCTGTGGCAGTCGCCGTTCTTCTTCCTCGCGGCGTTCATGTTCTCCGAGCCGCTGACGCAGCCGCCGCGCCGCTGGCAGCAGTACATCGTCGCGGCCGTCGTGGGTGTGCTCGCGGGCTGGCCGCCCACGATCGGCAGTCTCACGCTCGGGCCGGAAGCCGCGATCGTCGTCGGCAACGTCGTCGCGTTCGGCTTCGCGTATGCCACGCGGGCGCGGCTGCAGCTGACCTTCCTCGGGCGCGAGCGGCTGACGCCGAGCGTCGAGGAGCTGTCGTTCCGCGCGAGCCGCATGCTGCGGTTCGAGGCGGGGCAGTATCTCGAGCTCGAGGTTCCGCACCCGCACCCCGACGCGCGCGGCACGCGCCGTGAGTTCAGCATCGTGTCGGCGCCCGAAGAGCTGCCGGTCGTCAAGCTCGCGATGCGGCGCGGATCGCAGTCGACCTACAAGAAGGCGCTCGCGCTCGTCGAGCCGGGCAAGGAGCTGTCGGTCACGGGCATCTGGGGCGACTTCGTGCTGCCACACAACACGGAGACGCCCGTGCTGCTGGTGGCGGCGGGCATCGGCGTGACGCCGTTCGTGTCGCAGCTGCGGCACCTGCGCCTGTCCGGCGCGCATCGCGACGTCGTGTTCGTCTACGTGGCGTCGGATGCCGAGGAGCTCGCGTTCCGCGACGACCTCGAAGATGCCGGCATCCCCGTGATCGTCTTCACGCGCAACGAGCCCGCCGCGCTGCCGGCGCACTGGACGTGGGCGCAGGGCGTGCGGCTGGATGCCGAGGGCCTGCACCGCGTCGTGCCCGACCTCGCCTCGCGGCACGCCTTCATCTCGGGCCCGCCCGGCCTGATCGCCGACCTCGCCCCGGCCCTCGAGAAGGCCCACGGCCTCACCACGGACGCGTTCTCGGGGTACTGAGCGCGCGCTGCGCGTGCTGCGCGCTCGCGCACTGCGCGTGGCATCCTGTGCGTACTGCGCCTTGGACATGCATCTTGCGCCGATCGGGGTGGCGCCGCGGACTATCTCAGGGTCGTCGAGCTGGTCGCACGCGCCACCTGGATTTGTCGTCTCCCATCGAGGTGGCGCGGCGGACCAGTTCCGGGCGGCTGACATGGTCCGGCGCGCCACCTCGATGGTGTGCGCGGGCATGCTGGGTGCTGCGCCCGGGGTATGGCAACTTGCGCCGATCGAGGTGGCGCTGGGGACCAGTTCAGGGGTGCTGAGCTGGTCCCGCGTGCCACCCAGATTTGCTGGCCTACATGGAGGTGGCGCCGCGGACTAGCTCAAGGGCATCGAGCTCGTCGGGCGCGCCACACAGAGACTGGTCGCGCGCGCCACTTGGGCTGCGCGCGGGCACTACCCTTGCCACCCGCGCCGCGTGAGCGCTTCGCGCACGAGCGTCGCCCCTTCGGCGCCGGCACCCTGGCGCGCCGTGAGGCGGACCACTTCGTAGCCCTCGCGCGCGTAGTCCGCGTACTTGCGAAGGTCGCGCAACCACTGGGCGCGGCTCGTGCGGTGGTGGTCGCCCTCGATCTCGACGACGGTCTTGTAGTCGGGGTAGACGATCTCCGATACTCCGAGAAGGCGCCCTGCGGCGTCGCGAATCTCCTGATCGAGCGCAGGCTCCGGGAGCCCCGCCGCCGCGGCGGCCAGCCGATAGTCGGTCTCGCCGGGTGACATGCTCCCGATCCGTATGTCGGCGAGCGCACGCAGAAGTGCCGGACGATGCTTCCTTCCCCGAGCGACCGCCGCAGCTTCGAGCTGTTCCACCGTCGCAAGCTGCTCTTCCGGATGCCTGCGCCCACCCGCCCCGCGCGGGATGCGCACGATCGCGTCGCCCGCGGCGACGAGATCCCGGTGCGACAGCTCGCCGCCGAGCATCGCCCACGTCGTCGCGGGGCTCGTCACTCGCAGTCCGTCGACGACACGGATGCTCGCGAGGTGTGGTGCGACCTTCACACCGCGGATGCCAGGGCGTCTCGGCGCCCGGTGCGGGGCAAAGACTCCGATGCACAGTTCCTCACCGACGGCGCAGAACAGGCGCCACACCGCGGCGGCCGAGCGACCGGCGAGGAATGCGTGCTCAGGTGCCACCTGAAAATAGGCATCCGCGTCGCGCAGGATGCGGGTGCGCTCGGCGCGATCCCGCGCGAATGGTTCGTCGTCGTGCGACTCCGGCTGTGAAACGCGACGGTGGACGCCCCGGTAGGGACTCTCGAGATCGCGCGCGCGGAGCCGACTCTTCGGATGCCCCGCAGACCGCGCCGCGGCGGCACTGAAGCTCTCGCCGAGTCCGGCGTTGAGGGGTCTCGGTGACGTGGGCATCCCGTCACTCTGGCGCGGGCGGGCGGTCCATGGGGCGGCAGGTGGGCCAAATGTGGAGAGTTTCGCCGCGGGGCCCATTGTGGAGGAGGGGATGAAAAGCCATTTGGGTGGCGTTCCCGACTAGATCAACGCGGCTGAGCTGGTCCGTGGCGCCACCTCGATTTCAGCGCGCCATTCCAGGTGTCGCGCTGGACCAGCTTACGGGTGTTGAGCTGGTCCGCGGCGCCACCCGAATCGCAGCGCGCGAGTGGTGACCGCACCACGCGACTCCCAGAGCGAGGTGGGATGCCCCACCCCAGCGCCACCCTCACGCCTCCGCGACCTCCGGGTCGGCGGGGCGGGCGGGGATGCGGATCTCGAACACCGTCGCGCCGGGTTCGCTGTCGACCGTGATGGTGCCGTGGTGGGCCGTCACGATCGCCTTCGCGATCGACAGGCCGAGGCCCGTGCCGCCGGTCTGACGGGCGCGCGAGGCATCCGCCCGCGAGAACCGCTCGAAGATCTCGTCGGCGACGGCAGGGTCGATTCCGGGGCCGTCATCGGCGACGCGCACGATCGCGTGGCCGTCTTCGACCGCGACACTCGCGGTCACGTGCGTGCCCGCGGGGGTGTGCACGCGCGCGTTGGTCAGCAGGTTGGCGACGACCTGGTGCAGGCGCGTCGCATCGCCCGCGACGACGACGGCGTCTTCGGGCGCGTCGATGATCCACTCGTGGTCGGGGCCGGCGACCTGGGCATCCGTCACGGCATCGACCACGACGCGCGACAGGTCGACGGCGCCGTACACGAGCTCCTTGCCCTCATCGAGGCGCGCGAGCAGCAGCAGATCCTCGACGAGGGTCGTCATCCGCAGTGACGCGGACTGGATGCGCTCCAGCCCCTGCTGCGACTGCTCGGCACTGACCGCGAGCTGCGTCTTCGTGACGCGGGTGCCCGCCGCCTGCGCCTGGCCGATCGCCCGCAGCGACAGTTCGGAGTACCCGCGGATCGCCGCGAGCGGCGTGCGCAGCTCGTGCGAGGCATCCGCGACGAACGCGCGCATGCGCTCTTCGTTGCGCTGGCGCGCAGTCAGCGACTCGTCGACGTGGTCGAGCAGGGTGTTCAGCGCCGCACCGACGGCGCCGATCTCGTCCGAGGCATCCGAAGCGGATGCCGGGACGCGCTCACTGATCGTCACCTCGCCCGACGAGAGCGGTTGCGCCGAGACACGCGTCGCCGTGTCGGCGACGGTCCGCAGAGGGCGCAGGGCCCGTCGGATGACCCAGGCGACGACGGCCGACAGCAGCAGGAGGCCACCGACGGTGAGGAGCGCCACCGTCGTGAGGATCTGGGTGACGGTGGAGGTGAGCTCAGAGGTCGGTAGCCCGACGATCGCGAACACGCCGCTCGGCCAGCTCTCGTACAGCACGCGGAACTCGCCGTGGTCGGGTACGGAGATCGTCGAGAGGCCGGGGTGCGTGGTCTCGGCGATGACGTTCGCCATCTCCTCCTCGGTGAGGGCGACCACGGTCGAGTCGGCACTCACATAGGCGCCCGTCGTCTCACCCGAGGTGTTCAGGATCAGCAGTGTGCCCGGCTCTTGCCGACCGTCCGAGAGCACCTGCTCGGCGGTGTCGCCGGGGAAGATCCGGATCGGCGTCGTCTTGACCTGGTTGTCCAAGTTCTCGACCATGATCGAGCGCAGGATCGTGCCCGTCGCGAAGCCCACCGCGATGAGGATCAGCGCGACGAACGACACGACCGTGACGATCAGCCGGGTCTGCAGGCTCCAGCGCCGCCGCCCGCGCCGTGCCGAGGGAGACACAGTACCAACCCCCGCGGCATCCGTCACCGCACTCACTGCGGTGCTTTGATCATGTAGCCGACGCCACGCACGGTGTGGATGAGCGGCTCGCGCCCCGCGTCGATCTTCTTGCGCAGGTACGAGATGTACAGCTCCACGACCGACGAGCGTCCGCCGAAGTCGTAGTTCCAGACGCGGTCGAGGATCTGCGCCTTCGAGACGACGCGGCGCTGGTTGCGCATGAGGAAGCGCAGCAGCTCGAACTCGGTCGCCGTCAGCTCGATCTCGGTGCCGGCGCGCTCGACTTCGTGCGAGTCCTCGTTGAGGGTCAGCTCGCCGACCCGCAGGATCGGGTCCTCGCCGCCCGCCGTCGCACTCCCGGCGCGTCGCATGAGTCCGCGCAGGCGAGCGACGACCTCCTCGAGGCTGAACGGCTTGGTGACGTAGTCGTCGCCGCCGGCGGTCAGGCCCGCGACGCGGTCGGCGACGGAGTCCTTCGCCGTGAGGAACAGCACCGGCACATCGTTGCCCGAGTGGCGCAGACGCTGCAGCACGGCCATGCCGTCGAGGTCGGGCATCATGATGTCGAGCACGAGGGCGTCGGGGTCGAACTCGCGGGCGACGTTGAGGGCGTCGAAGCCCGAGCCGGCCGTGCGCACCTCCCATCCCTCCATGCGCAGTGCCATCGAGAGCAGGTCGGTCAGCATCTGCTCGTCATCGACGACGAGGACGCGAAGGGCGGAGCCGTCGGGACGGCGCAGGGCGGCGGTGGCAGCGGGTGAGGTCATGAGGCCATTGTGGTGCGCCGCCTGTGAAGAATCTATGGCTGGGGCTATGCACAGCCTATGAATCCGGATGCCGCAGACATAGCCTGCGCATAACCGCAGCCGAGGTCCTCCATCAACGCCATCCATACCGTCGATTCGTCGGCGCAGGTGCGCCAGAAGGAGAACCATGTATTGGACTTACCTGCGCCGTGAACTCTCGGGGCGCAAGAAGCAGACCGCGATCGTCGCGATCGGCCTCGCGATCGCCATCGCGCTCGTGATCATCGTCAACGCCCTGTCGGCCGGCGTCAGCGCCGCGCAGGCGAAGGCCCTCGAATCCGTCTACGGCGTCGGCACCGACCTCACCGTCACCGGCGCGCAGGCCGAACCCGGCTCGGGCCAGGACCGCGGCCAATTCGACTTCGGTGAAGACGGTGGCACCACGTCGGACGACGGCACGACGACCCTCAGCCAGTCGCGGCTGACGACCGAGATGGGGCGCAGCACGCTGGATGCCTCGACGCTCGACACCGTCAGCGGCATCGACGGCGTCTCGGCCGTCTCGGGCGCCCTGAGCCTGACCAACATGACGTTCTCGGGTGAGCTGCCGCAGGCGCCGTCCGACAGCGGCACGACGGACGGCTCGACCGACGGTTCGGCCGGCCAGATGCCGCAGGACGGCGGCCAGGGCGGCCAGGGCGGCGGCTTCGGCGGCGGCTCGTTCGGTGTCGACTCGTTCACGGTGCTCGGCATCGACGCGGCCGACGACTCGGTCGGCCCGATGTCGGCCGTGAGCGTCAGCGACGGCCGTGCGCTCACCACCGACGACGCCGGCAGCTACGTCGCCGTGCTCGACGCGACCTACGCGACCAGCGTCGACCTCGCCGTCGGTGACACCATCAACGTCGGCGGCACCGACTTCGAGATCGTCGGCATCGTCGCCTCGGCATCCTCCGACGCTGACACCGCGTCGAACGTGTACATCCCGCTGGATGTCGCCCAGGACCTCTCCGGCGCGGGCGACGTCGTCTCGACCGTCTACGTGCAGGCATCCTCGAGCGATGCGATCTCGTCGGTGCAGACCGCGCTCGAAGCGGCGCTGCCGGATGCCACGGTGAGCTCGCAGTCTGACCTCGCCTCGACCGTCTCAGGTTCGCTCTCCAGCGCCAGCTCGCTCATCACGAACCTCGGCACGTGGCTGTCGATCATCGTGCTCGTCGTCGCGGTCGCCCTCGCGGTGCTGCTGACGATCTCGGGCATCACGCGCCGCACGCGTGAGCTCGGCACCTTGAAGGCGATCGGCTGGTCGAACTCGCGCGTCGTCGGACAGGTCGCGGGGGAGTCGGTCGTGCAGGCCTTCATCGGCGGCATCGCCGGTGTCGTCCTGGGCCTCATCGGCATCGTCGTGATCAACCTCGTCTCGCCGACGATCTCGTCGGCGCCCGCGGCGACGACCGGTGGTCCCGGCCAGGGCGGCGGCATGGGCGGCGCGGTGGGCGGTGGCGGCTTCGGCACCACGGCGCAGACCGCGACCGACATCGTGCTCAACGCGCCGCTGTCGGTGTGGATCATCGTGGCGGCCCTGCTGCTGGCTGTCGCCGGCGGCCTCGTCGCCGGAGCGTTCGGCGGCTGGCGCGCCGCGAAGCTGAGCCCCGCTGAAGCACTGCGAGCGGTCGCGTGAGCGCGACATCCGACAACGACACCCTCAAGGAGACAGAGATGACCATGATCGACGAGTCCGTGGCGGATGCCACGAGCGCCCCGACCGTGCCGGCGTACCGCCTGGCCGGGGTGACGAAGACCTACCAGCAGAAGGGCCGTGTCGTGCAGGCGCTCAAGGGCGTCGACGTCGAGATCGCGACGGGTGACTTCGTCACGATCCAGGGGCCGACCGGCGGCGGCAAGTCGACGCTGCTGCAGCTGCTCGGCGCGCTCGACGTGCCCACGAGCGGCCACGTGATGATCGGCGACACCGACCTTGCCAAGGCCTCCGCGAAGGTGCTCGAGCAGGTGCGGGCGCGCGAGATCGGGTTCGTCTTCCAGGCTTTCAACCTGATCCCGACGCTCACGGCGGCCGAGAACGTCTCGATGGGCCTGGAGCCCCTCGGGCTGGATGCCGCCGAGCGTGAGACCCGGGTGCGCGAGGCGCTCGAGCACGTCGGACTGTCCGACCGCGGCGACCACCGCCCGGGCGAGCTCTCGGGCGGTCAGCAGCAGCGCGTCGCGATCGCGCGGGCGATCGCGAAGCGCCCGCGCGTGCTGCTCGCCGACGAGCCGACGGGAAACCTCGATGAGTCGATGCGCGATGAGATCCTCGCGGTGCTCGAGCGGCTGAACGCCGAGGGCCTGACCCTCGTCATGGTGACGCACGACTCCGCCGTCGCGAAGCGGGCGCGGCGCCGTCTGCGCCTGGACAAGGGCACGATCCGCGACATCACGCGCTGAGCGGGCGCGGCGGATCGCCGCCGGTGCGGCACGGTCATAGGGTGAGCCCATGGCCGTGCCGCACTGTGTTCTCTACCTGGACGGGCTCGCGCGGCCCGTCGTCCAGAACCTGCCCGAGGCGCTCGCGGCGACGCGGGCGGTGGGTGGCATGCTCATGGTGTCGCTGACGCGGCCGGGCGGCGACGACCTGAAGACCCTCGCCGATACGTTCGGGCTCGCGCCACTCGGTGTGGCATCCATGGTCCGCACCAACCAGCGCTCCAAGCTCGACCACTTCGGCGACCATTTGTACCTCGCGCTGCAGCCGGCGCAGTACGACGACGCGGCCGAGACCGTCGAATGCCACGAGGTCGACATCGTCGTCGGCGACGACGTGCTGATCGTCATCTCGCCGGACGGCGCAGTCGACCTCGAGCAGCTGCGGGGCAAGCTCGACGAGCATCCCGAGGTCATCCGCAAGGGACCGTACGGTGTGCTGTGGGCGATGTTCGAGTTCGTCACGCGCGGCTACCGCGACGTGCTGGACGGCGTCGAGCACGACATCGACGAGATCGAGGAACAGCTCTTCGGTGACGACGAGGGCGTCTCGCACCGCATCTTCGCCCTGCAGCGCGAGGTCATCGACCTGCGCCACGCGACGGCGCCGCTGGAGTCGATGCTCGAGCGGCTGGAGCATCTCGTGCAGGCTCGACCGCACGGTGTCGCGGTGCCCGCGTTCCACGAGATCACCGACCGCGCGCAGTATGTCGACGCCCGCGTCGCGGCGTTCCGGCAGACGTTGGATGCCGCCCTGACGGTGCACGCGACGCTCCTCGACCAGCGGCGCAACGAGGCCATGGAGCGCATGACCCAGCAGAGCATCCAGCAGAACGATCAGGTCAAGAAGATCTCATCGTGGGCCGCGATCGGGTTCGCGCCGACGCTCGTCGCGGGCGTGTACGGCATGAACTTCCACAACATGCCCGAGCTCAGCTGGACGTGGGGCTACCCGTTCGCGATCGGCCTTATGGTCGCCGTCAGCGCGGGGCTCTACCTCATCTTCAAGCGCAACGACTGGCTGTAGACGTTCGAGGAGCGCAAATGGCTGTCATTCGGCAGAAAGCCGAGCCACTTGCGCTCCTCGAACGCAGACCCTGGCGTCAGTGGGTGTCTTCGGCCTCGATCTCGGTGCGGTCGCCCGACCACAGCGTGTGGAAGGTGCCGTCCTTGTCGATGCGCTTGTAGGTGTGCGCGCCGAAGAAGTCGCGCTGGCCTTGGATGAGCGCCGCCGGCAGGCGGTCGGCGCGCAGGCCGTCGTAGTACGCGAGCGACGACGAGAACGCCGGGGCGGGGATGCCCGATGCGGCAGAGGTCGCGACGATCTGACGCCACGCGTCCTGCGCGCGGCCGAGGGCCTCGACGAAGTACGGCGCGCTCAGCAGCACCGGCAGCTCGGGCTCCGCGGCGTACGCGTCGGCGATGCGGTTGAGGAACTGCGCGCGGATGATGCAGCCACCGCGCCAGATGCGGCTGATCGCACCGAGGTCGATCGTCCAGCCGTACTGCGCGGCACCGGCGCGGATCTCGTCGAAGCCCTGCGAGTACGCGACGATCTTCGAGGCGTAGAGGGCCAGGCGCACCTGCTCGACGAACGCGTCGGCGTCGGCGACGGTGAAGTCCTCGCTCGAGGGTCCGGGCAGGCCACCTGAGACGTCGCGCTGCTCGCGGTGGCTCGACAGCGACCGGGCGAACGTCGCCTCGGCGATGCCCGACACGGGCACGCCCAGGTCGAGGGCCGTCTGCACCGTCCAGGCGCCCGTGCCCTTCGCGCCGGCGGCGTCGACGATGACGTCGACGAGCGGCTTGCCCGTCGAGGCATCCGTCTGCCGCAGCACCTCGGCGGTGATCTCGATGAGGTAGCTCTCGAGCTCGCCCTTGTTCCACTCGGCGAAGATGTCGGCGATCTCGGCGGGCGTCTTGCCCGTGCCGCGACGGATGAGGTCGTACGCCTCGGCGATCAGCTGCATGTCGGCGTACTCGATGCCGTTGTGCACCATCTTCACGAAGTGACCGGCGCCGTCGTGGCCGACGTGCGTGACGCACGGCTCGCCCTCGGCGACCGCCGCGATCGAACGCAGGATCGGGCCGAGCGTGACCCACGCCTCGTCGGGGCCGCCGGGCATGAGCGAGGGGCCGAGGAGGGCGCCCTCCTCACCGCCCGAGACACCCATGCCGACGAAGTTGAAGCCCGCCTCGCGGACGGCCTTCTCGCGGCGGATCGTGTCGGTGAACAGGCTGTTGCCGCCGTCGATGATGATGTCGCCGGGCTCGAAGACGTCCATCAGCGATTCGATGACGGCGTCGGTCGGGCCACCGGCCTTGACCATGATGATCGCGGTGCGCGGCTTCTGCAGGTTCGCGGCGAACTCCTCGTACGAGAACGCGGGGACGAACTCGGCCTCGGGGTGCTCGGCGAGCAGCTCGTCGGTCTTGGAGCGCGACCGGTTGAACACGGCGACCGTGTTCCCTTCGCGCGACGCGAGGTTGCGGGCGAGATTCGAGCCCATGACGGCAAGGCCGACGACTCCGATATTGGCGGTGGCGGTCATTTTTCCTCCTGGGCTGGGAACGTGCGCACGGCAGCGACAATATCGTCCGTCGCCAACCCCGGATCGACCAGCGCAAGAAGCGCCCGAGTCGAATCGGTGGTCTGCAGCGCTGCCGCGATCTCGGCGCCCTTGGCGTCGGTGATCTCAGTTCCCGACTCTACCAGCCGGATCCACGCCGCGATGGGCCGCAGCGACGCCGTTCCGGGTCGCCCGGCAGCGAGTTCAGCCCGCAGAACCGGGGCGGCGCGGACGGCGAGCTTGGTCGCGCCCTCCATTGCGATTTGTGACAGCTGGTGAGCGATCTGCGCGTTGTCGAAGCGGGCGGCGAGGGCGACCCGATAGTCGGCAAGACCGAGGGATGCCGGCAGGTGCGCCGCCGCTTCATCCCACAGCTCGTCGACCCACGCGCGCAGGTCGGGGTCGGCCATGGCTTCTGCGACAGTCGTGTGTCCGCGCAGGATGCCCGTGTACGCGAGCAGACTGTGTGCGCCGTTGAGCAGCCACAGCTTGCGGCGCTCGTACGGCTCGATGTCGTCGACGATGCGCGCTCCCGCCGTCTCCCACTGCGGCCGGCCGGCCGGGAAGTCGCCCGAGAGCACCCAGTCGGCGAACGGCTCGGTGACCACGGGGGAGAGATCATGCATTCCGGTCAGGGCCTCGGCGGTCTCACGGTCGGCATCCGTCGTGCGCGGTGTGATGCGGTCGACCGACGTCGACACGAACGACACCTCGGCGCGGATCCAGTCGGCGAGCTCGGCGTCGACGGCTTCGGCCAGGCCCCGCACGCCGGTGCGCACGAGCGGCCCGTTGTCGGGGATGTTGTCGCACGGCACGACGGCGATGCGGCCGGCGCCGGCGGCGCGGCGCGCGGCGAGACCCGCGAGCAGGCGACCGAGCGCGGTCTCGGGGTCGCGCCCGTCGCGCAGCGCGCGGATGTCGGCGAGCACTGCCGCGTCGGTGAGATCGGGGGTCCCGTCGGGTGTCAGTCGGTACGCGGGCTCGGTGATGGTGAGGGTCACCAGCGCCGTCTCGGGCGACGACAGCAGTTCCTTGAGCCGTGCGACGTCGTCGGCGCGGTTCGCCTCGACGATCACCGACATGATCTCGGCGCGGTCACCGTCGACGGAGCGCTCGATGAGCGTGTACAGGCCGTCCTGCGCGGTGAGCTCTTCGGCGGCACGCGGTCCGCGGCCGGTGAAAGCCGCGATCGTCCAGTCCGCGCCGTCGGCGGCGTGCGCCGTGAACCAGGCCTGGTGGGCCCGGTGGAAGGCGCCGAGGCCGAGGTGGACGATTCGCGGCGCGACGGTGGCGGTGTCGCCGAAGACGGCGCTGCGGCTGAGGGCGGGAGCGGTCGTGACGGTCACAGCTTGAACACCTTTCGGGGCAGGGCGTCGACGAGGTCGACGGCGATGCGACGGGCCATCGGCTCGTCGACGCGTCCCTCGGCGACCAGGCGCGCGAGGAATGCCGAGTCGAGGCGGCGGGCCATGTCGTGGCGAGCCGGGATCGACAGGAACGCGCGGGTGTCGTCGATGAAGCCCGAGCTGCGGTAGAAGCCGGCGGTCTCGGTCACGGCGGCACGGAAGCGCAGCACGGCGTCCGGGGCATCCAGGAACCACCACGGTGCCCCGATGTACAGGCTCTGGTAAAAGCCGGCCAGCGGTGCGATCTCACGCGAGTACGACGTCTCGTCGACGCTGAACAGCACGAGGTGGAAGTCGGGGATGTTGCCGTAGCGCTGCAGCAGCGGCCGGAGGGCCTCGACGTACGTCGTCGCGACGGGGATGTCGTGGCCGGTGTCGGGGCCGAACCGCTCGAACGTCTCGTCGTTGTGGTTGCGGGACACGCCAGGGTGCACCGTCATGACGAGGCCGTCGGCGACCGACATCCGGGCCGACTCGAGCAGCATGTGGCCCTGGAAGACCGTGCTCTCGGCATCGGTCAGGTCACCGCGCGCGGCGCGCTTGTACAGCGATGCGGCCTCTGCGGGGTCGAGCTCGAACGTGAGCGGCTGCAGCACGCCGTGGTCGGCCGAGACGGCGCCGTTCGCGACGAAGTGCGCGCGGCGCGCTTCGAGGGCGTCGATGTAGCCGGCGTAGTCGTCGACGGCCGAACCGCTCCACGCGGCGAGGCGCTCGACGTTGCCGATGAAGGCGGGGTTCGCGGGGTTCAGGTACGCGTCGGGGCGGAACGTCGGTGCGACCCGGCCTGTGAAGGATGCGTCGGCGGCGAGTGCCCGGTGCGGGGCGAGGTCGTCGAGCGGGTCGTCGGTCGTCGCGAGGAACTCAATGCTGAACTGGTCGAACAGCGCGCGGGGGCGGAAGTCGGGGCGGGCGAGCACGTCGGCGATGCGGTCGTACAGGGCATCCGCGTTGTCGGCGCTCGGCTGCTCGGTGAGGCCGAACAGCTCGGTGAACTCGTGGCGCAGCCAATAGCCCGATGCCGTGCCGGCGAACAGGTGCCAGTTCTCGCAGAACCGGCGCCACGCCGCGCGGGGGTCAGCCGTGGGGGCGATGCCGCTGCGGTCGGGCACGGTGAGGTCGTTCAGCGCGATGCCCTGGGCGTGCAGCAGGCGGGTGACGTAGTGGTCGTAGCGCAGCAGCAGTTCTGTCGGGTTCGGGAACGCCTCGTCATCGAGCAGGAGGTGCGGGTCGACGTGCCCGTGCGGCGAGATGATCGGCAGCTTCGCGACGGACTCGTAGAGTCCGCGGGCGATGTCACGCGTGCGCGGGTCGACCGGCAGCAGGCGGTCGGGGTCGGAGTGCAGTTCCATGGATGCTTCCTTGCGGGAGGAGGTGGTCGGCGAGGTGAGGGTCACAGTCGGGTACCCCAGATCTCGCCGCACCACACGTTGTCGTTGAAGGTGCCGGTGAAGGCGGATGCCCCCGTGATCTTGTCGACGGCGGCGTGGATGGCCTCGCGCGAGGGGGAGTGCGCGTGGATCATCGTCTTGACCATCGGCACGTCGACGAGGTGGTTCGGCTGCTGCAGCGAGACGAACACGGTGGGCACCTCGGTGACGTACCAGGGGATCTCGGCGGCCATCGGCGTCGACCAGCGGATGCGGACGGTCGCCTCCTGGGCGAAGCCGGCGACGTTGGCGAACACGATCGCGGCGTCGTACTTCTCGGGATAGGCGGCGGATGCCTCGTCAAGCATGACGGTGTGGAAGTACACGCCCTCTTCGCCCTCGGCCTGACGCTGCAGGGCGTTCTTGAACACATGCACCTCGAAGCCGGCGCGCTCGAGTTCTTCGCGGGCGACGTCGAGGTAGCCGCTCGGGTCGGTGCCGGTGAAGTCAGAATGACCCGTGATGCCGTACAGCCGGATGCGGCGGTGCGTCTCGGGGCGCAGGGGCAGGTTGCCCTCGGTGTCCTTGATGAGGGTCACGACGCGGTCGGAGACCTCCGCCGCGATCGCGTGGTGCTCGTCGCTGCCGATCACCGAGAGTGCTTCGACAGGGGGCACGAGCTGGTCGCGCGGTGTCGTGTGCAGGCCGAGGGATGCCTTCAAACCGAGGATCCGGGTGAGGGCCTCGTGCAGGCGCTCCTGCGTGACGACGCCCGACTCGATGCCGCGGCGGAGGTACTCGAGGTCTTCGTCGGGGTTGCGGAAGAACAGGAACATGTCGCAGCCGGCGGCGATCGCGGCCGGTACCGCGTCGCTGCGTTTCATGGCCTGCGTCATGCCGATCATCGACGACGCGTCGGTGAGGATGAGGCCGTTGAAGCCGAGCTCGCCGCGGAGCAGGTCTTGCAGCAGCTCGGGTGCGAGGGTCGCGGGCAGCACCTCGGCATCCGTCATCTCCGGCCGGAAGTGCTTCGAGAGGGCCGGGGCGCCGATGTGGCCGATCATGATCGACTGCACGCCGTGCGCGATCAGCTCGCGATAGACGCGGCCGTAGGTCTCGTTCCACTCGTCGTAGCCGAGTGTGTTGTACGTCGTGACGACGTGCTGGTCGCGCTCGTCGATGCCGTCACCGGGGAAGTGCTTCATGGCGGCGGCCGAGCCGGTCTCGCTCAGGCCGTCGAAGTAGCGCTTCGCGCGCTCGATGACGATGTCGGCGTTGTCGCCGAACGAACGCGTGCTGATGACGGTGTTGCGCCAGTTGCGGTGGATGTCGACGATCGGCGCGAACGCCCAGTTGCAGCCGATCGCGGCGGTCTCACGCCCGCCGACGAGTCCGAGCCGGTACGCGTCGTCGGGGTCGGGGCTCGAGCCCGCGCCGAGGTGGGTCGTGACGAGCGTGCCGTCGTTGATGCTGCCCGCGCCGCCCATCTCGGGGTTGGAGGCGACCAGCAGCGGAACCTTCGAGTTCGACTGCGCGTAGCGGATGTGCTGCTGCACGGTGGCGGAGTCTGCGCCCATGAACCGGATACCGCCGACGCCGCGGGAGATCACCGAGTCGAGGTAGCCCTCGTCGAACGAGACGTTGAGGTTGATGAACAGCTGCCCGATCTTCTCTTCGGGTGTCAGCGAGTCGATCGTGCGCTCGACCCAGGCGATGGCCTCGGCGTCCAGGTGGAAGGGGGCTTGTGACAGATCGACCATGATGTTGCCCTCGATTTCGTCAGCGGGATCGATAGAGCCATTCTGCGGGATGCTCGTCCGTTTGTCAATCGGTTGCCAAAATGTCATCGACGCGTGGTGTGCGGTCGCGTCGGAGGATGCGATGCTTCGATATCGAGTTGGCGGCAACCGGTTGCAAGACGGGGGAAACCTGCCTACACTGGCCGTGTTCCCTTGCCGGTGCAAGGTTCCCAAGGCTGCGAACAAGCAAAGGCGGAAGTCAATGGCTGACACGACGGTGACCTGGACCCTCTCCGGGTTCGGCGATGAGATCGATCCTGACCCTCGGGTGCAGATCGCGGTGCTGAAGGCGCTCGGCGCGCAGCACATCGAGGTGCGAAGTGCGTGGGGAGTGAACGTCGTCGACCTCGACGACGAGCAGCTCGCCGAGCTCGCAAAGCTCCTGACCGATGCCGGCATGGGCGTCTCGGCAGTCGCCTCGCCGATCGGCAAGGTGGACGTGTCGCTCGATGCCGACCTCGAGGTCGCGCGGCTGCGCCGCATCATCCGCGTCGCGCACGCGCTGCAGACCCCCAGCATCCGCATCTTCTCGTTCTTCCGCGGCGAAGGCGTACCGGTGGAGAGCACCCGCGACGACGTGATGGTGCGCATGCGCGCCCTCGCCGACGAGGCCGAGCGCGAGCAGGTCACACTGCTGCACGAGAACGAGAAGGACATCTACGGTGACACGCCCGAGCGTGTGCTCGACCTCGTCGAGACGGTCGGCTCGCCGGCGCTGCGCCTCGCCTGGGACAGCGCGAACTTCGTGCAGGTCGGCGTCGCGCACCCCCACGACGACGGGTTCGCGAAGCTGCGCCCGTATCTCGACTACCTGCAGGTGAAGGATGCCGTCGCGGCCACCGGCACGGTCGTCCCCGCCGGCCAGGGCGACGGTCAGGTCCTCAAGACGATCCAGGCGCTCGCCGCTGACGGCTATGCCGGTTACGCGTCGCTCGAGCCCCATCTCGATGAGGCTCACGCCCTCGGCGGATTCTCCGGACCCGTCGCGTTCGGGCACGCTGCCCGCGCGTTCGCGGGCCTGCTCGCGCAGGCCGGAGTGACGACGCGATGAGCGTGCGCGCGGCGATCATCGGGCTCGGCGACATCTCGAGCCTGCACCTGGCGGCGATCGATGCGCTCGACGACGTCGAACTCGTCGCCGTGTGCGACACCGACCCCGACCGCGCCGCCGCGGCATCCGAACGCCTCGGCGTTCCCGCCTATGCGTCGCACCAGGCACTGTTCGCGGGCGCCCAGCCCGACGTCGTGCACATCACGACCCCGCACTCCGAGCACGCGGCCGCCGCGATCGACGCGTTGGATGCCGGCATCCACGTCATCGTCGAAAAGCCCGTCGCGCGCGACCCACGGCAGGCGGCGGCGGTCGAGGCGGCCGCCGCGCGTAGCAGTGCGAAGATCGCGGTCTGCTTCCAGAACCGGTACAACACCCCGGTGAGGGCGGCCAAGCAGCTGCTCGATTCCGGCGCGCTCGGTGCGATCACGGGTGCTGCGGCGACCGTGATCTGGCATCGCACGGCGGCATACTACGAGGCTGCGCCGTGGCGCGGCACGTGGGCGGGCGGGGGAGGAGGGCTGCTCATGAACCAGGCCATCCACACCCTCGACCTGCTGCGCTGGCTCGTCGGCCCCGTCGTCTCGGTCACCGGCACCGCGTCCACCCGTGTACTCCCGATCGAGGTCGAAGACACTGCCGAGCTGACGCTGACGCACGACGGGGGCATCCGCTCGGGCTTCTACGCGACCAACACGCACGCGACCAACGCGCCCATCACGGTCGACATCGTCGCCGAGAACGGCCAGTTGAGCCTGCGCGAGAACCTCGTCGTCAGCTACGCCGACGGTCGTACCGAGACGGTCGCCGACGACAGCGTCGCCACCGGCGAACGCGCCTACTGGGGCGTCTCGCACGAGCGGCTCATCACCGACTTCTACGCGCGCCTGGGCGAGGTGGATCCCTTCTGGATCACCCCGGCCGACGGTGCGCGCGTGGTCGACATCATCCACGAGGTCTACGAGCGCTCCTACCCGGAGCAGACCGCACAGCTGAAACGAAACGGAGAACTCCAATGACGGACAAGAAGGTGCGCCTGGGCATCATCGGCCTCGGCGCCGAAGGCGGCATGTACGCGGGCCTGCTCACAGAGGGCAAGGTGCCGAACATGCAGATCGGTGCGATCGCCGATATCGACGCGTCCAAGAAGGCGAAGGCCGACGAGTTCAGTGTCCCGTTCTACGAGGACTACATCGCGATGATCGAGTCGGGCGACGTGGATGCCATCGTGACGTGCGTCCCGCACTACCTGCACCCCGAGATGGGCATCGCCGCCCTCAGCCGCGGCGTGCACGCGCTGCTCGAGAAGCCGGTCGGTGTGTACACGGCGCAGGCGCGCGAGGTCATCGACTATGCCGCCTCGAAGCCCGAGCTCACGTTCGGGGTCTTCTTCAACCAGCGCACGAACCCGCTCTACATCGACCTGAAGCAGCTCATCGACTCGGGTGAGCTCGGCGCGCTGCGGCACACGTCGTGGATCATCACGAACTGGTGGCGTCCGCAGGGCTACTACGAGCAGTCCGACTGGCGTGCCACGTGGGGCGGCGAAGGCGGCGGCGTGCTGGTGAACCAGGCGCCGCACCAGCTCGACCTGTGGCAGTGGCTGTGCGGTGTGCCGCGCGCGGCGTTCGCGAAGCTCGGTTTCGGCTTCCGCCGGAACATCGCCGTCGAAGACGAGGTCAACGCGATCGTCGACTTCGGCGACGGCGCGACCGGCCACTTCATGACGGCGACGCACGACCTCGTCGGCACCGACCGCCTGGAGATCCTGTTCGATAAGGGCAAGATCGTCGTCGACAACTCGAAGACCGTCACCATCACGCGTCTGCGCGAGGCCGAGCAGGTGCTGTCGAAGGACATGACGATGGACGACGTCATGAAGCTGTTCATGGGCCAGCTCGACGCCGACAAGTACTACTCGACGGAGGTGAAGGAGTACGAGTCGGTATGGGGTCTGCAGCACGCGACGGTCCTCGAGAACTTCGCCGCGAACGTGCTCGACGGCACTCCGCTGATCGCTCCTGGGCCCGACGGCATCAACGGCGTCCGCCTCGCGAACGCGATGCACCTGTCGGCGTGGACGGGTGAGGAGGTCGACATGGTCGACTTCGATGAAGCCCGCTACCTGGACGAGCTCAACGCGCGGATCCGCGCCGAGGGGGCCTTCGCCGAGCGCAGCTGAGTGCGCGAGCCCCGACCCCCTGCGTTCTGCCGAACGCAGGGGGTATTCGGCGTGGATCCGCGGTTCAGATCTCGGAAAGATCACGATGTGGCAATCGGTTGCGACCAGATCAAATCCGCTCTATGGTTGCTCTCAGTGACCGGCGGGCTGTCCCGTAATCGCAACCGGTTGCAGCTCACTGTCGAGAACTCTTTCAAGGAGAGAACAATGTCGTTTCGTCCCCTGACGGCCCTGTCGGCCGTCGTCGTCGCCGGAGCCCTCGTGCTCACCGGCTGTGCGTCCGGCTCGGCCGGTGGCGCCGACGCCACCGACGGTGCATCCGCCGGCGGCACCCTGACCCTGGGATCCGTCGTCAACGTCACCTCGTTCGACCCGGCACAGGCGCATCTCGGGCACCAGATGCCGATCTACCAGGCGGTGTACGACACGCTGATCCTGCGCGAGCCCGACGGCACCCTCGCGCCGATGCTCGCGACGGACTGGACCTACAACGACGACAACACCGTTCTCACGCTCGACCTGCGCACCGACGTCACCTTCACCGACGGCGCCGTCTTCGACGCGGCAGCGGCCAAGGCCAACCTCGACCACTTCATGGAGGCGAACGGGCCGGATGCCAACCAGGCGAAGTCCATCGAGTCCGTCGCCGTGGTCGACGACGACACGATCGACATCACCCTGACCGCCGCCGATCCGGCGATGACGTACTACCTCAGCCAAGCGGCCGGCTTCATGGGCAGCCCCGAGGCGCTCGGCACCGAAGAGATCAAGACGATGCCGGTCGGCTCGGGCCCGTATGTGCTGGATGCCTCGGGCACCGTCAACGGCTCGCAGTTCACCTTCACGGTCAACGACGACTACTGGAACAAGGACGCGCAGAAGTTCGGCAAGGTCGTCTTCAAGGTCCTGTCGGACACGACCGCGCGCGTGAACGCCATCGTCTCGGGGCAGGTCGACGGTGTCCTGCTCGACCCGACGACGGCCGCTCAGGCGGACAACGCGGGTCTGACGAAGACGACCTACCCCGTCGACTGGCAGGGGCTGCTGCTCTTCGATCGTGATGGCGCCATCGCGCCTGAGCTCGCCGATGTGCGGGTGCGTCAGGCCATCAACTACGCGTTCGACCGGGCCACGATGCTCAAGGAGCTGCAGTTCGACGAGGGCGAGGTCACCGCGCAGGTCTTCGGCAAGACGACCGACGCCTACATCCCCGAGCTCGACGACGCGTACGCGTACGACCCTGAGAAGGCCAAGGAGCTGCTCGCCGAGGCGGGCTACGCCGACGGGTTCAGCATCACGATCCCGCTGATCGCCGACACCGAGTCGATCATGGCGATGGTCAAGCAACAGCTCGCCGATATCGGCATCACGGTGAACCTGGCGACCGCGCCGTTCGACACCTATGTCGCTGACATCATCGCGGCCAAGTTCCCCGTGGCGTGGTTCAGCATCTTCCAGGGTGAGCCGTGGGTCGCGATCCGTCAGATGATCGCGACGGATGCCGCCTACAACCCGTTCCAGACGACGAGCGCCGAGCTGCAGGCCGACATCGACGCCGTGCAGACCGGTGGCGACCAGAGCGGCGTGCTCGCGCAGAAGGTCAACCAGTACGTGACCGACGAGGCGTGGTTCGCCCCGTTCTACCGCGTGAACCAGCTGTACTACAGCAACGACAAGATCACGCTGGTGCCCCAGGTCCAGCAGGCGGTCCCGAACCTGTACAACTACTCGCCGGCATCCTGACGGACGAGCGGGGGGAGGATCCTCCTTCCCCCGCTGTTCGCCGGGTCCATGAGCGGATCGAATGACACCATGCTGAGCTTCATCGTCAAGCGCCTGATCGCAGGCGTTACCGTGTTGATCGCCATCTCGGTGGCGACCTTCTTCCTCCTCTACTTCTCCAGCACCAACATCGCGCGCAACATCCTCGGTGAGTTCGCGACCGAAGACCAGATCGTCGCGAAAGAGCACGAGCTGGGCCTGGACCAGCCGCTGTTCGTGCGCTTCTTCGACTGGGCCGGGCACGCGCTGACGGGCGACCTCGGCACGTCGTGGATCACGAGCCAGCCGGTCGCGCAGTCCCTCGCGCTGCGTCTGCCGGTCACGCTGACGCTCGTGATCGTCTCGATCATCGGCATCGCGATCATCGCGACCCTCATCGGCGTCGCAGCGGCAGTCAAGCGCGGCTGGATCGACCGTGGCGTGCAGATCGGCGCCGTCGTCGGCGAGGCGATCCCCGAGTTCGTCCTCGCGATCGTGCTCGTGACGGTCTTCGCGATCCAACTCGGCTGGTTCCCCGCGACCAGCAGCATCCAGCCCGGTATCCTCGACGCGGCCTGGATCGCCTCGCTCACGCTGCCGGTCATCGCGATCGTCATCAACGGCCTGACGAGTTCGGCGCAGCAGATCCGCAGCGCCGTGATCGCCCAGCTCGAGAAGGACTACGTCCGCACGCTCCGCAGTCGTGGAATCCCCGAGGGGGTCATCCTCTTCAAGCACGTCCTGCGCAGTGCGGCTCCGGCCGGACTCACCGTCCTGAGCCTGCGCTTCATCGGAATGCTCGGCGGTGTCGTCATCATCGAGCAGATCTTCGCCCTCCCGGGCATGGGCGCCCTCGCCGTGCAGTCGACCACGCTGGGAGACACGCCCCTGGTCATGGGCGTCGTGCTCTACACCGTCATCATCGTCATCATCGTCAACCTGCTCGTGGACCTCGCGAACGGCTGGCTCAACCCTAAGGTGCGTGTCTCATGAGCGACTCAGCCCTCGCAGAAACCGCCGCCGAGGTGCACGCGTCCCCGGCGACCATCGCCCGCACGCACATCTTCGTGCGACTCGTGCGCAACCCCATGGGGCTCACGGCACTCATCGTGCTCGGCATCCTCGTGCTCGTCGCGGTCTTCGCGCAGTGGATCGCGCCGTTCGACGCGAACTTCGCCAACATCGGCAAGACGCTGGCTGCACCGGACGCCGAGAACTTGCTCGGCACCGACAGTGCCGGACGCGACACGTTCAGCCGGCTCGTGCTCGGCGCGCAGACGACGCTGCTGTCTGCCCTGCTGTGCGCGGTCGTCGCGATCGCGATCGGCCTGCCGTCGGGCCTGGTCGCCGGGTACTACGCGGGAATGTTCGACTCGGTGTCGAACTGGGTCGTCACCGTCCTGATGGCGATCCCCGGCATCATCCTGCTGCTGACGATCCGCGCGGCCTTCGGGCCATCGGTGTGGATCTCGATGATCGCCTTCGGCGTGCTCATCAGCCCCGGATACTTCCGACTGACGCGCACGGCGGTGCAGTCGGTACGAAACGAACTGTATTTCGACGCGGCCCGGGTCTCGGGCCTCAGTGACAACCGCATCATCGCCCGCCACATCTTCTCGGTCGTCCGCGCTCCGATCATCATCCAGACCGCGATCGTCTGCGGTGTCGCGATCACGATCCAGTCGGGCCTCGAGTTCCTCGGTCTCGGTGACCCCGCCGTCGCCACGTGGGGCGTCATGCTCGCCGAGGGCTTCAAGAACGTCTACCTCAATCCGCTGCTGCTCGTGTGGCCGGCCGTCGCGATCGGCCTCGCGATCGGTGCGCTGGTGCTCCTCGGCAACGCTGTGCGCGACGCGCTCGAGGACCGCGAGAAGGTGCGTGTCACCCGGGCATCCGCGAAGAGGGATGCCTCCACGGCCGCCGCGCGCCGCGTCGCGATCGTCGAGCCGATCGGCGACCACCTGGTCGCCGTGTCGAACCTCGCGGTCGGCTATCCGCAGGCAGGCGGCGCCATCAAGGAGGTCGTGCGGGACGTGTCCTTCACGGTCGACCGCGGCGAAGTGCTCGGCATCGTCGGCGAGTCCGGCTCGGGCAAGTCGCAGACGGCGTTCTCGATTCTGGGACTGCTGCCCCCGGAAGCCCGTATCGTCTCCGGTGCGATCCGCTTCGACGGCGAGTACACCGTCGCCCCCGGCGACACGGTCGTGGATCAGGACCGGATGTCGAAGCTGCGCGGCACGCGCATCTCGTACATCCCGCAGGAGCCGATGTCGAACCTCGACCCGGCGTACACGATCGGCTCGCAGCTGGTCGGTCCGATGGTGCGGGTGCTGCAGATCTCGAAGGCCGAAGCACGCAAGCGCGCGCTGCGGCTGCTCGCCGACGTCGGGATCGTCAACCCCGCGCGCACCTTCGCGGCGTACCCGCACGAAGTGTCGGGCGGCATGGCGCAGCGCGTCCTGATCGCCGGTGCGATCAGCTGCGAGCCCGACCTCATCATCGCCGACGAGCCGACGACGGCGCTCGACGTCACGGTGCAGGCCGAGGTGCTCGACCTCATCCGCGATCTGCAGCTGCGACTCGGGGTCAGTGTCATCCTCGTGACGCACAACTTCGGTGTTGTCGCCGACCTGTGCGACCGCGTCGTCGTGATGCAGAACGGCCGCCTCGTCGAGAGCGGGAATGTGCGCGACGTGCTGCGCGACCCGCAAGACCCCTACACGATCAAGCTGCTGTCCTCGATGCTCGAGGGCAAGGAGCCGATGAAGATGCTGGTGACCCCCGAAGGAGCGTCGCAGTCATGACCGATACGGCCACCATCACAGACCGGGCCACCACGACGAACGCGCTGCTCGACGTCGACAGCCTCATCGTCGAGTACCCCGGCAAGGGCTTCCGGGCACGTCCGTTCCGGGCGCTGACCGACATCGCCATCTCAATCGGTCAGGGCGAGACCCTGGGCCTGGTCGGCGAGTCGGGGTCGGGCAAGACGACGCTCGGCCGCGCCGTGCTGGGCCTCGCGCCCGTCACCGCCGGCACGATCACCTTCGCCGGTGAAGACATCAGTCACGCCTCGCGCAAGCAGCGGCAGCGGCTGAGCCGCGACCTGCAGGTCGTGTTCCAGGACCCATACACGTCGCTGAACCCCGCGATGGAGGTCGGTGACATCTTGGCCGAGCCCCTCGGCATCCAGGGCATCGGCAAGACCGAGTCGCGGGCGCGCGTCAAGGAACTGCTCGACCAGGTGAATCTGCCCAGTGATGCATTGCACCGGCAACCGCGCGAGTTCTCCGGCGGGCAGCGCCAGCGCGTCGCGATCGCGCGTGCCCTCGCGCTGTCGCCGAAGCTCATCGTGTGCGACGAGCCGGTCTCGGCGCTCGACCTGACGACGCAGGCCACGGTGCTCGATCTGTTCCTGCAGATCCAGCGCGACACGGGGGTCTCGTACCTGTTCATCTCGCACGACCTCGACGTCGTCCGCCACATCAGCCACCGCGTCGCGGTCATGTACCGCGGCGAGATCGTCGAGCAGGGCGAGGCCGAGCAGGTGACCCGCGATCCGCAGCATCCGTACACGCAGAAGCTACTGCTCGCAGCACCCGTCCCCGACCCCGACCGGCAACGACAGCGGCGCGCCGAGCGCCGCCGCCTTGCCGCCGAGACAGCCGGGCAGAGTGGTTATCGCCCGACGGAGGCGCCGACGGGCACCGTCCGCAGTGTATTACGGTAGTTCGAGGTCTCGGACGGGGGCTCCCTCGACGGGGTCAGGAAGGAGCACCAGCGTGTCAGCTGACAGTGCAGACACCGCGCCGGTGCGCCGGCGACGGGCAGGGTCCGCGCCGACGATCTACGACGTCGCGAAGCTCGCGGGCGTCAACCCGTCGACGGTATCGCGGGCGCTCAGCCAGCCCGGGCGCATCAACGCCAACACCGAGGCGAAGATCCACGCGGCCGCGAAAGAGCTAAAGTACCGGCTCAACCCGATGGCGCGAGCGCTGCCGACCGGGCGGACGAACACGCTCGGCCTGCTGATCGCCGACATCACGAACCCCGTGATCTTCGGCATCGTGCGTGGCGCAGAGAAGGCGGCGACGGCCAACGGCTACACCCTGGTCGTGACCGAGTCGCAGGAGTCCGGCGAGGTCGAGGCGACCTCGGCTGAGCGCATCCAACCCGCCGTCGATGCGCTGATCCTCGGCACGACGCGCCTGGCCGATTCGCAGATCGTCGCCCTTGCCGAAGTGAAGCCGCTTGTCGCGATGAACCGTCTCATCGACGGTGTCGCGTGCGTCGTGCCCGACCTCGAACCGGGTGTTGATCAGGCGCTCGCGCACCTGCAGATGCTGGGTCACACCTCGCTGCTGTTCCTGGCCGGGCCCGCCGGCTCGTGGATCAGCACGCGCCGGTGGGAGGCCCTGCAGCGAGGTGCCGCACAGCGCGGGATGACCATCACCTCGACGGGACCCAACCAGCCGATGCTCGAGGGCGGGCATGCGACGCTCTCGCGTGTCATCGCCTCCGACGCGACGGCGATCATCGCCTACAACGACCTGATGGCGATCGGTCTGCTGCTGGCCGCTACCGAGCACGGCGTCGCCGTGCCGGGACGCATCAGCATCGTCGGATTCGACGACAGCTTCGGCTCTAACTTCACCTCGCCGCCGCTGACGACCGTGCGCTCGCCGCTGGCCGAAGCGGGGGAGCTCGCCGTGATGCGCGCCCTCGAACTGATCGGCGGGGATGCCAGGCGCAGCGACTCGGCCGTCGAGGGTGCGGCCCTCGAGACCGAGCTCATCATCCGCGGGTCGACCGGGCCCGCCCGCACGGAGTGACCTGACGACGAAGGGCCGGTGGCGATCGCCACCGGCCCTTCGTCGTTGCTGGATCGGGTCAGAACAGGTCGGCGCGCCCCAGCGCGACGAGGTTGTCGTACGAGGTCTGCAGGCAGTCGAACACATCGCGGCCGTACAGATCGTCCTGCTCGACGAGCAGGTACTCGGCCGAGCTGTCGACGGCCTCGGTGATGATGTCGCCGAACTCGAGGTTGCCCTCGCCGACCTCGGCGAACTGCACGACGCCGGTGAAGGCGGTCATGAACGCCGCGAAGTCGCCCTTCGCCAGCGAGTCGAACGCCTCGGCGGGTAGCTGCCCGATGCGGTAGTCCTTGAGGTGGATCATCGCGACGCGGTCGCGGTACTTGCGGATCGTCGCGACCGGGTCTTTGCCGCCGCGCTGGATCCAGTGCACGTCGAGTTCGAGGCCGACCTGCGGTGCGCGGTCGGCGATGATGTCCAGCAGCAGCTTGCCGTCGTACTTCGCGAACTCGATGTGGTGGTTGTGGTAGTACAACCGGATGCCATTGTCGGCGAGACGCTTCGCGTACTCGTTGGTCTCATCGCAGAAGGCCAGGATGTTCTCCAGCGACGACATCGCGTCGAAGGGGAGCATGCCGATGCGCACCATGGAGGCATCCAAGCGCCGACTGTCTGCCACGAGCTTGTCGTAGTTCTCGGTCAGGGTGTCCATCGGCATGCCGGCAGACCGCAGCCCCGTCGACAGCGACGCGATGTCCATGCCCAGCTCGTCGCGCGCGCGGACGAGTTCGGTGACGTTGTCCTCTGTCATGGGGATCTGCGAGATCTCCACGGCGTGGTAGCCGATGTCGCTGATCTTCTTGAGCGTTTCGAATGCGCCGACTGCGGCGAAGCTGTCCCTGAGCATCATCGCCTGGACGCCGATCTTCGTCACCGTGTTCTCCTTCGTTGGAAGCGACCGTCATCGGCCGCGGGCGTGCGTGTGATCTCGTTCCAGTGTGCCAGGCCAGCCCGAATATGGCAATCGGTTGCACGAGAGTGACGGCCAGTTTCTGAGAGATTCCTTCGGGCATCCGATTCTTGTGTGGCAATCGCTTGCCATTTGTCTCGAACAGTGGTTTACTGTCTGCATCGGCCAGCGAGAAGCGCAAAGGTGCAAGCCCGCAGCAAAGAAGCGAAGGAAGGCCTCATGGACCACACACACACGACGGTCGTCCCGGCGACGGGAGCTGATCGCCTCAGCAAGCTGAGCATCATCGGGTATGGAGCCGGCGACGCCGCGAACAACCTCGCCTTCACGACGGCGACGATGTTCCTGCTCGTCTACTACACCGATGTCGCCGGCATCTCTGCGGCAGCGGCGGGAACCCTGCTGCTGGTCGTCCGCGTGTTCGACGCGTTCGCCGACATCCTCGCCGGTCGCATCGTCGACAAGACGTACTCCAAGCGGTTCGGCAAGTTCCGCCCGTTCATCATGTTCGGGTCGGTGCCGCTGCTGCTGCTGTCGGTCGCGACCTTCTCGGTGCCGCAGATCGGTGAGACGGGCATGCTGCTGTACGCCTACCTCACCTACGCGGCGCTCGGCCTGGCCTACAGCCTCGTCAACATCCCGTACGGCTCACTGGCCGGCGCGATGACGCAGGATGCCGGTGAGCGTGCCAAGCTCGCCAGCGCCCGCTCGATCGGCGCGATGGTCGTCGGTGCGGCGCTCGGCATCTTCGTCGCACCGCTGATCGTCCCCGGTGCCGATCTGCAGGCGACGTTCACCTTCATGACGCTCGGCTTCGTCGTCGTCGGCACGGCGCTGTACCTGTTCACCGCATTCACCGCCAAGGAGCGCGTCACCCGCGACGTCCAGCACGTCACGATGAAGCAGAGCTTCGCGACGCTCAAGGGCAACCGGCCCCTCCTCATGCTGTGCCTGAGCTCGTTCGTGTTCCTCACCGGCATGCTCGCCCTCAGCACGGTGCAGCTGTACTACCTGCGCGACGTGCTGCACGCCCTGCCGCTGTACGCCGTCGTCTCGATCGTGCAGATCGTCATCTCGCTGGGCCTCGCAGCCTTCATGCCCAAGATCGTCCGCCGCTGGGGCAAGCGCACCGGCTACATCGTCGGCGGTGTCATCATGGCGGTCGGCGGCGCGATCATGTTCTTCACGCCGTCGAACATCGTCTGGCTCGGCTTCACGGGTCTGCTCATCGCCCAGTTCGGGCTGGTGCTGGTGAACATGCTGGTGTGGACGCTCGAGGCCGACACCGTCGAGTACGGCGAGTGGAAGACCGGCGTGCGCTCGGAGGGCATCATCTACGCCCTGTTCTCCTTCACCCGCAAGACCGGCCAGGCGGTCGGCGGCGCGCTGGCAGCCTTCGCCCTCTCGTGGGGCGGCTACGTCGCGGGGGCCGCGCAGCAGTCCGAGGCCGCCGAGCTCGGCATCCGTGCCGGTGCCGGACTCATTCCGCTCGTCTGCTCGATCGTGGCGGTCCTGATCATGTTCTTCTACCCGCTGACCGACGAGCGCCACCGCGCGATCGTCGCCGAGATCGCGGCACGCCGCAAGATCAACCACCTCGCCGAACCGATGAGCCCCGAGCTGTCCACGGCATCGTTCCAGTCGCACCGGCCCGCCGGTAGTGGCAACATGCGGGTCGAGTGACTCCGCTGCTCATCAGCACACCTCTCTGACAAAGGAATCATCATGATCATCGACAAGGCTGAAGTCATCGTCACCAGCCCCGATCGCAACTTCGTCACGCTGAAGCTGACCACCGATGACGGGCTCACCGGTCTCGGCGACGCGACGCTCAACGGTCGCGAGCTCGCGGTCGTCGCCTACCTGCAAGAGCACGTCGTGCCGCTGCTGATCGGGTCGGATGCCTCGAAGATCGAGGACACCTGGCAGTTCCTGTACCGGTCCGCCTACTGGCGCCGTGGGCCCGTCACGATGGCGGCGATCGCCGCCGTCGACATGGCCCTGTGGGACATCAAGGCGAAGGCCGCTGGCATGCCGCTTTATCAACTGCTCGGCGGGGCATCGCGCGAGGGCCTGCTCGCGTACGGCCACGCGTCGGGCAAGGAGCTTCCCGAGCTGTTCGACTCGATCCGCTCGCACCAGGAGCAGGGCTACCGCGCCATCCGCGTGCAGACCGGCGTGCCCGGCCTGAAGGCGATCTACGGCATCGCGTCGCAGTCGGCTGACACCGGCGGCGGCGAGGCTCGCTACGACCACGAGCCGGCGCGCCGCGGTGCGAAGCCCGTGCAGGAGGACTGGGACACGCGGGCGTACCTGCGCCACCTGCCCGGCGTCTTCGAGGCCGTGCGTAACGAGTTCGGTGCCGAGATCCCGCTGCTGCACGACGGCCACCACCGGATGACGCCCCTGCAGGCAGCCAAGCTCGGCAAGTCGCTCGAGCCGTACGACCTGTTCTGGCTCGAGGACTGCACGCCGGCCGAGAACCAGGAGGCGCTCAAGCTCGTCCGCCAGCACACGACGACGCCGCTCGCAATCGGCGAGATCTTCAACACGGTCTGGGACTTCAAGGACCTCGTGCGCGACCAGCTGATCGACTACGTCCGCGGTGCCGTCACGCACATGGGCGGTGTCACGCCGCTGAAGAAGACGATGGAATACGCGGCGCTCTACCAGATCAAGTCGGGCTTCCACGGGCCGACCGACATCTCGCCGGTCGGTATGGCCGCGCAGATGCACGTGGGTCTCGCGATCCACAACTTCGGCATCCAGGAGTACATGCAGCACGGCGCCAAGACCGACGAGGTGTTCCAGCAGTCGTTCACGTGGCGCGACGGTCTGCTGCACCCGGGTGACAACCCCGGGATCGGTGTCGAACTCGACCAGGACGAGGCGGGCAAGTACCCCTACGAGCAGGCGTACCTGCCGTACAACCGCCTGGCCGACGGCACGGTGCACGACTGGTGACCGGTCGGGCGCGGCTCGTCTGCGTGATGGGGGTGTCGGCCGCGGGCAAGTCCACGGTCGGCGCCGCCCTCGCGCAGGCGCTGCAGGTGCCCTTCGCCGACGCGGACGATCTGCATCCGCAGGCCAACCGCACCAAGATGGCATCCGGCACGCCGCTGACCGACGACGATCGCTGGCCGTGGCTGGATGCCGTCGGAGCGTGCTTCGCGGCATCCGGCGACGGGCTCGTGATGGCGTGCAGTGCGCTGCGCCGCGTCTACCGTGACCGCATCCGCGCGCACGCGCCCGAGGTCGTGTTCGTGCACCTCGACGGCACCCGCGAGCTGTTCGCCGCCCGCGCGACGGCGCGCACCGACCACTTCATGCCCGCGAGCCTGCTGACCTCGCAACTCGACACCCTCGAGCGACTCGACCCCGACGAGGTCGGCGTCGTCGCCGACGTCGCCGCTCCCGTCGACGAGATCGTCGCCCGCGTGGCCGCGGCGCTGGCCGTCCTCAGCGCTGGGCGGTGAGGCGGCGGGTGACCGAGATGTCGCGGTCGCCGAGGCCGGCCGTGACGATCTCGTCGAAGATGCAGCGCAGGGCGGGCAAGAGTGCGGCGTGGATGCCCGTGGCATCCGCGATGTCTGCGGCGAAGCCGAGGTCCTTCACCATGTACTTCGCCGCTCCGGAGGGTGAGTCGTCGCCCGCGACGAGCCGGCTCTTGCGCGTCTCGAGCAGGCGCGATCCGGCGTAGCCGCCGGCCAGCAGCGTCCACAGCGCCTCGAGGTCGAGCCCCGAGCGGGCGGCGAGCTCGGTCGCCTCGCCGAGCGCGGTGATGGTGGCGGCCACGACGAGCTGGTTGCACGCCTTCGCGACTTCACCGGCCCCGAGGGGGCCCAGGTGCACGGGCGTGCCGCACGGCGCGAGCAGCGCGGCGGCGCGCGCGGCATCGGCATCCGTGCCGCCCAGCATGATCGACAGGGTGCCGTCGGTCGCGCCGTCGACGCCGCCTGAGACGGGGCAGTCCACGACGTGCACACGTCCGTCGGTCGCCTGGGCCAGTTCGATCGCGAGATCGCGCACGCCGACGGGGGAGGAGGTCGAGCCGATCATCAGCAGCAGGTCGCCGGCGCCGGCGAGCAGCCCATCGGGGCCGTCGAGCGCCGCGCGCAGCTCGGGCAGGTCGGGCAGCATCACGAGCACGGCGTCGCTGGTGGCTGCCAGTTCGCGCGGTGTCGCGGCCCAGGTTGCTCCGGCCGCGACAAGAGTAGGACGGGGTGAGCGGGCGTGCACGACGACCGATCCGTGTGCCGCGAGCAAGCGCTGGGCCATCGGTTCGCCCATGGCGCCGAGGCCGAGGATGCCGAGTCGGGGGAGGGTCTCGTCATTGAGAAGTGAACTCATGCCGACACCCTAGCGCAGTTCAGCCATTCGAACACTGTTCAATATGCTGGACGTACGCTACAGTGAAAGAACGTCATATCCACCCAAGGAAGGGAATCGGATGTCGGAGAAGTCTTCGGACCTGCGCGTCGTCGCGGCCGTGCCGCTGCGTGAGGACCTGTGCCAGCTCATCGAGACGCTCGAACCGCGCGTGCAGGTCATCCGTGACCACGATCTCACACCGCCGATGCGTGGGCCCGCCGATTGGTCCGGTGATCCGGCGTTCCGGCGCACGCCGGCGCAGCAGGAGGCGTTCGACCGCATGGTCGATTCCGCCGACGCGCTGTTCGGCATCCCCGATGTGAACCCGGCCGCACTCGCCCGCACGGTCAGTGCCAACCCGAAGCTGCGCTGGGTCATGACGACGGCGGCCGGCGGCGGTGCCCAGGTGCGCGCCGCGGGCCTGGACCGCGCCGACCTCGACCGCATCGTCTTCACGACGAGCGCAGGGGTCCACGGCGGTCCGCTCGCCGAGTTCGCCGTGTTCGGCGTGATGGCGGGCGCGAAGAATCTGCCTCGACTCGCCCAGGACAAGAGCGAGCGGGTCTGGCCCGATCGCTGGGAGATGCGCCAGATCGACGAGATGACCGTCTTGGTCGTCGGCCTCGGCGGCATCGGCGCGGAGTGCGCCGCGCGCTTCCACGCGCTCGGAGCGCGGGTCTGGGGCACGACGCGGTCCGGCGAGGCCGTCGCCGGCGTCGACCGGCTCATTCCGCTCGACGAGCTCGAAGCGGCAGTGGCCGAAGTGGATGCCATCGTGGTGACCCTTCCCGGCACCGACCAGACCTACCACCTCATCGGCGAACGCGTCTTCGCGGCGGCCCGCCCAGGTCTTATTGTTGCGAGCGTCGGACGCGGCACCGTGATCGACGAGGTCGCGCTGCTGAAGGCGCTTGACGACGGGACGGTCGCCTTCGCTGCGCTCGACGTGTTCGAGGTCGAGCCGCTCGCGCAGGACTCGCCGCTGTGGAATCACCCACAGGTGCTCATCAGCCCGCACACTGCTGCGCTGAGCTCGCGCGAGGAGGAGCGCATCGCGCGCCGCTTCGCGGACGACGCGACGCGACTGCTCGATGGCGCGCCGATGCGCGCGGTTGTCGATACGGTCGAGTTCTACTGACGTCCGCGCGCCGTGGCAGGCGCGACGGGGAGGAGAGCCATGACCGACGTCGCCGACGACCGCACGAGCCGCGATCCGGCACCCGCCGTCACACGCAGCATCCGCCTGCTTGAGTTGCTGGCCGAGGCTGGCGAGCCGATGAATCTCACCGAGCTCGCTGCAGCTCTCGGCCTCGCGAAATCGTCGACGGCCAACCTCTGTCTCGCGCTGGAAGCGTCGCGGATGGTCGAGCGCGGCGCGCGCGGCTACCGGCTGGGTCTGCGGACGGCTGAGCTCGGCGGTGCCTTCGCCGCGCAGTTCAATCAGGTGCGCGAGTTCTACGGCGTGTGCGACGCGTCGCCTGTGCTCGCCTCCGAGCTCGTGCAGGTCGCGATCCTGGACGGTCCGGACGCGCTGTACATCGCGCGCCACGAGGGCTCGCGGTCGCTGCGCATCGGCACGCCGCTGGGCTCACGCCTACCCGCCGCGCTCAGCGCGACCGGGCGTGCGATGCTGTCGACGCTGAGCGACGCCGAGATCACCGATCTGCTGGGCGCCGACGCGACCTTCCCCGCCGTGACGGAGAACTCGACGCGCGATCTGCCCGGACTCCTGGAGCGGCTCGCCGCCGCGCGGGCGCGCGGCTGGGCGCTGGATGCCGAGGAGTCCTTCGTCGGCATCGTGGGTGTCGCCGTGCCGCTCGAGGGGTGGGCGCCGGGTGACCCGCAGTTGGCGATCGGTGTCGGCATCCCGACGGCGGATGCCAGTGACGAGCGCATCGCGACGGTCGCCGCGGCGCTGCAGAGCGCCGCACGCGAGCTCACCAACCCGTTCAGCGCGGCGGTTCGTCGGGTCTGAGAAGCTCGTCCCGAAAATCGCTGTCCAAGATATTGAACATTGTTCAGCGGGTTGGTATGGTGGCCTGACACACGCAATGAAGCCGTGCCGATCAAGGGAGATGGCAGTGACAGACGAATCGCTTACGAAGCCGCAGGCGCCGACGGAAGATCCGGAGTACGCCGCCAATCTGCGCCGTGCGACGCTCGCGTCGAGCGTCGGCAGCGCACTTGAGTATTTCGACTTCGCCCTGTACGGGTTGTCGACGGCACTCATCTTCAACGTCCTGTTCTTCTCGCAGGATGACCCCGCCATGGCGACGGTCGCCGCCTTCGCGACCTTCGGCGTCGGCTTCGTCGCCCGCCCGTTCGGCGGTCTGTTCTTCGGAACGCTCGGCGACAAGCTCGGGCGCAAGTGGGTGCTCGTCATCACGATCCTGCTGATGGGCGGGGCTTCGACGGCGATCGGCCTGCTGCCCACCTACGAGCAGATCGGCCTGTGGGCCCCCGCGCTGCTCGTGCTGATGCGCCTTCTGCAGGGCTTCGGTGCGGGTGCCGAGCAGGCCGGCGCGACGGTGCTGATGGCCGAGTACGCCCCGGTTCGCCGTCGTGGCTTCTTCGCGGCGCTGCCGTTCATCGGCATCCAGGCAGGCACCCTGCTGGCCGCGGTCGTCTTCGGCCTCATCACGCTGCTGCCCGAAGACCAGCTGCTGTCGTGGGGCTGGCGCGTGCCGTTCCTCGCCTCGTTCCTGCTGATCCTCGTCGCCGTGTTCATCCGCATGCGGCTGCGTGAGACGCCGACCTTCATCGAGCTCGAGAAGAGCGAGCAGATCTCTGACCGTCCGATCCGCGAGATCTTCGGCCACGGACTGCCGGGCGTCATCGTCGGCATCGGCCTGCGCATGGCCGAGAACGGCGGCTCGTACATGTTCAACACGCTCGCGCTCACGTTCTTCGTGGCCGTCGCCGGTCAGAACGCCGACAAGAGCCTGCTGACGTGGGGTGTCACCCTCGGATCGCTCATCGGCATCTTCACGGTTCCGCTCACGGGCGCGCTGTCTGACCGACTCGGCCGCCGCACGGTCTACCGCATCGGATCCGTGTTCCTGCTGGTGTACTCGTTCCCCGCCTGGTGGCTGCTGACGCTGCAGAACCACGCGATCGCCATCGCCGTCATCGCCGTCGGCATCGGCTTCGGTGTCAACGTCATGCTCGGCCCCCAGTGCGCCATGCTGCCCGAGATGTTCGGCAACCGGCACCGCTACCTCGGCGTCGCGATGGCGCGCGAGATCTCGGCAGTGCTCGCGGGAGGCCTGGCCGGTGTGCTGGGTGCGTACCTGATCGCCGTCAGCGGCGGCAACTGGGTGCTGCTGGGCATCTACATGGCCACGCTCGCCCTCATCACGACCGCGTCGACGTACCTCGTGCCCGAGACTCTGCGCCGCGACCTGACCCGCACCGATGACGCCGTCAAGGTGTCGCGTGAAGAGTCGGGCGAAGGCGTCTCGTCGACGACGGTCACGATCCGCACGGTCCGCTGGTGACCGGCCGGCGACGCGAGAGGGTGCAGACATGCTGATCGGACGCGTGCAGACGCCGTCGGGCGAGATCGTCCACGTGCGTGCGGACGGCGAACGCCTCGTCCAGATCGAAGACCCGTACGCCGCCTTCGCGGCGGGGCGGCGGCCCGTCGATGTGGCATCCGCCGTCGACGGTGAGCCGCTCGCGGCATCTGCCCCTCTCGTCGTCGTCGGAATCGCCCAGAACGGACCTGCGCATGAGTCGCCCGTGCAGGCGTGGCTGAAGAGTCCGCGCACGGTCGTCGCGAGTGGACAGACGGTCACACTGCGGCGGGATGCCGGGCAGACGGTCGCCGAAGGCGAGATCGCTGTCGTGATCGGTCGCGACACGACGGGGCTGACCGAGGCGAACGCCGCGTCGTACGTCCTGGGGTTCACGGCCGTGAACGACTTGTCCAGCCCCGACCGCATGGTCTTCGACCCGCGCAACTTCGAGGGAAAGACGGGGGAGGGCTACACGCCGCTGGCTGTGTGGATCGACACCGAGGCACCCCTCGACACCGTCACGCTGACGCTGTCGCTTGACGGCGAGCAGGTCGCGGTGACGGATGCCACGGCGCTGCCGATGTCGATCGCGCAGTGCCTTGCGTACGTCGCACGATGGACGACACTGGGACCGGGCGACGTCATCATGACCGGGGCGCCGCACAGCCAGAGCCCGGTACAGCCGGGCCAGCGCATCGACGTGACCGTCGGCGCCGTCCGGCTCAGCACACCGACGCGCTGAGCCCGCGGCAGCACGGGTAGTCGCAGACCGAGAAGGGGACACGAGCATGAGCAACACCGCCGTCGTCGCGCACGCCGCCGACGATCTGCGCATCGAAGACGTCGGCGAGCCGGCGCCCGCCGCAGACGAAGCCATCGTCGAGGTCGCCTACGGCGGCGTCTGCGGCTCGGACCTGCACTACTGGCGCCACGGCGCCGCCGGAGCATCGATCCTGCGCGAGCCGATGGTGCTCGGGCACGAGCTGTCCGGCACGGTCGTGGTGGCAGCCGCCGACGGGACGGGCCCAGCTGTCGGCACGCGCGTCGCGGTGCACCCGCTGACGCCGCACGGCGATGGGGTGACGCCCTACCCTGAAGACCGCCCGAACCTCGCCCCGGCATCCACCTATCTCGGCTCGGCGATGCACCTGCCGCACACGCAGGGCGGATTCGCCGATCGCGTCGCGCTGCCCGCGCGCATGCTGTACCCGCTGCCCGAGACCCTCGACCTGCGCCGCGGAGCGCTCGCCGAGCCCGCCGCCGTCGCATGGCACGCCGTCGAGCGTGCCGGATCGGTCACAGGACTGCGGGTCGTCGTCATCGGGTCGGGGCCGATCGGCCTGCTCGCGGCGGCCGTTGCGCTGCACCACGGCGCGGCCGAGGTCATCGCGACCGATCTGCACTCCCGCCCGCGCGAGATCGCCGAGCAGCTGGGTGCGCGTACGCTCGACGCGCGTGAGGGCGAGGCGATCGCTGCACTGCACGCCGATGTCGTGATCGAATCCAGTGGCACCGTCCCGGGTCTGGCCGCCGCCGTCTCGGCCGCGCAGCGCGGGGGCACCGTCGTGCTCGTCGGGCTGCAGCGCTCGGGCGACGTTCCGGCACCTGTGGCGACCGCGATCACGCGAGAGCTGACCCTCGTCGGGTCGTTCCGCTTCGGCGCCGAGTTCGCCGACGTGATCGCCGCCCTCGCCGACGGCTCACTCGCCGTCGACCCAGTCGTGACCCACACGTTCACCGCCGCTGAAGCGCTGGATGCCTTCGCCACGGCGGGGGATGCCTCGGTGTCGGCGAAGGTCCTGCTCGCTTTTGCGGGGGCATCCGGCTCAGCTGGCGCGGCTGCTGCGGCGGTGGCGTCATGACCACCACGCCGTACCGCATCGTCGTGATGGGCCCGTCCGGCTCGGGCAAGACCGCCGTCGGCGCGGCGCTCGCGGTCGACCTCGCCGTCGACTTCATCGACGCCGACGACCTGCACCCCGCCGCCAACGTCGCGAAGATGTCGCAGGGCACGCCGCTCGACGACGATGACCGCTGGCCGTGGCTCGACATCGTCGCCCAGACGCTGCGCGACATGCCCGGAGGCGGCGTCATCGCGTGCTCGGCGCTCGCGCGCCGCTACCGCGACCGGATCCTGCAGACAGCACCCGACGCCGTCTTCGTCGAGCTCACCGTCGACCGTGACGAGCTCGACCGGCGCATGCGCACGCGCGAGCACTTCATGCCGCCCGCGCTGCTCGACTCGCAGATGGCGGCGCTCGAGCATCTCGCACCCGACGAGCCCGGGTTCGCCGAACTGAACGCGGGACGCGTCCTCGAAGTCGCCGCCCGCATCCGCTCCCGCCTCGACGGCGACCGACAGGAGAACCCGACATGACCGATCTGTTCAGTGTGACCGACCGCCTCGCCTTCGTCACGGGCTCTTCCCGCGGCCTCGGGCGCTCGCTCGCGCGGGCGCTGGCCCGGGGCGGTGCGCGCCTGATCGTGCACGGCCGCGACCCCGAGGCACTCGAGCAGTCGCGCGTCGAGATGACCGAGCTGTCCGGCCGCGAGGCGGCATCGGTCTCGTTCGACGTGACCGATGCCGACGCCGTCGCCGCCGCGATCGCCGCGATGGTCGATGAGCACGGGCTGCCCGACATCCTCGTCAACAACGCGGGGGTGCAGCGGCGCGCGCCGTTCCAGGAGTTCTCCGTCTCAGACTGGGATCAGCTGATCGCGGCGAACCTGTCCGGCCCGTTCTACGTCGCCCGCGCCTTCGCGCCGGGGTTCGTCGCGCGCGGCTCGGGCAAGATCGTCAACATCGGCTCGGTGCAGTCGGTTCTCGCCCGGCAGACGATCGCCCCGTACTCGGCGTCGAAGGCCGGCATCGCGCAGCTCAGCCGCGGCATGGCGGCAGACCTCGCGCGTCATGGCATCCAGGTCAATACGCTCTCGCCCGGATACTTCGCGACCGAGATGAACCGCGACCTCACCGGCAACCCTGAGTTCACGGCCTGGCTCGAAGCCCGCACGCCCGCCGGGCGCTGGGGCGACTTCGCCGAGCTCGACGGCGCGCTGCTGTTCCTCGCCTCCGACGCGTCGAGCTTCGTCTCGGGGCAGAATCTCGTCATCGACGGCGGCATGACCTCGGTCGTCTGACGGTCGCGCCGCGACGGGCGCGGCTGCGCTGCCGCGCGCCTGCTCGCCGTTAGCATCGGAGCATGAGCCGCATCATCGTGACCGGGCCGCCCGGATCGGGCACGACGCTCGTCGCGGCCGCCCTCGCGGCGCGGCTGCGGGTGCGCTTCGTCGATGGTGCCGAGCTCTACCCGACCGGGTCGCGGGCGAAAGCGGCGGGCGATCCGAGGGAGTTGTGGCTGGATGCCCTCGCGCTGTCGTTCTCGCGCGAGAACACGCTCGTCGTGGCGAGCGGATCGCTGTCGCGCGCGTGGCGCGACCGCGTCCGTGAGCGGATCCCGGGGATCGTCTTCGCCGAGATCGTCGCGAATGACGAGGCACCCGTCGCGCGCCGCCGCTGGTTCGGCAGGTCGCGCGTACCTGCTCCAGCGGCACAGGTCGATCCGCTGACGGCAGACGAGCCGGGCGTGCGCGTCGCCGACGACGCCGACCTCGAGTCGGTCGTGGACCGCATCGCGAGTCTGCTCAGCGGCGCACGCTGAGCGCCACAGACGGGGGCTGCGGCGGGGTCAGTCCTTGCGGTAGCCCGAGCGTCCCATCGACCACAGGGCGCCCGCGGTGCCGATGACGGCGACGACCGACATGAGGCCGATGAGCCAGAGGAACGCGTGCGTGATCCAGCCGTAGTCCATGGTGCCTCCTCGTGCAAGCGGTCGTGATGTTCCCACTGTACCGGGCTGGTAGACTCGTCACTGCACTTCGGCGAGGGATGCCGTCCACAAGGACCCATCCGTGATCGACGCGGTGATGCGAGCCACTCGGTACTCCGGCAGGCTCTCCTCACGCGCGAGCGTTCGAGTCGAGACCCAGACCCAGACCCGCACGGCGGGTCGTACTTCAAGGAGAACACCATGGCCACCGAGAACGACTCCACTGTCGTCGCCGAGGTCCGCGAGAACTTCGGCAAGGGCTTCGCCCGCCGTCTGCGCGCCGCCGGCAGCATCCCCGCCGTCATCTACGGCCACGGCACCGACCCCGTGCACGTCGCGCTGCCGGGCCACCAGGTCTCGCTGCTCATCCGCCGCGCCAACGCGGTGCTCGAGCTCGAGGTCGCCGGCAAGCAGCAGCTCGCGCTCGTCAAGGACGTGCAGAAGGACCCCGTGCACCAGATCATCGAGCACATCGACCTGCTCGTCGTGAAGAAGGGCGAGAAGATTCAGGTCGACGTGCCCGTTCTCGTCGTGGGCGAGCCCTTCGCCGGCACGATCGCGAACCTCGACAACACGACGGTCCTGCTCGAGGTCGAGGCCACGCACATCCCGGAGCACGTCGAGGTCGACGTCGAGGGCCTCGAGGACGGCACGCACATCACCGCTGCCGACCTGAAGCTCCCGAAGGGCGCCGCGCTCGTCACCGAGCCCGAGACCCTGATCGTCGCCATCTCGGTGCCCGCCGCCGCGGCCGCCGTCGAGGACGAGGTCGCCGCTGAGGACGAGGCCGCCGCGCCCGAGGCCGCCGAGTAATCAGCACGCACAGCACGGAGCCCGTCGCCACCGATACTGGTGGGGACGGGCTTCGTCGTCGAAAGGGAGCAGATGGCTGACACGTGGCTGGTGGTGGGCCTGGGTAACCCGGGTGCCAAGTACGAGCAGACGCGGCACAACGTCGGCCAGATGGTCGTCGGTGAACTCGCCGCGCGTCGCGGCGAGACCCTGCGCGCGCACAAGGCGAACGCGCGCGTCGCCGAGACCTGGTTGCGACCGGGCGCCGCGAAGCTCGTGCTCGCCGCGCCGAACTCGTTCATGAACGTGTCGGGCGGGCCCGTCTCGCAGCTCGCGCGTTTCTACGACGTGCCGGCCGAGCGTGTCGTGCTGATCCACGACGAGCTCGACATCCCGTTCGACACCATCAAGCTCAAGGTCGGCGGCGGGCACGGCGGACACAACGGCATCCGTGATGTCGCCAAGGCACTCGGCACCGCGGAGTTCCCGCGCGTGCGCGTCGGCATCGGCCGCCCGCCGGGGCGCCAGGACCCGGCCGACTGGGTGCTAGACCCGTTCTCGGCGGCGCAGCGCACGCAGCTGCCGCTGCTGCTCGGGGACGCCGCCGACGCCGTCGAGCAGCTCATCGACGAGGGCCTGCTCGCGGCGCAGCAGAAGCACCACGCGCCGCGCGCCTGACCGCGAGTCGCGGCGGCTCAGAGTCCTTCGAGACCGGCGCCGACGCCGAGTGCGAGCGTGAGCGCGACGACGAAGACGACGGGGCCGACCGCCGCGACGATGATCGCGGCGAGTCCGGCGCCGAAGCCACGACGGGATGCCAGGGCGATGCCACCCTGCACGATCGCCCAGATCCCCAGCACCGTGCCGGCCCAGAACGCGACCTCGCCGGTGAGCACCCACCCGCGCACGGGGGAGAGCAGGCTCAGGTCGATCGACCCGTCGGGCGTCGTGCTCTCGAGTGCGCGCAGGACGTCGGGACCGGCGGCGACGCCCGCGAACACGGCGATGATCGTCGCACCGACCGCTCCGGCGATCGCCAGAAGCAGCGCGATCGTACCGAGCGCAGGCGAGTCGGTGCGTACGGGCGGCGGGTAGGGCTGCGCGAGCGGGTAGGACGGGGGAATCTGCGGGTAGTCGCTCACCCGCCCATCCTAGAGACAGCCGCAGTCTGCGTGTCGGCGGGGCGGAATAGACTCGTTCGGTGACAGTTTCCGGGATCGCGCGCGCCCTGACGCAGGCTCCGTCCGTGCAGGCAGCCGCCGAAGCGGCCCGTATCGACACCGACTTCTCGATGCTTCCGGGGCTGGATGCCCCCGTGCTGGCGGCACTGCTCGACGCCCGCCGCGGCACCGACGCGCCGCGGTCGGTGCTCGTGATCACCCCCACGGGTCGGCGCGCCGAGAGTATCGGGGCGGCGCTGCAGAGCCTCGTGCCCGATGCGGTGGTGCGGCACTTCCCGGCGTGGGAGACCCTTCCGCACGAGCGGCTCAGCCCGTCTGCCGAAACCGTCGGGCGCCGGCTGTCGGTGCTGCGCGACGCCGCCGCGTGGAGTGAGACCGACAGTGGTCCGCTCATCGTCACGGCATCCGTCCGCGCCGCACTGCAGCCGATCGCCGCCGGACTCACCGACGCCGGTGTGCTCGAGCTGTCGGCGGGCGCGCGCGGTCACGACCTGGAAGCGGTCGTGCGACGCCTCGTCGAACTGGCCTACGTGCGCGTCGACATGGTGTCGCGTCGCGGCGAGTTCGCCGTGCGCGGTGGCATCCTCGATGTCTTCCCGCCGAACGCCGACCACCCGTATCGCGTCGAGTTCTTCGGCGACGAGGTCGAGCAGATCCGGGCGTTCTCGGTGGCCGACCAGCGGTCGCTGCCGGGCGACGTCGCGGGCGTCACCCTGCTGCCCGGGCGCGAACTGCTGCTCACGCCCGACGTGCGGGCGCGCGCAGCTGCGCTGCACGACCGGTTCCCCGGCCTGCGCGCGATGCTCGAGAAGATGAGCGAAGGCATCCCCGTCGAAGGCATGGAGTCGCTGCTGACGAGCGTCGCCGACGCGGTCCTCCCGCTCGTGGACTATCTGCCGCGCGGTTCGGCCGCGGCGCTCATCGACCCCGAGCGTGCCGTCGCGCGGGCCATGACGCTCAGCGAGACCAACCGCGAGTTCCTCGAGGCGGCGTGGAGTGCCGCGACCGCCGGCGCCGACAGCCCCGTCGACCTCGAGGCGGGCGACTTCCTGACCCTCCCCGATCTGCGGCGGGCCGCCGCCGAGCGCCGCGGCGCCTGGTGGGCGTTCAGCGGCTTCGATTCGGGCGAAGCGGATGCCGCCGACGAAGGCCTCGGCGACAGCGATGTCGTGCGCGTGCCGGCCCGGCCCGTGCCCTCGTTCCAGGGCAACGTCGACGGTGCCACGGCGCACGTCGGCGAGCTCGTCGCCGACGGCTGGGCGGTCGTCGTCGCGGCATCCGGCCCCGGCCTCGTCGACCGCGCCCGTGACGTGCTCGCCGAACGCGGCATCGCGGCGCGTGCCGTCGACGACCTCGCGGATGCCCCCGACTCCGGCGTCGCGACGGCCGTGCTCGGAGCGCTGGAGAGCGGATTCGAACTGCCCGACGCGAAGCTCGCCGTGCTCACCGAGTCGGAGTTCTACGGCCGCACGATCGGCGCCGACGGCCAGGTCGTCAAGAAGCTCGCGTCGCGGCGCCGCAACGTCGTCGACCCACTGCAGCTCAAGCCCGGCGACGTCGTCGTGCACTCGACGCACGGCATCGGCAAGTTCGTCGAACTCGTGCAGCGCGAGGTCTCCAGCGGCGGGCGCAACGCGGTCAAGACGACGCGCGAGTACCTCGTGCTCGAGTACGCGCCGTCCAAGCGCGGGCATCCCGGTGACAAGCTGTTCGTGCCCACCGACCAGCTCGATCTGCTGAGCCGTTACGTCGGCGGCGACGCCCCGGCGCTGTCGAAGATGGGCGGCAGCGACTGGGCCGCGGCGAAGGGCAAGGCGCGCAAGGCCGTCCGCGACATCGCGGTCGAGCTCGTCAAGCTCTACTCGGCGCGCATGGCCGCCAAGGGGCACGCGTTTGGCCCCGACACGCCCTGGCAGCGCGAGCTCGAAGAGGCGTTCCCGTTCGCCGAGACGCCCGACCAGCTGCAGACGATCGACGAGATCAAGGCCGACATGGAGCGACCGATCCCGATGGACCGGCTGCTGTCGGGCGACGTCGGCTTCGGCAAGACCGAGGTCGCCGTGCGCGCGGCGTTCAAGGCGATCCAGGACGGCAAGCAGGTCGCGATGCTCGTGCCCACGACGCTGCTCGTCAAGCAGCACCTCGAGACCTTCACCGAGCGCTTCGCGGGCTTCCCCGTGAAGGTGCGGCCGCTGTCGCGGTTCCAGACCGACAAAGAGGCGCGCGACACGCTCGCGGGACTCACCGACGGCACCGTCGACATGGTGATCGGCACGCACCGCATCCTCACCGAGAAGGTGATCTTCAAAGACCTCGGCCTCATGATCATCGACGAGGAGCAGCGGTTCGGCGTCGAGCACAAGGATGCCCTGAAGAAGCTCAAGACCGGCGTCGACATCCTCGCGATGAGCGCGACCCCGATCCCGCGTACGCTCGAGATGGCCGTCACGGGCATCCGTGAGATGTCGACGTTGCAGACGCCACCGGAGGACAGGCATCCGATCCTCTCCTACGTCGGCGCCCGCAGCGACAAGCAGATCGCCGCGGCGATCCGGCGCGAGCTGCTGCGCGAAGGCCAGGTGTTCTACGTGCACAACCGCGTGCAGTCGATCCAGCGTGTCGCGGCGCAGCTGGCCGAACTCGTTCCCGAGGCGCGCATCGCCGTCGCGCACGGGCAGATGGGTGAGCACGCGCTCGAAGAGGTCGTCGACGGGTTCTGGGAGCGGCGGTTCGACGTGCTCGTCTCGACGACGATCATCGAGACCGGGCTCGACATCTCGAACGCGAACACGATCATCATCGACCGTGCCGACAAGTACGGGCTCTCCCAGCTGCACCAGCTGCGCGGGCGCGTCGGGCGTGGGCGCGAACGGGCGTACGCGTACTTCCTGTACGACGAGCTCAAGCCGCTGTCTGAGACGGCGGCCGACCGGCTCGAGACGATCGCCGTCAACAACGACCTCGGCAGCGGCATGCAGGTCGCGCTGAAGGACCTCGAGATCCGCGGCGCCGGCAACCTCCTCGGAGCCGAGCAGGCCGGACACATCGCCGGCGTCGGCTTCGACCTGTACCTGCGGATGATCGGCGAGGCCGTGTCGACCTTCCGCGGCGACGAGGTCGAGGGGCCGGCCGAGCTGCGTCTCGAGCTGCCCGTCGAGGCGCGCATCCCCGAGTCCTACATCGACAGCGAGCGGCTGCGCCTCGAGGCGTACCAGAAGCTGTCGGCTGCGGCGGGTTCGGTTTCTGGTGCTGGGTCGGGTGCGGGTGCTGGGTCGGGTGCTGGTTCTGGCGGGGGCGCGGGTGCGGATGCCTCCGGTGCGAGCACCGACGCGATCGACCTCGTGCGCGAAGAGCTCGAGGACCGCTACGGCCAGGCGCCCGCCGAAGTCGACGGGCTGTTCCGCGTCGCGCGCCTGCGGCGCCGCGCCGCGCAGGCGCAACTGACCGACGTCGTCGCGATGGGTCCGAACCTGCGCGTCGCCCCGGCGCCCGCGGCGGACTCGATGCGGGTGCGGCTGCAGCGTCTGTACCCCAAGTCGAAGGTGCTCGCCGGGGGAGAGGCGATGATCGTCCCGCTGCCCTCAGCCGGAGGCGAGCCGCTCGCCGACGCCGACCTCATCGCCTGGGTCGCGCAGCTGCTCGACCAGCTCTACCCGCTGCCCACCGCAGCCGAGGCCTGACTCGGCGCGGGCGCTGGGGCCGGCGCGGCGGGCCTCGGGGCATCCAGCGTCCAGGCATCCACCCCTCGCCGCCAAAGAGTTGGCGCAAATGCGCACCTCAACGACGCCCAGGGGCACATCTGCGCCAACTATTCGCGCGCCCGCGCGGCGTAGCCCTCAGATGGGACCCGCGGCCTCGCGTATCCAGGTGGCACTGGCGACCACCTCGTGGCGGCTGAGCTGTTCCTCCGCGCCACCTGAGTCCGCGCATGCCAAACCAGGTGGTGCTGGGGACCACCTCGGGGCCGCTGAGCTGTTCCTACGTGCCACCTGGTTCCCCGCCCCCAACCAGGTGATGCTGGCGACCACCTCGGGGCTGCTGAGCTGTTCCTCCGCGCCGCCCGAATCTGCGCGTGCCAAACCGGGTGGCGCTGGCGACCAGCTCGGGGCTGCTGAGCTGTTCCTACGTGCCACCTGGTTCCCCGCGCACCCAGAAGGCTGGCGCAAATGCGCATCTCAAGGATGCCCAGGGGCACATTCGCGCCAACAAGATCGCCCGCCCCGGCGCCACCACGCGTCGCCGGGCGGGCGCAACCTCAGATGAGGCCGAGTGCGAGCATCGCGTCGGCGACGCGCGTGAAGCCGGCGATGTTGGCGCCGGCGACGTAGTCTCCGGGGGCGCCGTACTCATCGGCGGTCGTCAGGCACCGGTCGTGGATCTGGCGCATGATCGTCTGCAGGCGCTCCTCGGTGTGCTCGAAGCTCCACGAATCGCGCGAGGCGTTCTGCTGCATCTCGAGGGCACTCGTCGCCACACCACCCGCGTTGGCCGCCTTGCCGGGGGCGAAGCGCACGCCGGCCTCGCGCAGCACCCGGATCGCGGTCGGCGTCGTGGGCATGTTGGCGCCCTCGGCGACGATCGTGCAGCCGTTGCGGACGAGCGCGCGCGCGGCATCCTCGGGCAGTTCGTTCTGCGTCGCGCAGGGTAGCGCGACATCACACGGGACGTCCCAGATCGAGCCGCCCTCGACGTAGGCGACGTGAGCGCCGCGCGCGGCGGCGTAGTCGGCGACGCGTCCGCGGTGGCCGTTTTTGATCTCCTTGAGGAGGTCGAGGTCGATGCCCTGCTCGTCGACGATGTAGCCGTTCGAGTCCGAGCACGCGACGACCGTGCCGCCCAGCTGGTGGATCTTCTCGATCGCGTAGATCGCGACGTTGCCCGAGCCCGACACGACCACGCGCTTGCCCTCGAACGAGTCGCCCGTCGCGCGCAGCATCTCGTCGACGAAGAAGACGGCGCCGTATCCGGTCGCCTCGGTGCGCACGCGGGAACCGCCCCAGGTCAGGCCCTTTCCGGTGAGGACACCCGACTCATAGCGGTTCGTGATGCGCTTGTACTGACCGAACATGTAGCCGATCTCGCGCGTGCCGACGCCGATGTCGCCGGCGGGGACGTCGGTGTACTCGCCGATGTGGCGGTACAGCTCGGTCATGAACGACTGGCTGAAGCGCATGATCTCGGCATCCGACCGGCCCTTCGGATCGAAGTCCGAGCCGCCCTTGCCTCCGCCGATCGGCAGACCCGTGAGCGAGTTCTTGAAGATCTGCTCGAAGCCGAGGAACTTGACGATGCCGAGGTAGACGCTCGGGTGGAAGCGCAGCCCGCCCTTGAATGGGCCGAGAGCCGAGTTGAACTCGACGCGGAACCCACGGTTGAGCTGCACGCGGCCGGCGTCATCGGTCCACGGCACCCGGAAGATGATCTGCCGCTCGGGCTCGCACAGGCGTCGAATGATCTCGCCGTCGGTGTACTGCGGGTGCTTCGCGATGACCGGGCCCAGGCTCTCGAGGACTTCGCGCACGGCCTGGTGGAACTCGGTCTCGCCGGGATTGCGGCGGATGACTTCCTCGAAGACGGACTGGACAGAGTCGGGCAGCGGTTGGGGCATGGTGGAGCTCTCGATCGGGAAATGCCGCACGGGTCCGCACCGATGAGGATGTTGCGACCTGCCCACACTAGCGGCAGGGTGGCAGACATGCAGTTCGAGCACCTCGGGGCGCGGCCCCGCATCCACCCCGACGCCGTTGTCGCGCCGACCGCCGTCGTCTCGGGAGAGGTCACGATCGGGGCAGGATGCCAGGTGCTGCACGGCGCCGTCATTACTGCCGAGGGCGGCGCGATCACCCTCGCCGAGAACGTCATCGTGATGGAGAACGCGCTGATCCGCGCGAGCGCGGCCAACCCCGTGCACATCGGCTCGCACGTGCTGGTCGGCCCGACCGCGAGTCTGTCTGGGGCGACGGTCGCCGACGAGGTGTTCCTCGCGACCGGGACGCGCGTGTTCAACGGCGCGCGCATCGGCACGCGCAGCGAGGTGCGCATCGGCGCCGTCGTGCACTTGCGCACGGTGTTGCCGCCGGACTCGGTCGTGCCGATCGGGTGGGTCGCCGTCGGTGACCCCGCCCAGGTGCTGTCACCTGACCGGCACGAGGAGATCTGGGCGTTGCAGAAGGACCTCGACTTCCCGGGTTACGTGTTCGGCCTCGACCGCGACACGCCCGACCTCATGATCCAGCTGACCGAGCGCTACGGCGCCGCCCTCGCCCGCCACCGCGACGATCGCCGCGTCGACTGATCGGCGCAGGCGCTGGCGCGCCGCAGGCGCTGGCGTGCCGCAACATCCGGCGTGCCGCAACATCCGGTGTGCCGCAACATCCGGCGTGCCGCAATAACACAGGAGTCGCGCGCCCACGCGCGGGCTGTCTCCGCGTGATTCCGCGGGTCGCCCCGCGCGTCGCCATCGGCGTTCCTGAGTTGTTGCGGTCAGCCCCGCGCGACCGGCGCGACGACGCTCGGGATCACCCCGTGTTCTGCAGCCCCGCCGAGACGCCCGAGACGCTGAGTAGCAGCAGCCGCTGCCAGCCCGGCAGGTCGGCATCCGACACGTCGCCCGCCCGCAGCGTGCGCAGCGCGCGCAGCTGCAGCAGCGACAGCGCGTCGACGTACGGGCTGCGCATCTTGACGGCGCGCTGCAGCACGGGCTTGTTGGCGAGCAGCTCGTCGCCGCCGGTGATCGCGATGACCCAGCGGCGCGTGAGGCGCATCTCGTCCAGGACCAGCGCGGCGAGTTCGGGCTGATCGCCGAGATCGAGGTAGCGCTGCGCGATGCGGTCGTCGGCCTTCGCCAGGCTCATGCCGACATTGTCGATCACCGTGCGCAACAGCGGCCACTCGGCGTACGCGCGGCGCAGTGCCTCTTCGTCACCGACGGCCTCGAGGGCCGTGCCGAGTCCGAACCAGCCGGCCAGATTGATGCGAGCCTGCGACCACGCGAACACCCACGGAATCGCCCGCAGGTCTTCGAGCGACTCGACCGAGAGCCCGCGGCGCGCCGGGCGTGAGCCGAGCGCGAGCAGCCCTATCTCTTCCATCGGCGTGACGGTCGCGAACCACGGCGCGAACCCGTCGGCCTTCACGAGCGCGAAGAAGCGCTCTCGCGAGGCACGGTCCATCGTCGCGGCGATGTCGGCGTAGCGCTCGGCCGCCGCGCTGTTGCGCTGCTCGTTCGAGGGGGCGGATGCCAACAGCACCGCCGCCGCGACCTGGTCGATGTGGCGCATCGCGATGTTCGGGTCGCCGTAGCGGGCGAAGATGACCTCGCCCTGTTCGGTCAGCTTGAACCGTCCGTCGACCGAGTGCGGCGGCTGCGCCAAGATCGCCGAGTTGGCGGGGCCGCCGCCGCGGCCGAGGGCACCGCCGCGTCCGTGGAAGAGGGTGAGGTGGATGCCGGCATCCTGCGCCCACGCCGCAATCTTCGCCTGCGCTTCGTACAACGCCAGGTTCGCGGCGACCGGGCCGACGTCCTTCGACGAGTCGGAGTAGCCGAGCATGACCTCGAGGTGGCGGTCGGTTGCGTCCAGACGCGCGGCGAAGTCGGGGTCGCTGACGATCTCGGCCATGATCGCGGGCGCGGCCTGCAGATCGGCGAAGGTTTCGAACAGCGGGATCACGTCGAGCACAGGGGGAGTGCCGCCCGCGCCGACCGCGTAGCGGGCGAGGCGGTGCACGTTCGCGAGGTCGGTCGCCGACTGCGTGAACGACACGATGTAGCGGCCCGCGGCGCCCGGCCCGTAGCGGCGCTGGATCTGCGCGATCGTGCGGAAGACCTCGAGCACCTCCTCAGCCTGCGTGCTGAGCGTGCCCGTGAGCTGGCCGCCCGTGGCCGCGGCATCGCACTCGGCGAGGACCTTCGCATGGACGGCGGAGTGCTGGCGCACCTCGAGCTCGGCCAGGTGGAATCCGAACGTCTCGACCTGCCACAGCAGCTGCTGCAGGTGCCCGTACGCCTGTCGCGGAGCGCCCGCGGCGACGAGCGAGTCCTGCACGACGCGCAGGTCGTCCAGCAGGTGCGCCGGGTCGCGGTACGCCAGGTCGGCGTCGCGACGGCGCGTCGCGGCGATGCGGCGCCCGAGCAGCAGCATCACGCGCTTGTGCGGCTCGACCTTGGCCCGCTTCGCGGCATCCGCAGCCCCTTCTTCGTCGGCGGCGCCGAGGCGTTGCAACAGCGCCGTCAGGGCCGGGCTGGGCGGCGTCGTCCCCGCTGACAGCGTGAGGGTCTTCGCAATGCGGTCGGCCGAGCTCTCCAGCCCCAGCAGGATGTGCTCGGCCGCGATGCCGGCCGCCTTCTTGGTGACCGATGCCGTGACGAACGGGTTGCCGTCGCGGTCACCGCCGACCCAGGTTCCGAGCCGAACGAAGGGGCGCACGATGGGCGCGCGACTGCCTGCAGCCGGCCCCTGCAGCGCGTCGTCGACGCGGCGGTACACGTGCGGGACGGCGGTGTAGAGCGTCTCGTCGAAGACGGACATGATGGCGCGCACCTCGTCGACAGGTGTCGGCTTCTCGGCGCGCAGCGGAGCGGTGCGCCACAGTGTGTCGATCTCTTCGAGCATGCGGCGCTCGGTGCGGCGCTCGTCGGCCCCGCCGCGCAGCGAAACGTCGTACTCGGTCAGCAGTGCGACGAGGCGACGGATGCTGGTGGAGACGGCACGACGCCGGGCCTCGGTGGGGTGGGCCGTGAACACCGGGTGGAAGCGCAGCTGTTGCAGGCGGCGCAGCGCCGTGTCGTCGCCGACCTCGGCAGCGAGGCGCACGAAGGCGGCGGCCACCGAATCGGCGGCGTTCTCTTTCTCGGGGCGGCCGTCGCGCTCGCGCAGTACGCGCACGCGCTGGTGCTCCTCGGCGAGGTTGACGAGGTGGAAGTACACCGTGAAAGCACGGGCGACCTCATCGGCGCGCTCGAGCGAGAACGACTCGGCGATCGCCGCGGCGCGCTCGAACGCCTCGGGGGACTCGTCGGTGTAGGCGGCTATCGTCGCCTGGCGCAGGCGTTCGACGTCCTCGTAGAGACCGGGCGTGCCGCTCTCGCGCAGCACACGGCCGAGCAGAGCGCCGAGCATGCGCACGTCGGCGCGCATGCGCTCGGGCAGTTCCTGCTCGGCTTCGCCACGGCCGACGAGGTCGATGGCATCGGTGCGGGGCATCTCAGGCATCCCTCCACGCTAACGGGCCGGTGTTTCGGTTTTGTCACGGGTTACGCTGGAGTCGGTGTGTCGGGAAGCCTGGTCGACGGTGTAAGACCCGACCCTGGAGGATTTCTGATGCACCTGCTCCGATCTGAGCGCTTTCCCGCGATGCTTCTGCTGGTCGCCGCCGCGGCGGGACTCGTACTGGCCAACTCGCCCGCGGCCGATGCCGCGTTCGGGGTGAAGGATGCCTCGATCGGCATCCTCGGCATCTTTGAGATGTCGGTCGGTCACTGGATTCAGGACGGCCTGCTGGCGATCTTCTTCTTCGCGGCGGCGGTCGAGCTGCAGTACGAGCTGACGACCGGGCAGCTCGCGTCGCGTCGTCGTGCGGTGATGCCCGCGATCGCGGCGGCAGGCGGCGTGCTTGTGCCGATCGCGATCTACCTCGCCGTGACGGCAGGCTCTGCCGATGGTGCGGCGGGCTGGCCGATTCCGACGGCGACCGACATCGCGTTCGCGCTCGGCGTATTGGCGGTGTTCGGGCGCGGGCTGCCGTCGGGAGTGCGGGTGTTCCTGCTGGCGCTGGCGATCCTCGACGACATCGTCGGGATCGTGTTCATCGCGGTGCTGTTCACCTCCGGCGTCGACTTCGCGATGCTGCTGCTCGCTCTCGGGTTCGTCGTCGTGTTCGGATTCTGCAGTCGTGCGCTCGACACGCGCGGTCGGCCGTTCGCGATCGCGGGACTTGTCGTCTCGGGCCTCGGGACCTGGTTTGCTGTGCACGAGTCGGGGGTGCACGCGACGATCGCGGGTGTCGTGCTGGGTCTCGTGATGGCGCAGCAGCCTGCGCTGCGCACGCGGCATGCGATCGAGCCGTGGGTGAACGGCGTCGTGCTGCCGCTGTTCGCGCTATCTGCCGCCCTCGTGACGATCCCCGCCGTGTCGGTGGGCGAGCTCTCGCCCGCGTTCTGGGGCGTCCTGGTCGCGCTGCCGGTCGGAAAGATCGTCGGGATATCGCTCGCGGGCGCAGCCGCGCAACGGATGCTGCGGCATCCGTCCGGTGAACGACTCGCCTTCGGCGACCTGGTCGCGGCCGGGGCCCTGGGCGGCATCGGGTTCACGGTGTCGCTGCTGCTGAGCGAGTTGGCGTTCGAATCGCAGCCGGTGATCCGAGACGAGGCGACGCTGGGCGTGCTCGCCGGGTCGGTGATCTCGCTCATTCTTGCCGGGATCCTCGTATCGTGGCGGGCATGGCATCACCGACGAGTGACCCCCAGCGCGACGGCGCCGGCGCCGGCGTGACCGGCCCGGCCGCGACCGCGCCCGCCCCGGCTGCCGGCCCGGCCGCGACCCGTCCTCCGTCTACGAGACTGCGTTCTGGCGACGAGACGGCGGACGTGGCACGCAGCCTCGTCGCGCAGACGCCGTCTCGCGATGGAGAAGCTCCCGCCGACCCGCTGCGGGAGGCGGCCGAGACGATGCGCGCCGTGCGCGAGCGGTGTGTGTGGTCGCAGCGCATCACGCACGACGACCTGGTACCGTACCTCGTCGAGGAGTCGGCCGAACTCGTCGACGCCGTCGAGACCGGCACGCGCGCCGACCTGCGCGAGGAACTCGGCGACCTGCTGTGGCAGGTGCTGTTCCACGCGGCGATCGCCGCGCAGGACCCTGACGATCCGTTCGACATCGACGACGTGGCATCCGGCCTGGTCGAGAAGATGGTGCGGCGGCATCCGCACGTATTCGCGGACGCTGTCGCGACGACGCCCGAGGAAGTCCTCGTGCACTGGAACGCAGCGAAGGCCGCCGAGAAGCGCGAGCGCCGCTCGGTGCTCGATGGGGTGTCGCCGCACATGCCCTCGCTCGCTCTCGCACAGAAGCTCCTCGGCCGTGCCGCGCCGCTCGGAATCGCCGCGCCGCCCGCGAACCAGCAGCGGCGCATCGAAACAGCACCCGCCGACCGCCGTCTCGATGCACGACTGCAGTCCCGCGGTCAGGGGCCGGCGACGGAGGAGGAACTGGGGGACACGCTGCTGGGGCTCGTCGGGCGGGCGCGGCAGCAGGGATGGGATGCCGATCGGGCACTCCGAGGGGCGATCCGGCGCCTCGAGGACGAGATCCGCGCGGCCGAACGCGGCTGAGCCGGGGTGCGTCCGCACGGCCCACTGCGCCGACCTGGAAGAATGGCACCGTGGCATCCGTGAACCCGCCGCGCGGCATGCGCGACTTCCTCCCCGCCGACAAGGCCCGCCGCGAGCGCGTGCTCGCCGTCATCCGCGAGCGTTATCGCGCGCACGGCTTCGACGAGATCGAGACTCCCGTCGTCGAGGACTACGACCGCCTCCACGCCGGGATCGGCGGCGATAACGAGAAGCTCGCGTTCAACGTGCTCAAGCGGGGGCTGGATGCTGAGGCGATCCGCGCCGCCGCTGACGACCCCGCCGCGCTGAGCGACCTCGGACTGCGGTACGACCTGACCGTGCCGCTGGCCCGCTTCTACGCGACGAACCGGGCGCAACTGCCGACGGTGTTCCGGTCGATCCAGATGGCGCCGGTGTGGCGGGCCGAGCGTCCGCAGAAGGGGCGCTACCGCCAGTTCGTGCAGTGTGACATCGACATCATCGGCGATGCCACCGGGCGCGCCGAGGCCGAGCTGCTCGCCGCGAGCCTCGACACGCTCGACGCACTGGGACTGGAGGGTGGCTCGATCCGCATCAACGACCGCCGCGCTCTCGACTGGATGCTCGAGCACTTCGGCTTCACCCCTGACGAGCGGCCCGGCGTGCTCATCACGATCGACAAGCTCGACAAGCTGGGCGATCAGGGTGTGGTCGCCGAGCTGCGCGAGCGCGGCGCATCGGCGAGCGCCGTCGACGCGTTCGAGGCGTTCCTGCGCCGTCCGCAGACGCTCGAGTTCCGCCCTTACGGTGCGGGTCAGATCCGCAAGGCGCTGCCCGAGGGTGTGCCCGACGAGATCGTCGCCGACCTCGTCGCGATCGGCGAGGCCGTCGGCGCGGCGCGCGCCTCGACCAGCCCCTCGCCCGGCGGCTCGACGGGCGGGGGAGCGGCCGGCGGCGTCCCGCTGCACTTCGATCCGTTCCTGGTGCGCGGCATGGGCTACTACACCGGCACGATCTTCGAGCTCGCGCACCCGAGCGTCGACTACTCGCTGGGCGGCGGCGGCCGCTACGACGGCATGATCGGCCGGTTCCTCGGCCAGGACGTGCCCGCCGTCGGCTTCTCGATCGGCTTCGAGCGGATCGTCGACCTGCTCGAGGCAGGTGCGGATGCCGCGGCATCCGCCGTCGTGCTCGTGCACGATCGCGACGTGCCCGTCGCTGAGCTCGTCGCGCTGAAGGCGGCGCTCATTGCCGAGGGCTCGCGGGTGCGGCTCGAGCAGCGCACCAAGAACCTGAAGGCGCTGCTCGAGCGCGCGGCCGCCGACGGCTACACCGCGTTCGCGACGGTGTCGGCCGGCGCCACCCGCGGCGATCTGGAGCTCAAGCCGCTCTCTTGACGGCGCGCGTGCTCGGCTCGGCGTGCCGAAAACCTGCTGTGTGGGGCAGGTGAGCACTCAAACCTGCCCCTGAGCGCACTCCTGCACCAGCGATCAGTAGTTCGGCCCGCCATAGCGCGAGTAAGGCGCACGCCGGCACGGCGCGTCACCGCGCGGTCACTCGCGTGATGGCATCTGTTCACCGCGATGGGCTGGCATGGGCGCATGACTGCATCGCGCGCCGCCGCGCCGCGGCCCGCTGTCGTCGCGGCGGTCGGCACCGTGGCGGCGGCTGGACTCGTGTTCCTCGGTGCGCGTGCGATGCTCGTGCGCCAGGCCGCCGTCGCGCGGCGGCGCATCGGCAAGCCGTTCGACGGCGACGATGCCGTGGACTCTGACCGCGTGTGGGGTGCGCGCTTCGAGGGGCGCCCGCTCGAGCTCGTGGTCCTGGGCGACTCGATCGCGGCGGGGCTCGGCGCCGAGCGGCGCAAAGACACCCTCGGGGCTCGGCTCGCGAAAGGGCTCGCTCGCGCACAGCGGCGCCGGGTGCGGCTGCGGACGGCCGCCGTCGTCGGCGCCGAGTCGTCGATGCTTGCGGCGCAGATCGACGGTCTGCCCGACGATTACCGTCCCGATGTCGCCGTGATCGTCGTGGGCGGCAATGACGTCACGCACCGCGTGTCGGTCTCGACCTCGGTCGGACACCTCGACGAGGCGGTCGGGCGTCTGCAGGATCTCGGCGCCGCCGTCGTGGTGGGCACGTGCCCCGATCTCGGGTCGCTACGACCCGTCCCGCAGCCCTTGCGCGCGCTCGGCGCGCGACTGTCACGTCAGCTCGCCGACGCGCAGGCCGAGGTCGTCGCCCGCCGCGGTGCCCGCGCGGTGTCGCTGCGCCGCGCGGTCGGCCCGTTCTTCGTGACACAGCCCGAGGAGATGTTCAGCCTCGACCGGTTCCACCCGAGCGCCCTCGGCTACCGTCGCACGGCCGAGGCGCTACTGCCCGCCGTGCGCGCCGCGCTCGCCGAGGCGAAAGCTGCAGCGAAGGCCGACGCGAGATCTGCGAAGGCCGACGTGAAAGCCGCCGCACAGCCCACACTCGCGCCGAGCGCCTGAGGCGTCACCCCGCCGCAGCGTCGGTCACGCGCCGCTTCTCGCGGACGTACACCTCGCGGCGCACGTGCGCGACGACGTCGCCCGAGGCATCCGTGATGTCGGTCTCGAACCACTCGAGCACCTTCGCGCCGCCCTTGGCACGCTCGCGCAGAGCGGCGGCCTGCTCACTCGGCACATGGAAGTGCGCCGTCAGCACGCCGCGCCCGGGCTTGAGCATCTCGATCTCGCCGCGGGTGTCCCACACGACGTAGTCGCGGCCGAGCTGGTGCAACACGAGCATGAAGAAGTACGGGTCGGTCATCGCCGACAGCGACCCGCCGAACGCGGTCTTGACGTAGTTGCGGGTGATCACGTTGACGTGCAGTTCGACGGTCGCACGCGTCCAGTCATCCGAGAACTTCTTCACGCGGATGCCGCTGAACAGGTTCGGTGCCCACAGGCTCATACCGATCGCGAGGCGGCGGGGAGTGATTCGCATTCCGCCAGTGTGCCGAGGGGGTGGATGCCGGGCACATCGATTGTCCGCCTTTCACAACTGTTCTAGTTGTACTAGAATAGGCACATGCTCCTCCGCATCGATCCGCAGGCGACGACGCCGCTGTTCACGCAGCTCGCCGACGCCGTGCGCGCCGAGGTCGTCGCCGGCCGGGTACGGGCGGGGGAGCGCCTGCCGTCGGCGCGCGAACTGGCCGCCGCGCTCGAGGTGAACCTGCACACCGTGCTGCACGCGTACCAGCAGTTGCGCGACGAAGGACTCGTGCAGATGCACCGCGGCCGCGGTGCCGTCGTGACCGCCGCCGCGGCGCAGTCGGCCGCGCTGCACGCCGACCTCACCGAGGTCGCCCGCCGGGCGTGTGAGCTCGGTGTCTCCGCCGACGCGTTCGCCGCGCTGGCCCGCCACGCCGCTCTGACCCTGGAGGAATCCGCATGACCGGCCGTGCCCCGCTCGCCGTCCGCCGTTTCACTCTCGTGGCCCTCATGCTGCCGCTCATCGTGACGGCGATCGCGGTCGCGATCCAGCTGATCGTGTTGCCGCGCGTGCCCGATCCGATTGCGATCCACTGGGGCTCAGGCGGTGGGCCGAACGGCTCGGGCCCCGCGTGGCTGCTGATCGTCTTGACGCTCGTCGTCGGACTCGGCGTGCCGCTGCTCATCGCACTCTCGGCGCACGCCGGGCTGCGGCGCGGCGACCGCGGCGCGACCTATCGCCTGCTCGGTGCGGTCGCTCTCGCGACCTCGGTGCTCATGGGCGTGCTCGGCGCGTGGACCTTCGTCGCGCAGGCCGATCTCGCGTCGTGGCAGGATGCCCCATCGGTCGTCGTCCCGCTCGTCGTCGCGTTCGCCGTCGCGGTCGTCACGGGGGTGGTCGGGTGGCTGATTCAGCCCGACGAACCCTACCGCCCGACACTGCTCGCGCCGGAGGCGCCCATCGAGCTCGACGGCGACGAACGCGCCGTCTGGCTGCAGCGCGTGCAGCTTGCACGCGGCGCCGCGATCGCGCTCGTCGCGGCGTTCGTGCTGCTGGTCGTGGTCACTCTCGTGACCGCCTTCGCGGATGCGCCGGCGGGCACGGTCGTGATCCTCGTCGTCGTGACCGTCGTGTGTGCCGCCGCTGTCGTCTCGACGCTCGCCTTCCACGTGCGCGTGGACGCGGCGGGTCTGACCGTCAACTCGATCGTGGGTCTGCCGCGTCTGCACGTGCCGCTGCGCGACATCGCATCGGCCGAGGCAGTCGACGTCAACCCGATGGGGGAGTTCGGCGGCTGGGGCATGCGCTGGGCTCCCGGCGGAGGTTTCGGCATCGTGTTGCGCTCGGGCCCCGGCATCCGCGTGCACCGGACGAACGGCAAGGTCATCACCGTCACGGTCGAGGATGCCGCGACCGGCGCCGCCCTGCTCGGCGTCCTCGCCGCCCGCGCGAAGGCCTGACCGCGCCGCCGACCGCTATCGGTAGACCGGCCAGGCGGCGCCGGCGGCGAAGGCGACGGCGATCGCGAAGAGCGTCACGACGAGGACGATGACATCGAGCGGGCGGATGTGCAGCTTCGCCATGCGGATGCGGCGGCCGTTGGCGTTCGCGGCGCCGTGCGTGAATCCGCGGGTCTCGAGCGCCTCGACCGTCGTGCGCACCGACTTCGCCGTGTTGAGGAAGATCGGGTAGAACGACAGCACCGCGAGCTGCGCCCACTGCACGCCGACGCGCCATCCCAGCAGGCCCTTCTTCGCCGGCGGCGCGGTGCGCAGGCGGTAGCCCTCGAAGACGGTGCTGAACTCCTCGATGAGGATCGGCAGCATGCGATATCCGTAGCTCACGCCGAACGCCAGCATCTGCGGCGCGCGGAACGCGAGCAGCGCATCGGAGAGCTTCTCGGGGTCGAGCGACACGAACGCCGCCATGCTCGCAAGCGCCACCACGCCGAGCTTGAGGTTGAGCGCGGCCAGCGCGATGACGGTATCGATGTTGCCACCGAAAAGCCATGCCGCAATCGACATGTAGACGACTTCCATGCCCATCCCGAGCACGAACAGGCCGAGGATCAGGGGCCCGACCCGCGCGAGGAAGATCGACACGACACCGATCGCGAACAGGCCTGCGAGCACGGTGATGTTGTGCGTGAACCACGGCACGATCGCCAGCACGATGTACCAGACGACGACCGCGCGCGGGTCCATCGCCGCGAACAGGCCGCCGCGGGTCGCATACGCCGTGCGGATGAGCTCCAGCTTGATCCACTCGACCGACAGCACGTCGTGATGCACGCGGGCCATCACACCACCTCCAGTTCCGGTCGGGCCGGGCCGGTCACAGCCGCTGACGCCCCAACCACCGCCTCCGCCGACACCCCGACTAACTCCGCCGACCGCACGGCATCCACCAACTCCGCCACCGACAGCGGCACCGAATCGAGCCCCAACTCCCGCCCGACTACGGCGATCTGCGGCGGGCGCAGGCGCACCCGCTCGAGCAGCGCGGCGTCCGCGAACAGCTCGCGCGGCGTGACGTCGGCGAGCACCTTGCCGCCGTCGAGCACGAGCACGCGACTGGCCCATTCGGCGACGAGCTGCATGTCGTGCGTCGCGACGACGGTGCACTCGATCGAATCGGCGAGCTCGGCGAGCATCGTCGTCACGTCGTCGCGACTCTGCGTGTCGAGGCTCGAGGTCGGCTCGTCCAGCAGCAGCAGCTTCGGACGCATCGCGAGCCCGATGGCGAGCGTCGCGCGGCGCTGCTGGCCGCCCGACAGCGTGCGTCCGTCGCGCTCGGCGAGCGGCACGAGCCCCACGCGGTCGAGCACACGCTGCACGATCGCGTCGGTGTCGGGCATCCGGTGCGAGCGGGGGAAGAGGGCGATGTCGTCGCGGACGGTGCCCTTCAAGAACATGAGCTGCGGATGCTGCGCGAGGTAGGCCGCCGTCGTCGCCATCTCGCGCGCCGACACCGACCGGGTGCTGCGGCCGTCGATCGTGACCTCGCCCTCGCGCGCGACGATGATGCCGGCCAGCAGCTTCAGCAGCGTCGACTTGCCGGCACCGTTGCCGCCGACCAGCGCGATCCGCTCGCCCGCGTGCAGCGTCGTGTCGAGCCCGTCGAGCACGCGCGTGATCGAGCCGCCGACGGCCTTGTAGCCGTGGGTCACGTTCGTCATCTCGGCGACGATGCGTCCGGGGGATGCCGAGGGGTCCGCCTCGTCGTCCACGAAAGCCGCCCGCTCGCGACCCACTGCAACGCGCCCACCGAGCAGCGCGGCCGCCTCTGCGGGGGTGCGGGGCGCGGCATCCACTCCCAATGCCCGCACAGCCTGCACGGCCTGCGGAGCGGGGATGCCGTGCTCTTCGAGCTCGGCGGTGCGCGCGAGCGCCTCGTCGATCGGCAGGTGCCACACCGGCGACCCGTGGGCCATCAGCACGACCGAGCGGGCGTAGCGGGCGACGAATTCGGCGTGGTGCTCGATCGTGATGATCGTGACGCCCTGGCGATTGAGCTCGGCGAGGCGCTCGTAGATCTCCTCGGCGCGGGCGGGGTCGAGCTCGGCGACGGGCTCGTCGACGATGATGACGGCGGGCTTCAGCGCAAGCGCCCCGGCAAGCGCCGTCAGGTGCGCCTGACCGCCCGACAGCTGCCAGATGTAGCGGCCCTCGATCCCGGCGATGCCGAGGGCATCCAGCGCGGCATCCGTGTCTGCGGCATGCGAGTCGCGACCGAAGTTGATGGGGCCGAACGCGACGTCGTCGCGGACGGTGGGGCGCACGAGCTGGTTCTGGAAGTCCTGGTAGACGTACCCGACCTTCGTCGACAGCTCGGCGACGCTGGAGGTGTACGTGTCGACCCCGTCGACCGTCACGGAACCTGCGAACTCTCCGGCCCAGTAGTGCGGGATCAGACCGTTGATGCTCTTGCAGAGCGTGGTCTTGGCCGCCCCGTTGCCTCCGACGACCGCGACGAAGTCGCCGCGCTCGATCGTGAGGTTGACGTTGCGGAGCACATCGGCATCCGCTCCCGGGTATCGGAAGGACAGGTTCTCGATGACGACGACGGGGTCGCTCACGATCAGCGCTCCTGGTTCTTGCGGTAGAGGCGGAACAGCACCAGGGCGATGCCGAGGGTCACGACGATCGCGCCGACGCTCACCCACAGGAATCCGTCGCCGTACTGGTCGAGCAGCTCGGTCTCGACCGCGCCGATCGAGATGTCCCACGCCTCGAGGAAGGCGAAGAAGAACGACGCGATCGCCAGCAGTACGGCGACGGCGACGAACCAGCCGGCCTTGGGAGCCGCACCGGGGATCGGCTCACCGGGAACGCGCGGGCGCACGCCCAGCAGCGGCTCGATCTTGCCGTGCAGCGCCGGGATCAGCCACATCGCGGGGATCGCACCGAACAGGATGCCGCTGATGAGGATGTCGACGCCGAGGCCGATGCCCTCGATCGCGAGGATCGACTGCGGCAGGCCTTCGACGAACTCGGGGTCTTCGAGGCCGATCCACACCTTCGACAGGTCGACGATCGCCGACAGCGCCTTGTCGATCAGCACGACCGTGATCGCGCCGATCCAGATCTGGGTGCGTGAGCGGGGGTTCCGGATGAGCGTGCCCGCGATGTACAGGGCGAGGAACATCTGGATGAAGCCCTCGACCTCGGCCAGGCCCGAGAAGTCGCCCATCAGCAGGTCGGTGAAGATGATCTCGCCGAGGGGCGCGCCCAGGGCTGCCCAGAACGGGCTGAACAGCGCCACCATCGTGAGCGGGACGAAGACGAAGTAGCTGACGGAGACGTCGATCGGGCCGATCGAGACGTCGGGGATGACCTCGAGGATGATGTTCGACAGCCCGAACAGGGCCATCGACAGCACGAAGATCATGAGTTTCTGCGGGGTCGTGAGGTCGCCCCCGGGGGCACCGATGCCGCGCAGCGCGCCTTCGCGTCGGTAGGTGAGGTCGGTCTCGGTCACGGTCGTTCTCCTTGCGGTTCGGGATTCACGGAGCCGGAACGCGGGCTGCGTCACGGGATGTGCGGACAGGGGAGGTCATGAGGCCGGCGAGCTCGCTCGCGGAGTCGACGACGTCGGTCGCGAGGCCGGATGCCAGGGCGGTGTCGAGTTCGACGTCGTCGGTCGTGCCGCCGCGCACGAGCACGCGGTGGGCGATGCCGGCGGCGAGGGCGACGGCCGCATCGTTGTGCGGCTTGTCGCCGAGGAACCACGTGTGGGCGCCGTCGGCGGCCGCGATGACGAGGGCTTCGGTGACGATGCGGGTGTCGGGCTTGCGGAACCCGTTCTCGTCCGAGCACACGTACGCCGCGATCAGGTGGTCGATGCCGTGCGCGGCGCACTCGGCGCGCACGGCGCGTCCGCTGATGGTGTTCGACACGACGACGACGGGGATGCCCGCGGCGCGCGTCTGCTCGAGAAGGTCGCGGATGCCGCTGCGGAGGCTGCGGCGGCTCTTGGCCCGCCCGTACCGGTACATCAGGTCGTGTGCCTCGGCTTCGAGCAGGGCCTGCGCGCGCGGCGAGAGGCCCGCGCCGACGTAGTCGCGCCAGAACGTCGTCGCGTCGAGTTCGCGGATGTCATGCGTGCCACCGGCCTCGACGGCGGCGCGCTGCTCGGCCTTGAAGGCGCGGTGCCGGGCGCGGCCGGCCGCGATGAGCGCGCGGGCGCGTGCCGCGTCGACGCGCTCGTCGGGCCCATCGAGAAGTGCGGCGAGGCGCTCGCCGAACGCGTCGAGCAGGGCATCGTCGGGCACCGAGATCGAGATGACCCCGCCGTGGTCGATGAGCAGCGCCGCACCCCCGGTCGAGGGGGACGCCGGGGTGGACACGGGCGTGGACGACGGGGTGACGTTCACGGCGGGGCGCGGCTGCGCGGCATCCCGCAGCGCCTCGAAGAGCCCCTCGGGGGTCTCGAAGACGGCGTCGGCGCTGTCGGCGATGCCGAACGGCGGGTTGTCGGTGTGCTTGCTCGCGGTGAGGACGACCGCGCCGACGCCCGCGCGGCGGCCCGCGACGACGTCACGGTCCTGCGTGTCGCCGACGTACCAGGCGTCGGCGGGCGAGACGCCCAGCGCCGTCGCGGCGAGCTCGATCATGCGCGGGTGCGGCTTGCGCATGCCGACTTCGTCGCTGTACACCTGCACGGCGAAGGCGTCCGCGAGGCCGTGTGCGGCGAGCAGTCGCCGGTGGCTGCGACCCGAGTGCGCGTTGCTGACGATGCCGAGCGGGATGCCGCGGCGCTGCGCTTCGGCGATGAGGTCGCGGATGCCCGGGCGTACCTCGTGCTCGGAGAGTGTGGTGTTGAGCTCTTCGAGCACCTCGCCGGCTTCGGCGACCAGGAGGGTGCGCACGGGCGTCGGCAGATCGGCGACGAGGAAGTCTCCGACGACTTCGCGGTGGGTCATCTCGCGCGGTTCGAGGCGGCGGCTCGAGGCGTGCTTCCAGTGGCCGAGGGCCGTGATCCCGGCATCCAGTGATGCGCGCACCGAGCCCTGATCGATCACGTGTCCGGCCCGGGCGGCGCGCTCGACGAGCGACGCGGCGAGTTCGTCGCGACCGGACGGGCGCTTGGCCGTCTGGAAGACGACGCCGCCGAAGTCGAGCAGGAGGGCGCGGGGCGCGTGATGCAGGGGGGAGTGGGGATCGGACACAGAGGCTCTTCTCGTTCGTGGTTGCCATCGACCGTACGAAGCGGGCGTATACGTCCAGACACCAGCGCGTGAACGCTCGTGGAACGCTCCAGTTGGAATCTTCTGGAACGCTCCAGCCGCTGGTAGACCAGCAGAGTGAGAGAGCCGCGGGACCGCCCGCCCACCATCCACGACGTCGCCGCGGCGGCGGGCGTGTCGAAGTCGCTCGTGTCGCTCGCGGTGCGCGGGGATGCCGGCGTGCGCGCCGAGACCCGGGCGCGCATCTTGGATGCCGCCGACCGGCTCGGGTACCGGTCGAACCCCTGGGCGCGCTCGCTCGTGCGCGGGCGCAGCCAGACGATCGGTGTCCTGGTGGACGATCTGCGCAGCGGGTATCACACCGACGTCGTGCACGGTGTGGAGGATGCCGCCGAAGCGGGCGGCATGGCGGTCGTGATCGCCGACGGGCGGCGTGATCGCGAGGTGCTGCGGGCGCGCCTGGAGCGCATGCTGGCCCTCGGGGTCGACGGCATCGTGATCGTGTCGGGGCAGGCGGATGCCGCGACGATCGGCGACTTCGCGCGGCGCGTACCGCTCGTGGTGGTCGGGCGGCCGGTCGATCTGCCGCTTGGCGTGGGTCAGGTGTCGAACGACGACCGGTCCGGGATGCGCCTCGCGATGCACCACCTGATCGCGCTCGGGCACCGGCGCGTCGCGCACCTGTCGGGATCGATGCGACCAGCCGCCGTCGCGCGGCGCGATTCGTATCTCGCGATGATGCGCGAACTCGGACTCGAGGACGCGACCGTCGTGGAGGCGGACCCGGCGGTGCTCATTGCCACTGTTGCGGGCGGCGGTGGTGAGGCACCGACGGCGGTGTGCTGCGCGAACGACCGCCTCGCCGTCGATCTCGTCGGGCGGGCGTTCGACGCGGGCATCCGGGTTCCCGACGCGTTGAGCATCGCCGGTTACGACGACATCGACCTCGCGTCGAAGCTGCGCCCCACACTCACGAGCGTCGACCAGCCGCGCCGCGACATGGGCGCTCTCGCGTTGCGGCAGCTGACCGACCTGCTCGCGGGTAACCCCGCCCGGCACGAGGTCGCGACCCCGACCCTCGTCGTCCGCGAGTCGACCGCGCAGGCGAGGTGACGGTTGACGCCGGCTGTCGTGGCGGGTTGGCTGGCGGCATGAGCGAACCCCTGCCGCTGAGTGCGGATGCCGCGCACGCCGTCGACCGCTACCTCGTCGCGACACTCGTCGGCGAAGACCCGGCGCTCGCCGCTGCCGTCGCGGATCAACGTGCAGCGGGGATGCCCGACATCGAAGTCGCCCCGACCGGCGGCAAGCTGCTGCACCTGCTTGCGCGGGCGATCGGGGCGCGCCGGGTGCTCGAGATCGGCACCCTCGGCGGGTATTCGACGATCTGGCTTGCGCGGGCACTGCCCGACGGGGGATCGGTCACGACGATCGAGGCAGAGCCCGCGCACGCCGCCGTCGCGCAGGCGAGCATCGATCGGGCCGGCGTGGGGGAGAAGGTCGAGATCCGCGTCGGCCGAGGCGCGGACGTGCTGCCGACCCTCGAGGGCGCCCCACCGTTCGACCTCGTCTTCATCGACGCCGACAAGGAGTCCAACACGATCTACCTCGACTGGGCGGTCCGCCTGGGCCGCCCCGGTGCGCTCGTCATCGTCGACAACGTCGTGCGCTCGGGCCGCGTCGCCGACCCGGCCGACGACAGCGCGCAGGTCGCAGGGGTCCGCGCGGGCCTGGCGATGCTGCGCGATGACCCCCGCTTCGACGCGACGGCGCTGCAGACGCTGGATGCCAAGGGGTGGGACGGCATCGCGCTCGCCGTCCTCGCCTGACCCCGCGCCACCAACCCCCACAGCCGAACACATCACGAACGCACACGAAACCCAACCCCATAAACCCGGCAGGCGCACTGTGACCTCGGCATCCGCTTCACTATGCTCGAAGACGGACCGACGACGCTCCGAGATTCATCCTCCACAAGCAAGGAGTCCCCTGTGGCACTGATCGAGGCTGTAGGCGCACGCGAGATCCTGGATTCGCGTGGCAACCCGACCGTCGAGGTGGAGGTGTTGCTCGACGACGGGATCGTCCAGCGCGCGGCCGTCCCCTCCGGCGCGTCGACCGGCGCATTCGAGGCGTACGAGCTTCGCGACGGCGACAAGAGCCGTTACGGCGGAAAGGGCGTCCTGAAGGCCGTCGCCGCCGTCATCGACGAGCTCGGCCCCGCCATCGAGGGTGTGGATGCCAGCGAGCAGCGCGTCATCGACGAGATCCTCATCGAGACAGACGGCACCGAGAACAAGTCGCGCACGGGCGCGAACGCGATTCTCGGCGTGAGCCTCGCGGTCGCCAAGGCCGCCGCGGACAGCGCCGACCTGCCGCTGTTCCGCTACGTCGGCGGCCCGAACGCGCACGTCCTGCCCGTGCCGCTGTTCAACGTCATCAACGGTGGCGAGCACGCCGACAACGGCATCGACTTCCAGGAGTTCTTCCTCGCGCCGATCGGCGCCGAGACCTACTCCGAGTCGCTGCGCTGGGGCACCGAGGTCTACCACGTCCTCAAGGGCGAGCTGAAGGCCGCCGGCTTCGCGACGGGCCTCGGTGACGAGGGCGGCTTCGCCCCCGACCTGCCGAGCAACCGCGAGGGCCTCGAGTTCCTGATCCGCGCGATCGAGAAGGCCGGCTTCACGCCCGGCAAGGACGTCGCGGTCGGCCTCGACGTCGCCGCCACCGAGTTCTTCAAGGACGGCGTCTACACGCTCGACGGCAAGGCGCAGACCGCCGATGACCTCATCGCGTTCTACACCGACCTGGTCGACTCGTTCCCGATCGTCACGATCGAGGATGCCCTCGCCGAAGACGACTGGGATGCCTGGAAGGCCCTCACCGACGCGATCGGCTCGAAGGTGCAGCTCGTCGGCGACGACCTGTTCGTCACGAACCCGTCGCGCCTGCAGCAGGGCATCGACCTCGGTGTCGCCAACGCGCTGCTGGTGAAGTTCAACCAGATCGGCTCGCTGTCGGAGACGCTGGATGCCGTGGCCCTGGCCACCTCCAACGGCTACCGCTCGATGTGGTCGCACCGTTCGGGTGAGACCGAGGACACCACGATCGCCGACCTCGTCGTCGCGACCAACGCGGGCCAGATCAAGACCGGCGCGCCCGCTCGCAGCGAGCGTGTCGCGAAGTACAATCAGCTTCTGCGCATCGAGGAAGAACTGGGCGACGCGGCGACCTTCGCCGGCCGTGCGGCCTTCCCCCGTTTCAAGGGCTGACGCGCACTGACGCATTGACGAGAGGGGGAGCCGTGAGCAACACGACGGCTCCCCGTTCTCGTACGCGCGGCCGTGTCGACGTGCGGGAGTGGGCCGGGGGCATCCGCTTCTCGGCGTTCACCGGGATCATGCTCGGGCTCGTCGTCCTCGCCGTCTTCGTGCTTGTACCGACGGTCGGCACCTACCTGTCGCAGCGGCAGGAGATCGCCGCGCTCACCGCATCGGTGCAACTGACCGCCGACGAGGTCGCCGACCTGCAACTGCAGAAGGACCGGTGGTCTGACCCCGCCTACGTCACATCGCAGGCGCGGGCGCGGCTGTACTACGTGCGGCCCGGTGAGGTCGTCTACCTCGTCGACGACGACCTGCCGCCCGCGTCGATCCCGCTCGACCAGCAGCCCGTGAGCGACGAGGTCGAGCAGACTCGCTCCGACTGGATGGCGCAGCTCGTGCGCTCGGTTGCCGCCGCCGGTCTCGCCGAGACGGCGACCGGTCCGACGGATGCCACCGACCCGGCCACCCCGACGCCGTAGGCGCGCGCGGTCCAGCACTCCGTCAGGTGCGGCCGGTAGCCTGTGAGGGTGCCGCACCCCACCCTCACCGCAGCGACCGAAGCTGATCTCGACGTCATGCGCGAGCAGCTCGGCCGGCCCATGCGCGGTGTCGTCGGCATCGCGGCACGCTGCGTGTGCGGCAACCCGACGGTCGTCGCGACCGAGCCGCGCCTGCCCGACGGCACGCCGTTTCCGACGTTCTACTACCTGACCCACCCGGGCGCGACCGCAGCTATGTCGGCGCTGGAGGCCACGCAGGTCATGCGCGAGTTCAGCGACCTGCTCGGCGAGGACGACGACGTGGCGGATGCCTATCGTGCCGCCCACCAAGCGTATTTGTCCGACCGTGCCGTGTACGGCGAGGTCGAAGAGATCGCGGGCATCTCGGCGGGCGGCATGCCGACGCGCGTGAAGTGCCTGCACGCCCTCGCCGGTCACGCCCTGGCCGCAGGGCCCGGCGTCAACCCGATCGGCGACCTCGCGCTCGCGCGCGGCGACTGGTCGCCGCAGCGCTGCACGTGCGTGAACCCGCGGGAGGCCGCGTGAG
>NZ_MKTQ01000009.1:0-44458 GCF_001898315.1 Microbacterium sp. 70-16 | reverse complement strand
GCGTCCGTCGCGGCGGACTCGGAGGCATCGGCGCCCGCCCCCGCCGCGTCGGCGACACCCACGCCGGAGTCGCAGGCCGATGTCGCACGCGACGCGGAGTACTGGCTCGACGAGTACGGCGTGCGCGACGCGTGGCAGACGACCAAGGGCAGGGGCACGACGATCGCGATCATCGACACCGGCATCGGGCGCACCCCCGTCGAGTTCTCCGGCGTCGTGGGCGGTGCGGACTTCTCGGGCGTCGGCGCCGCCGACGGTCGCAAACCCGTGGGCGCCGTCGACGGAAACCACGGCAGCTGGGTCGCGTCGCTCGCCGCCTCGCGGGGCACCGGCGACGACACGGGCATGATCGGGGTGGCCCCCGAGGCGAATCTGCTGGCGATCTCGATCGGCTTCGGGGCCGCGTCGTCGGTGCCGTTCGTGCAGCAGGTCGCCGACGCGATGCGTTGGGCCGTCGACCACGGCGCGGACGTCATCAACCTGTCGTTCACGACGAACACCCTCACGTGGGACACCTCGTGGGACAGCGCGTTCCAGTACGCGTTCGACCACGATGTGGTCGTGGTCGTCGCGGCAGGCAATAAGGGCAGCGGCACCGAAGAAGTCGGCGCGCCGGCGACGATCCCCGGAGTCCTGACGGTCGCCGGGGTCAACCGTGACGAGATCGCCAGTGAAGAGGCATCCACTCAGGGCATCACGATCGGCGTCTCGGCCCCGAGTGAGCAGCTGCTCGGCGTGTCGGCGGATGGGCAGCTCGTGCGCTGGGAGGGCACGAGCGGTGCCGCGCCGATCGTGGCGGGGGTCGTGGCGCTCGTGCGGTCGGCGCACCCGGAACTGAACGCCGACAACGTCATCAACCGCATCATCAAGACGGCGCGGCCCGCGGCCGGGGCCAAGAAGGTGCCGGATGCCACGTACGGCTACGGCCTCATCAACGCGGCCGGCGCCGTCTCGGCATCCGTCGCCACCGTCGACAAGAGCCCGCTCGGCATGACGCTCGCCGAATGGGTGCGTCTGTACCGCCGCGCCGAGGTGGCTCCGCTGCCGCAGCCGTCGACATCAGCGACGCCCGTCGTCGTTCCCGAACTGCCTGCCGCCGACCACGTCGTGGAGCGATCGCCCCTGCTGCCGAGCGCGGACACGCTCAGATACGGCACCGTGCCGCTCGTGGGGGGCACGCTGGCGGCTATACTGGTGGCGCTCGGCGTCACTGCTGCTGCCCGGCGCATCAGATCGGAGCGCGCACGTGCTTCGAGCCGTTGATTCAAGGAGTCCTTCCACCTGTGACTGACACAGCGTCCAGCACCGCCGTCCGCGCCGTGCCCAAGATCCTCATCGTCGGCGGTGGCTACGCCGGTTTCTACACCGCGTGGAAGCTCGAGAAGCAGCTGCGCAAGGGCGAGGCCCAGGTCACGATCGTCGATCCGCTGCCCTACATGACCTACCAGCCGTTCCTGCCCGAGGTCGCCGCCGGTGAGATCGAGGCCCGCCACGTCATCGTGGGTCTGCGCCGCCACCTCAAGAAGACGCGCGTCGTGACGGCGAAGGTCACCGGCATCGACCACGCCGGCCGCACCGCGACGATCACGCCCGAGATGGGCGAGCCCTGGCAGGAGACGTACGACCAGATCGTCGTCACCGCCGGCGCCGTCTCGCGCACGTTCCCGATTCCGGGCATCGCCGACAACGCGATCGGTCTGAAGACGATCGAAGAGGCAGTCGCGATCCGTGATCGCATCCTCACGAACTTCGACCGTGCCGCGAACCTGCCGGCCGGCCCCGAGCGCGACCGCCTGCTGACGGTCGTCGTCGTCGGTGGTGGCTTCGCGGGTATCGAGGTCTTCGCCGAGATGCGCGCGTTCGCCTCGTCGCTGCTGAAGGACTACCCGCAGCTGAGCTTCGAAGACACGCACTTCCACCTGATCGAGGCCATGGGCCGGATCATGCCCGAGGTGTCGCTCGAGACGAGCGAGTGGGTGCTCAAGAGCCTCGCCAAGCGCGGCGCGAACGTGCACCTCGACACGCAGCTCACGAGCGCCGTCGACGGCGTTGTCGAGTTGTCGACGGGCGAGTCGATCCCGACCGACCTCATCGTCTGGACCGCCGGTGTCATGGCGAACCCGACCGTCGTGCGCGGCAGCGACCTGCCCGTCGAAGAGCGTGGCCGCATCCGCACGCGCGCCGACCTGCGCGTCGGCACCGCTGAAGAGATCGTCGACGGCGCGTGGGCTGCCGGTGACATCTCCGCCGTTCCCGACCTCACCGGCAAGGGCGTCGGCGGCTACTGCGTGCCGAACGCTCAGCACGCCGTGCGTCAGGCGAAGCTGCTCGCGAAGAACCTCGTCGCCGTGCTGCGCGACGAGCTGCCGCGCGAGTACATCCACCACAACCTCGGCGCCGTCGCGGGCCTGGGTCTGTACAACGGTGTCTTCCAGTCGGGCAACCTCGCCCTCAAGGGCTTCATCGCGTGGTGCGCGCACCGCGGCTACCACGGCCTGGCCATGCCGTCGTGGGAGCGCAAGTGGCGCGTCATCGGCGACTGGTGGCACAACTTCTGGCTGACGCGCGACAACGTGTCGCTGCAGACGGTGCAGAACCCGCGCTACGTCTTCGAGGAGTTCGCCGCGCGCCCGCGCCCGGCCGCTCCGGCCGCGGCTGCGCCGGCTGCTGCCGCTGCGCTGGCCGCTCCTGCAGCGGCCGCTGCGCCGGCTGCAGAGGCATCCGCCGCCGCGCCCGCAGAGGCATCCGCCGAGACTCCGGTGGCCGAGAAGAAGGCACCCGTCCGCAAGGCGCCCGTGCGCAGGGCACCTGCTGCCAAGCCCGCCGCTGAGAAGGCCCCGGCCGACTCCGCCGCGAACTGAGTTCCCGCGCCGAACCCCCGCTTCCGATGCGTCGGAGGCGGGGGTTCGCGTTAACCTGGGCAGACGCCCCCGTAGCCCAATGGCAGAGGCAGGCGACTTAAAATCGCTTCAGTGTCGGTTCGAGTCCGACCGGGGGTACGCCGCGGTGAGTCCGCCGCCGCGTGCGCCTCCCACCGGTGGTTGAGTAGCCGCCGCAGGCGGTGTATCGAAACCATCCCGCCGCCCCGCCGCACCGGCTGCGCCACACCCGCAACGCGCGAGGATGGACACATGGATTCCCCCGCCGCTGCCTTCATCGACCGCACGCTGCGGGCTGAGGCATCGGAATGGCGGACGTGGGCCGATGGGGATGCCTCGGTCGGTGGGCTGGCGGTCTACGGGGCATCGGTCGGCGCGATCCGCGGCACGGTTCGCGATGCGCTGCGTCGCCACCGCGGGCTCGAGCACGACGACATCACCGCGCTCGCGTCGGAGCTGTGGGCGGCGCCGGTGTTCGAGCGTCGCTTCGCGGCGGTCGTGCTGTTGCAGGGCCAGGTCGACACGCTGACCGGCAACGACCTCACGCGGATCGAGGGGTTCCTGCGCAGCACGGGCATCCCCGACCTTGTCGAACCGCTCGCGCTCGGTGTCGTTCGCCCCCTGCTTGCACGTCTGACGGGAGTCGAGGCCGAGCGCGCCCAGCGCATCGTCACGCGGTGGGCCACGGCGGACGCCGAGGGCCTGAGAGCCGCCGCGGCGCTGCTGTGACGGATGGCGGCGTACGGTCGACGGCCGCGCGCCGCGCCGCCCGCCCGCACACGCGCCGGTAGCGTCTCCCACATGGTGGCCCAGACTCGTCGCGCGCGGGCGTCGCGCAGGCGAGCGCGGCGCGTCGCTGCATCCGGCAGTGATCTGACGGATGCCCAGTGGTTCCGCATCCTCGACGTGTGGGCGCGTTGCGCGTACTGCGGCGCCGACGGCGTCGCGCTGCAGAAGGACTGCGTCCTGCCGATATCGCGCGGCGGTCGCTACACGCTCGAGAACGTCGTGCCCGCATGCCGGTCGTGCAACGCGAGCAAGTCCAACGACGAGGTCACGTCCTGGATGCGCCGCAGGCGCATGGATGAGCCGCGCTTCCTGCGTCAGTGGGTGGAGCACCTGGTGATCCTCCGGGCAGTCGAGTAGCCGTCGGCGGTATACTCAGAGTATGACAACGACGATCAAGGTGAGCTCCGAGCTGCGTGATCGGTTGAAGCGTCAGGCTGCACGCGATGGAGTAACGCTTGGCGTGCATCTCGAGCACCTGGCCGACGGCGAGGATCGCCGGCGTCGCCTCGAGCAATTGAAGCTCGCCATCGGCCGGACCGATGAAGCGACCATGGCGTCATATGCTGCGGAGACCGCTGAGTGGGAGCGGTCTGAGCTGTCTGACGCGTCGTGACGGCGATTGAACTCGCGCCCGGTGTGATCGCTTGGGCATTGCTTGAACCGGTGCGAGGGCGAGAACAGGGTGGGCACCGCCCCGTGCTGGTCGTCGCTTCCGAGGGGTATCTCGATGCGGTGACGACACTGGTGATCGCGTTGCCCATCACCACCACCGACCGGGGTTGGCCGAACCACGTCGCCGTTGAGGGGCCGAGCGGGCTCGATCAACCGTCGTGGATCATGACCGAGCAGCCGCGCACGCTGTCGCGCAGCCGAGTCACGGGTATTGCGGGCCAGGTGTCGGCCGATTGTCTCCACGCCGCGCGCAGGTGGCTCGCTGACTTCCTCGACTTCTGACCGCGGTCACCGCCGTGCGAGACGCTCCGACATGACGAGGCCGAGAACGACGAGGACGCCGAGGAACAGCGGGAAGATCCAGGTGCCTGTCACTTCGGCCAGGAAGCCGAAGGTGGGCGGCGCGAGGGTTGATCCGACGTAGGCAGAGGCCATCTGGATGCCGATGATCGCCTGCGAGTTCTCGCGGCCGAAGTTCGTCGGGGTCGAGTGGATGATGGCCGGGTAGATCGGCGCTGAGCCCAGGCCCGCGATCACGAGGCCGACGAGTGCAAACGCGCTGCCGCCGAAGGGTAGCGCGATCATCACGACACCGACGCCCGCCATGATGAAGCCGCCGCGGATGAGCATTCTGTCGCCGACCCGATCGGCGACGAATCCCGCGAGGAAGCGCCCGACGGTGATCCCGAGCACGTACATCGCGGCGAACGCGGCGGCCAGCGAGGGCTCGACGCCGCGGTCGGTTACGAAGTACGTGGATGCCCACAAAATCGCCGTCGCCTCGAACGCGCAATACGCGAAGAAGGCCGTCAGCACGTAGGGGACTCCGGGGATGCGCAGCGCGGTCATGAGGGGCACGTGCGGCGTCTTGTGCGCGGGCGCGGGCTCCGGGGCATCCGCCTGGCTGCTGTCCCCACTCGCGAGCGGCACGGTCGTGCGATTGCGGCCCCACAGCGGCAGGCTCGCGAACAGGGCGAAGGTCAGGACGGCTTGGATGATCCCGACGATGAGGTACGCGCTGTTCCAGGGCATCCCGGCGCTCAGCGTTGAGCTCATGATGAAGGGGCTGATCGATGCGCCGAGGCCCCAACAGGCGTGCAGCCAGTTCATGTGGCGCGCGGCGAAGTGCAGCGCGACGTAGTTGTTGAGGGCGGCATCCACCGCGCCGGCGCCGAGCCCGTAGGGGATCGCCCAGAGGCACAGCATCCAGAACGAGCCGGACGACGCGAAGCCGAGCATCGCGGCGGCGGTCATCCCGACGCTGACCGCCGTGACGAGACCCGCGCCCCAGCGTCGTGTGAGACGTTCGGATGCCAGGCTCGACACGATCGTGCCGCCGGCGATGATGACCGTCACGAAGCCCATGAACGCGATCGGCACGTCGAGATCGCGTTGCATCACGGGCCAGCCGGCGCCGATGAGCGAATCGGGCAGGCCCAGGCTGATGAAGGCGATATAGATGATCGCCAGGAGGAGCGCGTACATCGGGGGGTCTTTCTGGGGGAACGGTGGCTGTGTCGCCAGCCACACTCACGTTATCGCCCCGCGATGCCAATCCCGGTGCTTCAGATCACGCCCCTGGCGGTCGAGCGAACGCGTGCACCTCAAAGCTGCCTTCGGTGCGGTGAGGGTGGGTCGACAACAGCCACTCCAGCTCTGCTCGTGATCCGGCCTGCAGGATCGTGAACCCACTGATCCGGTCGGGCCCTTCGGCAGGCTCGACGGGGAACGTGGGCGAGCCGAAGTCGACGACGGCATCGCCGGCGCCGCGAAGCCACGCGCCCCAGGCGGCTTTGCCCTCGGCCATCGCCTGGGGGTCCGGGTCTGCCATCGGGTCGGGCGCGGCGGCGGGCCGCCGATAGAGCACGAGATACGTTGTCACGCGAGGTCCTTTCGGTGCTCGTCCGTCACGGCGACGAACAGGAATGGGGCGGGTCGATTCGGCCCGGTGCCGCCCGGCTGGTCAGGCACGGGTGTCCCGGGTCGTGGGCCGGGGAAGTCCTCGTCGACCTCGAAGACGTTCAGGTGCCGATATCGTGGCGTCTCGGGACGCTCGCCGATCACCTCTTCGAAGGCCGCGTCGATGTGGAAGGCCTGAGCCGAGCGGATGCCGGGCAGAAGTGCCATCACCTCGACGTGCTCTGCATTCCAAGCGGCATACGCCTCTTCGTGCCCCGCGGCGTCCTCCGACAGCACGATCAGCAGCTTCCTTGCCATCAGCCCTTCACTCCTCCCGAATACCCCTGCATGAACTGCTTCTGCGCGAACACGTAGAAGACGAGGATCGGGACCATCGAGATGATCACGATCGCGAAGATCTTGTTCCACTCAGTGACCGAGCCCCCGACGAAGTAGTACATCGTGACGGGGATGGTCTGTGCGTCGCTGCCACTGAGGAACAGCAGCGACGTGAAGAAGTCGTTCCACACGATGAGGCCGGTGAGGATCGCGACGGTGCCGGTCGCGGGCCCCATGATCGGCAGAACGACCCGGAAGAACGTCTGCGCGGGTGTGGCGCCGTCGATCGCGGCTGCTTCCTCGTACTCCGTGCTGAGTGAGCGGAAGAACCCGGCGTACAGGAACACCGCAAACGGCATCAGCATCCCGATCCACACGAGTGCGACGCCCCAGATCGTTCCGGTGAGCCCGAGTGACTTCGCGCCGATGTACAGCGGGAGGGTTCCGAGCTGCGTGGGCAGCAGGATCGCGATGAGGACGAGATAGAACGTGACCTTCGTCCAGGCGCGGGTGCTTCGAGCGATGACGTACGCGCACAGCGAGCCGAAGACGAGCAGCCCCGCGAGGGCGATGACCGTGATCAGGATGCTGTTGACGAGAGCCCGTGCGACGTTGTTGCGCTCGTCGGTGAGAACTGAGACGAACGACGAGAAGTCGATCGCCGTCGGCACGGCTGCGCTTGTCGTGTACAGCTGATCTGTCGGCTTGAGCGCGGTGACGATGAGGATCCAGAACGGGAACAGCGCGCACGCGGTGATGATCCACAGGATCACTTCTCGCACGGCGATGCCCTTGGTGTAGCGGAACATCAGCCCTCCTCGGGGCGCGGGCGTCCTGCCGCCTGCTGGATGACGGCGAAGACGAGGATGATCAGCGTCAGGACGAGGGCGATCGCCGCGCCGTAGCCGAAGTTGTTGTTGACGAACGCCTGCTTCCACACCTGGGTCGCCATCGTCTCGGTCGCGCCGACGGGGCCGCCGCCGGTGAGCGCGATGATCTGGTCGAAGGTCCGCAGCCCCTGGATCGTGGTCAGCGTGAGCGCGATGACGACGGCAGGTCTGATGGAGGGCATCGTGATGCGCCAGAAGCGCGTCCAGGCGCCGGCGCCGTCGAGGGCGGCGGCCTCCTCGATCTCTTCGGGAACACCGGTCAGGCCGGCGATGTAGATGACCATGGCGATGCCGCTGGCCTGCCAGACCATCACGAACAAGGCGACCCACAGCGACCAGGTGGGATCTGCCAGCCACGTGCGTTGCCATGTCTCAAGTCCGAGAGACTCGAGCGCGGCATTCAGCGGTCCGTTGTACTCGAAGATGAATCGCCACAGGTACGACACCGCGAGCGGACTCAGGATGACCGGCAAGAACATCAGCGCGCGCAATGCGTGGCGCGTGCGCAGCGTGCGATGCAGAGCGAGCGCGAACATCATCCCGATGACGTTCGTCCCGATGACGAAACCCGCCGCCAGGACGAGCGTGTTCACGAGGGCGGTCACCATCTTTGGATCCGTGAAGATGCGGGCGAAGTTGTCGAGGCCGGCGAAGTCGAAGTCGCCCAGGCCCTTCCAGTTCGTGAACGCGTAGAAGGCACCCGTCGCCGTTGCGAGGTAGATCGCTCCGACCATCAGAGTGATGGCCGGCAACGCCCACCACCAGGAGCCGAAGCGGATGAGGCGCCGCGGTTCGGGGGCTGTGTGATCACGCCGTACGCGCCTGTCGCCGCGCCCTGAGGTCAGGATGCGCTCGGTCGCTGTGCTCACTGCGGTTTCCTTCTTCGATGTTCGGGGCGGGGTACGGGCACGGGCAGGAGCCGTTCCCGCACCCCGCGGGGCGTCGCTGGTGTCACGCGCCCCAGGCGGCGTCCATCGCGGCCAGTGCAGAGGCCGTGTCGCCTTGCCCGGTCAGGATCGCGGTGAGTCCGTCGCCCATCGCGGCCGAGACCTCCGGGTTGGTCCAGTCGCTCGACGGCAGGTAGGTGTAGTCACCCGCCGCCAGTTGATCCGCCACCGCAGCGAATGCCGCGGGGATCTTCGATGCGTCGCCGAGGTCGGCCGCAGGAATCGAGCCCTCGTAACCGGCGAAGGTGGCGGAGTTCTCCGGCTCGGCGAGCCAGTCGAGGAAGTCCTGCGCGGCCGCCTGGGCGGACGGGTCCGCATCGGCGTTGATGCCGAGGCCCGATCCGGGCTGCGCGATCAGCAGCGCCTTGCCATCTGAATCGGCGGGCAGCGTCTGCACGCTGAGCGGCAGCTCAGCACCGGCTTGACGCGAGAGCTCTGCGAGGAGGAGCGAGGGGAGCGCCACCGTCTGGATCCCGCCCTGCATGAGCCCGCCGACGAGGTCGGGGAACCCGGCGCCTTCGGCTCCAGGCTGGAAGCAGTTCGCGTCGACCATTTCGGTCAGCGTGTCGAAGACGGCGTGCCACTGGTCGCTGTCGGAGAAGGTGACCTCACCGTCGGCGCGCTTCTGGTTCCATTCCGGGTCGACGGCGTAGACGAGGTTCGCGGCGAGCTCCGCGACGACGATCGACGTGCTCGACGACGTCGTGCCCGCGAGCCCGAGGAACGCCGGGTTCTGCGCCGTGGCCGTGCACCCGGCGAGCAGGTCGTCGAACGTCTCCGGGAACGAGCCGGTGGATGCCGCGACGGTCGCGTCGTTCGTGACGAGGCCGTAGACCACCGTGCCCGTCGGCTGGGCGTAGACGGTGCCGTCGTCACCCGTGAACAGTGCCTCGGTCTGAGGCGTCATGAGTGCCGCGGAGGCATCGCCCTCGAGCGGCCTCAACAGACCCGCGTCGACGAGCGGACCGACCGAGGTGGGGAAGAGCTTGCCGCCGGTGACCATGATGAGGTCGGCGCCGGAGCCACCCTGCAGCTGCGTCTTGACGGTGCTGTCATAGGAGTCGGCGGGGATGGCTGTGACGTCGATGTGCACGCCGGTCGCCGCCTCGTAGTCGGCCGCGATGAGTTCGGCAGGCGTTTCGCCCGAACCCGAGGTCGGGGCGACCATCGTGAAGCTCGACGCGGGCGTGACATCTGCCTCAGGGGTGTCGTTGCCGGCGCTACATCCGGCGAGGAGCGCAATGGCCGCGCCGGCCGCGGTGAAACCGAGCAGTCGGCCTCTGCGGGGAGTGACATGCTGTGTCATCAGTAGGTCCTCTCTGACCTCGTTGTCGGCGGATGCGCGGGCCTCGGGCGGTCCGCCGCGTCGGTGCGGTGTGGCATCCGTTGGTCATTGGTACCCGACGGTGCAACATCGGATGCCACGGAATGCGCGCGGGCAATAGGCGGTATCCGCCGGGTGCATGCCGCCATGCTCCCGATTCGGCAGGCCGCACGGGAGAATGGAGCCGTGAACATCGGCGGGCTGGACCTCAACCTGATGGTCGCGCTCGACGCACTGCTGCGAGAGGCGAACGTCACTCGCGCCGCGGAACGGCTGAACCTCGCGCAGCCGACAGTCTCGCGATCACTGGCTCGACTGCGCGCCCACTTCGATGACGAGCTGCTCATCCGTGTGGGCAACGAGATGGAGCTGACGGCGCTCGCCGTGCGGCTGCGCCCGATGGTGGCAGAGGTCGTCGATTCGGCGGAGCACCTGTTCTCGGCGCACCTGGAGTTCGACCCGTCGACCTCGACCCGCCGGTTTGCGATCGCTTCGTCCGACTACGGCCTCGGTGCGCTGGGTGCGCGGTGGAGCGCCGAGGTCGCGCGCCGCGCCCCGCACGTGCGAGTCGCGTTCCGCAATCTCCCGCCCAACGAGCTCATGCCGTACGAGGTGCGCACCCGCGACATCGACGGCGCGATCGCTCCGCACGGGTACTTCCCCGAAGAGATGCCGCACCTCGATGTGTACACGGACCGGTGGGTCGTCATCGCCGACGAGGGGAACACGCGACTGAGCGAGCGGCCGACCATTCCCCAACTGAGTGCGCTGCCTTGGGTGACACCGTTCGAGTCGAGCCGCGTCTCGCCGGTGCAGATGCAGCGCAACGAGTGGGCGTCGATCGCGATGAAGATCGCCGTCGTCGTCGACCGGTTCTCTGACATGCCGCTGTGCATTCGTGGAACGGATCGTGTGGGGCTCATCCAGGAGCGACTGCTGGATGCCGGCCACGCGCGTACAGGCTTACGGGTGCTGGAACCGCCGTTTGCAATGGACCCCATCGTGCTCGCCTTCTGGTGGCATCCGACGCACAACGCGGATCGCGAACACCGGTGGATGCGCGCCCAGCTCGACTATCTGCGTGACCTCAGCGCACTCGGAGTGCGGCCAGCCGGGGCGATACGTCCCGCGCATGGCGACCATCAGCGTTCTCGATAGCCGGCGTCACATCCGCCATCCGCTCCCGATACTGGCCTTCTGCCAAACGGGGTGGATGAACAAAGGAGTGATTCATGGCCTTGGTTTCACGGGCTCTCATCGTCGGCGGCGGGATCGCGGGGCTCTCCGCCGCGATCGCGCTCGAGCAGATCGGTATCGACGTCGATGTCGTCGAACTCGCGGATCAGTTCGGCGCGGTCGGTGCCGGCATGGGTATCGCGGGGCGTGCGCCCAATGCGCTCGCCGAGTTGGGTGTTTACGAACAGGTCGCGGCCGACGGCCAGCCGGGGCTTGCCGCACCCGGGATGTACGCGTCGGACGGCAGCACGCTCATGCTGCCTCCGGCGAAGCCGGATATTCCGGCCGGCGGGTTGATGCCCATCGGCGTGTACCGCCCCGCGCTGGCGGCGACGCTGGTCGACCGCGCGTCGGAGCTGGGTGCGCGCCTGCTGACCGGTACGACGGTCGATGAGATCGTCGAGACCGAGGATGCCGTGGAGGTCACCTTCTCGACGGGTGGCATCGACCGCTACGACATCGTGATCGGTGCTGATGGGTGCTATTCGAAAGTGCGGGAACTCGTCTTTCCCGAGGCGCCTGAGCCGGAGTACGCGGGCCAGATGAGCGTCCGTTGGCTTTCGGATGCGACGGGCATCGAGCCGGAGGGGTGGTACGTGCAGGGGGAGCAGGGGCGCATGGCCTTCTACTACCAGCCGTATCCCGACAAGACCTACTGCCCGTTCGTGCTCAATCTGCCGCGCACGCGACTGAGTCAGGAAGAGGCTTACGTCGTGCTGCGGGACTTCATGGCGCAGTACACGGCACCCGCGATCGTGCAGCTTCGCGATCATCTGAAGCCCGACGACGAGATCATTCCCCGTCCGTTCGACTGGATTCTCCTCGAGAAGTGGCACCGTGGGCGCGTGCTGCTGATCGGGGATGCCGCGCATGCCACGACGGCGCACATGGGCATGGGCGGTGGGATGGCGCTGGAAGACGGCGTCGTGCTCGCACAGGAGCTTCAGTCCGCGGCGTCCATCGAGGACGCATTCCAGAGTTTTCGCGAGCGTCGTTGGCCACGGGTGAGCGCCGTCGTGAACACGAGCGTCGCGCTGTCGCAGCGCGAGCAGCAGAACCTGCCGACCGGGCCGGAGCAGCAGAAGCTCATGGGCGGCGCGATCGCCGTGCTGAACCAGCCGTACTGAATGGGGGAGCGATGAGCATCGGTGATGACGCGTACGCGATCGCGCAGTTGATCGCGAGGTACGCGAAGGGACGCGATACGACAGAGGCGGCGCTGTATCGCGAGGTCTTCGCGGCGGACGCGCAGATCGCGACGGGGGCGGGGCACGTGCTCTCGCGCAACCTCGACGAGATCCTCGAGAAGGTCGCCGGCGATGTCGTGCGATTCAACCCGGGATACGGCGCGGGTGAGAGCTGGGCGGTGATGCGGCACGCGGTCACCAACGTGCTGATCGACATCGACGGCGACGGTGCGGCCAGTGAGTACTACGTGCTGACCCTCGCGTACAACGAAGCGAAGCGGCGCCCCGAGGTGATGTCGACGACCCGCAACGTCGATCGGTACGAGCGCCGCGACGGGCGCTGGTGGATCGTGCGAAGCGAGCTGCACTTCGGGTGGGAGGGAGAGGAACTCGGCAAGGCGCTGCAGGTCGGTCCTTACACTCCCGCTCAGTACCGCCGTTGAGTGCAGGCTGCCGTTCGCTGCTACGCCCCGAGCACCCGGAGTCGCCGGTCGACCTCAGCCAACTCGCCGCGCACCCTGTCGATCTCGCGCGGCGTGAAACGCCTCACCTGCAGCGCGAGGATCGCGTCGGCGGCATGCACCGACACACCGAACGCCGCAGCGACCGCGCGCCGTGCGTCGTCGTTGTCGCCGCCGACCTCCGCGCACACGCGCAGCAGTCGCGCCGGATCATCGAGCGCCGTGACGTACGCGGCAAGGATCTCACGTCGGGCCTGCGCGTTGCGGAGCTCGTCGTCCATGCGACGACCCTATCGAGCGAGCATGACGCCGAGCGGCCGGGGGCCGAGCCGCGAGGCATCCCGCCCCACGCCGCTCGAACTGCTGCAGATCTCGTTCGGGGCGCTCGCGCAGCACGGGTAGCCTTTCGCCGCTGCGCAGGTGGCGCTACGCTGACGCCGTTGGCTCGGGGGACGGCCCGCGGCCATCGTCGTGGCTGATTCGTCGCGGGTCGCCGCGAGCCACGAGTGCACCCATCGTCGCCCATCTGCTCGGAGCGGAGTCGACATGCCACGAAAGACAGCTCCCGCGACCGCCGGTTGGCCGCGCACCGAGACCGAGCTCGCTGCGCGCCGCCCGACGGTGCTCGAGGTCGAGCCGTGAGGGCGCTGTTCCTGACCGCGAACCTCGGCGGCAACGTGCCGCCGACGATGGCGATCGCCCAGGAGCTTTGCCGCCGAGGAATCGAGGTCGAGATAGCGGGACTCGCCGCCGCCGAGCCAGCGGGCGACCGGGGGTCCGACGCGTACCCGGTCGCGGTCGACGCGCGATGGGCGGCCCGGCGCGACGCGTCGGGACGGTGGGAACCGCCGGGAACACGTCAGGCGGGGATCTTCTTGAGCCGCCGCTTCGCGGCTGACGCGGAACGCCTCGTCCATGACCGCCGGGCCGACATCGTCGTCGTGGACTGCATGGCGCTCGCCCTGATCGCGGGTTCCCAGCGCACAGGCATCCCGGTCGTCGTGCTGTTGCACACTTTCGGGGAGTTCTGGCGGCGCGCAGCTCTCCACGGACTCGTGTCCGGGCTGCTCCGCGGGCTCGGCCACTCGCCCCGTCTGCTGTGGGGTGCTGCCGCGCTGCGCCTCCTGCTCACCGACCGCGAGCTCGATCCCGCCTCCGGCGCCCCCGAACTCGCCGGCTATGCGTGGACTGGCACCACCGAGGTGGGCGTGGCGGCACCGGCATCCGCGAGCCGCCTTCCCCGCGTCATCGTGAGCTTCTCGAGCACGCCGCTGGCAGGCATGCGCGCCGTGTACTGGCGCGCGATCGACGCGCTCGCGGGCCTGCCCGTCGAAGTGATCGTGACGACGGGCAGCTGCGACATCCAGGGTTCGCGGCCTCGCACGGTGCCCGCGAACGTGACGATCGAGGGGTTCGTACCCCACTCCGAGATTTTCCCCGGTGCGGCGCTCGTGATCGGGCACGGCGGGCACTCCACGACGATGAAGGCGCTCGCGCACGGCATCCCCCTCATCGTTCTGCCGCTCAATCCGACCGCTGACCAGTCCCTCATCGGCGACATCATCGCCGCGGAAGGCCTGGGCGCGAAGCTCTCGCCGCGCAGCGACCCGGCGATGCTCCGCCGCACAGTCGAAGACATGCTGGCGGATGCCGCGCTGCGCGAACGCGCCGCCGCGACGGGCGCCCGCCTGCGCTCCGCGCCGCCGGGAGCCGCCGTGGCGGCGGACCGCATCCTCGCGCTCGCGCGAGCGTAGGCGCTCGCGCCCGGGGCATCCGGTCGCCGAAATAGGTGGCGCAAATGACCACCTCAACTCGCTCGAGGTAGGCATTTGCGCCACCCAAATCGCTCGCCCACCCCAACCAGCACGAGCACCCCGCGCGCAACCCGACCCGGCGTCGCGGCGCAAGAGAGACTCCGTCCCGTCGTAGGCTTGTGCCACCCGTGCGAAGGAGCCTCCCATGAGCCTCGACCTGCTCGCCGAACCCGTGTCTCAGCCCGCCATCGCGGAGCCGTGGCGCGACCCGGCTCGCTACTGGCGCTCGCGCACCGACGCTGTCGCGAGCGCGGCTGGCCCCGTCGCGTCGATCGACGTCGACGCGCTGCGGCACAACGCGCTCGACCTCGTGGTGCGCTCGAGCGGCGTGCCGATCCGCGTCGCGAGCAAGTCGATCCGGGTGCGCGAGGTGCTGGATGCCACGCTGGCGGTCGCGGGCTACCAGGGCATCCTCGCCTTCACGCTGCCCGAAGCGCTCTGGCTGGCCGACACGCATGACGACATCGTCCTCGGCTACCCCACGGTCGACCGTGCCGCGCTCGCGACGCTCGCCGCCGATGAGCACAAGGCATCCCGCATCACGCTCATGGTCGACGACCTCGCCCAGCTCGACCTCATCGACGCGATCGCGGCGGCGCCTGCCCGCGCGACGATCCGCGTCGCGATCGATGCGGATGCCTCGTGGCGCGCCCCCGTGCTCGGTCACATCGGCGTGCGCCGCTCGCCCGTGCACGACGCGAGCGAGGTGGCGCGGCTCGCGCGCGGCATCGTCGCGCGGGCGGGCTTCCGCTTGGTCGGCCTCATGATGTACGAAGCCCAGATCGCGGGCCAGCCCGACGACACCGGCTCGGGCGATGCCGTGATCCGCTGGATGCAGCGCCGTTCGGGGCAGGAACTGCTCGACCGCCGCGGCGCGATCGTCGCGGGCCTGCGTGAGATCACGCAGCTCGAGTTCGTGAACGGGGGAGGGACGGGGTCGCTGGAGTCCACGGCATCCGACCTCGCCGTCACCGAGACGACGGCCGGCAGCGGTCTGCTCGCGGGCCACCTGTTCGACCTCTACCGCGCGTTCTCGCCCGCGCCCGCCGCGGCCTTCGCGCTCGAGGTCGTCCGCAAGCCCACGCCCGACATCGCGACCGTCCTCGGCGGCGGCTGGATCGCCTCGGGCCCGCCCGTCGCGTCGCGCCAGCCCCTGCCAGCCTGGCCCGCGGGCCTGCACACCCTCGCCCGCGAGGGCGCCGGCGAGGTGCAGACGCCGCTGCAGGGCGATGCCGCCCGTGGACTGAAGATCGGCGACCGCACGTGGTTCCGGCACGCCAAGAGCGGCGAGCTCGCTGAGCGCGTCGACCACTACCTGTTGACCAGCGGCGACCAGCTCGTCGGCGAGACGGCCACCTACCGCGGCGAAGGGAAGAGCTTCCTGTGACCAGACCCGGCGGCATCTGGCAGAACTGGGCGCGCACCGAGCACATTCGGCCGCAGTATGTCGAGTACCCGAGCACGATCGAGGCCGTGCGCCGCTCAGTGCGCGCCGCCGCGACCCGGGGCCGGCCGATCAAGGCCGTCGGCGCGGGGCACAGCTTCACGGGCATCGCGGTCGCGCCGGGCACGCTCCTCGAGCTGACCGAGCTGTCCGGACTCGTCTCGGTCGACCGCGAGCGGTCGCGCGCGCGCCTGCTCGCGGGAACGCGGCTGCACCGCATCCCCGCGCTGCTCGCGCCGTACGGCCTCGCGATGACGAACCTCGGCGACATCGACCGGCAGTCGATCGCGGGTGCCATCTCGACCGGCACGCACGGCACCGGCGCGCGCTTCGGCGGCCTCTCGACGCAAATCGTCGGCGCGACCCTCGTGACCGCCGACGGCGAACTGCTCACGGTCGACGAAGACCACGAACCCGAGCTCCTGCCCGCCGTCGCGCTGGGGCTGGGCGCCCTCGGCATCCTCGTCGACGTCACGATCCAGTGCGTGCCGACGTTCGTGCTGCAGGCGATCGAGCGCCCCGAGGCACTGGACGAGGTTGTGGACAACGTGATCGCGCGCGCGGACGCCGTCGACCACTTCGAGTTCTACTGGTTTCCGCACACCGACGTCGCGCTGACCAAGACCAACACGAGGCTCCCGGCGGATGCCACGACGGCGCCGCTGTCCCGGGCATCCCGCATCGTCGACGACCTCATCGTCGGCAACGGCGTGCATCAGGCGGTGTGCAGCGCCGGGCGCGCCGTGCCCGCACTCGTGCCGCGTATCAACCGCATGTCGGCGCGGGTCTGGGGCGATCGCTCGTTCTCGGATGCCTCGCATCGCGTCTTCGCGACGAGTCGCGGCGTGCGGTTCCGCGAGATGGAGTACGCCGTTCCCGTCGAGAACCTTGCCGCCGCCTTTCGCGGGGTGCAGCAGGTCATCGACGACAACGACTGGCGCATCGAGTTCCCCGTCGAGGTGCGCGTCGCCGCCGCCGACGATCTGTGGCTGTCGACGGCGGCGGGCCGCGCGAGCGGCTACATCGCGGTGCACCGCTACTGGAGGGCCGACCCGACGGCGTACTTCACCGCCGTCGAGCAGATCATGCTCGCCCACGGGGGCCGCCCGCACTGGGGCAAGATGCACACGCTGGATGCCTCGGCCTTGCGGGGGCGCTATCCGCGCTTCGACGACTTCGTCGCCCTGCGTGATCGCCTCGATCCCGACCGCCGGTTCGGCAACCCCTATCTGCGGCGGGTGCTGGGTGAGTAACGGCTGAGAACCTCCGCCGCGCACGGTGGAGCGTCCGCCGCCGCAGATAAGATGAGCACAAGTCGAGGGGAGACGTATGGATATGGCGTGGCTGATCCCGGTTCTGATCGTGGTCGCGCTGGTGGTGATCCTCGGGATCTATCTGTGGGCGACGTACAACTCGCTCGTCGCGCTGAACGTGCGCGTCGACGAGGCCTGGAGCGACATCACCGTCCAACTCAAACGTCGAGCCGACTTGCTGCCGAACCTCATCGAGACCGTCAAGGGTTACGCCGCGCACGAGAAAGCCGTGTTCGAGAACGTCACGCGCGCCCGCGCCGAGACGCTCGGGGCGCAGTCGCCCGCTGAAGCGGGCGTTGCCGAAGGCCACATGCAGCAGGCGCTGAAGTCGCTGTTCGCCGTCGCCGAGGCCTACCCGCAGCTGCAGGCGAGTCAGAACTTCCTGCAGCTGCAGCAGTCGATCGTCGACACCGAAGACAAGATCCAGGCATCCCGCCGCTTCTACAACGGCGGCGTGCGCGAGCTGAACACGAAGATCAAGGTCTTTCCGAACAACATGTTCGCGCGCAACCTCGGCTTCCACGAGCGCGAGTTCTTCGAGGTCACCGGCGGGGCCGCGATCTCGGAGCCGCCGCGGATCCAGTTTTGAGCCGAGCCAGGTCGGTGCCGCACCGCGGCGTTCGCACCCGGTGAGCCATGTACTCCGCGATCGCGCGCAACAAGCGCAACACCTGGTTCATCCTCGGCGGGTTCGTGCTGTTCCTGGGCCTGATCGGTCTTGTCGCCGGGTGGCTCGCGGGTAACAACTGGTGGATCACCGCGTTCATCCTCGTCGGCTCGGCCGGCTACGCGACGGCGCAGTACTTCTTCGCCGACCGTGAGGCGCTCGCGCTGTCGGGCGCACAGGAGGTCACGCGCGAAGACGCGCCGCGGTACTACCGCATCGTCGAGAACCTCTGCATCACGACGGGCACGCCCATGCCGCGGCTGTACGTCGTGCAGGATGCCGCGCCCAACGCATTCGCGACGGGCCGCAAACCCGACGAAGCCGCGATCACGGTGACGACGGGCCTGTTCGAGATCATGACCGACCGCGAGCTCGAAGGCGTGCTCGGGCATGAACTCGGCCACATCCGCAACTACGACATCCGCGTCTCGCTCATCGTGTTCGGCCTCGTCGTCGCCGTCGGCCTCATCGCCGACATCCTCATGCGTGTCGCCTTCTTCGGCGGTGGGCGCCGCGGCGGCAACAACCAGGCCCAACTCGTCTTCTTGTTGTTCGGCGTCGTCGCGGCGATCGTTGCACCGCTGCTGGCGGGCATCGTGCAGGCATCCATCTCGCGCCAGCGCGAGTACCTCGCCGACGCGACGAGCGCGATGACGACGCGCGACCCCGACGGACTCGCGTCGGCGCTCGCCAAACTCGCCGACCAGGGGCGGCCGCTGACGCGAGCGAACACGTCGATGGCGCACCTGTGGATCAGCGACCCGCTGCGGCCGGGGGCGGTCTCACGGCTGTTCGCGACGCACCCGCCGATCGCCGATCGCATCGCACGCCTGCGCGAGATCGGCGGGAAGTTCTAGATGCGGCGCGTCGGCTGGGAATGCGCTCCGCATGGATGCCGTCAGGCGCATGCATTCCCGTGCGTGCATCAGTGCGCGCCTAGACTGGCGAGATGAGCGGTACCGACGAGTCCGACCGGAGTGACAAGCCCCGGGGCCGACTGCTCGATGCGATCCGCACGAAGACCGTGCGCACCGAGATCGACGAGAGCCTCCCGCACGGGTTGCGCGTGACGACCGCCTACGCGTGGCGCTTCGTCGTGATCGCGATCGCCGCGGGCATCCTGATCTGGCTCGTGATCCAGCTCAAGCTCCTCGTCGTGCCGCTGCTGGTCGCCCTGCTCATCACGGCACTGCTGTGGCCCGCGTTCTCGTGGTTGCTGAACCATCGCGTGCCGCGCTGGCTCGCGATCGTCATCTCGGTCGTCGGTGCGCTCGCGATCGTCGGCGGCCTGCTGTGGCTCGCGGTCTGGCAGATCACCCAGGAATGGTCGAGCGTGCAGACCAAGACGACCGAGTCGATTGCGGCGCTGCGGCAGTTCCTCATCGATGGGCCGCTGCACCTGACGACGACGCAGATAGACGACGTGCTCGCTCAGGCGTGGGACTTCTTGCAGCAGCAGGTCGGCGCGCTGTGGTCGGGCGCCCTGGTCATCGGATCGACCGTCGGGCACGTGCTCACCGGTGCTGTGCTGGCCCTGTTCATCCTGCTGTGCACCCTCGCCGACGGCGGCGGCATCTGGCGCTGGGTCGTGCGCCTGTTCCCGCGCCGCGCGCGGGCGGATGCCGACGGTGCCGGCCGCGCCGGCTGGGCGACGGTCGTCACCTACGCCCGCACGCAGCTGCTCGTCGCGACGATCGACGCGATCGGCATCGGGGTCGGCGCGGCCCTGCTGGGCGTGCCCCTTGCGATCCCCGTCGGCGTGCTCGTGTTCCTCGGTGCGTTCATCCCGTTCGTCGGCGCCGTCGTCACGGGCGCCCTCGCGGTGTTCCTCGCCCTCGTCTACAACGGTCCCTGGATCGCCCTGTGGATGCTCGTCGTGATCCTCGGCGTGCAGCAGCTTGAGGGCCACGTGCTGCAGCCGCTGCTGATGGGCTCGGCCGTCAAGGTGCACCCGCTCGCAGTCGTGCTCGTCGTCGCGGGTGGCGCGATGATCGCGGGCATCCCGGGTGCCCTGTTCGCCGTGCCGCTGGCCGCGTTCGTCAACGTCGTCGCCGCATATCTGTCCGAGCGACACGGCGGCGGGGCTCCGCCCACCGAACGCGATCTCATCTGGAGTACCGTTCCGCGCAGCAGGAGGAACCCCGCGTGACCACCCCCACCCTGGCGGAGTTCGAAGACGCCGCCGCCGTCCTTCGCGACGTCATCGTGCAGACCCCGTTCGACGTGTCGGAGCACCTGTCCGACGTGCTCGGGCAGCCGGTCTACCTCAAGCTCGAGAACCTGCAGCGCACCGGATCGTTCAAGATCCGCGGTGCGACGTACCGGCTGTCGCGCCTGACCGAGGCCGAGCGTGCGCGCGGCGTCGTCGCGGCATCCGCCGGCAACCACGCTCAGGGCGTCGCCCTGGCGGCACAGAAGCTCGGCATCCCCGCGACGATCTTCATGCCGCTGGGCGTGCCCGTGCCCAAGCTCCTCGCGACGCGCGGCTACGGCGCCGAGGTGATCCTCGAGGGGGCGACGGTCGAGACGCCGCTGCGCCTGGCCGCGGAGTTCGCCGAGCGCACGGGCGCCGTGCTGATCCACCCGTTCGACCACCGCGACGTCATCATCGGCCAGGGCACGCTCGGGCTCGAACTGTGGGACGCCGTGCCCGACCTTGACACCGTCATCCTCGGGATCGGCGGCGGCGGGCTCATCGCGGGCGTCGCGGCGGCCGTCAAGGCGCGCGCTGCGGCCGCGGGGCGCACGGTGCGTGTCATCGGCGTGCAGGCCGAGAACTCGGCCGCCTACCCGTCGTCCCTCGCCGCGGGCGAGCCGCTGACGGTTCAGACGACGCCGACGATCGCCGACGGCATCGCCGTCGCCCGCCCGGGCGACATCCCGTTCGAGATCATCAGCGAACTCGTCGACGAGGTCGTCACGGTCACCGACGACGACATCGCCCGTGCGATCCTGAGCCTGCTCGAGCGTGCGAAGCAGGTCGTCGAGCCCGCGGGAGCCGTCGGCGTGGCGGCGATCCTGGCGGGCAAGGTGCAGGCATCCGGCCCCACCGCCGTGATCCTGTCGGGTGGCAACATCGACCCCCTGCTGCTGCAGCGGGTCGTGGCGCATGGCCTCGCGGCATCCGGCCGGTACATGACGCTGCAGATCCCGCTGCCCGACCGCCCCGGTCAGCTGGCGCGCGTGTCGGAGCTGCTGTCGATCGCCGGCGCGAACGTCATCGAGGTGCTGCACACGCGCCACGGCCAGGGCCTGCAGATCAGCGAGGTGATCCTGCAGCTCAGCGTCGAGACACGCGGTCAGGAGCACCGCGCGCACGTGATCAGCGTCCTCGAAGAAGCCGGCTTCCACCCCCGCGTCGTCGAGGACTAACGGGCGCGGGGTCGCTTCCGCGGCCTTCGGGCGCGATTTCATGGCGCAAATGAGGGGTTGGATGCCCTTGAGGTGCGCATTCGCGCCAGCCATTTCGGCGCAGCCAGTAATGGTTGGCGCAAATGAGGGGTTGCCTGTGCGCGAGGCGCGCATGTGCGCCAACTTTTCGAGCAGGACGCCCCCGCAGGAGCGCCGCGCGGGACTACTGCCCGGCGTAGGTGTCGACCTTGACGATCTCGACCGAGATCTCGCGGCCGTTCGGCGCGGTGTAGGACGTCTTCGCACCCTCGGCAAGGCCGAGGATTGCCGCGCCGAGAGGGGATGCCTCGCTGTACACGTCGAGCTCGGAACCCGCCGCGATCTCGCGGCTGCCCAGGAGGAAGACCTCTTCGCCTCCGGCGACGATCGCTGTCACGACGGTGCCACCGCGCACAGTGCCATCCGACTCGGGGGCTTCGCCCACCACGGCATCCTTCAGCAACGCCTGTAGCGTGCGGATACGCGCCTCCTGCTTGCCCTGCTCATCCTTGGCTGCGTGGTAGCCGCCGTTCTCCTTCAGGTCGCCCTCTTCGCGGGCTGCCTCGATGCGCGCCGCGATCTCGGCGCGTCCCGTCGTCGACAGCTGCTCGAGTTCGGCGGCGAGTCGGTCGTAGGCGTCCTGGGTGAGGAAGGTCTCCGTGCTGTCTGCCACGTGTCTTCTCCTTGATCGGTCGGGGCGTAAGCCAAACGCCCCGGCAGGCAGCCGGGGCGCGTGATGTGTGGATCAGCCTACGGGATCCAGCAAGAGGTCACCAAACCCGTCGTCGCCTCTGCGACGGTGGGGATCGTCTCGCGGAACGCGCGCGTGTGCGCGGCATCCGCGGGGTATTCGATCACGCGCCAGCCGACGACACCGTGCTCGGTGTCCTGCGCCTCGACGGCGCACGTGACCGCCGCACCGGGCTGCAGTGTCACTTGGAAATCGACCGTGATCGTGTGCGTGTCGATGTATGAGTACCCCGTCGTGTCGAAGTCGACGGAGGTCACCGACTGCGCGACGGTCGTCCAGCCGAGGTACCCGACGGCGGCCACCGCGAGGGCGGCGCCGGCGATCCATCCCCACCGGCGCCCGCCTCGCCCGCGGCCGTACCGGTCGTCGAGCTCTGCCCGCACATCGTCGGGCAGCGTGGCGGTGGTCATCTCGGATCCGTTCCGGTGGTGTGTGCGGGGCGTGCCCGCGGGCGCGGCGTTCTAGGCTGGACCTCCAGGCTACGCGCTGTGCGCGCAGCCCGAGGACCTGCGCACCAGCGGGTCGGCGCACCGATGAACCGAGGAACGATGCACACACTTGCGACCGGGCAGATTCTGGCGGCAGGCCTGGCGACGCCGTCGCCCTCCATGACGGTCGACCCCGACTCGGTGACCCCGGGCTTCGTCGGGTTCGCCGCCATGGCGCTGATCGCAGTCGTCGTGGTCTTCCTCATCATCGACATGCTGCGACGGATCCGCCGGGCCGGCTACCGCGCTGACATCAACGAGCAGCTGGATGCCGAGGCGCAGGCGGAAGCCGCTGTCGAGGCGACCGATGTCGACGACCAAGACCTCGACGCGGATGACGACCCCGCGGCCGACGACCCCGCAGGCGACGATTCCCCCCGCGACGGCGGCCCCGCCCAGCGCTGACGGGTCAGGCGGGAACGCCCAGCGACGGGACGACAGGGTCGAGCGCGATCAGCAGGCACGCCGTCCAGTGGCACAGGAACGCGAGCACCGTGCACACGTGGAAGATCTCGTGGAAGCCGAAGTGGCCCGGCCACGGGTTGGGCCGCTTGAGGGCGTAGCAGATGGCACCGCCGGTGTAGAGCAGCCCGCCGACGATCACGAGGATCATCATCGCGACATTCGCCTCGAACAGATCGACGAGGTACATGACGGCCGCCCAGCCCAGCAGCAGGTACAGCGCGACATACAGCCAGCGCGGCGCGTTGATCCAGAACACGCGGAAGAGGATGCCCAGGAGTGCGCCCGACCACACGAGGATCAGCAGCAGCAGACCCTTCTGGGGCGGCAGCGCGAGCACCGCGATCGGCGTATAGGTGCCCGCGATCAGCAGCATGATGTTGGCGTGGTCGATGCGCTTGAGCACGGCTTTGGTCGTCGCACCCCAGTTGAACCGGTGGTACAGCGCCGAATTGCCGAACAGCAACACCGAGGTCGCCATGAAGACGGCGGATGCCCACTTCGCGGGCGCCCCATCAGCGAGCACGATCAGGACGATGCCCGCCGCGATCGCGACGGGGAAGGTCCCCGCGTGGATCCAACCGCGCCAGCTCGGCTTCAGCTCGATCTGGGCGCTGTCGCCGGCGGCTTCCAGCAGGGGCAGCTGGGGCATCTCGACGCCCTCGGCGGGTGTGTTCTCGGGCACACCCTGAGCCTACGCGGCGGCGCATGCCGGGCAGAACATACGCGGCGCGGCGGATTGCCGTGTTCGTGCGGGCGCGGAGCGATAGCGTAGACGCGTGACGGCGAAGGCATCCGATGAGGGCAGAGGCCTGCTCTACCGCCTGTACAGCTCACGGCTCAAGCGTGTGCTCACGCCGGAGACGGTGCCGAATCACGTCGCGATGATGATCGACGGCAACCGGCGCTGGGCGCGTCAGGCCGGCTATACGACGGTCGCACACGGCCACCGTGCCGGCGCCGCGAAGATGCACGAGTTCCTGCGTTGGTGCGATGACCTCGGCATCCGCGTCGTCTCGCTGTATCTGCTGTCGAACGACAACCTGCGCAAACGCGACTCGCAAGAGCTCTCCGACCTCATCGAGATCATCGCCGAGCTCGCCGACGAGCTCTCCCGCGAACCCGGCTGGCGCGTGCAGCACGTCGGCCGCTCGGACGGTCTGCCGCCCGACCTCGCCCGCGTGCTGAAGACCGCCGAAGAGCGCACAGCGCACAATACCGGCCTGCACGTCAATCTCGCGGTCGGCTACGGCGGCCGCGGCGAGATCGTGGACGCCGTGCGCAGCATCATCGCGCAGCACCAGGTGGGCGGTGGGTCGCTCGAAGACCTGGCAGCGAGCCTCACGCCCGAGCAGATCGGCGAGCACCTCTACACGGGCGGGCAGCCCGACCCCGACCTCGTGATCCGCACATCGGGCGAGCAGAGGCTGAGCGATTTCCTGTTGTGGCAGTCGGCGCATTCGGAGTTCTACTTCGTCGAGGCGCTCGGCCCCGACCTGCGCGAAGTCGACTTCCTGCGGGCGATCCGCGACTACGCGACGCGTGATCGCCGCTACGGCGGCTGACCCGGTCCAAGGGCCGGATGGGGGCAGGGTCGGCGGCGCGTGTCACAATTGCAGGCGTGAGTGCACTGGAGTCGCTGGTCGAGTCTTTCGATGTTCCGGCGGGATATCTGGACTGGGCGCGGTTCGGCCCACTGTCGCCGGTAGTGCGTGCTGAGATGCGCGCTGACGCGGAGCTGCTCGGTACAGGCCGGCCCTCCAGCATCGACCTCGTGGGCGCTCGCGGTGGTGAAGCCCGTGACCTGGCGGCGCAGCTGCTGCACGCCTCATCTGACGAGGTCGTGCTGCAGCCCTCGACGACGTTCGGGCTCATGCATGCGATGTTCGGCCTCAAGGGCACCGTCGTGGTGCCGGCGCAGGACTTCCCCTCGGTGCGCGTCGAGGCGCATCGTGCCGCAGCCGCGCGCGGTCGGCTCACGGTGCGTGAGATCGACACGCCCGGCGGGATCATGACGACGGATGCCATCGTCGCAGCGCTCACCGACGATGTCACCGCCGTCGCGCTGAGTGTCGTGGACTTCCGCACCGGGGCCCTCGCCGACATCGCCGCGATTCGCGACGCGATCGGCGGGCGCCTGCTGATCGTCGACGCCATGCAGGCATTCGGCGTCGTCGACATCGACTGGAGCGCGGCCGACGTCGTCGCCGGCAACGGCTACAAGTGGCTGCGTGCCGGGCGCGGCACCGGGTTCGCGCGATTCTCGTCGCACGCACGGGAGCGCATCGCCCCCGTGCTGTCCGGAATCTCCGGTATGGCCGGCGACGCGACGAGCCTCGGCGCGCCCGTAGCGCGCGACGGTGCCGCGGCGTACTCGGTCGCGCCCTCTGACCCGCTGGCCGCGTCACGGCTCGCGGCCGCACTGCGCGAGGTGCAGGAGGCCGGGGTTGCTGAGATCGCGCAGGGCGTGCGTGAGCGCGCGCAGGGCGTCATGCAGTTGGCCGACCGGTACGGCATCGCCGTGCTCACCCCGCGCGACGCGCACGCCGGTATCGTGACGCTCGTGCCCGAGCCGCACGATGCGCCCGCACTCGCTGCAGCCCTGGCCAACCACGGGGTCACGGTGACCGCGCGCGGCGCGACGATCCGTGTGTCGACCCACGTCGGTGGCGGTGCCGACAGTCTGCAGCTGCTCGGCGACGCGCTGGCCGATGCCGCCGCGCTGCGCGTCGTCGCGGTCGAGTTCACCCGCGAGGAGCTCGGTGCCGAAGCGACCAGCGGTGACGCGATCACGATCGAGGTCGGCGACATCCTTGAGATGCCCGACGAGATCGTGGTGCTCGACGACGATCTCGGCCTGGATGCGGAGCCGCCCTCCGGCGAGATCCTCATCGCGGTCGTCGATCCGGCGCCGGAAGACGGTGCGCGGGATGACGTCGCCGGCGACACGACGGAAAGTTAACGTTCCCGCAACCTGCCGTCGGCGTGTCGGAGGTGTCGTGGCATCCGGCCCAGACGTACGGTCATCACATCGGGCAAGGCGCCCGGTCGAGTCGGCCCAACCGCGACTCGTGGCACGGGCCAACTCGAGACTGCCGGGTGAATCACCCGGGGCGGGAGTGGGTTGTGACCACACGAGCACCAGAGCAGCAGCAGAGCGTCGACCAGGGTGCGGAGGTGGATCAGGACCTGTGCACCTTCGTGCTCGATACCTCGGTCCTGCTCAGCGATCCGCGGGCGTTCTTCCGGTTCGCCGAGCACTCCGTCGTCGTCCCGGTGGTGGTGATCACCGAACTCGAGGCGAAGCGACACGACCCCGAGCTCGGCTACTTCGCCCGTCAGGCGCTGCGTCACCTCGATGAGCTGCGTATCGAGCACGGACGCCTTGACTTCCCCGTGCCGGTCGGCACCGGTGGAACACTGCGCGTCGAACTCGCCAACACGGATGCCTCGGTGCTGCCGCAGGGTCTGCGTCTGAGCGACAACGACACCCGCATCCTCGCCGTTGCGGCACACCTCGCGCAGGACGGCCAGGAGGTCACCGTGGTCTCCAAGGACCTCCCGATGCGCGTCAAGGCGGCGTCCCTCGGCATCAACGCCGAGGAGTACCTCGCCGAGCAAGCGGTCGACAGCGGCTGGACCGGCATCGCCTCGCTCGACGTGTCGGGTGACGACATGAGCGACCTCTACGAGAGCGAGGTCGCCACGAGCGAAGAGGTGCGCGGGCTGCCGGTCAACACGGGCCTCGTCATCCACTCGGAGCGCGGCTCGGCCCTCGGCCGGGTCACGGGCGACGGCGGGTACAAGCTCGTCCGCGGCGACCGCGAGGTCTTCGGGCTGCACGGGCGTTCGGCTGAGCAGCGCATCGCGATCGACCTGCTGCTCGACCCCGAGGTCGGCATCGTCTCGCTCGGCGGCCGCGCCGGCACCGGCAAGTCGGCCCTCGCCCTCTGCGCGGGCCTCGATGCCGTGCTCGAGAAGCAGCAGCAGAAGAAGATCATCGTGTTCCGCCCGCTGTTCGCCGTCGGCGGTCAGGAGCTCGGCTACCTGCCCGGCGACCAGGCCGAGAAGATGAACCCGTGGGGTCAGGCCGTGTTCGACACCCTCGGCTCGGTCGTGTCGGGCAACGTCCTCGAAGAGGTCGTCGCGCGCGGGATGCTCGAGGTCATGCCGCTCACGCACATCCGCGGCCGGTCGCTGCACGACGCCTTCGTGATCGTCGACGAGGCGCAGTCGCTCGAGCGGAACGTCCTGCTGACGGTGCTCAGCCGCATGGGGCAGAACTCGCGGGTCGTCTTGACGCACGACGTGGGCCAGCGCGACAACCTGCGTGTCGGGCGCCACGACGGCATCGCCTCGGTCATCGAGACGCTCAAGGGGCACGACCTGTTCGGGCACGTCACGCTGACGCGCTCGGAGCGCTCCGCGATCGCGGCTCTCGTCACCGACCTGCTGGAGGCCGGCGAGCTCAGCTGAGCCGTTGCGCGGCGGGGGCTACTCCCAGCGGTAGCCCTCGCCGCGCACCGTCACGATGTGGTTCGCGCCGAGCTTGGCGCGCAGGTAGCGCACGTACACGTCGACGACGTTCGACCCCGGATCGAAGTCCATGCCCCAGATGCGGCTGAGCAGCGTCTCGCGCGTGAGCACGGCACCAGGGTGGCGCAGGAACTGCTCGGCGAGGGCGAACTCGCGCGCCGACAGGTCGATCTCACGGCCCGCGACGGTCGTGCGGCGCGCGAGGATGTCGAGGGTCACGTCGCCCTGAGTGAGCACCATCGTGATCGCGCCGGTGCGCTCGCGCAGCCGTGAGCGCACGCGCGCCATGAGCTCCGCGACCGAGAACGGCTTGGGCACGTAGTCGCTGGCCCCGGCATCCAGACCATCGACGGCGTCGCTGGCGGCGCTGCGTGCCGTCAGCATGATGACGGGCATCCGCTCGCCTTCTGCGCGCAGGGCGCGCAGGACTTCGAACCCATCCATCGACGGCAGACCGACGTCGAGGATGATGAGGTCGATGTCGCCCTGCACGGCGCGGTCGAGCGCGGCCTGCCCGTCGTCGGCGACGACGGTGTCGTGCCCCTCGGCGTGCAGCGCGCGGGTCACCAGTGCGACGATGTGCGGTTCGTCGTCGACGACGAGAATGCGGGTCATCCAGAGGCCTCTCGTTGCAGGACGACATCGCCGGCGCGCACCGGCGTCGGAAGGGAAGCCCGCGTCCCGATCGGGATCTCCAGTGTCAGTGTGGCACCTCCGCGGGGTGTATCGGTGACCGTGCAGTGACCGCCGTGTGCCTTCGCGATGGCGTCGACGATCGCAAGACCCAGTCCCGAGCCGCCGACCGAGCGTTTGCCGACGCCGCGATCGAAGCGGCGGAACACCCGGTGGCGCATCGCAGGCGGGATGCCCGGACCGTGATCGCGCACCCACAGCTGCGCGCCCGACGGGTGCACGGCGGTGCCGATCTCGATCGGGCTGTCTTCGGGCGTGTACTTCGCCGCGTTGTCGGCCAACTGCAGCCACGCCTGCAGCAGCCGGTCGCGATCGCCGCGGATCACGGCTGTCGCACTCTGCTCGATGCTCCACGTGTGCCCCGGGATGACACCGACGAGACCCCCCACGCGCTGCGTGAGCTCAGCGAGGTCGACGTCGCCCATCGTGAAGCTGTCGGCCTCGACAGCGGCCAGCAGGTCGATGTCGCCGATGAGGCGCGTCATGCGGTCGAGTTCGGCGATGCCGAGCTCGCGGATCGCCGAGACGTCTTCAGGGTCGCCCGCATCCATCAGCTCGAGATGACCGCGCACGATCGTGATCGGGGTCTTCAGCTCGTGGCGCACGTCATCGAGCAGACGCCGCTGCGTGTCGAAGGATGACTCGACGCGGTCGGCGACCGCGGGGGAGTGCATCTCATCGAGCAGCGTCCACCCGACGACCGCCGTGACGGCGACTGTGGCAAGAGCCGCAACGGCGAACGCGATCACGGCCGGCCACGAGACCTCCGCGGACGACACGATCAGCGCCAGCAGCACGGCCAGCGCGGTCACGGCGAAACCTGCGCCGACGATCGTCAGCAGCAGTCCCAGAGTGCGGGGGCGCCGCGCGGGTGCGGGCCGCGCAGCGCCGACGGTGCGGTTCACACTCCGATTATCAACCCGCGTGGGTCATCGACAGCAGATCGAGTTTCTCGTCGAGCTGCTCGAGGGTCAGTTCACCACGCTCGACGTAGCCGAGATCGATGACCGCTTCGCGGACCGTGATGCCCTTCGCAACCGAGTGCTTGGCGATCTTCGCGGCCGCCTCGTAGCCGATGAGCTTGTTGAGCGGAGTCACGATCGAGGGCGACATGCCCGCGAACGCGGCGGCACGGTCGAGGTTCGCCTCGAGCCCGTCGATCGTCTTGTCGGCGAGCACGCGCATGGCGTTCGACAGCAGGCGGATCGACTCGAGCAGCGCCGTACCCATGACGGGGATCGCGACGTTGAGCTCGAACGAGCCGGATGCCCCGGCCCACGCGACCGTCGCGTCGTTGCCGATCACGCGCGCGCACACCATGAGCGTGGCCTCGGGGACGACCGGGTTGACCTTGCCGGGCATGATCGACGAGCCGGGCTGCAGGTCGGGGATGTGCAGCTCGCCGAGGCCGGTGTTGGGGCCCGAGCCCATCCAGCGGATGTCGTTGTTGATCTTCGTCAGCGAGACCGCGATCGTGCGCAGGGCGCCGGACGCCTCGACGAGCCCGTCGCGGTTCGCCTGCGCCTCGAAGTGGTCCTTCGCCTCGGTGATCGGAAGCTCGGTCTCGGCCTGCAGCAACGCGATGACCTTCTGCGGGAACCCGAGGGGCGTGTTGATGCCCGTGCCGACAGCCGTGCCGCCCAGGGGCACCTCGCCGACGCGGCCGATGACCGACTGCACCCGCTCGATGCCGAGGCGGATCTGGCGGGCGTAGCCGCCGAACTCCTGGCCGAGGGTGACCGGCGTGGCATCCATCAGGTGCGTGCGCCCGCTCTTGACGGCGTCCTTCCACAGCACGGCCTTGGCCTCGAGGGCGACGGCGAGGTGGTCTAGCGCCGGAACGAGGTCGTCGATCAGTGCCTGCGTCACCGCGATGTGCACCGAGGTGGGGAACACGTCGTTGGAGGACTGCGATGCGTTGACGTGATCGTTGGGGTGCACGGTCGCACCGAGCTTGGCAGTCGCGAGGGTCGCGAGCACCTCGTTCATGTTCATGTTCGACGACGTGCCCGACCCGGTCTGGTACGTGTCGACGGGGAACTGGTCGTCGTAGCGGCCGGTGATGACGTCGTCGGCTGCCGCCGCAATGGCCTCCGCGATCGCGCCGTCGAGGGTTCCGAGCTCTTTGTTGGCGAGCGCGGCAGCCTTCTTGATGCGGGCCAGCGCGGCGATCTGCGTGGATTCCAGACCCTTGCCCGAGATCGGGAAGTTCTCCACCGCGCGCTGGGTCTGCGCGGCGTACAGCGCGTCCTTCGGAACGCGCACCTCGCCCATCGTGTCGTGCTCGATGCGGTAGTCGGTGGTGTCGGTCATCTCACGTCCTCGTGTGTGTGCTGGTTCGGAAGTCTCAGTCGGTGATGCCGACGGCCACGTGCGGCACGGCAGTGCCCTCGCTGAGGCGGTAGTTCGCCCCCACGATGCCGAGTCGCCCCGCAGCGACCGCGTCGGCGATGAGGCGCGACGACCCCAGGATGTCGTCGATCGTGTTGCGCAGGTGCGCGATGCCGACGTCTTCGGCATCGAGCTCGCGGGGGTCGACGCCATCACTCTCGCGCAGCACGGTGCGTGCGGCGGGAACGATCTTGGCGATGAGCTGCCAGATGCCCGACGGAAGCTCGGGACTGTCCAACGTCGTCGAGTCGATCGCGGCGCGCACGGCGCCGCATGCATCGTGCGCAAGCACGATGATGAGGGGTACATCCAGCGCCGCGACGGCGTACTCAAGGCTCGCGACGGCCGAGTCGGATGCCACCTGGCCGGCATTGCGCACGACGAAGAGGTCGCCGAGGCCCTGGTCGAAGATGATCTCGGCCGCGAGGCGCGAGTCGGCGCAGCCGAAGAGTGCCGCACGCGGCGTCTGAGCCGCCGCGAGCAGATGGCGACGCTCGACGTCCTGGTTGGGGTGGTTCGGTTCACCGGCGACGAATCGGGCGTTGCCGGCACGCATGTCCTCCCAGACGGCTGCCGGAGTCTCTCGAGCGGGTGCGGCCTGTTCGGTCACGGTGTCTCCTCACGCAGGGCACGGATCTGGTCGGCGACGCCGCCCGCGGCGATCGCGGCGGTGTCGGCGTCGGTGTCGCCGTAGACGAGGACGACGTCGGTCCCGGCATCCGTCGCCAGCGCGTACGACACGGAGTCGGTGCGCCCGGCTGACGGGATGCGGTATTCATCCCATTCGATGCCGGAGATCGTGACGGACCCGGTCGGCGCATAACCGCCGAGCTCGGTTTGCACCCATCCGTCGGGGGCGTCGAACGCCTGTGCGATGCGCACGTAGCCGGATGCCGGGGCGTAGACGGCGCGCCACATCTGGCCTTCGACGCGCGCAGAGTTCGCCCGCCAATCGGCGGGCACGACCGGAACGAGGATGGGGTGGTCGAGGGATGCCGACACTTCCGCGGCCGTGGCGGCCACGTCGACGGGCTCGGGCTCGGCGAGCGAACCCCGCGGCACGCCCAGGTACACGACGGCGACGACCGCGACCGTGACGATCAGCGCCGCGATGAGACTGCGGAACGTCTGGCTCGACCGGTAGGCGGCCGACGATGCGGCCTTGCGGTCGGCGGTCTCTTGCGGGGTCTCGGGTCGGCCGAGCTCGGCGACGACGCGGGGGCCGGGTGCCATCAGCTGTTCCCTCCGGACGCCATCATGCCTCCGGGTCCGCCGGACGCGCGGCATCCAGCAGCCGCTTCGCACCCAGCAGCCACTCTTCGCAGCGCGCCGCGAGCGCCTCGCCGCGCGTCCACAGGGTCAGCGATTGCTCGAGGGTCGGCGCGCCCTGCTCGAGCTCGGCCACGACGCGCACGAGCTCGTCACGGGCCTGCTCGAACGACAGGCTCGCGACATCGGTGGCGGTGTCCGCGGTCATGCTCTCCATCTTAGGGCGGCCTCACGACACGCCTGACCCCGGAAGGGGGTGGACGGCGGATGCCCCGTGTTCGCCCCGTCAGGCGTCCGTCTCGGCCACGGGACCTTCCGAGCGGGCGGCGAACGAGCCGTCGGCGACGGTGACGACGACCGCGGATCCGGCGGGCGCTTGCGCCGCGTCGCGGACGATCACACCACCGTCGAGGTGCGCGATCGCGTATCCGCGCGCGAGGGTCGCGCCGGGCGAGAGCGCGCGCAGCGATGCGCGCAGCTGCGCCGTCGTGCGCTCGGCCGTGTCGATGCGGCGGGTGACGAGGTCACGTCCGCGCGAGGTGAGCGTCCACAGCTCCTGCGCACGGGCGGTCAGCATGCCCTCCGGCGCGCGCAGCACGGGGCGCGTGCGCAGCTGCTCGAGCTGGGCGACGTCGTGCGAGATGCGCTGGGTGAGGCGCATGCGCGCGCGGCTGCGCAGTTGCTGCACGAGTGCGCGCTGCTCAGCGACATCGGGGACGACCTTCTTCGCGGCATCCGTCGGCGTCGACGCGCGCAGGTCGGCGACGTCGTCGAGCAGCGGGTGGTCGTTCTCGTGCCCGATCGCCGAGACGATCGGGGTGGATGCCGCGGCGACGGCCCGCAGCAGGCGCTCGTCGCTGAAGCCGAGCAGGGTCTGCGGGTCGCCGCCGCCGCGCGCGATCACGATGACATCGACCTCGGGGTCGGCATCGAGCTGCGCGAGGGCGGCGAGTGTCTCGGGCACGCAACGGTCGCCCTGCACGGCGGCGTGGATCGTGCGGAAGCGCACTTGCGGCCAGCGCAACTCGGCGTTGCGGTGCACGTCTTTCTCGGCGTCGCTGCGCTCGCCCGTGATGAGACCGATGACGTGCGGCAGGAACGGCAGCCGCTTCTTGCGGGCAGGATCGAACAGACCCTCGGCGCGCAGCGTCGCCCGCAGCCGCTCGAGACGCTCGAGCTGATCGCCGAGCCCGACATGGCGCATCGCCGACACGGTGAAGCTGAAGTCGCCCGTCTTGACGAAGTAGTCGCTCTTCACGCATGCGACCACGCGGTCGCCGACCTTCAGATCGTCCGGCAGGCGCTGCAGCGTCGACGACCACAGTCGGAAGGAGATCATCGCGTCGCCCGAGGCATCCTTGAGCCTGCCGAACACATGCCCGCCGCGCAGGTTCCACGCCGTGATCTCGCCCTCGACCCACACCGAACCCCAGCTCGAGATGAACCCGCGTATCGTCTCGTTCAGCCGCGACACCGACGTCGGCGTGTCGGGCGACGAGTCGCGCGGATGCACGGCGTCGGGGGGAGGGGCCTGGCCGGGCGCGGTTTCGAAAGAGGTCATCGCTCCCGTTCCTTTCCGGCCGGTCGTCTGCACGCATGCGGCCCGTGCACAGCGTCTGCTCTCTAGAATCGTAGGCGTGAGCAGCACCGCCGTCCGTCTTCCCTCGCCCCGGGTCCCGAGGCCCCGTGGGCGGCTTCAGGATAACCCGACGCCCGGACACAAGAAGGTCCTCCTGGCGTCGCCGCGCGGCTATTGCGCGGGCGTCGACCGGGCAGTGATCGCGGTCGAGAAGGCACTGGAGCGCTACGGAGCGCCGGTGTACGTGCGCAAGCAGATCGTGCACAACATCCACGTCGTGACCGAGCTCGAGGCGCAGGGTGCCATCTTCGTCGACGAAGTCGACGAAGTGCCCGAGGGTGCGCACGTCGTCTTCAGCGCGCACGGCGTCTCACCCGCAGTCGTCAACGCGGCAGAAGACCGCGGACTGCACGCGATCGACGCCACCTGCCCGCTGGTCACGAAGGTGCACCGAGAGGCCGTGCGGTTCGCGCGCGACGACTACGAGATCCTGCTGATCGGCCACGAGGGCCACGAAGAGGTCGAGGGAACGGCCGGTGAAGCGCCCGAGCACGTCACGATCGTCAACTCGCCCGAAGACGCCGACACCGTCGAGGTGAAGGACCCGGCGAAGGTCGTGTGGCTGTCGCAGACGACGCTCTCGGTCGACGAGACCATGGAGACCGTGCGGCGCCTGCGCGAGCGGTTCCCCGAGCTGCACGATCCGCCCTCCGACGACATCTGCTACGCGACGCAGAACCGCCAGGTCGCCATCAAGAAGGTCGCCGCCGAAGCGGATCTCGTGATCGTCGTGGGCTCGGCCAACTCGTCGAACTCGGTGCGGCTGGTCGAGGTCGCCTTGGAGTACGGAGCGAAGGCCGCGTATCGCGTCGACTACGCGCACGAGATCGAGCAGGCCTGGCTCGACGGCGTCGACACGGTCGGCATCACGAGCGGCGCGTCGGTGCCCGAGGTGCTCGTGCAAGAGGTGCTCGAAGAGCTCTCGGGTGCGGGTTACCGCGACGTCGAGCAGGTGCGCACGGCAGAAGAGGACCTCATGTTCTCGCTGCCGAAGGAACTGCGGCAGGATGCCTCCGGCAAGCGCGACGGACGCGCCCTGGGGGGACGGACCCGGTCGTGAGTGCCGCCGAGCCTCGCCACGACGCGCCCGAGTTGTCGGGAGGGGATGACGCCCGCAAGCGTCCGCAGTACGGCGAGTATGCGACGCCCGAGCAGCAGCGCGCGGCGATCCGCGAGCCTGCACCGCAGGCATCCGCCCGCATGACGCACCTGCCGACGCCGGTGACCGGGCCGCTTCCGCTGCCGCACCCCACGACGAGCGCGGCGCGGCCCTCGCGCACAGCAGATCGGATCATCACGTTCGCGCTGCTGGTCTACGGCCTGATCACGGTGATCAGCGGTGTGCCACAGCTGTGGAACTTCACCGAGCTCGCGCAGACCACGTTGGATCTCGCCGGCATCGACGCGACCTTCAGCAACTTCGCCCAGGGCGACCTGTGGGGTCGGATCGGCGCCATCGTTTTCGTAGTCGGCTGGATGCTGACGGCTGTGCTCTCGTGGCGAGCCGTCGCGCGCGGACGGCTGAGCTGGTGGATTCCGCTGGTCGGCGCGATCGTCACGTTCCTCGTCGTGACCGTATGCGTCATGGTGCCGCTGTACAGCGACCCTGCGATCATCGCGTACATCACCCGCTGACGCGCGGGAACCCTCGCTGACGCGCGGGTGCGCGGGTGCCGGCGCGCGGGAGTGTGCGCGGGGAAACACGAACGCCCCGATCTCCGAGACGGGAGGACCGAGGCGTTCGTGAGTCTGGTGCCGGTCAGGCGCTGATCGAGTGACCCGCAGAGCCCAGCTGCTGCGTGGCCTCGACGACGCGGGCTGCCATCGCCGACTCGGCGACCTTGCCCCACGCGCGCGGGTCGTAGGCCTTCTTGTTGCCGACCTCGCCGTCGACCTTCAGGACGCCGTCGTAGTTCTGGAACATGAAGCCGGCGACCGAGCGCGTGAACGCGTACTGCGTGTCGGTGTCGATGTTCATCTTCACGACGCCGTTCGCGACGGCCGTCGCGATCTCTTCAGCGGTCGAGCCGCTGCCGCCGTGGAAGACGAGGTCGAGGGGCTTGGCGCCCGTGCCGAACTTCTCGGCGATGCCGGCCTGGATCTCACCGAGCAGCTCGGGGCGCAACTTCACGTTGCCCGGCTTGTAGACGCCGTGCACGTTGCCGAACGTGAGCGCCGCGATGTAGCGGCCGTTCTCGCCGAGGCCCAGGGCGTCGACGAACTTCGAGACGTCGGCGGTCGTCGTGTAGAGCGCCTCGTTCGAGCCCTCGTGCTTGACGCCGTCCTCTTCGCCGCCGACGACACCGATCTCGACCTCGAGGATCGCGTTGATGTTCTTGATGCGGGGGAGCAGTTCCTTCGCGATCTCGATGTTCTCGTCCAGCGGCACGGCCGAGCCGTCCCACATGTGCGACTGGAAGATCGGGTTGCGGCCGGCCTTGACCTCTTCCTCGGATGCCGCGATGAGGGGCAGCACGAAGTCTTCGAGGGCGGGCTTGGGGCAGTGGTCGGTGTGCAGCGCGACCGTGATCGGGTAGTTCTTGGCGACCTCGGTGGCGAACTTCGCGAACGCGAGCGCGCCCGTCGCGCGACCCTTCACGGTGTGGCCGGCGAAGTAGTCGGCGCCACCGGTGGTGACCTGGATGATGCCGTCGGATCCGGCTTCGGTCAGGCCCTGCAGGACGGCGTTGATGGACTGCGAGCTGGCGGCGTTGATCGCCGGGAAGGCGTACCCGCCGGCCTTCGCCTTGTCCAGCATCTCTGCGTACTGCTCCGGGGTTGCGACGGGCATTTCCACTCCTTGGATCGTTGATAGGCGTTCGGCCGTGTCCACGGGTCACTCTACCGAAGCGCGCGGTGCGGTGAGAGGCTCGCCGCCTTGCAAAACGGGCATCCGGTCGCCGGGCGGTCGCCACGTGCTCGGCTTGACGAGTCGATAAGAATCGCGATTCCTTCGTCCCGGCGGCGGCGAAAACCCTGACGCCGCGGGCGCGGCCGACGTAGGCTCGAGTCATGGTGAGCCTGACCGCGGATATGAGCCCTTTGCACCCCGACCGAAACCTGGCCCTCGAGTTGGTGCGCGCGACCGAGGCGGCCGCGATCCGGTCGGTGCCTTTCATCGGACGCGGCCAGAAAGAGCTCGCCGACGGCGCGGCGGTGGATGCCATGCGCGCGTTCCTCACGACGGTCAACTTCGACGGCGTCATCGTCATCGGCGAGGGCGAGAAGGACAACGCTCCGATGCTCTTCAACGGCGAGCACGTCGGCACCGGGCGTGGCCCGCAGTGCGATATCGCCGTCGACCCGATCGACGGCACGTCGCTGACGGCGGAGGGTCGCAACAACGCCCTGTCGGTGCTCGCGGTGTCGGATCGCGGGTCGATGCTGGATGCCTCGAGTGTGTTCTACATGGACAAGATCGTCACGGGCCCCGCGGGCGTCGGCGTCGTCGACATCCGCCTGCCCGTCGCCGAGAACATCCGCCTGCTCGCGAAGGCGCTCGGAAAGCCCGTCGACGAACTGGTCGTCTCGGTGCTGAACCGTCCGCGCCACGCGCGGCTGATCGAGGAGATCCGGGCTTCGGGTGCCGGCACCCGCCTGATGAGTGACGGCGACGTCGCCGGCGGCATCAACGCGGCGCGGCACAACGCGCGCACCGACATGTGCATCGGCGTCGGGGGCAGCCCCGAGGGCGTCGCGACCACGTGTGCGATCAAGGCTCTCGGCGGGCACATTCAGGGGCGGCTGTGGCCGCGCGACGACGACGAGAAGCAGCGCGGTATCGACGCGGGCCTCAAGCTCGACGACTACGTCTACGAGGCCGACGAGATGGTCACGGGCAACAACACGATCTTCGTCGCGACAGGCGTCACCAACGGGGAGCTCGTCGCCGGAGTGCGCCGTGATGGCGACTACACCTACACCGAGAGCGTCGTGCTGCGCGGGGCATCCGGGACCCTCCGCCGCATCAGCTCGGAGCACCTCACCTCGAAGTGGCTGTGACCCGGGCGCGCTGACGGCGCGCTGACGGGCAGGAGCGGCGCGCCTGTGGCGCGGATTCATACTTTTGGTGGGCTATCCCGAGTTCTCAGGAACGTTCTGGCACAATGGAACGCGGTCACCGGCGACGTCCACGTCGTCCATGCCGAGTCCGGGGGTACACATGTCAGCAGCCGCGAGCGGTCCCAGCACAGGTCAAGTTCAAGTCCCCGTCGACGCCTCTCGCCGCCCTGATGTGCTGCTGCGTCGGCGCCTGCCCGACGACCACCAGGTCAGCGCGTGGTGGATGATCGGCGCGTTCGTCGTCGTCTCTCTCGGCGTCGTCGGCCTCATGAACCTCTTCCCCGGCGGCTGAGTTTCGTCATCGGCGGCTGAGCGCCGTCACAGGCGCTCGCGCACATCGCCCAGGTCTGCCGACAGCTGTTCGGTGAGCTCCGGCGCGACGAGTCGGCGCGGTGTCTTCTCGATCGTCGCGGGCGCGGCCGTGGCATCCAGTTTCGTGTCGTCGATGCCCGGGAACCGTCGCGCGCTTACGAGCACGCGCGACTCGAGCGAGCCCGCGAGTCGGTTGTAGCTGTCGACCGTCCGCTCGATCGCACGGCGCAGCTCGTCGGTGTGGGCGGCAAGCCCGCCGAGGCGCTGGTACAGCTCGTTGCCGAGATCGAACAGGCGGCGTGCCTCGGTCGAGACGTCCTGCTGCGTCCACGTGTAGGCGACGGTCTTCAGCACCGCCCACAGGTTCACGGGGGATGCCAGCGCGACGCGGCGCGTGAACGCGTAGTCGAGCAGGCTCGCGTCTTCTTCGAGCGCCGCCGCCAGCAGTGACTCGCTGGGGATGAAGCACACGACGAACTCCGGGCTCGAGGGCAGGCCGGTCCAGTATCGCTTGCCCGCGAGCGCGTCGATGTGCGCCCGCACCGCCTTGACGTGCTTCTGCAGCAGCTGCGCGCGACGTGCAGCCGCCTCGCCCTGCGCGGTGACAGGGATCGCGGATGCCTCGAGATAGGCATCCAGCGGCACCTTGGCATCGACTGCGAGGGCCTTCTCTCCCGGCAGGCGCACGATCATGTCGGGCCGGCCGTCGCCGACGTCAGAGGTGAGTGAAGCCTGCGTGTCGAAGTCGACATAGCGGGTCAGTCCCGCCGACTCTACGACGCGGCGCAGCTGCGTCTCGCCCCACACGCCCCGCGTCGCGTTCGATCGCAGGGCGCCCGCGAGCGACTCGGTCGTCGCGCGCAGCGCCTCGTCGGACTCGTGCGCACGCCGCAACTGCTCGGCGAGCGAGCCGTATTGCGTCTGCCGCTCGCGCTCGAGCTCGTCGACCTTGTGCTGCATCGACTGCAGCGTCTCCTGCACCGGTGCTAGAGCGCGCAGGACGAGCTGCTCGCGCCGCTCGCGCTCGTGCTGCGCCTCCTGATCGGCGCGCGACTGGGCTCCCAGCTCACGCGTCAGCGCACGCTGCTGCTCGAGCTGGTCGGAGAGCGAGCGCTGCGCCGCTTCGGCGGCGAACGTGCGCGCGGTCAGCGCCGTGCGCTCGGCGGACGTGCGCTCGGCCGTTCGGGCGCCGCCGGCGAACCACCCGGCGAGCAGGCCGGCGAGCAGACACACGATGGCGATGACGGTGACGATGACGGCATCCATAGCCTCATGGTGCCGGAGGGTTCCGACATCGCCGCGGTGAGCGCGCCGATGATGCTCAGCGAGCGGTTGCGGGGGCGTTTTCGGCGGCCGCCGGCACCGGGATCTGCGGCACGCGCAGTCCGAGCAGCATCGCGAGTTCGACGATGTCGGTCGCGCCGGCGCGGCGGGCCGCGTCGATCATGATGTGCGCGCACGCGAGGGCGTCGGCCGACGCGTCGTGATGCGCGAAATCGAGGAAGCCGGCCGCTGCGGCGACCAGCGGCAGTCGGTACGACGCCAGCTCGTACGTCTTGCGCGAGACCTGCAGGCTGCAGAGGTAGCGGTAGGGCGGGCACGCGGCATCCGTCACTTCGCACGCGCGGCGCAGAACCGTCATGTCGAACCCGGCGTTGTGGGCGACGAGCACATCGTCGCCGATGAACGCCGTCAGATCGGTGAGCTGGGCCGTCCAGTCCGGGGCGCCCGTGACGTCTTCGGGGTGGATGCCGTGGATGCCGATGTTCAGCTCGAAGAAGCGGTCGTGGCCCGCGGGTGGCTTGATCAGCCAGCCCTCGGTGGCCACGACGCGGCCGTCGCGGACGCGGCTCAGGCCCACCGCACACGCCGACGCGCTCGAGGAGTTCGCCGTTTCGAAGTCGATCGCGGTGAAGTCCAGGGGCACGTGATCCACTGTGCTCTCGTGGAAGGGGATCGGCGGTTCGGCGCGCCGTGACCGCGTCAACTGCGGCGTGACACGCCACGAGGGCGGCCCTGCTGCGGCCGCCCTCGTGGCATCCATCGTCAGTACGTCATGACGATGCGTCCATCGATCTTTCCGCGCTCCATGCGCTCGAAGATGTCGTTGATGTCGTCGAGCGACTCGACGCTGACGGTCGGGTGGATCTGACCGCGGGCATAGAAGTCGAGGGCCTCGACCATGTCCTGACGGCTGCCGACGATCGATCCGCGGATCGTGATGGCGCGCAGCACGATGTCGAAGATGTCGGCGTCGAACGTTCCCGGGGGCAGCCCGTTGAAGACGATCGTCGCGCCGCGGCGCACGACCTGCAGCGCCTGGTCGAACGCCTTGGGGTGCACGGCAGTCACGAGGACGCCGTGGGTGCCGCCGGTCGCGGCCTGGATCGCCTCACCCGGATCCTGCTGCGAGGCGTTGACGGTCACCTCGGCGCCGTGCGCGCGGGCGAGCTCGAGCTTCGCGTCGTCGACGTCGACCGCCGCGACGCGCATGCCCATGGCGCGCGCGTACTGGACGGCGATGTGCCCGAGCCCGCCGATTCCCGAGATCGTGACCCACTCGCCGGGACGGACGCCGGTCATCTTCAGGCCCTTGTAGACCGTGACGCCGGCGCACAGGATCGGCGCGACCTCGATGGGATCGGCGCCGTCGGGGATGCGTGCGGCGAACCGCTCGTCGACGAGCATGTACTCACCGAAGCTGCCGTCGACCGAATAGCCACCGTTCTGCTGCTCGGGGCACAGCGTCTCCCAGCCGGTGCGGCAGTACTCGCACGTGCCGCACGCCGACCACAGCCAGGCGTTGCCGACCTTCTGGCCGACCTCGAGCGTCGTGACGCCCTCGCCGAGGGCGATGACTTCGCCGTAGCCCTCGTGGCCCGGGATCAGGTCGCCCTTCGGGGCGACCGGCCAGTCGCCACGCGCGGCGTGCAGGTCGGTGTGGCAGACACCGCTCGCGAGCACCTTCACAAGGGCCTGGTGGCGACCGGGCGTGGGGATTGGGACGTCGGCGACGACGAGGGGTTCGCCGGCGGTGGTCACGACCGCGGCGCGCATCGTGTCGGTTCGGGTCTTGTCGCGTGCTGCGGTGGGGGCGGGGATCAGAGTCGTCATCGACATTCACTTCCTTGTGCTGAACCGGTGCGGCGGGGGAGGCGCCGCGGGTGTTCCGACGGTAGGCAGACGCACGTTGCAGGAGGTTGCGGCCCCGGCGTGTCGGGTGGGGTGTGCGCTCGGAGTGGCCGCGCGTAGGGTCGACACCATGGCGACGCGCGACGAGATGGCGACCAGCTTCGGCACGGCGGCCGCGACCTACGAGCAGGGGCGGCCGGACTATCCCGTCGAGGCGGTCGCGTGGCTGCTCGAGGCCGCGGGGAGGCATCCGCGCGTGGTCGACATCGGCGCGGGAACCGGCAAGCTGACCCGCGTCGTCGCGGCCCTCGGCGCTGACGTGATCCCTGTCGATCCGGATGCCTCGATGCTCGACGTCCTGCGGGCGAGCGTGCCCGGTGTCGAGACGATGGTCGGCGCCGCGGAGCGGCTTGCCCTGCCCGATGAGAGCGTCGACGCCGCTGTGCTCGGGCAGGCCTGGCACTGGGTCGAACCCGTCGCCGGGTCCGCCGAGATCGGTCGGGTGCTCAAGCCGGGCGGGACTCTCGGGCTGATCTGGAACATCCGGGACGAGTCGGTGCCGTGGGTCGCGCGGCTCACCGCGATCATGAAGGGCAGCCACGCCGAGGAGATGTTGGCGAGCGGCCCGCCGACCGTCGCGACGCCGTTCACGGCGCTCGAGGAGCGTACCTGGCGCTGGAGCCGCCGCGTGACCCGCGAGACGCTGACGGCGATGGTGTTCTCGCGCAGCTACATCATCACGGCATCCGCCGACGAACGTGCCCGCATTGGGCGTGAGGTCGAGACGCTGCTCGACGAGGCCGGCGCCGTCGGCGATGCGGTCGTCGACCTGCCGTACATCACGAGAGCCTTTCGCGCCGTGAAGGGATGAGGCGGCGGGCGTCGCCTGTGTCCGCGCCAAAGTAGACTGACCTCCCGTGGCTCTTACCATCGGAATCGTCGGTCTCCCCAATGTCGGCAAGTCGACGCTCTTCAATGCGCTGACGAAGAACTCGGTGCTCGCGGCGAACTACCCGTTCGCGACGATCGAGCCGAACATCGGCGTCGTCAACCTGCCCGACCCGCGCCTGAACACGCTGGCCGAGATCTTCGGCAGCGAGCGGATCCTCCCGGCATCCGTCTCGTTCGTCGACATCGCCGGCATCGTGCGCGGCGCGAGCGAGGGCGAGGGCCTGGGCAACAAGTTCCTCGCGAACATCCGTGAGGCGGATGCCATCGCGCAGGTCGTCCGCGGCTTCGCCGACGGCGATGTCGTGCACGTCGACGGCAAGGTCGACCCGGCATCCGACATGGAGACCATCAACGCCGAGCTGCAGCTGGCCGACCTCGAGACGCTCGAGAAGGCGATCACGCGTTACGAGAAGGAGGTGCGCGGCCGCAAGCTCGACCCGTCGGTGCTCGAGGCCGCCACGGCCGCCCGCGACGCACTGCAGCGCGGCGAGTTGCTGTCGGCGTCGGGGCTCGACCTCGAGCCCATCCGGGAGCTCGGGCTGCTCACGTCGAAGCCGTTCATCTTCGTCTTCAACGTCGACGAGGCGGTGCTGACGGATGCCGCGCGCAAGGCCGAACTCGCCGCGCTCGTCGCTCCCGCGAAGGCCGTGTTCCTCGACGCGAAGATCGAGTCGGAGCTCATCGATCTCGACCCCGAGGATGCCGCGGAGCTGCTGGCATCCACCGGTCAGGACGAATCGGGTCTCGACCAGCTGGCGCGCATCGGTTTCGACACGCTCGGCCTGCAGACCTACCTTACGGCGGGGCCGAAGGAAGCACGCGCCTGGACGATCGGCAAGGGCTGGAAGGCTCCGCAGGCCGCGGGCGTCATCCACACCGACTTCGAGAAGGGCTTCATCAAGGCCGAGGTGATCGGCTTCGACGACCTCGTCGAGACCGGCTCGGTTGCGAATGCCCGTGCCGCCGGCAAGGCGCGCCTCGAGGGCAAGGACTACGTCATGCAGGACGGCGACGTGGTGGAGTTCCGCCACAGTTAGGCATGTGAGCGCGTGAGTACGATCTGGCGGCGTTACCGGTCAACCCTCGGGGTAGCGATTGTTGCATCCGCGGTGCTCGGGCTCTTTTGCGGGCTTGCGCAGTACCTCACTGGGAACGCGGACTACCGCGCACAGTCTGGCTGGGGAGGCTTCTTCTATTGGATTGCGCTGGGGGCGTGTCTCGGTATCGGGACGGGGTTGACAGCCTGCGCGGGCGCGGTAACCGCTATCTGGTTGCGTGACCGGCGACTCGGGCGACCGAGCGCGTCGCGCGTTATCCTCGGGACCGTAGGTGCGAGCATCGGGGCGGCGGTGCTGTGGATCGGTTTCGGAATTGTGGCTGCCGTGACAGGTGGTGCTGGCTACCTGTACATGTTCATCGGGATCGCAGCTGTCGCGGGCTTGACCAGTGCTGTTCTTGCGCGGACGATGCTCAGCCGTGCCGAGCGGCGACAGGACGGCGACGTCGTGGAGTTCCGGTTCATCAACTGACTGCTGCCAGACCGTTGAGTGAGCCGCCGGCGAAGCGCGCTGATGAGGGTTGAGCCTTCGGCGTTGCCGGTGTGATGGACTTGCGGGCATGGAGCTTAAGCTGCGCCCGATGGTGTCATCTGATGCTGGCACGTTCGCCGGTTGGGCATCCGATCCTGTCTTTCGTGCTCACGCCGGGTGGAGTGAGGATGCGACGTTCGAGGACCTCGCCGAGTGGTGGGCCGCGCATATCGCGAACCCAGGCCCTCACCTGATCCGGCTGTCCGCGGTGTTCGGAGATGACGTGGTGGGCTACGTGGACACTCACGGAGACGCAGAGGAAACGCGTGAGCTCGGGTTCGTCGTCGGTCCTTCGTCGCGATGGGGCCAGGGGTGGGGGACGCTTGCTGCCTCCGCGGGAGTCGAGTACGGGTTTGAGGTCCTCGGGCTCTCGTCCCTATGGGCAGAGGCAGTCGAGGCCAATGTAGGTTCGCTTCGCGTGCTCGAGCGCATCGGCATGACCCCTATCGGTACGGGTGACGAAGACGTGTTCCTCGGCGCTAAATCCACGTACTCACGCTTTATGCTGTCTCGGCAAGACTGGGCGCGGCGACAGTGAGTGCGACGTCGCGACCAAGATGCCTCTGCGACGGACCCCTCGCCGGCTGAGCGTTCGCGGCCGGCATCCTGTCCGTGTGCCGATAGGCCTCGCACCGCTCGGCAACGCAGCGTGGCGTTGCGTCGCGACCTGGCGACGGCTCGGCGGGGCGCGATCGTTTCGTGCGTTGGCGGACTACGGGAGCTTGGACGCGAGGACGTCGGCCGCCAGGATCTCGGGTGCTGCGCCGAGGAGGTGCTGGTTGGCCATCAGGGCTGCGACGATGGCGCCGTTGGCGTGGGCGTCGCGAGCAGCTTCGTCGGGGAATGCATCGAAGATCCAGAAGGTGTCGGCGTGGGTCCTGACCGCGAACCAGACAATCGTTCCTACTTCTTCGTTGGCGAGTGCGACAGCG
>NZ_MKTQ01000008.1 GCF_001898315.1 Microbacterium sp. 70-16 | reverse complement strand
CGAGGCTCCAGAGGAAGAGAACTGTCACCCATGTCCTGAGACATGAAGTGTCACCGATGTCCTGAGGCAGAACCGTCACCCATGTCCTGAGACATCACACCCTTCGTTTCGCCAGCTTGCCCTGGTGTGCGAGGGCAAGCTCGCGTGTGCGAGGGCAAGCTCGCGTGTGCGAGGGCAAGCTCGCGTGTGCGAGGGCAAGCTCGCGTGTGCGAGGGCAAGTTCGCGTGCGGGAGGGCAAGTTCGCGTGTGCGAGGGCACGCTCGCGTGCGGAAGGGTCAGGCAGTGAAGCGGGCGAGGAACTCGCGGGTGCGGGGGTGCTCGGGCACCGTGAACAACTGTGCGGGCGGCGCCTGCTCGACGATCGTGCCCTCGTCGAGGAACACGACGCGGTCGGCGACGTCGCGCGCGAACGCCATCTCGTGCGTCGCCATCAGGATCGTCGCGCCGTCGGCAGCGAGCGACCGCACCAGCTCGAGCACCTCGCCGACGAGTTCGGGGTCGAGCGCCGAGGTGATCTCGTCGAGCAGCAGCACCTCGGGATCCGTGGCGATCGCGCGCGCGATCGCCACGCGCTGCTGTTGCCCTCCCGAAAGCCGGTCGGGGTGCGCGGTCGCGAACGACGCGAGCCCGACCCGATCCAGCAGGGCGAGGGCGCGAGCCTCGGCATCCTTTCGCGGCACCTTGTGCACGACGCGCGACGCGAGCGTCACGTTGTCGAGCACCGACAGGTGCGGGAACAGGTTGTAGCTCTGGAACACCGCACCGAACCGCGCGCGGACGCGGTTGGCATCCACACGGGGGTCGGAGATGTCCTGCTCGCCGAGGAAGATCTGTCCGTCGTCGATCGGCTCGAGCAGACCGAGGCAGCGCAGCAGGGTCGACTTTCCCGAGCCGGATGCCCCGATCAGCGCCACCACTTCGTGCTGCGCCAGCGCGATGTCGACTCCCCGCAGCACGTCGCGCTCGCCGAACGCCTTCCACAGCCCGGTGGCCTGCAGCAGCGCGCTCACAGGATCGCTCCCGCCTGCTCGCGTGCCCGCAACTTCGCGGTGTACCAGTCGGTCACCCGGATCGTGGGGATCGCCAGCAGGATGAACAGGATGCCCGCGACGACATACGGCGTGAAGTTGTAGGTGAGGGATGCCACCGAGCGCGCGCCCGCGATCGCGTCGATCGCGCCGAGGATCGAGATGAGCCCGACATCCTTCTGCATCGACACGAAGTCGTTCATGAGCGGCGGCGTGATCTTGCGCAGCGCCTGCGGCAGCACGACGCGGCGCAGCGTCTGCACGTAGCCGAGTCCGAGTGCACGGGCGGCGAGCTGCTGCGAGGGGTGCACGGCCTCGATGCCCGCGCGGATGACCTCGGCGACATACGACGAGTACGTCAGGGTGATCGCGATGACGCCGAGCACGACGGGCGGGATGCGCGTGTTCGTGATCGTCGGCAGCCCGTAACCGATGAGGTACAGCACGATGATGAACGGCAGCCCGCGGAACAGATCGGTGTAGGCCGCCGCGAGGACGCGCACGGGGAAGAACACCGGGCCGCGGAGCGTCCGCAGCACGGCGATCACGAGCGCGACGACGGCGACGGTGACGACCGACCAGGCGAGCACCTGCAGGTTGATGAGGAACCCGTCCCACACCTTCGGCAGCGCCTGCAGCGCGATGGCGGGGTCGAAGAACGTCTGCTGCACGCTCGCCCACCCGGGCGTGTTGATGACGCTGACCCACACGACCGCCGCGAAAGCCAGCGTCGAGGCGATCGCGATGAACACCGAGCGTCGCTCGCGGCCGCGCCGGTAGGCGCGCCGGTCGAGCTCGAGCGCGCTTGGAGTGTGCGTGGTCACGGAATGACGTTACCCGAGCGGGCTCATCCCAGCTGCGGGATGCCGTCCGTCAGCACACCCAGCCACTCCTGCTCGAGCTCGTCGAGGGTGCCGTTCTCGCGGAGCGTGTCGACAGCCTCGGTCACCGACATCGTCAGCGGCGAGTCCTTCGCGAGCAGCAGCCCCCACTGGTCGGGAACGCCCGCGGCGGGCAGCTGGCCCACGACGAAGGAGTCGTCGATGTAGGGCACGACCGTCGCGACGTACGCGGTCGGGGTGTCGAGCACGATGGCGTCGATCTGGCCGGCCTTCAGTGCGGCGACGGCATCCTCGTTCGAGTTGTACAGCTGCGGCGCCGTGGTCGGGGCGATCGCCTCTTCGAGGGTCGTAGCGCTCGTCGAGCCGGTCATCGCTCCGAGGACGAGGTCCTTCAGGCCCGCGAGGTCGCTGATGCCGTCGGCCTTGCCGCCCTTGACGGCGACGACGGACTGGCTCGCCTCGTAGTACGGCGACGAGAAGTCGACGGCTTGCTTGCGCTCGTCGGTGATCGTGTACTGCTGGATGTTGAAGTCGAAGCTCTTCGGGCCCGGCGCGATGGCCGATTCGAACGAGGTGCGCACCCACACGACGTCGTCGGCCGAGAAGCCGAGCTGGTCGGCGACGGCGTACGCGACGGCAGCCTCGAAGCCCTTGCCCGACGCGGGGTCGTCGTCGATGACGTACGGCTCGTACGCCGTCTCGCCCGTCGCGATCGTCAGCTTGCCCGGCGTGACGTACGCGTCGGAGGCAACGGCAGCGCCCGCGTCGGCTGATGCAGAGTCGGATGCCGCGGGGTCCGTCGATCCGGCGCAGCCGGCGAGCAGCAGAAGGGCGGAAGCCGCGGTGGCGGCCAGGGTGGTGCGCAGGGCGAGACGCGTCATGAAAGGTCCTCCGGGTGTGGGGTGCACGGCCCGTCGGGTGCTGTGGACGGGTGCCGAGACATCCATCTTCCCGTGCCCGCACCGCGACGGGCGCGCCCGGCGACGCTTTGTTACAGGCTCGTCATGACCCGAGGTCGTCGAGCATCTTGCGCTGCTCGGGGGTGAGCCCGTCGTTCAGTTCGGCGCGGCCCTCGGCCGTGGCCTTGGCATCCGTCACCGACGACGCCGCGGTGGCGGCCGTCGTGGTGCCGGTCGCCTTGTCGTACAGGGCGCCTGCCTGCGCCTCGACCCTGTCGTCGATCGCGGCGTAGATCGCCCACGCGACGAGCAGCAGGACCGGCGGGATCACCCAGCCCCAGAAGAATCCGCGCACGCTGACGCCCGAGAGCAGCACCACGATGATCCAGATGATCAGCTCGGCGACGAACACGATGCCGTACTGCACGAGGCGCTCGCTGAATCCGGTGCGGGATGCCGCGGACTTGCTGGCCGCCCCGCGGAACCCCTTCGCGATCGCAGGCTTGAGCCAGATCGTCGCCGCCGTCAGCAGCACACCTGCCCACAGTGCCGCCCAGCCGACGCGCACCTGCGGCAGCAGCAGCCCGATGAGCCACAGCACGACGACGTTGAACACGTAGAGCGAGACGAACCGTACGATCCAGGCCTTCATGGTTCCAGCGTCGCACGTTCGGGTGCGTTGTGGTGCGTTTCGGGGAGCGCAAATGGTCCCCGAAACCGGTTTCCGGGGACCATTTGCGCTCCTCGAAAGCGGTCAGGCCCCGACCGACGCCTCCACCTGATCGCGCGGCGCGATGCGCGCGGCATCCTTTCGGCCGAGTGTCGCGGTCTGCGCGATCCACTGCGCGCGCGTCGGCGCGGTCGAGAAACGCACGGGGGTGAACCGGGTGATCCCGACGGTCTTGACGCCGCAGTATCCGAAGGTGGCACGAGTGAGGGATGCCTCGGCTGCGCCGCGGTAGACGAGCCGGTTCCAGAACGTGGGTGAGTCCATCGTCATGACCACGCGTGCCGTGCGGCCGGTGAGCAGCCGCTCGGACAGCAGCGACTTCTCGCGGTAGCGGAAGGCGGAGCCCGACAGGAAGACACGGTCGATGAACGCCTTCAGGGCCGCGGGCACCGTGCCCCACCACTGCGGGTGGAAGACGACGAGGTGATCGGCCCAGCGGACGTCGTCGATGTAGCGGGCGACATCGGGGTCGAGCGGGCGATCGGCATCCGACCGCGGCGCACGCAGCTCGTCGCGATGCCGCGGGTGGGCGGGAATCGGGTCGACGGCGAGGTCGATCACGCGGACCTCCGCGCCGCCGGCGCGAGCGGAATCGACGTAGGCATCCGCCAACGCGTGGTTGAGGCTGTCGGCGATGGGAGTGCCGACGACAACGAGGATCTGAGCGGTCATGCGGTACTGCCCTTCTCGAGGACGATCGCGGTCAGCGTCGTCAGGTGGGTGTTGAGCAAGGTCGTGTCGATGGCGCCGGGGGAGACGGCGGGGTCGAGCCGCGGGTCGGCGAGCATCTCGGTGAATTCCGCCTCGAGTTCGCCGCCGGCGCGCTGCACGAGGTCGGCGCCCTTCGGAGTGAGCGAGAGCACGACGCGCCGCCCGTTTCCGCGGTCGGCACGGATCCAGCCGTCGGCGACGAGGGCGGGCACACGCTTGCTGACGGCGGCCTTGGTGATGCGCAGACAGTGCGCGAGACCCGTGATGTCGATCGGGCCGCGCTCGGCGAGCGTCGCGAGGAACTCGAACAGGTTGAACGAGACGCCGTAGCGCGCGTGCAGGACGCCGTCGGCGTACACATCGAGCTCGGCGACGAGCTCGTGCAGGGTGACCGTGATGCGGGATGCCATGCCCGAAGTCAACCAGTTGACTCGCGGCGATGTCAACAGGTTGACACCGTCGTTTGGGGTCTCTCTTCGAACGTCGTCAGTACCCCGCGCGCTGGGTGTCGTCGGCCGTCGGGATCCAGCGGGCGGCGAGGGCCTCGGACCCGCGGGCGAGCAGGGCGACGTCGGCGCCGACGAGCACGAAATCGGCGCCCGCGTCGAGGTACGACTGCGCGACGGCAGGGTCGAACGCGTTGACGCCGACGGGCTTTCCGGCATCCTTCACCGCGGCGAACGCACGCAGCACGGCGGCGGTGACGTCCGGATGCGTCTGCTGGCCGAGCAGGCCCAGGGATGCCGCGAGGTCGCTCGGCCCGACGAACACGCCGTCGATGCCGTCGACCGCGGCGATCTCGGCGGCCGCGTCCACGGCATCCGCCGTCTCGATCTGCACGAAGACCGACACGTAGTCGTCGGCGTTCGTGAGGTAGTCGTCGACGCGGTTCCAGCGGGCGGAGCGCGCGAGCGCCGAGCCGACGCCGCGGCGGCCGCGCGGGGGATAGCGCACCGCCTCGACGACCGCGCGAGCCTCGGCAGCCGACGAGACCATCGGCACGAGCAGGTTCTGCGCACCGAGGTCGAGCACCTGCTTGATCGTCACGACGTCGCCGATCGGCACGCGCACGACGGGCGTCGCGGGAGTGCCGGCGACGGCTTGCAGCTGAGTGACGACGGTCTCGAGCGTGTTGGGGCCGTGCTCCATGTCGATGAGCACCCAGTCAAGACCCGAGCCGGCCATGATCTCGGCAACGAGTGGCGAACCCGAGCAGATCCAGCAGCCCGCGAGGGGGCGGGGTGCGGCGGCGAGCCGGTCGCGGAAGGTGGGGTTCAGACGAAACGACATGTGATGACTCCCATCTCACCGAAGTCGGCGCGGACCTCGTCGCCGGCGAACACCCACATCGGCCGGGTGAACGACCCGGCGAGGATGATCTCGCCCGCCTCGAGTCTGGCACCGTGCTGCGCGAACTTGTTCGCGAGCCATGCGACGCCCGTCGCCGGATGCCCGAGCACGCCGGCGGCGACCCCGGTCTCCTCGATCTCGCCGTTGCGGCTGAGCACCCCGGGCACCCACCGCAGATCGATCTCGTCGGGGCGGCGGCGGACGTCGCCGAGCACCATCGCGCCGTAGGCGGCGTTGTCGCTGATCGTGTCGACGATCGTGCGGCCCTCGAGCTCGATGTGCGAGTTGAGCACCTCAAGCGCCGGCACGGCGTAGTCGATCGCGTCCAGGGCATCCGTCAGTGTGCAGTCGGGGCCCTGCAAGGGTCGGGCGAGCACGAAGGCCAGCTCGACCTCGATGCGCACGTTCGAGAAGCGGTCGGCGGGGATCTCCGACCCGGTCGGATACACGGTGTCGTCGAACATGACGCCGTAGTCCGGCTCGGTGATGCCGGTCGCCTGCTGCATCGCCTTCGACGTGAGCCCGATCTTGCGGCCGACGAGCGTGCGACCCGACGCGATCATGCGGTCGCGCCAGACCCCCTGGATCGCGTAGGAGTCTTCCACCGTGGCATCCGGATAGCGCGCCGTGATCCGCGGGATGACGCCGTGCGTGCGGTCGGCCTCGGCCAGCTCGTCGGCGATCGCCGCGATCTGCTCGGGTGTCAGCATGAGGGCTCCTTGCCTGCGCCGACCATGTCCCACTTGTGGTCGGTTTTCGCCGTCGAAACCGACCACAAGTGGGACATGGTGCGCATGAAGTGGGACATGGGTGGGGAGGGGATGCTGCGGCTGGGGCGGGGTGGCGCGGATGCCTGGCTACAGCTGGTGGCCCAGCTTGTACTCGCCCTGCTTGTACTCGGGCATCGAGGCGGCGCCCTCGTCGCGGCGCGTGTAGCTGAACCCGTCGGCGCCGATCGTGACGGCCATCTCGGAGTCGTCCGTGCGGGCGATGACCGGCTGCGGGTTGCCGTCGAGGTCGAGCACGAGGGATGCCTCGGTGTACCACGACGGCACGACGGGGTTGCCCCACCAGTCGCGACGCTGGTTGTCGTGCACGTCCCACGTGACGACGGGGTTGTCGGGGTCGCCCGTGTAGTAGTCCTGCGTGTAGATCTCGACGCGGTGGCCGTCGGGGTCGCGCAGGTACAGGTAGAAGGCGTTCGACACTCCGTGGCGGCCGGGGCCGCGCTCGATGGCATCCGATCGGCGCAGCGCCCCGAGCTTGTCGCAGATTGCGAGGATGTTGTGCTTCTCGTGGGTCGCGAACGCGACGTGATGCATACGCGGACCGTCACCGCCGGTCGCGGCGGTGTCGTGGACGGTGGGCTTGCGCCGCATCCACGCGGCGTAGACGGTGCCGGCCTCGTCCTGGATGTCCTCTGTCACACGGAAGCCGAGGTCCTGGTAGTGGCGCACGGCGCGCGGCACGTCGGGCGTGACCTGGTTGAAGTGGTCGAGGCGGACGAGCTCGCCGGGCGTGTGCAGGTCGTAGCGCCACGACAGCCGCTCGACATGGGTCGTCTCGAAGAAGAACTCGTACGGGAACCCGAGCGGGTCCTCGACGCGCACCGAGTCGCCGATGCCCTTGACGAACCCTTCGGGTCGGCGCTCGACGCGACATCCGAGTTCTGTGTAGAACGCGACGGCGCGGTCGAGGTCGTCCGCCGACCGTACGCGGTAGCTGAACGCGGCGACGGCGGCGATCGGCCCGCGGCGCAGCACGAGGTTGTGGTGGATGAACTCCTCCGTCGAGCGCAGGTAGATCGCATCGTCGTCTTCGTCGGTGACGTACAGGCCCAGCACGTCGACGTAGAACGTGCGGGATGCCGCGAGGTCGGTCACCACGAGCTCCATGTAGGCGCAGCGCAGGATGTCGGGCGGCGAGGCCTGCGGCGTCGCGACGGCGTTGTCGGAGTGGATGGGAGCCTCCTGGCTCACGTAGTAGCCCGAGGAGGTGAGGGTCATCTCATCGCGGTTGGTCATGTCAGCGTCCTTGCTTGCGTGATTTTCGTGGGGGCGGGAACCATGTCCCAAAAGATGTCGCTTCTGCGGGGCCGCACCAGCACTTTCCGGGACATGGTGGGCCGTAAGTGGGACATGGGGTCAGAGCTTGCCGAAGGTGGGGTTGTGGACCTTACCCAGGGTGATGTGCACGGCCTGCTGGTCGGTGTAGAAGTCGATCGAGCGGTAGCCGCCTTCGTGGCCGAGGCCGGATGCCTTCACCCCGCCGAATGGGGTGCGGAGGTCTCGCACATTGTTCGAGTTGAGCCACACCATGCCCGCCTCGACGGCTTGCGCGAAGTTGTGTGCGCGCTTGAGGTCGTTCGTCCAGACGTACGCGGCGAGGCCGTATTTCGTGTTGTTGGCGAGCGCGAGGGCCTCTTCGTCGGTGTCGAACGGGGTGATCGCGACGACGGGGCCGAAGATCTCCTCCTGGAAGATGCGGGCGTCGGGCGACACGTCGGCGAAGACTGTCGGGGCGACGAAGTTGCCGAACTCGAAGCCCGCCGGCTGCCCGCCGCCGGCGACCAGGCGTCCCTCGGTCTTGCCGATCTCGACGTAGCTCATGACCTTCGCGAAGTGCTCGGGGTGCACGAGCGCACCAACCTCGGTTGCGGGGTCGTGCGGATAGCCCACTTTGACGCGCTGCGCCTGCGCGGCGTATCGCTCGACGAATTCGTCGTAGACCTCGCGCTCCACGAGGATGCGGCTACCCGCCGTGCAGCGTTCGCCGTTAAGGGAGAAGACGCCGAAGATCGTCGCGTCGATCGCCTCGTCGAGGTCGGCGTCGGCGAAGACGACAGCGGGGCTCTTGCCGCCGAGTTCCATCGACAGGCCCTTGAGGTGCGGGGCTGCGTTGCCGAAGATCAGTTGGCCTGTGCTCGACTCGCCCGTGAACGAGATGAGTGGGACGTCGGGATGCTTGACGAGTGCGTCACCGGCATCCTCACCCAGTCCGTTGACGAGGTTGAACACGCCGGCAGGAAGCCCTGCCTCTTCGAAGATCCCGGCCCACAGCGACGCCGACAGGGGCGTGAACTCGGCGGGCTTGAGGACGACCGTGTTGCCGGTCGCGAGGGCGGGGCCGAGCTTCCACGACTCGAGCATGAACGGCGTGTTCCAGGGCGTGATCAGGCCCGCGACGCCGATCGGCTTGCGGTTGACGTAGTTGATCTGCCGGCCCGGCACCTTGAAGGTATCGTCGGCCTGCGCGACGATCAGGTCGGCGAAGAACCGGAAGTTCTCGGCGGCGCGGCGAGCCTGCCCGAGCGCCTGCGTGATCGGCAGACCCGAGTCGAACGACTCGAGCTCGGCGAGCCGTGCGTCGCGCGACTCGACGATGTCGGCGATGCGGTGCAGCACGCGCGAGCGCTCGCGGGGCAGCATCCGTGGCCAGGGGCCTTCGTCGAATGCGCGCTTCGCGGCAGCGACGGCGAGGTCGATGTCGGCCTTCTTTCCGGCGGATGCCTGGACGTACACCTCGTTGCTCACCGGCTCGAGCACGTCGAACGTGTCGCCGTCGACGGAATCGACGAACGCGCCGTCGATGTAGTGGCGGATGCGGTCGGGCAGATCGGCGGGGACGTGGCGTCCCTCAGCCGAGCTCAGGGAGCGGGCTGCGGCGGTGTCGGTCATGGGAACCTCCGTGGTTCGAGGAGTCTGGGGTCTGTTCGTGGGGTCTGTTCGAGGATCAGAAGGCGGGCAGCCCGAGCGACTCGTCGGGGTGCTCGTGGATCATGTACGCGTCGAGCGTCGCCGACCGGTGCCGGCGGGCGGCCTTCTCGATCTCGCCGAGCGGAGCGCCGGTCTCGATGAGGACGAGGATGTTCTCGTGCTCGCGCACCGACTCGGCCGCGCGCCCGGGCACGAAGCTGAAGGTCGAGTCGCGGAGGTGCCCGAGGCGCGCCCACTCGGCTTCGACGAGGTCGAGCATGCGGGGGTTCGCGCACTTGCCGAACAGCGTCGCGTGGAACTCCTGATTGAGCCGCGTGAACGCGCGCGGGTCGAAGTTGTCGAGTGTCTCGATCATCAGCTCGTTGATCTGGCGGGCGCTGCGGATGTCGTCGGTCGTGAGCCTGCGGGCCGCGAGCGCCGTCGCGGTGCCCTCGAGAATCGACAGCGCCTGCATGCTGTAGCGGTACTGCGAGTCGTCGACCATCGAGACGCGGGCGCCGACGTTGCGCTCGAACATGACGAGCCCCTCGGCCTCGAGCTGGCGGATCGCCTCGCGTACCGGTACGACGCTCATGTCGAGGTCGCCCGCGATCGATCCGAGCACGAGTCGGTAGCCGGGCGTGAACTCCTGGCTCGCGATGCGCTCTTTGATCCAGCGGTACGCCTGTTGCGACTTGCTGAGGGCGTGCGCGGCCTGCGCCTGCCCGCTCTGTCCGAGGCTCATCGTCCGGTCTCCGCTTCGTACTTCGCACGCCAGTCGGCGTTCATCGGGAACAGTCCGTCGACGGGATGCCCCTCGGCGACGCGGGCTGCGATCCAGGCATCCTCTTCCTCCTGTGCGAGCGCGGCGTCGGCGACTTCGTCGGCGAGGGCGGGCGGGATGACGATGACGCCGTCGGCATCACCGACGATGATGTCGCCCGGTTGCACGGTCGTGCCGCCGCACGCGATCGTGAGGTCGTGGTCCCACGGCACGTGCTTGCGGCCGAGGACCGCGGGGTGCGCACCGACCGTGTAGACGGGGATGCCCACGGCGCTCACGGCGTCGAGGTCGCGCACGCCGCCGTCGGTCACGATGCCCGCCGCGCCGCGTGCGTGTGCGCGGATCGCGAGGATGTCGCCCAGCGTGCCGGATCCGGCTTCGCCGCGTGCCTCGATGACGATGACCTCGCCGCTCTCGACGGCGTCGAACGTGCGCTTCTGCGCGTTGTAGCCGCCGCCGTGGCTCGCGAAGAGGTCTTCGCGCCCCGGGACGAAGCGGAGGGTCCGCGCCGTGCCGACGAGCTTCTGCTCGGGATGCAGCGGTCGCACGCCGTCGATCGTGACGTTGTTCAGACCCCGCCTGCGCAGCTGTGCCGAGAGCCCCGCGACCGGCACGCGCTCGAGCTTCGCCCGCAGGTCGGCCCTCATCGATGATCGAGTGCCGTCGCGCAGCGACGGTGTATCGAGATCATCCGTCGCATCGTCCCCGAGCCCAGCCGCTTCGCGCGACCCCCAGGCTTCCTCGCGCTGGGTGTCGTCGACGGCAGGCAGCGACCCGAGCGTCGTGTCGAAGGCCACATCGGGCCCCGCGACGACAGTCGTGACGAGCCGCCCGCTCGTGACGCCGGAGGCGGGGGCATCCACTTCGATCTCGACGACGTCGCCCGGCACGATGACCGACGACCCGGCGGGTGTGCCGGTGAGGATGACGTCGCCAGTCTCGAGGGTGAAGTGCTGCGAGAGGTCGGCGACGAACTGTGCGAGCGGGAAGATGAGGCCTGCCGTCGTGTCGTCCTGGCGGAGTTCGCCGTTGACCCAGGCGCGCACGCGCAGGCCGTCGGGGTCGACACCACGCGCGTCGATCAGCGCAGGGCCGATGGGCGTGAACCCGTCGCCGCCCTTCGAACGGACGTTGGAGCCCTTGTCGTTTGCGCGCAGGTCGTAGAGGCCGAGGTCATTGGCGGCCGTCACCCAGGCGACGTGGCTCCAGGCATCCTCGAGAGACACGCGACGCGCGGGGGAGCCGATCACGAGCGCGATCTCGCCCTCGAACGCGAGCAGTTCGGTCCCGACCGGGCGCTCGACGACGCCACCCGAGGCGGCGACAGAGCTGGATGCCTTGAAGAAGTACGACGGCGTCGCGGGGCGGCGGCCGCGCTGGCCGGCACGGGACTCGTAGCTGAGGTGGACGGCCACGATCTTGCCCGGGCGGCCGGGCAGGCCGCTGAAGCGCGGGTCGGCAGCGGTGGTGGCCGAGTCGTCGTCGATGGTCATGAGCTCCCTCGCTCTTGCGTCGTATCTCAAATCGTATATGATCATCGTCAAGCGGGCAAGCGATCGATCTGACCCTCACCCGCAGACAACGCCGTCGCCGATTGACACTGGAGTCACGCACATGAGCATTTCCTCTTCGCCGGGGTTCACCCCGACGGGCACCATCGCAACCCACGCCGACCGGCGTCGCGTCCTGTTCGCCACGGTCGTCGGCACCACCGTCGAGTGGTACGACTTCTTCATCTACGCCTCGGCAGCCGGCCTCGTCTTCGGGCAGCTCTTCTTCGCACCCGCCGGCGAAGGCTTCGCGCAGGTGCTGTCGTTCATCACGGTCGGCATCAGCTTCCTGTTCCGCCCCTTCGGCGCGTTCCTGGCCGGTCACTTCGGTGACAAGTACGGCCGCCGCGTCGTGCTGATGGTCACGCTCATCCTGATGGGCGTCGCGACGACGCTCGTGGGTCTGCTGCCGACGTATGCCGCAATCGGCATGGCGGCGCCGATCCTGCTGATCCTGCTGCGCATCCTGCAGGGCATCTCGGCGGGCGGCGAGTGGGGCGGCGCGGTCCTCATGGCCGTCGAGCACGCACCCAAGAGCAAGCGCGGCCTGTTCGGAGCTTCGCCGCAGATGGGCGTGCCGCTCGGCCTGCTGCTCGCGTCGGGCATCCTGGCCCTCATGACCGCGATCGCGCCAGGTGACGCCTTCATGGAGTGGGGCTGGCGCGTGCCGTTCCTGCTGTCGGTCGTGCTGATCGTCATCGGCTACTACGTGCGCCGCCGCGTCGAAGAGAGCCCCGTGTTCACCGAACTCGCCGAGCGCAAGGAAGAGACGCGGATGCCGATCGTGCAGCTGTTCCGCAAGCACGCGCTTCTCGTGATCATCGCCGCGCTCGTCTTCGCTGGCAACAACGCCGTCGGCTACATGACCACCGGCGGGTACATCCAGCGCTACGCGACCGACCCGAAGGGCGCGATCGGGCTCGCGACCGGCGACGTCCTGTGGGCTGTCACGCTCTCGGCCGTCACCTGGCTACTGTTCACGTTCCTCGCCGGCTGGATCTCCGACCGCATCGGCCGCCGCACCACCTACATCGCCGGCTGGGTGCTGCAGTTGGTCGGCGTGCTGCTGCTGTTCCCGCTCGTGAACACCGGATCGGTCGTGAACCTCGCGCTGGGGCTCGTGGTCCTCACGGTCGGCCTCGGCTTCACGTACGGACCGCAGGCGGCCCTCTACACCGAACTGTTCCCGGCATCCATCCGTTTCTCGGGCGTCTCGATCTCGTACGCGATCGGCGCGATCCTCGGCGGGGCGTTCGCTCCCACGATCGCGCAGGCGATCGTGCAGGCGACCGGTTCGACGGCGGGCGTCACCTGGTACCTCGCCGGGATGACGGTGCTGGGTCTGGTCGCCACCCTGCTACTGCGCGACCGCAGCGGCATCCCACTCGGGCCCGACCACGAGGCCGAGCAGGCGCAGAGCCCCATCTACGGTCTGTCGAAAGCCTGAGTCCGCCCGAGTTGCGAAGGACGCGTCATCATGCAGTTCCACCACCACGGCTACGTGTCGGCCGATCCGCGGGTGCTCCCGGCGGCCGGCACGGGCGTCGATCGCCCCGTCGACCTGCCCGACGAGGTAGACGTGCTCATCGTCGGGTCGGGGCCCGCCGGGATGCTGCTGGCGGCCCAGCTGTCGCAGTATCCGAGTGTCGTGACGCGCATCGTCGAGAAGCGCGAGGGTCGCCTGGTGCTGGGGCAAGCCGACGGCATCCAGCCCCGAAGCGTCGAGACGTTCCAGGCCTTCGGGTTCGCCGAGCGGATCGTCGCCGAGGCGTACAACATCGGGTGGATGAACTTCTGGGGCCCCGACCCCGACGATCCGAGCCGGATCGTGCGGCGCTCGCGCACCGCCGACTACGCGTTCGACATCAGCGAGTTCCCTCACCTGATCGTCAACCAGGCGCGCGTGCTGGACTACTTCGCCGAGGCCGCAGCGCACGGCCCCGGCCGCATCGTGCCCGACTACGGCGTCGAGTTCCTCGGGCTCACGGTACACGAGGCGGGGGAGTACCCGGTCGAGGTGCGGGTGGGCGGCCCTTCGACAAGCTCAGGGGCCGCTGAGAGTCGCACGATCCGCGCGAAGTATGTCGTGGGGGCCGACGGGGCGCGCAGTCGCGTGCGCGACGCGATCGGTCGCGTCCACGTCGGGGATGTCTCGCTGCACGCGTGGGGCGTCATGGACGTGCTCGTGAACACCGACTTCCCCGACTGGCGCATCAAGTGCGCGATCAACGCCGAGGCGGGAAACATCCTGCTCATTCCGCGCGAGGGTGGGTACCTGTGCCGCGTCTACGTCGACCTGGGCGCGGTCGCCGAGGACGATCACCACCGCGTCCGGCAGACGCCGGTCGACGAGGTCATCCGCCGGGCGAATGAGATCCTCGCGCCGTACACGCTCGACGTGAAGCAGGTCGCGTGGAGCTCGGTCTACGAGGTCGGGCACCGCGTCACCGACAAGTTCGATGACGTCGCCGTCACCGAAGAGCACGACCCGCGTGTGTTCCTTGCGGGGGATGCCTGCCACACGCACAGCGCCAAGGCGGGGCAGGGCATGAACGTCTCGATGCAGGACGGCTTCAACCTCGGTTGGAAGCTCGGGTCGGTGCTCACGGGCCTCAGCCCGGCGACACTGCTGTCGACCTACTCGGCCGAGCGGCGGCCGGTCGCGCAGCAGCTGATCGACTTCGACCGCGAGTGGTCGACCCTCATGGCGCGCAAGCCCGAAGAGATCAGCGATCCCGAAGACCTCGCGACGTATTACCTCGCGACCGCGGAGTTCCCGTCGGGGTTCATGACGCAGTACGAGCCCGGCACGGGCGTCATCGCGGCGGATGCCCGGCAAGAGCTCGCGACAGGCTTCCCGCTCGGCAAGCGCTTCAAGAGCGCGCCCGTGACCCTCGTCGCCGACGGCAACGTGGTGCACCTCGGCCACCACGCGAGAGCCGACGGGCGCTGGCGGATCTACGCCTTCGCCGACGCCGCGGGGCTGGCGCCGGACGGGGCGCTGTCGCGGTTCGCGCAGTGGCTCGCCGAGGCATCCGAATCGCCCGTCGTGCGGTTCACGCCCGCCGGTGCGGCCGTTGATGCGGTCTTCGATGTGAAGGCGATCGTGCAGGGCGGCTACGACGAGGTCGACGTCACGAGCGTGCCGGAGATCTTCCGGCCCGAGAGCGGGCCGCTGCACCTGATGGACTGGGAGAAGGTCTTCGCCGCGGCGCCCACGCGCTGGAACGAGACCGACATCTTCGACGCGCGCGGCCTGTCGCGGGGCGGCGTCGTCGTGGTGGTGCGCCCCGACCAGTACGTCGCGCACATCCTGCCGCTGGATGCGACCGACGCGCTCGCCGCGTTCTTCGACCGCTGGATGCTGCCGCAGCGCTGACGCCTGGGCGTCAGTCCAGCTGCTCGATGCCGCTCAGCCGCACCTCTTCGAGGTCGAGGTGGGCCTCGATGCGGTGCACGACGAGGTCGTCGATCGTGCCCTCTCGCCGCATCCGCTGCAGGACGGTGCGCTTGCGATCCAGCAGCGCGAGCTTGAGGCGCGTGGCCTCTTCGAACTGCGTGATCGGGGAGCGCTGGCTCAGATCGATCCCGTCGCTCGTCGCGAGCATCTGCAGAGCGGATGCCGCGGCGGTGCCGTCGGCGCCGAGTGCGCCGGATGCGGCTGCAACGGTGGGCGGCGGCACCTGCCCAACCTCGAGGACGGGGCCGGTGTCGGCGGCATCCGGTTCGTCGAGCATCGTCTCGAGCTCGGCGATCTGCGCGTCGTCGGTCTGCTGCTGCCGCGCGTAGGCGCGCGCATTGGCGAGCTCGAGCATCTCGTAGCCCTCGCGCCGCGCGCGGTCGCGGACGTTCGCGCTGATGCCGTGCTCGTCGGCGATGTCGTCGAGCGCCGAGAGGGCTGCTCCCGAGATCGTGCGCTGCGCGAGCTCGTATTCATCCTCCGCGAGGGCGTCCTGCGGAAGCCGCGCCCACCGCACGATCGCGGGCAGCATCGGCCCCTGCACCAGCAGGCTCAGCAGGATGACCCCGGCCGTGACGAACACGATCGCATCGCGGCCCGACAGATCGCCCGACCCGTTGACGGTCACGGGCACCGACAGGGCGATCGCGAGCGACACGGCGCCGCGGAAGCCGGCCATCGTGTTCACGATGCGCGCCCGGTTGTGACCGAACAGCTGACCTCCGGCCGGATGCGAGAACGGCGCGAACAGCAACAGGAACAGGTAGCGCACGACGATCAGCGCTATCCACGCGGCGACCGAGATGAGCAGCAGGATGCCGATGAGTCGCCCCGGGATGTCGTGCACGACGTACTGCACTTCGAGCCCGATGAGCACGAACAGCGCCCCGTTGAGCAGGTACACGCCGAACGGCCACGCCGCGGTGGCCTGTCGGCGCGAAGCGGCCGTCGTGATGCGCGAGTGCATCCACGCGACGATGAGACCGGCGATCACGACCGCGAGGACGCCCGAGGCTTCCACGAACTCGGCCAGCAGGAACGCCAGGAACGGCACGATGAGCAGCGTGATGTTGATCACGAGCGTCGAGCGGGTGCTGCGCAGCGCGAGATATGCGAGCGCCGCGACGGCGATACCGGCGGCCGCGCCGCCCAGGTACGAGATCAGCACGCTCGCCGTGATCGACCAGCCGGTGACGTTCTCGCCGAGCGCGAGCGACAGGGCGATCGCGTAAACGACGAGCGCCGTGCCGTCGTTGGTGAGGCTCTCGGCCTTGAGCTTCATGAACATGCGCTGGGGCAGCAGCCGGCCGAGGGCGGCGACGGCTGTCGCGTCGGGTGGGGCGACGGCGGCACCGAGCAGCAGGCCCGTCTGCCAGGGCATCCCGAACAGCGTCGCGATCCACGCGACGCCGAACGCCGATGCGACGACGAGCAGCGTGCTCATCGGCACGATATAGCGCAGGGCGCGGCGGATCGTGCGCAGCGATGTCGTGAGGCTCTCCCAGAAGAGCATGACCGGCAGGAACAGCAGCAGCACCGTCTCGGGCGGCAGCTGGATCTCGCGCAGCTGCGGCACGAAGCCGAGCGCGAGGCCGATGATGACCAGCAGCAGGGGAGTCGCGATCCGCAGCTTCGGCGCGAGCGCCGTGCCGACGAGAGTCGCAAGCCCCAACAGGACCGTGACTTCGAGACCTTCCATGGGCATCCCCCTTCGCGCGCTACTAACAGTGTGCGCGCAGGTTCCAGCGCACAACCAGGCCCTGGCATTCCCGGTCAGGCGTGCCGGCGGCGTTCGAGGAGCGCAAATGGCTGCCTGAAGCACGGTTTGCGGACCATTTGCGCTCCTCGAACGCGAGATTCAGGAGTTCACGCGGATGATCTCCTGCTGATACGGCGCGATGATGTCGCCCGAGATGCGGCAGTCGAGCAGCAGGAAGGGTCGATCGGATGCCGGTGTTGCAGCCCACCGCGCGAGCGCATCGAGGTCGGCGAGCGTGCGCACGACGACGCCGTCGGCGCCGACGGCGCGGGCGAGACCGGCGAAGTCGACCTCGGGGATCAGCATCGGTTCGCGCGCCAGCCCCTGCAGTCCGTACAGGTTGATCTCCGCGCCGTAGGCGGCGTCGTTCCAGACCACCGCGAGGCCGCGACTGCCCGCGACGCGGACGGCCGACTCGAGGTCGGCGAGAGCCATCAGCCCGCCGCCGTCGCCGGTGCTGAGCACGATCGTCGACGCGGGCTTCGCGCGCGCCGCGCCGGGCACCGAAGCGAACCCGAGCCCGATCGACTGGTAGGCCGTGCCGACCATCATCATGCGGTCGGGCGACGCGACGGGCCAATACATGTTGGCCCAGCCGAGGAAGTGCCCGCCGTCGGTCACGACGACGCGGTCGCGCGTCGAGGCATCCGACTCGAGCAGCTCGCCGATGCGCACCGCGACCGACCGTGGGTCGAGGCGGCCGTCGGGAGCGAGCGCGTCGCCCGGCTCGCGGGCGCGGAGGGTGGCGATGGTGGCGGGGCTCGCCCACCGCTCGCGCGGCCCGCCGAGCGCCGCGAGCTCGCCGACGAGGGCCTCGGCGACCAGCCGCGCGTCGCCGCGGATGTAGCCGCCGACGTGCGGATGCGTCGCCGCCGGCGCGACGTCGACCTGCACGACCCGCGTCGCGGGCGAGAACAGCTGCCCGAACCGCATCGTGAACTGGTTGAGGCCCGCGCCGAAGACGACCGCGACGTCGGCCGTGCCGATGAGCTCCATCGCGGCATCCGCCCCGAAGCCGCCCGTCACGCCGAGGTCGAACTCGCCGCGCGGGAAGATGCCGCGGCCGAGCGCCGTCGTGGCGGTCACGGCGCCGGTCGCGTCGGCGAGGCGGCCGAGCGCTTCGCCGGCATCCGCGAGCCAGGCGCCGCGGCCCGCGATCAGGACGGGGCGCTGGGCGGATGCCAGGTCGCGCGCGAGCGCGGCGACAGCGGCCGCGGTGAACGGCGCCGACGGCGTGAGGGGAACAGGCAGCACGGGCTGCGGGGCATCCGGCACGGGCCCCGCCTCGAGCTTGGCGACGTCGTACGGGATCGCGAGCACCGTCGGCACGCGGTACGAGAGGGCGTGCTCGATCGCGATGACGGTCGTGGCCGCGGCATCCGCCCGCCCGACGGTGTACGTGCGCGCGCCGACCGCCGACGCGAGGGCGATCTGGTCGACGTCCCACGGGCGCGGCCCGCTCGTCGGCTCGTCGCCGACGACGAGGACGAGCGGCACGTGCGCCTGCACCGACTCGGCGAGCGCGGTCAGGGTGTTCGTGAAGCCGGCGCCATAGGTCGCGGTCGCGGCGGCGAGGCCCCCGCCCGCGCGGAAGTGCGCGTCGGCGGCGACGACACCCCCGGCCTCGTGCCGCATCGCGGTGTAGTGCACCTCGGTGGAGCGCTCCAGTGCGTCGAGGAAGTGCGCGTTGCCGTTGCCCATGACCCCGAAGACGTGGTCGATGTGGGCGGAGAGGGTCTGGGCGACGTGCGCGGAGACGGTGGGCATGGAGAATCCTCCAGACAGAGACGGTGAACGGATGCCGTATGTGTCTGGAAGTGCCCCTTTTTCGAGCATCGGCCGCGTCGTCGCGGGCCGGACGGGTCGAGTCTACCGCCGTTCGAGGAGCGCGAATGGTCCCGTTTCGGGCGCTGAGAGAGCCATGTGCGCACCTCGAACGGCGGGCCACCCGGCATGATGGCGGCATGGACCTCGACCTGCTGCGTGCCCACCGGCTGCGCGCGCACCAGCTCAGTGCGCCCGCGCGCGACGCCGTCGCGGCCGCGGAACACCTGGGCGCGACACAGGCGCAGGAGTTCTGGGGCGGGCGCTGGGCGCTCGCCGTCCGCACCGCCGGCGCGCCGACGCTGCGCGAAGTGGATGCCGCGTTCGAGCGCGGCGACCTCGTGCGGGCGTGGACGCAGCGCGGCACGCTGCACATCGTGGCATCCCGCGATCTGGCCTGGATCCTGTCCGTCACAGGCGACCGGCAGCAGCGCCAGTACGCGGCATCGCACCGCTCCCTCGGCATCACGCCTGACACGCTGCGTGGCGCCGAGCGTGCCATCCGTCCCGCACTCGCCGGCGGCAATCGGCTCACCCGCGCGGAGTTCGCCGACGTGCTCGCCGCGGCGGGGCTCGACACGTCCGGCATGCGCGGCTACCACCTGCTCGCGGCGCTGTGCCTGCGCGGCGTCACGGTTCTCGGGCCGGTCGTGCCGCGCGATGGCGCTCCCGGACGTGACCAGTACGTCGTCGCCGCCGACGAGTGGATCACGGAAGCCGCGACCCCCGCCGACCCGCTCGCGGAGCTGTTCGTGCGCTACCTGCGCGGGCACGGCCCGGCATCCCTCGCCGACTTCCGCTGGTGGACGGGTCTCACGCTCGGGCTCGCCCGCGCGGCGCGCGATGCCGCAGGAGACCGCGTCGTCGAGGTCGAGGAGGGGCTGTTCGAGGAGTCAGGCACCGCCGATGGCCCGCCGCCGGTGCCGACCGGCATCTTCGCCCTGCCGCCCTTCGAGGAGTACTACATCTCCTACGCCGACCGATCGGTCGCGGGCGCGCCCGAACTCCGCGCGGCGGTGGGTCCGAGCGCGAACGGCCAGGTCAAGCCCATCCTGCTCGACCGCGGCGAGGTCGTCGGCACGTGGAGCCACTCGCTCGCCGTCGGTCGACACCACCTCGATCCCGTCGCCACGATGGCCGACGGGGCCCGGCAGAGCGAGGTGGATGCCGCGCTCGCGCGGTTCGCGGCCTTCTTGCGCGGCTGAGCGGGCGTTCGAGGAGCGCAAATGGTCGCGATTCGGGCGGCAAGAGAGCCATTTGCGCTCCTCGAGCGGCGCCTCAGCCGAACAACCCCGCGCCGATGTACGAGCCGGCCTCCGCACCCGGCGGCACGGCCCAGATGCCCGATCCGATGTGGCGGACGTACTCGTTCATGAGGTCGGTCGACAGCGCGCGCTGCAGCGTGATGAACTGCTCGGGCGAGCGCTGGTAGGCGAGGAAGAACAGTCCCGCATCGAGCCGGCCCAGGTTCGTGTTGCCGTCGACGTAGTTGTACCCGCGCCGCAGGATGCGGATGCCGTCGTTGAAGTCGGGGTGCGCGAGGCGCACGTGACTGTGCGCATCGATCGCAGGGGATGCCGTCGCGGTGGATGCCGCGAAATCGGGTTCCGTCGTCTCGACGCCGCCCGACAGCGGCGCGCCTTCGCCCTTGTCGCGGCCGATGATGCGGTTCTGCTCCGACAGGCGCACACGGTCCCACGTCTCGATGAGCATCGCGATCTTGCGCGCGACCAGGTACGAGCCACCCGCCATCCACGCCGGCTCGTCGGAACCCGCGACCCACACGTGTGCGTCGAGGGCGGCCTGGTCGTCGGCGAGGATGTTCGCCGTCCCGTCCTTGAACCCGAACAGGTTCCGCGGCGTGGCCTGGTCGGATGTCGTCTTCGAGGTCTTGCCGAACCCCAGTTGCGACCAGCGCAGCCGTGCGCGGCCGAAGGCGATGCGGCTGAGGTTGCGCACGGCGTGCACGGCGACCTGCGGATCGTCGGCGCACGCCTGGATGAACAGGTCGCCGCCCGTCGCCTCGGGATCGAGGTCGTCGCCGAGGAACGCCGGCAGCTTCTGCAACGCCGCGGGCTGCTGCGCGGCGATGCCGTAGCGGTCGGTGCCGTCGTCGGCCACGAACAGCGTCGGCCCGAACCCGAACGTGATCGTCAGTCCGTTCGCGGCGAGACCGAGGGCTTCGCCGGTGTCGTCCGGCGGGGCTTCGGGCGATCCGCCGACGGCGCCCGACGCGCTGACGTCGAGCCCCTGGGACATGCGCGCAGCGGCATACGTCCAGTCCTGCAGCAGCTCGATGAGGTCGTCGCGGGTCGTCCGGGCCATCATGTCGAAGGACGCGAAGTGCAGGTGATCCTGCACGGGCGTCGTGATGCCGGCCTGATGCGTGCCGAAGAAGTCATAGACGGATGCCCCGCCGGACCCCGACTTCGCACGCCCGACAGCAACGCCCGCGGCGGCGCCCGCACCGGCGCCCAGGGCGAGCCCTGCCGCGCCGATGCCGGCGGCCAGACCCAGCAGGCCGCGCCGGCTCAGGCCGGGTACGCCGGATGCCGGCGGCACCTCCGCGGGGGAGACGTCGCCGGCATCCGTCTGGTCGTTCGTCATCACTCCAGGATGGCGGATGTCAGCTGCGACAGCGGCTCGGCCAGCGCGTTGATGAGGTCGGTGAGCTGGCGCTTGTCGTCGTCGGTGAGCTCGCTGTAGTTCACGAACCCGTCCGTCAGCGAGCCGTAGGTCGCGAGGGCCGCGTCGAGGTCGGCGTAGCCCTGCGCGATGTCGTCGGCGAGGGCCGCACCGTCATCGCCCTGCGCGACGGCGAAGTCCTCGACGAGCGAGAACGCCATCTTCGATCCTTCGACGTTGGCCGCGAAGTCCCACAGGTCGGTGCCGCTCCACCAGTCCTCCTCGCCGGAGATCTTGCCGGTCGCGACCTCGTCGAGCAGGCCGATCGCGCCGTTGGAGATACCCGCGATGCCCTGCGCCTCGAGCGTGTCGGTGAACTCCTGCGAGTGCACGTAGGTGTTGAGCTCGGCGACATCGGCGATGAGCTGGTCGCCGAACGCGGCGCGCTCCTCGGTCGTCGAGGGTGCCCAGTCCAACCACGCGCTCGCGCCGTCGGAGTTGAGGGCGTCGGCCGCGGGCTGCCACAGGTCCTTCTCGATGCGGTGGAAGCCGGTCCAGTCGAGGCCTTCGGCGACGGCATCCACTTCGCGGTAGTCGATGCGCGGGTCGAGGTCGCCGAGCGATTCGGCGACGGGCTCGATGCGCTCGTAGTACGCGCGGGTCAGCGGGAACTGCGCCTTCGCGGCGTCGTCGTCACCCGACTCGTAGGCCGCGACGAGCGCGTCGACGGCGGGCACGAGCTGCTCGACCTGGTCCTTCACGAACGCCGCGTACAGGTCGACGGCCTGCGTCTTCTGCTCGGCGTCGTCACCCGTCGCCTGGACCTTCTCACCCGTGACGGTGAAGGATGCCTTGCCGACGCCCTCGCCGACCATTCCCGGCTTGCACAGCGTGAAGTAGTCGCCCGGCTGTGCGACGACCGTGAGCGTGCGCGACGCGCCCGGAGCGATGTTCTCGACCTCGCCGACGATGCGGAGGCCGTCGTCAGCGAGCACGTAGAACTCGCTGATCTGCGAGCTCGAGTTGGTCACGTCGAACGCGAGCGTGCCGCTGGTCACGGACGCCGTCGACACGTCGCACGTGCTGTCGGTCGAGGTCACCGTGAGGGCGCCCGACGCGGCGATGTCGGCCTTGGCGACGCACCCGGCGAGGGCGAGGGCGGTGACGCCGAGCGCCGCGGTGGCGGCGAGGCTGCGGGGACGGATCATGCTGCTCCTTGCGTTTCTGGTGCGGAAGGTCCTGGTGTGGTGGAGGTGGACGTGGATGCCTCGGCGGGTGCTCCGGTGGCATCCGCCGCCGCCGCGGCGGTCGTCGTGGCATCTGGTGCCGCGGTCGCGCGGGCCGGCCGGCGCACCAGGCCGCGCACGAAGTAGGTACCGACGATGGCGATGTACAGGGCCCACGCGACGACCTGCAGCCAGCTCATCTGCGGCATGAAGCCGACGGTCGCCTGCAGCAGGACCGCGAGGGTCGAGGTCGGCGGGATCGCGGTGCGCACGTCGAACGCCCAGCCGAACGGGAAGGCCGACCAGCCTGTCGCGACGACGCCGGTGACGGGGTCGACGGGGGCGGCCGTCGTGAACGGGCCGGGGAGGGCAGCGGCCTCCTGCAGGTCTTGGATCGCGTAGGCGAGCACGCCCGCGGCGACGATCACGAGGAACCCGCCCGTCCACGCGAAGAAGGTGCGCAGGTCGATGCGGACCATGCCCCGCGCGAGCAACCAGCCGACCAGCGCCGCGACGGCAAGGCCCAGCAGGGCGCCGGTGAGGACCTCCGGCTTCGTGCCGAACGACTGCACCATCGACCACAGCAGCAGCGTCGTCTCGATGCCCTCGCGCGCGACCGACACGAACCCGATGGCCACAATCGCCCACAGGCCACCCTGCGCGAGAGCGCGGTCGATGCCACCCTCGAGCGAGCGCTTCATCGTGCGGCCGGTGCGCTGCATCCAGAAGATCATCCACGTGACCATGCCGACCGCGACCAGCGACAGCAGGCCGCCGATGAGCTCCTGCGCCTGGGAGGTCAGGGCGTAGGCGCCGAAGGTAAGGATCGCGCCGATGCCGACGGCGAGGGCGATGGCGAGGCCGACACCCGTCCAGAGCCGGGGGAGGACATCGCGGCGGCCGACGCGGGTGAGGTAGGCGACGAGGATGCCGACGACGAGCGCGGCCTCGAGGCCCTCGCGGAGGCCGATCAGGAAGGTGGCGAGCACGGCGGTGGATTTCAGGTCGAGGGGTGGGGCCGGTACCTCTGCCCCGTCGCAGTCCTCGGTCGCGCTGACCTCGCGGCCGCAACTTAGGTTAGGTGAACCTCACTAGCGGATCGACAGTACACCGAGGTGGCCGTGGCCGCCAACCCCGGCCCACGCACCCCGCGCCGTCACTCGGCGGCGTGGCGGTCGAGGAAGCCGTAGACCTCGCCGTCGTCGACGCCCGGGAAGGCGCCGCGCGGCAGCGGCGAGAACATCTGCATGTGCACGCGCGCACTCGGCCAGGCCTTGCCGTCCCAGCGGTGCGTCAACTCGGCATCCGGTCGGCGGCAGCACGACTCGTCGGGGCAGGTCGACACCGCGCGCTTCTGCGTCTCACGACCGCGGAACCACCGGGCGTCATCGAACGGCACGCCCACCGTGATCGAGAACTCGCCGTCGCCCGTCTTGCCGGTCTGACTCGAGCACCAGAACGTCCCCGCAGGGGTGTCGGTGTACTGGTAGTGCTCGGTCGTGCGGTTGCGCTCGCCGAAGGCCGACCGCGCGGCGAACTCGCGGCACACGATCTGGCCCTCGACCGAGCCCGTCACGTCCATCGGCAACGGGAGCTCGTCGTTCTCGTACACGCGGTTGATCGCGCCGGATCCGTCCACGCGCAGGAAGTGCAGGCGCGTGCCGAGGTGCTGCGTCAGCAGGTTCGTCATCCGCATGGCGGCGGCCTCGTGGGTCACACCGAACGCATCGCGGAAGTCCTCGACGGCGAGGTTGCGATCCTTCTTGGCTTGAGTCAGGAAGGCGACCGACGCGGTCTCGGGCATGAGGCAGCAGGCGGCGTAGTAGTTGATCTCGAGGCGCTGCTGCAGGAAGTCGGCGTAGTCGGTCGGAGGCGTGTGGCCGAGCAGGCGGTGCGCCATCGCCTGCAGCGCCATCGAGCGCAGGCCGTGTCCGCCGGGGATCGACGCCGGTGGCAGGTAGATGCGGCCGTTCTCGAGGTCGGTGACCGACCGCGCCGAATGCGGCAGATCATCGACGTAGATCAGCTCGAAGCCGAGCTGCTCGGCCATGACGCTCACCGAGCGGTGCGTGAGCGCGCCGCCGGTGTGCCCGGCCGCGCGCAACTGCTTCTCGGCGAGCTGCTCGATCTCGGGCAGGTAGTTGTTCCGCTCGCGCATGCGCAGGCGCAGCTCGGTGTTGGCGCGCCGCGCCTCTTCCGGGGTCGCGATGGCCTCGCGCTCGCGGCGCTGCAGCTCGCGGTGCAGGCCCAGCACCGCCTCGATCGTCTCGTCCGAGGTCGTCTTCGTGACGCGCACCGGCGGGATGCCCAAGCGTCGGAACACGGGGGATGCCTGCGCGCGCTCGAGGTCGAGCTCGAGCGCGGCTCGCCGGTTCGGCGGCTCGGGGGAGAGCAGGTCGGTGACATCCGTGCCGGTTGCATGGGCGATCGCCTGCAGCAAGGAGAGCTTGGGCTCGCGCTTGCCGTTCTCGATGAGGCTGAGCTGGCTGCCCGCGACGCCGACGACGGCGCCGAGTTCATCCAGCGTCATCCCGCGGGACACGCGGCGATGGCGGATGCGGTGACCGAGTGTGGACAGCTCGATCGCGGAGGGAGTCATTCCTTGATGATAGCGAAAGAAACATGATTCTTGACGCCACGGATCTCGATAAGTGGGCGTGATACCGGCGCAAAGTGGAGCCAGACCATCCGATGAAGGAGCTGACATGGCCATCGCCGACCTTTTCACCCGCACCATCGCCGTCCCCGGATCGGGCACCGCACAGCCGAAGCCCACCTTCGGGGCTCGCCCCACGCTCGCCGGCACCGGCCTGCAGGAGCTGTATGCGTGGGTCGACGAGATCGCCGCGCTGACGCAGCCCGACAGCATCCACTGGGTCGACGGGTCGCGCGCTGAGAACGAGGCGCTGCTGCGCCAGCAGGTCGACGAGGGCAAGCTCATCAAGCTCAACCCCGAATGGCGGCCCGGTTCGTACCTCGCCCGCTCGCACCCGAGCGACGTCGCCCGCACCGAGGCGCGCACCTTCATCGCCTCCGAGCGTGAAGCCGATGCCGGTCCCACCAATAACTGGGCCCAGCCCGCCGAGATGCGCGCGACCCTCACGCCCCTGTTCGCCGGCTCGATGAAGGGCCGAACGATGTACGTCGTGCCGTTCTCGATGGGCGCGATCGGCGGTCCGCTGTCGCACATCGGCGTGCAGATCACCGACTCCGCCTACGCCGTCACCTCGATCGGCATCATGACCCGCGTCGGCACGGCCGTGCTCGAGCAGATCGCCGCGGGCAAGCCCTGGGTTAAGACGGTGCACTCGGTCGGCGCGCCGCTCGAGCCCGGCCAGCAGGATGCCCCGTGGCCCTACAACGACGAGAAGTACATCGTGCACTTCCCCGAGACGCTCGAGGTCTGGTCGTACGGTTCGGGCTACGGCGGCAACGCAATCCTCGCGAAGAAGTGCTTCGCGCTGCGCATCGCCTCGGTCATCGGCCGCGATGAGGGCTGGCTCGCCGAGCACATGCTGCTCATCCGCGTCATCTCCCCCGAGGGCAAGGCGTACCACCTGGCTGCGGCGTTCCCGTCGGCGTGTGGCAAGACGAACCTCGCGATGCTGCGGCCGACGATCCCCGGCTGGCGCGTCGAGACCCTCGGCGACGACATCGCGTGGCTGCGTCCCGGTGAGGACGGGCGGCTGTGGGCGATCAACCCCGAAGCGGGCTTCTTCGGCGTCGCGCCGGGCACCGGCGAGTCGACGAACGTCACGGCCGTCGAGACGCTCTGGGGCAACACGATCTTCACGAACGTCGCGCTGCGCCCCGACGGTGACGTGTGGTGGGAGGGGCTGACCGACGACATCCCCGCCGAGCTCACCGATTGGGAGGGCAACCCCTGGACGCCCGCGTCCGGCCGCCCCGCGGCGCACCCGAACTCGCGGTTCACGGTGGCTGCTGCCCAGTGCCCGCAGATCGCCTCCGACTGGGACACCCCGGAGGGCGTGCCCCTCGATGGCATCCTGTTCGGTGGTCGTCGCGCGACCAACGTGCCGCTCGTCGTCGAGGCGACCGACTGGACGCACGGGGTCTTCCTCGGGTCGAACATCTCGTCCGAGCGCACGGCTGCCGCTGAGGGCACCGTCGGCGAGCTGCGCCGTGACCCGTTCGCCATGCTGCCGTTCTGCGGCTACAACATGGCCGACTACTTCGGACACTGGCTCAAGGTCGGGCAGCAGCTGCGGTTCGACCGCGCGCCGCGCGTGTTCCAGGTCAACTGGTTCCGCAAGGGCAGCGACGGGCGGTTCCTGTGGCCCGGGTTCGGCGACAACTCGCGCGTCATCGACTGGATCATCCGCCGCATCGAGGGCAAGGTCTCGGCCGTCGACAGCGCGATCGGCCGACTGCCGCACACGAGCGACCTCAACCTCGACGGCATCGACGTTCCGCAGGACGACCTGGATGCCCTCTTCGAGATCGACCCCGCGCTGTGGCTGCAGGAGACCGACCTCACGGAGGAGTTCTACCGCACCTTCGACGGCAAGGTCCCCGCGGCCCTGTACGCCGAGCTCGCCGCCCTGCGCTACCGCCTGAAGGCCGCCACCGCCTGAGGGCCGCTACCGCCTGAGGGCTTCCATGTCCCACTTATCGCAGACCATGTCCCAAAGAGCGCTGGTGTAAGGCCCTCAAAACAGCATCTTTTGGGACATGGTTCTGCGGGCGGGGCGGGGCGGCGCGCCTCAGACGAGCAGCTGGTGGCGGGCGAGGTCGCGGTAGAGCGGAACGGTCTCGACGAGCTCAGCGTGCGTGCCGCGTCCGATGACCTCGCCGCGGTCGAGCACGATGATCAGGTCGCTGTCGACGACGGTCGACAGGCGGTGCGCGATCACGATGAGCGTGCGGCCGGCGGCCACAGCGTCGATCGCCTCGCGCATGCGCTGTTCGTTCAGGCCGTCCAGCGACGAGGTCGACTCGTCGAGCAGCAGCACCGGGGGAGCGGCCAGCAGTGCCCGCGCGATCGCGAGCCGCTGGCGCTCGCCGCCCGAGAGCATGACGCCGGCTTCGCCGACGGGGGCATCGAGCCCGAGGGGTGACCGCTCGAGCACCTCGCCGAGGTTCACGGCGCGCAGGACGCGTTCGCATGCGGCGTCGGATGCCTCGGGAGACGCGAGCCGCAGGTTGTCGCCGATCGTGCCGGCGAGCGTCGGGGCATCCTGCTCGACATAGCCGAGCTGGGCACGCAACCGGGCACGGTCGACCGTGCGCACGTCGACGCCGTCGACGAGGATCGCGCCCTCGGTCGGGTCGTAGAACCGCTCGATGAGGGCGAGCGTCGTCGACTTGCCGGCTCCCGACGGCCCGACGATCGCGACGCGCGCACCGCGCGGCACGCGGAACGAGACGCCGCGCAGCACATCACCGGTGCGCTCCGAGTCGCGGTCGACGTCGACCGTGGCATCCGCATGCACTTCGGCCAGCAGCGCTGCGGCCTCGGTCTCGCTGCGCTGGCGCGCGGCGACGACGCTCTGCGGGTACGCGAAATGCACGTCGCGGAACTCGATCGCCGTGTCGACGCCGACGATGCCGGTGTCGGTGGCGCGGATCGAGGTGGCGACCTCGGCGTCGCACGCCGTCTCGGTCGGCAGATCGAGGATCTCCTGGATGCGGCCGAGCGCTCCGAGGGCCTGGTTGACCGACGTGATCGCGCCGAAGAATGAGCCGAGCGGCTGCACGAGGAAGAACAGGAACATCACGAAGGTCACGAGCTGTGCGATCGAGATGGCGCCGGATGCCACGCGGAACCCGCCGACGCCGAGCACCACCAGCAGCGAGAGCTGTAGTGCGATGCCGGCGATCGGCACGACGAACGCGGATGCCTTGGCGACCTGCACGCCCGACTCGTACGCGCGGCGCGCGGTGTACTCGATCGCCGACTCCTCGCGGCCGGAGGCGCCGGCCGCACGGATCGTGCGGATCGAGCCCACGGCACGCTCGACGCCGGATGCCAGCTCACCCACGCGCTCCTGTTGCGCCGTGGTCGCCTGGCGGATGCGCCCCGACAGCACGCCGACGACGGCGACCGACAATCCCACGACGATGAGGATCAGCACGAGCAGCACGGGATCGATGATCAGCATCGCGATGACGGCGCCGGCGAAGATGAGGACGCTGCCGATCGAGTCCGCGAGGCCCTGCGTGAGCACGGCGTAGAGCAGCGTCGTGTCGGTGCCGACGCGCGAGACGAGGTCGCCGGTGCGGCGCGCGTCGTACTCCTGCACAGGCAGGTGCAGCAGCTGCGCGATGAGGCGTCGGCGGCTCGAGAAGACGACCGCCGTGCCGGTGCGCTGCAGCAGGAAGTGCTGGATGCCGCTGACGAGCGACCCGACGATCACGAGCGCGACCAGCACCCACACGAGATTGCCGAGCGGCACGTTCGTCTGCACGCGCTCGATGACCTGGCCGACCAGCAGCGGCTGGGCGAGCGTCGCGCCGGCGGCGAGGATGCTCAGGACCGCGACGGCGACGAGCACGCGCTTGTGCTCGAAGATGAACGGCAGCAACTGGCGGAGGCTTGCGCGCGGGCCGTCGTCCTTCGTGGGGCGACGTCGGCGTGAGGCGGTGGGTGTGGACATGTGGTGCGTCCTCTTTCGGTAACCCTCCCATCTTCCTCCTCTCTCGCTGGGAGGCGTGTCGGAGGGCGGCGCTAGGGTTGTTCGGTGCCTCAACCCGTGATCGCTGCGAAGAACCTCGTCAAGGCCTACAAGATGAAGGGCAAGCCCGACTTCGTCGCCGTCGACGGGCTGAGCTTCGAGGTCGCACCGGGCGAGTCGTTCGGTCTGCTGGGCCCGAACGGGGCGGGCAAGTCCACGACGATGAAGATGATCGGCGCTGTCTCCACGCGCTCGGGCGGCGAGCTGAGCATCCTGGGTCTGGATCCCGACCGCTACGGCCCCGAGATCCGCTCGCGGCTCGGCGTCGTGCCGCAGCAGGACAACCTGGACGGCGAGCTCAACGCGCGCGAGAACCTCTACATCTACGGCCGCTACTTCGGTCTGCCCGGCAAGGTGTGCCACCAGAAGGCTGACGAGTTACTGGCGTTCGCGCAGCTCGAAGACAAGGCCAAGAGCAAGGTCGATCAGCTCTCCGGCGGCATGAAGCGCCGCCTCACGATCGCCCGCGGACTCATCAACGACCCCCGCATCCTGCTGCTGGACGAGCCGACGACGGGCCTCGACCCGCAGGCGCGGCACGTGCTATGGGACCGCCTGTTCCGCCTCAAAGAGCGCGGCACGACCCTCGTGCTCACGACGCACTACATGGACGAGGCCGAGCAACTGTGCGATCGCCTCATCGTCGTCGACAAGGGCCGCATCATGGCCGAGGGGACCCCCGCGTCGCTCATCCGCGAGCACTCCAGCCGCGAGGTGCTCGAGGTGCGGTTCGGCTCCGACCGCAACCAGGCGGCCGCCGCGCACCTGCAGGGCATCGGCGACCGTGTCGAGATCCTGCCCGACCGGGTGCTGATCTACGCCGCCGACGGCGAGGCAGCGCTTGAGCGCGTCAGCGCGGCGGGGCTGCAGCCGCTCACGAGCCTCGTCCGCCGCTCGTCGCTCGAGGACGTCTTCCTGCGCCTGACCGGAAGGTCGCTGATCGAATGAGCACTCCGAAGACGGATGCCACGGCGCACCCCTCGCTCGATGAGCTGCGCGCCGAAGCGATGGCGTGGGGGCGCAAGCCGCGCCGACACGGCAGCTGGTACGTCACCGAGCACATGGTCCGCGCGATGCGCGCGTACGGCTGGACGATCATCGTCGGTGCCGTCGGGCAGCCGATCCTCTACCTGCTGGGTCTGGCGGTCGGTCTCGCCGCGCTCATCACGGTGCCGATAGTCGACCACGGCCAGCAGGTCACCTACCTCATGTTCGTCGCGCCCGCGCTGCTGGCGACGGCGACCATCTCGGTCGCGAGCGAAGAGATGACCTACCCCGTCATGGCCGGGTTCAAGTGGCGTCGCTACTTCTACGGGTTCAACGCGTCGCCGCTGTCGAGCCCCCAGATCGCGAACGGGGTCATCGCGGGCGCCGCTGCACGCATGCTCGTGGCATCCGCCGCCTATTACCTCATCGTGTGGCTGCTGCCGTTCGGCGCCGTCCCGCACCCCGAGACGGGCTGGATCGCGATCTTCGTCGGGGTTCTGGCTGGTCTCGCGTTCGGCATCCCGCTGATGGCGTATGCGGGCTCGATCGAAGACGACAAGGGCCAGTTCGCGCTCGTGCAGCGCTTCATATTCATGCCGATGTTCCTGTTCTCGGGCACGTTCTATCCGCTGGCGACCCTGCCGGGCTGGCTGCAGTGGATCGGCTGGATCTCGCCGCTGTGGCACGGTGCCGAGCTGGGCCGGGTCGTCACCTACGGCGCACCGATCGCGCCCGGCATGATCGTCGTGCACGTGGCCTATCTCGTCGTCCTCGCCGGCATCGGCTATCTGTGGGGGCGGCGCGTGTTCATCGAGAGGCTTGCGAAGTGACCGGGGTCGAGGCGACCGAGCAGTCGGTACACGCCGGCGCGCGTCGCGGCGGCGTCCGCGCACTGTGGGCGGGAAACCCCGGAGCCGTCGTGCAGCGGGGGCTCATCGCGGCGCGTTCGTCGAGCTGGGCGGTCGTGCTGTCGGGCTTCTTCGAGCCCGTCTTCTACCTCGCGTCGATGGGCATCGGCCTGGGCAGCCTCATCGGCGACGTGCAGACCTCGTCGGGGGTCGAGGTCTCATACGCCGCCTTCATCGCGCCGGCGCTGCTGGCCGTGTCGGCGATGAACGGCGCGATCTACGACTCGACGTGGAACGTCTTCTTCAAGCTCAACTACGGCAAGCTCTACGAGGGCATGCTGGCGACCTCGCTCGGCCCGCTCGATGTCGCGCTCGGCGAGATCCTCTACGCGCTGCTGCGCGGCCTCGCGTATGCGACCGGATTCATGATCATCATGCAGGCGCTGGGGCTGAACCTCGCGCCGACGGCGATCCTGGCGCTGCCCGCCGTCATGCTGATCGCGTTCGGGTTCGCGAGCCTCGGCATGGCTGTCACGAGCTACATGAAGACCTTCCAGCAGATGGACTGCATCAACTTCGTGCTGCTGCCGATGTTCCTGTTCTCGGCGACGTTCTACCCGATCACCGTGTATCCGGAGTGGGTGCAGCAGATCGTCATGGCACTGCCGCTGTGGCACGGCGTCGAACTCGTGCGGGGCCTGACGACGGGCATCCTGAGCGCCGACATGCTGTGGCACGTGCTTTACTACGTCGTCATGATCGCGATCGGACTCGTCTTCACGACGAAACGGCTGCGCGCGCTCTTCTTGGATTGACCTGAGAGAACAGATGAGAACGGCGGATGCCGCGGAGTCTCGCACTCCGCGGCATCCGCCGTTTCTGGTCTCGCGTTACAGCGACGCGGTCTCGCCCATACCGAGGTTCGTGTCGTAGTCGACGTCCTTGGTCTCCTTCGACAGGGCCAGCGCGATGAGCGTCAGCACGGCCGAGCCCGTGAGGTACACGCCGACGAGCCACGGCTCGCCGCCGGCGGCGGCCCACAGCGCCACCGCGACGATGGGCGCGAGGGCGGCGCCGAGGATCGACGACACGTTGTACGAGATCGCCGACCCGGTGTAGCGCACGTTCGTCGGGAAGAGTTCGGGCAGCACCGCGCCCATCGGGCCGAAGGTCGCGCCCATCAGCATGAAGCCGATGATGAGGAAGCCCTGCACGAGGGCGCCGGTGAACTTGGGGTCGACCTGTGGCAGCAGGAACGCGTTGAACAGCAGGCCGAACACGGCGATCGCGGCGGTGATCCACAGCAGCAGCTTGCGGCGCCCGATCGCATCGGCGAGCGGGCCGGACAGCAGCGTGAAGATGCCGAAGAACACGACTCCGATGATCTGCATGATGACGAAGTCGGTGTAGCCGAAGCCGAGGCCCGCGACGTAGGTGCTCGGGTCGAAGGCCGTGCCGGCCGTCTCGGCCGCCTGCTGTGCCGTCTCGAGCGTCGCCTTCGTGCCGTACGAGAGGGTGAAGCTCGTCATCAGGTAGAACAGCACGTACGTGGCCAGCATGATGAACGTGCCCAGGATGAGGTTCTTCCAGTTGGTGCGGATGACCTCGCCGAGCGGGAACTTGCGGATCGCGCCCTTCGCCTCGGCCTTGACGAACGTCTCAGACTCGACGAGCTTCAGACGCACCCACAGGCCGATGATGACCATGACGGCCGAGAACAGGAACGGCACGCGCCAGCCCCACTCCAAGAACGCCTCGGAGCGCTGCGCGGGGCCGTCCGGGTGCGGCAGGGCGAAGTTGATCACGAGGAAGATCGTGTTGGCGATGATGAACCCGATCGGGGCACCCAGCTGCGGGAACGTGCCGTACCAGGCGCGCTTGCCCTTCGGGGCGTTCTCGGTTGCGACCAGGGCCGCGCCCGACCATTCGCCGCCGAGCGCGAAGCCCTGGAACAGGCGCAGGACGAGCAGCAGCAGCGCCGCCCACCACCCGATGTCGTGGTACGTCGGCAGGCATCCGATGAGGAACGTCGCGACGCCCATCGTGAGCAGAGATGCCACGAGCGTGGCCTTGCGGCCGAACCGGTCGCCGAAGTGGCCGAAGACGACGGCGCCGATGGGGCGGGCGACCATCGCGGCGCCGAAGACGGCGAACGACGACAGCAGTGCGGTCGTGTCATCGCCGGTCGGGAAGAACAGGACGGGGAAGACGAGAACGGCCGCGGTCGCGTAGACGTAGAAGTCGTAGAACTCGATCGTCGTGCCGATGAGGCTGGCGGTGATGACGCGCGAGCGGGGATTGGCGGGCGCAGTGGGCGCCACGGATGCAGTGGACATACGGGGAGGGACTACCTGTCGATGAATCGTCGAGGGTCCTCGTGGGACGCGCCGGTGGGAGGCGTCCGGGGCAGGGGTTGTGCGACGGGCGCCACAGCATAGGGGGCACCGGGGCGCCGGCAGAGTCCCGGCGCACAAACGTTCAGTCTACTCCGCGGGCGCGCGGTGGGGCGAGTGCGGGTCGCATTCGGGCGTCGCCCGGGGTCACGCGGTGGCGCGGCTCAGCGCCAGAGGACGGCGATACCCGCGTTGACGAGGGTCAGGATGCCCACCGACCAGAACAGCGCCGGCGCGACCGATCCGCTCTTGCGCTGGCGACTCGTGCCGATGCCCAGCAGGGCGCCGATCGCGAGCAGCACGACGAGCTTGGTGCCGAGCTTCGCGTAGTTGAGGCTGCCGTCGATGCCCCACGGAGCGGCCAGCGCGAGGCCGGCGACGGCGGCGATGACCATGCCCCAGCTCATGAGGCGCGTGAAGCGGCGCTGGCCGAACGCTTCGACGACCCAGGCGCCGAAGAGCACGGCGAACCCGACGAGGTGGACGAGGACGACGGCGTGACGCAGGATCTCCATACCCTCAGGCTACCTGAAGGCGTGCGTGCGTGGGGCGCCGCGCCTCGTGCGCCCGCGAACGCGAGCCGGGGTGAGCCGGGGCGCGCCGGGTCAGCCGCGCAGCTCGCGCAGCAGCAGCGCGGTGCGCAGCGCGGCATCGGCCGCTTCCGCGCCCTTGTCTTCCTTCGAGCCGGGCAGTCCCGCACGGTCGAGGCCCTGCTGCTCGTCGTCCAGGGTCAGCACGCCGAACCCGACGGGCTTGCCGGTGTCGAGCGCGACGCGGGTGAGGCCATCGGTCGCGGCCGACGAGACGAACTCGAAGTGCGGGGTGCCGCCGCGGATGATCACGCCGAGCGCGACCACGGCGTCGGCGCCCGACTCCAGCGCAGCCTTCGCCGCGACCGGAAGCTCGAACGAGCCGGGCACACGTACGAGTCGCCACGAGGCATCCGCCGCGTCGAGCACCCGTCCGGCGCCCGCGATCAGGCCGTCCGTGATGACGTCGTGCCACAGACCCGCGATCACGACGACGCGCAGGCCCGTCGCGTCGATGGGCAGGGTCTCGGGGGCTCCGTGGCCGCTCATGCGTGCTCCTCCGTGCTGTGCGCGAGCGCCGCGTCGAGCGCGTCCGCGTCGATGATGTGCCCCATGCGGTCGCGCTTGGTGGCGAGGTACTGGTGGTTGTTCGCGCCGACGCCGACGAGCAGCGGAACCTGCTCGACGATGTCGAGACCGAGTTCGCGCAGCTGGTTGACCTTGTCGGTGTTGTTCGTCAGCAGACGGATCTTCTCGACGCCGAGGTCGGCGAGGATGCCCGCCGCCGCGGCGTAGTCGCGCGCGTCGGCCGGCAGGCCCAGCGCCAGGTTGGCGTCGACGGTGTCCATCCCGCGCTCTTGCAGGCTGTACGCGCGCAGCTTGTTGATGAGGCCGATGCCGCGACCCTCATGACCGCGCATGTAGATGACGACGCCACCATCCTGCTCGATGGAGTCCAGCGCGGCGTCCAGCTGCGGCCCGCACTCGCACTTGAGCGAGCCGAACGCCTCGCCGGTCAGGCACTCCGAGTGCACGCGCACCAGCGGAGCTTCTTCGGTGAGATCGCCCGAGACGACCGCGATGTGGTCGGTGCCGGTCACGCGGTCCTTGTACGCGAGGAAGCGGAAGTGCCCGTGCGAGGTCGGCACATGCGCCTCGGCGCGCAGGCTCACGCGGCGACGGGCCGGGTGCTCGGCGGGTGCGGCGTGGTCGCCGGTCGCCGTGTCGAGCCCGTCGAGGTACTCGATGAGCTGCTCGATCGTGATGACCGGGATGCCTTCGCGCTCGCCCATCTCGAGAAGACCCGGCAACCGCATCATCGAGCCGTCCTCGGCGACGACCTCGCCGATCGCGGCGACCGGCTGCAGTCCCGCGAGCTTCATGAGCTCGACGCCTGCTTCGGTGTGGCCGGCGCGCTCGCGCACGCCCCCGTCGACGGCGCGCAGCGGCAGCACATGCCCGGGGCGGATGACCGATGCCGGCGTGGATGCCGGGTCGGCGAGCACGTTCAGGGTGTGCGAGCGGTCGGTCGCGCTGATGCCGGTCGAGACGCGATCGGCGGCGTCCACGCTCACGGTGTAGGCCGTGCCGCGGGCATCCTCGTTGACCGCCACCATGGGCGGCAGGTCGAGACGGTCGGCCCAGTCGGCGGGCATCGGCGCGCAGAGGAACCCGCTGGACCATCGGATCGTCCAGGCGAGCCATTCGGGCGTCGCGAGCTGGGCCGACAGGATGATGTCGCCCTCGTTCTCGCGGTTCTCATCGTCGGCGACGATGACCGGTCGCCCTGCGCGCAGCGCGTCGAGGGCCTCGGGGATGGTGGCAAGGCTCATCGTGAGCCTCCTTCGTTGATGGTGGTGAATGCGAGAAGGCGCTGGACGTGCCGCGCCAGGATGTCGGTCTCGAGGTTGACGCGGTCGCCGACCGTGCGGGCGCCGAGGGTCGTGACCTCGAGGGTCTCCGGGATGAGCGACACTTCGAACCAGTCGGTGGTCCCCGAGCCTGTCGAGGGGCTGGTCCCCGAGGTCGTCGAGGTGGCCCCCGAGCTTGTCGAGGGGCCGGCCGGCGACACGGCGCTGACCGTGAGCGACACCCCGTCGACGGTGATCGAGCCCTTGTCGACGACGAGGGGCGCGAGCTCGCGCGGCATCCGGAACCGGATCACCTGCCACTGCGCGCCCGGGCGCACCTCGAGCACTTCGCCGGTGCCGTCGACGTGGCCCTGCACGATGTGTCCGCCGAGTCGCGTGTGCGACGAGACGGCGCGCTCGACATTGACGGGCGAGCCCTCGGTCAGTTCGCCGAGCGTCGACATGTCCAGCGTCTGGCGCATGACGTCGGCGGTGAACCAGTCGTCGCCCTGATCGACGACCGTCAGGCATACGCCGCTGATCGAGATCGAGTCGCCCTGGTGCGCGTCTGAGACGGCGAGCGGGGCGTGCACGGTCAGCCGCACGCCGTCGCCCGAGGGGGCGATGGCGGTGACGGTGCCGCGCTCTTCGATGATTCCCGTGAACATGTCAGGCAGTCCTTTCCGGTGTGGCGATGATCAGCAGGTCGTCGCCGAGGCGCTCGATCGCGGCGATGTCGAGGCGACGCTGCTGCGCGATCGTCTCGACGCCGAGCATGCGCACGGCGGGGTGATCGGTGCCGTCCGGGCCGTAGCCGATCAGGGTCGGGGCGAGGTAGACGAGCACCTCGTCGGCGAGACCCGCACGCAGGAACGCGCTCGCGATCGTCGGCCCGCCCTCGACGAAGACGCGCTGCACACCGGCGTCGCGCAGTTCGACCAGCAGCGAGTCTGCGAGCGCGTCGCCCTCGTGCTCGGCGAAGAGGTTGGCGCCCGAGCGCTGCAGCAGTGCGCGTGGATGCCGGCGGACGGCCGCCTGCTCGGGGACGATGCGATCGCCCAGCACGACGGGCATCGGCTGGTGTTCGAACAGGGTGCCGTCGGCACGGCGCGCGGTGAGCGCGGGGTCGTCGGCGAGCACCGTGCCGATGCCGGCGACGATGGCATCCGCTTCGCTGCGGCGACGGTGCACGTCGGCGCGGGCGTCGGGTCCGGTGATCCACTGGCTGGTGCCGTCGGATGCCGCGGCGCGCCCGTCGAGCGACTGCGCCCACTTGACCGTGACGTGCGGGCGGCCGAGGCGCTGCACGGTCAGCCACGACTCCAGCAGTGCCGCGCCCTCGTCCGCGAGCAGACCCGACTCGACGTCGACGCCTGCCGCGCGCAGGTGCGCGCCGCCCCCGCCCGAGGCGGCGCCGGGGTCGTCGACGGCGTACACGACGCGTGCGATGCCGGCTTCCAGCAGCGCCTGCGCGCACGGGCCCGTGCGTCCGGTGTGGTTGCACGGCTCGAGCGTCACGACGGCGGTCGCGCCGCGCACGGCATCCGGTGACATCTGCGAGAGCGCGTCGACCTCGGCGTGCGGTGTGCCGGCCCCGCGGTGCCAGCCTTCGGCGAGCGTGTCGCCGGCGGGCGAGAGGATGACGGCGCCGACCTGCGGGTTGACCCCGCGGGGCCCGTTCCGCGCCAGCGTCAGCGCGCGGCGCATCGCCTGCTGTTCGCGTTCGGTGGCGGCCATCCCTCGTCCTCAGATCAGGTTCCGGGGATCGGCAGGCGCCGCGGGCGGGGAGGCGCCGTGCGCCCACCGCTCGTGCTGCCTCCCATCCGGACTAGCGATCAACCCATTCGAGTTGCGTCGCATCACCGTCGGTCCCGGAATTCCACCAGGTCAACCCTCGCAATCGTTGCCGACCGCGCGGGCTCGCGGACTGTCACCGCCGGTTCGGATTCACACCGACCCCGGAGCACGTTGTACTGCTCTCCATCTTAGTCAACGCACTCGCGCGTATTTCATTCCGTATCCCCAGCGGGCCTGTGCCCGTCGCGGGCCGGGACGTCTGCCATACCGATTAGCCTGGAAGCGGAGAGAAGGAGTGGGATGCCTGAGCAGCCGCAGCACCGCGCACTGCGCGACCGTCCGTTCGCCGACGTGCTGATCATCGGCGGCGGGATCAACGGCATCGCGACCTTCCGCGACCTGGCTCTGCAGGGCGTCGATGTCGCCCTCGTCGAGCGGGACGACTTCATCAGCGGTGCGTCCGCGGCTTCCAGCCACATGATCCACGGCGGCATCCGCTACCTCGAGAACGGCGAGTTCCGCCTCGTGCACGAAGCCGTCACCGAGCGCAACGCCCTGCTGAAGACGGCCCCGCACTTCGTGCGCCCGCTGCAGACCACGATCCCGATCTACTCGACGTTCTCGGGTGTGCTGTCGGCGCCGCTGCGGTTCCTGCGCCACGGCGCCGGCAAGCCGCGCGAGCGCGGAGCGGCCCTCATCAAGATCGGCCTGGTCATCTACGACTCGTTCTCACGCGGCGGCGGGCTGTTCGGCGCGGGCATGGCGGGCCACACGGTTCCGCGGCACGCGTTCCACGGCCGCAAGCGCTCGCTGCAGCAGCTGCCGAGCCTCAACCCGCGCGTGAAGTACACGGCGACATACTGGGATGCCTCGCTGCGCGACCCCGAGCGTCTCGCCGGTGACGTCCTGCGCGACGGGCTGCGCGACGGGCGCGTGGCCGGTGACGACCGCAGTGCTGACCGCGCACGCGCCGCGAACTACACGACGGCCGTCGGCGCCGACGACGGCGCGATCGTGTTGCGCGATGTGGCGGGGGAGTACCGGTTCACGGCATCCGTCGTCGTCAACGCCTCGGGCCCCTGGACCGACCTGACCAACGAAGCACTCGGCGACCCCAGCCGGTTCATGGGCGGCACGAAGGGGTCGCACATCGTGCTCGACCACCCCGAGCTGCTGGCGGCGGCGGGCGGTCGCGAGCTGTTCTTCGAGCACTCCGACGGCCGCATCGTGCTCATCTACCCGCTCAAGGGTCGGGTGCTCGTCGGGACGACCGACCTCGAGCACGACATGCGCGAGCCCGTGGTGTGCACGGAAGAAGAGGTCGACTACTTCTTCGACCTGATCGGGCATGTCTTCCCCGAGATCGTGGTCGACCGCTCGCAGATCGTGTTCCGGTTCTCGGGCGTCCGCCCGCTGCCCGGCCATGGTGGCACCGCGCCCGGGTTCGTCTCGCGCGACTACCGCATCGAGGCGCAAGAGCTGCCCGGCACGGTCGCGGCGACCGTGCTGAGCCTCGTCGGCGGAAAGTGGACGACGTTCCGCGCCTCCGCCGCCCACCTCGCCGACCGCGCGCTCGAGCAGCTCGCGCGGCCGCGCACCCGCAGCACGAAGGGCCTGCCGATCGGCGGCGGCGCGGGGTATCCGACGAGCGAGCGCGCGCGTCGCCAGTGGCTTGCCCCCTATGCCGACCGCGTCGGTCTCGAGCGCGCGGCGCGCCTGCTCGACCGGTACGGCACCGTCGCGGCATCCGTCATCGACGCGATCGAGCTCGACGCCGCCGACGCGCCGCTGTCGAGCCTGCCCGACTACAGCACGGGCGAACTGCGGCACCTCGCGTCGACTGAGCAGGTCGTCCACCTCGACGACCTGCTGCTGCGCCGCACCTCGATCGCGTTCACGGGCTCGGCGACGCCGGCCGTCGTCGCCGAGGTCGGCGAGGCCGTCGCCGGGGTGCTCGGGTGGGATGCCCCGGCTGTCGCCGCCGAGGTCGAGCGCGCGCTCGCGAAGGTGCACGCGGCCGAGCCCGCGGTGCCGACTGCCGCGCCGGGCATTGCGGCCGCGCCGGGCGCTGCGGACGACGCGTCGGTGGCAGAAGCGCCGTCCGCGGTAGCGTGATCAGGCGGGTGCGCGCGGCGCGCGGCGCTGCGCCGTCCGAGAAGCTCAAGGAGGAGACGTGCCACACCATGTGATCGCGGTGGACCAGGGCACGACCTCGACCCGGGCGATCATCTTCGACGCGGCGGCGCAGATCGTCGGCACGGCACAGCGCGAGCACGAGCAGATCTTCCCGCGCGCGGGTCGCGTCGAGCACGACCCGGTCGAGATCTGGACGAACACGCAGTGGGTCATCGCGCACGTCCTCTCTGAGGCACAGCTGACGGCCGCCGACATCGCCGCGGTCGGCGTCACCAACCAACGCGAGACCGCGATCGTGTGGGACCGTCGCACGGGGCAGCCGATCCACAATGCGCTCGTCTGGCAGGACACCCGCACGCAGCCGCGCATCGACCGGCTGATCGCACAGCGCGGCGTGGATGCCTTCGCCGAGACCACCGGACTGCCGCTGGCGACCTACTTCTCCGCGTCGAAGATCGCCTGGATCCTCGACCACGTCGACGGGGCGCGCGAGGCCGCGGCATCCGGCGATCTGCTGTTCGGCACACCCGACACGTGGATCGTGTGGAACCTCACCGGCGGCGTCGACGGCGGCATCCACATCACCGACGTGACCAACGCGTCGCGGACGCTGCTGATGGATCTGCGCACCCTCGACTGGTCAGACGAGCTGCTCGAGGTGTGGGGCATCCCGCGCGCGATGCTGCCCGAGATCCGCTCGTCGTCCGAGGTCTTCGGCGCGGTGCGCTCACCCGGTGAGCTCGAGGGTGTGCCGATCGCGGGGATCCTCGGCGATCAGCAGGCGGCGACGTTCGGGCAGACCGCCTTCGACGCGGGCGAGTCGAAGAACACGTACGGCACCGGCAACTTCCTGCTCGTGGGGACCGGCACCGACATCGTGCGCTCGAAGGCGGGCCTCATCACCACGGTCGCGTACCGGCTGCGCGACGCGCCCGCGCACTACGCTCTGGAGGGCTCGATCGCCGTCACGGGATCGCTCGTGCAGTGGCTGCGCGACAACCTCGGGATCATCAGGTCGTCGGAAGAGGTCGAAGAGCTCGCCGCTTCGGTCGACGACAACGGCGGCGCGTATTTCGTGCCCGCGTTCTCGGGCCTGTTCGCGCCGTATTGGCGGCCGGAGGCGCGCGGCGCGCTGGTCGGCATGACGCGTTACGTGACGAAGGCGCACATCGCGCGGGCGGCGCTCGAGGCGACGGCGTTCCAGTCGCGCGATGTCATCGAGGCGGTCGTGGCCGATGCCGGGCGCGCGCTCAGCGAGCTGCGCGTGGACGGCGGGATGACCCGCAACGCGCTGCTCATGCAGTTTCAGGCGGACATCCTCGGGATCCCGGTCGTGCGGCCGCAGATCGTCGAGACGACCGCGCTCGGAGCCGCGTACGCGGCAGGTCTCGCAGTCGGGGTGTGGTCGGGACTCGACGAGCTGCGTGCGCACTGGCGCGAGGATGCGCGATTCGAGCCCGGCATGAGCGCCGACGAGCGCCGCCGCCGGTACCGCCAGTGGAAGAAGGCCGTCGGCAAGTCGATCGACTGGGTCGACGACGACGCCCGCATCCTCATGGGCACCACCGACTGACCTCTGGGGCCTGGCGCCTGGCGCCACCGTCCACCGGTGGTCGAGTGCCGGCGCGGAGCGCCGGTTCCTGCCTATCGGTGATCGAGTGCCGGCGCGGAGCGCCGGTGTATCGAGATCGGCAGCGCCGGTGTATCGAGATCACTTCAGCAGCCGGCTCAACCTCCGGTCGGCGAGCAGCTTTCCACCCGTCTGACACGTCGGGCAGTACTCGAGCGAGTTGTCGGCGAAGAAGACGCTACGCACCTCGTCGCCGCACACGGGGCAGGCCTGACCGCGGCGCCCGTGGACGGCCATGCCGCGGCGCTTGGCATCCTTCAGATCGGCCGGCGGCTTGCCGGATGCCTGCGCCACGGCATCCGTCAGCGTCGCCCGCAGCGCGTCGTAGAGCCTCGTCACCTCGTCATCGCCGAGCGTTGCGGCGAGGGCATACGGCGACATCTTCGCCGCGTGCAGGATCTCATCCGAGTACGCATTGCCGATGCCCGCCACGTTGGACTGGTCGCGCAACACCCCCTTGATCTGCGTGCGGCGGCCGGCCAGCAACTCGGCGAATGCGTCGCGGGTGAAGTCGTCACCGAGCGGATCGGGGCCGAGGCGTGCGATGCCAGGCACGTCCTGCGGGTCGCGCACGGCGTAGACCGCGAGCGACTTCTTCGTGCCGGCTTCGGTGAGATCGAACCCCGCGCCGTCATCCAGGCCGACGCGCAGTGCGATCGGGGTCTTGCCCGGTCTGATGACGGTCGCGGGCAGTTGCTCGTACCAGCGCAACCAGCCGGCCTTCGCCAGGTGGAAGATGAGGTGCGTGCCGGCATCCGTCGATAGGTCCACGAACTTGCCGTGGCGCGCGGCCCCCGTGATCGTCGTGCCCTTCAGCGCGTCGATCGGCGGGTCGTAGGTCTTCAGTGCGGCGATGTTCGCGACGGCCGCCTTCGTGATCGTGACACCCGTGGCACGCTCGGCGAGGAAGTCGACGAGTCCCTGCACCTCCGGCATCTCGGGCATGGGCCCATCCTGCCACGCAGCCCCGACATCGCGTCAGAGGATCGGCCAAGCCTGCGGAGTGCGGTCGTCGTCGGCGAGCAGCCCCGCGATCCAGCCGTCGTCGCGGCCCTGTTTGCTGGGCAATCCCGCGCGCAGGAGCCCCTCGTAGCGGAAGCCCAGGGCGCGTGCGGCGCGGGCCGAGCCGACGTTGCCGACGACGGCGCGCCATTCGATGCGCTGCAGCCCGGTGCCCTCCGCCGAGAAGCCCCAGTCGATCACGCGTCTCGCCGCTTCGACGAGCAGCCCGCGGCGGCGTGACCACGGTGACACCCAGTACCCGATCTCGCCGGCGCCCGTCCCGTCGAGGCGGTAGAGCCCGATCATCCCGGCGAGGTCGGGGCCCTCGCGCATCGCCCAGGTCAGGTGCACGCCCTCGGCCCACTGCGCGGCGACGCGTGGGACGAACTCCTCCGCGTGCGCCCGGGCGTAGGGCGAGGGCACCGTCGTGTAGCGCTGAGTGTCGGCATCCTGACACGCCTCATAGATCTCGTCGATGTCGCTCTCGCGCGGCGCCGACAGCTCCAACCGCGTGGTCGTCAGGGTGACCGGCTCCATGCCTCGACCCTACCCACCCCGCCGCTGTCGCGCGCGTCGGCTCCGTTGCCGCTCCGCGACGTTCGCAATTCAGTCTCTGTGCCCGTCGGCAGCGTCTACCGCCGCAGAATCTCGCGACTCCGCGCCGCGCTCCGCCTCGTAGAGACTGAATTACGAACACGAGGCGAGCCTCACGCTTAGTTCTCCACAATCGGCCAATATCGGGATCTGTCCACGGATCGCGGGATCTGGCGCCCAGAGCAAGCTGAGCTGCGCGACCGTCGACTCATGTGGGAAGTACTGACACGCGCTGAACTGTTTGCGCTGGGAATGACTCCGCGTGCAATCACAGCCGCGGTGGCCGCGGGGGACCTCATCCGCGCGCGCCGAGACAACTACCTGGCGGCCGACGCGCCTCGCGCGCTCGTGGAAGCCGTCAGGGTGGGCGGAAGGCTGGGATGCCTGTCGCTACTCGCGTTGCTGGATGTGTTCGTGTACGAGACCCCCGCGCTCCACGTGCACATGGAGCGCGGCGACAGCCGCATGCGTGCGCCCCAGCATCGTGGCGCGTTGCCGTCACGTCGGCTTCGCGATGGCGTCGTGCTGCACTGGCAACGGTTCGTCGCCGAGCCGACGCGGGGATGCGTCGACATCGTCGACGCGCTCATTCAATCGGTCCGCTGCCAGCAGCCGCGCCACGCCATCGCGACACTCGACAGCGCCCTCAACAAGCATCTCATCGAACTCGGGCAGATTGGCGAAGTCTTCGCGGCGCTCCCCGCCCGCTACGGCGTTCTACGCGGTCTGCTGGACGCGCGGGCGCAGTCCGGCACCGAGACACTGGTGCGACTGATGCTCCGACGCATCGGATGCGACGTCGAACTGCAGGTGAACTTTGCGGGCGTCGGAACCGTGGATCTTGTCGTCGATGGGTGGCTGGTGATCGAGTGTGACAGCAACGCGTTCCACAGCAGTTGGCAACAGCAGCTCAAGGATCGCCGGCGCGATCTCGCCCTGGCGCGGCAGGGCTACTGTGTACTCCGGATCGCGGCCGAAGACATCCTCTATCGGGAAGACGAGGTCTTCCAGGCGCTTGTCGAGGTGATTACGAACAACCAGTACGCACGCTGACGCGTTCGTAATTCAGTCTCTGCCGACCTGCCGGGTGAGGTCCGCCGCGAAAACACGCGGTCGTGCGGCGGAGCGAGTGACGCAGAGACTGAATTGCGAACGGAGCGCTGGGCTGCCCGCCCGGCGGCGGGTCAGCCGCGGCGCAGCAGTCCGACCTTGTCGTAGACGTCGGCGAGGGTCGCGTCGGCGACCTCGGCGGCGCGGTCGGCGTTGGATGCCAGCACGCGGTCGAGCTCGGCCGGGTCGTCCAGCAGTTCGAGCGCGCGGGCGCGCACGGGGCCGAACTCCTCGACGATGACCTCAGCGAGGCCCTTCTTGAAGTCGCCGTAGCCACGGCCCGCGTACTCGTCCTCGATGGACGGGATCTGCCGGCCCGTCAGGGCGGCATAGATCGTCAGCAGGTTCGACACACCGGGCTTCGCCTCGCGGTCGTAGCGCACGGTGCCGTCGTTGTCGGTGACGGCGCGCATGATCTTCTTCGCCGAGACGGCGGGGTCATCGAGCAGCCACAGCACACCGGCATCCGATTCGGCCGACTTGCTCATCTTCGCCGTTGGATTCTGCAGGTCGTAGATGCGGGCGGTGTCCTTCTGGATCACGGGAATCGGCACCGTGAACGCCTCGCCGTACCGCGAGTTGAACCGCTCGGCGAGGTCGCGCGTGAGCTCGACGTGCTGCTTCTGGTCGTCACCGACCGGCACGATGTCGGTCTGGTACAGCAGAATGTCGGCCGCCATCAGCACCGGGTAGGTGAACAGCCCGACGTTGGTCTGGTCGGCGCCGTAGCGGGAGGACTTGTCCTTGAACTGCGTCATCCGGCTCGCCTCGCCGAAGCCCGTGATGGTCGAGAGCACCCACGCGAGCTCGGCGTGCGCGCGCACGTGCGACTGCACGTACAGCGTCGAGCGCGACGGCTCGATCCCCGCGGCGATGTACTGCGCGGCGGTGCGGCGCGTCTTCTCGCGCAGCTCGCTCGGGTCGTTCGGCTGGGTCAGCGCGTGCAGGTCGACGACGGAGAAGAACGCCTCGTAGGCATCCTGCAGGTCGCGCCACTGCAGAAGAGCCCCGATGTAGTTGCCGATCTGAAGAGAGTCGGCGGACGGCTGCATTCCGGAATAGAGGCGGGGCCTGGTCATCTCACAAGTCTATTGAGCGGATGCCCCGTGCCGGACCATCGCCAGCGCGTCAGAAGGCGTAGTCAGCGATCACGGGGGCGTGGTCGCTCCAGCGGGTGTCCCACGAGGGGGCGCGCACGATGCGGTAGTCCACGACCCGCTCCGCGAATGCGGGGGTCGCGAGGTGGTAGTCGATGCGCCAGCCGGTGTCGGTGTCGAAGGCCTTGCCACGGTTCGACCACCACGAGTACGGCCCGTCGACCTCGCCGGCCCAGCGCCGCCCGACGTCGACCCAGCCCAGGCCCGTCCCGGTCGTGCCGTCGACCGCGGCCACCGCGTCGCCGGCGGCACCCGTGAACCGGTCGAAGTAGGCCCGCTCGCGCGGCAGGAACCCCGCCTTCTTCACGTTGCCCTTCCAGTTGCGGATGTCGAGCTCGCGGTGCCCGACGTTCAGATCGCCGGTGATGAGGGCGTGTGCGCCGAGCTGCGGCATCCGCTGCTCCATCGCGTCGAGGAACGCGTACTTCGCGTCCTGCTTAGGCGTGCCGTCCTCGCCCGTGAAGACGTACGCGCTCACGATCGTGACGGGAACGCCCTCGACGTCGAAGTCGGTCTCGACCCAGCGCCCGCGGAAATCATGTACGGAGTCGAGGGCATCGTCACCGAGCTCGACCCGCCACACGTCCAGCGGCTCGCGCGCCGCGATCGCGACGCCGGCGCGTCCTTTCGCGAGCGCTTCATCGTTGACGATGTGCCAGCCGGGCAGAGCCGCGGCGAGGTCGGATGCCTCGGCCCGCACCTCTTGCAGGGTGAGCACGTCGACCCCGGAGGCATCCAGCCACTCGCTCATGCCCTTGCGGACGGCGGCACGGATGCCGTTGACGTTGACGGAGGCGATGCGAAGATTCCGGGGCACCGCACAAGCCTAGCCACGGCCCCCGACACGCATCGTCAGTCGAACAGCGACCCGCGCTTCGTCGGCGCAACCGGCGCAGCCGCCAGCACGTCGGCGAGCTCGCGTTCGGCCTCGTGCAGCGCCCGTCGCGTGGGCAGCCGCCGGTACCACGGGGCTGCGTCGTGCGCGGCCCGAGCGGTGCGCAGCCGCACCTTCGCGGCCAGCAGCAGCGCGCGATGCTCTTCCTGCAGGCGCTCGGCCTCGCTCTGGCGCAGCAACGGCTCGTGCTCGTCGATCGCGCTGACCGCGATCCACGCGGCCGCGACGAGGATGATGATGCCGATCATCCGGAACCACAGCAGCAGACCGATGAAGATCGCAAAGGTCGCCAGCAGCGGGTTCGACGGCGTGTAGCGCAACAGCAGGCCCGCACCGAGCTGCACAACAGTGAGCGCGCCGCCGCCGAGCAGGGCGCCCGGCCAGATCCGCCGCCACGTGAGCGAGGTCCCCGACAGGAACTTGAACAGCGCCGCCAGCGCCGCCGCGAACAAGGCGAACGAGACAGCGATCGAGGCGATCGTGACGCCGAACTGATACCAGCGGGATGCCGTGCTCCAGCCGAACACCGAGAACATGAGCTGCACCGCGTACGTGCCGATGACGCTGATCACCGATCCCAGCAGTAGCGCGATGCCGAAGATGATCGCCGCGACGAGGTCGCGCGCCTTCAGCATGAGGTACGACCGGCTGTCGTAGGGCAGGGCGAAGATATCGCGGACGGCGCGGCGGCTGTACGTCAGGAATCCGATCGCCGTCCAGATCGCCGTGCCGAGGGCGATCAGACCGGTGATCGCGAGAACTCCGGTGGAGTTCGTCGCGATCGCCGTGACCTGCTCGGTCGTGAAGACGCCGCCGTCGTCCTCGGGCAGGATCAGGTTCGGAATGTAGCCGTTGATGATGCCGATGAGGCCGTCGATGGCCTCGGGGCTGCCGCCGAGCCACAGGCCGACGCCGGCGAAGGCGACGTAGATGAGGGCGAAGAACGCGAACAGCGCCTGGTAGCTCACGCCCGCCGCGAGCAGGAACCCGTTGTGCTGCAGGAAATGCCGCCACACGCGCACGGGGAACAGCGCAAGCGTCTTCCGCGTGATCTCGGTGGCCGCGCTGATCGGCGCGTCGAAGCGTTCGCGCAGGGATGCCTGGGTCGACTCCCAGCGCTCGCGGAGCCCCTCTTCCTCGGCGCGGGCAGCGTCGGCCGCGGCGGAGGTGGGGCGCTCGTTCACGTCGTCAGGATATCGACCCTGCGGCGCTCAGGCCGCCCGTGCCCCTCGGCCCTTCGACCCTCTCGACCCTTCGACAAGCTCAGGGCGGCGCAAGCTCGGGGACCAGGGGGGACCAGGGGGCCAGGCCGGGTCAGTGGCGGAGGATCGCCTGCTTGACCTCGGCGATCGCCTTGGTGACCTCGATGCCGCGCGGGCACGCCTCGGTGCAGTTGAAGGTCGTGCGGCAGCGCCACACGCCTTCCTTGTCGTTGAGGATGTCCAGGCGCACATCGCCCGCGTCATCGCGCGAGTCGAAGATGAAGCGGTGCGCGTTGACGATCGCGGCGGGGCCGAAGTACTGACCGTCGGTCCAGAACACGGGGCACGACGAGGTGCACGCGGCGCACAGGATGCACTTGGTGGTGTCGTCGAAGATCGCCCGGTCGGTGATCGACTGGATGCGCTCCTTGCCGGGCTCGGGCTTCGAGTTCGCGATCAGGAACGGCTGCACCTCGCGGTACGACGCGAAGAACGGCTCCATGTCGACGACGAGGTCCTTCTCGAGCGGCAGGCCCTTGATGGCCTCGACGTAGATCGGCTGCGAGATGTCGAGGTCCTTGATGAGCGTCTTGCAGGCCAGACGGTTGCGGCCGTTGATGCGCATCGCGTCCGACCCGCAGATGCCGTGCGCGCACGAGCGGCGGAAGGTCAGCGAGCCGTCGACCTCCCACTTGATCTTGTGCAGGGCGTCGAGCACGCGGTCGGTCGGGTACAGCTCGACGTCGTAGTCCACCCAGCGCGGCTCGGCATCCTTCTCCGGGTCGAACCGGCGGATGATGAACGTGACGAGGTACGACTGAATGTCGGATGCCGAGGCGGTGGTCGGTTCTTCCACGACGAGGGTCATCAGTACTTCCTCTCCATCGGCGGGTAGTTGAACTCGCCCTTCTCGTTCTTGGTGAACACGACGGGTTTCCAGTCGAGCTTGATGTGGTCCTCGGGGTCGGGGGAGTGCGGGTCGCCCGTGAGGTAGGCCATCGTGTGCTGCATGTACTTCTCGTCGTCGCGCTTCTCGTAGTCCTCGCGCATGTGGCCGCCGCGGCTCTCCTTGCGGTTGCGGGCGGCGTAGGCGACGATCTCGGCGAGGTCGAGCAGGAACCCGAGCTCGACGGCCTCGAGCAGGTCGGTGTTGAACCGCTTGCCCTTGTCGTCGACGTGGACGTTCTTGTAGCGCTGGCGCAGGTCGTGGATCGTGCCCATGACGTTGGTCAGCGTCTCCTCCGTGCGGAAGACCTGGGCGTTGGCATCCATCTCTTCCTGCAGCTTGCGGCGCAGGACGGCGACGCGCTCGGTGCCCGCGTTGTTACGGAGTCCCTCGAGCATGTCGCGGACCTCCTTCGCGGGGTCTTCGGGGAGCGGCACGAACTCGGCCGTCTGCACGTACTGCACGGCGTTGCGTCCGGAACGCTTGCCGAACACGTTGATGTCGAGCAGCGAGTTGGTGCCGAGGCGGTTGGCGCCGTGCACCGAGACGCACGCGCACTCGCCCGCGGCGTACAGGCCCGGGACGATCGTCGTGTTGTCGGCGAGCACCTCACCGTTGTTGTTGGTGGGGATGCCACCCATCGCATAGTGCGCCGTCGGCATGACCGGCACCGGCTCGGTCACCGGGTCGACACCGAGATAGGTGCGCGCGAACTCCGTGATGTCGGGGAGCTTCGTCTCCAGCACTTCCGCGCCGAGGTGGGTGCAGTCGAGGTAGACGTAGTCCTTGTTGGGGCCGGCGCCGCGGCCCTCGAGGACCTCCTTGACCATGCAGCGGGCGACGATGTCGCGCGGCGCGAGGTCCTTGATGGTCGGTGCGTAGCGCTCCATGAAGCGCTCACCCGACGCGTTGCGCAGGATCGCGCCCTCACCGCGGGCACCTTCGGTGAGCAGGATGCCCAGGCCCGCGAGGCCGGTCGGGTGGAACTGGAAGAACTCGATGTCCTCCAGCGGCAGACCCTTGCGCCACACGATGCCGACGCCGTCGCCCGTGAGGGTGTGCGCGTTGGAGGTCGTCTTGTAGATCTTGCCGAAGCCGCCCGTCGCGAAGATGACGGCCTTCGAGTGGAAGACGTGCAGGTCGCCGGTGGCGAGCTCGTACGCGACGACGCCCGCGACCTGGGTCGCGCCGTCGGCATCCTTCACGGTGATCAGATCGAGCGCGTAGTACTCGTTGAAGAAGTTGATGCCGAGCTTGACGCAGTTCTGGAACAGCGTCTGGAGGATCATGTGACCCGTGCGGTCGGCGGCGTAGCAAGCGCGGCGCACGGGCGTCTTGCCGTGGTCGGCGGTGTGCCCGCCGAAGCGGCGCTGGTCGATCTTGCCCTCGGGCGTGCGGTTGAACGGCAGGCCCATGTTCTCGAGGTCGATGACGGCGTCGATCGCTTCTTTGGCGAGGATCTCCGCGGCATCCTGGTCGACGAGGTAGTCGCCGCCCTTGACGGTGTCGAAGGTGTGCCACTCCCACGAGTCCTCTTCGACGTTCGCGAGCGCGGCAGCCATGCCGCCCTGCGCGGCGCCCGTGTGCGAGCGCGTCGGGTAGAGCTTGGTGATCACGGCCGTGCGGGCGCCGGGGCCCGCCTCGATCGCGGCACGCATGCCGGCGCCGCCGGCGCCGACGATCACGATGTCGAACTCGTGGTAGTAGACGCCGTCTCGCAGGACCGCGTCGGGGTGCTGGGTGCTCACTTCAGGATGCCTCTTCAGTCTTCTTCTACTCGTCGCCTCGCCGGCCTCACAGGGCCTGGCAGGCCTCCCAGAACGCGCTGTCGCTGGTCACGCCGTTGCACGGGTCGAACGCGAACACGACGAGCGTGCCGAGGACGATCAGCAGGCCTGCGGCGACGGCCACGGCCCACACGAGGGTCCCTCGGACCTTCTCGCCCGAGACGTAGTCGTTGATGATCGTGCGCATGCCGTTGGCGCCGTGGATCAGCGCGAGCCACAGCATCAGGATGTCCCACCACTGCCAGAAGGGGTTCGCGAGCTTGCCCGCGACAAAGCCCCAGTCGAGCGCGTGGATGCCGTCGCCGAGCATGAGGTTCACGAACAGGTGGCCGAAGATCAGCACGACCAGCAGCACGCCCGAGGCGCGCATGTAGATCCAGCCCCACTTCTCCCAGTTGGCGCCCTTCTTGCGGACGGCGGGAGTGCGGGGGGCGGCGATGGTCTCAGCGCTCATCAGTGGCCTCCCACGTTCGCGAAGACGTTTATGAGGTGGCGCGGCGCGAAGCCGGCGAGCGTCACGGCCCACAGGCCGATGACGCCCCACCACAGCTGGCGCTGGTGACGCGTGGCCCACGGCCACAGGTCGACCGCGATGATGCGCAGCCCGTTGTAGGCGTGGTACGCGATTGCGGCGACCAGGGCGACCTCGCCGAGACCCATGATCGGGTTCTTGTACGTGCCGATGACGGCGTCGTACGCCTCGGGCGAGACGCGGATCAGTGCCGTGTCGAGCACGTGCACGAGCAGGAAGAAGAAGATGGCGACGCCGGTGATGCGGTGCAGCACCCACGACCACATGCCCTCGTTGCCGCGGTACAGGGTTCCGCGCGGGGTCTTGGACGTGGTCTGTGCTACCGACGGTGTGACGCGTGCTGGTGCAGACACGGTCGTCCTCCCTTGGTGTGAGTCGGACACCTCGGTACGGCGGGCCGTCATCGGCCGGATCAAATGACCCATCTCGTCGCACACGGGCGCTCTCTCATACTAGGTCGACCCGCCTTGCGGGGGCGACGAAGGAGACCCTAACTTCTCTCGATGTCGAGAGATCGGCAGGAAACCGCCTTCTTTCGGAGGGACGGCCCCGTGGGGGCGGCTAATCTCGATGCCATGGCCCACGTGATCGAGGACTTCTACGCTGTCATTCCTGCGGGCGGGGTCGGGAGCCGGCTGTGGCCGCTCTCGCGTGCCGACGCCCCCAAGTTCCTGCACGACCTGACCGGTTCGGGCCGCTCGCTGCTGCGCGACACGTGGGACCGCCTCGAGCCGCTCGCCGGCCCTGACCGCATCGCCGTCGTCACAGGGCGTGCGCACCGCGCCGCCGTGGAGGACCAACTGCCGGGCATCCCTGATCTGAACGTGTTCCTCGAGTCAGAGCCGCGTGATTCGGCGGCCGCGATCGGTTTGGCTGCGGCCATCCTGCATCGCCGCGAGCCCGACGTGATCATCGGGTCGTTCGCCGCCGACCACGTGATCCGGGTGCTGCCGGTGTTCCACTGGGCTGTCGAGCAGGCCGTCGCCGTCGCCCGTCAGGGCTACATCTGCACGATCGGGATCACCCCGACCGAGCCGTCGGTCGGCTTCGGCTACATCAAGAAGGCCGACATGCTCACCATCGACGGCGCGCCCGAGGGCGCGCTCGTCGAGCGGTTCGTCGAGAAGCCCGATCTTGAGACCGCGAAGGAGTACGTGCAGTCGCGCGACTACCTATGGAACGCGGGGATGTTCATCTCACGGGCCGACGTGCTGCTGGCCGAGATCGAGGCGAACAACCCCGAGCTGCACGCGGGCCTGCTCGAGCTCGCCGAAGCGTGGGACGACCGTGAGCGCCGTGGCCCGGTCGTGGACCGGGTGTGGCCGCGCCTGGAGAAGATCGCGATCGACTACGCCGTCGCCGAGCCCGCGGCCGCCAAGGGCAAGCTCGCCGTCGTGCCCGGCCACTTCGACTGGGACGACGTGGGCGACTTCGCGAGCCTCGCTAAGCTCAACAGCGGTGGACGCAAGAACGACCTCGCGATCCTCGGTGAGAACGCCCGCATCCTCTCCGACGCGGCCAGCGGCATCGTCGTCAGCCACACCAACCGGGTCATCAGCCTCATCGGCGTGAAGGACATCGTCGTCGTCGACACCCCCGACGCGCTCCTGGTCACCACGAGCGAGCACGCCCAGCGGGTGAAGGGCGTCGTGGATGCCCTGAAGGTCACCGGCCGCGGCGACGTCCTGTAGCCGCGCCGCAGGCGCGGTGTATCGAGATCATTGCGTCTTTGTAACCATTCCCGCTCACGCGGCGCCGCCGCGTGCAAACCGCGCGTCACACTGGGTAACTTCATCAGATGCGTCCGCGAAATCCGCGGCATATCAATGTGGAGGCTGCATTGACCATCTCGACCACCAAGAAGCTCGCCGGCATCACAGCTGCCGCTGGGCTCATCATCGCTCTCGCGGGCTGCGGCTCGGCACCGGAGACCACGACCCCCAGCGCGAGCGGCGACACCTCGAACGTCATCGAGGGCTTCAAGCCGTGCATGGTCTCGGACCAGGGCGGCTTCGATGACAAGTCGTTCAACCAGCTCGGCTACGAGGGCCTCGTCCGCGCAGCAGCAACGCTCGGCCTCGACGACCCGATCACGGTGCAGTCCGACTCCGAGTCCGACTTCGCTCCGAACCTGACGAACCTCGTCGACCAGAACTGCACGCTGATCATCACGGTCGGTTTCGCCCTGGCTTCCGCAACGGTCGAGTCGGCCCTCGCGAACCCCGACATCGAGTACGTCATGATCGACGACTCCGCTGACACCGACTTCGACGGCGAGACCGACGCGCCGAACATCAAGCCGATCCTGTTCGACACGGCCCAGGCGGCCTTCCTGGCCGGCTACGCATCGGCTTCCTACTCGACCGCGAAGAAGGTCGGCACGTTCGGCGGCCAGAACTTCCCGACGGTCTCGATCTTCATGGACGGCTTCGCGCAGGGCGTCGACTACTGGAACACCGAGAAGAGCGACGACGTCCAGGTCATCGGCTGGGACCGCGCGGCGCAGGACGGTGTCTTCACGGGCGCGTTCACGGCCAACCAGGACGCCATCAACGCGGCCCAGGGCCTCGTCGACCAGGGCGTCGACGTGCTGCTTCCCGTCGGTGGTCCGATCTACCAGTCGGCTGCTTCCGTGATCCGCGACTCGGGTCGTGAGATCGCCCTCATCGGTGTCGACGCCGACGTCTACGAGACCGACCCGTCGGTCGCCGACCTGCTGCTCACCTCGATCCGCAAGCTGATCGACGTGGGTGTCGAGGATGCTGTCACCGCCGCCGCCACGGGCGACTTCGACGCGACGCCGTTCGTCGGCACGCTCGAGAACGACGGTGTGGGCCTGGCCCCGTTCCACGACTTCGAGTCGAAGGTCTCCAGCGACCTGCAGGGTGAGCTGGACGACATCACCGCGAAGATCATCTCGGGCGACATCACGGTCGAGTCCTACCTGGCCGGCTGACGCCGACCTCGAATGGGGAGGCAGGTCGCGACCTGCCTCCCCATTCGCACGTCCTGTCCATCTGTGCGCACGGCGCACCGCTCAATAGGATCGGGAGCATGAAGCTCGAACTCCGCGGCATCACCAAGCGGTTCGGCACCCTGGTCGCCAACGATCACATCGATCTTGTCGTCGAGCCCGGGCAGATCCACTGCCTGCTCGGCGAGAACGGCGCCGGCAAGTCGACACTCATGAACGTGCTCTACGGCCTGTACACGGCCGACGAGGGCACCATCCTGCTCGACGACCGCGTGCAGAACTTCCAGGGTCCCGGCGACGCGATGCGTGCCGGCATCGGCATGGTGCACCAGCACTTCATGCTGATCCCCGTCTTCACCGTCGCCGAGAACGTGATGCTCGGCCACGAGTCCACCAAGGCCCTCGGCGTCCTCGACCTGGATGCGGCCCGCGCACGCGTGCGTGAGATCTCCGCCCGATTCGGTTTCGACGTCGATCCGGATGCCCTCGTCGGAGACCTCCCCGTCGGCGTGCAGCAGCGCGTCGAGATCATCAAGGCGCTCTCGCGCGACGCGCAGGTCCTCGTCTTCGACGAGCCGACCGCCGTCCTCACGCCGCAAGAGACCGACGAGCTCATGGGCATCATGCGGCAGCTGCGCGACGCGGGCGCCGCCATCGTCTTCATCACGCACAAGCTGCGCGAAGTCCGCGAAGTCGCGGACAAGATCACCGTCATCCGCCTCGGCAAGGTCGTCGGCGAAGCCAGCCCCACGTCTTCCAACGCCGACCTCGCCTCGATGATGGTCGGCCGTGCCGTCGAGCTGACGGTGCACAAGGATGCCCCGAAGCTCACCGACAGCAGACTCGAGGTCGCCGGGCTCACGGTGCTCGACCCGTTCGGCACCGTGCTCGTCAACGACGTGTCGTTCGAGGTGCGCGGCGGCGAGGTGCTCGCGATCGCGGGCGTCCAGGGCAACGGGCAGACCGAGCTCACCGAGGCGCTCCTGGGCATGCAGTCGCAGGTGCGCGGCTCGATCACGCTGAACGGACGCGAGCTCGTCGGCCAGAGCATCCGTCGCATCCTCGACGCGGGCGTCGGGTTCGTCCCCGAGGATCGCAATGAAGACGGCCTCGTCGGCGACTTCACGATCGCCGAGAACCTCATGCTCGACCGCTCCGACGGAGCTCCCTTCGTCAAGGGCGGCAACCTCCAACGGGGATACCTCGCCGAATTTGCGCGCGAGAAGTTCGATGAGTTCGACGTCCGCGCGCCCGGAATCGACACGCATGTCGGGCAGCTGTCCGGCGGCAACCAGCAGAAGGTTGTCATCGCGCGCGAGATGAGCCGCGACCTCACGCTGCTGGTCGCCGCCCAGCCCACGCGCGGCGTCGACGTCGGATCGATCGAGTTCATTCACAAGCGCATCATCGAAACCCGCGACGCCGGCATCCCCGTCGTCGTCGTCTCGACCGAACTCGACGAGGTGGCCGCCCTCGCCGATCGCATCATGGTGATGTACCGCGGCCGCATCGTCGGGATCGTCCCCGGCGACACCGCACGCGAGACGCTGGGCCTCATGATGGCCGGCGAATCGCCGACCGAGGGAGCGGCCGCATGAGCACCGACACCCCCGCAACCGACGTCGCGCCGCCGTCGAAGTGGCACGACACGTGGTTGAAGATCACCCAGGGCAACGCCATCATCTCGGTGCTCGCCGTCGTCCTGGCTCTCATCGTCGGCGGCATCATGATCGCCTTCACCGACAAGGATGTGCAGGCGGCATCCGCGTACTTCTTCGCGCGCCCTGGTGACACCCTCGTCGCGATCTGGCAGTCGGTCGCGGGCGGCTACAGCGCGCTGTTCCGCGGTGCGATCTACAACTTCGAGGCGCCGACGTTCGCCCGTGCCATCCGGCCGCTCACCGAGACGCTCACGTATGCGACGCCGCTCATCGCCGCCGGTCTCGGCGTCGCACTGACGTTCCGCGTCGGCATGTTCAACATCGGTGGCCGTGGCCAGATGCTGATGGCCGCCGCCGGCGCCGGCTGGGTCGCGTTCTCGTTCGACCTGCCGTGGGGCATCCACATGCTCGTCGCACTCTTCGTCGGCATGCTGTGCGGCGCCCTGTGGGCCGGCATCGCGGGTCTGCTGAAGGCACGCACGGGCGCGCACGAGGTGATCGTGACGATCATGCTCAACTACATCGCGTTCTACCTGATCTCGTGGATGCTGCGCACGCAGGGTCTGCTGCAGGCGCCGGGCTCGAACAACCCGAAGACGCCGGCCATGAAGGAGACGGCGATCCTCCCGGCGCTGTTCGGGCCGCAGTTCAACCTGCACTTCGGATTCATCCTCGTCATCGGCGCGACGATCCTCGTGTGGTGGATCCTCAGCCGGTCGAACCTCGGCTTCAAATTCCGCGCCGTGGGCCTGAACCCCAACGCGGCACGCGTCGCGGGCATCGACGTGAAGAACATGTACGTCTACGCGATGCTCATCGCCGGTGCGCTCGCCGGTCTCGCCGGCGTCAACCAAGTGCTCGGCACGATCACGACGGGCTTCTCGGCCGACATCGACGCCGGCATCGGCTTCGACGCGATCACGGTCGCGCTGCTGGGGCGTTCGACGCCGTGGGGCACCTTCGCCGCAGGCATCCTGTTCGGTGCGTTCAAGGCCGGTGGCTACTCGATGCAGGCCGCCGAGCAGATCCCGGTCGAGATCGTCACCGTCGTGCAGTCGGTGATCGTGCTTTTCATCGCGGCGCCGCCGCTCGTGCGCACGATCTTCTTCCTGCCCTCGCCCGAGCGTGACCGGCGTCGTGCCGAGAAGGCACGGCAGAAAGAGCTGAAAGCCGAAGTCCAGGCAGAGGAGGTGGCGTCGTGAGCGCGTCCGTGGCCGTGTCGACCGACGAGGTCGTCCCCGAGACCACCCTCATCCGCAGCTGGAAGGCGCCGATCGCCCTCGCGGTGTTCGCGGTGCTGTTCGCGGTGCTGATCTTCGCGGCCCCGCGCAGCGGCGAGACCACGTTCCGGCTGTCGACCGCGCAGGACTCGCTCGCGCTGCCCGACCTCGTCGTGCCCGTGGGCCCGACGGTCACGGTGTGCCTGACCGTGCTCGTCCTGCTCACGGCGCTGTCGGCGTTCTTCGTACGCAGCCACGGACGCTCGCCGCTGTGGCTGGTGTCGGTGTACATCCTGGTGGCGATCGTCGGGTTCCTGACGTGGGCTGCCAGCGGCGCGTCGCTGCCCGTGCCGGGACTGCTGTCGGGCGCGCTGACGCTCGCCGTGCCGCTCATCTACGGCGCCCTCGCCGGTGTCATCGGCGAGCGTGCCGGTGTCGTCAACATCGCGATCGAGGGCCAGCTGCTCGCGGGCGCCTTCACGGCGGCCGTCATCGGATCGGTGACGGGGCAGCCGTTCCTCGGCATGGCGGGTGCCATGATCGCGGGCGCGCTGGTCGCCTTCGTGCTTGCGGCGTTCGCGATCAAGTACCTCGTCGAGCAGGTCATCGTCGGTGTCGTGCTGAACGTGCTCGTCACGGGCCTCACGAGCTTCTTCTACTCGCAGGTGCTGCAGCCCAACGCCGCCGCACTCAACACGCCGCCGCGGCTCGAGCGCCTGCCGATCCCGCTGCTGAGTGACATCCCGGTCATCGGGCCGGTGCTGTTCCGCCAGACGATCCTCGTGTACCTCATGTACGTCATCGTCTTCGTCGTGTGGTTCGCGATGTTCCGCACGCGCTGGGGTCTGCGCCTGCGCGCCGTCGGCGAGCACCCGCAGGCCGCCGACACCGTCGGCATCAAGGTCAACGCGACCCGGTTCTGGAACGTCCTGCTCGCCGGAGCCATCGCGGGCCTGGGCGGCACGGTGTTCACGATCGGCAACGGCATCGCCTTCAACAAGGAGATGACCGCCGGCGCGGGCTTCATTGCGCTCGCGGCCGTGATCTTTGGCCAGTGGGATCCGATCAAGGCGACCCTTGCGGCGCTGCTGTTCGGCTTCGCCTCGAGTCTGCAGAACTCGCTCAGCGTCATCGGATCGCCGGTGCCGAGCGAGTTCATGCTCATGCTCCCGTACGTCGTCACGATCTTCGTGGTCGCCGGTGTCGTCGGGAAATCGCGCGCCCCCGCCGCGGACGGCGTGCCGTACGTGAAGGGATGACGATGACCGACATCGATTGGGACGAGCTGCGGCACGTCGCCACCGAGGCCATGCAGCGCGCCTACGCGCCGTACTCGCGCTACCGCGTGGGGGCGGCGGCGCTCGTGAGCGACGGTCGCATCGTCTCGGGCTGCAACATCGAGAACGCCTCGTACGGCGTGGGGCTGTGCGCGGAGTGCGCGCTCGTCGGCGACCTGCACATGTCGGGCGGCGGAGAGCTCGTCGCGTTCGTGTGCGTCAACAACGACGGCGAGACGATCATGCCGTGCGGCCGCTGCCGCCAGCTGCTCAACGAGTTCGCGCTGCCCGGCATGCTGCTGGAGACCGTGTCGGGCATCCGCACGATCGACGAAGTGCTGCCGGATGCCTTCGGCCCGCGCGACCTCGAGGCTGCCCGATGACCGCCGTGGTCCCTGAGCCTGTGGTCCCCGAGCCTGTTGAGGGGCCGGTCGAGGCGCCCGCCGTCGAGCCCTTCGACGCCGTCGACGTCATCCGCACCAAGCGCGACGGCGGTGCCGTGCCCGACGACGCGCTGCGCTGGATGATCGACGCCTACACGCGCGAGTACGTCGCCGATTCGCAGATGGCGGCGTTCGCGATGGCGGTGCTGCTGAACGGCATGACCCGCGACGAGATCCGCGTCATGACCGACGCGATGATCGCGTCGGGGGAGCGGATGAGCTTCGCCGGTCTCGGCAAGCGCACCGTCGACAAGCACTCGACGGGTGGCGTCGGCGACAAGATCACCCTGCCGCTCGCACCCCTCGTGGCATCCTTCGGCGTCGCCGTGCCGCAGCTGTCGGGCCGGGGTCTCGGCCATACCGGCGGCACGCTCGACAAGCTCGAGTCGATCCCGGGCTGGCGCGCTGCGCTGTCGAACGACGAGATGACGGCGCAGCTGCGGGGCGTCGGCGCGGTCATCTGCGCCGCCGGCTCGGGTCTCGCACCCGCCGACAAGCGCCTGTACGCGCTGCGCGATGTCACCGGGACGGTTGAGGCGATCCCGCTGATCGCCTCGAGCATCATGTCGAAGAAGATCGCGGAGGGCACCGACGCGCTCGTGCTCGACGTCAAGTTCGGCTCCGGCGCGTTCATGCAGGACGTCGAGAAGGCGCGCGAGCTCGCGCGCACGATGGTCGCGCTCGGCACCGACTCGGGCGTCGCGACGACGGCTCTGCTGACCGACATGAACACGCCGCTGGGCCTCGCGATCGGCAATGCGAACGAGGTGCGCGAATCCATCGAGGTGCTCGCCGGCGGCGGCCCCGCCGACGTCGTCGAGCTGACCGTCGCGCTCGCACGCGAGATGCTCGCGCTCGCAGGGCTCCCTGATGCCGATGTCGAGGCGGCGCTGCGGGACGGCCGCGCGATGGACGCGTGGCGCGAGATGATCCGTGCGCAGGACGGCGATCCGGATGCCGCGCTACCGACGCCGCGCGAGACGCACGTCGTCACGGCATCCGCTGCGGGCGTCGTGACGCGCCTCGAGGCCCTGCCGTTCGGCATCGCGGCGTGGCGCCTGGGCGCGGGCCGCGCGCGTGCGCAGGATCCCGTGGTGCACGCGGCGGGCATCGACCTGCACGTGAAGCCCGGCGATGCCGTCACCGCAGGACAGCCCCTGTTCACCTTGCTCGCCGATGATGAGAACCGCTTCGCGCGCGCGCTCGACGCCGTCGAGGGCGCCTGGGAGATCGGCGCCGTGGCGCCGTCGCCCAGCCCGCTCGTCCTGGAGCGCATCACCGCCTGACCCCCTGGCCCCTGAGCTTGTCGAAGGGCCGACCGCACCACCCTCTGGTCCCTGAGCTTGTCGAAGGGCCACCCGCACCACCCGCATCCACCCGAGGAGCACCACTCATGGCTATCGACCAGCACGGCGACGCGAAGCTCGACGGCGTCTCGATCCGCTCTCTGCCGAAGGTGTCGCTGCACGACCACCTCGACGGCGCGCTGCGGCCGCAGACGATCATCGAACTGGCTGACGAGATCGACCTCGAGGTGCCGGCGGATGACGCCGACGACCTCGCCGACTGGTTCGAGGATCAGAGCGACTCGGGGTCGCTGGTCGAGTACCTCAAGACCTTCGACCTGACGACCGCCGTCATGCAGACCGCCGACGGGCTGCGCCGCGTCGCGAAGGAGTTCGTCGAAGACCTCGCCGCCGACGGCGTGATCTACGGCGAGGTGCGCTGGGCGCCCGAGCAGCACCTCGGCGCAGGACTCTCGCTCGAAGAGGCCGTCGAGGCCGTGCAGGAGGGCATCGAAGAGGGCGAGGATGCCGTGTCGGGCACGGGCCGCGACATCCGTGTCGGTCAGCTGATCACCGCGATGCGGCACGCCGACCGGTCGCTCGAGATTGCGAAGCTCGCCGTCGCGTTCCGCGGCCGCGGCGCCGTCGGGTTCGACATCGCCGGTGCCGAGGACGGGTTCCCCGCGTCGAACCATCGGGATGCTTTCGACTACTTGGCATCCCACTTCTTCCCCGTCACGGTGCACGCCGGTGAGGCTGCCGGTCTCGACTCGATCCGCTCGGCGCTCATCGACGGACGTGCGCTGCGGCTCGGGCACGGCGTGCGCATCGCGGAGGACCTCGAGGTCGTCCAGCAGAAGGGCGACGAGGTGCTCGTGACCTTCGGCGACCTGGCCCGCTGGGTGCGCGACCGCGAGATCCCGCTGGAGCTCTCGCCCTCGTCGAACCTGCAGACCGGCGCGATCGCGAAGTGGGGAACCTCGCTCGAGGATCACCCCTTCGACCTGCTGTATCAGCTGGGCTTCGCCGTCACGGTCAACGTCGACAACCGCACGATGAGCCGCACGTCGCTCACGCGCGAGCTTGCGCTGCTCGCCGACACGTTCGAGTACCGCCTGGAAGACCTCGAGGCGTTCCAGCTGAACGCCGCCGCCGGCGCCTTCCTCTCGGTCGAAGAGCGCGAAGAGCTCATCGAGCTGATCGGCGAGGGCTTCGGCGGCTGACCCGCGCCCCGTCGCCCGCGCCGGCGCCGGCCGTTCTACGCCGAGACTGCAGTGGTGCACCGAGACTGCACACCATCGGTGCTGTCTCGGTGCACCACTGCTGTTTCGCGGGTGGGGCGGCCCGGCGCCCAGCCCGTCGGCCGCGGCGCCCCGCGGCCCGCGCTACACCCCGAGGTCGGACTGGCGCGCGCGGACGACCTCGGCGACCTGCGCGAAGAGGGGATGCCCGGGTTCCAGGCCCGTCACCGAGGCGGTGAAGGCGTCGGCGTCCTCGGCGCGCAAGCGCTGCTGCAGCTGCACCGACTGCTCGTCCTCGGCGTCGTCGAACGCGAGGGCGGCGCCCATCGCGGCCACGAGCGCCGACGTCGACAGCCCCCGCTCGGCGGCCGCCGCGGCGGGCCCGACGAACCGCTCGTGGCGTGAGAGCTTGCGCAGCGGCTGACGCCCGACGCGCCCGACGGTGTCGGGCAGCGCGGGGTTGGCGAACCGGCGCAGGATCGTCGCGCGATAGGCGGCGAGGTCGGCGGCATCCAGTCCGTGTACGGCCTCGAGCAGCGCGGAGGTCTCCTCCAGCGCCGCCGACACCTTCGCGGCGATGGCGCCGTTGGCGAGGGCATCCGAGATCTTCTCGATGCCCTCCTGGGCTCCGAAGTACGCGGTCGCGGCGTGCCCCGTGTTGACCGTGAACAGCTTGCGCTCGATGTAGGGCGCCAGGTCGTCGACGAAATGGGCGCCCGGGATCGTCGGGGGGGTGTCGCCGAACGGCCCGCGCTCGATCGCCCACTCGAAGAACGGCTCGACGGTGACGTCGACGCCCGCGCCCGGCGGCTGGGCCGGCACGATGCGGTCGACGGCTGTGTTGGCGAACACGGCGCGGCCCGACACGGCGTCCCATGCGTCGCCGGCCTGCGCCTGGATCTCCTCGCGCAACAGATCGGTGGCGTTGATGGCGTTCTCGCATGCCATGATCTGCAGCGGCGGCGACCCGGGGTCGCGCAGAGCCAGACCGGCGAGGATGTGCGGGGCGACGAACTTCAGGATCGTGGGACCCACGGCCGTCGTCACGATGTTCGCGGTCGCGACCTCGTCGATGACGGCCTGCGGGTCGGTCTGGCTGTTGACGGCGCGGAAGCCGGTCACGACGGTGTCAACACCGCCCTCACCGACCTCGTGCACGGTGTACTCGGAGACGGCGTTGATCGCGTCGACGAGGGGAGTGGCCACGTCGGAGAACACGAGTTCGTAGCCGCCCTCGTGCAGCAGCAGCCCGACGAACCCGCGCCCGATGTTGCCGGCGCCGAAGTGAACGGCTTTCATGGCGTCAGCCCTACTCGTTGACCGACGAGAGCAGCGCGAACAGCTCTTCGGGGGTCTGCGCGGTCTTCAGGCGCGCGACGTCGTCGTCCTCGGAGAAGATCAGTGCGATCTGCGACAGGATGTCGAGGTGCTCGTCGCCCTTGCCGGCGATGCCGACGACGAAGGTCACCGGCTGCCCGCCCCAGTCGATCCCGCCGTCGTACCGGACGAACGACAGCGCCGAGTCGAGGATCGTGTCCTTCGTCTCGTTCGTGCCGTGCGGAATCGCGAGCTCGTTGCCCATGTAGGTGGACACCGTCTCTTCGCGCTGCAGCATGGCGTCGAAGTAGGCGCCGGTCACCGCCCCGGCATCCTGCAGGATGCTCGCGGCCTCGCGCATCGCCTCTTCCTTGCTCACGGACCCGGGGTGGATCCGGATCTGCCCGACGTTCAGCACGCTGCGTGCCATGGTGCGCTCCTTCTGTGGTGTCTCTCGTGGTGTGTTGGCTCGTGTGCCCCGCCGGCGGCGGGATCGCGTCCGCCGGAGCGGCTGCGGAGACGGCCGCGTGGCCGGGGGCATCTCGCCGGCCCGGCCACGCGGTATCGGTCAGCCCTGGTCGGGGTGCTGGCTGCGGACGATGTCCACGACCTCGTCGTACTTGGGCGAGTTCATGAAGTTGTCCACCGAGACGTGCACGGCCTCGGGCGTGCGCGCGCGGGCGCGGTCGGTGAGCTGCTGTTGCGTGATCACGAGGTCTTCGCTGCCGTCGAGGTTCGCGATGGCCTTGTTGGTCACCGAGACGTCGCCGAAGCCGGCCTTCTTGATCTTGTTGCGCAGCACGCTCGCACCCATCGCCGACGACCCCATGCCGGCGTCGCACGCGAACACGATGTTGGCGATGGGCTTGGTCACCGCGGCCGTCACGCCGCCGGACACGGCGTCCGCGGCGAGATCAGCCTGCACCGGAGCCTGGTCGGCGCCGACCGCGGCGCTGGCGGCAGCCCCCGCACGCAGCCCCGCCAGAGCGTCGGAACTCTTGCCCTTGTTCGCCTCGGTCTGGGCGATCGCCGCCTCGAACGAGGCGCTCGAGTCGGCGGCCAGATCACGCTTGCGCGATGCGCGCAGGATCACACCCGCGATGAGGAACGTCACGGTCGCCGCGAGGATCACCGACAGGTACACGACGAGCAGGTTGCCGGCGCCGCCCGCCTCGGGCGTCAACGCCGCGGCGGTGACCGCGATGATGCTGCCCGGAGCCGCGGGGAAGGACAGACCACCGCCGAGCAGCATGTTGGTCGTCACACCCGTCGCGCCACCCGCGATCAGGGCGAGGATCGTCAGCGGCTTGGCGAGCGCGTACGGGAAGTAGATCTCGTGGATGCCACCGAAGAACTGGATGACGATCGCGCCGGGCGCCGAAGCCTTCGCGGCCCCCACACCGAAGAAGGTGAAGGCGAGCAGCAGGCCGAGGCCCGGTCCGGGGTTGGCCTCGATGAGGAACAGGATCGACTTGCCGGTGTCGGCGGCCTGCTGGATCCCCAACGGGGTGAACACGCCATGGTTGATGGCGTTGTTGAGGAACAGCACCTTCGCGGGTTCGACGATGACCGACAGGATCGGCAGCAGGTTGAAATCGACCAGCCAGCCGACGATGCCGCCGAGGAACGTCGAGATGCCGAGCATGACGGGACCGAAGGCGAAGAAGCCGACGATGGCCAGGAGCATGCCCAGGATGCCGGCGGAGAAGTTGTTCACCAGCATCTCGAAGCCGGGGCGGATCTTGCCGTCCCACAGCCTGTCCATCTGCTTGGTGACCCAGGCAGCGAGCGGCCCCATGATCATCGCGCCGAGGAACATCGGGATGTTGGTGCCGACGATGACGCCCATCGTCGCGATCGACGCGACGACACCACCGCGCTCGCCGTAGACCATGCGGCCGCCGGTGTTCGCGATGAGCAGGGGCAGCAGGTAGGTCACCATCGGGCCGACGAGGCCGACGAACGTCGTGAACGTCACGCCGTTGTCGTCTTGGGCCAGCGCGGTCATCGCGCCCTGCCAGCCGATCGTGGCGGCATCACCGAACCCACCCAGCAGATTGGAGACGGGGTACCAGCCCCCGAGCCATCCGGCCGAGATGAAGAGCATCGTGATGAAGCCCCACGCGATGAACGCCGCGATGTTCGGCATGATCATGCCGGAAAGGAACGTTCCGAATCGCTGGACTGCGACCCGTGCCCCTCCCGGTTGCTTCGTGGTTGACGCCGTTGTCATTTGCTGTTCTCCTTCGGGTGGACCGCGCGACTACGCGGCGTTCTCGGCCGCAGCCTGGGCTGCGGCTCGGGCGGATGCCGCGTCATCGGCGGCAAGGGCGGCCTCGGCGATGCGCTGGGCGTCGGCGAGGTCGTACTGCAGAAGCGATGCGCGCACGTCGGCGAGGGCCGTCGGCGCCATCGAGAGCGTCGTCGCACCCATGCCGACCAGCACGACCGCCAGCAGCGGGTCGGCCGCGGCCTCGCCGCAGATGCCGACCGGCTTGCCGTTGGTCTTGCCGCCGTCGGCGGTCGCCTTGATGAGGCGCAGCACAGCGGGATGCCACGGGTCCTGGAACGAGGCGACCGACCCGAGCAGGCGGTCGGCGGCCATCGTGTACTGCGTGAGGTCGTTCGTCCCGATCGAGGCGAAGTCGGCCTCGGCGAGCACGCGGTCGGCCATCAGCGCCGCGGAGGGGACCTCGACCATGACGCCAGCGGTCTTGATGCCGTACTCCTTCGCGAGAGTGACGAAGTACTCCGTTTCCTCGAGGGTCGACACCATCGGCGCCATGACCCACAGGTCGGCTTCGGTCGCGGCATCCGCGTTCGCGAGGGCGGTCAGCTGCTCGCGCAGGATGTCCTCGCTGGCGCGCAGCGCGCGCAGGCCGCGCAGGCCCAGGGCGGGGTTGTCTTCGTGGGCGTCGTTGAGGAAGGCGAGGGGCTTGTCGGCACCGGCATCCAGCGCCCGCACGACGACCTTCTTGCCGGGGAACGCCGCCAGCAGCTCGGTGTACGACTTGGTCTGGTCTTCGACGGTCGGCGCCTGTGTCGCCGACAGGAACAGGAACTCGGTGCGGAACAGGCCCACGCCCTCGGCGCCGAGCTCGACGGCCTCGGCCGCGCCGCCGGGCTTGCCGAGGTTCGCGAGCAGCGGCACGGCGGTGCCGTCCTTGAGCGCGCCGGGCGTGAGGGGAGCGGATGCCGCGGCAGCGCGCGCGTCGGCGCGGTGCTGCGCCTGCTCGAGCTCGTCGGCGGTCGGCGAGGTCGTGACGACGCCCTTCGCGGCATCCACGATGACCGTCTCGCCGTCGACGAGGTCCTTGGCGCTCGCCGCACCGACGACCGCGACGATCGACTTCTCGCGGGCGAGGATCGCGGTGTGCGAGGTCGGCCCGCCGTCGGTGGTGACCAGCGCCAGCACCTTGTCGAGGTCGAGCAGGGCGGTGTCAGCGGGCGCGAGGTCCTTCGCGACGAGGACGAACGGATGCCCCGGGTCGGGCACGCCCGGCGCGGGCAGGCCGCGCAGCCGCGCGATCACCCGCTGCGCGACGTCGTCGAGGTCGGCGGCGCGCTCGCCGAGATAGCCGCCCATCGCGGCGAGGGTGTCGCGGAAGCTCGCGAACGCGGCGTGCACGGCGAACTCGCCGGTCTTGCCGGCGTTGACGCGGGTGGAGACCTCGGTGTCGAGCGTCGGGTCCTCGGCCATCATGGCCTGCGCTTCGAGCACCTCGCGGGCCATGCCGCCGGCCTTCGAGCCGCGCTCCTCGAGCTCGCGGGCGACGGCCGCGACGGCCTCGCGCACGCGCGCGAGCTCTTCGTCGGGGGTCAGCGTCGAGGGAGCGTCTTCGGGGGCGGGAAGCGGCTCCGCCATGCGGGCCACCGGGCCCTGGGCGACGCCGAGTCCGATGCCCACTCCGCGCAGTTCAGTCATGTCCGTGTTCTCCTTGTGATGCTCTTCGATAGTCCGGTCGGGCGCCGGTCAGGCTTCGTCGTGGTCGGTCGTCAGCAGTTCGGCGAGGGTGTCGAGCACGGCCTCGGCCGTGTCGCCGTCGGCGACCAGCGTCACGTAGTCGCCCTTCTCCGCACCCAGCGAGATGACGCCGAGGATGCTCGCGGCGTTGACGGGGGCGCCCGCGCCCTTCGCGATCGTGACGGGGATGCCCGCGTCCTTCACCGCCTGGGCGAACAGCTTCGCGGGGCGGGCATGCAGTCCGTTCGACGATCCGACGCGGATCGTCCGAGTGGCCTCGGTCATGCGGGGTTCCTTTCCGTGGCAGGGGGCAGGTCGGCAGGTGGTTCGCGGTGTTCGCCGTTCAGGGCGGAGTCGACGAGCGCGAGGGTGCGCGTCCCGTCGAGGTCGGTGAAGATGTCCGGCGGCAGCAGCACGACACTCGCCGCCCCATACTCCGCCTGACGACGGATGCGGTCCAGCGCGTCGTGCAGATGGGGTCCGACGAGCACGACGTCCGCGGCATCCAGGTCGATCGGCAGCGACTGCTCGGTGCCGGCGACGGCGGTCAGGTCTCGGCCTGCCGCGTGTGCAGCATGCCGCACCCGCTGCGCCACGAACGTGCTCGACGCTCCGGCGCCGCACACCACGAGGATCCTCATCGATCCGCCTCCTCTTCCGCCATTCTTGTGAAAGACCTGGGAGTGGACAACCACTCTCGCTTCCGCGGGGGCGGAAGACAACCGCGCGGCGCATGGTTGACTGGTTTCGTGAGCAGAACGCGCCAGGATCGGGTCATCGCCCTGCTGGTGCGAGAGGCCGATTGGATGACCGCGGCAGAGCTCGCCGACGTCGTCGGCGTGACCCCGCGTTCGATCCGCAGCTACGTGACCGCGCTCAACGCACGGGTGCCCGACGGGGCCGTCGTCGAGTCCGGCCCACTGGGGTACCGGGCGGGGACGGATGCCGGTGCCGCGCAGCGTGCGGCGATCGATGCAGACAGCCCACGTGAGCGCGTGCACCGCCTCGTGCGGTCGCTGCTCGCGGCATCCGACGGCGTCGACGTGTTCGAGGCAGCCGACCAGTTCCACGTGAGCCCGGCGACGCTCGAGGGCGACCTCGGTCGCGTGCGCGCGCTGCTGGGCGGCACGGGTCTCGTGCTCGAGCGCACCGCCGCCCGCGCTCGACTGCGCGGCACCGAGATGGCGCAGCGCCGGCTGCTGAGCACGCTGGTGCACGACGAGACCGACGAGGGCGCGTTCGACCTCGCCGCCGTGCGCCGCACACTCGGCGAGGGATCGATCGGTGCCGAGGCGTTCGGGCCGTTCAAGAGCGACCTCGTCGCGGGCCTCGGCGCCCTCGGCTACTTCGTCAACGAGTTCGGCATCGGCGACGTCATGCTGCACATCGCGATCACCGCCGACCGCGTCGCGCACGGACGCGCGCTCGACGTCCCGTCCGAGCCGGCGCGTTCGGACGCTCAGGCCGACGCGCAGTTCGACGCCCAAGCCGACGCCCAGGAGCAGGTCAGCGCGCTCGTCGAGCGGCTCTGTGCCGAGCACCTCGACGTGCGCCTGGGCACCGGCGACCGCCGGCATCTCGGCGCGCTCGTGCTGAGCCGCGTCGTCGCGCCGGGGGCGGGAGAGGCGGCATCCGTCATCCGCTCCCGCCTCGAGCCCGATGTCGAACAGGCGGTGCGCGAGGTCGTCGGGCGAGCCGCGGCGGAGTTCCTCGTCGACATCGACCACGAGGACTTCGTCATGCGCCTCGCGCTGCACGTGCAGAACCTGCGCCTGCGCGCACGCGAGCAGGCGTGGTCGCGCAACCCGCTGACCCGGTCGCTCAAGTCGACCTACCCGATGATGTTCGAGATCGCGGTGTTCATCTCGGACGGGCTGCAGGGGATCCTGGGCATCCCACTCATGGACGATGAGATCGCCTACATCGCGATGCACGTCGGCGGGCGCCTCGAACGCAGCCGCCGTGCCGGCGCGCAGCTGACCGCGACGATCGTGTGCCCCGGATACTACGAGCTGCATGAGCTGTTGCGCTCGAGCGTCGACCAGTCGCTCGGGCAGGCGATCGACGTCGTCGGCGTCGAGACGCGCGTCGACCCCGACTGGGATGCCATCGACACCGACCTCATCCTGACGACGATCGACGCGCCCGCGCTGTCGGAGCGGATCGTGCGGATCCAGCCGTTCCTGACCGAGAGCGACGTCGAGCGCGTGCAGGCCGCGGCGGGGCGCGTGCGCCGGGCGCGCCGGCTCGCGCGGCTGCGCGACGAACTGGGGCGGTACTTCTCGGCCGACGCGTTCGTCGGGCGGATCCGGCCCGGGGCGACGGCAGAGATGGTGATCCGCCGGCTCGGCGCGCGCCTGGTGGCGCAGGGCGTCATCGACGACGACTACGTCGAGCGCACCCTCGAGCGCGAACGGCTGTCGTCGACGGCCTTCACCGACGCGCTCGCCGTGCCGCACGCGCTCGGGATGACCGCGACCCGCACGGCGATCGCCGTCGGCATCGCCGACCCGTCGATTGAGTGGGGTGAGGGCCGCGTGCAGGTTGTCGCGATGGTCGCCTTCTCGGAGAGTGATCGCGAGGCGTTCCAGACGGTGTTCGAACAGCTCGTCGAGGTGTTCAGCGAACGCGAGAGCGTGCAGCGCATCGTGCGCCGCGGCGAGACCTTCGCGGCGTTCCTGGACGAGCTCGTCGCCGTCGTCGACGGGTGACGCGCGACGCGTCGCTGTGCCGCGCGCCTGCTCGACCGTGACGGACGCCGCGCTTCGGTGACGCGCGCTGCGTCGCCGTGACGCAACTGCAAGGCCCCGCGTTCGACACGCCGCGCGCGGGCGCGCGTGGCCGGCGTGTCGCGTGGCATCCCTTGCAGTTGCGTCGCGGGTGTGACGGGGTGTGGCACGTCACGCCGCGGGCGGGGCGGGTCAGCCCCGGGGCGAGGCGCCCTCAGCCGGGCGGGGCGCGCTCGGCCGGGCTGGCGCGTCAGCCCCGGGCGAGGCGCTCTTGCAGGCTGCGGCGGACGGCGGGCCACTCGTGCGGGAGGATCGAGTAGACGACCGTGTCGCGCAGCGTGCCGTCCGGCCCGATGCGGTGGTTGCGCAGTACGCCGTCCCGCTTCGCGCCGAGGCGCTCGATCGCGGCGCGCGACTGGCGGTTGTGCCAGTGCGTGCAGAACTGCACGGCGATGGCGTCGCACTGCTCGAACGCGTGGCCGAGCAACAACAGCTTCGCGGCGGTGTTGACAGCCGTGCGCTGCACCGTCGGTGAGAGCCAGGTGTAGCCGATCTCGACGCGCCGGTTGGGCTGGTCGATCGTGCACAAGGTGGTCATGCCGACGGCGCGGCCGCCCGCGATCACCGCGAACGGGTTCATGCGCCCGGCATCCCGCTCGGCGAGTCTGCGGGTGATTTCCTCCGCGGCCGACGCCGGAACCGACGTATACCACGCGTACTCGAGCCCCTCGCGGGCGCTCTCAAGGTCGGCCGCGTGGGCGGCCGCCAGCGGTTCGAGCCGGACGTGGGCGTTCTCGAGGGTGACGGGGTCGGTCAGCAGCACGGCCTCGAGCCTACGGGGTTCATAACTCAGGCAGAATCCCGTCCGAGCGGCGCATTGCGCGCGCTGCGGTGGAATCTGCCTGAGTTATGCGCCGTGGCCCGTTCGCAATTCAGTCTCCGTGACCTCGGTCGGATGCCCGCGCCGCGGAACGGCGCGGGCATCCGACGCGCCAGCAGGCGCAGAGACTGAATTGCGAACGCGACGGGTGGCTCAGGCCCGCGCCATTCAGGCCCGCGCCGCGGCGATCAGGGCGCGGGCGCCCGCGTCGAGCGCGGCGAGGCGCGACGCGGCGTCTGTTGCCGAGTCGCCGCGCACGTCGAGGTACGCCTTGAGCTTGGGCTCCGTGCCGCTGGGCCGCACGATGACGCGCGAGCCGTCGACGAGCCACAGGCGCAGCACGTCGCCGGGCGGGAACCCGTCGACACCGGTGAGCAGATCGTCGATGCGCTCGACGGCGACGTCGCCGATCTGCGCGGGCGGGTCGGCACGCAGCGCGGCCATGATGCGGCCGATCACCGCGACGTCGTCGACGCGCAGCGACACCTGCCCGGACTGGAAGAAGCCGAACGTGTCTGCGAACTCCGCCAGCAGGTCGGCGACGGTCTGCCCCTCTGCGCGGGCCTCGGCGATCATGCCGAGCATCGCGACCGCCGCCGAGACGCCGTCCTTGTCACGGACGGTGTCGGGGTTGACGAGGTAGCCGAGCGCCTCTTCGAAGCCGTAGACGAGTCCCGGGGCGCGGGAGATCCACTTGAACCCCGTCAGCGTCGCGTGGAAGTCCAGGCCGTAGTGCTCGGCGACCGTCTGCAGTCCCGGTGACGAGACGAGCGAGCAGGCCAGTGAACCGGATGCCCCGGCACTCGCCCGCCGCGCGGCGCGCCAGCCGAGCAGCAGCCCCGTCTCGTTGCCGGTGAGCCGCCGCCAGCCACCCTCGGCGCCCTCGTCCGGGATCGCGACGGCGAGGCGGTCGGCGTCGGGGTCGTTGGCGAGGATGAACTCCGCCCCGGCATCCCGCGCCGTCGCGAACGACAGGTCCATGGCGCCGGACTCTTCCGGGTTCGGGAACGCGACCGTGGGGAAGCGCCCGTCCGGCTCGATCTGCGCCTCGACGACAACCGGCAGCGGGTACCCCGCGGCGCGCAGGATCGACGCGAGCGTCTCGTACCCGACGCCGTGCATCGCGGTGTACACCCAGTTCATGCCCGCCGCGCCCGCGGGTGCCGGAGCGACCGCCGCGGTCGCCGCGACATACGCGTCGACGACGGACTCATCGGCGATCTCGTATGCGCCGCGCGGCAGGTCGCCGAGCGGCGTCGTCGCGGCGACGCGGTCGATGTGGGCGGCGATCTCGGCATCCGCCGGCGACACGATCTGCGATCCGTCGTCGGCGCCGCCGAGGTAGACCTTGTAGCCGTTGTCGTCGGGCGGATTGTGGGATGCCGTGACCATGACGCCCGCGGCGGCGCCGAGGTGCCGGACGGCGAACGCGAGCACGGGCGTCGGCAGCAGGCGCGGCAGCAGCACGGCGCGCAGGCCGGCTCCGGCGAACAGCTCGGCGGAATCCTGCGCGAAGACGTCGGAGTTGCGGCGGCCGTCGTATCCGATGACGACGAGCGGCGTGGCATCCGGCCCCGCCTTCTCGCGCAGATAGGCCGCGAGCCCCGCCGCCGCCTGCGAGACGAGCACGCGGTTCATGCGGTTGCTGCCGGCGCCGAGGCGCCCGCGCAGGCCGGCCGTGCCGAACGCGAGGCGCGCGCCGAACCGATCGTCGAGGTCGGCCGCGGCAGAGGCATCCCCGGTGGATGCCGCGTCGATGAGCGCCGAGAGCTCGTCGCGCGTGACGGGGTCGGGGTCTTGCGCGAGCCAGGCTCGCGCCGCCTCCAGGGGCGATGGCGCGGCGCTCACAGCAGGCCGATCACGCGGGCGAGCAAGTCGGAGATGACCGGCTCAGCGGCCTGGCCGGCCTCGATGACCTCGGCGTGGCTCAGGGGAGTGGTCTGGATGCCCGCGGCCAGGTTCGTGATCAGCGAGAACCCGAGGATCTCCATGCCCGCCTGGCGCGCGGCGATCGCCTCGAGCGCCGTCGACATGCCGACGATGTGGCCGCCGATGGTCTTCGCCATCCGCACTTCGGCGGGGGTCTCGTACTGCGGGCCGCGGAACTGGCAGTACACGCCCTCGTCGAGCGAGGGGTCGATCGTGCGTGCGAGGTCGCGCAGGCGCGTCGAGTAGAGGTCGGTCAGGTCGATGAAGGTCGCGCCCTCGAGCGGCGAGTCGCCCGTGAGGTTGATGTGGTCGCTGATGAGGACGGGCGTGCCCGGGCTCCACGTGGTCTTGATGCCGCCCGCGCCGTTGGTGAGCACCATGGTCTTCGCGCCGGTGGCGGCGGCCGTGCGCACGCTGTGCACGACCCGGCGCACGCCGTGGCCCTCGTAGTAGTGGGTGCGCGCGCCGATCACGAGCACGCGCTTGCCCGTGGGCGTCAGGATGCTGCGCAGCGATCCGACGTGGCCGGCGAGGGCGGGCGCGCTGAAGCCGGTGACCTCGGTCGCCGGGATCGTGGCCGTCGTCTCGCCGACGAGCTCGGCGGCCTTGCCCCAGCCGCTTCCGAGCGTGAGGGCGATGTCGTGCTGCTCGACGCCCGTGAGGCGCGTGATGTCGGATGCCGCCTGTGCCGCGATCTCGAACGGATCGGCGGCGGGGTCGTCGAGGGGGTTGCTGTACGTGTCGGACATGCTCCCACGGTAGCCGCGCGCCCCCTGTTCCCGCGAGATTGAAGGTCGAGGCGGGAGGGCTGAGTCCCGCGAGATTGAAGGGCGAGGCGGGAGGGCTGAGAGAATGGAGCAATGTCTCCGAGCTTCGTCCATTCCCAGTCCGTCGCGGTGCTCGGGGGCGGGCCCGGCGGCTACGAGGCGGCGCTCGCCGCCGCGCAGCTCGGCGCGAGTGTAACGCTCGTCGAGCGGGCGGGTGTCGGTGGCGCGGCCGTCATCACCGATGTGGTTCCGTCGAAGAGCCTGATCGCGACCGCTGATGCCGCAGTCGCGATCTCGGAGGCATCCGATCTGGGTGTCGAGTTCTTCGCGAAGGGCGAGTCCGGCCGTCCGCTCAAACCGCAGGTCGCGATCAACCTGGCCGCGGTCAACAAACGGCTGCTCTCGCTCGCGCGGCAGCAGTCCGACGACATGCGGGCGCAGTTGGTGGATGCTGGTGTGCGCATCATCTCGGGACACGGACGCCTCGACGACCACCACTCCCTCGTCGTCGCGACCGGCCCCGGCGGCACGGACTTCGATCGCGTCGAGGCCGACACCCTCGTCGTCGCGGTCGGCGCGTCGCCGCGCGAGCTGCCGACCGCGTGCCCCGACGGCGAGCGGATCCTCACCTGGACGCAGCTCTACGACATGAAGGCGTTGCCCGAGCATCTCATCGTGGTGGGCTCGGGCGTCACCGGCGCCGAGTTCGCATCGGCGTACATGAACCTCGGCGCGCAAGTGACGCTCATCTCGAGCCGCGACCAAGTTCTGCCCGGCGAAGACCGTGACGCCGCCGCCGTCATCGAGAGGGTCTTCACGCGCGGCGGGATGACCGTGCTGTCGAAGTCGCGCGCAGACACCGTCGAGCGGGTCGGCGACGGCGTCGTCGTAACGCTGTCGGATGGCCGCGTCGTCGAGGGCAGCCACTGCCTCATGGCGGTCGGCTCGGTCCCCAACACGGCAGGCATCGGGCTCGCAGAAGCGGGCGTGCAGCTGACCGAGTCGGGGCACATCAACGTCAACCGCGTCGCGCGCACGTCGGTGCCGAACATCTACGCCGCCGGCGACTGCACGACGTTCGTGCCCCTGGCATCGGTCGCCTCGATGCAGGGACGCACCGCGATCTTCCACGCGCTCGGCGACACCGTCATTCCGCTCGAGCGCCGCCGGATCACGGCGAACATCTTCACGGCGCCCGAGATCGCGACGGTCGGCCGGCAAGAGAAGGATGTCGAGACCGGCGCGATCAACGGCTACGTGCACAAGCTGCCACTGGCCGCGAACGCCCGCGCGAAGATGATGGGCATCAAGGACGGCTTCGTCAAGATCATCGCGCGCGAGGGTTCGGGCACCGTGATCGGTGGCGTCATCGTCGCGCCGCGCGCGTCGGAGCTCATCTACCCGATCGCGATCGCGGTCGAGCGCCGCCTCACCGTCGATCAGGTGTCGCGCGTGTTCGCCGTGTTCCCGTCGCTGACGGGCTCGATCACGGATGCCACGCGCGCGATGCACCTCGTCAACCGCGACGACGACTTCTTCGGGTAGCGCGGGCGCCCGCGCGCGGCCCGCGCGACGCACATCAAGTTGGCGCATCCTGCGGGTATCCAGCTGTCAGTGCCGCGTGTCGCGCCAACTTCACAAGCGCGCGCTCGCGCGGCGCGCCACAAGTTGGCGCATCACGTGGGTATCCACCTGCCATTCCCGCGTGTCGCGCCAACTTCACCCGCGCGCCCGCGCGCGCTACCCCTGCGGGAGCGCGACCCAGTAGCCCTCGCCGTCGGGCGAGGTGGCATCCGCGGTGAACGCCGTGAGCTCGCCGACCGCGGTCGGGATCGCGATCGGCGTGAGCAGTCCGCCGTCGTGGCACACGATGTCCTGCGTGACGGTCGTCGACTCGCCTGTCCCCGTGTAGCTCAGCGTGAACTGCGCGCGGTCGGTGCCGATGCAGCGCAGCTCGACCGCGTGCAGCGCCTGCGGGGACGGGTAGGTCTCCGTGACGCCCTCTGAAGAGGCATCCGTCGCGAAGACACCGCCGACGCCGACGCCGTTCGCCGCGATCGCGTCGGAGCCCCACTGCGCCCAGGCAGCGCGCTCCTGGTCGCTGGGCGCGCTGCTCGCGCACGCCGCCAGCAGCACCAGGGCCGCCGCAGACAGTGCGACGCCCGTGCCCAGGCGGGCGGCGAGGCCCGGCATCCGCTTCATGTCGTCAGCTGATCGTGAGCAGCTGGTGCCCGGCCGACACCGTCGTGCCGGGGGTCGCGTCGATCGCGCCGATGACGCCGTCCTTGTGCGCCTGCAGCGGCTGCTCCATCTTCATCGCCTCGAGGACGACGACGAGGTCACCCTTGACGACCTGCTGGCCCTCTTCGACGGCGACCTTGACGATCGTCGCCTGCATCGGCGCCTTGACAGCATCACCCGATGCCCCGGCGCTCACGTTCGCCGTGTGCGAGCGACGCGACGGGGGAGCGGCCGCGGGGCGGCCGATCTTGACGGGGGCCACCGCGATGCGGTCGGGCAGGCTGACCTCGAGGCGCTTGCCCGACACCTCGACGACGACGGTGTGGCGCGGCTCGGCCTCTTCGGGCGCCTCGAGCTCGCCGTCCCACGGCGGGATGTCGTTCTCGAACTCGGTCTCGATCCAGCGCGTGAAGACGCCGAAGCGGCCGTCCTCCGCGGTGAAGGCGGGATCGCGCACGACCTTGCGGTGGAAGGGCAGCACCGTGGGCATCCCTGACACCTCGAACTCGTCGAGCGCGCGGCGTGACCGCTCCAGCGCTTCGGCGCGGTCGCGGCCCGTCACGATGAGCTTGCCCAGCAGCGAGTCGAACGCGCCCGAGACGCTGTCGTTCGCCGTGACGCCGGAATCAAGACGGATGCCCGGGCCGCCGAACGTCTTGAATTGGTGGATCCGACCGGGCTGGGGCAGGAAGTTCCGCCCCGGGTCTTCGCCGTTGATGCGGAACTCGATCGAGTGGCCGACCGGCTCGGGGTCGTCGTAGTCGAGCGTCTCGCCTTCGGCGAGGCGGAACTGCTCGCGGACGAGGTCGATACCGGTCACCTCTTCGGAGACCGGGTGCTCGACCTGCAGACGCGTGTTGACCTCGAGGAACGAGATCGTGCCGTCGGCGCCGATGAGGAACTCGCACGTTCCCGCTCCGACGTAGCCGACCTCCTTGAGGATCGCCTTCGACGATTCGTACAACGTGCGGTTCTGCTCTTCGGTCAGGAACGGCGCGGGCGCCTCTTCGACGAGTTTCTGGTGGCGGCGCTGCAGCGAGCAGTCGCGCGTCGAGATGACGACGACGTTGCCCGCGGCATCTGCGAGGCACTGCGTCTCGACGTGACGCGGCTTGTCGAGGTACTTCTCGACGAAGCACTCGCCGCGGCCGAAGGCCGTGATCGCTTCGCGCGTCGCCGACTCGAACAGCTCGGCGACCTCGTCGAGCTCGCGGGCGACCTTCAGGCCGCGCCCGCCGCCGCCGTAGGCGGCCTTGATCGCGATGGGCAGGCCGTGCTCCTGTGCGAACGCGATGACCTCGTCGGCTCCGGCGACGGGGCCGGGCGTGCCGGGGGCCAGCGGCGCGCCGACCTTCTCGGCGACGTGGCGGGCGGTGACCTTGTCGCCGAGCGACTCGATCGCCTCGGGGCTCGGGCCGATCCAGATCAGGCCGGCCGCGATCACGGCACGGGCGAAGTCGGCGTTCTCGGCGAGGAACCCATAGCCCGGGTGCACGGCGTCGGCGCCGGAGCGGCGGGCGACCGAGAGGATCTTCTCGATCGACAGGTAGGTGTCGGCGCTCGTGACGCCGTCGAGCGCGTACGCCTCATCGGCGAGCTTCGCGTGCATCGCATCGCGGTCCTGGTCGGCGTAGACGGCGACCGAGGCCTTGCCGGCGTCGCGTGCGGCGCGGATCACGCGGACGGCGATCTCCCCGCGGTTCGCGATGAGCACTTTGGTGATCTGCGGGCGCGCGGGCGCCAGGTCCAAGGGGCGGGGCATGGATGCCAGCCTACCCAGCATGCGCGGGTCAGCTTTGGATCACTCGCACAAGATCAACGAAGAAACGTGTGCGAGAAGCTACGAGACTGTGCGGGGTTGCCAAAGGTCGGTCCAGGTGACGCCCAGCTCGCCGCACAGCCGGCGCACCGTCGACAGCGACATCCCGACGACCGTCGACGGGTCGCCCTCGACACGGTCGATGAACGCGCCGCCGAGGCTGTCGACGGTGAAGGCTCCGGCGACCAGCAGCGGTTCGCCCGTGGCGACGTAGGCGTCGATCTCGGCATCCGTCACGTCGGCGGCGAAGCCGACGGATGCCTCGGCGACGGCGTGCGCCTCGCGCAGCGGCTCGCCGGGCGCGACCCGGTACACGCTGTGGCCCGAGTGCAGCACGCCCGTGCGCCCGCGCATCGCACGCCAGCGGGCGGCGGCGACCTCGGGCAGGTACGGCTTGCCGAGGATCTCGCCGTCGAGCTCGAACATCGAGTCGCCGCCGATGACGAGACCGTCGAACGACGGATCCTCGGCGACGAGAGTGGCCGCGACATCGGCGGCCTTGCGCCGCGCGAGCAGCAGCACGTGCTCGTCGGGCGGCAGCGTGCGCGCTTCGCGCGTCTCGACGTCGGCGATCACCGCCTCTTCGTCGACCTGCGGCGCGCGCGTGAGCGGCTCGATGCCCGCCTGCCGCAGCAGCATGAGGCGGGCGGGAGAGGTGGATGCCAAGCACACGCGCATCCCCCCAGGGTAGAGCGCGGGTTGGGGCGGACATCGCACGGGTACGCGCGGTGCCGGGGTTCGGGGGAGGATGGGAACCATGCCCGATGAGTATCTCGACCTCGATGTGACCGATGTCGCGCACGGCGGCGTCTTCGTCGCGCGGCACGAGGGTCGCGTCGTCTTCGTCGCCGACGCGATCGACGGCGAGCGGGTGCGCGTGCAGCTCACCGACACCGCCAAGTCGTCGTTCTGGCGCGCCGATGTCGTTGAGGTGCTGGATGCCTCGCCGCACCGCCGCGCGCATGTGTGGCCGGCCGCGGACGTCGCCACAGCTCCCGCCGACCGGCCCGGCGGAGCCGAGTTCGGGCACATCGATCTCGCGCACCAGCGGGCGCTGAAGCAGCGTGTGCTCGATGACGCGCTGATCCGGTTCGCAGGCATCCCCGAGCCTGACACGACGCTCTCGCCCGCGGGTGGGGTCGGCGACCACGGTGCAGGGGAGCACCCCGACGGCCTGCGCTGGCGCACGCGAGTCAGCCTGCACGTCGACGACGAGGGGCGGATCGGCCCGTTCGCGGCGCGCAGCCACCGCGTCATTCAGAACCCCGATCTGCCGCTCGCGACGGCGGAGATCGAAGCGGTCGCGGCGACTTTGGGCGGCACTCCGGGAGGTTTCGCGCCCGGCCGCGTCGACCTCGTCCAGCCCTCCGACGGCAGCGTGCGTGTCATCGTCCGCCCGGCCGCCGAGCGCCGCCCGACCGCAGAACGCGCCGGCGCCGAACGCCCCGCAGAACGCCGAGCCGGCGCCGAACCCGGCGCGAAGGCCCGACGCCAGCCCCGCGGCCGCACCCGCACGGCCCGTCCACCGCGCCCCGCCGAGGATCCAACGGCCCGCGAGACCGTCGTCGAGCGCGTCGGCGATCGTGAGTTCCGCGTTGACGCGGGTGGGTTCTGGCAGGTGCACCGCCTCGCGGCGTCGACGCTGACCTCCGCCGTGCGCACGGCGCTGGAGAGCACCGGCATCGATCCGTCCGCGCACCACCTCGACCTGTACGGCGGCGTCGGTCTGTTCGCCGCCGCGATCGCCGAGGCGGCCGGCCCCGCGGCCCGCGTGACGAGCGTCGAATCGGATGCCCGGGCCACCGAGCACGCCGGCGAGAACCTCGCCGAGTGGGTCGGCGCGCGCGCCGAGACCGAGCGCACCGACCGCTACCTCGCGCGGCTGCTCGCCCAGTCCGGCGCCGCCGACCGGGCGCGGCTCGCGCGCGGTGTCGTGCTGGTCGACCCGCCGCGCGCGGGTGCCGGGCGCGAGGTCGTCGAGCGGATCGCAGCGCTCTCCCCGGCATCCGTCGTCTACGTCGCGTGTGACCCCGTCGCGCTCGCGCGCGACCTCGGCACGTTCCGCGGTCTCGGCTACGAGCCGGCCCGCATCGACGCGTTCGACCTGTTCCCGCACTCGCACCACGTCGAGGCCGTCGCCGTGCTCGCGCGGGCGGCTGGCTAGGCTGACAGCGTGATCCGCGTCGCCCTCATCGACGACCACGAGTCCGTGCGGCTCGGGCTCGAGGCGGCGTGCGCGCGGGCGGGCACGACTCAGGTCGTGTTCTCCGGCGTGACGGTCAGTGCGTACTTGCGGTGGCGGGCGGATGCCGGTGTCGCACCCGTCGACGTCGTCGTGCTCGACCTGATGCTCGGCGACGGCGCGACCGTGACCGAGAACGTGCAGCGGGTCGTGACCGACGGATCGCCCGTGCTCATCCACAGCGTCGCCGACCGGCCGGCGGCCGTGCGCGAAGCGCTCAGCGCGGGAGCGACGGGCGTGATCAGCAAGGCATCCCGCACCGATGACGTCATGGCGGCGATCGCGACGATCGCGCGCGGCGAACCGCTCGAGAACATCGAATGGGCCAACGCCGTCGACGGCGACCGTGCGTTCGCCGACGCGCAGCTGTCCGCGCGCGAGCGCGACGTGCTGCGCCTTTACGCGGCGGGGCTGCCGCTGAAGGCCGTCGCCGAGCGCCTCGGGGTCGCGTACTCCACGGCCAAGGAGAACATCACGCGCGTGCGCGTCAAGTACGTCGAGGTCGGCAGACCCGCGCCCACGAAGGTCGACCTGCTGCGGCGGGCCATGGAGGACGGGCTCGTCGGGCACGATCGCGGTGACGGCCCCGGTGGCCGCTGACCGGCCGCCCCTCGCCGTCGACCCGACGATCCGCCGTCGTCTCGGCGACATCTCCGTCGGTGCCGAGCGTTTCACCCAATCGCGCGTCGAGCGCATCGCGTCGCTCGTCGTCGCCCTCGGCTGCGGCGTGCTCGGCACGCAGTCACTCATCAACGCGCTCGGCTCGACGCAGGAGACGACGGCGTGGCATCCCATCCTGATGATCGCCGCGTTCGTGCCGCTCGCGTTCATGATCGCGGCACTCGTGACGGGCATCCTCTCGCGCACCGCAAGCCGCGTGTGCGCCGTAGCGCTCGCCGCCGTGTTCGCGGGCTGGCCGCTTGCGACGGCCGGGATCATCGCTGACCCGCTCACCCCGCCGTGGATCTGGTACCTCCTGAACGTCGCGACGGCGGCGGCCGTCATGGCCTTCCGGCTGCCGTTGCAGATCGTCTGGGCCGTGCTCATCCCCGTGCTGTACGGGGTTGCGCGGGTGTTCCACGTCGGCGTCGGACCCGCGCGGATCAGCAACACAGCGCTCGACGTCGTGTTCGCGATGATCCTCGCGGCCGTCATCATCACGCTCGGCTGGATGTTGCGATGGTCCGCGATCGGGATCGACCGCGCCCGGCGCGACGCCGTCGCCTCCTACGCGGCAGCGGCCGCCGCCGACGCCGCCGAGACCGAGCGCGTCGCCGTCGCGGCGCTCATGCACGACAGTGTGCTGGCCGCCCTCATCGCCGCCGAGCGCGCGACGACTCCGCGGGAGGAGGCGCTCGCCGTCGCGATGGCGCGTGAGGCGCTGACCCGGCTCGCCAACGCCGAGCAGGATGCCGGGGAAGGGTCGGACGAGCCGATGCCCGCGGCAGCGGTGGTCGCCGGCATCGAGCGCGCCGGATCCGAGCTCGGACTGACCCTGCCGATCACGGCCGAGGTCGACGCGGCGGTCGACGCGATCCCCGGCCGCGTCGTGCGATCGCTCGTGCTGGCGGCGACGCAGGCGCTGGCGAACGCCGTCCAACACGCGGGCGGCGTGGGGCTGTCGGTGCACATCAAGGCAGCGGACGGGGTCGTCGCGGTGCGGATCAGCGATGCGGGGGCCGGGTTCGATCCGGATGCCGTGGCGGCCGACCGTCTCGGCATCCGCGGATCGATCGTGGCCCGCATGGCGGCCTCGGGCGGACGCGCACGCGTGCAGACGAGCCACGCTGGCACGACCGTGCACCTGGAGTGGGAGCGGCCCCGATGAAGGCGGGGGTGGGCACCGTCCTCTCGGTGCTGGGCGTGGCCTTCACGGCCTACCTCGCGGCGGGCGCTCTGCTGTGGACGACGGCACCGCAGTACCCGCTGCTGCAGGTGAGTGCGGTCGCGCTCTATCTGCTCACGACCTGGGTGTGCATCTTCTGGAAGGTCCCGCGCGCAGCGGGGCGGCAGGAACCGCGCCGCTTCGGCGAGCGGACCCTGCTGCCGGCGTGGGCGGCGGCGCTCGCGATCGCCGTCGCGGTAATCGTGCCCAGCGCGACCTGGATCGCGGCGGGGCACGACGGGCGCCTCGCCGACTACGGTACGTGGGCGATCGGCGGCGTGGGCGCGCTCATGGCGATCGTGATGGTGCGCCGCCGGCCCTGGACGGCGTGGATCGGCGTCGTGCTCGTCGCGGTCGCGGCGATCGGGTGGATCGGTGTGTCGGCCGCCCTCGCCTTCGGCGTCGTCGGCGACGTGCTGTGGGTCGCCGTCGCGCAGCTGCTCACCTGGCTCGTCGATCGGGCGGCGCGCGACACGGCGCAGTTGACCGACATGCAGCGCGCCGCCTCGGAGTGGCTCGCGTCGCAAGAGAGTGTGCGCCGCGAACGGCGCACACTCATCCAGCGTGCGCTCGCCGTCGCCGGGCCGATCCTCGCGCACACGATCACGGTGGCCGGACGCCTCGATGAGACCGAGCGACAGCTCGCCCGGATCGCCGAGGGCACCCTGCGCGATGAGCTGCGCGGGGCGGCGCTGCTGGACGATGAGGTGCGCGCGGCGCTGTCGTCGGCCCGGGCGCGCGGTACTGTCGTGTCGGTGCTCGACGAAGGCGGACTCGACGACCTGTCGGCCGACGAGCGCGCCGCGCTGCGGGGCGACCTCGCGCGGGTGCTCACGGGCGCCCGGTCGCAGCGCCTGTTCGTGCGCACCTCGACGCACGACCAGATCGCCCTCACCGTCGTCGGCCGCTCTGCGGGCGACGACGGTGAAGACGCGGTCGACCTGTGGCACGAGTTCGCGCGGCGCCCGGCGCCTGAGCGCCAGCCGGAGTGAGAGGAGGAGGCGAGGGGCGGCGAAGCCGCCCGCCCCTCGCCATGCGAGTCGGTTACCCGAAAACCGGACTCGCGAGGGTGCGGTCGCGCGAAGAGCGCGGGTGCACCGAACGCAGAAGCGTTCCAGCTCCACCAGTCTGACGGGTGGGCAAGAACCTGTCTGTAGGTATTTTGGGGGACATGCTCGCGGCGCTATGCGCCGAAGCGGCCCCAGCCGATCTCGCGGCGCAGCGGCGCGCGCAGGCGCTCCGACACGCGCCAGGCTGAGGGGCGCGGCTCCGTCTCGGCGACGGCATCCGCCGCCTCGCGGCTGTAGGCCTCGGTCACGACCGCGACGACGGCGGCGAGCTCTTCGGGGGTCGGGTCGCCGCGGAGCACCTCGACGCGGATGGCTGCCGGCGCGGCATCCATCTCGTTCGTGCCCCCGACGTTGTCTGCCCCGCTCATAGCGGGATGTTACCGTGCTTCTTCGCGGGTAGGCTGGCCCGCTTGCCGCGCAGCGCGCGCAGCGACTTGGCGATCGAGACGCGCGTCTGCGCCGGCTCGATGATGCCGTCCAACTCGCCGCGCTCGGCGGCCAGGAACGGCGATGCCACGTTGTACGTGTACTCGTTCGCGAGCTTGGTGCGCACCGCCGCGACATCCTCGCCGGCCTCTTCGGCACGCTTGATCTCGCCGCGGTAGAGGATGTTGACGGCGCCCTGCCCGCCCATCACAGCGATCTCCGCCGTCGGCCACGCGAGGTTCACGTCGGCGCCGAGCTGCTTCGAACCCATCACGATGTACGCGCCGCCGTAGGCCTTGCGCAGGATCACGGTCACCAGCGGCACGGTCGCCTCGGCGTACGCGTACAGCAGCTTCGCGCCGCGGCGGATGACGCCCGTCCACTCCTGGTCGGTGCCGGGCAGGTAGCCGGGCACGTCGACGAGCGTCACGATCGGGATTGAGAACGCGTCGCAGAACCGCACGAAGCGGGATGCCTTCTCGCCGGCCTCGATGTTGAGGGTGCCCGCCATCTGCGAGGGCTGGTTCGCGATGATGCCGACGGTGCGACCCTCGATGCGGCCGAGGCCGATCACGATGTTCGGCGCGTACAGCGGCTGCACCTCGAGGAAGTCGCCGCCGTCGACGAGGTGGCCGATGACCTGGTGGATGTCGTAGGGCTGGTTCGGGGAGTCCGGGATGATCGCGTTGAGCACCCGATCGGCATCCGTCGTCTCCCACTCGAACGTGTTCTCGTAGACCGGGATGTCGGCCATGCTGTTGTCGGGCAGGTACCCGATCATCGTGCGCGCGTAGTCGAGGGCGTCGTCCTCGTCTTCGGCCAGGTAGTGCGCGACACCGGAGCGCGTGTTGTGCGTGTACGCGCCGCCGAGCTCCTCCATGCCGACGTCCTCGCCCGTGACGGTCTTGATGACGTCGGGGCCGGTCACGAACATCTGCGAGGTCTTGTCGACCATGATGACGAAGTCGGTGAGGGCAGGGGAGTAGACCGCGCCGCCGGCGGCGGGACCCATGATGATCGAGATCTGCGGGATCACGCCCGAGGCCGCAGTGTTCAGGCGGAAGATCTCGCCGTACTTGCCGAGGGCGACGACGCCCTCCTGAATGCGGGCTCCGCCCGAGTCGAGGATGCCGATGATGGGCATCCCGCCGCGCAGGGCGAACTCCATCGCCTTGATGATCTTGTCGCCGGCGACCTCGCCGAGCGATCCGCCGAAGGTCGTGAAGTCCTGCGCGTAGACCGTGACGGTGCGGCCGTGGATCGTGCCGATGCCCGTGATGACCGAATCGCCGTAGGGGCGGGAGCGGTCCATGCCGAACGCCGTCGTGCGGTGGCGCACGTATTCGTCGAGCTCGACGAACGAGCCCGGGTCGACGAGCAGCTCGATGCGCTCGCGGGCCGTGAGCTTGCCCTTCGCGTGCTGCTTCTCGCGAGCGCCCACCTCGGCGTCGACGATCGCCTCCTGGTAGCGCCGGCGGAGGTCGGCGATCTTGCCGGCTGTCGTGGCGAGGTCGGGCTGCGTCGAGACCTGGGGCTGCGCGGTCTCGGTCTGCTCTGGCTGGTTCGGCTGCTCTGGCACGCATTCCACCCTAGTGACCGTCCGGACCGGACGGTTGGGGGAGTGCGACAGCCGCTCGCGCGATCCGCTGTGCGAGTCCTCCAGTCCTCGGGTGTCTGCGGCCGGCGCGGCGCGCGTCTCGCAGCGCGCAGCCGGCGCTCCGCCGGGCGCGCGGCCGGCTCACCGCGGGCTCGCGCGGCCGGTTCGCCGCAATAACTCAGGACCAGCGCCGGTGGCCGTCGGCCTGACCCGCGGAATCTCGGCTGCGGCCCCGCGGCGAGGCCGCGCATCTCCTGAGTTATTGCGGTGGCGGCGCGCGTAGGGTGGGCCTATGTCGATCCCGAACGAGGGTTACCCGCTCGCGGCGGCGGTGTCGCCGCGACTGCAGTACGTCGAGACCGTCGCCTCGACCAACGCGAAGCTGCTGCACGACGCGGCCGAGGCACCCGACGGGCATCCGCACCTCTCGGTCCTCTTCACGCGGGATCAGCGCGCCGGGCGCGGCCGACTCGACCGCGTCTGGACGGCGCCGCCCGGCGCGGCCCTCGCGATCTCGGTGCTGCTGCGCGTCGGCGCGATCAATATCGCCGACCGCGGGTGGATCCCGCTTGTGGCGGGCGCCGCGATGGCGGATGCCGTGGCGGCACAACTGCCGGGTGCCGAGGTCTGGGTCAAGTGGCCCAACGACGTGCTCGTCGGACCGGCGGGCGCGGGCTATGAAGCCGGGGCGCGCAAGATCTGTGGCATCCTCGCCGAAGTCGTTCCGTCCGACCCCTTCGCGGTCGTCGTGGGGGCAGGCGTCAACACGGCGATGGCATCCGTCGACCTGCCGGTGCCCACGGCGACCTCGTTCGCCGATCAGGGCGCGGTCGCCGATGAGGATCGGCTGCTCGCCGACTACCTGACCGCCCTGCGGGATGGCATCGCCGATCTCGCGGTGGGCGGGCACGCCGCCGTCGCCGGGCGGATCTCCGATCGGTGCCGCACGCTCGGCGCCGACGTGTCGGTCTCGCTGCCGGACGGCGAGACCGTGCGCGGGCGCGCCGCGCGCCTCGACGACGCCGGGCGGCTTGTCGTCGAGCGCGACGGTCGCGAGGTCGTCGTCGGTGCGGGGGATGTCGTGCACGTGCGCTGAGGGGCGCGTGCCGCCCGCTGCTCGCGGCCGCCGTGCCGCGCTCGGTTGCCCGCAAGCAGGCTGAATCGTCACGCGCGGCGTGGGATCGGGCATCCTCGGCTGGTTGAGCCTGCTCTCGGACCGGGACCGGCCACAATGGAGGGGTGACTCAGCCGCTTTCGTACCCGGGGCGCCCGCTCACGCCGGCGCCGGGTGCCGAGACGCGCGAACTGCGCATCGCGCGCGTGCGGTCGCACGCCCGGCGGCTGTTCTGGCCGTCGCTCGTGCTGATCGCCGTCGCGGGCGCGGTCGGGTACTTCAGCGGGAACATCCCGGCGCCGGTTTCCGAGTGGCTGAGTGATTGGATGCTGTGGGCGGTGGCGGGCATCCTCGTCCTGTTCCTGGTGGTCGTGCCGTACCTGCGCTGGCTGGCCCGGACGTACACCGTCACGACGCGTCGGGTCATCGCGCAGTCAGGGCTGTTGCGGCGCAACCGCACCGAGATCCTGCACGCCCGCGGATACACGATCGGAGAGCGCCGCGGTCCGCTGCAGCGACTGTGGGGCTCGGGCACGCTGTCGCTGTCGAACGGAGTGGACGAGCCGGTGCGCCTGGTCGACATCCCCTCGGTGCGGCTGATGCACGAGGCGCTCGCCGATCAGGTCGAGGTCAGTCAGATCCTCGCGCACCGCGACTCGCACGCCATGCCGATCGTCCCCGGCCCGCCGCCCCCGCTGCCCTGACCCCGCCGCGCGGGGAGCGCGGGTGCGGGATGATGGGGTGGACGAAAGGCAGCGCATGGCACTGAAGGTCGGAATCATCGGCGGCGGGCAGCTGGCCCGGATGATGATCGCGCCGGCGGTCGAGCTCGGACTCGACGTGCGGGTACTCGCCGAGCAGCCCGACATGTCGGCGGCCCTCGCCGCGACGGCGACGGGTGACTACCGCGACCTCGAGACGGTGCGCGCGTTCGCGCGCGAGGTCGATGTCGTCACGTTCGACCACGAGCACGTCCCGCAGGAGGTGCTGCGCGCGCTCGTCGCCGACGGCGTCGCCGTGCATCCCGGCCCCGACGCCCTGCAGTTCGCGCAGGACAAGCTGCGCATGCGCGCGCGGCTGGCCGAGCTCGACGTGCCGCAGCCCGAGTGGGCCGAGGTGGCGGATGCCGCGCAGCTGCAGACGTTCCTGGATGCCAACGGTGGCCGCGCCGTCGTGAAGACGCCGCGCGGCGGGTACGACGGCAAGGGCGTCCGGGTCGTGACCTCGCCCGCCGAGGTCGCGGACTGGTTCGGCGACGGCGCGCTGCTCGCGGAAGAACTCGTCGACTTCAGCCGCGAGCTCGCTCAACAGGTGGCGCGCCGCCCCTCGGGCGATCTGGTCGCCTACCCGGTCGTCGAGACGGTGCAGCGCGGCGGCGTATGCGCCGAAGTCATCGCGCCGGCGCCCCACGGCGCGCTGCGTCTCACCGAGGTCGCGGCGGGCATCGGGGCATCCATCGCCGAAGGACTCGGCGTCACCGGCATGCTCGCGGTCGAGCTGTTCGAGACCACCGATGAGCGTCTGCTCGTCAACGAGCTCGCGATGCGCCCGCACAACAGCGGGCACTGGAGTCAGGACGGCGCCGCGACCTCGCAGTTCGAGCAGCACCTGCGCGCCGTGCTCGACCTGCCGCTGGGCGACGCGGCGCCGCGTCAGCCGTGGGCCGTGATGGTCAATATCCTCGGCGGCCCCGCGGATGCCTCGCTCGAGAGCCGCCTGCCCGCGGCGCTCGCCGCGCACCCCGCCGCGAAGGTGCACACCTACGGCAAGGCGCCGCGTCCGGGCCGCAAGGTCGGCCACGTCAACGCCATCGGCGATGACCTGGATGCCGTCGTCTACGAAGCCCGCGCCACTGCGGCCTTCTTCGGCGACTGATTCACGTTTCGAGGAGCGCAAATGGCTCCCGAAACCCGGTTCGGCGAGCCATTTGCGCTCCCCGAGCGCGCGCCGCTCCGGGATCTTCCAGGGTGTCGCCCTAGCCTGGTCGGGTGACTTCGGCTCTGCACTCCTCGGCATCCCCTCTCGTCGGTGTCGTCATGGGCTCCGATTCCGACTGGCGGATCATGAGTGACGCCTCACAGGTGCTCAGTGAGTTCGGCATCCCGCACGAGGTCGAGGTCGTGTCGGCGCACCGCACGCCCGACAAGCTGATGACGTACGGGCGGGATGCCCGTGCCCGTGGCCTGCGCGCGATCATTGCGGGCGCCGGCGGAGCGGCGCACCTGCCCGGCATGCTCGCCTCCATGACGGCGCTGCCCGTCATCGGCGTGCCCGTGCAGCTCGCAACCCTCGACGGGATGGACTCGCTGCTGAGCATCGTGCAGATGCCGGCAGGCATCCCCGTGGCGACCGTGTCGATCAACGGCGCGAAGAACGCGGGCCTGCTCGCGGCGCGCATCCTGGGCACCTCCGACGAGCGCCTCGCCGATCGCGTCGAGCAGTACGCGAAGCTGCTCGAGCAGCAGGTCGAGGAGAAGAACCGCCGCCTCAAGGACTCTCTGTGAGTGTCGCTCCGCCGTCCGCCCCGCCGCGGCCACCGCTGCCGCCGCGACCCGGCGACGGCCACTCGAGCGACGGTCACTCGAGCGGCGGCAACCCGAGCAAGGGCGCACGCGGCGGCAGCGTCGGGGTCATCCTCGGCGACCAGCCGATGCGGCGGCCCGACGCGCGCTCGCCGCGGGTCATGACCCGCCGCGGCTGGTGGCTCATCGCGCTGAACTTCCTGATCCCCGGCTCTGCGCAGTCGCTCGCGGGCTCGCGCCGGCTCGCTCGCGTCGGACTGAGCGCGACCCTGCTCATGTGGGTGCTGGTCGTGCTCGCGATCGCGGCCCTCGTCGTGTGGCCGTCGCTGCTGACGACTCTCGCGACGAACGTCGCTTTCCTGCTCGTGCTGCAGGTCGTGTTGCTCGCCTACGCGGTGCTGTGGGTGGTGCTCACGATCGATACGCTGCGGCTCGTGCGCCTGGTCAAAACCCGCCCGGTGGCGCGGCCGCTCATCGCCCTCGCTGCGATCCTCGGACTCGTCGTGAGCGGTGGCGGCGTCGCCTACGCCTCGCAGCAGATCATCGGGCCGGCGCGCGAGCTGCTGGCATCCATCTTCACCAACAACGAACCGGCCGTGGCACCGTCGAACGGCTACTACAACTTCCTGCTGCTGGGCGCCGACAGCGGCCTCGGACGCGATTCCATGCGCTTCGACAGCATCTCTGTCGTCTCGGTGAACGCCGAGACGGGGGCCGTGCACATCACGGGCATCCCGCGTGACCTCGCCTACGCGCCGTTCTCGGACGGGCCGATGCACGACCTGTACCCCGACGGGTTCACAGGACACCCCTCCGCGACGTGCGGGTGGGGGCCGGGCATCAACCAGCTCATGAACGCCGTCGAGGTCTGCCAGCCGAACGGCGGCGCCGACATCTACCCGGATGCCGCGGACAACGGCTCGACGCCCGCGATCGAGGCGACGAAGGATGCCGCGGAGGGGATCCTCGGCATCGAGATCCCCTACTACGTGTTCGTCGACATGAAGGGCTTCGCCGACATCGTCGATGCGCTCGGTGGCGTCGACATCACCGTCACCGAACGCCTGCCCGAAGGCGGCGGGCCCGCGTACGAGGGGCAGTCCGCCGAAGAGTGGGCGACGGGCTGGATCGAGGTCGGGCCGCAGCACATGGACGGTGACACGGCGCAGTGGTACGCGCGGTCGCGCTACACGACGAGCGATTGGGACCGCATGCGGCGCCAGCGCGAGCTGCAGCAGGCGATTCTCGCGCAGGCGAACCCGGCGAACGTGCTCGCGCGCTTCCAGCAGGTCGCGGCCGCGGGTGAAGACCTCGTGCAGACCGACATCCCGGCGTCGCTGCTGCCGTTCCTCGTCGATCTCGCCGTCAAGGCGAAGGAGCAGCCGGTCGCCACCCTCGAGCTCACCCCTGACGGGGCGGGCATCGACACCGACAACCCGACGGCGGACGAGTACGCGCACGTGCGCGACCTCATCCAGCAGGCGCTCTACCCGCCGTCGCCGACCCCCACCGCGGCGCCATGACGACGAACCTTCGGGTGGTCCTGGACCAGATCGTGACGCCGACGGATGCCACGCTCGCGATGGCATCCCGCGAACTGACCCGCGCGCTGGTGCGCACGGCGCCCTCCGGATGCGCGGTCGAGGGGATCGTCCCCGCCGCGACCGACGCGGCGGCCGCGATCGAGGCGGCGGTGCCGGGCCTCGTCGACCTGACCCGCACGGCGCTGCCGCGGCGCGAGCTCGCCGCCGCGTGGCAGCTCGGCGTCGCGCCTGGACTCGGTGGCCTCATCCACTCGCCGTCGATGCTCGCGCCGCTCGTCAAGCACGATCGCGTGCACGATCACGACCAGATCGTCGTGACGGCGTGGGACCTGGATGCCTGGGAACGGCCCGGTGAGCTCGCCCGCGGCGCCGTGACGTGGCACAAGGCGATGCTCAAGCGGGCGGTCAAGCACGCTGATGCCGTGGTCGTGCCGACGCATGCCGCCGCGGAGCGGCTCGGCGAGCTCGGCGCGTTCGGTGACCGCATCCGTGTGATCGCGGGAGCGGCGCCGGCCGCGTTCGCCGTGCCGACCGACGAGATCGGCCGGCGTCGCGCACTGAATCTGCCCGACGGGTTCGTGCTCGTGGCGGGGTCGTCCGCGGCATCCGCCCGACTCGACGAAGCCTTCGCCGCGATCGCGCGTGCCGGGGCCGACCTGCCGGTCGTGGTGCTGGATGCCCCCGACGGCGACGAGCCCGCCGTCGTCGAGCTCGCCGAAGCGGCGGGGATCGATGCGGGGCGTGTGCACGTGCGCGGAACGCTCGATGACGCCGACCGCGCCGCCGTGTTCGGTGCGGCGGTGGCCTTCGTCGCGCCGTCGAGGCGGACGGCGTTCCCGTGGCGTGTGGTCGAGGCGCTCGCGATCGGCGTGCCGGTCGTGGCGGCAGACACCGAGATGCACCGCGAGGTCATCCTCGATGGGGGAGTGTTCGCGGCTGCCTCGCCCCGTGACAGTGACGGTGACGCCGGCGCCGGCGCCGGCGCCGACGCGGTCGCGGGTGAGGCACTCGGCGACGCGCTCGCGCAGATTCTGGGCTCAGCTGCCGCCGTCGAACGGTACGCCGTGCTGGCCGGCGACCGCGGCCGCGCGTTCTCGTGGCTCGGCGCTGCCGAGCGCGTCTGGCAGCTGCACGCCGACCTGTAGAGCCGCCGCAAACGGCGTGTCTTTGGCGTGTCGGATGGGCGCGTGGTGGTAACAGCAGCGAACTTCCGTAACAATAGTCACATGCACCCCCGGAGCACGCCCCCTCTGCGCCGCCGTGCGCGCCCGCCTGTTCTCGCCGCCCTGGTCGCTGTTTTTGCGCTGATCACGTCGCTTTTCGCTGCAGCTCCGGCGACCGCCGCGACGCCTGCCGACGTAGCCACGGCGCTCGGGGGGAACGTCGTCAAGACAGCCGCCGTCGTGGGCTTCAACCCCGAGAACATCATCAACGACACGCTGTTCTACGACAGCTATTCGATGAGCGCGGCAGAGATCCAGGCATTCCTGGACGCCAAGATCGGCACGTGCAAGAACGGGAACTGCCTCAACGTGCTCAACACCGGCATCTCGACGCGTGACGCCGTGTCCTCGCAGAGCACGGGCAACCTGATCTGCTCGGCGATCCAGGGCGGCACGATGAAGGTATCTGAGCTGATCTACCGGGTGCAGGTGGCGTGCGGAATCTCGGCCAAGGTCATCCTGGTCACGCTGCAGAAGGAACAGGGGCTCGTGACGAGCACCGCGCCGTCAGAGTGGGCTCTCAAGGCCGCGATGGGCGCCTCCTGCCCCGATACTGCGCCCTGCGACCCCGCGTTCGCCGGCGTCGGCCCGCAGATCCTCAAGGGTGCGCAGCAGTTGAAGACGTACAAGGCTGCGGAGTTCGCGAAGCAGCCGGGTGTGAACTGGGTCGGCTACAGTCCGAACAGCGCCTGTGGCGGCACGAATCTCAACATCGCCAACTACGCCACCGCCGCGCTGTACTCATACACGCCCTATCAGCCGAACGCCGCGGCGCTCGCGGCGGGCTACGGGCTGGGTGACGGTTGTTCGAGCTACGGCAACCGCAACTTCTACAACTACTACACGGCATGGTTCGGGTCGACGCAGGCCACCGTCGACCCGTGCAAGGCACCGCCGGCGTCGGCGATCACCGCGGCCGGCGGCGAATACGTGACGACGGCGAGCCTCAATGGCCGCGCCGCGCCGACGACCGAGTGCTCCAACGTCCTCGCAACCTTCCCGACCGGCACCCGCGTGACGCGTCTGGGTGTCGTCGGAGTCTGGTGGCAGGTCAAGGTCGGCGGCATCGTGTACTGGGTGCACAGTGACTACCTGACGACGGCGCCCGACATGACGTACACGGTCGGTCGCATCGGTGGGATCGATCGCTATGAGACCGCGATCAAGGTGTCGCAGTCGACGTACCCGTCCGGCGCGGGCACGGTGATGCTCGCATCCGGGACGGACTTCCCCGATGCGCTGGCGGCCGGTGCAGCTGCCGGCGTTGCCGGGGCGTCGTTGCTGCTCACTGATCCGGGCGCGCTGCCGTCGTCGGTCGCGGCAGAGCTGACAAGGCTCAAAGCGACGAGAGTCATCCTCATCGGTGGCGAGGACCGTGTCTCCTCTGCGGTGCGCGCCTCTGTCCAGTCGGTGCTGCCCGGCGCCGCAATCGAGCGGATCGCCGGACGTGACCGCACCGAGACGAGCCTGCTGCTCGCCGCGCGGTTCTTCCCGACGGCGACCGCCGCGTATGTCGTCGACGGACGCAACTTTGCCGATGCGGTGGTCGCCGCCGCTCTCGGAGGCGCAAAGGGGATGCCTGTCATCCTCGTCCCCGGCGGCGACGCAGGTCTTTCGTCCGACATGTCGACGCGGATCAAGGCGCTCGGGGCCGGCATCCGTAGTGTCATCGTCGCCGGCTCCACCGCATCGGTGAGCAGCGGCATCGAGTCGTCGATCAAGGCGGCGGGAGTCGCCACGACGAGAATCGGTGGGATCGACCGCTACGAGACGAGCTATCTGCTCAACGTCAATGCGTACCCGAACGGCGCGACGTCGGTGCTCTTCGCGACCGGGGCGAACTTCCCCGATGCGCTGACGGGGTCGGTCCTGGCGGGTCGGGGCAAGGTGCCGCTGTTCTCGACGCCGACGACCTGCATGGCGGATGCCCCGAAGACGTGGCTTCTGACGTCGAAGGTCACGAGGGTGACGCTGATCGGTGGACTACCGAGCCTGAGTGAGGCAGTCGCCGCATCCGTGCGCTGCTGAGCGTCCCGCTTGACGCGCGTCAGGCGCCGGTGAGCAGAGACGACAGTGAGGTGTCGGCGTCTGACGGCTGGTAGCCGGTGGCCTCGAGCTTGCCGAGGTCGAGGATGCTGTTGCGCGGGCGCGGCGCGACCGGGGTCGTCGCCGCGGCGAAGTACTCGTCGGTCGACACGCCCGTGACGCGCGCGGGGTCGTGCCCGGTGAGCTCGAACACGCGCCGCGCGATGTCGGCCCACGATTGCGGTTCGCCCGCCCCGGTGAGGTTGTAGGTGCCGTATGCGGCGCCGGTGTCGACGAGGTGACGGATGCCGCGGGCGATGTCATCGGTGAACGTGAGGCGACCGATCTGGTCGTCCACGACCTTGGGGTCGATGCCGCGTTCGGCGAGCGACGCCATGGTGCGCACGAAGTTGCCGCCCTCGCCGATGACCCAACTGGTGCGGACGATGTAGTGACGCGGCACGGCAGCGGCGACCGCGTCGCCGGCTGCCTTGGTCTGGCCGTAGACGCCCAGCGGGCGCACGGTGTCGTCCTCGGTGTAGGGGCGTTCGAGCGTCCCGTCGAAGACGTAGTCGCTCGAGACATGCACGAGGGTGATGCCGTTCTCGGCCGCGATGCGGGCGAGGGCGGTGACGCCGGTGACGTTGGCCGCCCAGGCATCCGCGCGCCCTTCGGGGGTCTCGGCGAGGTCGACCTTCGTGTACGCGGCGGCGTTGATGATCGTGCCGTAGTCGCGCCAGCGGCGTGCCGTGGCGAGCCCGGCAGAAGCGAGATCGAGCGTCGCGCGGTCGGCGTACTCGACGTGGGCGGCGTCACCGTACTCGGCCCGCAGGGCGCGGCCGAGCTGGCCGTTCGCGCCCAGCACGAGCACCTTCCGCGGCGGGATCGGCGTGACGTCGGCCAGGCGCGGGTGGGCGAGGTCCTTCGGCGAGATCTCGACGTCGGAAAGCGGGATCGGCCAGTCGATCGCCGCGGTCTCGTCGGCGAGATTGAGGAACGAGTACGCGGCATCCGGCGACCAGTGGTCGTTGACGAGGTACGTGTACGCCGTGTCAGGTTCGAGCGTCTGGTACGAGTTGCCGACACCGCGCGGCACGAAGATCGCCTTCGACGGGTCGAGCTCGGTCGTGTACACCGCGCCGAAGCTGGGGCCCTCACGCAGGTCGACCCACGCGCCGAAGATGCGGCCGGTCGCCACCGAAACCCACTTGTCCCACGGCTCGGCGTGGATGCCACGGGTGGTGCCGACGGCGTCGTTGAACGAGATGTTGTTCTGCACCGGCCCGAAGTCGGCAAGGCCCAGTGCGGTCATCTTCTCGCGCTGCCAGTTCTCCTTGAACCAGCCGCGCGCATCGCCGTGCACGGGCAGGTCGAAGACGACCAGCCCGGGGATCGTGGTCTCGGTGGCCCCGAGGGTCTTGCCGTATTCAGTCATGTGTATCTCCGCTGGAGGTCACGATGGTCGAGGTAAACGCCGGCTGCGCCGGCGCACTCGACCACCGGTGAGGTCACTGTCCCTTGCTGGCGTAGAAGGCTTCGACGCCGTCTTTCGCCGGTGCCCACCAGGCTTCGTTGGCCTTGTACCAGTCGATCGTGGCGGCAAGACCGGCCTCGAAGTCGCGGTACTGGGGAGCCCAGCCGAGTTCGGTGCGCAGCTTGGTGGAGTCGATCGCGTAGCGCAGGTCGTGGCCGGCGCGGTCGGTGACGTGGTCGTACGCGTCGGCATCCTGGCCCATGAGCGTCAGGATCAGTTCGACGACGGTCTTGTTGTCCTTCTCGCCGTCGGCACCGATGAGGTACGTCTCGCCGGTCACACCCTTCTCGAGGATCGTCAGCACGGCGGACGAGTGATCGTCGGCGTGGATCCAGTCGCGCACGTTCTCACCCGCGCCGTACAGCTTGGGGCGGATGCCGCGGATCACGTTGGTGATCTGGCGGGGGATGAACTTCTCCACGTGCTGGTACGGGCCGTAGTTGTTCGAGCAGTTGGAGATCGTCGCCTGCACCCCGAACGAGCGCACCCAGGCCCGCACGAGCAGGTCCGACCCGGCCTTGGTGGACGAGTACGGGGACGACGGGTTGTACGGCGTGTTCTCGGTGAACCGCTCCGGGTCATCCAGCTCGAGGTCGCCGTAGACCTCGTCGGTGGAGATGTGGTGCAGGCGGGTGCCGTGCTTGCGGGCGGCTTCGAGCAGCGTGTACGTGCCGATGATGTTCGTGTCCAGGAACGGACGCGGATCGTTCAGCGAATTGTCGTTGTGCGACTCGGCGGCATAGTGCACGACGGCGTCCGCGTTCGCGAACAGGCCGTCGACGAGGGCCGCGTCGGCGATGTCGCCCTGCACGAACGTGAACCGGTCTTCCGGCAACCCCGCCAGCGAGGCCAGGTTCCCGGCGTAGGTCAACTTGTCGAGCACCGTGACGTGGTCGTCGGTGTGCTCGATCACGTGGTGGACGAAGTTCGAACCGATGAAGCCGGCACCACCGGTCACGACGAGTCTGCGCATGGGTTCCAGCCTACCGGGGGAGGGGGAGCGCGACTGGCGGGCCGGTACGCTGATTCGCGTGCCTCTCGTTCGTCGTGTCCGGTCGTTCGCCCGTGGAGTAGCCGAGCGATACGGCGGTCTGCCGCGTCCGAGCAGTCAGGTCGACACGCCGACACCCGAGGCGGCGCATGACATCACCCGGCTGTGGCTGCGCTCATCGCGTCCGTTCGGTGCTCGGCGGGTCACCGACTCGGCCGGCGAGGCGGTCATCTGCATGACGACGAGGGGGCGTCGCCTCGCCGATGTCTGGGTCGCGATCGAGTCGATCGGTCGTGGCACGGTGCGGCCGGCACGGTTGATCCTGTGGCTGGACGAGCCGCGGCGGTTGCCCGCCCGGCTCAAGCGCCTCCGCGCGCGCGGCATCGAGATCCGCTTCACTCCCGCGGGCAACCGCGTGCACACGAAGTACTGGCCGTACATCGAGTCCGAGCCCTTGGAGCGCCCGCTCGTCCTGGCCGACGATGACATCGTGTATCCGCCGACCTGGCTTGAAGTACTGCTGCGCGAACATCACAAGACGCCCGACCTCGTCGTCGCCTACCGGGCCCACGTCATCGGGATGACCGGCGAGGACTTCACGCCGTACGCGCAGTGGCGGTCGTGCGATGACGACACGGCGAGCTTCGCGCATCTCGCGACCTCGGTGTCCGGGCAGGTGCTGCCGGTCGCGTTGCAGCGCGCTCTGCATGCGGAGGGTGTCGCCTTCCGCGAGTTGGCGCCGACCAACGATGACATCTGGATCCATCGCACCGCCGTGGGCGCAGGCATCCGCACCCGACAGGCGCTCCCCGGCCAGCGGCACTGGCCGTTCGTGCCCGGTTCGCAGGGCGAAGGTCTCAACATCGTCAACGTCGTGGGCGGTGCCAACGACGCGCAACTGGCGACGTGTCACACCGCCGTGACGCGCCAGCGGATCCGCGACGACATCGATCGGGCAGCGGTCACGCCGTGATCCGCGCGGGCGCCGACTCGGAACGGGTTTAGGCAGACGCGCACGGATGCGAGAGACTGGATGCCATGCGTGGCATCATTCTCGCGGGCGGCACAGGCTCCCGGCTGCACCCCATCACTCTCGGTACCTCGAAGCAGCTCGTGCCCGTGTACGACAAGCCGATGGTCTACTACCCGCTGTCGACGCTGATTCTTGCGGGCATCCGCGACATCCTCGTCATCACGACCCCGCACGATTCGGACCAGTTCCAGCGACTGCTCGGTGACGGCTCGCAGTTCGGTGTCTCGATCTCGTACAAGACGCAGCCGTCGCCTGACGGGCTGGCGCAGGCGTTCGTGCTCGGTGAAGAGCACATCGGCTCAGACAGTGTCGCGCTCGTGCTGGGTGACAACATCTTCTACGGTCCCGGCATGGGGACGCGGTTGCGCCAGTACAACGAACTGACCGGTGGTGTCGTGTTCGGCTACTGGGTCGATGACGCCACCGCGTACGGCGTCGTGGAGTTCGATCGCGAGGGCAACGTCGTCTCGATCGAGGAGAAGCCCGCGCAGCCCAAGAGCAACTATGCGGTTCCCGGTCTGTACTTCTACGACAACGACGTCGTCGAGATCGCGAAGAACCTCGCGCCGTCGCCGCGTGGCGAACTGGAGATCACCGACGTCAACCGCACATACCTCGAGCGCGGCGCGCTCAAGGTCGAGCTGCTGCCGCGCGGTACCGCGTGGCTCGACACGGGGACGTTCGATTCGCTCAGCGAGGCCACAGACTTCATCCGTACGGTGGAACGGCGCCAGGGGCTGTCGATCGGATGCCCCGAGGAGGTCGCGTGGCGGCTCGGATTCCTGACGGACGACGAGTTGCGCGAGCGCGCCGAGCCCCTGGTCAAGAGCGGATACGGCACGTACCTTCTCAAGGCCTTGGCGCAGGGACGAGGCTGACCCCGCGAGGGTGGGCTGCCCGCCCGCGCAGGCGACCGACGATGCGGAGACGGGAACGGCGATGACAGACGAGAGCGCGCAGCTGCCTGCACCGTCGCCCGTTGCTCCCCCCGCGCCCTTCGCTCAGGATGGTCGCCGTCTCGTCGTCTACGTCGTGTATGACCGGCGTGGTGAGCTCGACCCCTTCGTCGAACATGCGCTGCGCGGGTTGCGCGAGTACAGCTCGCACATCCTCGCGGTCGTCAACGGCTCGCTCAGTGACGAGGCCCGCACGAGGCTGGCGGCGGTGTCGGACGACATCCTGGTGCGCTCGAACCGCGGGTATGACATCTGGGCACACAAAGAGGGCATGGCGCACGTGGGCGATCTGTCGGGCTTCGACGAGGTCATCCTCGCCAACGACACGTGGTTCGGACCGGTGCGCCCGTTCGGCCCCGTCTTCGATCGTATGGATGCCACGCGGGTGCACCTGTGGGGCATGACCGACCACGCCGAGCAGATTCCCAACCCGTTCACCGGGGACGGACGGCTGCCGTGGCATCTGCAGTCGTTCTGGCTGGCCGCGCGCCCGGAGCTCTTCCTCAGCGCGGACTGGGAGGCATATTGGCGTGATCTGCCGGCCATGGACCGGTACGAGGATGCCGTGCTGCTGCACGAGACGATCTTCACGGAGCACTTCACGTCGCGCGGCTACACGGCCCTTGCCGCGTATCCGTGCGCGGACTATCCGACCGATCACCCGGCGCTGTTCAACGCCGATCTGCTGCTCGCCGACGGCTGCCCTCTGTTGAAGCGGCGCCCGTTCTTCCACTACCCCCCGTTCCTCGACCGGCACGCGGTGATCGGCCGCGAGCTCATCCGGGCGGTCGAGGAGTACGGCTACCCCGTAGAGCTCGTCTGGCAGAACCTGGCGCGCAATGTGCCGCCGCGCACACTCAACGCCGATGCGGGCATGCTCGAGGTACTGCCTGAGGTCGACGTCGCCTACGACGAGGCTCGACCGCAGCGCATCGCGGCGATCGTGAACGTGGTGCACGAGGCGATGGCCGATGAGCTGCTGGACCGCATCGGCTACCTGCCCGACCCCGTGGACGTCTTCGTCACGACACCGGTCGCGGGTCTCGTCGACGGGCTGCGCGAGCGGCTCGCGGCCCGGGAAGGGGCCCGATACGCGAATGCTGACGTCCGGCTTGTGCCGACGCGTCGCGGCCGGCACATGAGCGCCTTCCTCATCGGATGCGCCGATGTGCTCGTCCCGGGCCGTTACGACCTGATCGTCAAGATCCACTCGAAGCGGTCGCGCAGCAAGCCCTACAACGTGAGTCGCTACTTCGCTCGACACCAGATCGAGAACCTGCTCAGCTCGCCCGGGTACGTCCGCAACCTTCTGGCGCTGTTCCAGCGCGAACAGGGGCTCGGTGTCGTCTTCCCGCCGACGATGCACATCGGGTTGCCCATGCTGGGCTCGGGCTGGTCGTCGTACCGAAAGCGGGTCGAGGCACTTCTGTCGGGGCTCGGCGTACGTGTGCCCATCGACGAGGTGTCGCCACTCGCGCCGATGGGTGGAATGTGGATCGCGCGCCCCGAGGCGATGAGGTTGCTGACGGAGCATTCGTGGAGCTACGGCGACTACCGCACGGATCCCACCTACCCCGAGGCGCGGCTGGCGGCGGCGCAGGAGCGCTCGATCGCGTATATCGCGGGGGAGGGCGGCTATCACTGCCGCACCGTTCTCAACGCCGAGCACGCCGCGATCAGTCACACCGCGCTTGAGTTCGGCCTCGATCAGCTCTCGTCGACCACTCCGGGGTATCCCATCGAACAGATCCAGTTCTTGCACCGTGCCGGCTGGATGTCGCACGGCGGAGCCGTTCCGCTCACCATGATGTACCTGCGGATGAACCATCCGAGGGTGGTGCGGGTCGTCGACCCGCTCTACCGCACCGCACGGGGGTCCGTGCTGTGGGCGAAGTCTGTCCTCTCGCGACTGCGAGGTCGGCGATGAGCGCGCAGACAGCGGCCGTTGCGTTCCCGGCAGCGGGCCGACGCGTCATCAGCTACGCCGTCTGGGACCGCCGCGGCGAGATCGAGGATTTCGTCCCGCACGCGCTCGCGGGGCTGCGGGCACACGCGGAGCGCATCATCGTGGTCGTCAACGGCGAGCTCTCCGAGGGGGGCCGGGCCACGCTTTCGCGTGTGAGCGACGAGATCATCGTGCGCGAGAACACCGGCTTCGACATCGGTGGGCACCAAGCGGTGCTTGCACACCTCGGCGACGAGCTCGATCAATACGACGAGATCGTGCTGTGCAACGACACGTGGTTCGGCCCGGTGCGCCCGTTCGCGCCGGTGTTCGAGCGGATGGATGCCCGGGAGCTCGACTTCTGGGGGATGACCGACCACCCGCGCCTCGAGCCCAACCCGTTCACCGGATCGGGGGTGCTGCCCGAGCATCTGCAGTCGTTCTGGATCGCCGTGCGCCGCCGCATGCACCAGTCGCCGCAGTGGCGGGACTACTGGGCGCAGTTGCCGGTGTTCTCGAGCTACGAAGACGCCGTTCAACAGCACGAGGTCGTGTTCACACAGTCGTTCCGTGACGGCGGCTTCACGGCTGAGGCGGCCTTCGGGCACGCTGACTACCCGAGCGACCATGCCGCGCTGTTCAACGCGGATCTGCTGCTGCGCGACGGTTGTCCTCTACTGAAGCGCCGTCCGTTCTTCCACTTCCCGCCGTTCCTGAACCGTCACGCCGTCATCGACACGTGGACGTTGCGGGCGGTGCGCGAATACGGGTACCCGACCGAGCTCATCCTGCGAAACCTCTCCCGCACCGTGGAACCGAAGGTCGTGAACACGAACCTGGCGCTGCACGACGTGCTGCCCGAGGTCGACGTGTCGTACGACGCCGCCGCGCCGCTGCGGATCGTCGCGATCCTGCACATCTTCTACGTCGAGATGACCGACGCGATGCTCGACCTCGTCGACACGCTTCCCGGCGCCTACGATCTCGTCGTCACGACGCAGGACGAGCAGCGCGCGCAGGCCATCCGCGAGATCATCGCCGCCAGGCCTCGCGACGGTCGATCAGTCGACGTGCGGGTGCTGGCATCGAACGACGGGCGTGACCAGAGCGCCTTCCTCGTCGCCTGTCGCGACATCCTCCTGTCCGGCGACTACGACCTCGTGGTCAAACTCCACTCGAAGAAGACGCCACAGGACGGGTTCGCGATCGGTCGCCACTTCGCCGATCAGCAGTTCCGCAACCTTCTGAACAGCCCTGGCTACACGGCCAACCTGCTGGCGCTGTTCCAGCGCGAGCCGGGCCTCGGCCTCGTCTACCCCCCGATGATCCACATCGGCTACCCGACGATGGGGCGGGGCTGGTGGTCGAACAAGCCGGGGTTCGCGCAGTGGTGCGAACGCCTGGGCATCCAGGTGCCTCTCGATGAGATCTCGCCGCTGGCACCGTACGGGTCGATGTACATCGCCCGGCCCGAAGCGCTCCGCCTGCTCGTCGAACACGCGTGGCGGTACGACGACTTCGGCGGCGTCGAGGCGTACCAGGACGGTGGACTGGCGCACATCCTCGAGCGGATGCCGTCGTACGCGGCCGGCGAACTCGGCTACCACACCCGCACGGTGTCCACGGCGGAGTACATGTCCATCAGTCACACCTCGATGGAGTTCAACCTCGACCAGATGTCGGCGACGACTCCCGGCGACCTCACCGATCGCGTGCTGCTGATCAAACGCGCCGGTTACGTCGGTGAGGGCCGACTGCGCGACTTCGTCCGCATGTACTTCGGACTGCACCCGCGCGTGGGGAGGCGACTGGGCTGGCTCATCGATCCGCACAGCCGCTTCGGCCGCGTGGTCGGCCGGTTCCGGCGGAGCTGATCAGCCTCGATCGCGTTTCGGCCGCACGAGCCCCTTGAGCGATCGCAGGAAGTTGGCGGATGCCCCCGTGACACCCTGCGTCGAATGCCAGCGCTCGCGCCACTGTATGGTCTCGCGCGCACACTCTTCGGCCCGCATGCGATCTTCCTCACCCTGGGCCGCCCGCTCCCGCAGGACGCCCAAGGTCTCGGCCAGGTCTGCAACGCCGCCGATTCCGAGTGCAGTCAGCTGCGTCTCCACTTCGCTGAGCTGACGCCTGGCGCGACGGAGCTCGGCCAGGAGCGGCCCGGACCCGTACGGGCTGGCCTTTCCCAGCGAGACCTTGCGCCCCTCGATGGCAGGCCACTGATGCAGGTCGGAGGCGAAGTTGTCCAGCGGCACCCGTCGCGTGGCAAGCCGTGTGCGCGCGATAGCGACGTTGACCGACAACTGGTCGCGGCGTGAGAATCGCAGCACGTGATCGAACCACAGCCGCATCGTCTCGGCGACGGCGGGGGTGCGTCGGCGCACCATGATCGCCGTCCACAGGGGCTTCTGCGTCAGCGCATCGGGGTCGGAGACGGAGTACGACAGCAGCTGCTCATGCACGCGCGCGCGATCGTCGTAATTGAGACGGATGACCTCATCGAACTCGTCGAGCACCTGCTCGCGGAAGCTGTGCAACGGGAGGGCGAGGTCGACGTCATCGGTCAACCACGCGGCGACGATCTGCTCGGGAGCGGCACGCAGCAGCACCGATGCGTCGATGCACAGTGTCACGTCGTACTCGTCGAGCGCAGGATGCCCGAGGATCTTCAGCGAGCGGGCACTGCGGACGATATCGGTGGGGTAGCGCGGTTCGACGTGCTCGATGCGCCAGGTGTCGCTGGCGAGTTCGGGGTCGTCAGTGAAGCAGATGAAGTCGGCGTCGCTGTCGGCGGCGACCGCCTGGTCGAGCAGCTGGTCGTAGGAGCCGAGCAGATACGTGTAGACGCAGATCCTCACCGGGGGTTCCTTCGGGTGCGGGTGGGCGTCACGCTTCGGAGACGTGGGCCTCTGAGTAGACCGTACCGGTTTGCGTCTCGGCGTAAGGAATTGAGAAGGTCGCGCCCTGCCAGAGGACGTCCAGCGTCGTGCCCTCAGCGTCTGCGACCGACGCGTTGACGAAGTACGAACCTCCCGCCAACGCGACACGCGGCAGGACGTAGACGGCGGTCGCCTCGCCCGCAGCGTGCGGGCCGTGCGGGGCGTCAAGTCGGCGCGACCCCGTACCGAAGACTTGCTGACCGTGTGGCGTGTCGATGCTGACGGAGGTGTTCCAGGCCGCCACCTGCTCGGGCAGGCGCACGTGCACTTCGATCGTCAGCTCGTCGCCTGGCGCGATGACGGTGTCATCGGTGTCGCCGGGGCGCAGTGTGATTCCTGTGACGGTCGGTGTCATGACCGGTGCGGTTGGTACCTCGTCGTGGACGACCAGCTCGCGGCGGCGGCCTTCCAAGATGTCGCGGTGCACTTTGGTGGCATCCGCGGCACTGCCGACGAACGCGATGGCGCCATCGTGAAGGACAACACCCTCGTCGCAGACCTCCATCACCTGAGCGGCCGAGTGCGAGACCAGGATGATGGTGCGCCCGTCGTGCTGGAACTCGCGGATCTTGTCCATGCACTTGCGCTGGAAGGCCTCGTCTCCGACGGCGAGCACCTCGTCCACGAGGAGGATGTCGGGGTCGGTGTGAACGGCGACGGCGAAAGCGAGTCGCACGTACATGCCGGAGGAGTAGAACTTCACCTGCGTGTCGATGAAATCGCCGATCTCCGAGAACGCGACGATGCTGTCGAACTGCGCGTCCGTCTCTTCACGTGAGAGGCCGAGGATCGCGGCGTTGAGGTACACGTTGTCGCGTCCGGAGAGATCGGGGTGGAAGCCGGCACCGAGTTCGAGCAGCGCCGCGAGACGTCCGCGGCGCAGCACGCGACCGCTGGAGGGCTCGATGATCCCGCCGATCGTCTTCAGCAGCGTGCTCTTTCCGGATCCATTCGGGCCCATGAGGCCGATCGTCGTGCCTGCGTTGATGGTGAGCGACACGTTCTTGAGTGAGTCGAACACCTCGCTGTGCGCTTTGCCGCGCCGCCCCAGGGTGACGATCCGCTCTTTGAGCGAGTTGTCCTTGCGGATGGCGAAGTGCTTGGACACGTCGTCGATCACGACGACGGCGGGGGTGGCGAGGGGCTCAGAGATGGTCATGTCACAGCTCCTGCGCGAAGTTGCCCTGCAGCTTGGCGAACGCGCGGTGGCACAGCCACAGCACGACGAGGCCGATGAGCGCGGCGATGCCCATGCGCAGCAGCAGGTCGGCGGGATAGTCGGCGGGGCTGCCCGATACCCAGAATGCGCGGTGGAACCCCAGCACAGCGAGAGTCAGCGGGCTCGAGGTGTAGACGTCGATCGCCCACTCGGGCATCCAGGTGATGCGCTCGAGCGTGTCGCGCACCATCGTCCATCCGTAGACGATGGGCGAAGACCACAGCGCCAGCATGAGCACGATCTGCGACAGGTACTGCATGTCGCGCAGGTACACGTTCAGTGCGCCCAGCAGCAGGCCCAGCGCCGTGGCGTAGATGAGCACGAGCACGATCGAGGGGATGGCGTAGAGCAGACCGAAGCTCAGCGGCGGGGCGCCCAGGACGAAGCACGCGATCACGAGCACGACGACCTGCATCGCGAACGTGAAGCTCGCCGAGCCGATCGAGGCGAGCGGGAAGACCTCACGCGGTACGTAGACCTTCTTCACGAGACCCGCGTTGGTCACGATGGATGCCGTGGCACCCGACACCGACTCGTTGAACAGCACGTAGATCGTGAGTCCCGAGAAGATGTAGAGCGCGAAATCAGGGATGCCCCCCGAGCGGGCGGCGCCGAGGAACTGGCCCATCACCACGTAGTAGACGATGAGCTGGATGATCGGGTTGATGAGCGTCCACAGCAGGCCGAGCGCACTGTCTTTGTAGCGCGACGTGATGTCGCGGCGCACGAGCAGCCCGAGCAACTGGCGATGCGCGAGGATCTCTCGGATCGACGCGAAAGACCCCAGGAATCCGGTGCGCCGAGAGACGGTGGCGACCAGTGGCGCCGCGGCGAGCCTCTCGAATCGCTGCGTGGTGCTTTCGCTCACCCGTTCCTCAACTTCGTCGCATGGACAAACAGCGTCCCACTATACAGCGGCACATCTGACCGAACCCTGCGGGCTCGGCCGGGGGAGCGGCAAGCGCGCCGGGTAGGATCGCTTCCTGATGTCCGTTCCTTCCCGCCCGCTCGTCGCCGGTGTCGTCCTCGCCTATCGGCCCGACGAGTCGATCGTCGTGAACGTGCGTGCCCTGCTCGCCCAGGTCGACGCGGTGTACGTCGTCGACAACTCCCCGGAGGTGCCGAGCGAGCCGATGCAGACGCTCGCGAACGAGCCCGGCGTCGTGATCCTTGCGCAAGACGGCAATGTCGGAGTCGCCGCGGGGTTCAATGCGGGGATGCGTGCCGGCCTTGCCGCCGGCGCGGACTTCGTGTGGATCTTCGATCAGGACAGCACCGTGACGCCCGGCATGTGCGAGCACCTGGTCGCCGCCTCCGTCGCGCTGGGCGATCAGGCCGGGGTCGTCGGCCCGGCGCTGCGTTCGCATGCGACGGGCATCGTGTACCGGCGTGAGACCGGCACCGGAGCGCGCGAAGTCGACATGCTGATCAGCTCGGGCTCGCTCTTCTCGCGAGCCCTGCTTCAGCGCATCGGTCTGCATGACGAGCCGTTGTTCATCGACTATGTCGATCACGACATCACGCTGCGGGCCCGCCACGCGGGTATGCACAATCTCAAGGTGTATGACGCGCTGCTGGAGCACCGCTTCGGTGACTCCGACCCGGTGCGCCTGTTCGGGCGGCCGGTTTACCTCTCGAACTACTCTCCACAGCGCCAGTACTACATGGCGCGCAATCGCATGATCGTGATCCGCAGGTTCGGGTTCGGCCGCTGGTTCTGGGACGATCTCTGGTTCACGACCAAGGCGTGGGTGAAGGTGCTGCTGTGCGAGAAGGACCGCCCGGCGAAGATCCGCGCGTTCTTCAGGGGATGGCGGGACGGGCTGCGGTATCGCCCGCTGTGAGCGCCCCGCGTTCCTTCGCGAACCACAGCAGGGTCAGCACTCCCGCGAACGCGACGACCCCCACAATCCACACGAACATCGGTGAAGGGGCGCCCGCCCACCACCATCGCGCACCCTGGCCGGGGTCAAGGCCCGGGTCGTCGAGTCCCGTCGTGTAGCGGCGCATGTTCTGGTGCAACGAGAACGCGACGGCGATGGTCAGCGCGGAAGCCGCGACCCCATAGCGAGCGCCGTCCCACGCGCGTTCCGCATCGCTGCGCAGGCTTGCCACTCCGAGCAGGATGACCAGCAGCGGAAGGACGTAGCGCGGCTGGACCATCGAGCCCACGGTCGCATTGGTCTGCGCAAGCAGCACGAAGGGCACGAGCCATGCCGCCGCGCCGGCGATGATGAACGCCGTCATGCGTCGCGGTGTCGCGCCGCGCAACCCGACGAAGATCGCGCCGGTGAACACCGCGGTCGCGGCGAACCAGACGACGGCGGGGAGAGGCGTGTCGAGCCAGCCGAGATTCCACTGACCGAAGGCGCCGGTCCACAGCAGCGGGATGTTCAGCAGGTTCGCCACGTGCGCCGACAGGTTCAGCGGCGGCGCGGAGGGATCGAGGCCCGTGACGGCCGCGCCGCTCTGACCTGCCGAGAAGTACAGCGCCAGACTCAGCACGAGGATCGCGGCGCCTGTGCCGAGTGCGATGAGCTGACGACGCACGCCGCGCACGCCGAGCCACAACCCGACGGCGGCACCGAAGACCGCGAAGATCGCGGCATCGGCCCGGGCACCGGCACCGACGAGGGTGGCGAGCACGGCGAGAGCGGCGAGCACGACGCGACGCCGACCCGTCGTGAGTGTCGTGCCGTACACCGTGACCCAGACAGCGGCGGCCGAGACGATCGCCCACGACGAGGGGTTGTTGGAGCCGAGGATGAACAACCCGAGGGGCACGACGGTGCCGATCACGGAGATGAGCTGCGCGGGCCTCAGCGCTCGAGGCAGGGCGTGGAAGGTGGCGGTGAGCAGACCGATGAGGAATGCCGCGCTGACGCCCCGCATCACGAGGACGGAGACCTGGACGTCAGGGCTTGCGAATATGCTCATCGCGGCATAGAAGAACTTCGGGTAGAGGCCGTCGGCGTTGGCGCGCTCGGCGACGGCCATTCCCGGCTGACCCGGCTTCCAGCAGCTCGCGTCCCTGTCGGGGTGGAAGGCGTAGCAGGTGGCGTGCACGATCGGTGCGGGCACCGCACGTGCCGGGCTGTTGTCGACCGCTTCGCACAGTCCCGGGCGCTCTCCCAGCCCGCACCAGATCGCCGCGAGATGGAAATCGTCGTCGGGCGATGACCCCACCGGCGATGAGAATGACCATGCCATCACGGCGATCCACGCGAGGACGGGGATGCCGAGGAGGGTGAGCCAGCGCCGTGCCGTCGTCGCGCGTTGTGCCATTCGGTCATCGTAGCCCGGCACGGTCGCCGCGCACGGCCACGCCGAACGGTTCGCACCGCGTGCCGGGCGGGCAACGGCGGCGCACTGGGTAGGATGACTGATTGTGGCGCAGCAGACCGGGGGAGTATTGGTCATCGTGCCCGCGTGGAATGAAGAGCGCAACGTCGGCAACACGGTGCGCGAGATCCTCGAGACCGATCCCGCCTACTCCGTCGTCGTCGTCGATGACGGATCGACCGACGACACCGCGCGCGTCGCCCGCGAGGCCGGCGCCCGGGTCATCCCGTTGCCGTTCAACATGGGCGTCGGCGGCGCGATGCGCACCGGATTCACGTACGCGCAGCGGCACGGCTATGCGAGGGCGATCCAAGTGGATGCCGATGGGCAGCACAACCCTCGCGACATCGCGGCCGTTCTGTCGGGCCTCGAGCACGCCGACATCTCCATCGGCGCCCGCTTCGCCGACGTCGGCCAGTACGAGGCGAAGGGGCCGCGACGCTGGGCCATGGTCTTCCTCGCCGGCGTGCTGTCGCGGGTCGCGAAGACGCGGCTGACGGATGTCACGAGTGGGTTCCGCGCCGCCAATCAGCGCGCGATCGACCAGTACGTGCGCTACTACCCGGCCGAGTACCTCGGCGACACCGTCGACTCGCTGGTCAGCGCTATCCACTCCGGACTCACGGTCACGCAGGTGCCCGTTGCGATGAGGCCGCGCGTGCACGGCAAGCCGAGTCAGAGCCCCGTCGGGGCCTCGATCTATCTGTTGCGATCGGTGTTCGCCCTGTCGCTCGCGCTCATGCGCGGAAGTCGAGTCCGGTCGGAGGTGAGCGCGTGATCGTCCTGGCTGGAATCTCGTTGGCGGTGATCGTCCTCGTCATCATCGTCTCGCTGCTGCTGCGGCGCCAGCTGCGCGAGAAGTATGCGACGCTGTGGATCGTCATCGGCTTGGTGATCCTGGTGCTGGCGATCTTCCCGGGCCTGCTGCTCTGGCTCTCTGATGCGCTGGGCGTCGAAGTGCCCTCCAACCTCATCTTCGCCCTGGCGCTCGTTCTGCTGATCGGTGTCGCGCTGCACTTGTCGTGGGAGCTCTCGCTCGCCGAAGACGAGGTGCGCCGCGTCGCGGAGGATGTCGCGATCCTGCGCGCCGACGTGGAGGACCTGCGGCGTCAGGCCGGCGGCACGGCCGGCGCAGACTCTGATGACGGCGAAGGCTGAGTCGGCCGCAGCAGGTCTGCGCAGCATTCTGCTCGCGACCGCTGTTGCGGGCGCTCTCGGCTACGTCATCCAGCTCGCCGCCCCGGCACTCATCGCCGATGATGCGTCCTACGTCACCTTCTCGGTGTACTGGTCGACGTTGTACCTGTGCGTCGCTGCGCTCTCGGGCGTGCAGCAGGAGGTCACCCGCGCGGCCCGACCCGTGACCGACGAGCCGCCGACCGCCGTGCTGCGGCAGTTCACCCTCATCATGGTGGGCATCGTCGTGGCCGTCGTCGCCGTGCTCGCGCTGTTGTTCGGCGAGTCGATCCTGCCCGGACCCACGCTGATGCTGGCCGGCGCGCTGAGCCTGGGTGTGGTCGGTTACCTGATGATCGCGGTGCTCAGCGGTGTGCTGTACGGGCTGCGCCTGTGGTCGGCGGTCGCGTGGATCACGGTGCTCGACGTCGGCATCCGTACGCTTCTCGTCCTCGGCGGGCTCGTCGCGGGGTGGGCGCCGGAATGGATCGCCCTCGCGGTGTCGCTGCCGTTCGGCATCGCGTTCCTGATCGTGTGGCTGTGGATCCGTGGGCGCGTCGTCGGGGCTTTCCGACTCGATGTACCGCTGCGTCGCCTGCTCGCGCACGTCGGCGGCACGGTCGTCGCGGCGGCCGCCATGGGTGTCATGATGAACGGGCTGCCGATGCTGCTCGGCATCACGACGGGTGCGTCGGACACGGCAGCACTGGCCGGACTGATCCTGGCGATCACGGTGACGCGGGCTCCCATCGTCGTGCCGCTGCTGGCGCTGCAGAGCTACCTGATCTCGCTGCTGCGGGGTGGCGGTGCCGTCACGCGGCGGCGCGTGCTGATCGCACTCGGCATCGCCCTCGTCGCCGTGATCGCGCTCAGCGGCGCCGCGGCAGCCCTCGGGCCGTGGGCGATCGGTTTCGTCTCGAGCGGTCGATCCGACGTGGATGCCGCCATGATGGCCACCATCACGGCGGGGGCGGGCCTCGTGGCGATGATGTGCGTGACGGGCCCGGCGCTGCTGTCAGCGCGGCGACACGCTCCGTACGTGGCCGGTTGGGTCGTCGCGGCGGCACTGACGATCGTGTGTCTGCTGCTGCCGGTGGGCTTGGAGTCCCGGGTCGCGCTCACTCTCCTCGTGCCGCCGGCGGTCGGGGTCGTGGTGCACGTCGCCGCGATCTGGTGGGCTCGGGAGCCGAGCGTCGAAGCGGCCGGCTAAGAAGCCGCGACGAAGTCGCGGATCGAGCTTGTCCAGTCCCGGCTCGGAGCCCAGCCGAACTCGTCGCGCAAGCGCTGGGCTGATCCCGTGATGCGCGCAGGATCGCCGGGTCGAAGGCGCGACGGATCGATCTCGAGCGGTGGGACGGCCACGCCGAGCGCACCGGCGATGACCTCGAGCACCTCGCGGCCGGTGCGGCTGACGCCGGAAGCCACGTTGTACACAGCGTGGCTGTGTGCCGCCGCGCCCGCCAGCGTGAGATAGGCGGCGGCGACGTCGCGGACGTCGGTGTAGTCGCGCGCCGTGTCGAGGTTGCCGACCGTGAGTGACCCGCCCGGCGTGAGCGTCCGCAGGGCGCGCGCCAGGTCGGGCACCAGGAAGCCGAGACCTTGGCCCGGGCCGATGTGGTTGAACGGGCGCATCACGACGGTGTCGAGTCCACGGTGGGCGTAGTACTCCGCCTGTCGCTCGACGAGCAGTTTGGCGACCGCGTAGGGCGATCCGGCGTACGTCGTGGCGGTCTCGTCGACGGGGCGATCCGCAGCGCTGGAGTGGTACACCGACCCTGAGCTGACGACGACCACGCGGGCGCCGGGCGAGTTCTGCAGCAGGCTCTCGCACATCGCCGTCATGATCGCGCTGTTGACTTCGATGTAGCGCTGCGGCTGCGCGAACGACGGGCCGACGGCGGCAAGGCCGGCCAAGTGCACGACCGCGTCGACCCTCTCGTCGACGGGCCACTCGCCGGCCAGGTCGGCGCCGATGTAGCGATCGGCGAGCGCGGTGATCTGCTGCGGCGCCGCATCCTCGCGTCCGACGGCGACCACACGCCAGCTGGCGTCACGCGCCTGGCGTACGACGTGGGTGCCGACGAACCCGCTGGCGCCGGTGACGACGAGAGTGCGGCTCGGCACGATCAGACTGCGGCGGACTGCACGGCGAGGTCGTGCGCCACCATGCGGTTCACGAGCCCGGGGAAGTCGACGTCACGATGCCACCCGAGCACCGACTCGGCCTTCGACGGGTCGCCGAGCAGGATGTCGACCTCGGCGGGGCGCAGCTGCGCGGCATCCTGCCGCACGTACGGCTGCCAGTCGTCGACACCGATCTCGGCGAAGGCGAGGGTCAGGAACTCCTCGATCGAGTGGGTCTCGCCGGTGGCCAGGACGAAGTCGTCGGGCTCGCCATGCTGCAGCATCTGCCACATGCCGCGCACGTAGTCGCCGGCGTAGCCCCAGTCACGCTTGGGCCACAGGTTGCCCAGATTGATGTGGCTCTGCGTGCCGAGCTTGATGCGCGCGACGGCGTCGGTGATCTTGCGGGTCACGAACTCCTTGCCGCGACGTTCGCCCTCGTGATTGAACAGGATGCCGCACGAGACGAACATCCCGTAGCTCTCGCGATAGTTCTTGGCGATCCAGTGGCCGTACAGCTTCGCGACGCCGTAGGGGCTGCGCGGGTGGAAGAGCGAGTCTTCCGTGTACCCGTTGCCGGGGCGGTTGTAGTCGAGCCCGCCGAACATCTCGCTGGTGGATGCCTGGTAGAAGCGCGTGCGCTCAGAGCGACCCGTGATGCGCACGGCTTCGAGCAGGTTGAGCACGCCCTTGCCGGTGACATCGGCGGTCAGGGTGGGGTTCGCGAACGAGAAGCCGACGTGGCTCACCGCGGCGAGGTTGTAGACCTCGTCAGGGTCGGAGCGCTCGACGGCGCGCACGAGCGATGCCGGATCGGTCAGATCACCCTCGATGAGGGTCAGGTCGGGGAACTCGGCCTCGACGACGGCGCGGCGGGGATTGTTCTGACCGCGCACGAGGCCGTAGACGTCGTAGCCTTCGGCGATCAGCAGCTCGGCGAGGTGTCCGCCGTCCTGTCCGGTCACACCGGTGATCAGTGCACGCTTCTGGTCTGCCATGTCATCCTTCTTTGGTAACGGGCGCATCGCGCCCCCTGTCATGTCGGAGGGTACCGGTCACGCACCGGTGAGCACACGCTCGAAGACGGTGAGCGTCTCGCGCGCGGTGCGATCCCACGTGAACTTCTGCTCTTGCAGGTGGCCTTCTGCGCTCATCTGTGCCTGCAACGCCGGGTCGGCGACGACGTCGTCGATCACGGAGGCCAGCGCTTGATCATTCTGCGGCGCGAAGTAGCGCGCGGCGTCGCCGCCGACGTAGCGGTGCACGTCGATGTCGCTCAGCAGGACGGGCACGCCCGCACTCATCGCCTCGAGCGCGGGCAGCGAGAAGCCCTCCGCGAGTGAGGGGATGGCAAGGGCGGTGGCCGTCGAGTAGAGGTGCGCGACCTCGTCGTCGTCGACCCACCCGCGCAGCTCGACCCAGTCCGCGACCCCGAGCTCGTCGACGAGCGGGGCAAGCGGGTCATCGCCGCGGCCGCCGGTGATGACGACGCGGGGGCGACGCTCGGGGGGCAGCAGCGCGATCGCGCGCGGCAGCGAGCCCCAGTTCTTGTGCGGCCGCCGATTGCCCATCGCGAGGATCATCGGGCCTTCGCTGCCTGCGAGCGAGCGGTCGACCCCCTGGGGGTGTCCGCCGGCAAGCGGCACGACGTCGATCCGTTCCGGGTCGATGTGGAGGTACTTGACGATCTCGGAGGCTGATCCGGGGCTGTCGGTGATGATGCGTCGGGCGTTGCGCGAGACGATCCGCTCCATCCACTTCACCGGCTCGGTGTACAGGGGCGTCGTCATGAAGTCGGGATGACTCCAATAGAGCATGTCGTGCATCGTCACCACGTGTGGCATCGTCGTGCGACGGGGGCCGAGTGTCGCGGGCGAGTGGACGAGATCCGCGCTCTCGCGGCGGGCCGCGCGAGCGACCGAGACGAGCTCGCCCCACGCCCACACGAAGCGGTTCTCACCGCTGATGCCCGAATCGATCGCGCGACCGGGGAACCAGCTGCGATCCAGGGCGTAGCCCTCGCGGCTGAAGAACCCCACGAACTCCCAGTCGGGGGCGAGCGTGCCCAGGCGACGGTACAGTTCGCGGGTGTAGACCTCCATGCCGCCCTTGGTGCCCGTGTACGACAGCAGATCGACCAAGACGCGGGGCATGCCGACCATTCTAGTTCGCGGTCGTGGTCTGCTTCGTTCCGGAGAACGTGCGCAGATGAGCGCGCGTCGCCCGCATGATCGGGCGTTCGACCAGCAGCCAGCTCGCGACGGCGAACACCAGGGTCGCCACGACGTTGACGATCATGAACACCCAGACGCCGGCCCGAGCCGCACCGAGCAGCACGAGCAGCTGCGCGGTGGGCCAGGCATAGATGTAGAAGCCGTACGAGACGTCGTGCGTGGCGATGAGCTTCGGCTGACGGATGACGGTGCTCAGCCACAGCAGGCCGTAGGCGAGCAGCGGAGATGCGAGCTGACCGCCGAACCCGGGTACGACCACGATGATCACGAGCGCTCCTGCGAGGCTCGCGATGCCGATCTGCGTGCGCAGCCCCCAGCGTTCGAACGCGATGAACGCGACGACCCCGCCGAGGAAGAACGGCAACAGCTTGAACAGCAGCGTGAAGTCGGCCGCGAGCCCCAGCCGCCCCCAGAATCCTGCTGTCGCGTAGATGCCGACGGCGACGACCCACAGGGCGATCGGGAACCACACCGTGCGCCGGAACCACGGCAGGAAACCCAGCGTCCAGACGATGATGTAGCAGAAGAACTCGAAGTAGAGCGTCCACAGCGAGCCGTTCCACGCCCCGGGGTAGGGAACGGTCTGCAACGTCCACGAGACGGTGTACGAGCTCACCTCGAGACCGAGGTTGCCCCAGATGTACTGCAGCGGAGTGACCGGCGTCGTGAGGAAGCCGTCGAGGTTGCCCCGCTCGAGCAGGCCGGCCAGCGGTGCGAACACGAGAGCGGTCACGACGATGACGACGAGGAACGCGGGGTAGATCCGGGCGATGCGGTGCACCAGGAACTCGCCGGGGGAGTGCCGCATGCGGCTGCCCATGATCAGGAACCCGCTCAGCACGAAGAAGCCGGCGACAGCCCACCCACCGAGGTTCTCGCCGTGCAGCATCGGCCCGGTGCCGTTGCCGGTGATGTAGAACGCGTGCGCGAACAGCACCGCCGCCGCGAGGATCAGCCGGAAGAGGTTGAGGCTGTTGTTCCGATGGGGGAAGGCGCGGGCGGAGACCGTCGCAGTGACCATTACTTGAGCAGGCTCCGCTCGGCCATCTCTTTGAGTGAACGCTCGTAGCCGCTCTCTTCGACGGGCTCCTCGAGCACCCACTCGACGAAGCGTGTGACGCCCGTGCGGAAGTCGGTGCGCGGCGAGTAGCCCAGCGCGTCGGCGAGCACCGTGGTGTCGGCGACGTTGTGTCGGATGTCGCCGAGTCGGTAGTTGCCGGTCACGGTGGTCGGGACCTCGGTGCCGAAGGCGGTGAACAGGGCATCCACGACCTCGTTGACTGTCGTCGCGACACCTGAGCCGACGTTGATCGTGCGCCCGGCTGCGGCCGGCAGCGTCGAGGCCAGGAAGGTGGACTCGACGACGTCGTCGATGTACACGAAGTCGCGGCTCTCGAGCCCGTCCTCGAAGATGTTGATCGGCTTGCCCTGGCGAATGAGGGTCGAGAAGATCGACAGGATGCCGGTGTAGGGGTTCTTCAGCGACTGCCCCGGCCCGTACACGTTCTGGTAGCGAAGCGACACCGGTTCGATGCCGATCGTCGGCGCGACGGTCATGATGAGCGATTCCTGCATCTGCTTCGTGATTCCGTACACGCTCGACGGGTGCAGCTTCGCCGACTCGTCGGTCGGGACGAGCGTGAGCTCGCCTTCGCCGGGCGCGTGCACGTCGAAGTCGCCGGCGGCCATGTCGGCGTCGGCGCGATGTGACGGGTACACGAGGCGGCCGTCGTCGGTGCGGTAGGCGCCCTCGCCGTAGATCGACCGCGACGAGGCGATCACGAGGCGCCCCACGGTGTGGGACTCGTTCGCGAGCAGGTCGAGCAGCTTGGCGGTGCCGCCGACGTTGGCTTCGACGTAGCGGTCGATCTCGTACATGGACTGGCCGGTGCCGGTCTCGGCGGCCAGGTGGACGACGATCTGCGCGCCCTGCAGTGCGCGGCGCAGGTCGTCGACCGAGGTGACGGTGCCCTCGATCACCGTCGCGATGCCGTCGAGTGAGCGCAGCAGCGGCGATGTGGTCTGTGGGTCGTCGCCGTGCACCTGCGGGATGAGCGAGTCGAGCACGGTCACCGTGTGTCCGGCGTCGACGAAGCGCCGCGCGAGTCGAGTGCCGATGAACCCTGCGCCGCCGGTGATGAGCACGTGCTCAGGCATGAATGGTCTCCTGGGTGGTGTGCGCCGCCGCGGGAGACTCCCGGGCTAGAGGGCGAAAATGTGAGCCAGCGTCGATTCTAGTCCGTCGCGTGTTCCCGACCGCAGGACGCCGGGCAGTTCGGTGACGGCGTGCAGACGCGACATGAGGCGGATCCGCGCCGTCAGTGCCGTGCGGCGCCATCCCTTCGCGCCGGCGAGCTGCCGGGCCTGCGCGTAGTAGCTGCGCTCATCGCGGAAGCGTCTGCCGTCGAGCAGGGTCTTCTGTGAGGCGCTGCCGCCGTGACGACGATACGAGAAGGCGACGGTCGGGTTGTAGGCCAGGGTGCCGCCGTCGAACGCGATGTCCATCAGCAGGGCGAGGTCTTGGATGATCGGAAGACCCTCGCGGAAGTCGATGCGCTTGAGCGTCTCGGTGCGGAAGGTGAGTGACGGCCAGTAGAGCCAGTCGCCGCGGATGAGGCTTGTCGCCATCTGCTCGCCTGTGAGCACGGCGACGCCGGTGCCACGGCGCGGCGCGAGCAGGCGCTGCTTGACCCGGTCGACGAGGGGTGACACGACGGCGCTGTGCTCGTCGATGACGATGACGCCGGGCTGGATGACGTCGGCGTGCGGCACCGCCGCGACGGTCCGGCGGATCACGTCGAGATAGTCGGGGTGGAGGAGGTCATCGCAGCCGAGGATCACGATGTGCTCGGTGGTTGCCCGGCGGATCGCCTCGCGGTAGTTCTCGGTGATCCCGAGGTTGACCTCATTGCGCACGTACTCGATGCGCGGATCGTCGATCGCGGCGAAATGAGCGGGGACGCTGTCATCGGGATAGCAGTCGTCGATGACGATGAGGCGCCAGTCAGCGTCGCGCTGGGCGCGCACCGACTCCACGGTGTCGTAGAGGAGCCCGGGGTCGCCCCAGAAGGGCACGAAAATCTCGATGGTCATAGCCTGTCCAGGCTACGCGAGATGGCTCGCATGACAGACTCTGAACCATGGATCTTCTCATCGTCGGCTCCGGCTTCTTCGGCCTCACGATCGCCGAGCGGGCTGCTGCTGCCGGGCGAAAGGTGACGGTCATCGACCGACGTCACCACATCGGTGGGAACGCGTACAGCGAGGCCGAGCCGACGACGGGCATCGAGGTGCACCGGTATGGGGCGCACCTGTTCCACACGTCGAACGCGACGGTGTGGGAGTACGTGAACCGGTTCACGTCGTTCACCGACTATGTGCACCGCGTGTACGCGAACCACAAGGGTGTCGTGTTCCCGCTGCCGATCAATCTCGGCACGATCAACCAGTTCTTCCAAGCTGCGTATACGCCCGACCAGGCGCGTCAGCTCGTGCGTGAGCTGGCGGGCGAGTTCGACCCGAAGACGGCACAGAACCTCGAGGAGCGGGGGATCGGCCTGATCGGTCGCCCGCTGTATGAGGCGTTCATCCGCGACTACACGGGCAAGCAGTGGCAGACCGATCCGAAGGATCTTCCCGCCGAGATCATCAGTCGCCTGCCGGTGCGGTACACGTACGACAACCGGTACTTCAACGACACGTGGGAGGGCCTGCCCACCGACGGGTACACGGCGTGGCTGGAGCGGATGGCCGACCACCCGAACATCGAGGTGAAGCTGAACGTCGACTTCTTCGACCAGGCGCAGCCGTTGAACAAGCAGGCCACCGTCGGGCAGGTGCCGATCGTCTACACGGGCCCGGTCGACCGGTATTTCGACTACACGGCCGGTGAACTGTCATGGCGGACGCTCGATTTCGAGGAGGAGGTGCTCGAGGTGGGCGACTTCCAGGGCACGTCGGTGATGAACTACGCGGATGCCGAGGTGCCGTACACCCGCATCCACGAGTTCAAGCACTTCCACCCCGAACGCGCCGACCGATACCCGACCGACCGGACCGTCATCATGCGCGAGTACTCGCGGTTCGCCGAGCGTGCCGACGAGCCGTACTACCCGGTCAACACTCCCGCCGACCGTGACGGGGTGCTCGCTTACCGCGAGCTCGCGAAGGGCGAGCAGGATGTCCACTTCGGTGGCCGCCTGGGCACCTACCAGTACCTCGACATGCACATGGCCATCGGGTCTGCGCTGTCGATGTGGAACAACCAGCTCGCGTGAGCGCGGGGTTGCACACGCGCCGAGCCGAGCGCGTCTGGATCGGCGCCGCAGCGGTCGGCGTCATCGTCGGGATCGTCCTGTTCGTCACGGGTGTCACGCCGTGGGTCGCTCCGCTGGCCGTGCTCGTGAGTATGACCCTGGCGATCGGGCAGCGAACCTCGTGGCCGTTCGCGATCGCTGCGGCGACCATCACCGAGTTCGCGCTCATCGCCTTGGTGCTGCGGTTCACTCCCGCGACCGGCGTCAGCCTCGTCGGCGGGGCCGGCATCATGTTCGCCGTTCTCGGGGCCCTCTCGATCGGGGTGCTGATCCGCACCGGCGCGCATCGACTGATCGGTCGACGCGCGTTGCGGGTCGTGCTGCCGCTGCTCATCGTCCCGGTGCTGCTCGTGGCAGCAGTGAGCGCGTGGGGACTGTTCTCGGGAAACCTCGAGTGGGCGATGCGCGGCGATGCCGTCTGGAACCTCGTCACGACGCGCGTGCTGATCGCCGACGGTGGTCTTGATGCGGTGGCCCACCCCAATCCGTCGCCACTGGCGGCGGGCTTGCTCGCCATCGCTGCCGCCGTCGGTCGGGACTCGGTTGCCGCAGCGGATCTGCTGCGCCATGACGCAGGTCGATTCGCGACGTTCTGGCTGCTCGCTACCGCGTTGGCCGGCTTGCTGGCCGCGCTCATTGGCGCTCGCAGTGTGCACGGCGGATCGCGGCTGGCACGCGTCGGTGCGGCCGCCGTTGCGGGCGTGATCCCGTGGGTGTGGTTCACGTTCGGGTTCTCCGCGCAGTTCGGCTTCTACAACGCGACACTCGCCTTCGTGCTGTTGCTCGCATCGTGGCTGGCGTGGCTCGAGACGAGGGTCGCCCCGATCGCGGGTGCCGCGGCGTTGAGTCTCGCGTCGGTGGCCCTGCTGGCCACGTGGGCGCCCGTGGCGGCGTTGCCGTTCCTGCTCGCGGTGTTCGCGCTGGTCTCGCGCCTGCCGTCTCTGCGGCGCGAGCGGGTCGACCGTCGACGGGTGGGGCTGCTGGTGCTTGCGGTCGTGCCCGTGCCGTTGTATCTGCTGTTCGTCACCCTGCCGGACCTGCTGCGCGAGGGCGAGGCGCTCGCCGTCGATGGCGGCATCATGCCGATCGCGCCCGTGCACATCGCCGTGATCGTGATCGTCACCCTCGTGGCATCCGGATTCACCGCGGTGCACCTGGGCCAGCGTCATCAGCTGGTCGGCGTCGCGATCATCGTCGGGTCTTCGGCGCTGGTGGGCGCGTATCTCGCCTGGCAGCGTGTGCGCGCGGATGCCGAGTGGTGGGGCTACTACCCGGCGAAGTTCAGCTGGCTGGTCGCCTCGTTGCTGCTGGTGGTGCTCACCGCGACGATCCTGTCGGAACTGGCCGGGGCGCGGCGGCGAGCGGGGCTGACGATCGGCGTCTTCGCGGCAGCGGTCGGTCTGCCGTGGGTGTTGATGGCGCAGGTGCTGCCGACGACCGATCGGCTGACGTCGCTGCTCACTCCGGTCGCGATCGTGACCGGCACCGGGGTCGCCGAGAGCCCGCCGGCCGCGCAGCGCCTGTTCGATCTGGCTGTTCCGGGCGAGCGCACGATGGTCGTGTCGTACCTGTCGGTGCCCCAGGATGTCTTCCTCAACAGCTGGCTGCTGCAGTTGGACGTCGAGTCGGGGTCTGACCCCATCAGGGTGTACGCGTACGGGCTTGACCCGCGCAACGAAGAGCAGGCGTGTGAGGCGGTGCGCGTGTGGGATACCCCCGTGCGCATCGTGACGAGCGACGCGACCCTGCCCGAGCGCTTCGCCCAGTTGTGCCCCGACGCGGATGTCGTCGTCGAAGTACGGGCGCAGTGAGCGCTCGCGCCTAGACTCGACACCGTGACCACCGCCGTCGTCGGCGCCCCCGGATCGCCGCGGCGCTATCTGCACTCGCTGTGGTTGCTGTCGGCGCGTGATCTGCGGGTGCGGTACTCGACGAGCGCGCTGGGCTATCTGTGGTCAGTGCTCGACCCGCTCGTGATGAGTGCCATCTATTGGTTCGTCTTCACGCAGGTGTTCCAGCGCGGTGACATCGGCGCATCGCCGTACATCGTGTTCCTCATCGCGGGGCTGTTGCCCTGGGTGTGGTTCAACTCGGCGGTGGGGGATTTCACGAAGGCGTTCCAGAAGGATGCCCGGTTGGTGCGGTCGACGGCCATTCCGCGGTCGATCTGGGTGAATCGGATCGTGCTCAGCAAGGGCATCGAGTTCGCGTTCTCGATTCCGGTGCTGGTGCTGTTCGCGGTATTCGCCGTGCCGCGCGTCGAGCTCAACGCGATGGTTCTGCTCTTTCCGCTCGGCATGCTGCTGCAGACGATCCTGCTGGTCGGACTCGGGCTGCTCATCGCCCCGCTGTGTGCGCTATGGGGCGACCTCGAGCGCACGACGCGGCTCGTGCTGCGGGCGTTGTTCTATGCGTCGCCGATCATCTACGGACTGCCCGATCTGCCCTCACCGTTCCGCGAGATCGCCCTGCTGAATCCGCTGTCGGGCATCTTCTCGTTGTACCGCGCCGGGCTGTTCCCCGGTGAGTGGGATGCCGCTGCCGCGGGCCTCGCCGCGGTGATGTCGCTCGTTCTGCTCGCTGTGGGTGCCTACGTGTTCCGACGCTTCGAGCCGGCCGTGTTGAAGGAGCTGTAGTGGCTGCAGACATCGCCATTCACGTGGCCGGCCTCGGGGTACGCTTTCGACGCATTCGGCGGGGCCGCCGCAGCCTGAAGGACCTTTTCGGCGGGTCACGTCGCCGCACGCGACCCGACGAGTTCTGGGCGCTGCGTGAGGTGTCGTTCGACGTGCGCCAGGGTGAGGCGATCGGTGTCGTCGGTCGCAACGGGCAGGGCAAGTCGACGCTGCTCAAGCTTGTCGCCGGTGTGCTGCTGGCAGACGAGGGCACCGTCGATGTGCGCGGGGGAGTCGCGCCGCTGATCGAGATCACCGGCGGCTTCGTGGGAGACCTGACCGTGCGTGAGAACGTCCGGTTGACTGCGGGTCTGCACGGCATGAGTCGGGCCGAGGTCGCGCGCCGCTTCGATGACATCATCGAGTTCGCGGAGATCGCCGACTTCATCGACATGCCCTACAAGCATCTCTCGAATGGAATGAAGGTGCGACTGGCATTCTCCGTCGTGTCGCAGCTCGACGAACCGATCTTGCTCGTCGACGAGGTGCTCGCCGTCGGCGACAAGGCGTTTCGCGACAAGTGCTACCGCCGCATCGATGAGCTGCTAGCTGCCGGCAGGACGCTCTTCTTCGTCAGTCACAACGAGAAGGACCTGCGCCGCTTCTGCACCCGTGGGCTCTATCTCGACAAGGGGCAGCTGAAGATGGATGCCCCGATCGCCGAGGTGCTGGCGGCGTACAACGGCGAGTGAAGTCCTCGCTGAGGCATCGCGCAATCAAGCGACGGTGGGCGCGTCTCGGGGGCTCGGAAGACTTGACCGACTAGTGTCGGGTCGAGACGCGGAGGGGTGAGTATACGGTGCCCTCGCATTGGTGCGCACGCGTCCGTCTCGGAAACACTCTAGAATTGCTCAGGTTTGCAAAACGCGGGCGCCAGATGCCGCAGAGGAGCTAGGACGTTGCAGGAGGTGGGGGCGGATGGGCGGCCATGGTGCACGCTCATCACGGTGACCTATAACAGCGCGGCTACTCTCGCCGAGTTCTGGCAGCGACCGTTACCCGATGGCGTCGAGTGGATCGTGGTCGACAATGCCTCCACTGACGACACGGCCGACGTCGCTGATCGCCTGGGGGCCCATGTCATCCGGCTGGGGGCCAACAAAGGGTTCTCCTACGCCAACAACATTGGTCGCCAAGCGGCGCGGAGCGAGTTCGTCGGGTTTGTCAATCCTGATCTGCGCATCGATGAGGCGGGTCTGCGCGAGCTCAGAGAGATCGCCCTCAGTCGGGGCGCGCTCGTGGCGCCGCAGTTGGTCAATGCTGACGGCTCATTGCAGCCGAACGGACGCGGATACCCGTTGCTGACCGCGAAGATACGCAACCGGCTGCGAGGCGGCGACCCGCGCTACTTGCTCTTGGCGCACGGATCCGAGCCCCGCCCAGTCTGCTGGTTCATGGGAGCTGCGGTGTTCGGGGCCGTTGAGGCGTTCGATCGCGTGAAGGGGTGGGATCCACACTTCTTCTTGTACTACGAGGACAAGGACATCTGCCTGAGAGCGTGGGCAGCGGGTCTTGAGGTACTGGTGTCGCCTCGTGCGAGATTCGTCCACGGATGGGCGCGTGAGACCACACGGTTCAGTGTTGCGCCGTGGCGTCGAGAACTAGCGTCCATGGCCAAGTTCTACCGGAGGTACCCCGAGTTTCTCCTCGGGCGCCGCATCAGCGCTCGGGTGCACCCTGATGTTGAGTCCGCTGTTTTTCCGGATGGCCAGTGATGCCTCATCAGTCAGACGAAGACGATTTCTTCGGCACTATCTGCATGGCTGTATACCGGCCCGACCCAGACCTGCTGAAGGTCCAACTCGACTCGATAAAAGCTCAGAGCGTGAAGACTTGGCGATGCCTCGTCGGTATCGACGGCACCGATCCTGCCACCGCCGCGCTGCTGCGTGCTGCCATTGGTGAGGACTCCAGGTTCACGGTGTTGGCGTTTGACGAGAACGTGGGCTTCTACCGCAACTTCGAACGGTTGCTCTCTGAGGTCGAAGCGACGTCGTCGTGGATCGCCCTTGCCGACCAAGACGATCGCTGGTACCCAGAGAAGCTTGCGACCTTACTGCCCGCGCTCGTCAACGCATCGTTGGTGACAGGGGCTGCGCGCGTTGTGGACAAGGACGGGGTCTCGTCGGGGGTTACGGCTCGCGCGTACCGGGGTCTGACAGCGCTCATGGTTGACAACCAGGTGACGGGAAGCCTCGCAGTCTTCCGCAGAGATCTGCTGGATATCGCGCTACCGTTCCCGGAGCCGACCGATGTGGCGTATCACGACCATTGGCTCGGAGTTGCGGCCGCGTCGACCGGTGGCGTGATCCTCGACCCACGCGTCGTCCAGGACTACGTCCAGCATGACGCCAACGTCATCGGCGAGGAGGAGAGCACAAGCATCGTCGCCCGCTCCCAAGCCCTCATGAGTTCGAGCGCCGGCGGTCCGCGAGCCATGATCGGCTATCTCCGCATACATCGTTGGGGTTGGCGAGTCAACATGGCGCATAGTCTCCGAAGCAAGCTCTCGACGATGCCGCCCTCCGTAGCACAGGTGATGGACGCGTTCTCAGTTCGCGGGCGCGCGTTGCGTGCTTCGCGGCTCATCACGATTGCGGTCGTAACTCGTCGAGCGCCGGCTGCGAGAGGGTGTGCTCTCATCCTGGGCGCGCTTGTCGGCGGCGCGCAAGCTTGACGCCGTCGCGTTTCAACGAGATGCGCATGTTCAAGGGAAATTACGATGAGTAATGGGCTTGCTGGCGAGGCCGTGAGGGGCGCGAGGGATCTCGGCATCGCCCAGGTCGTAAAGTTCGCCGCGTACCTGGTCGGCTTGGTCGTGCTTTCGCGTCTGTTGACGCCTGAAGCATTCGGCGTCTTCGCTGTTGCCACCGCTTTTGTCGGCCTTGCCGAGTACTTCCGAGATTTCGGATTGTCTGTAGCCGCGATACGCGAACGTGACCTCCCCGACACACACCGTGACGCGCTGTTCTGGACGAATACTGCGCTCGGGGTGTTACTGGCGGCACTCGCGCTGATTCTCGCGCAGCCGCTCGCTTGGCTCTTCGACATGCCGGCCCTTGCTGGAGTCGTAGCCGCCCTGAGTGGAGTGTTCCTGATCAACGGCGTAGGGGCACAGTATCGGGCGAGCCTGACCCGCGAACGCCGTTACCGGCGCCTGGCCGCTGCGGATGCCGCCGCCGCGGTGGGAGGGCTGATTGCGGCCATCGCCGCCGCAGTCGCGGGCGCTGAATACTGGAGCTTGGTGGCGCAGGCGCTGACCGTCGCGCTCTTGTCGACAGCGGTCTTGATCGTCTCTGGAAGGTGGAGGCCACGGCGTCCTGTGCGCGTGAGTGGCATGGGTAGGTATTACCGGTTTGGGGCCGACTACGCGGCCTCTCAGTTGATCGGATATCTGGGGAACAATGTCGACACGATCGCGCTGGGCCTGTGGGCGGGACCGCGCGCAACCGGGGTTTACTCGCGGGCATTTCAACTCTCAGTTGGAACTCTAGATCAGGTGAAGGCTCCGGCCGTTACGGTGGCGCTTCCGTCTTTATCGATCGTGCGGGACGATGAATCCGCGCTGATGCGATTTCTCCTGCGGGGACAGCTGCTCCTGGGGTACCTGACCGTTCCGATCGCCGCGGCGATGTTCGCGGGCGCCGACGCGGGCGTCCGCCTTCTGCTCGGCTCAGAATGGTCGGACGCCGCCCCGATTGTCGCGATTCTGGCTATTGCGGCAGCGCTGCAGCAGTTGGCGACGGTCGCATCCTGGCTGTTCGTGACCTCGGGGCACGCGGCCCGGTTGCGGAACTACATGATCGTTTCATCGACATTCAAAGTGGTCGGGGTTCTGATCGGCGTCAGTTTCGGTGCGGTAGGCGTGGCCCTCGGATACACCATTGCAGTCGCGATCGCTTGGCCGGTGGCACTCATCTGGTCGACCAGGGCAGCCGCACTGCCGCCGGCCCCGCTCCTACTGCAGGGCGCGCGACTCCTCGGCACTGGTGCGGTTTCTGCGGCGATAGGGTTGCTCTGTGCGACTGCCGCCGCAGTCGCGGAAGCTGGCGCTTTTGCGGAAGCGGGGGCCGCCCTCCTGGGCGTCCTCGGCGGGTACGCCATCGCCCTCGCGATACCGGCGGTGAGGGATGATTACCGTCATCTCGTTCGGGCCGTCCGCGTCGCTTTGGGGCGCAAGTAGGAGCGGGTTAAGCGATGGACAGGGACGAACCTATGAAAGAGATGAGCGTTGTTGGCCTTCTGGGTGCCTACGAGCGGGACAACTTCGGCGACATTCTTTTCCTTGAGCGCACGGAGCGATATCTGGCGCACTCGGGTGTGGTGGCTCTTCCGCTCACCCCATTCAAAAGCACGCCAGAACTCCTCTCGCGACGACCGGCGCATACGTTGACTGAAGCCTCGGAAAACGGACATCTCGATGGCGTCTGGACAGTCGGCGGTGAGGTTGCCGGCGTCGCGATGTACGCGGCCTATGGCATGCTCGGGACGCTACAACAATCGGCTGGCTTCAGTGATGCGCCGAGGCGCGTCCGTCGCAGGATCATCCGTGATGAGTCTGGCGCCAGGCTCACGGACCTTGCCTACCTTCCGCGTATGTCTTCGCGCGGCGTACTGCGGCCGTTGCCCTTGGTCGTCAACTCCGTCGGTCTCTCTGGCATACGATCTCTGCAGCGCGATATGCGCGCGAGCGCGGAGACCGCTCTCCGGGAGGCGGACTTTGTTTCTGTCCGCGACAAGAGCTCGTCTGCCCTGCTAGACGAGTTGGGTGTACCTCATCGCCTCGCACCCGACCTTGTGCACACGCTCCGGCTCGACCACGAGACCTGGGCATCTCCGCAGGCACGAGAGACCGCGCGGCACTCCGGTCATGTCATCGTGCAGATGAGCGAGGCCGTGCTCTCAGGGAGAACCGATGAACTCGCGAACGCGCTCCTGGACGCCCCCGCGCTCGCCGGGCGTGAACTGAGATTTCTCCCTGCCGGGACTGCGCCGAGGCACGACTCCATCGAGTTGTATGCCGCGGTCATACAAGCGATGAAGAGCCGAAACCCGGCGCTGGATGCAAGTGTTTCCACGGCTGTAAGCGCACTCGAGAAGGCCCGGGAGATCGCGACCAGTAGCCTGGTTCTCGGGACGTCCCTGCACGCGATGATCATCTCGATGTCGTTCGACGTTCCGCACGTTGGTCTCGAGATTGAGAAGGTCGCGCGATATGCATCGGCTTGGACCGATCCGATGCCCACTCGCGTGCGAATCAATGACCTATCGAGCGCCGTCGACCGTGCCCTTGCGCTCGAAGCGCGTAGCCGCGACGCCTCTACAGGAGTGAAGCTCGCACATGCGGCTGCAAACAACATGCAGGACGCGATTTCTGCGATCGTCAGCGGGATCAGCGACTCGGGCGACCGGGTACGGAATAGAGAGGCGAGTGCACGACGTCATGATCGCTTCCAGCGTTCGCCAATGTCGCTCGCAACTCGCGCTGTCAGGTACATGGTGCGGCCGCTGTCCTGATGGGGCGCTGAGCAACTTGTTGCGACCTGCTCCTGCGACCTTCCGGGTGGCGAGCCGTGGTCATTTCGGGTGAAGCGCGCTCTCGGGAGGTTGGGCGCGGGTACGTCGGCGCACACGGGAGTATCCCGCTAGCGCGAGAGGGAACGCGAGCTGTCCCAAAAGCGGCGTATATACCAACATGTTTTCGAAGAAGCAGAAGAAGATAACCGTCGCGAGGATTGCCATACCGACCTCCCCGGCGGGGGAATCGCGCAGTAGACGTGCGGACATAACCCCCAACGCCGCCAGGAAAGCGAGCGTCATCATCCCGCCGACCGCCCCAGCGGCGACTACTGCAGTGCCGAAGGCGGTAGATGCGGTCAAGTTGGGTGCGACGAGAAAGTCCGTGGTCGCGGGATCGGCGATTCCGAGGATCGCCCCGAGCCTCACGCCGATCACGTCCGGAAGCACGTCGTAGACGAGCGCCGCCGACACATCACATTCTTGCCCGCAGGGACGCCCGCCGCTCAGGTTGAAGGCAGAGTTGAGGTTCGCGAGTGGTGATGCGAAGTACATGTACGTCCACAGCCACGACGGCGACAGGCCGGACTCTCTGAAGCCGTCCGTCGCTCGAGCCAGGGCAAGAACGGCATCGGGTGCGCCAGGCTCGCCTGTCGCCTGTTCGATCTGGTAGCTCAGGCGGAAGTCGCCGAACTTTCCGAAACCGAAAGCAAAGATGATAGCGGCGAGGATTACGCCAGCCCAGACAGGCGCCGAGATCCTTCGCAGTCGGACGAAGACAACGGCACACGCGAAGACGAGGAAGGAGAACGCACTGCGATTCCCGATCGAAAGGAGCAGCCCGCCGATTCCGGCGAGCGCCGCGAGATTCCACATCCCGCCGCGCGTAAGAAAGACGTGCCAGGCACGCACACCGTAGAAGCCCGTGAAGCACAGCATGAAGATGTGGAGCCCGTCGACGCCGAAACCGTAGACGTCGTAGTCGTCGCCGGTGGCGATCTGGATGACGGGGATTCCGCCATTCTCGATGTACGCGCCCACGAAGTACACGCCGATGACAGTGAGCGCCCAGCGGTCCAGACTGGCACCTGGACGTGCATCGACTTCCATGCGCGAGGTCGTCGCAAGTGCGACGAAGAGGAGTGCCGCGATGGCGAGGAACGCGAGTGTGTCCAAGCGAAAAGGCTCGAACAGCCGCGACCATCCGAGGGTGTAGAGCGCGGTCCCCGCTACGATCCAAAGCGGCATCATCGCCATCGGGCTTCGCAGGAGGTTGCCGATCTGCTGAGGGAACGCGCGCCCCGACATCTCGAGGTCGGACAGACTCGGAAAGTCACGCAGTGGACGCGTCAACGGGCGCTCGATCCCTTTCGGCGGACGACGTTGCGTGCCCGACGAGATAGCGCCAAAGCGGACCCGATGCCGGCGAGCGCAATGCTGTTGACCTGGCTGGTGCCGGGAAAGCGGCCAGGTGTGAGGTTGTTCGCATCGCTTGTCGCAACGAAGCCAGCCGGATCCGCAGTCGCGCGCAGGTAATCATCGCCGTGCAGTTCATCCGGTTCGAGGTATGCGCCTTCCGCCCACTCGTTCCACGCGTTCACGAAGACGAGACCGTCGTCGCCACGCTTTGCCTGCTCGAACGAACGTGCCTCCGCCAGCCATCGCGCATAATGCTCCGGACTGGAGCCCACGTAAATGGTTGCGTTGTTGTGCCGACGCGCAGTGTTGTCCCAGCCGGGCGCGACTCCTGGGTACTTTACGTAGGAAGAACGCTGAGCGTCGCGCGTCGCGCGTTGTGCGAGCTTGCTGTACGACATCAGGCGGCCTCGGAAACCACGGCGAACACCGCGTAGCGGGCTCAGATGAGCCGAAGCGAGCGTGTTCGCTCCTACGGGCGGGAACTGAGCCACTGCATCGAAGCCTACGGAGGCGGGCCGCAGCCCGGGGGTGGTCTCGGCTGCGATCAAGTGGATACCGGGAAACCCCGAGGATATCGCCTTCTCGCGCAGCTTTCGGGCGAACGACGGGGCATCGGGGATCTGTTCGGCGCGGTGCACGAGGAGGATGGGCTTGCCGTCCAATGTCAGGTAGTGCGGGGCCTTGAAGTGAGGAAGAAGATCGGCGAACAAGCCGTCGACAAAGCCAGGGAGATAATCCTGACCCATGAGTACGCTCTTCGACTTACCGTCCCAACGTCGCGTCCAGCTCTCGTTCGCCCACGATAGGCAGTACGGCAGCAAGGTGGAGTCCTCGCGCCACGCATTGGTCGGGCGCTCCAGTAGGCGAGCACCGTTGAACCAGTAGAAGTACATGCAGAAGCCGTCGATCCCGTGCGCTTGCGCCAGTTCCGTCTGACGTCGGTGCACCAACGGGTCAGTCAGGTCGTATTCACCCAGTTCGGTCGGCACGCGCGGGTGGGCGTGTCCCGCGAACGCCGGCTCTGCGCGACGGACGTTGACCCACTCAGTGAAGCCCTCTCCCCACCACGAGTCGTTCTCGCGGATCCTATGGAATTGCGGCAGGTAAAAGGCTAGGGTTCTCATGTTCCTCGGCGCGCGATGTCGACTGGATGGTAGCGCTCGTGATGCGCTGGCGGCGATAACGATCGTACTTGGTGACGACGAGTCGATCCGCGCCGCGCTCAGATGATTCTCACGCTCGCTGTGATTGAATCGTGCGGTGTCTGCCCCCCAAACTCGTGCGCGCGTTCGGCCAAATAAGCGTCTCACTCGCCGCTGGTGGTTCTGGGCGATCATCGCCATCGCGGGATATATCGTGCTGTCGTCGGTCTGGATCGGTGTTCGAGGGTGGTTGGCGAAAGGCGAGCTCGAAGCGGCACAGCAGCAGATCGGCACGCTGAAAGAGCAGGCTCTGGCTCTCGAGGTGGAGCCTGCAAAGCAAACCCTCGCAGCGGTGAAAGAGCACAGCTCGCAGGCAGCTGCGCTGACGGGCGACCCTGTGTGGCGGATCGCCGAGATCGTGCCGTTCCTTGGCCCCAACCTGACGGCCGTCCGCGAACTCGCCGAAGTCGCTGACAACACGATGACCGGCGTTGCAGAACCGCTCCTGTCGGTGGTGACGAACATCGATCCCGCGTCGCTCGCGCCCAAGGATGGCGCGATTGACCTCGCGCCGATCATCGCCGCCGGCGACGCGGTGCACACTGCCAACACGAATATGGTCGATACTCTCGCCAAGGCGCGCAACGTCCCCACCCAGTTCACGATCGGTGCGGTGGCTGATGCTCGCACGAAGGTCGTCGGGATGCTCGAAGAGGTCGCGCCGGTGCTCTCCACGCTCGACGTGGTCGTTCCGCTGCTGCCCTCGGCGATGGGTGCCGACGGACCACGTCACTACGTGCTGATGTTTCAGAACCCGGCTGAGCCCCGTGCGCTCGGCGGCGCCACGCTCAGTCTCACCAGCATCGAGGTTGACAACGGCAAGATCACCCTGGGGCAGACCGTTGCTGCATCGACCGGGTCTTTCTCGAAGTATGCCGAGTCGGTCATCCCAATTCCGGACGGTGCCGAAGACGTCTACCCCTACGGCGAGTTCGGGACCTTTATCGCAGAGGCGAGTGCCCGTCCGAGCTTCACTACGGCGGGCCAGATCGTGTCCACGATGTGGGAGCTTCAGTTCGGTGAGCATCTCGATGGCGTGCTCTCGCTCGATCCGGTCGCGCTGAGCTACATGCTACGTGCGACCGGACCCATCCCCATTGCTACCGGCGATACTCTCGATGAGACGTCGTTGGTGCCGTTGTTGCTCAACGGCGTGTATCTGCGTTACGGATCTCTTCCCGTCGTACAGGCCAATCTGGCTCACGACGCGGTCTACGCCCAAGTCGTGCAGGCCGTCTTCTCGCGGCTGACCGGTGGTGCACTCGATGCATCGACGCTGATCGGTGCGCTCTCGCAGGGGTGGAACGAGCACCGGATCCTGTTCTGGAGCTCCCACGAGGATGAGCAAGCACTGCTCGACTCCAACGTTCCGAACGGTGAGCTGCCGATCACCGATGACACGACGGTGCGGGCAGGCGTCTACTTCCAGGACAGCGTCGGGTCGAAGCTGAGCTACTACCTGCGGCAGTCAGTCGAACTGAGCCAGGCGCAATGTTCGGACGACGGCACGACGACTTACCGCGTCGCGATCAATCTGTCGAACCTGATTGACCCGGCGGTCGCAGCGGACCTCCCATTCCATATCACCGGTGAGTGGAACAAGGTGGGTACGGCGCCGGGCGTCAATCGGATGACAATACGGCTCTATGCACCCCCGGGATCCACGATCACTGGCACCACCGTCAACGGCGTGGCCGTCACATTGCCCGACATGCATGACACCGACTACCCAGTCGGCAAGGCTGTCATCGAGGTGCCGCCGGGCGGAAGTCTCTCAATGGAGTACTTCTTCACCCTGGAGGGCACCGAGGCCCGCGCCTTCGAAGCGCAGGTGACGCCGCTCGTCACGCCGACGGCCGTGACAACGACGCCACTCGACTGCGCCGCAGTGCCGCAGAACTGATTGCGGCGCGCCGGTTACTCAGCGCCTGCCGTCGGCGTCTGCGAGACGCTCACGTCGTCGATCCAGACGGTGGCTGACCCAGCCGTGTTGGCGAGAGTGATCTCGACGCTCGTCTCCAGCGCACCGGTCGTGAACGTCAGCCAGCGATGCGACCAGCCTGTATTCGCTGAAGAGATCGACTGCTCACCCGAGACCGGAAGCGTCGTGGTCAGCGTCGCGGTCGAGCCCGCCGAGGCCTTCACGTAGGCGCCGACGGTGTACGTCGTGTTCGGCCGCAGCCCGCGGATCTCAATGGTCGCCGATGCGTCTCGGCCGAGCGCGAGCGACTGCTGCCCCCGATGTGCGACATCGCCCTGCACAGTGGCATCCTTGCGCACATCCCATGTGGCAAGGTCGGCTGCTTCGAAGCCGCCGTCGCTGACGCCGAGGCGGTAGGCCTCGATCTCCGCCAGGGCGAACGCGAACGCGCCGTCTTGCCCCGCGACCGCGCCCAGGTTCGTCGCTTCGACGGTGATGAAGCGAATCTCGGCCGGGTCGAATGAGAACGTCTGCTCGCCAGCGACACGGGCGCCGGCCTCGTTGTGCACGGTGGCCAGGGTGGTCCACGTCTCACCGTCGACCGATCCCTTGATCTCCGCATCGAGGGGGAACGCAGAGCTCGGCGCGGATCGCGGCGTGTACGGCCACAGTGACACGCTGTCGACGGGCGTGACAGCCCCCAAGTCGAGCGTGAGCGACTCTGTCGCCTCGGCAGCGGGGTGCGTCTGCGACGACCATCCGCGCACGGTGCTGCTGGCGATGTCTACCGAATACCGCCTGCCGTCGTTCGCCGCAGCCAGGCCCCAACCGGTGGCGGGGTCTTCGGTAGACGATGTGGCAGACACCGCCGCCCCCGACGCGGCGGCCGCAAGGTTGGTCGCCGTCGGTTCTAGGCTCAGGGTCTGCGAGCCGGCGTCGAGATCAGTGGCTGCGAGCTGAACTTCCACGACGCCATACGCCGGGATGATGATCTCGTCGGTGTAGGTCGACGTGGCCTCGACGACCTCGTCGGACACGGTCGGCACATTCTCGTTCGCGCTCGGATAGCTCGGCGCCACGACCGTCGACGCGTCGGAGAATCCGTTGCCCTGCGTCGCGCTGATTACGCGTTGCGCGATGCGCACGTTGCCCGACTCGAAGGGCAGGTCGTCGATCGTGACCGATGCGGTGGCGTCGGCCGAGGTATTGTTCCACAGCAGCACGGTCGCGTCAGACGTGGCCGAGTCCTTACTGAGGAAGCCGGACACGTTCTGGTTCTCCGTCGCGGCGCCGGTTGCTGTCAGCGCGACGCGCGTGTCGCCGAGACCGGCATACATCTCGAATACGTTGCCGATCGACTTGCGGTGGCCGTCCACCGTGATCAAGCCGAGATCACCGTTGTAGGGCATCGAGTAGGTGAAGCCCTCAGCAGGTGAGAAGTAGAACACCCGCTCGGCGCCCGATGTGGCTGCTGCAGCCAGCCGTCGGGCGACATATGCTGCACCGGTCGGACTTGAGTTGGTGTCTGAGCCCTGCCCTGCTCCGGCTGTCATCGTCGGGTTGAGCGCCCATTCGGTGATGAGCACCGGCAGATCGAGGCCGGCAGCCGCGAGCAGGCCCTTCGCCGAGGCGACCACCTCCCAATCGCTACTCAAATAGCTGTGCACTGAGAAGAAATCCACGGGGATGCCCCGGTTCGCCCCCGCCCAGTCGATGAATTGCCCCGAGATGTTGCCGTCCGAGGTGAGGAACGCGGCCGTCGCGCCGCCGACACGCGACGTCGGGTCGGCGGCCTTGACGGCGGGTGCGGTCGCTTCATAGAGCGAGATGTACTGCTGGGCGGTCCACGCGTCGTGGTCAGGCTCGTTCCAGACTTCCCAGTCCCAGCCGGTGTAGCCGAGGTCGCGATAGTGCGAGACGACGGCCGTCACCGCCGCGGTCCATTCCGGCAGTGAGGGCATCGTGTTCGCCGACTTGCCGAAGGCCGTGGGCGTGTACGACAGGACGAGCAGGGGCTGGAAGCCCTGGGCGACGATCGAGAGGACGAGGTCGTCGAGGCGCGTGAAGTCATAGGCGATCGAGCCGTCGGACTGCTTGTTGACGACGTGATAGAACACGTCATCGAGCACGTGGTCGATGCGAACCTGCTCGAACCCCATCTCAGAGAGCTGGGGCAGCTTGTCGGCAAACCAGCGCGAGTTGGTCATCGTCGAGTAGCCGCCCTGCGACGCGTTCATGATCTGCGCTGCGTCATAGGGGGTGCCCTTGTCAGCGTAACTGCCGGTGAAGGTCACCGCGGTGCTCTCCTCCGCCGGAGCGAACGCCGCGGGGTCGAGGACGGTCGCGAAGTCGGGCTGCGCCGGATACTGCGGCGGGGGAGGTGCCGTCGTCGAGTCGACGGGCTCGGGCGAACCCGTGCACGCGGCCAATGCCAGAGTCACAGCGGTGGCGGCCGCAAGAGCGGCGAATGCGCGGCGGGGAGAACGGGTGGAACGGCGTGAAGTCGTCAAGACACGGCCCTTCTGGATGGTCGTGGTCACCGGTGTCGGCGCTCGACCACGGGGTCGAGCGCGCCATCCGAGTCTAACTGGGTCCGCAGGCGGCCCCGCGGGGATACCGCAGCCGAGCGGCCCCCGACGACACGGGATATTTCCGCCGATCGTGTCGCTGCGCGTGTCTATGGACCTGGATAGGATCGCAACCAAGCACCACCCTGGGGAAGAGGCACTGTGCATGCGCATTCGTCCAATCATCGCGGCCTTCGCCGCCGCCGCCGTTGTTCTCACCGGCGGCGTCGCCACGACTGCCGTCGCCGCGCAGACGACGATCACGTCGTTCGCGTCGGGGACGACGCGTCTGGCCGGCGTTGATCGCTACCAGACCTCGATCGCGACCTCGGCGAACTACGCGCCCGGCGCTCCCGTACTGTTCGTGTCGCTCGGCAGCAACTTCCCCGATGCGCTGTCGGCGGCATCAGCTGCGGCCGTTCTCGGCGGGCCGCTGCTGCTCACTCCCGGCGACGGTCTGCGTGCCGACACCGCGGCCGAAGTACGCCGACTCGCGCCGCAGAAGATCTACGTGACCGGCGACGCCCGCTCCATCAGCGATGGCGTGGTGCGCGCGCTGTCGGCCATCGCGCCGACCACGCGACTGGGTGGGATCGACCGCTACGAGACCGGCCGCCTCATCGTCGGCACGGCGTTCACCTCGGCATCCCACGCGATCATCGCCAACGGCGGCAACTTCCCCGACGCGCTCGCCGCAACCGGCGCCGCTGGTTCGCGGCAGGCACCGGTCATCCTCGTGAACGGAACGGCCGCGACCGCACCGTCGAGCACCCTCGACATGATCAAGCGTCTGGGCGTGACATCCGTCGGCATCGTCGGAGATGTCAAGTCGGTCTCTGCCGGCATCGAGTCTCAGTTGCGCGGCGCGGGACTGGACGTCGCCCGATACGGCGGAAGCGGCCGCTATGAGACCGCTGCGCTCATCAACGACGCGTACTTCCCGAACACGGTGGACACAGCCTTCATCACGGCGGGCGCAAACTTCCCCGATGCTCTGTCGGCTGCGGCCGTCGCCGGTCGTATCGGTGCGCCCATCTACACGACGCTGCAGGAATGCCTGCCCGGCTCGATCCGAGAGTCGTTGAGTGCGCGCGCTCCGCGGGCCACGGTCGTCATGGGCGACACGAAGTCGGTCGGCACGAATGCCGGCAACTCGCTCGGCTGCCTCGCTGTGGGCACACCGTCCATCTCGGGCACGGTCGCCGTCGGAAGCACCCTCACGGCTCAGGCGGGAGCGTGGACGGCCGGGACGTCGTTCACCTACGCATGGACGGTCAACGGGGCGGCCGCGGGCAGCGGTTCGACCTTCACGGTGACAGCTGCCCATGTGGGCCAGCGCATCGCGGTGAACGTGACGGGGTCACGCACCGGTTACGTCACCGCGTCGGCCTCGTCGTCGAGCACGGGCGCCGTGCCCACCCCGTCGCGCACGACGCCGAGCCTGGGGTCGTGCCCGTCGTGGGCTCCGATCAAGGGCAACGCGAGCTCAGGGATCTATCATGTGCCCGGCGGCGGCTCGTACGACAAGACGAACCCCGAGGAGTGCTTCTCGACCGAGCAAGCCGCTGTCGACGCCGGCTACCGCAAGGCGAGGAACTGACTCAGGCCCCCGCAGCAACCAGCGGCGGCATCGGCTGCCACTGCGGGTCGCGGGCGATGGCGCGGCCGTCGCGCAGGCCGCGGAACAGGTTCGACGTGCCGCGCACCTTGCGCTCGACGAACAGCAGGCGGATCAGCTCTTTGCCGAAGGTCAGGGCGGTGCCCAGGCCGAACAGCACGGGGTTGTAGACGCCCAGCGAGCGGTAGTAGCGCTTGATGATCGCGCGGTTGCGCATGATGTAGTAGCGATAGGCATCCGACGATGCGTTCATGTGGCGGATGCCCATGTCCCACTGCTTGATCTCGCGGGTGCGGCGCAGGACGAACTCGTTCACGATGACCGACGTCGTGATGCGCGACGCGAGCCAGCCGTAGGTCTGGTCGTCCCAGTAGATGAAGAAGCGCGGGTCGGGCAGACCGATCTGGGCCACGATGTCGCGGTGGATGAACATGCCCTCGAAGCAGCCCGAGTTCATCTCCTTGTAGCCCGACTCGTCGAAGGTGCTCGGCGCGAAGGGGATCGGGATACCCAGGGGCTCGGAGATCCGGTACTGCCAGTAGAACTCGCTGCCGTCGAAGTCGTAGCGGCGCCCCTGGATCGAGCGGAACCGCGGCGCCCACGCGCCCATGCGGGCCAGCCCATCGGGCATGACCTCGACGTCGTCGTCCATGAGCCACATCCACGTCGAGCCGAGCTCGTACGCGACGCGCATGCCCTCGCTGAATCCGCCCGAGCCGCCGGTGTTCTCATCGAGCCGGCGGTAGACGAGCTGCGTGCCGATCTTCTCGCGGTACGACTCGACGACGGCCGTGGTGTCGTCGGTGGAGGCGTTGTCGACGATCACGACGTGGCCCGGCTTGGGGTCCATCGCGGTGATGCTGTCGAGCAGGCGCGTGAGCAGGCCCGAGCGGTTGAACGTGACGATCGCGATCGTCGCACTCGCCGGTTCGAACCGTTCGGCGGTCGCCTCGTCGGGGCGTGAAGTGGGGATCGTCATGACCAGGTGATTCTACCCCGCGGGCAGTGTGGGAATCGTGCCGGTGGGAGCCGCGGTGCCCAGCCGCTCGCGCCAACCGCGTGATTGCCCGGCCCGCACGGCGCACAGGACGAGCAGCATCCACCCCACGCCGTACAGCGTGAACGACTCGAACACGCTTGTCACCGCGAGCGCGACGAGCGTCAGCGGCGTCCAGGCGTACACGACCGATCGTCGCTGGCTCGCGTCGACCCACGACCGCACGAGCGCGACGGCGCCCAGCGCGCAGATCAGCAGCAGCCCCGCCCACCCCAGCTGCAGCAGCGCATCGACGTACGCGTTCAGGGCGGTCGTGTGGTGCTCGCCGAGCAGCTGGTTCAGCGCCGCGAACGGCTGCTCGTCGACATCCCACGCGCCGAACCATCCCCAGCCCTGCACGGGCCGACGCCCCACGTAGAAGCGCGTCAGCGACCACAGCTGATTGCGCATCGCGAGGTCATCGGTCGCGCCCAGCAGATCGATGATGCGCGTGCGCAGCAGATAGAGGGTGATGGATGCGGCGGCGACGACGCCCGCCAGCGTCCACTGCACCGTGGGGCGCCGCTGCGGCGGCACCGATCGCACGAGCCACAGCGCCGCCGTCGCCGACCCGACGGCGACCGCGAGGATCAGCACCGTCGGCGACGCCGACAGCAACCCCAGCCCTGTCGCGAGCGACAGCGAGTACACCGAGAGCCCCGGGCGCACCGAGCGGGCGCGCATCTCGACCGCGAACGTGATGAGGGCGATGACCGCGATGAAGCCCAGCATGTTGCGCGTGCCGAAGATGCCCTGCACCGGCCCGAGCGAGGCGATGTTGCCCTGGATGCCCAGAAAACGGATGCCGCGGTCGAAGATGATCCCGCTGAGGATCTCGAGCACGAGCGACAGTGTCAACGCGACCCGCAGCACGTCACCGAGCGCGCGCACCGTCTGCAGCGTGTCGCGGACGTGCCCGATCGTGACGGCCAGGAACGCGACGCCAGCCATCGCGACCCAGCGCCAGAAGCTCGACGCCGGATCGGTGCTCCAGAACACGCTCGCGAACGCCCACGCGAGCACCATCAGCAGCGTCGTGGGCACGAGCCGCAGCAGCGAGATCTCCTCACGGCGCACCACGAGCACGCCCGCCGAGAGCACGCACAGCCCCACGATGATCGTGCGCAGCGTGACGGTGCCCGAGACGGCCTCGATCAGGTGCGAGCCGACGAGCGTCGCGAGGATCGCGAGCGTGAGCGCCCGCGCGAAATCCGCCGAGCCCAGCAGGCGCGACAGAGCGCGGGCGCCGGCGCTGCGGGCATCCGTCGTCATCGGCGCTCCGCTGTCATCGGCGCTCCGTCGTCATCGGTGCTGCAGGGGTCATCGTCCATCCCGTGGCGTCTCGCCCTGCTCGCCGACGAGCCGCTGTTCCGAGGGCCCGCGACCGATCAGTGGCGCCTGCTTGATCTTGAACGCGAGCATCACGATGAACATCCAGCCCCAGCCCACGAGCGGTCCCGTCTCGGCGAGGCCCTGCACGAGCACGACGGCGCCGACGAGCGTCGGCACGAGCGTCAGCGGCGAGTACGGGCGGTCGGCGACGAGGTCCCAGCGGGGGCGGTCGACCGCGAAGAACCACGAGCGCCACACGAACGCCGCGACGGTGAGCACGATGAGCACGAGCCCGATCGCGCCGAGCTGGAAGAACACGTCGAGCCACATGTTGTGCGCCTGCATGACGGTCTGACCGTGGTCGGTGATCCAGCCGTCGAAGAAGGCGTCGGTCGGCACCCACGGGGTCGAGAACCCCCAGCCGATCACGGGATGCTCGATCGCCTTGGCCCACACATCCGCCCAGATGCCCTCGCGGCCGGTCAGATCCGACGAGCGGCCGAGCAGCGTGAAGATCGAGTCGCGCGTGAGCCACAGCGCCGTCAGCCCGCCGAGGCCGACGACGGCGTAGGCGATGTAGTAGCGCGTGCGGCCGCCGGCGCGTGTCGAGGTGCGCATCAGCAGCACCGTGACGAGCACGACCACGACAGTGCCGGCGGTCAGCCACGCCGTCGCCGACCCTGCGCGCACGAACAGGACCGCGGCCAGCGCGAACCAGCCGACCAGCAGCGGGCGCCGCGGCGCGTGCGATGCCCACCGCACGGCGAAGATGATCATGCCCAGCAACGCCACGACGGCCAGCAGGTTGGCATTGCCGAACAGGCCTTGGATGCGCCCGCCCTCGAAGAGGTTGTCGCGCGACCAGTACACGATCGGGTCGTCGACCGGCCCGTCGGGCCGCACGAACTCGGGCAGCACCGGCCCGCCCCACACCAGTGACACCCACAGCTCGAAGACGATCGACAGCGCGAGGATCCACTTCAGCGCCGACGCGATCGCCCGCACGAGCTCACGCCAGGTGAGCACGGATCCGACGAACATCGCCTGCACCGTCGTCGCGAGCAGCAGCCCGAGCGTCAGCAGCGTCGCGGAGGGATACGCCGTCCAGGTGAGGGATGCCACCGCCCACGCGACGTACAGCGCCGCGAACCAGGGGAGGCGCGGCCACTGCACTTCGGGGCGCAGCACGATCCACAGCACGATCGAGACGATGGCTGAGCCGAACGCCGCGATCCCCGCGCCGATCGTCCCGAACGCCATCAGCCAGGACGTGCCTGCGAGGGCGGCGGCGATCACGAAGATGCACCATCCGCGCAGCAGCAGATGACCCGTCTTCTCCCGGATCGGCGCGGTGGGCGGCGCCGAGACGGGGTGCTGGGTTTGGACGGCCATGGTCACATCAGGCTATCGCGGGCGAGCCATAAGCTGAGGGCATGCTGATCGCGATCACCAACACGCCGCGGGACTACTCCTGGGGCTCCGTCGACCTCATCGCAGGCCTCGAGGGCCGCACGCCCACCGGTGCTCCGGAAGCGGAGATCTGGTACGGCGACCACCCGGGCAGCCCGTCGCGGGTCGTGGGCACCGAGACGACGCTGGATGCCGCGCTGACAAGCGCCGCCGAGCCCGCCCTCCCGTTCCTCATGAAGCTCCTCGCCGCCGGGTCGTCGCTGTCGATCCAGGCCCACCCGACCAAGGCACAGGCCGTCGCGGGCTTCGCACGCGAAGAGCAGTCCGGTCTGCCGCGCGACGCCGGCGACCGCCTCTACCGCGACGACAACCACAAGCCGGAGATCATCGTCGCGTTGAGCGACCCCTTCCGTGCGCTCGTCGGACTGCGCCCGGTCGCCGCGACCCGACGTCTGCTGGCGCGGCTCGCGGGCGGCCCCGCGATCGCGCACCTGGACGGACTGCTGGCGGATGCCGACGAAGAGCACGGCCTGCGCGCAGCGCTCGAGTGGGCCCTGTCGCAGGCCACCGACGCCGACGTGGCCGAGCTGACGGCGGCGCTCGGTGCGTCGGATGACGCGGAGTTCGCGCCCGAGATCACGGCGCTGCGCGCCGCGGCATCCGACTTCCCCGGCGACCGCGGCCTCTACGTCGCCCTCCTCATGAACCTCGTGACGCTTCGCCCCGGCGACGCGCTGTTCGCCCCCGCCGGCGTGCTGCACGCCTACCAGTCCGGCCTCGGCGTCGAGCTGATGGCGGCCAGCGACAACGTGCTGCGCGGCGGCCTCACACCCAAGCACGTCGACGTGCCCGAACTGCTCGCCGTGCTCGATGCGACCGCCGGGCCGGCACCGCTCGTCATCCCTCGCGAGGTCGCGCCGGGCGTCGTCGAGTACGCCGTCGCCGTCCCCGACTTCGCGCTCACGCGCGTGACGGCGGCCGGCGCCCCCGTGCCCGTCGCCCTGCGGGGCCCGGCGATCGTGCTGGCGACCGCCGGCGAGGTCACGGCATCCGACGGCACGGATGCCGTGACGCTGGCCCCCGGCCGCGCCGTCTACGTCGGCGGCGGCAGCGACGAGGTCGTCCTCTCCGGCGTCGGCGAGGCGTTCGTCGCCCAGCGCGGCGAGGCGTGAGCCGCACCCGCGACACGCCGGGCGTGGCGCGGGTGAAGGTTCAATCACGCCTTGAGGGTTTAACATCTGCGACTTGACCCCAGCGAATGACAGCGGTGTAATTATTCCAACACGCGGACGAGCGTGACGGGAATCGACGGGGGAGAGCGCTATGACGGGTTACCGTTCCGGGGTTCCTGAGAACTGGTTCGTCGATCCGGTGGACCTGGGCGTCCCCGGTGTGCGACGCCAAGAACCGGCAGAAGCCGACAGCACTCTGGCCTGGCAGGCCGACGCGCTGTGCGCACAGACCGATCCGGAGGCGTTCTTCCCTGAGAAGGGCGGCTCGACGCGCGACGCGAAGCGCATCTGCACGACGTGCGACGTGCGCGGCGAATGCCTCGAGTACGCGTTGCAGAACGACGAGCGCTTCGGCATCTGGGGCGGTCTCAGCGAGCGCGAGCGCCGCAAGCTCAAGCGCCGCGCCTGAGCGGCGGCATCGGCGCGATCGCGCGCCGAACCTCACGGACCAAACCACGGCGATCAGGCGTGGCGGGCGGGATGATCCGGTGGGGCCGCATAGGCTGACCAGGTCATGCCCGCCCGAGTCCATGCGCTGCTGGTCGTCCGCCCCGAGGGGCGCGTAGCCGCAGACATCCATCTGCAACGGACGCTCACTGCGCTCCGTGCACAGTCGCGCCCCGTCGACGCGCTGACGATCGTGCTGTGCGACGCCGACGAATCCGTGCGTGCGGTCGCCGCGGCATCCCACGCCGAAGGCGTCATCACCGCCGACCGGCGCACGAGCTTCGCTCAGGCCGTCGCACTCGGTTCGCACCGCCTCGAGGGTGACGCCATCTGGCTGCTGACCCACGACGCGACGCCCGAGCCCGACGCCCTCGCGCGGCTCGCCGGCGCGCTCGAGACCGCGCCGTCGGTCGCGTTCGCGGCGCCCAAGCTCGTCCGCGCCGACGAGAAGGACCGCATCGTGTCGCTCGGCGTGTCGATGACACGGTTCGGTCGGACGGTCGGCCTCGCCGACGGCGAGCACGACCAGGGTCAGTACGACGGCAGCGAGGATGTCCTCGGCACCGACATCCGCGGCGTGCTCGTGCGTGCCGACGCGTGGCAACAGCTCGCCGGCATCGACGCGGCCCTCGCGGGCGCCGATGAAGGCCTCGACTTCGGCATCCGTGCGCGCCTGCGCGGTGGGCGCATCGTGCTGGCGCCGACGGCGCTCGTCGCGATCGCAGGTTCGAACCCCTCGCCGCTGCGCGCCGCGTATGCGCAGCGCACGGCCCAACTGCACCGCCGTCTCGTCTACGCCCCCGCCGTGGCCGTCCCGCTGCACTGGCTGACACTTCTACCACTCGCGCTGCTGCGCTCGCTCGGTGCGCTTCTCGGCAAGCGGCCGTCGCGCATCCTGCCCGAATGGGGCGCGGCGCTGACCGCGATGTTCCGACTCGGCGGCGTCGCGCGCGCGCGCCGAGGCATCCGCACCGGTCGCGTCGTCTCGTGGGCGCGGCTTGCCCCGCTGCGGGTCAGCTCGACCGAACTGCGGCACCGCCTCGACGACGAGATCCCGGCGGGCTCCGGCCGCGGCGAACTGCACTTCTTCAGCGGCGGCGGCGCATGGATCGTGCTGGCCGCACTCGTGGTCTCGGTCGTCGCGTTCCTGTCGCTGCTGGCCTGGCCGGTGCTCGGCGGTGGCGCGCTCGCCCCGCTGCGGGCGACCGTCGGCGCGCTGTGGGAGGATGCCGCGTTCGGCCTGCGCCCGCTCGGCTGGGCCACGAGCGGGGCTGCCGACCCGTTCAGTGCCGTCGTCGCGGTCATCGGTTCGCTGTCGCCGTCCGCACCGTCGAAGGCGATCGTCGTGCTGTGGGTGCTCGCCCTGCCGCTGGCCGCCCTCGGCGGCTGGTTCGCCGCGACCCGGTTCAGTGACCGCGCGATCGTCCGCGCTGTCGCCGCCGTCGCGTGGGCGCTCGCCCCCACTCTGCTCGACGCGCTCGTCACGGGGCGCCCGACGGTCGTCATCCTGCACCTGCTGCTGCCCTGGCTGCTGTGGACGGCTGCCGTCGCGCACCGCTCGTGGAGTGCGGCCGGTGTGGCATCCATCGTCGCGGTCGCCGTCGTCGCGTGCGCGCCCTCGATCGCGCCGGCACTCGTGCTGCTGTGGGTCATCGCGCTGCTGCTGACGGCCACCGTCGGGCGCGGCGCGGGACTCGCGCGCGTCATCTGGCTCGTGATCCCGACGGCCGTCGTGTTCGCGCCGCTGGTCTGGCAGCGGCTGCGTGCGGGCGAAGCGTGGGCGCTGCTGGCCGACCCCGGGGTGCCGCTCGCCGATTCCGGCCCACTCGATGCCGGCCGCCGACTGCTGCTCGCTCTCGGATTCCCGCAGGCGGACGGCTGGGCGGCACTGTCGGGCACCGAGATCGCCGTCTGGACGCCCGTGCTGGTCGCGCCGCTGCTGGTCCTCGCGATCGCCGCACCCATCATCGGACGCATCGTGCCCGCCGCCGTGCTCGCGATCGCCGGGCTCGCCGGGCTCGCGACCGCGATCGGCGCGCTCGGGATCACCGTGGCATCCGACGGTGCGACGCCTGTCGCGCTGTGGCCGGGAGCCGCGATCAGCCTCTACTGGCTCGCCGCGGTCTGCGCCGCCGCGCTCGCGCTCGACGCCCTGCCCGACCGCGTGCACCTGCGCCCGAACCTCGCGGCGCTCGTCATGCTGACCCTCGCGGCGAGTGCCGTTCCCGCGTTGACCGCGCCGCTGCGCGGCGCCGCCGACATCACCGAGGCATCCAGCAGCACCCTGCCGGCCTACGTCGAAGCCGAGGGGCGCGACGGCCTGTCGACGGCGACGTTCATCCTCACGCCGACCGGCGACGGCGCCGTCATCACCGACGTCGTCTGGGGCGAGACGGCGTCACTGGGTGGGCAGACGACGCTGCGGTCGGCGCGCACGGCACCGGATGCCGGTGACGAGCTCACCGCGCAGTACGCCGCACAGCTGATCACCGACCCCGATGGCCCCGTCATCGAGGAGCTCGCGGCGCACGGCATCGCCTTCATCCTGCTCGACGACAGCGCGCCGGGAACGGATGCCGCAGACGGCATCCGCAGCGAAGCAGAGAGCACGCTCGACCAGCGCGCCGACCTCGAGATCGTCGGGGAGACCGCGCGCGGCAAGCTGTGGCGCGTGACGTCTGAGGTCACCGACCGGCCAGCGACGCCGGCGGGGGAGATCTGGCGCGTCGCGCTGCTGCAGGGCGGGATCATCCTCGCCGCGCTGCTGCTGGCGCTGCCGACGCGGCTCTCGCTCGCGCAGGCGCGCCGCCGCCCGCGCGTCGTGGGGCTCGCGCGGCCGCGCCGCGCCGCGTCGCGGCGGGTGCCGGCCACCGCGACGGGGGCTGTGCCGGCCGCTGCCGCGCCGGCTGCCGCCGAGCCGCGTGCCGACGCCGAGCCGCGTGCCGACGCATCGCCTGCCGCCGCCGGGCCGCCGGCCGAGGGAGGATCCGCATGAGCGCCATGTCTGCGGCCCGCACAGCCAGTGTCGCGGTCGGCGTCGTCGTCGCGGCCGCGTTGGTAGCCGCCGCCGTCCTGTTCGTCACGGTCGACGCCCCGGGCATCACCCGTGAGCCCGTCTCGCTGTCGGCGCAGCCGCCCGCCACGGCATCCGTCGCCACCTGCACCGGGCCGCTGCTCGCGAGCGGACGCGACTCGACGCAGGCATCGCTGCTGACGGATGCCGCGGCGCAGAACGTCACCGCGAGCGCGGCTGCTGCCCCGATCGACATCGCGACGCTCTCGCCGCAGAACGTCACCGACGGCGCCGGCCCTTCGGCGGTCACGGCACAGCCCGTCGACGGCGCACGCACCGACCTCGCTGCGGCCGGCTCCGCGCAGCTCGACGACGACGATCTCGCCGGGTTCGCCGCATCGGCGTGCGTGCGCTCGTCGATGGACTCGTGGCTCGTCGCGGGATCCGCGACGACAGGCGCCGCCGACCTCGTCGTGCTCGGCAACCCGGGCGACGTCGCGGCGCTCGTGACCCTCACCGTGTACGGCTCGACGGGGCTGGTCGCTCCGCCCGCCGGTGCCGAAATCGTCGTCGCGCCTGGCACGCAGCGGGTCATCCCGCTCGCAGCCCTCGCCCTCGGCGAAGAGAACCCCATCGTCCGCGTGACCTCGACGCAGGCGCCCGTGCAGGCATCCCTGCAGGCGAGCCTCACGCGCGTGCTCACCCCCGGCGGAGTCGATCAGATCGCCGCTGTCGGGGCGCCCGACACGTCCCTGGTCATCCCCGGGGTGCGTGTCGCGCTGGCGCCCGATGACCCGGACGCGAGCGACATCCCGACGACGCTGCGGCTGGTGGCGCCGGCATCCGACGGCACCGCCACCGTCACGATCCGCTCCGCCTCCGGTGCTGCCGGCGAGCCGCACGTCGTGCCGCTGACGGCGGGAGTGCCCCTGCAACTCGACCTCACCGGCCTCGCCGTCGGCACCTACACCGTCAGTGTGTCGGCGACGACGCCGATCACGGGCGGCGTCTGGGCGACGACCGGTTTCACCGCCGGTAGCGACTTCGGCTGGTTCACGGGGGCGGCGCTGCTGACCGAGCCTGCGCTGGTTGCCGTCGCCGACGGGCCGTCGCCGGTGCTGACCCTCGCGGCAGACGAGGGCGACGACCAGACCGTCACGGTCACCGCAGCGGACGGCGGCGACGCGCGCGACGTGGTCGTGCCGTCAGGAGCAAGCGTCGACGTGTCGGTCACCGCGGGTAGCGTCTATCGCATCGACGCGGGCTCGGGTGCCGTGCGCGCCGCGATCTCGTACGCGGCCGACGGGGCGCTCGCCGGATACCCGGTGCAGCCGGGGGATGCCGCGGCGGCCGCCATCCTCGTGTACCCGCGCTGACCCGCGGGTCGGCGCGACGCGGGGTCAGAAGTAGCGGAAGCGCTCGGGGCCGAGGTCCCACGGATCGCGGTCGAGGTATTCGGCCGCCGCCCGGAACACGCAGCTCTCGATCTGCATGCGCCGGTGCAGGTCGTCGTCGTGGTGCAAGTCGCCGAGCCGCTCGATGGGCAGGCGGTAGAGGACGATCCGCCGCTCGTCGGGGTGGACGCTCCAGCGCGGGATGCCGTCGTCATCGGACGCGAGTGGCATGAGCCCGACCTCGAAGCGCACCTCGCGCAGTTCGGGCCACGCGCTGCGCAGGAACTCGGCCGCCGTGCCGACGGTGAAGTCGAACCGCTCCTCGCGGGTTTCGAGCGGCAGCAGCGGCGGGCGCACGACGGGGCTGCGGCCTTCGCGACCGTGTCGGCCGTGCCGCGCGGGCCTGCGCGCTGTGGTGCGCGCCGGGCGCCGCCTGATCATGGCATCCAGTCTAGGTCGCGGGGTGCCGGGATCGGCCCCGGATGCCACCGCGGCGGCGCGGCATCCGGCGCCTCGTCCACGGCGCGACTAGCGTGGCGGTGATGCGAACCAGACTGTGCTCGAAGGTGGGCTGCGCCCGCGAGGCTGTGACGACCCTGACGTACGATTACGCCGACCAGATGGCTGCGCTCGGTCCGCTCGGTGCAGCAGGCGACCCGCACGCGCACGACCTCTGCGCGATCCACACCGACCGGCTGTCGGTGCCCAAGGGCTGGCTCGTCGTCCGCCACGAGACGCTGCGCGTCTGAGATCCCGCGTTCGGTGGCACGCCCCTCCGGATGGGAGAATGGCGGGATGCCGAACGCCACCGCCACCACGCCCGATTTCGTCGTCGCCGATCTGAGCCTCGCCGAGGCCGGCCGTCACCAGCTGCGCCTCGCCGAGAACGAGATGCCGGGACTCATGGCGCTGCGCGAGGAGTTCGGCCCTTCGCAGCCGCTCGCCGGCGCCCGCATCGCGGGATCGCTGCACATGACGGTGCAGACCGCCGTGCTCATCGAGACCCTCGTCGCGCTCGGCGCGCAGGTGCGCTGGGCCAGCTGCAACATCTTCTCCACGCAGGACGAAGCCGCGGCCGCCGTCGCGGTCGGCCCGACCGGCACGCTCGAGCACCCCGCCGGCATCCCCGTCTTCGCCTTCAAGGGCGAGACGCTCGAGGAGTACTGGCAGCTCGCCGACCGCATCTTCGACTGGTCGGCCGAGGGCTTCGACGGACCGAACCTCATCCTCGACGACGGCGGTGACGCGACCCTGCTCGTGCACAAGGGCGTGGAGTTCGAGAAGGCGGGGGCGGTGCCCGCGGCATCCGACGCCGATTCTGCGGAGTACCGCATCGTGCTCGACACCCTGCGCGCGAGCCTCGCGCGCGACCCGCAGCGCTTCACGCGCATGGCGGCGGGCATCCTCGGTGTGACCGAGGAGACCACGACCGGCGTCCACCGCCTGTACGAGCTGGCCGCGGCCGGGCAGCTGTTGTTCCCCGGGATCAACGTCAACGACTCGGTGACCAAGAGCAAGTTCGACAACAAGTACGGCATCCGCCATTCGCTGCCTGACGGCATCAACCGCGCGACCGACGTGCTGATCGGCGGCAAGGTCGCCTACGTCGTCGGCTACGGCGACGTGGGCAAGGGCGCGGCCGAGGCGCTGCGCGGCCAGGGCGCGCGCGTCATCATCGGCGAGATCGACCCGATCTGCGCCCTGCAGGCCGCGATGGACGGCTTCCAGGTCGCGCGGCTCGACGACGTCGCGGGGGACGTCGACATCCTCATCACCGGAACGGGCAACACGCGCGTCGTCACCGTCGAGAACCTGCAGCAGCTCAAGCACCTCGCGATCGTCGGCAACGTCGGCCACTTCGACGACGAGATCGACATCGCGGGTCTCGAGGCGCTACCGGGTGTCGAGAAGATCGAGATCAAGCCGCAGGTGCACGAGTATCGACTGCCTGCCAGCCCCGCAGGCGGTCCCGGTCGGAGCGTTCTGGTGCTGTCGGAGGGGCGCCTGCTGAACCTGGGGAACGCGACGGGGCATCCCTCGTTCGTCATGAGCGCGTCGTTCACGAACCAGGTGCTCGCCCAGATCGAGCTGTTCACGAAGATCGAGGAGTACCCCGTCGGCGTGTACGTGCTGCCGAAGGTGCTCGACGAGAAGGTCGCGCGCCTGCACCTGGCCGCCCTCGGGGTCGAGCTCACGGAGCTCACTGACGAGCAGGCCGCCTACATCGGCGTGCCCGTCGAGGGCCCGTACAAGCTCGAGCACTACCGCTACTGAGCGCCTGATCGCCGCCCGGGGCTGCTGGCGCTGGTCCGGGGCATCCCCTCGTGTTTGGGGTCGCGTGTCGTCGGCTGCCCTGAAGTTTGGGGTCGCGTGTGGTCGCCTCGCGACGCGTGACCCGACAGCACGAGACCCCAAACCTGCGACGACATCGGCTCCTCCACAATGGGGAATTCTGGCCAGGCGTCCACAGATGTGGGTCTGGGCCCGCCGCGCGCCGCTGCGATCGAGCAGGGTGTGGGGATGCCCATGCCACCGCACCCCCTGCCCGAGTCACTCGGCGAGGGCTTTGCGTGCGCGCAGGCCCGCTGCGCCGGAGTCAGCCCGCGACGGCTGCGCGCGGGCGATCTCGAGCGGCCGTTCCGCGGTGCCCGTCTGCGGCGTGAGCCGGAGACGGCGGCGTCGGATGCCCCGGATGAGCCCCTCGAGCTCGACCGCAGGATCCGCCGCGCAATCCTGCGTCGAGCGCGCGCGTACGCGGCCGTCGCGCCCGCCGGGTCGTTCTTCATCGGCCCGGTCGCCCTCGCCGCGCACGATCTGCCGCTGCGCACCGGGTGGGAGGGGGCAGCTCTGACGGTCGCGGCGTACCCGCCGCGGCACGCGCCTCGCGCGCGTGGCATCCACGGCACGAAGGTGTCGCCGCGGATGGTGCGCACGTGCGTGGTCGACGGCCTGCGCGTCGCGGATCCCGCCACGGCGTGGGCGCTGTGCGCCGACCACCTCGACGTCGACGCACTCGTCGTGCTCGGCGACGCGATCGTGCGCATCCCGCGCGACGACCGCGGGCGCCCGCGGCCAGCACAGCAGAAGGCGACCATCGAAGCCCTACGGGCCGCGGCGCTCGTGCCGTGGCGTCGGGGCCGCGAGCGACTGCTCGCCGCGCTGGAACTCATCCGAGTGGGCAGCATGTCGCCGCTGGAGACAGACTTCCGCCTCGTGACGGCGCGCGCGGGCCTGCCCGAACCCGAACTCGACGTCGAGATCCGTGACGATGCGGGCCGGCTGATCGGCATCGTCGACGCGGTGTATCGCGAGCAACGCGTCATCGTCGAGGTCGAAGGCCGCCATCACGCGACGAGTGACCGGCAGTGGAACCGCGACCTCGACAAGTACGCCGCCCTCGCGGCGGCCGGCTGGGAGGTCATCCGCGTGACCTCGCGCCACATTCGGGGCGAGAATCCCCGCGTTGTCGCGCTCGTTGCCGAAGCTCTCGCGAGACGCGCGGTGCGCTGACCCGGGCATCCCCTCGTGTGTGGGGTCGCGTGCTGTCGTCTGCCTTGATGTTTGGGGTCGCGTGTGGTCGCCTGCCCTGAAGTTTGGGGTCGCGTGCGGTCGCCTGCCCTGAAGTTTGGGGTCGCGTGCGGTCGCCTCGCCGCGCCTGAGGCGACCACATGTGACCCCAAAAGTCGCCTCGCGGCGCGGGAGGTCGCCTGGCTGGAAGTTTGGGGTCGCGTGTCGTCGCCTCGCGGCGCATGACCCGGCAATACGCGACCCCAAACCAGCCGGGGCAGACAAAGTTCACCAGGACTTCTTTTGAAAGACTCAAAAGAAGAAGCTAGGGTGGATGCCATGACCGCGACCGCTCCGCTCGACGCCGCTGAGGCGATGCGCGGCGCGGGCCTGCGCGTCACCGAGTCGCGCACGGCCGTCTACTCCGCGCTGCTCGACCAGCCGCACGCGAGCGCCGACGCGATCTTCGCGGCGATCGCCGCCGACCTGCCGCGCACGAGTCTGCAGTCGGTTTACAACGCGCTGGGCGACTTCGCCGACGCGGGGATCGTGCGGCGCATCGAGCCTGCCGGGCAATCGATGCTGTTCGAGCTGCGCACGGGCGACAACCACCACCACCTGGTGTGCACCTCGTGCGGCGCCGTCGAGGACGTCGACTGTGCCGTCGGCCACGCTCCGTGCCTCACTCCGTCGCACGCCCACGGCTTCACGATCTCCACCGCCGAGGTCACGTACTGGGGCCTGTGCCCCGCGTGCGCCGCGGCCGCCGCATGAACCCCGAGGAAGGAAACCCATGACCGAGAACGACCCGTCCATCGCCGGCATCGGCGAGGATGTGACCGACATCGACCAGTCGGTGACCGTCACCGACGAGCCGGCCGAGCAGGCCGGCGCCTGCCCCGTCATCCACGCGATGCCGCACCCGACGACGGGTTCGGCCAACCGGGTGTGGTGGCCGAACCAGCTGAACCTGAAGATCCTCGCGAAGAACTCCGAGGCGCGTAGCCCGCTGGCATCCGACTTCGACTACGCGGCCGCGTTCGAGGCCCTTGACCTCGCCGCCGTCAAGGCGGACATCGCGCAGACCCTCACCACGAGCCAGGACTGGTGGCCCGCCGACTTCGGCAACTATGGCCCCCTCATCATCCGCATGGCGTGGCACGCGGCCGGCACCTACCGTGTCACCGACGGCCGCGGCGGTGCGGGCACCGGTCAGCAGCGCTTCGCCCCGCTGAACAGCTGGCCCGACAACGTCGGCCTCGACAAGGCACGCCGCATCCTCTGGCCCATCAAGAAGAAGTACGGCCAGTCGCTGTCGTGGGGCGACCTCATGATCCTCGCGGGCAACGTCGCGCTCGAGACGATGGGCTTCGAGACCTTCGGCTTCGCCGGTGGACGCCCGGATGTGTGGGAGCCGGACGACGACGTGTACTGGGGCTCGGAGACCGAGTGGCTCGGCACCGACCGCCGCTACTCGGGCGACCGTGACCTCGAGAAGCCCCTCGCGGCCACGACGATGGGCCTCATCTACGTGAACCCCGAGGGGCCGGAGGGCGTGCCCGACCCGATCGCCGCGGCGCACGACATCCGCGAGACGTTCGCCCGCATGGCGATGGATGACGAAGAGACCGTCGCCCTCATCGCCGGTGGACACACCTTCGGCAAGACCCACGGCGCGGCCCCCGACTCGCACCTCGAGGACAACCCCGAGGCGGCCGGTCTCGAGCGCCAGGGCCTCGGCTGGAAGAACAACTACGCCTCGGGCAAGGGCGACGACCAGATCACCTCGGGCCTCGAGGTCACCTGGACCTACCACCCGACCCGCTGGGACAACGAGTTCTTCCACATCCTGTACGCGTACGAGTGGGAGCTGTTCCAGAGCCCCGCCGGCGCGAACCAGTGGCGACCCAAGAACGGCGCCGGCGACGGACTCGTGCCGCTCGCGCACGACGCGTCGAAGACGCGCGAGCCCCGCATGCTGACGACCGACCTGTCGCTGCGCTTCGACCCCGAGTACGCGAAGATCTCGGCGCGCTTCCGCGACGACCCCGACGCGTTCTCGGACGCGTTCGCGCGGGCCTGGTTCAAGCTCACGCACCGTGACATGGGCCCCGCCGCCCGGTACCTCGGCCCCGAGGTGCCCACCGAAGAGCTCATCTGGCAGGACCCGGTGCCCGCACCGGGCGATGACCTGATCGATGCGGCCGACGCGGCAGCCCTCAAGGCGAAGATCCTGGAGTCCGGCCTGTCGGTCGGCGAGCTCGTGTCGGTCACGTGGGCCGCGGCATCCACCTTCCGCGGCAGCGACAAGCGCGGCGGCGTCAACGGCGCTCGCATCCGCCTCGCCCCGCAGAAGGACTGGGCGGCCAACAACCCGGCGCAGCTGCAGAAGGTGCTGGGCGTACTCGAGGGTGTCAAGGCCGAGTTCGACCAGGGCGGCAAGACCGTGTCGCTGGCCGACCTGATCGTCCTGGCGGGCAACGCCGCGGTCGAGAAGGCGGCGGCGGATGCCGGAGTGAGCGTGGAGATCCCGTTCCACGCAGGGCGCACGGATGCCTCGCAGGAGCAGACCGACGCCACGTCGTTCGGCTACCTCGAGCCGGTCGCCGACGGGTTCCGCAACTACCAGGGCCCGGCCGCGTCGATGCCCGCCGAGTACCACCTCATCGACAAGGCCAACCTGCTGACGCTGACCGCGCCGGAGACGACGGTCCTCGTCGGCGGCCTGCGCGTGCTCGGTGCCAACTGGGATGGCTCGGACTACGGTGTGTTCACCGACCGGCCGGGCGTGCTCACGAACGACTTCTTCGTGAACCTGCTCGACCTCGGCACGACCTGGACGCCGCTCGACCCCGGCAGCCATGCCTTCGCCGGCGTGAAGGAGGGCTCGGGCGAGAAGGTCGGCGTCGGCACGCGTGTCGACCTGCTGTTCGGCTCGAACTCCGAGCTGCGCGCGCTCGCCGAGGTGTACGCCTCGGATGATGCCACGGAGAAGTTCGTGCGCGACTTCGCGGCAGCCTGGGGCAAGGTCACCGAGCTCGATCGGTTCGACCTGCACCGCTGAGCGAACCCCGGGCAGGCGCGGCACCGCGTCAACGCGACATCGCAACACCGCATCAACACGAAGGCCCGTTCCCACCGGGGGAACGGGCCTTCGTGGCATCCGACCGGATGCCGAATGGACCGGTCAGGCCTTCGTGGAGAACAGCGCGCGGTGCAGCAGGCCTGCGAGAAGACCACCCACGATCGGGAACACGATGAACACCCACAGCTGCGCCAGCGCATCGCCGCCGCCGTAGATCGCCGCGGCCAGCGATCGGGCCGGGTTGACCGAGGTGTTGTCGACCGGGATCGAGATGAGGTGGATCAGCGTCAGCGTCAGACCGATCACGAGGCCTGCGATCGTCGCGTTGCCCCGCGTCGCGTGCGTGACGCCGAGGATCACCAGCACGAAGACGGCCGTCAGCACGATCTCGATCGTGATGGCCGAGCCGAGTCCGAACCCGCCCGGCGAGTGGTCGCCGAAGCCGTTGCTCGCGAAGCCGCCGTCCTGAGCTGTGGCGAGCCAGCCGTCCGGGCCGAACACGCCGACGAGCGCGATGATGCTCGTCGCGATCACGCCGCCGACCAGCTGCGCGATGATGTAGCCGATGGTGTCCTTCCACGCGAAGCGGCCCGCTGCGGCCAAGCCCAGCGTGATGGCCGGGTTGAAGTGGCCACCCGAGATGGGACCCCACGCGTACGCGCCGGCGACGACCGTGAGGCCGAAGGCGAGCGCGACGCCGACATAGCCGACGCCGACGGGGAAGCCGTTGTCAGCGAGCCCGTTGTTGGCGGCGAACAGCGCCGTGCCGACGCCGCCGAAGACGAGCAGGAACGTTCCCGCCGCCTCCGCGGCGAGTTTCGTGGAGGTCGCCGGCGCCGGTGCGCCGCCTCCGGCCGAGGGAGAGTGTTCGAGTCGCGTCGGAGCGACGCGCTTTTCGGGGCGGGGGTCGGTGCTCATGAGTGAGGTCCTTTCGCAGAGACTGCCTCTGTTCGCGATTGTGCACCCTTTGCGCCGCCCGCTGCAGTGCGTGCGCGATTGTGTACCCGCGTGTCGCGGTGTGTCAGAAGGTGTCGTGGCGGTGTCGCACGGGCGCGGATATCCGCCCGGGCCGCAGTGGCAGGGCATTTCCAGCGAGGCGTTCGATACTGTAGCGATGGCATCGAATGATGCACGCGCATGGGCGCCCACCCGAAGGACGAACTCTCCGCTATGACTTCTCGCATCCTCGTCGTCGACGATGACACCGCGCTCGCGGAGATGATCGGCATCGTGCTGCGCACCGAGGGCTTCGAACCGGTGTTCTGCGCCGACGGCGCTGCGGCGGTGGATGCCTGGCGCACCCAGCGCCCCGACCTGGTGCTCCTCGACCTCATGCTGCCCGGAATGGACGGCATCGAGATCTGCACGCGCATCCGCGCCGAATCGGGTGTGCCGATCATCATGCTGACCGCCCGCACCGACACCGCCGACGTCGTCCGCGGCCTCGAGTCGGGGGCCGACGACTACATCGTCAAGCCGTTCAACCCGAAAGAGCTCGTCGCGCGCATCCGCACCCGGCTGCGCCCGGGCGCGCAGCCCGAGAGCGAGTCCCTGCGGGTCGGCGACGTCGTCGTCGACGTCGCGGCGCACGAGGTGCGGCGCGGTGAAGAGCCGATCGCCCTGACGCCGCTCGAGTTCGAGCTGCTGGTGGCACTGGCATCCCGTCCGCAGCAGGTGTTCTCGCGCGAGATGCTGCTCGAACAGGTGTGGGGCTACCACTACAAGGCCGACACCCGCCTGGTCAACGTGCACGTGCAGCGGTTGCGCGCCAAGGTCGAGATCGATCCCGACAATCCGAAGATCGTCATGACGGTTCGCGGAGTGGGCTACCGCGCCGGCGCGGTGGTGTGAGCGCACCGGCATGACGCCGACGACGGCGACCGTTCCGGTGCGGAGCGGATGGCGGGGCTGGACCGGGTGGAGCGACTGGCGCAGCTGGCCCGGGCGCGTCACCCACGCGTGGCGCGGCTCGCTGCGCTTCCGCACGCTCGTGCTGACCCTGGGGCTCACCGCCTTCGCGATCCTCGGCGCGTTCGTCACGATGGCCCTCGCGATCCAGAACGACCTGTTCGAGTCGCGGGTCGACCAGGTGCAGCAGTCTGTCGCTCGCGCGACGGCGTCGACGCAGCAGACGCTCGATGCCGCACAGGTCGACGGCGACTCGGCGGCGCTGCAGTCGCTCATGGATGCCGCGGTGCTCGCGATGACCCGCCAGTCGGGCACCAACATGATCGCGGGCTTCCGCGTCTCGAGCGAGCCCTCGGTGATCGCGCCGCAGGACTTCGGCCGCAACGGACTCGATGCGAGTCTGGTCAGCGACGGGCTGCGTGAGTCGGTGCAGCGTGACGCTGATCAGCGCTGGTGGCAGTCGATCGGGTTGCCCACCGACGACGGCATCGTGCCGGGGGTCGTCGTCGGCCAGCAGTTGATCTTCCCCGAGGTGGGGGCGTACGAGTTCTACTTCGCGTACGACCTCGAATCCGAAGCGCAGACGCTGCGGTTCGTGCAGGTGACGCTGTGGCTCGTCGGTGCGGGACTGATCCTGCTGATCGGCGGCATCTCGTGGTTCGTCCTGCGCACGGTGACCGTGCCGATCGCAGAGGCGGCTGAGACCAGCGCCACCCTCGCAGCAGGCGACCTGGGCGTACGCCTGGCGGTGCGCGGCGACGATGAGTTCGCGACGCTGGGGCGCTCGTTCAACGCGATGGCCGACTCGATCGAGGCGCAGATCAAGGAGCTCGCCGAGCTCTCGCTCGTGCAGCAGCGGTTCGTCTCGGATGTCTCGCACGAGCTGCGCACGCCGCTGACGACGATCCGCCTCGCGAGCGACATGCTCAACGACCAGCGCGACTCGTTCGACGCGACCACGGCACGTGCCGCCGAACTGCTGCACGCGCAGGTCGAGCGCTTCGAGGTGCTGCTGACCGATCTGCTCGAGATCAGCCGGTACGACGCCGGATCGGTGCAGCTCGAGAACGAGCCGACGTCGCTCGCGCACCTGGCCGAAGACGTCATCGCCTCGATGCAGCAGCTCGCCGACCAGCACGGCACGGATGTGCGGCTGGTCGCCCCCGGCGGCTACTCGCCCGTCGAGATGGACCCGCGGCGCGTGCGCCGCATCGTGCGCAATCTGCTCGGCAACGCGATCGAGCATGGCGAGGGGCGGCCCATCGTCGTCACGGTCGACAGCAATGCGGATGCCGTGGCGCTCGGCGTCCGCGACTTCGGTCTCGGCATGCGCGCCGCCGACGCCGAGCGCGTCTTCGACCGGTTCTGGCGCGCCGACCCGTCACGCAAGCGCACGATCGGTGGCACGGGACTCGGGCTGTCGATCGCGCTGGGCGATGCGCGCCTGCACGGCGGCACGCTCGCGGTGTGGTCCGAGCTCGGGCGGGGCACCAACTTCGTTCTGACGCTGCCACGGCACGGGCATCCCGTCGGCGCCGGAGCGCCGGTGCCCCTCGACCCGGGCGATGACACGCCGCTGGACGATCTGGGGCTCACGCAGCCGATCTTCCTGCCGGATCCGTCGGCGCGGGTCGCGGCCGAGCGGGTCGCGGCCGAGCAGGCCGCCACCGAGAACGCGCCGGTCGGTGTCGCGCAGGTCGCCACCGAGCAGGTCGCCGCCGAGAAGGGGGAGCAGTCATGATGCGTGCGCGCTCATGGGGCACCGCCGCTGCGGTGATTCTGCTCGCCTTCGTGCTGGCGGCGTGCGGCAGTCTGCCGACGACGGGGCCCGTCAACGCGGGGCAGCCCATCGCCGACGACGACTCCAACGACAACCTCGTCCTGATTCCGGACGGGCCGACGAAGGATGCCACGCCGCAGCAGATCGTGGAGGGATTCATCGCTGCAGGTTCCGGTCCGCGCGACAACTGGGCGACGGCGAAGGAGTTCCTCGCGCCCGATGTGGCGTGGAACCCGCGTGCCGGCGTCACGGTGTACAGCGCGGGCCAGCGCGAGCTCGAGGAGGTCGCTCAGGACGAGTTCATCCTCGTGGTGACCCCGGCGGCCACCGTCGATGCGACGGGCGAGCTGTCGACCTCCACCGAGACGGGCGAGATCTCGCTGCCGTTCACGCTCGCGCAGCAGGCCGACGGGCAATGGCGCATCACGCAGGCGCCCGACGGCATCGTGCTCGATCGCACGACCTTCGGCACGGTCTTCGACAGCTATGCGCTGCAGTTCTTCGACCCGAGCTGGACCTACCTCGTCCCCGACGATCGCTGGTTCCCCCGCACCTACGCGCGCACGAGCATCGCCGAAGCGCTTGTCAACGGCGGCCCGAGCCCGTGGCTCACGGGAGCCGTGTCGACCGCGTTCGCGGACGGCGCGCGGTTGGCCACCGTCGCGGTGCCCGAGCAGTCCGGCGTCGCGGCCGTCTCGCTGCAAGAGGGTGCGCGCGACCTCGATCAGCTCGTGCTCGATCGCATGCAGACCCAGCTCGAAGCGAGCCTGGCCACCGCCGGCGTCAGCGAGGTGGACATGCTCGTCGACGAACAGCTGCTGGTCGCCGACGCCGTGACCGTGCGGCGGACGACGGTCGACACCCGTCCGCTGGTGTTGACCGACACTGCTTTCGGATTCCTCTCCGGCACGTCCGTCGAGGAGATCACGGGTCTGTCCGCCGCGATCCTCGAGACGACGGCGACCGATATCGAGGTCGGCGCCGACCGCACGACAGCGGCCGTGCGCGACGCGAACGGCGAGGTGCTCGCGGTCGACAGCGACGGAACGAATGAGGTCCTCGACGACCGTGTCGGGCTCATCGCCCCGTCGATCGACCCGTACGGCATCGTCTGGTCGGTGCCGCAGTCGGAGCCTGCGGGTCTGCAGGCGCTGCGCGCCGATGGTGTCGAGGTGGAGCTGTCGGATGCCTGGCCGGGTGCCTCCGAAGTGCTCGCGCAGCGGGTCTCACGCGACGGCACGCGCCTTGCCGCCGTCGTGCGCACCGGCGACGAGTACGCCCTGTGGGTCGCGGCCATCCAGCGCGACCGCGAGGGGGTGCCGACCGTGCTCGGCGTACCGAAGGTGCTCGCGACGCTGCCGGGCAAGACGACCGCGCTCACCTGGGTCGACTCGGCGACCGTCGCGGTGGTCACCGAGGACGACGGCGACCTGTACCTGTACACGCACCAGATCGGCGGCTTCGGCACGCTCCAGCGCTCGCCGGATGAGGTGACCGCCCTCGCCGGCGGCACGCAGTCCGGCGGCGTGCGGGTGCGCGACGCGGCGGGCGAGCTGTACGGGCAGCGCAGCTCCAACAACTGGCAGCACCTCGCATCGGGCATCCGCGTGCTCGCGATCCAGCAGGGGTCGCCGCGCTGACGCTCCCTTGCGGGTGAGCCCGGGGCCACCCGGTGATCGCGGTGCTCGCCAGTTCCTCCCCAGGCGGCGAATCCGCGAAACTGTCCACAGATCGGCGGTCTGCCGCCCCACGGTGGGCCGTCCGGCGGCATCGTGGGGCGATGGATGCCCCGCACGCACGAACCCCCGTCCGTGAGGCGCTCGCCGGCGCGCTCAGCGTCGTGTTCCCGGTCTGGTGCGTGGGGTGCGATGCGCCCGACGCGACGCTGTGCACCGACTGTCGGCGGCAGTTGCAGCCCACGGTCGTGAGCAGGTCGGTCGGCGGCCTCGCCGTCTGGGCCGGGCTCGAGTTCTCCGGCGTCACCGCCCGCGCGCTGCGGGCCTGCAAAGAGGAGGGTCGCACGTCGCTCGTGCGGGCGCTGGCACCGGCGCTCGCGGCCGCCGCGGCGGCGGCACTGCAGGGCGCCGAGCCCGGCCCGGTCGTCGTCGTGCCGGTGCCGACCTCGCCGTCCGCGATGCGCCGGCGCGGGTACCGCGTGGTCGAGCTCCTCGCCGCCCGCGGTGGCCTGCATCCCCAGCGCCTGCTGCAGGCCACCGGTCGTGCCGGCGACCAGCGCCACCTCGGAATCGACGAGCGTGAGCGCAACGTGCAGGGCAGCATGCGGGCCCGCTCTACGGCGCTCTCCGGGCGCCGTGTGCTCGTCGTCGATGACGTCGTCACGACCGGTGCGACCCTGCGCGAAGCGGTGCGGGCATGCGAATCGGCGGGCGCGCGGGTGGTCGGTGCGGCGACCGTGGCATCCACCCCGCGTCGCTCTGGGGCGACTGCTCAGCACCCGCAATGAAATACACGGCAAATGGAGCGTGACACGCGTCGTACGCCCAGATAGCGTGGGGGTGACAAGGCGAACTCAGGGTTCTCCCTTGACCGGGCGAACCCGGAACAAGGAGGTCAGGGATGGATACCAGCATTGTCGGGGTCGGCGTGAGTGTTTCCGATCGGTTCCGCACCGTCGTGGATGACAAGTCCCTGCGCATCGAGACCCTCGCCCCGCGGGCGCAGCGTCTCGATGTGAAAGTCACACACCGCACGTACCACAACGGTGGTCGCGAAGATGAGACGGTCGAGCTCACCATCACCGGAAAGGGGCCCGTCGTTCGCGCAGAAGCGACCGACGGTGACAAGTTCGTGGCGCTCGACCTGGCGGTCGACAAGCTCGCCGAGCAGCTGCGCCGCGCGAAGGACAAGCGGGTCGACGCGCGCAACCACCCGCGCGGCGCGAAGCTCGACAAGGGCAGCGGTGCGCTGCAGGGCATCGATGTGCAGCCGGCGTCGGTCGACACGCTGCGCGCCGTCGCCACGGGTGAAGTCCCCGTGATCGGGGACGACGCGGAAGAGGAGTACACGCCCGTCGTCATCCGCACGAAGAACTTCGACGCGGAGTGGATGACCGTCGAAGACGCCGTCGACCGCATGGAGCTGGTCGGCCACGACTTCTTCCTGTTCATCGACGCGCGCACCGATCACCCGAGCGTCGTCTACCGCCGCAAGGGCTGGGACTACGGCGTGATCTCGCTGACGGCGAGCGCGCCGCCCGCAGCGGAGGAGCTGGCGTCCTGACACGCTGAGGAACAGAGGGGGGATGCCGCGGCATCCCCCCTCTTGCGTTCCCGCGGCCGCGTGCGGCGGGTCGCCCCGCGGCCGCGCACCCTCCGGTCACCCCGCGAGCGCATCCCGCTACCCGGTCGCCCCGCGAGCGCAGCGAGACGAAACGTCCCTCGTCGAGGTGGCGGCGTTTCGTCTGCGCCGCCTGCGGCGGCTTCGCTCAACGACCGGTGGGGGGAGGCGGCGCTAGTCGAAGATGCCGTCGAGGATGCTGCCGATGACGAGACCGCCGAGGATGCCACTGACGACATCGTTCCCGCCGCCGCGGCGGCCGCCTCCGCCCGCTCCCGGGCCGCCCCACCCGCCGTCGTTCGGGCGGGAGGAGTCGATGTCGCGCTGCGCGAGCTGCAGCGCCTCCGAGGCGAGCTGTCCGCAGCGTCGGGCGTCGGCGAGGGCCTTCTCGCGGTCGTCTTCCGCGATCGGCACTGCCGCGAGTGCCGCAAGGTCGAGCCGCAGCCGCTCCGCCTCGGCCAGACGCGTGCGCGCGTCGGCGCCGATCCAGCCGCGGTGACCCGAGATGACGCTGCGCGCGACGCCGAGCTGTCGGTCGGCGTCGTCGATCGCGTGACGCACGTGCGCCTCGGGAGGAGCAGGGTGCGCGGCACGGTGCCGGGCGGCGGCGACCGCGGCATCCAGCGCCGCATTCGCCGCGCGCAGGCGCGTGAGCTCGGCGAACGGGTCGGGCTTCTGGTCGGCGGGCGTGAGCGCCGACAGCTCCCGCTCGAGCTCGGTCATCGCGGAGGCGACGGCGGGAACCGCGCGCAGATCGCGCGCCGCGGCGAGGTCTTCGCGTGAGTCGTCGATGATCGCGTCGAGCGTCGACTCGGCGCGCAGCGCCTCGATCTCGAATGTGTCGACGGCATCCAGCAGCGCCGTTGCGCGGCGTCCCGCCTCGATCGCGGTCTCCAGCGCCAGGTTCGCCTGCTCGCGCTGGCCGGACTCGCGGCGCTGCGCCGACACGTCGGCACCGTGCGTCGCGAACTCGAGCAGCTGCGTCGCTTCACGGGTGTTGCCGAGGATCTTGCGCATCGCCTCGGGCGAGTAGCGTGTCGACAGGCGCTCCAGCACCGCTTCGACGCGGGGCACGCGGGCCTCGTCGCGCTCGACCGAAGCGCGGATGCCCGCGATGATCTCCGGCGCGCGCCGCGCGCGCTCGACGGGCGCCGCGAGCGCCTGCAACCGGTCGTCGAGCAGATCCTGCGCCCAATCGCACAACTGGATGATGCGCGCGTTGCGCGTGCGCGCGTCTTCGGGCGTGTCGGGAATCTCGTCGTGATTGAGCTGATTGAGCTGGAACGCCTCACCCAGGTGCGTGCGGACGGCCGTCACGGCCTGCCGCAGGTCGCGCGTGGCCTCGGTGCCGAGCTCGAGCTCGGCGAACATCAGCTCGTCGGTCGTCGTGCGCACGCGCTCGTCGGCGGCGACGAGCGCGGCATCGGCGCGGCGCCCCAACTCGGCATCCTGCGCGGCGAGCTGTTCGCGTTCCTTCTTGCGTGCGCCCCAGAATCCGGCCATACGACGATCCTAGAGCGGCGGCCCTCTGCGTAAGCCGGGCGGATGCCCGGAACGCTCCGCTCGTCGCGAACGCTCGCGAACGCGGGGCAGCGGTCAGCCCGCGGCGCGGACGAGCTTGATCCGCCAGCGCTCGGGGCCGCGCTCGAGGTACTCGACGCTGAAGAGGCCGGCCCGGCGCTCCTCGAGCTGGGTCAGCAGCGGCACGGGGTCGTGGGTCGCCGAGAGCACGAGGCCGCTGCCCGGGCGCAGCCCGTCGAGGGCGCCGAAGATCGCCGCGTGTCGCACCGCGTGCGGGATGGTCTGCACATCGAGCTCCGGCAGAGCTTCGTCGTGCCCGCCGCAAGCGCAGCCGCCCGTGGACGCGTGTGCGAGGGCATCCTCACGATTGGAATGCAGGTCGATGCTGGCCATGACTTCCTCTCCCGCGCGGCCGCCCGGTCGCGCTGATCGCGACGGTACCCCGCTCGGTGCGGCCGAGGCGTCCGGATGACCGTGGAAATGCGCCGTGCCAAAACGGACACAGCCCGCTTCAAGGTCACAACCGCATAACATAGGGACGGTGTGTCGCCACCCGTGCGCGCCACGGGTGGTCTCCGCACCACCCGCACCCGAAAGTATGGAGATCCTCCGTGGCAAACCCTCTCGAGAAACTGCTCCGCGCCGGTGAAGGCCGGATTCTGCGCAGGCTGCAGCAGGTCGTGAAGGCAGTCAATGCCCTCGAAGAGGACTACGTGCAGCTCACCGACGAAGAGCTGCGCGGCGAGACCGCCGAGCTGCGCGCCCGCTACGAGGCCGGCGAGTCGCTCGACAAGCTCATGCCCGAGGCGTTCGCCGCCGTCCGTGAGGCCGCCAAGCGCACGCTCGGCCAGCGCCCCTACGACGTGCAGATCATGGGCGGCGCGGCCCTGCACCTCGGCAACATCGCCGAGATGAAGACCGGTGAGGGCAAGACCCTGACGGCGACCTTCGCGGTCTACCTCAACGCGATCGCGGCGCAGGGCGTGCACGTCATCACGGTCAACGACTTCCTCGCCTCGTACCAGTCCGAGCTCATGGGTCGCGTGTACCGCGCGCTCGGCATGACCACAGGCACGATCGTCGCGGGTCAGACGCCCGAGGTGCGCCGTGAGCAGTACAACGCCGACATCACATACGGCACGAACAACGAGTTCGGGTTCGACTATCTGCGCGACAACATGGCCTGGCGCAAGGAGGACCTCGTCCAGCGCGGTCACTTCTTCGCGATCGTCGACGAGGTCGACTCGATCCTCATCGACGAGGCGCGCACGCCGCTCATCATCTCGGGTCCCTCGTCGGGTGAGGCGAACCGCTGGTTCGTCGAGTTCGCGAAGATCGCGAAGACGCTCGATGCGGGCGAGGACTACGAGGTCGACGAGAAGAAGCGCACGATCGGCGTCCTCGAGCCCGGCATCGAGAAGGTCGAGGACTACCTCGGCATCGACAACCTGTACGAGTCGGCGAACACGCCGCTCATCTCGTTCCTGAACAACTCGATCAAGGCGCTGGCCCTGTTCAAGCGCGACACCGACTACGTCGTCATGAACGACGAGGTCATGATCGTCGACGAGCACACCGGCCGCATCCTCGTCGGGCGACGCTACAACGAAGGCATCCATCAGGCGATCGAGGCCAAGGAGGGCGTGCCGGTCAAGGCCGAGAACCAGACGCTCGCGACCGTCACGCTGCAGAACTACTTCCGCCTCTACGACAAGCTCGCCGGCATGACAGGCACCGCCGAGACCGAGGCGGCGGAGTTCATGTCGACCTACAAGCTCGGCGTCGTGCCGATCCCGACGAACAAGCCGATGATCCGCAAGGATCAGCCCGACCTCGTCTACAAGAACGAGCCGGCGAAGTTCGCCCAGGTCGTGGAGGACATCGCGCGCCGACACGAGACCGGGCAGCCGGTGCTCGTGGGCACCGTGAGCGTCGAGAAGAGCGAATACCTGTCCCGCCTGCTCGCGAAGAAGGGCATCAAGCACGAGGTCCTCAACGCGAAGAACCACGCCCGCGAGGCCGAGATCGTCGCCCGCGCCGGGCGTCTGGGGGCCGTCACGGTCGCGACGAACATGGCCGGCCGCGGCACCGACATCATGCTCGGCGGCAATGCCGAGTTCCTCGCCGTCCAGGAGCTGAAGGCGAAGGGCCTCGACCCGGTCGAGACGCCGGAGGAGTACGAGGCGGAGTGGGATGCCGTGTACACGCAGATGCGCGACACGGTCGCCGAGGAGGCCACGAAGGTCGTCGAGGCGGGCGGTCTCTACGTGCTCGGCACCGAGCGGCACGAGTCGCGGCGCATCGACAACCAGCTGCGCGGTCGCTCGGGCCGTCAGGGTGACCCCGGCGAGAGCCGCTTCTACCTGTCGCTGACCGACGACCTCATGCGACTGTTCCAGTCCGGTGCGGCCGAGGCGATCCTCGCCCGCGCTAACTTCCCCGACGACGTCGCGATCGAGTCGGGCATGGTCTCGCGCGCCATCAAGAGCGCACAGTCGCAGGTCGAGGCGCGCAACGCCGAGATCCGCAAGAACGTGCTCAAGTACGACGACGTCCTGAACCGCCAGCGCGAGGCCATCTACGCCGACCGCCGTCACATGCTCGAGGGCGATGACCTCTCCGACCGCGTGCAGCACTTCATCGAGGATGCCATCGGTGCCGTCATCGACGACCACACCGGCGCCGGCCACAACGAGAGCTGGGACTTCGACGCGCTGTGGACCGAGCTGAAGACGCTCTACCCCGTCGGCGTCACGATCGACGAGGTCGTCGCCGAGAGCGGCAACAAGGGCCGCGTCACGCCCGACGGACTCAAGCGCGAGATCCTCTCCGACGCGAAGATCGCGTACACGAAGCGTGAGGAGACCCTCGGCACCGCCGCGACGCGCGAGCTCGAGCGCCGCGTCGTGCTGCAGGTGCTCGACCGCCGCTGGCGCGATCACCTGTACGAGATGGACTACCTCAAGGACGGCATCGGTCTGCGCGCGATGGCCCAGCGTGACCCGCTGATCGAGTATCAGCGCGAGGGCTACCAGATGTTCCAGGCGATGATGGGCCAGATCAAGGAGGAGTCGGTCGGCTTCCTCTACAACCTGGACGTCGAGGTGCGTCAGGCCGGCGACGGTCAGGTCGAGGCCAAGGGGCTGCAGGCTCCGCCGGTCGAGGCGCAGAAGCTGCAGTACACGGCGCCCGGTGAGGCCGGCGAGGTCGAGGTGCGCAACGACCGCGGCCAGGTGCAGCAGGCGGCGACCTCGAAGCTGCGTGAGGCGGCGCAGGCCGCCGCGGCTGCGCAGGCTGCACCCGCCGCGCCTGCTGCCGAGGGGGATGCCCCGCGAGGCGCCTTCGGACAGCGCACGGATGCCCCGGCATCCGCCCCGCAGAACCGCGCCCAGCGTCGCGCCGCCGACAAGAAGAAGTAACCCCGCCGCCCGCACTCGCCATGAGGCGGGGGCCACGGGGCGGCGATTGGCACCTGGGCGGCGGGGATATCCTGAGTCGATGAGCCCGCGCATCCTGGACCAGTCATCGAAGCTGAAAGACGTCCTCTACGAGATCCGTGGTGCCGCCCTGGTCGAGGCCGATCGCCTCGAGGCCGACGGCCACCGGATCCTGAAGCTGAACACCGGCAACCCCGCCGTCTTCGGCTTCGAGGCGCCCTACCAGATCGTGCGCGACATGATCGAGGCGATCCCGCACGCGCACGGCTACAGCGACAGCCGCGGCATCATGTCCGCTCGCCGCGCCGTCGTGAGCCGCTACGAGCAGACCCCCGGCTTCCCGCACGTCGATCCCGATGACGTCTACCTGGGCAACGGGGTGTCCGAGCTCATCACGATGACGATGCAGGCGCTGCTGGACGAGGGCGACGAAGTCCTGATCCCGTCACCCGACTACCCGCTGTGGACGGCGATGACGAGCCTGTCCGGCGGCACACCGGTGCATTACCGCTGCGACAACGACAACGACTGGCAGCCCGACCTCGACGACATCCGCGAGAAGATCACGCCGCGCACGAAGGCGATCGTCGTCATCAACCCGAACAACCCGACCGGCGCCGTGTACTCGCGCGAGACGCTCGAGGGCATCGTCCAGATCGCGCGTGAGAACTCGCTACTGCTGCTGTCGGACGAGATCTACGACCGGATCCTGTTCGACGACGCGCAGCACATCCCGCTCGCGACCCTTGCACCCGACCTGCTGTGCCTCACCTACAACGGTCTGTCCAAGACGTACCGCGTCGCAGGGTACCGCTCGGGCTGGATGGTCATCACGGGGCCGAAGAAGCACGCGAGCGGGTTCCTCGAGGGCATCCAGCTGCTGGCCTCGACGCGCCTGTGTCCGAACGTCCCCGCGCAGCACGCGGTGCAGGCGGCGCTGTCGGGCGTGCAGTCGATCGATGCGCTGATCGCGCCGACCGGGCGTCTGCACGAGCAGCGGGATGCCGCGTACGAGGGCCTGCTGGCGATCCCGGGCGTCCAGTGCTCGAAGCCGCGCGGCGCACTGTACGCCTTCCCCCGGCTCGATCCCGAGGTGTACGAGATCCACGACGACGCGAAGTTCGTCTACGACTTCCTCATCGCCGAGCACGTGCTGCTGGTGCAGGGCACGGGCTTCAACTGGCCGACGCCCGATCACTTCCGTATCGTGACGCTGCCCGAGGCCCGCGTGCTCACCGAGGCGATCGAACGGCTCGGCAACTTCCTTTCCTCGTACCGGCAGTAAGCCGAGCCGGGATGCCGCGCGGCATCCCGGCTCACAGGATGCTGAGCGACGTCGCGCGCCAGCGGCCGTCCCAGCCCTCGAGGCGGACGGCGACGGCGCGCGTGCGCGCCGCGCCCGCGGTGATCACGACACCCTCGACGACGCCGTCGGCGGGGGAGGAGCAGTGCGTCGAGAGGATGCGGAACGCCGGCCGTGCGGGAGCGACGCCCCGCGCGTTGCGTGCGCGAGCGGAGAGGTTCGCGCGGGTCACGAGCGCGCGGAAGGCGTCCTCGCCGAGCCAGCGCGCGAGCTGGTCGGCCTCGCGGACGCCCGCGAGCACCTCGAGGACGCCGACCGTGAGGTTCACGAGCAGAGGCTCGGGCGCGGGAAGGTCGGTCGTGGGGGTGGGCTGCGGGGCGAAGTACTCGGCGACGTCGAGCGCCGAACCCGGTCGCCCGGCGGGGTGCGCAGCCTCGGATGCTGAGCGAGCCATGGTGACCTCCTGGAGCCGGGCGACGTGGGACCGAGTACAGCGACGTGGGACCGAGTACAACACAGCGCCGCAGCACGTGGGATGAGAATCCCCTCACCTGTGGATAGTTCGGCCGCTCCGGCTGTGGATAGTTCTCGCGTGGCATCCCGCCAGCCGCGTACCCTCGCGACGTGCGCTGGGACCGGTTCTTTGAAGACCTCGAAGATCAACTCGACTCCGAATGGGAGGCCGAGCGTGCCGCGCTGGACACCGAGGCCGAACGGCTGCGGCTCTCACGCGTCAGCCTGCGCGAGCGGCTCGTCGCGCTCGCGCGCGATCCGCGCCCGGTCAGTGTGCAGCTGACCGACGACACGACGCTCGTCGGTCGGCTCTCCCGCGTCGGGGCCGACTGGCTCGCGGTCACGGCGGAAGGTGCGGACGGCGCTGGCGGCATCGTGGTCGTGCCGCTGTGGGGCATCGTCGGCATTGCGACGACGGCGGACGCCGTGCTCGCGAGCGTCCGCGATGCGCAGGCCGGCCCCGCGATCGAGCAGCGCATGGGCTTCGGGTTCATCGTGCGCGATCTTGTCCGTCGGCGTCTCGCGGTCGGCGTGCAGCTGCACAGCGGCCGCACGCTCAGCGGCACGATCGACCGGGCGGGCGTGGATCACCTCGATCTCGCCCTGCACGATCCAGGTGCACCCCGGCGCGCCGAGAACGTGACGGGCTACCGGCTCGTCCCGTTCACGGCCGTCGTGGCGGTGCGCCTGTCGGCAGGCGGCGACCTGGTCTGAAGCGGGCGCGGCGCTGCCCGTGGCCCCGCCCCGGCGCTGCCCGCGGCCCCGCCCCGCGTCTCAGTCCGCGCCGCGCACGGGGCCCCGGCCCCACAGCTCGGGGAAGCTCGCGGCCTGCGACTCGCGCCACAGCGCCATGCGGCGAGCCTCCTCAGCCTGGTCGTCGAGGTATCCCTCGACGCTGTCCGCCTCGATCCGCCAGCGCGCGGGGGAGCCGACCTTCATGCCGCGCAGCTGCCCGTCGAGCACCAGCGCGATCACTTCGTCGACGGGCAGCTGCAGCATCTCCGCGACTTGCGCGGGCGTGAACAGTCGAGCCCTCGAATCGGGGGTTTCGGGCATGAGGCAATTATGGTCTGCGATCCCTCGCGCAAGCCGCTGAACTCTCGCCTGTGGATAACATCGGCACGCGACCGCCGTCGCGCGTCACGATATTGGCATGACGACCGATCACTCCGCCGCGCGCCCGCGGCCCCGCGCCTTCTGGACCGACATCCGGTTTCTGCTCGGGGTCGCGCTCATCGTGGCATCCGTCGCGGGCGTCTGGCTCGTCGTCGCCGCGGCCCGGCAGACCGTGCCGGTCTTCGCCGCCGCACGCACGATCGTGCCGGGCGAGACCGTCGGCTCGGCGGATCTGCGCGTCGTCGAGGTCAGCCTCGGCCAGATCGAAGAGGCGTATGCCTCACCCGCGACGCTCGAGCCGGGAGCTGTCGCCGTCCGCACGATCCCCGCGGGTGAGCTTGTGCCGCGCGACGCGATCGGCGACGCGGCGGGCCTGCGCACCACGACGGTCGTCGTGCACAGCGCGACCGAGCTTCCGGCGGCGGTCGCATCTGGCTCGGTCGTCGAAGTGTGGGCCGCGCCGCAGCTCGAGCGCGGCGTGTTCGACACGCCGCGCATCCTCGTGCCCGCCGCGACGGTCGTCGCGGTTGCGGAGGATGACTCGATCATGGGCACCGCAGGTTCAGCCGTCGAACTCGTCATCGAGCGGGCCGACGTCGCCGACACGCTCGCGGCGATCTCGGGCGGCGCGAGTCTGTCGATCGTCCCGACGGCGGGCGGCACCCGGTGACCGGCGTGTCGGCCCGCACGCGCGTTGTCGTGGCGGTGGGCGGCGCCCGCGGCGACGATCTCGCAGTCGAGTTGCGCGCGGCGGGTGCCGACGTCCGTCTCGTCGTGGATGCCGACGCACCGGCATCCGCCGTCATCGATGCCGTTCCCGAGGTCGACCTCCCCGGGGTCATCGAGCTGCGCGGCGAGTTGACGCGCCTCGACGTGCTCGTGACGACCGGTGACCGGGGCGCGCTGACGCCTCAGCTCGTCTCGGCCTGCGACCGGTTCGGCGTGCGCATCGTCGCCCTGTGCGAGGGTGCCGCGCAGCGGCGCGTCGCCGAGGCATTCGGCGTCGTCGCCTGCGGCCTCGACGCGACGGCGGACGAGCTGCTCGCACCCGCGTGGAACGACGCCCCGGCCGCGCCCGCAACGCGCGGGCGGGTGATCGCGGTCTGGGGTGCCGCCGGCGCTCCCGGGCGCACGACGATGGCGATCGAGCTCGCCTGCGAGCTCGCGCGTGACGGACGCCGGGTCGCGCTCGTCGACGCCGACGCGCACGCGCCCTCGCTCGCGATGGCCACGGGACTCGCGGACGAGGGGCCCGGCTTTGCGGCGGCGTGCCGCCAGGCCGAGCGCGGCACCCTGACGACCGCTGAGCTCACGCGCATCGCGGTGCGGCTGGGTCCCGTCGACGTGCTGACCGGCATCAACCGCCCGAGCCGTTGGCCCGAGCTCGGGCAGGCGCGCGTCGCGAGCGCGCTGGAGCGCTGCCGTGATTGGGCCGATGACATCGTCGTCGACGTCGCTGCGCCTCTCGAACGCGACGAAGAGATCGTGAGCGATCTCGAGGGGCCGCGCCGCAATGCGGCGACGCTGGCGGCACTGGCATCCGCCGATCTCGTCGTCGCGGTCGTCGCCGCCGACCCCGTCGGTGTGTCGCGGTTCGTGCGGGCGCACCCCGACTTGCGGGCCGTGATCGGCGCGACGCCGGTGCGGATCCTCGTCAACAAGACCCGCACTTCGACGCTCGGCCTCGACGCGCGTGGGCAGGTGCGGCGCACGCTCGAGCGCTACGCCGGTGCGCGCGACATGTGGTTCGCGCCGTGGGATGCCAAGGCGGCCGATGCCGCGACCCTCGCCGCGCAGCCGGTCGCGCACGTCGCGGGCCGGTCGCCGCTGGCGGCGGCGATCCGCCGGTTCGTCGGCGAGGCGATCGAGCCGCCCGCGCCGGCACGCAGCGCGCAGCGCGAGACCGCGCGTGTGCGCCGCGCCGGCGTGCGTCGGGCGCGCACGGCATAGCGCGCGCGTGCGCCGGGCGCCCTAGGCTGGGGGAGTGTCGACACTCAGCGATCTCGTCTACGCCCAGGGCCGCTCTACGGCGGCGGATGTCGAGTGGCTGCATCGCCTCGCCGGCGACGGGCAGCTGTTGGCCGACCTGGCCTTCGCCGACATCGTGATCTGGGTGCCGACGGCCGATGACTCGTTCATCGCCGTCGCGCACACGCGCCCGAGCGGTGCGGCGACGCTGTTCTATCGCGACATCGTCGGCGACCGGGTGCGTCCGCAGTGGCGGACGCAGGTGCGGGATGCCTTCACGCGCGCCGAGATCGTCGATTCGGCGTCACCGGACTGGTTCGAGGAGACCCCCACGCGCGTGCGGGCGGTGCCGATCGTGCGCGAGCACGGCACCGCTGACCGACCGGCGACCGTCGTGGGCGTTCTGACCCGGCACACCAATCTCGGTGAGGCGCGCACGCCGTCGCGCCAGCAGATCACGTTCAACGACTGCGCCGACGACGTCTTCGGCATGATCGCCTCGGCAGACTTCCCCGATCTGGCGGCGCCGACCTCGCCCCGGCGCGGCGCGCCCCGGGCATCCGACGGGCTCATCCGCATCGACGTCGACGGTGTCACGACCTTCGCAAGCCCCAACGCGCTGTCGGCGTTCAACCGTCTCGGCTTCGAAGACGAGCTCGAGGGCGAGTCGCTGCTGGAGGTGTCGACGGGCATCCTGCCCAAGGGGCGCCAGTTCGACGAGTCGCTGCCGATCGTGATGGCCGGCCGCGCCCCCTGGCGCACCGACATCGAGGCACGCGGGGTGACGGTGTCGCTGCGCACGATTCCGCTCAAAGACCACGGTCACCGCATCGGCGCGATCGTGCTGTGCCGCGATGTGACCGAGATCCGGCATCAGGAGCAAGAGCTCATCACGAAGGATGCCACGATCCGTGAGATCCACCACCGCGTGAAGAACAACCTGCAGACGGTCGCGTCGCTGCTGCGCATCCAGTCGCGGCGCACGCGCTCGGACGAAGCGCGCGACGCGCTCATCCAGGCGATGCGGCGCGTGTCGGCGATCGCCGTCGTGCACGACACGCTCTCTGAGGGGCTCGCGCAGAACGTCGACTTCGACGAGGTGTTCGCCCGCGTGCTCAAGCTCGTCGCAGAGGTCGCGGCCTCACCCAACACGCGGGCGCGCACGTCGAAGACGGGCACGTTCGGCACGCTGCCGAGCGAGTACGCGACGCCACTCGCGCTCGCCCTGACCGAGCTCGTCACCAACGCCGTCGAGCACGGGCTGGCCGATCAGGAGGGCGAGGTCGAGATCATCGCCGAGCGCACCGAGGACCAGCTCGGCGTCAAGGTGCGCGATACCGGCGTCGGACTGCCTGAGGGGCAGGTCGGTCGGGGCCTGGGCACGCAGATCGTGCGCACCCTGATCCAGGGCGAGCTCAGCGGGACGATCGACTGGCACACCCTTGTGGGCTCGGGCACCGAAGTGACGATCGAGATCCCGATGCGCTACCTGGACCGCGGCGAAGTGCGCGGTTAGTCGGCGACGCGCGTCAGCTGGCGCGGCGTGCGCGCGCGGCGCGACGCTTGAGGGCGCGACGCTCGTCTTCAGAGAGGCCACCCCATACGCCCGAGTCCTGACCGGTCTCAAGGGCGTACTGCAGGCAGACCTCGGTGACCGTGCAGCGTGCGCACACGGCCTTGGCCTTTTCGATCTGTTCCACGGCGGGCCCGGTGTTCCCCACGGGGAAGAACAGCTCGGGGTCGACGGTCAGGCAGGCGGACTTGTCACGCCAATCCATAGGGGTGCTCCTTGATGCGGGATTGAGAAGTGGGTGGGTGCGGACTCGGGCGTCCGATACCCTGGTGGGTGCGCGGGCATAAGCTCGCCCCACTTCGCTGTGGGAGCACATTGCTTTATCCATGGTCCCATGCAGATTCAGATGAATCAAGGGTGAACTCGGCAATTTCACGCGGGGATGCTGTGGATCCGCCGCATGACCGGGTGATCTCGTGGCATCCGCAGCGCCTGTCCCGGCCGTATTCGAGGAGATTCCCGCCCATGTCGATCACCGTTCCCGAGCGACTGGCCACGGCTCTGCTGGCGCTGGAGGGGCTTGCCCTGCTGTGTGTCGCGGGGTGGGAGGTCGTCGCGCTCGTCGGTGGTGACACGGATGACCCGACCAGTTCGATCGCGCTGATCGTGCTGACGGTGATCGGTGCCGCCGCGGTGGTCGCGTTCGCTGTCGCGGTCTCGCGCGGGCAGTCGTGGGGGCGCTCGGGCGGCATCGTGACGCAGTTGCTCATGCTCGCCGTCGCGCTCGGCGCGGTCACCGGGCCCGCGCCCGCGCCCGGGTTCGCGCTCGTCGTGGCGGCGCCGGCCGTGCTCGGGCTCGTGGCGCTGTTCAGCGCCGCCCGCCGCGCGGGCGTGCGGCGCAAGCAGGAGTCGCCGGAGGGCTGATCGGCGGAACCGGGCAGGCTGCCGGAATGCCGGTCTCAGCCGAGCCCGAGCAGCTTGCGTAGCCGCGCGACGTGCCCGGTCGCGCGCACGTTGCGCAGCGCGTGGGTGACCTGCCCGTCGGCATCGATCACGAACGTCGAGCGGATGACACCCTCGATGAGCTTGCCGTAGTTCATCTTCGCGCCCCACGCGCCGTAGGTGGCGTGCACGACGTGGTCGGGATCGCTCAGCAGGGCGTAGGTCAGCCCGTCGCGCTCGCGGAACTCGCGCAGCTTCGCGGGCAGGTCGCGCGAGATCCCCAGCACGGTGTACCCGGCCGCCTGCAGGGGAGCGAGGCTGTCGCGGAAGTCGCACGCCTCTTTCGTGCACCCCGGAGTCATCGCCGCCGGATAGAAGAACAGGATCACGCCGCCGCCGCGCAGGTCGCTCAGCGTGACCGGCTTCTCGTCCTGGTCGACGAGGGTGAAGTCGGGCGCAATTGATCCGGTCTCGGGCAGCGTCATGGCATCCAGCCTAGGCGGCGGAGGCAGGCGGCGAGGCGGCGCGGCGGTCGTAGACTGAGCCAGCGTGCCGCGGACGGTGCGCAGATCGAGACACCATGGCTTCCACTTCCGCCGGCGACGCGTTCCGCGCGGCCCGCGACCTGCTTCTGACCCACTCGCACGATCTCGCGGCGGCCCGTGCCGCGTTCGCGTGGCCTGACGTGGGCGACCACTTCAACTGGGCCGTCGACTGGTTCGACGCCATCGCGACAGGCAACGAGCGCCTCGCGCTGCGTGTCGTTGAGGAGGACGGCGCCGAGACGGCCATCACATACGACCAGATGCGCCGCCGGTCGAACCAGGTCGCGAACTGGTTGACCGCGCGCGGCGTGCGCCGCGGCGACGGCATCATGCTCATGATCGACAACCGCGTCGAACTGTGGGAGGCGATGCTCGCGATCATGAAGATCGGCGCCGTCATCCTGCCGACGTCGGTCGTGCTCGGCGTCGACGACCTCGCCGAGCGCATCGAGCGGGCCGGCGTGCGCGCCGTGATCGCCGACCCGGCGGATGCCGTGAAGCTCGACGGCGTCGCGGGCGAGCTGATCCGCATCGTCGTCGGCGGCACGCGGCCGGGCTGGCACGCATTCGACGACTCGCTCGCAGCGAGCGAGGAGGCACCCGGCATCGTCGTCGACTCGACCGACGCCGCGATCGTCTACTTCACGAGCGGCACGACCTCACGGCCGAAGATGGTCGAGCACACGCACATCTCCTACCCGGTCGGCCACCTGTCGACGATGTACTGGATCGGCGTGCGCCCGGGCGATGTGCACATGACAATCAGTGCGCCCGGCTGGGGCAAGCACGCGTGGAGCCTGTTCTTCGCGCCGTGGATCGCCGAGGCGACGATCTTCGTCTACAACTACCGCCGGTTCGATCCCGTCGCGCTCGTCGACCAGCTCGACCGCGCCGGCGTGAACACGTTCTGTGCTCCGCCGACGGTGTGGCGCATGCTCATCCAGGCCGACCTCGACACCCGCCCGCACGGGCTGCGCGAGCTGCTGTCGGCGGGCGAGCCGCTGAACCCCGAGGTGATCGCGACGATCGAGCGCTGGTGGGACATCCAGATCCGCGACGGGTACGGACAGACTGAGCTCACCGCCGTCATCGGCAACCCGCCGGGCATCCGTCTCAAGCCGGGCGCGATGGGACATGCCCTGCCGGGCAACGACGTCGTGCTGCTCGACCCGGTGACCGGTGAGGTCTCCGACGAAGGCGAGATCTGCCTGCCGACGGTGCCGGTGCGCCCCCTCAACCTGATGCCGGGGTATCTCGGCGAGCCCGAGCGCACGGCGAAGGTCGAGCATGACGGCTACTTCCACACGAGCGACGTCGCCGTCCGTGACGCCGAGGGGTTCCTCACGTTCGTCGGCCGCACCGACGATGTCTTCAAGGCGAGCGATTTCAAGGTCTCGCCGTTCGAGGTCGAGTCGATCCTGCTGACGCATCCCGCCGTCGCCGAGGCCGGCGTCGTGGGCGCGCCTGACGAGGTGCGCCTGAACGTCGTGAAGGCCTACGTGCACCTGGCATCCAGTGCGACGCCGGATGCCGAGACGGCGCGCTCGATCCTCGCGCACGCGCGAGAGCATATGCCGCCGTACATGCGGGTGCGCCGCGTCGAGTTCTTCGAGCTGCCCAAGACGATCTCGGGGAAGATCCGTCGGGTCGAGTTGCGCGAGCGCGAAGTCGAACGGGCGGGCACCCGCATCGATACGGAGTTCCGCGAGAGCGACTTCGCGGGCCTCAAGGGCTGACGGGTCTCAAGGGCCGAGCTCCCGAGCGTCGGCCCTCAGGAGAAGGTCTCGAGCAGGCGCTGCAGCGAGTCGAGGCGCGCCGCGCCGCGCTCGCCGAGGCGGCCTTCGGCCACGGCTTCGATGATGGCGCAGTCCGGGGCATCCGGCAGATGCGTGCACCCGCGCGGGCAGTCTTCCGCAACAGCCGCCAAGTCGCTGAAGGCCTTCAGGATGTTGGCCGGGTCGACGTGCCCGAGGCCGAACGAGCGCACGCCTGGTGTGTCGATGACCCAGCCTCGGCCGCTCGCACCGAGGTAGCGCAGCGACACCGTCGAGCTCGACGTGTGCCGGCCGCGGCCGGTGACCTCGTTGACATGTCCCGTGGCGCGGCCCGCGGTCGGCACGAGCGCGTTGACGAGCGTCGATTTGCCGACGCCGGAGTGCCCGACGAAGACGGTGGAGTGGCCGACGAGGTGCGCGCCGATCTCGTCGACCGGCATGTCGCCCGACCCGCTGCGGAACACGCGCAGGTCGTCGACACCCTCGAAATGGGCGAGGAAGTCGGTCGGGTCGGCGAGGTCGGTCTTCGTCACGACGAGAAGGGGGTGGATGCCGGCATCCAGCGCCGCGATCAGGTAGCGGTCGACCAGCCGCGGGCGCGGCTCGGGGTCGGCGGCTGCGACGACGATGAGCATCTGGTCGGCGTTGGCGACGATGATGCGCTCGACCTGGTCGGTGTCGTCGGCGCTGCGGCGCAGCAGTGACGTGCGCTCCTCGATGCCGACGATGCGCGCGAGCGTTCCCTCGTCTCCGGTTGCATCGCCGACGACGCGGGCGCGGTCGCCCGTGACGATCGGCTGCTTGCGCAGCTCGCGCGCACGCGTCGCGAGCGCCGTGTGCTCGTCGGGGCCGTCTTCGTCGATCAGCACGGTGTAGCGACCGCGGTCGACGCCCAGGACTCGTGCGATGCGCGCGTCGGCGTGGGCGGGGCGACGCTTGGTGCGCGGGCGGTTGGCCTTCGGGTTCGGCCGCACACGCACGTCCGACTCGTCGAACTCAGGCTCGTCGTCGTCGAGGTCGTCCAGCCAGCTCATGTCAGACCAGGCTCACGGGGTGCCCACTCCGTCGGCGACGATCATGTCGTGCCACAACTGCGGGAACTCGGGCATCGTCTTTGCCGTCGTGCCGATGTCATCGACCTCGACACCGGGCACGCGCAGACCGATGAGGGCCCCAGCCGTCGCGATGCGGTGGTCGTGGTGCGCGCGCCAGAGGCCCCCGTGCAGGGGCACGGGCGTGATCCGGATGCCATCGGGTAGCTCTTCGGCCGTTCCGCCGAGGCGCTGCAGATTGGTGACGAGCGCGTCGATCCGGTTGGTCTCGTGCCCACGGATGTGACCGATGCCGTGCAGCGTCGTGGGCGCGTCGGCGAAGGCCGCGAGTGCGAACAGGGTGGGCGTGAGCTCGCTCGCCGCCGTGAGGTCGAGGTCGACGCCGGCGACGCGGCCCGTGCCTGTGACGGTGAGCGCGCCGCCGCGGCGGCCCGTGCGCGCACCCAGCAACGCCAGAATCTCGGGCAGTAGCGCCCCGGGCTGTGTCGAAGTGGGCGGCCAGCCGGGGATCGTGACCGACCCGCCGGTCAACAGCGCCGCGGCCAGGAACGGTGCGGCGTTGGACAGATCGGGCTCGATCGCGGTGTCGCGCCCGCGCGGCACACCGGCGGGGACGAGCCACTCGTTGGCGTTCGGGCGTTCGACCTGGATGCCCCGGCGCGCGAGCGTCTCGACCGTCATGTCGATGTGCGGGATCGACGGCAGGCGCTCTCCGGAGTGGATCAGGTGCAGTCCCACGTCGAAGCGGGGAGCGGCCAGCAGCAGTCCCGACACGAACTGGCTCGATGCGCTCGCGTCGATCGTGACCTCGCCGCCGCGGATGTGCCCGCGCCCGCGCACCGTGAACGGCAGCGCCCAGTGCCCGCCGTCGTCGATGTCGGCGCCGATCTCGCGCAGCGCCTTGATCATCTCGCCCATCGGGCGGTGCAGGGCGCTGGCGTGCGCCGTGATCGTCACATCGCCGGTCGCAAGGCCCGCGAGCGGCGCGATGAACCGCATGACGGTGCCCGCCTGCCCGCAGTCGATCGTGACATCGCCGTGGAACGCCGCCGGCGGCGTCACGTGCAGGTCGGGCCCGAAGGCGCCGTCACCGGGCACCTCGTCGATCGTCGCACCGAGCGCCCGCAGCGCGTCGACCATGCGCGCCGAATCCTCGGAGTGCAGGGGAGCGCTCAGCGTGCTCGGCGCATCGGAGAGGGCGGCGAGCACGAGCTTGCGGTTGGTCAGCGACTTCGATCCGGGCACGACGACCGTCGCCTGCACGGGCGTCTCGAGCCGGGGCGCCGGCCACGGCGACGACGATGCGGACTGCGGAAGGGAATACCCGGACGTGGTCATCGGGTTCTACCCTAACGAACCCGTCCGACGCGCAGAAAAGAAGGCATCCCCCGGTGACAGCGACACTCGCCCCCGTTCCCGCGGACCTCTCAGAAGTAGACTGGGCCGCGATGGAAGAGCAGGCGGCCGCAGAGCCGCAGACCACGCAGGATCCGCGCGTCCAGTTCGAGCAGCAGGCGTTGCCGTTCATGGACCAGCTGTACGCCGCCGCGATGCGGATGACCCGCAACCCGGCCGATGCCGCCGACCTCGTGCAGGAGACCTTCGTGAAGGCGTTCGCCTCGTGGGCATCCTTCACCCAGGGCACGAACCTCAAGGCGTGGCTGTACCGGATTCTGACCAACACGTACATCAACACGTATCGCAAGAAGCAGCGTGAGCCCTACCAGGGCACGATCGACGACCTCGAGGACTGGCAGCTCGGCGGCGCCGAGTCGACGACCGCGACGAGCACCCGCTCGGCCGAAGCCGAAGCGATCGACCACATGCCGGCATCCGTCGTCAAGGATGCCCTGCAGTCGCTGCCCGAGGACTTCCGCCTCGCGGTGTACCTCGCCGACGTCGAAGGCTTCGCGTATCAAGAGATCGCGGACATCATGAAAACCCCCATCGGCACGGTCATGAGCCGTCTGCATCGCGGCAGGCGGATGCTGCGTGACCTGCTGGCCGACTACGCGCGGGAGCGCGGCATCAAGGTGCCGGCTGCCGCCCCCTCAAGGAGCAAGAAATGAGCGACTGCGGCTGTACCAAAGCCCGGAAGGACCTGGAAGAGTACCTTCGCCACGAGGTCTGCAAGACCGAGCACTCGGACATCACCGAGCACCTCGAGAACTGCCCCGCCTGCCGGGATGAGGCCCTCGTTGCGACGACCCTGACGGCCGTGATCGCCCGTGCCTGCAAGGAGACCGCCCCCGAGCAGCTGCGTGACCAGGTGCTCGCGCGTCTGCGCAGCGAGCAAGCCACCCACCACTGAGGGCGAGCCTACGGCGCGAAGACCACGAGCGCGCTCGGCACGACATCGACCTGCAGCGGCAGCGCCCCGATCGGGTCGCCGTCAGCGTACGCCGTGACGTCCGCGGCCGTAAGGCGCGCTGAGCGCACGCGGAACGTCGACACGTCATCGAGCGACGTATGCGTGCCACGGTATGCACGCGGCAGCAGTCGCAGCAGTCTGGCTCTGCTGACGGGCAGCACGAGCGTCACATCGAGCAGTCCGTCTTCGAGATCGGCGTCGGGGCAGATGGGGATGCCACCGCCGTAGGTGCGGCCGTTGCCCACCGTGGCCATGATCAGATCGCGCGCGACGCGGGTGGTGCTTCCGTCGGCCAGGGTCAGCTCGACCTCGAACGGGATGCCACGCAGCCGCAGGAACTCCACGAGGATCGCGATGTTGTAGCGCATCGCGCCGCGCGGCCATCGCATGCGGTTCGCACGGTCGTTGACCTTCGAGTCGAACCCCGCCGCCAGCACCGTCCCGTACAGCGTCGTCGTGCCGTCGGCGCGGGTCACGCGGGCCAGGTCGATCGTCCGGGTGCGGCCCGCGATGACGGCGTCCGCCGCCGCACCGGCGTCGAGGTCGCGCAGTCCGAGCGAGGTCGCCAAGTCGTTGCCGGTGCCGGCGGGCACGATCCCGAGCGGGGTGCCCGTGCCGGCGAGCTCCTGGATGGCGAGCGAGACCGTGCCGTCACCGCCGGCGACGACGACGGCATCCGCTCCGAGCGTCAGCGCCGTGCGCAGCAGACGCGACGACTCTGCGGCGCTGCCGCCCGACACTGTTGTCACGCGGATGCCCGCCGCGCGCAGGCGTTCCGCGGCGCGCGTCGCGACGCCCGTGTGCGCGCCCGAGCGTGCCGCCGGGTTCAGCAACAGCGCGACGTCCATGTCGTCCTTCAGGGGTGGAGAGGCAGGAGGGGATGCGAGTGGGGGCGGATGCCATGGCACCCGCCCCCACTCGCAATCCTGGTCAGACCGCGAGCGCCGTCTCGAGGATCGCGGCCTGCTCGCGGGCGTGCACCTTGGGCGATCCGGCCGCCGTCGAGGCGGCAGCAGCCCGCGAGATGCGGCGGATCGTGCGCCCGTGCAGGTGCTTGACGACCTCGAGTGCGATGAACGGCCACGCACCCTGGTTCTCGGGCTCGTCCTGCACCCAGACCAGCTCGGCGTTCGGGTAGCGGTCGATGATCGCGTTGAGCTCGTCGACGGGCGCCGGGTACAGCTGCTCGAGGCGCACGAGGGCGATCTGCGGGTTCGGCTTCTTCTCGAGCTCTGCCTTCAGATCCCAGTGGATCTTGCCCGAGTGCAGCAGCACGCGCGTCACGGCCGACGCGTCGATGCCGCGCTCGTCGTCGAGCACGGGCTCGAAGCGGCCGGTCGTGAAGTCCTGCACGTTGCTGGTCGCGCCGCGCAGACGCAGCATGGCTTTCGGCGTGAAGACGATCAGCGGACGGCGCGGCCGCGCATAGGCCTGGCGACGCAGCAGGTGGAAGTACGACGCCGGCGTCGACGGGCGGGCGACCGTCATGTTCTCCTGCGCGCACAGCTGCAGGTAGCGCTCGATGCGCGCAGACGAGTGGTCGGGGCCCTGGCCCTCGTAGCCGTGCGGCAGCAGCAGCACGACGCTCGACTGCTGACCCCACTTCTGGTCGGCCGCCGAGATGTACTCGTCGATGACCGACTGGGCGCCGTTGGCGAAGTCGCCGAACTGGGCCTCCCACAGGGTGAGGGTGTCGGCACGCTCGACCGAGTAGCCGTACTCGAACGCCATCGCCGCGTACTCGCTCAGCAGCGAGTCGTAGACATAGAAGCGCCCCTGGCTCTCGGACAGGTTCGCCAGCGGCAGCCACTCCTGGCCGTTCGCGCGGTCATGCAGCACGGCGTGGCGCTGCACGAACGTGCCGCGTCGGGCATCCTGACCGGCGAGGCGCACGTTGGTGCCCTCCATGAGCAGCGAGCCGAACGCGAGCAGTTCGCCGAAGCCCCAGTCGATGAGGCCGTTGCGGCTCATGTCGAGGCGCTTCTCGAGCAGCTGCTGCAGCTTGCTGTGCACCGTGAAGCCCTCGGGTTTGTTGACGAACGCGTCGCCGATCTGGTGCACGACCTCGGTGGCGACACCGGTGGTCTCGGGCTCGCCGACGACCGGGTCGAGGCTGCCGCTGGTGGGCGAGACGATGCCGGTGGCTCCCGTCTCGGCCGCGTGCGTCTCGGCGAAGGCGATCTCGAGGCGGTTCTGGAAGTCGGCCTTCGCCTTGTCGTATTCCTCTTCGGTGATGTCACCGCGGCCGACGAGTGACTCGGTGTACAGACGCCGAACCGAGCGCTTGGCCTCGATGAGGTTCGTCATGAGCGGCTGCGTCATCGACGGGTCGTCGCCCTCGTTGTGACCGCGACGGCGGTAGCAGACCAGGTCGATGACGACGTCGCGCTTGAACTCCTGGCGGTAGGCGACGGCGAGCTCTGCCACGCGGACGACAGCTTCGGGGTCGTCGCCGTTGACGTGGAAGATCGGCGCCTGGATCGTCTTGGCGACGTCGGTCGCGTAGACCGACGTGCGGCCATCCTGCGGCAGCGTCGTGAAGCCGACCTGGTTGTTGACGACGACGTGCACCGTGCCGCCGGTGCGGTATCCGCGCAACTGCGACATCTGCAGCGTCTCGACGACGACACCCTGGCCCGAGAATGCCGCGTCACCGTGGACGAGGATCGGCATCCACGCGAAGCTGCCGATCGGCATGCGGTCCTGCTTGGCGCGCACGACACCCTCGAGCACGCCGTCGACGGTCTCGAGGTGCGACGGGTTGGCGGCGAGGTAGACCGGGATCTCGGTCCCGGCATCCGACACGAACGTGCCCTCAGTGCCCAGGTGGTACTTGACGTCGCCCGACCCGCTCTTCGAGCCGATCGCCACTGATCCCTCGAACTCGCGGAAGATCTGGCTGTAGGTCTTGCCGGCGATGTTGGTCAGGACGTTGAGGCGGCCGCGGTGAGCCATGCCGATCGCGGCTCCCTCCAAGTTCGCGCCCGCCGCGCCCTGCAGGATCTGGTCCAGAAGGGGGATCAGCGACTCGCCGCCTTCGAGGCTGAAGCGCTTCTGCCCGACATACTTGGTCTGCAGGAACGTCTCGAACGCCTCGGCCTGGTTGAGCTTGTCGAGGATGCGCAGCTGCTCGGCATGGCTGGGCTTCTGGTATTTGACCTCGACGTTGTCTTGGAACCACTTTCGCTGTGCGGGGTCTTGGATGTGCATGTACTCGACGCCGAGTGTGCGGCAGTACGAGTCGCGCAGCACGCCGAGGATGTCACGCAGCTTCATCGTGCGGCGGCCGCCGAAGCCACCGGTCACGAACTCGCGGTCGAGGTCCCAGAACGTCAGGCCGTGGCTCTCGATCTCGAGGTCGGGGTGCGTGCGCTGCACGTACTCGAGCGGGTCGATGTCGGCCATGAGGTGACCGCGCACGCGGTACGAGTTGATGAGCTCCTGCACGCGGGCCTGCTTGTCGACGCGCTCGGCGAGGTCGACGTTGATGTCGTTGGACCAGTGGATCGGCGCGTACGGGATCCGCAGCGCCGCGAAGATGCCCTCGTAGAAGTCGCGCTGGCCCGTGAGCAGCTCGTGCACGATCTTGAGGAACTCGCCCGAGCCGGCGCCCTGGATGACCCGGTGGTCGTACGTGCTCGTCAGGGTGATCGTCTTGCCGATGCCGAGCTCGACGAGCGTCTTCTCGCTCGAGCCCTGGAACTCGGCGGGGTACTCGAGGGCGCCGGCGCCGACGATGCAGCCCTGGCCCTTCATGAGGCGGGGCACCGAGTGGACGGTGCCGATGCCGCCCGGGTTGGTCAGCGAGATCGTCGTGCCCTGGAAGTCGGCCGCGGTCAGCTTGTTTCCGCGGGCGCGCTTGACGAGGTCTTCGTACGCGGCGAGGTACTCGCCGAACGTGAGCGACTCGGCCTGCTTGATCGACGGCACCATGAGCGCGCGCGTGCCGTCGGGCTTGGGCAGGTCGATCGCGATGCCGAGACCCACATGGGCGGGGGCGATGACTGACGGCTTGCCGTCGACCTCTGCGTACGACACGTTCTGGCTCGGGAAGACCTTCAGCGCCTGGATCAGCGCCCAGCCGATGAGGTGCGTGAAGCTGACCTTGCCGCCGCGCGTGCGCGACATGTGGTTGTTGATCACGATGCGGTTGTCGATCATGAGCTTGGCCGGCACCGTGCGCACGCTCGTCGCAGTGGGGACGGTCAGCGACTCGTCCATGTTCGCCGCGAGGGTCTTCGGCATGCCGCGCAGGGGCGTCACGACATCGACGCCGGTCTCGTCGGTCGGCGCAGCGGGCTCGACCTTCGGCGCCTGCGCGGGCACGGGCGGCCGCGCGGCGGGGCGCGTGGTGGTCTTCGCGACCGGCTGAGCGCCCACGACGGGGATCGGTGCAGTCAGCGGGCGAGCCTCGGTCGCGGCGGCGGGCGCCGTCGTCGCGACCGAGGCGGCCGGGGTGGCGGGGGTGGCGGGGGTGGATGCCTGCGGCGCTGCCGGGGCATCCTTGTGTGCCTGCTCGTACGCCTCGAGCACCGGCCACCACGACCGGTCGACCGATTCGCGATCCTTCGCGAACTGGTCGTACATTTCAGCGACGAGCCACTCGTTGGCCCCGAAGTCGCCGTCGTTCGAAGTCCCCACGCCGGTCGCCGGATTGGACACGGTATGCGCCTGCTTTCATCGATGAAGTCCACACGGTGCGGGGCCTGTGCAGCCCACACGCACACATTCATCAAGGGTATCCCAGGAATGCAGTGGGTACCGTGGTCGCATGCACTTCTCCGGCCCGGCTCCCACCGTCGATCTGACGTACTCTGATGTCTTCCTGGTTCCGCGGCATTCATCCGTGACGAGCCGCCTCGACGTCGACCTGTCGCCCGGGGATGGCTCGACCGCCACGATCCCGCTCGTCGCCTCCAACATGAACTCCGTCACGGGTCCGCGCCTGGCCGCTGCCCTCGCCCGACGGGGCGGACTCGGCGTGCTGCCGCAGGACATGCCGCTGCAGAACCTCGATGCCGCGATCCGCTGGGTCAAGGACCAGCCTGTGCGGTGGGACACCCCCATCGTGCTGCCTGCCGAGGCGACTGTCGCCGACGCCGCGGTGCTGCTGCCGGCGACGACCGGGCACGGGATCGTCGTCGTGCGCGAGGCATCCGACCGAGTGCACGTCGACGACATCCTCGGCGTGCTGCCGGCGACGCGGCTCGGTACGGCCCTGCCTGATGCCCGCCTGGGCGATCTCGCGCGCGGACGCGCCGCCGCCATCGACGCCGACGACGTGACCGATGCCCGCCACGCGTTCGACCTGGTCGTCGCGACCGAGGCCGACATCGTGTGCGTTCTGCACCACGGCTACCTCGTCGGAACGCTCTCGCAGCGCACCGCGCTGCGCGCGACGCTGTACCGGCCCGCCGTCGACGCGGACGGCAGGCTCATCGTCGCCGCCGCGGTCGGCATCAACGGCGACGTCGCGGCGAAGGCGCGGGCCCTCGTCGCAGCCGGTGTCGACGTGCTCGTCGTCGACACGGCGCACGGGCATCAGGAGGGCATGCTGCGCGCGCTCGACACCGTCGCGGGCCTCGACCTCGGCATCCCGATCGCGGCCGGCAACATCGTCACAGCCGAGGGAGCCCGCGACCTCGTCGAGGCGGGTGCTTCGATCCTCAAGGTCGGCGTCGGCCCCGGCGCGATGTGCACGACCCGCATGATGACCGCCGTCGGCCGCCCGCAGTTCTCCGCCGTGCTCGAGACCGCGCAAGCGGCGGCCGAACTGGGTGCGCACGTGTGGGCCGACGGGGGAGTGCGTTACCCCCGCGACGTCGCCCTGGCGCTCGCCGCCGGCGCGGCATCCGTCATGATCGGCTCGTGGTTCGCCGGCACGATCGAGGCGCCGGGCGACCTGCAGGTCGATGAGGGCGGCCGCGTGTACAAGGAGTCGTGGGGCATGGCCTCCACGAAGGCCGTTCAGGGCCGCTTCGGCCGCCTCGACGCGTACGAGCGCGCCCGCAAGGAGCTGTTCGCCGAGGGCATCTCGTCGTCGAAGATCTACCTCGACCCGCTGCGCCCTTCGGTTGAGGACCTCGTCGACATGATCACGTCGGGCGTGCGCTCGTCGTTCACCTACGCCGGGGCATCCACGGTCGCGCAGTTCCACGAGCGCGCGACCGTCGGACTGCAGTCCGCCGCCGGGTACGAAGAGGGCAAGGCCCTGCCGGTCAGCTGGTAGGACACGGCGGCATCTCGGCGGCGGTGCCGTAGAATCGTCGGCACAATGGACGACCCTCCCAGTTGCAGACGTTCGCCCCACCAACCCTCCTCCCGCGTGAGCGGGGGTGACATGTGATGGATTACGTCATGTTGGGCGTGGGGCTGCTGCTCACCGTTGGTACCGGCCTGTTCGTCGCGAGCGAGTTCGCGCTCGTCAACCTCGACCGCGCCGACCTCGAAGCCCGCCAGGCCGCCGGCGAGTCGCGGCTGTCACTGACGATTGACGCGCTGAAGATCACGTCGACCCACCTCTCCAGCGCGCAGCTGGGCATCACGCTCACGACGCTGCTCACCGGCTACACGATGGAACCGGCGCTGACGAACCTGCTCAGCCCGCTGTTCACGGCGGGCGGCATACCGGATGCCGTCGCGCGCACGATCTCGACGGTCGTCGCCATCGCGATCGCCACGATCTTCTCGATGATCCTCGGCGAACTCGTGCCGAAGAACTTCGCTCTGGCCATCCCGCGGCAGACGGCCAAGTTGGTCATGCCGTTCCAAGTCGGCTTCACGACCGTGTTCCGCCCCGCCGTCGCGGTGCTCAACGGCAGTGCGAACGCCATCCTGCGCAGCATGGGGATCGAACCCAAGGAGGAGCTGTCGGGCGCTCGAACGGCCGACGAGCTGTCGAGTCTCGTGCGGCGCTCCGCGAGCGCGGGTGTGCTCGAGCAGGACACCGCGTCGCTGCTGAACCGCACCCTGACCTTCGCGCGGCTGACGACGGCGGATGTCATGACGCCGCGCCCGTCGATCCACGCGGTCGCCGCCGGCGACAGCGTCGAGGATGTCATCCAGCTCGCGCGCCGCACCGGCCACAGCAGGTTCCCCGTGTACGCCGACTCGATGGACGACATCACGGGCATCGTGCACCTCAAGCAGGCCGTCAGTGTTCCCCGCGACCGCCGCGCCGAAGTGCCCGCCGCCGCGATCGCGGAAGAACCGCTGCGCGTGCCGGAGGCCGTGCACTTGGATGCCGTGATGTCCGAACTGCGCGCCGGTGGGTACCAGATGGCCATCGTCGTCGACGAGTACGGCGGCACCGCTGGCGTCGTGACGCTCGAGGACCTCGTCGAGGAGATCGTCGGTGAGGTGCTCGACGAACACGACCGGAGCCGCGCCGGCGTCGTCCGCGTCGCCGACGCCGTCATCTTCCCCGGTGAGCTGCGCCCCGACGAGGTGCTCGACCGCACGGGCATCCGCGTGCCCGAAGGCGAGGTCTATGACACCGTCGGCGGGTTCGTGATGTCGACGCTCGAGCGGATCCCCACCGTCGGCGACAGCATCGAACTCGAGGACGGCATCCTCGAGGTGCAGCGCATGGACGGTCGCCGCGTCGACCGCGTGAAGTTCACCCCGCGTCCGCTGCCGGAAGGGGCCGAGATCGAGGGAGGTGAGCGGCGATGAGCGACTGGGCAGGCCTGGCATGGCTGGTCGTGCTGCTCGCGTTCAACGGATTCTTCGTGGCATCCGAGTTCGCGGTCATCTCGGCCCGTCGCTCACAGATCGAACCGCTCGCCGAGAAGGGGTCGCGCGGGGCGAAGACCGCGCTGTACGCGATGGAGCACGCGACGCTCATGCTGGCCACCTGCCAGCTCGGCATCACGATCTGCTCGCTGCTGATCCTGAACGTGTCGGAGCCGGCGATCCACCACCTGCTGGAGGGGCCGCTGGGCCTCACCGGCTGGAGCGAAGCCGTCATCGGCGGGGTCGCGTTCGCGATCGCGCTCGTCGTCGTGTCGTACCTGCACGTCGTGTTCGGCGAGATGGTGCCGAAGAACCTGGCGTTCTCGCTGCCCGATCGCGCCGTGCTGATGCTCGCGACGCCGCTCGTGTGGGTGTCGAAGCTCTTCTATCCGATCATCGTTGCGCTGAACTGGGTTGCCAATCACGCGGTGCGGCTATTCCGCGTCGAGCCGCGCAACGAGGCCGCGTCGACGTTCACGCTGGACGAGGTCGCCACAATTGTGAACCAGTCGCGCATCGAGGGCGTGCTCGACGACGCGTCGGGTGCCGTGACGGCTGCCGTCGAGTTCACCGACAAGAAGGCGCGCGACATCGCCGTGCCGCTGTCGCAGTTGGTGACGCTGCCCGAGATCACGACGCCCGACGAGATCGAGCGGGCCGTCGCCAAGCACGGGTTCTCGCGGTACGTGATCGTGGATGCCGCCGACGTGCCCATCGGCTACGTGCACCTCAAGGACGTGCTGCGCGCCGCCGAAGGCGCGGATGCCGAGAACAAGGTCGCCGCACCGATCAAGTCCAAGCGGATCCACCACATGGTGTCGCTGCTGGAATCGACCGACCTCGAGGATGCCCTCGCCCTCATGCGCCGCTCGAGTCGTCACCTCGCGCAGGTGCGCAACGCCGAGGGCGTCACGACCGGCGTGCTGTTCCTGGAGGACATCATCGAGGAGCTCGTCGGCGAAGTGCACGATGCGACCCGGCGGGGGTACTGACCCCTCGACAAGCTCGGGGGTCGCGACAGGCTCGGGGGTCAGTGCGCTATGCGCCGGGGCGATCGTCCGGGGTCATGCGCGGGGACGGGCGCGGACGTACTGCGGCGGCCAGGGGGCCGCGGCGGGCTCGCCGAGTTCGGTCGCGGCGCGCAGCGCGAAGTGCGGGTCGCGCAGCCACTCACGACCCGCGAGGATGACGTCGGCATCGCCTTCGGCGAGGACGCTCTCGGCCTGCGGGCCGGTCGTGATCTCGCCGACCGCGCCGACGGCGACACCCGCCGCCGCGCGCACCTCGGCGGCCAGGTGCACCTGGTAGCCCGGGCCGGTGACGATCTGCTGGTGGGCGACGAGCCCGCCCGACGAGATGTCGAAGAACACGGCGCCGTGCTCGGCGGCCCAGCGCACGACCGTCGAGGTCTGCGCGGCATCCCAGCCGCCCTCGGCCCAGTCGGTGGCAGACAGACGCACCGTCAGGATCGCGTCGGGCGCTGCCGCCCGCACGGCGTCGATGACGCGCAGCAGCAGCCGCGCGCGGTTCTCCAGCGACCCGCCGTACTCGTCCTCGCGCAGGTTGGACAGCGGTGACAGGAACTGGTGCAGCAGGTACCCGTGTGCCGCGTGCAGCTCGAGCATCTCGAACCCGGCGGCGACCGCGCGGACCGCCGCCGCGGCGAACGCCTCGACGACGGCGTCGATGCCCGCGACATCCAGCGCGACCGGGTCGGCGAAGCCGTCGAACGCCACAGCCGACGGCGCGACGGTCTGCCAGCCGCCCGCGTCCACGGGCACGGAACCGCGCTGCCCCGTGAACGGCGACCAGGTGGATGCCTTGCGTCCGGCGTGCGCGAGCTGCACGCCCGGCATCGCGCCGCGCGCCCGGATGGCGGCGACGATGGGCGCCCAGGCATCCCGCTGCGCGTCGTTCCACAGACCGACGTCTTCGGGCGAGATGCGCCCCTCGGGCACGACGGCCGTCGCTTCGGCGATCACGACGCCGGCGCCGCCCGAGGCGAACTGCGCGAGGTGCACGTGGTGCCAGTCGTTGGGCACACCGTCGGTCGCCGAGTACTGGCACATCGGCGCGACCCACAGGCGGTTGCGCACGGTGCGGCCGGCGAGATCCATCGGGGAGAACAGCAGGCTCATGCGGGAGACGCTCCAGATCGGTGACGCGGGTAGGGTGACGCCATGACGCTCGAGTGGACGATGCGCGACGCGGCACGGGTACTGAGAAGGCCAACCGCCACCGAAGACAAGTATTCCCGAGGCGTGCTCGGCGTCCGCACGGGTTCGCAGCGCTACCCCGGTGCGGCCGTCCTCGGCGTCGAGGCCGCGCACCGGACGGGCGTCGGCATGGTGCGCTACCTCGGGCCCGAACGCCCGACCGCGCTGGTTCTGGCCCGCCGTCCCGAGACCGTGACCGAGGACGGGCGGGTGCAAGCGTGGCTCATCGGCTCGGGGATGCCCGCGATGTCGGCCCAGCACGGCGGGGTCGAGGCGGCGGATGCCGGGGTGGATGCTGATGCGCTGCGCGCCGTGCTGGGTGGCCCCGTGCCGGTCGTCGTCGACGCGGGTGCGATCGAACTGGTCGTGGGTCGCCACGGTGGCGCGCCCGTCGTCGTCACGCCGCACGATCGTGAGCACGCCCGCCTGCGCGCGGCGGCGGGGCTTGCGCCGGCAGACGCGCTCGTCGGCGACGAGGCCCGTGCCGCGGCGGCGCTCGAGACGGCTGCCGCCCTCGGGGCGACGGTGCTTCTGAAGGGTTCCCGCACGATCGTGGCGACGCGGCGCGGACAGACTCTCGTCGTGGCCTCGCCCACGACCTGGCTCGCGACCGCGGGGACGGGCGACGTGCTGGGTGGCATCCTCGGGGCGCTCGTGGCCGCGGCATCCGACCCGCTTTCGGGACAGACCGGGCCGGATGCCGTCGATGCGCTCGGGCCCCTCGCGGCGACGGCGGCGCTGCTGCACGGGCACGCCGCCGCGGCCGCTTCGGCGGCGCGCGGCGGCGGCCCGATCACGGCGCTCGATGTCGCTGATGCCGTGGCATCCGTCGTGGGCGGGCTGCTCGGGCTGGACGCACCCAGCGGCCCGGCCGGGCCCGGCGCCGCGGGCTAACCCCCGGCCGCCTGACCGACCGCCCCCCGTCAGACCCCGTCGGGGTGGCTCGTGACGAGCTGCTCGACGCGGTCGCGACGGGTGTGCAGGTCCCAGTAGACCTTCGCGATCTCGTCGGGGTGCAGGTGCGGCACGCCCTCAGGGGCCTCGGCGCCGATGAACACATTGATGGCGACGGTCGCGGCATGGATGCCCCGGTCGGCGACGGTCTGGTGCAGGTTGTGCACGTAGTTGCGCAGGCCCGCCTGCGCCGCGTTGACCGTCGCAAGCATCGGGTAGGGGGTGATCGCCCCGCCGCCGGTCGTCACGAGGATCGTGCCGGCACCACGCTCGAGCATCCCGGGCAGTACGGCGTGGATCGCCGCGACGCCGCCGAGCAGGGTGACCTCGAGCGCGGGGGTGAGGTTCTCGACCGTGGCGTCTGTGGGCGCGACGACCTCGAGCCCCGCGTAGGGCGAGAACTCGAGCACGTCGATGCCGCCGAACCGTTCGGCTGCAGCGGCGAGGGCTGTGGCGAGCGCGTTCGGATCCGCCGCATCGGCGGGGAAGGACTCAGCCCTGATGCCCGCGGCGACGAGCTCGCCCTGCAGGGCGGCGAGCTTGTCGGGGTTGCGCGAGACGAGTGCGACGTCGAAGCCGTGGCTGCCGAACAGGTGGGCGAGCGAGCGGCCGAGACCTGGGCCGGCTCCGACGATGGCGATGCTGGGCATGGTTACTCCCTTACAAAGAGGAACTTGGTTACGATGGGTAATCGCCCCATCGTGCGTCAAGTCGAAACGCGATACAAAAGGCACTTTCGAGTGCCTCAGGCGGGAGGAACAATGCAGGACATCGAGGGCCTGGCCTGGGTGCCGCGCAGTGGATATGAGGACCAGTGCCTCCAGACCGATCAGGGCCGCGCGATCCGCGAACTGCTCGACCGCGTCGGCGACAAGTGGACACTGCTGGTGATCGGGACGCTGAGCTCGGGAGTACTCCGCTTCAGCGAACTTCAGCGCCACATCCCCGGCATCTCGCAGCGGATGCTGACGCAGACGCTGCGCAATCTCGAGCGCGACGGGCTGGTCACCCGCACGCTGCACGCCGAGGTCCCCCCGCGCGTGGAGTACGAGCTGACCCCGCTCGGGCGGACGCTCATCGGGCCCGCTGCCGCCCTCGCGAACTGGGCGGTGGACACGCAGGCCGACATCGCCGCGGCCCGCGACGCGTACGACGCCCGGGTCGCCGCGCGCTGAATCGCCCATCTGCGGCCTCGGGCGCCGCGGGCGCCCGCGCTCGCCCGCACGCGGCGGCATCCGGCGGCGGCACACCCTCTCAGGCATCCTCTCGCGCCCGCTCCCTAGGATGGGGAGGGTGTCGAGACGTGCTGTGTTGTGGATCGCGTTCGTGATCGTGCATCTCGGCGTCGGCTGGCTCGGGTTCCTGCTGCCGAATCAGCCGATGGGTGACGTGTACGGCGTCTACGAGCCGTGGTCGTCGCAAGCCCTCGTCGGCGACGGCATCGTCGGCATCGACTCGGACTGGGTCTACCCGCAGCTCGCGATCATCCCGATCGTGCTCGCCCACGCGTTCTCGCCGATCGCCGGGTACACGATCGGGTGGGCGATCCTGGTCAGCCTGATGGATGCCGTCGCGTTCGCCATGCTCGTCGGCCGCGCCCGCTCGACGGGGCGCTGCACCGCCGCCTGGTTCTGGCTCGCATACATCGCTCTGCTCGGGCCGGTCGGTCTCTACCGCCTGGACGGCTTCACCGTGCCGCTGGGCATCATCGGATGCCTGTGGCTCGTCGGCCGCCCGTGGGCCGCGTCGGTCGTGCTGGCCGTCGCGACGTGGATCAAGGTGTGGCCTGCGGCGCTGCTGGCCGCGGCCGTCTTCGCCGTGCGCCGACGCGGCGCGATCATCGGCGGCGCCCTCGCCGTCACAGCGTGCACGGTGATCGTCGTCGTCGCAGCCGGCGGGGGATCTCACCTGCTCGGCTTCGTCGGCGAGCAGACCACGCGCGGACTGCAGGTCGAAGCGCCGGTGGCGACCTGGTACCTGTGGGGCGCGCTGCTGGGCATCCCGGGGTTCCAGGTCTACTACTCGCCCGAGATCCGCACGTTCCAGATCACCGGCGCCGACATCGACCCCGTCATCGCGGCCATGACGCCGATCCTCGCTGTCGCGATGGTCGGCGTCGCCGTGCTGGGTGCGGTTCAGGCGTGGCGCGGCGCGCGATTCGCCTCGCTGTTCCCGGCACTGTCGCTCGCGTTCGTGCTCGGGTTCATCGTCTTCAACAAGGTCGGCTCGCCGCAGTACCTCGCGTGGCTCATCCCCTCGATCGTGCTGGGGCTCGTCATCTCGCGGGGTGCGTGGGCGCTGCCCGCGGCCGCTGCCCTGGCCATGGCACTGCTCACCCAGCTCGTGTACCCGGTGCTCTACAACGGCATCCTGTATCCGGAATCAATCGCCGTCACGGTCCTGACGCTGCGCAACCTCGCGCTCGTCGCGATGTTCGTCTGGATGGTCGTGCGCCTCGTGCGACTGCCTGTCGCGCCCCGGCAGGATGCCGAGGTGGGCGCCGCCGTGGCATCCGCCTGATCACGTCTCACCCGCTTCTTCGGTCATTCGCCCGTTTTTTGCCCCTTGGAGGACCCATGTTGATCGCCTTCTCCGTTGCCCCGAGCGGCGCACCTGCCAACGGTGCCGTCAACCCCGACGGCTCGGTGCATGACGCCGTCGCGGCGGCCGTCGCCGTCGTGCGCGCATCGGGTCTGCCGCACCGCACGACCTCGATGTTCACCGAGGTCGAGGGGGAGTGGGACGAGGTCTTCGCCGTCGTGAAGGCGGCGACCGACGCGGTGCTGCCGTTCGGATCGCGCGTGTCGCTCGTGCTCAAGGCCGACATCCGGCCCGGCCACACGGGCGAGATCGACGGGAAGATCGAGCGCCTCGAAGCGGCTGTCGAATCGATTCAGAGATCGGAGCCCGGTGCCTCTGACGGCCGGTAGCATTGCCGGGTGACCTCCTCGACAATCACGAGGGGGGCGGCGACGAGGGCGCTCCTTTCCCTCGCCATAGGCTCATTCGGCATCGGCATGACCGAGTTCGTCGTCATGGGACTGCTGCCGCAGATCGCCGCTGACGTGCTGCCCGGGCTGTCGGCCACCGACGCTGAAGCAGCCATCGCCCAGGCCGGCTGGCTCATCTCGCTGTATGCGCTGGGCGTCGTCGTCGGGGCGCCGACGATCGCGGCATCCGTCGCCAAGTACCCCCGTCATCGCGTCATGCTCGCGCTCGCCGCCGCGCTGACGCTGTTCAACGCGCTGACGTTCCTCATGCCGAACTTCGAGCTCATCGCGGTCTCGCGGTTCCTCGCCGGGCTGCCGCACGGCGCCTACTTCGGCATCGGCGCGCTCGTCGCCTCGGACGTCCTCGGCCCCGGTTCGCGTGCCCGCGGCGCTGCGTTCATCCTCAGCGGCCTGACCGTCGCCAACATCGTTGGGGTGCCGCTGGGGACCTTCCTCGGCCAGCAGCTGGGCTGGCGCATCGCATTCGCGATCGTCGCCGGCATCTTCGCGCTGACGACCGTCCTGGTGGCGCTGTTCGTGCCCGCGCACGCGGGAGACCCCGCCCGCACGCTGCGGGCCGAGTTGAGCGCGTTCCGCATTCCGCAGGTCTGGTTCGCGATCGGTATCGGCGCGGTCGGGTTCGGCGGGTTCTTCGCCGCGTACAGCTACATCGCGCCGATCGTCACCCACGTCGCCGGTGCACCGGAGTGGGCCGTGCCGATCGTGCTCGTCGTGATGGGCGTCGGCATGACCGTCGGCAACCTGATCGGTGGGCATCTCGCCGACATCGACCTCAAGCGCACGCTGCTGGGCGGGTTCGTCGTCTTCATCGTCATCCAGCTTCTGTTGGCGCTGACCGCCGGGTGGATCATCACGCTCGCCGTCTTCATCTTCGCGGTCGGCGCCGTCACCTCGGCGCTCGGGCCGACGATCCAGTCGCGCCTGATGAGCGTCGCGGGTGACAACCAGTCGATCGCGGCGGCCCTGAACCATTCGGCGCTCAACATCGGCAACGCCCTCGGAGCGTTCCTCGGCGGCCTCGTCATCGCCCACGGCTTCGGCTTCGTCGCCCCCATCTGGGTGGGCCTCGTGCTCGCGGTCGCCGGCTTCATCCTCGCGCTCGTGAGCTACGCGATCGAGGACCAGCGCCGGGTCGTCATCGTCTCCTGAGCCGCGGGGGTGCGCGCAACCCCGTCAGGACGCGAGCAGGCGCCGCAGGTGCGGGGTGACCGCCTCGATCTCGATGAGGAAGCCGTCGTGGCCGAAGTCGCTCGAGAGCACGACCGTCGCGTCGTCGATCGTCGGGCGGATGCCGCGGAAGATGCGCTCCTGCCCGTCAACGGGGAACAGGCGGTCGCTGTCGATGCCGAGCACGAGCGTGCGCGCGGTGACGAGGCGCAGGGCATCCTCGACGCCGCCGCGGCCCCGGCCGACGTCGTGCGAGTTCATCGCCTCGACGAGGGTCAGGTAGCTGTTCGCGTCGAAACGGCGCGTGAACTTGTTGCCGTGGAAATCGAGGTAGCTCTCGACCGCGAAGCGGCCGCCGCCGCCGAGCGGGCTGACATCGGACTGCCACGACCGCTGGAAGCGCAGATTGAGCTCCATCGGGCTGCGGTAGTTCAGCAGCGCCATGCGCCGCGCGAGGGCGAGGCCGCGGTGCGGCCCTTCGCCGTCGGCGGCGTCGTAGTACTCGCCGGCGTCGAACCCGGGGTCGATGCGGATGGCCTCCAGCTGCGCCGAGTTGAGGGCGATCTGGTCGGCGGTCGTCGTCGGCGGCGCCGCGATGACCGCGAGGCGCTCGACACGATCGGGGTGCCCGACGCCCCACTCCAGCGCCTGCATGCCGCCCATCGATCCGCCGACGACGGCGGCCCAGCGGCCGATACCGAGGGCATCGGCGAGCGCGACCTGCGCGGCGACCTGGTCGCGGATCGTCAGGTACGGAAAGCGCGGGCCCCATTCCGCGCCGTCGGGGCCGATGGATGCCGGTCCGGTTGACCCCTGGCATCCGCCGAGCATATTCGGGGCCACGACGAACCAGCGGTCGGTGTCGATCGCCGCTCCGGGACCGACGATCTCCTCCCACCAGCCGGCGGTCGGATGCCCCGGACCCGCCGGTCCGCGGACGTGGCTGTCGCCTGTGAGCGCGTGGAGGACGAGCACCGCGTTGTCGGCCGCGGGGTTCAGCTGCCCCCAGGATTCGTAAGCGAGGCGGGCGCCCGGCAGTAGCTCGCCGTTCTCGGTCTGGAAAGCGCCCAGCGCCGCGAACCGGCGCCCGCCGGCCGGGTCGCCGTCACGCCACGCGCCGCTGGAGGGCGGCCGCGCGCGCAGCAACCGGGCGTCGGCCTCGGAGATCGGCGCCGACGGCACCGTGTCTGCGGAGGCCTGCCAGTCCATGGCATCCATTCTGGCCGTTCGCGGCGCGCGGCCGGACCGTGTTACGGGCGCGCGACTGCCCGAAAACAGGCTCAACCGGCCCGTGGCGGGTGCCACGGGCCGGTTGAGTACGGTTCAGCCTGCTTTTGGGGCAGGCCGGGTCACGCAAGATCAGTCGCGGGCCCCAGACCAGGCGAGGTCAGGCGCGGGCGGCTTCCGAGACCTTGCGCGCGGCGGCGAGTGCCTGCTCGAGGTCGGCCTTGAGGTCGTCGATGTTCTCGAGGCCCACCGACAGGCGCACGAGACCCGGCGTGACGCCGGAGGTCAGCTGCTGCTCGGGGGTGAGCTGCGAGTGCGTCGTGGAGGCGGGGTGGATGACCAGCGAGCGCACGTCGCCGATGTTGGCGAGGTGGCTGAACAGGCTCAGCGAGTTGACGAACTCGCGGCCCGCGTCGACGCCACCCTTGAGCTCGAACGACAGCACGGCTCCGACGCCCTTCGGTGCGTAGGTGTTCGCGGCCGAGTACCAGGGCGACGTAGGCAGACCCGAGTAGTTGACCGAGGCGACGTCGTCGTGGTTCTCGAGCCACTCGGCGATCTCCTGCGCGTTCTGCACGTGACGCTCGACGCGCAGCGACAGCGTCTCGACACCCTGGATGAGGTTCCACGCGCTCTGCGGCGCGATGGCCGAACCCAGGTCGCGCAGCAGCTGCACGCGCGCCTTGATGATGTAGGCCAGGCCGTCGCCGACGGCGGCCGTGTATGACGCGCCGTGGTACGACGGGTCGGGCACGGTCAGCCCCGGGAACTTCTCGACGTTCTGCGACCAGGCGAACTTGCCGCCGTCGATGATGACGCCGCCGATCGTGGTGCCGTGGCCGCCGAGGAACTTCGTCACCGAGTGCACGACGATGTCGGCGCCGTGCTCGAACGGACGGATCAGGTACGGCGTCGCGATCGTGTTGTCGACGATGAGCGGAACGCCCGCCTCGTGCGCGGCGTCGGCGACGGCGCGGATGTCGAGGATGTTGATCTTCGGGTTGCCGATCGTCTCGGCGAAGAACAGCTTCGTGTTCGGGCGCACGGCGCGGCGCCACTCGTCGAGGTCGTCCTGGTTCTCGACGAACGTGACCTCGATGCCGAGCTTGGCGAGCGTGTACTTGAACAGGTTGTACGTGCCGCCGTAGATCGAGCTGGACGAGACGATGTGGTCGCCCGCCTCGGCGATGTTGAGCACCGAGAACGTCGACGCGGCCTGGCCGCTCGAGAGCACGAGCGCGCCCGTGCCGCCTTCGAGGGCCGCGAGACGCTGCTCGAGGACATCCTGCGTCGGGTTCTGGATGCGCGTGTAGATGTTGCCGAACTCGGCCAGCGCGAACAGGTTCGCGGCGTGGTCGGCGTTGTCGAAGACGTACGAGGTCGTCTGGTAGATCGGCGTCGCGCGCGCCTTCGTGACCGGGTCGGGGGCTGCGCCGGAGTGAATCTGCTTGGTCTCGAAGCGCCAGTGCTCGGCAGCGGACATGTCGTGCTCCTGAAGGAAGATCGGTTTCGGGAAGTGGTGCGACGGATGCCGTCGACCAGACCGACACTACGGATCGGCCGTCTTGTCAACAACGACCGGGAAATGTGACGTAATGAAGGGGAGGTAGCGTGGAGCCATGACGACCAGACGTGCAGTGGTGACCGGTGCCAGCTCGGGAATCGGCGAGGCGACGGTGCGCGCGCTGCGCGCGACCGGGTGGGATGTCGTGGGCGTCGCGCGCCGCGCCGAACGACTGGCCGAGTTGGATGCCGAGGTGGGCTCGGTCTCGTTCGCGGCTGACCTCACGCAGGAAGCCGACGTCGACGCGCTGGTCGCGCACCTTCAGGCATCCGGCCCGGTGCACGCGCTCGTGCACATCGCGGGTGGTGCGCGCGGCACCGACCGGATCGAGGACGGCGACCCGGCCGACTGGCGCTGGATGTTCGAGGTCAACGTCTTGTCGGCCCAGCTCGTGACGGCGGCGCTGCTGCCGCTGCTGCGGCAGGCCGCGGCATCCGACGCGTACGCCGACACGCTGTACGTCACCTCGACAGCGGCGCAGGTGGCCTACCCGGGCGGTGGCGGGTACAACGCGGCCAAGGCCGGCGAGGCGATGCTCGCGCACGCGCTGCGGCTCGAGCTGAACGGCGAGCCGATCCGCGTCACCGAGATCGCGCCCGGCATGGTCTACACGCCCGAGTTCACCCTCAACCGTCTGGGCGGCGACCAGTCTGCCGCCGAGAAGGTCTATGACGGCGTGGCGGAGCCGCTCGTGGCATCCGACGTCGCCGGCGTCATCGCATACGCGCTGAACGCTCCCGGGCACGTCAACCTCGACCTCGTCACGATGCGCCCCGTCGCGCAGTCGGCGCAGCACCTGCTCGCGCGTGGGCCCTTGCGCCCGCGGCTGTAGATACCTGCGCCCGCGGCTGTAGCACCCTGCAGAACCATGTCCCAATAAATGCTGTCTGCGCGCGCCTGAAGCAACCATTTTTGGGACATGGTCTACCGCAAGTGGGACATGGTCAGGCGGGGGGAGCGTCGGCGAAGGCGACCTTGGGGACGAACAGCAGCAGGGCTGCGGCGAGGAATCCGCCGGCGGCGCAGATCGCCCACACCGTCATGTATCCGCCGAGGGATGCCGCGGTCTGACTCGCCGCCACACCGACGCCCGCCGCCAGCACGACGCCGAACACGGCCGACGAGAACGTCCCGCCGATGGTCTTGGTCGTGTTCGTCAGCGCCGAGGCGATGCCGGTCTGTCCGGCGGGTGCCGCCGCTGCGGCCGCCGCGGGCATCGCGCCCACGAGCGCGCCACAGCCGAGGCCCGCGATCGACAGGTTCAGCAGCACCTGCCACAGCTCCAGGTGGAACGGCAGGAACAGGGCGTACCCGACGCCGACCAGCAGCGCCGCGACGATCAGCACGATGCGCGGGCTCGCCTTGCGTGAGGTCACGGCGAACAGCACGGCGCCGATGATGAGCGAGACGAGGTACACGCCGATGAGGTTCGAGCGCTCCGTGGCATCCAGCCCCAGTCCGTAGCCGAGCGCACTGTCGGTGCCGGCGTACGTCGACAGCGGGCCCTGCGCGCCGAGCAGGCTGATGCCGACGAGGAATGCCGTCGCCTGCACGGGCCACATCTCGGGACGGCGCAGCACGCGGATGTCGATAGCGGGGTCTGTCTGGCGCAGCTCGTAGAAGACGAACCACACGAAGACCGCGATCCCGGCCACAACGAGGCCGATGACCCACCCCCAGGCATCCGCACCGAGGCTCAGTTCGCCGATCATGCGCATCCACGCGAGTCCGCCGGTGACCAGCAGCAGGCCCCACGCGAGGATCACGAAGCCCCACGTGTCGAGGCTGCGACCCGGTTCGGGCGTCGACTCGGGCACGGCGATCCAGATGACGAGCGCGATGAGGGTCACCGCGACGGCGGGGACGATCAGCGTCGTGGTCAGATCGGCGGTCGCCGCGAAGATGCGACCCGCCGCGAGCGCGCCGATGATCGCACCGGCCTGCAGACCCACGACGAGCAGACCCGCCGCGCGCCGGGTCGTCGAGACGCCGCGCTGCTGGCGCCGGCCGCGCTCGAAGATGAGCGCGATCTCGAGCGGCAACCACACGACGTAGAAGCCCTGCAGGGCCCACGCGGCGAGGAATGACCAGAACGTTCCGGCGAAGGCGACCCACCACGAGGCCCCCGCGGTGAGAACCGCTGCGATCAGCAGGATGCGCTTGTGCCCGTACATGTCGCCGAGCTTGGCCATGACGGGGACGACGAGCGCTGACAGCAGCAGCTGCGCGGCCTCGAACCAGTTGACGTCGGAGTCGTGGATGCCCAGGCTCACGACGATGTCGCTGAACAGCGGCACGTAGTACCCCTGCAGGATGCCGGAGACCAGCTCGACGAGGATGAACCACCCGATGAGCCCCGCCGTGACGCCCACCGCCGATGACTTCAGGCGCGCAGTCGCGGTATCTGGGGTGCTCGGTGTCGGAGTCGGGGGCACGGCGATCAGTCTAGGTTGGAAGCGTGACTCACGACGACACCGCCACAGCCCGCGAAATCCTGACCTGGGAAGGCTTCGGTGAGGCGACCCGCGCGCTGTCTCGCGCGATCGTCGCCGACGGATTCATCCCCGAAGTCGTCGTCGCGATCGCCCGCGGCGGACTGTTGCCCGCCGGAGCCGTCGCGTACGGCCTCGGCGTCAAGAGCTGCGGCGCCCTGAACGTCGAGTTCTACACCGGCATCGGCACGGTGCTCGACGCGCCCGCGCTGCTGCCGCCCGACCTCGACATGGGGTACCTGCCCGGCAAGCGCGTGCTGCTCGTCGACGACGTCGCCGACAGCGGCCGCACGCTCGCGCTCGCCGTGCAGATGCTGAAGGATGCCGGGGCGGACGTGCGCTCCGTGTGCATCTACACGAAGCCCGGCTCGGTCGCGACGCCCGACTACTCGTGGCGCAAGACCGACCGTTGGATCGATTTCCCCTGGTCGGCGCGCGGCACGGTCACCGAAGAGGATGCCGGCGCGACGGGCGACGCCGCGAGCGCCTGATGGCGATGAGCCTCGACGAGCTCGCCGCCGCGGGGCTCCTCGACTCGGGCTGGGCCGCAGCCCTCGCGCCTGTCGCGCCTGACATCGCCGCCCTCGGCGAGCGGCTGCGGGCCGAGACGGCGGCGGGCCGCCACTACCTGCCGGCGGGCGACCGGGTGCTGCGCGCGTTCGCGCGACCCTTGGCAGAGGTCAAGGTGCTCATCGTCGGGCAGGACCCGTACCCGACACCGGGGCACCCGATCGGCCTGTCGTTCGCCGTCGACGCGCACGTGCGACCGTTGCCGCGCAGCCTCGGCAACATCTACAAAGAGCTGCAGAGCGATCTGGGCATCGAGCCCGCGGCGCACGGCGACCTGTCCGCGTGGAGCGATCAGGGCGTCATGCTGCTGAACAGAGTGCTGACGGTCGCGCCGGGCGCGCCCGCGTCGCACCGCGGCTGGGGCTGGGAGAGAGTCACCGAGCACGCGATCCGCACGCTCGCCGACCGTGACGCGCCGCTGGTCGCGATCCTGTGGGGGCGCGACGCCGCGAACCTCACACCGCTGCTGGGAGCGACCCCCGTCATCGAGTCGGCGCACCCGTCGCCGCTGTCGGCGTCGCGGGGGTTCTTCGGCTCGCGACCGTTCTCACGCGCGAACGACCTGCTCGCGCAGCAGGGCGCCACGCCGGTGGACTGGCGTCTTCCCGCGGTGATGCCCGCGTAACAGCAGGCGCGTAGGCTGTCGCGCATGCTGGAGGAGGAGTACGAGAAGTCGCGTCGGCGGCTGCCTGCGCATCTGCGGCGCGTCGAGGTCGAGCGACCGTTCTCGTACGAGATCCGTCCCGTGCAGAACGAGGACATCCCCGACATCCGCGAGATCTACAACTACTACGTCACCAATTCGGTCGTCACCTTCGATGAGAAGAAGTGGTCGCTCGCGCAGTGGCGGCAGAAGGCCGCGCATCTGCAACAGCTGCAGATGCCGTTCTTGGTGGCGGTCTCGCCGACCGGGCAGGTGCTCGGGTACGCGCTCGTGCAGCCGATGTCGGCGAAGTCGGCGTACCGCTACAGCGTGGAGAACTCGATCTACCTCGGGCACGCCGCGACCGGCAAGGGTCTCGGGCGTGCGCTGCTGGTGGCGCTGATCGAGGCGAGCGAGCAGGCCGGCATCCACCAGATGGTCGCCGTCATCAGCGACAAGGGGGCCGAGGCATCCGTCGCCCTGCACGAGAAGCTCGGCTTCGTCGAGGTCGGGCGCATGGGGCGCGTCGGCTTCAAGTTCGGCCGATGGCTCGGCACGATCTACCTGCAGAAGCAGCTCAAGCCGGTCAAGAAGAAGCGCTCGCTCTTCTCGCGCGGCTGACGCGCTACTTCTCCGACTGCGGGTGGGCTGTGGCTTCGGGGGCGGGCGCGGCCGGTGGAGCGGCGGGCGGCGCCGTGGTGCCAGGCGCAGGCGTGGCCGCGGACGCTTCGCGCACGGCGTCGATGAGCGTGCGCCAGGGGCCGGATGCCTCGGTCTCGCTCAGCTCGGCGCGCCGGTCGACATCGGGCAGCACGGCGTGCAGCTCCCACGAGAACCTGTCGGCCCCGGCCGTGCGCGCGGCCTCAGCCCCGGGCGCCGTCGCGGCGCGCCCGCAGTCGTCCCACGGGCAGTCCTCGACGAGGATGACCCAGTGCTCGGCCTCGGGCGGCGCCGCCGTGACGGCCCACCGCCGCGTGACCCCGGCGAACCCGCCCGAGCGCACGACGGTCACCGCGACGAGCTGCTCGTCGTTCTCGGACTCAGGATCGTGCGTCACTCGTGATCACGCCGACCGCGTCCCACGCGGTGCGGACGGCGGCGGCCTCCTCCGAGTCCTCACCGTACTCCGCCGCGGCGGTCGCCGCCGTCGCGGACGCGAACGCGGCGAAATCGGCGGTGTGGCTGAGTGATCCGCCCGTCGCGGTGAGGTACCAGATGCGCCCGGCGCGCTCCCACGCGTGACCGCCGAGAGCGGTCGCGACCAGGTGGAACGCCTTGTTGGGGATGCCCGAGTTGATGTGCACGCCGCCGTTGTCGCTCGTCGTGACGACGAAATCACGCATGTGCGACGGCTGCGGGTCGCGGCCGAGCACGTCATCGTCGTACGCGGTGCCCGGTGCGCTCATCGATCGCAGGGCGACACCCTGCACGGCATCCGTGAAGATGCCCGCACCGATCAGCCAGGATGCCTCGGCCGCGGTCTGCCCGTGCAGGTGCTGCTCGGTGAGCGCGCCGAACACGTCGGCGATCGACTCGTTGAGGGCGCCGGGCTGGCCGCTGTACTCGAGGCCGCCGGAGAACTCGACGACGCCGTGCCCGAGCTCGTGCGCGATGACGCTGATCGACCCGGTGAACCCCGTGAACACCTCACCGTCGCCGTCGCCGAACACCATGCGCTCGCCGTTCCAGAACGCGTTGTCGTACCGGTCGCCGTAGTGGACCGTGGCCGCAAGCGTGCCGCCGGAGCCATCGAGGGATGCCCGGTGGAAGGCGCCCCACAGGAAGTCGAACGTCTCGCCGAGGCCGTCGAACGCCTCGTCGGCGGCGACATCGCCCGTCGCTGCGTCGTCCTCGCCGCGCACGCGCACACCCGGCAGTCGCTCGTGGTGCTGCGCGTCGGAGATCACCCGGTCCGGCGCGGGAGAGCCCGTCACGACGAGCGCGTCGCCCTCGACCGACACGTCGAGGTTCGCGCGCGCCTCGTGGTGCACGCGGGGGAGCGCGAGCGTCGCGCGGGCTGCCTCGGCGGCGCGCGCGAGGTGCGGAGCCTCGGTGCTGGCGAGCCGCGCGAGCAGGTACGGCGGGATGATCGCGTGCATGCCGGTCACCCTACTCCGGGCCTGGGACGACCCGGTGAACCCGCGATGAAGCCCAGCAGAGCCGCAGCGTGGTTCAGCCGTGCGGCGTCGCGATGACGGGGATCGAGGCCAGCAGTCGGCGCGTGTAGGCGACCTGCGGCGCCAGCAGCACCTTCTCGGTCGGCCCCTCTTCGACGATGCGGCCGTCCTTCATGACGATGACCTCGTCGCACAGGCTCTGCACGACGCCGATGTCGTGCGAGACCATCACGAGGGTGAGGCTCTGCGTGACCCGCAGCTCGCGCAGCAGCTCGAGGATCTGCGCGCGGACGGTGACATCGAGCGCCGACAGCGGCTCGTCGCCGACGAGCAGGCGCGGCCGGTGCGCGATCGCGCGCGCCAGGGCGATGCGCTGGCGCTGCCCGCCCGAGAACTCGTGCGGGTAGCGGCTCGCCATCTCGGCCTCGAGGCCGACATCTTCGAGCACCTCGCGGACGCGTGCGCGGCGGTCGCCCGCGATGCCGAGCGCCCAGAGCGGCTCGGCGACGATTCGGCCGACGCTCATCCGGGGGTCGAGCGAGGCGTACGGGTCCTGGAAGACGATGCCCGTCGCCCGCCGCAACCAGTGCAGCGACCGTGCGCCCGCGCGGGCGTCGACCGGGTGTCCGTCGAACTCGACGGTGCCGGCGGTCGGGGCATCCAGCCCCAACAGGATGCGGATGAGCGTCGACTTGCCCGAGCCCGACTCGCCGATGATCCCGACGGCGGAACCGGCGCGGATGTCGACGTCGGCGTCGTCGAGCGCGGTCGTCCAGCGCGTCCGCTGGAACGCCGCCCGCGCCGCCTGCGGAAAGCGCCGGGTCAGCCCGCGGCCGCGCAGCAGCGTGTCGTCGACACCGACCGGGTGATCCGTCATGCGCGTCCTCCCGGCTTCCACAGCGTCGCGGTCGCGTCACGCAGCAGACCCCGTGTGACAGGGGATGCCGGTGCCGTGAGCAGACGCGACAGCGGCCCCTGCTCGACGACGTGACCGTCCTCGAGCACGACGGCGTCGGTCGCAACCTGCGACAGCACGGCGAGGTCGTGCGTGATGAAGATGAGTGACATCCCGTCGCGCTCGACGAGGCCGTTCAGCAGCTCGAGGATGTCGGCCTGGATCGTCACGTCGAGGGCCGTCGTCGGCTCGTCGGCGATCAGCAGCCGCGGGCGGCACGCGAGCGCCATCGCGATCGCGACGCGCTGGCGCTGCCCGCCGGAGAGTTGGTGCGGGTAGCGCCGCACGATCTGCTCGGGGTCGGGCAGGTGCACGCGAGCCGCCTCCTCGATCGCGCGGGCGGCGGCCTCGCGGCGACCGATGCGCTCGTGGATCCGGATCGACTCGGCAATCTGCCGCCCGACGGTTCGGATCGGGTTGAGGGCCGTGCGGGGCTCTTGGAACACGATCCCGATCTCGTCACCGCGCAGCTCGGCGAGCGCACGGTCGGGCATCCCGATCAGTTCCTGCCCGTGCCAGCGCACGCTACCGCTGACCGTCGCGCCTTCGGGCAACAGTCCCAGCAGAGCCAGCGCGGTCAGCGACTTTCCCGAGCCCGACTCGCCGATCAGGCCTACGCGTGCGCCGTCCGGAACATCGAACGACACACCGTCGACGACGGGGCGGCCATCGAGCAGCACCCTGAGATCTTGGACTTCGAGGCCCTGGACGTCGAGGCTCATGCGATCACCGCCGGCGTGTGCGATTCGGCGCCGCTGCGCCGCCGCGCGAGGGTCGGGTCGGTCGCTTCACGCAGGGCGTCACCGAGCAGGTTCAGTCCCAGTACGGTGAAGGTGATCGCGAGCCCCGGCCAGATGACGGTGAGCGGATGCACCGAGATGTAGGTCTGCAGGTCTTTCAGCAGCAGTCCCCAGCTGGGTTCGGTCAGCGGCGCACCGAAGCCGAGGTAGCTCAGGCCCGCCTCGGCGAGCACGGCGACGGCCATGCCCCACGACAGCTGCACGATGAACACCGGCGCGACGTTGGGCAGCAGATGCCGCCACAGGTTTTGGAAGGTCGTGAGGCCCGCCGCCCGGCCCGCCAGCACGAAATCGCTGCGCAGCACACGGCGCAGTTCAGGCCTGGTCACCCGGGCGATGTTGACGCCGAAGCCGATGCCGACCGACACGATGACGACCCACAGCGACCCGCCCCACACCGACGAGATCATCATGGCGATCAGCAGCACGGGGAAGGCGACCAGGATGTCGACGAGCACCGCGACGCTCTCGCGCACCCACCGCGCCGTCAGCGCACCAAGCGCCGCGAGTGCGAGTCCGAGCAGCGTCGCGACCAGGCCCGCGCCGAGCGCCACCCAGACGGTCGTGCGGGCGCCCGCCATCAGCAGGCTCAGGATGTCGCGACCCGACCCGTCGGTACCCAGCAGATGTGGGATGCCGGGGCTCGCCCACCGGTTCGCGACGTCGACGCGCTGCGGGTCGAACGGCGTCCAGAACCGGGCGATGAGCGCGGTCACGCCGACGGCGAGGACGACGATGACGCCGAAGCGGCCGGTCGACAGGCTCCACAGTCGGTGCAGCCAGGCGAGCCGTGACGGGGTCGGGGCCTGCTCGGGGTGGGTCATTCCGCCTCCCTCAGCCGCGGGTCGATCGCCCGGTGCACGAGGTCGACGACGAAGCCGACCAGCAGCACGAAGCCGGTGAGCACAAGCAGCTCGCCCTGCACCTTCGGCAGGTCGCGGTTGCCGACGTCGGCGACGAGCATGCGCCCGATGCCGGGCAGGCTGAACAGCTGCTCGATGACGACGGCGCCGACGATGATGCCTGCCACCTGCAGGCCCAGCACGGTGATGATCGACAGTCCCACGGTCGGCAGCCCGTGCCGCACGAGCGCCTGATCGCGCGTCAGCCCCTTCGCGGCGGCCGTGCGGACGAAGTCCTCGCCGGTCGCCTGCAGCGTCGCCGATCGCACGAAACGCATCAGCATGGCACCCTCGATCACGCCGATCGTGATGGCGGGCAGCAGCAGGGCGCGCACGGCGGCGCCCGGGTCAGACCACCCGCCGCGCGGGAAGCCCTGCGCGGGCAGCCAGCCGAGCCACACGGCGAACACGAGCACGAGCATCATGCCCGCCCACACGACGGGCACGGCGGCGATCGCCTGGGCGCCGACGTTGAGCGCCGTGCCGTCGGCGCGCCCGCGGCGCATGGCCGAGATCACGCCGAACGGCAGGGCGATGAGCATCGCGACGATCATCGCCATGATCCCGAGCGGGATCGTGACCTCGCCCTTCTGCACGAGCTCGTCGACGACAGGCGCTCCGGTCAGCAGCGAGGTGCCGAGGTCGCCGTGCAGGATGCCTCCGAGCCACGCACCGTACTGCACGAGCAGCGGCTCGTTCAGACCCAGCCGTTCGCGGATCGCCGCGAGCTGTGCGGGGGTCGAGTTCATCCCGGCGATGAGCTGTGCCACATCGCCGGGAAGAACCCGCAGGGTGAGGAAGATGAGCGCACTGGCGACGAACAGGCCCAGCACCAGCAGGGCGAGTCGGGTCAGTGCGTAGCGGAGCACCGGGCTACTGGCTCTTGGCCAGATCGGCGAGGTTGATGCGCTCGTTCACGTTGATCGACGGGAATCCGGTGACGTTCGTGGCGACGCCGACGACGGATGCCCCGTTGTACAGCCAGTCGGCAGCCTGATCCTCGGCGACGATGCGGGCCGCCTGAGCCAGCAGGTCGGCTGCGGTGCTCGGGTCGGTCGCGGCGACCGACTGCGCGTACAGGTCCTGCACTTCGGCATTGTTGTACGTGAAGTAGTAGTTGGGGTTCGCCCAGTTCTCGAAGTCGCGCGCCTCAGTGTGCAGCACGAAGCTGAGGTCCCAGCCGTCGTTCATGTAGACCGTCGGGTTCTCGTCCGGGTTCTTGTTCGTGTAGACGTCGCTGAGCCAGGTCGGGAACTCCACCGCGTTGACCTTCAGTGTGATGCCGACGTCGTTGAGATTGGAGACGAGGATCTGCGAAACCGTCGTGCCGTAGCCGCTGTAGAGCGTCAGCGTGAGCGTCAGGTCGCTGACGCCCGCGTCGGCGAGGAGCTGCTTGGCGGCATCCGGATCATACGGAGCCGTCGACTCGAGGTCTTCGTATCCGGGGTCGAGCTCGGGGATCGGGCCGAACTGGGTCTGACCGGCGCCGAGCGCCTCGACGATCGACTGCTTGTCGATCGCCTGGCGGATCGCCTGGCGCACGCGCTTGTCGGCCAGCGCGCCCTTCGTGGAGTTCATCGCGAGCGTGCCCTTGTCGGTGGACTGGCCGAGCACGAGCGCGAAGTCGCCGTTCGCCTCCAGCTGGTCCTTCAGGTTCGCGTCGAAGCCGGTGACGACATCGAGCTCACCGGCCAGCGCGCCGTTGAGGGCGGCCTGGGTCTCGGGGATGTAATCGAAGACGACCTCGGCGACCTTGGGGGCATCGCCCCAGTAATCGTCGTTGCGCTCGAACGTGATCGAGGCGCCCTTCTTCCAGTCGGTGAGACGGAAGGGGCCCGTGCCGTTGGCGGCGGTCTTGCGGTCGATCGTGTCGCCTTCCTTGAAGACGAGTCCGGCGCGGCCGGTCAGGTTCCACAGCAGCGTCGAGTCGGGTGCGCTGAGCGTCAGGATGATGTCTTGGCCATCGGCGGTGATGGACGAGACGTTCGCGAGCCGGTTCGACTCGGCGTAGCCGGCGTTCTCCTTCAGCTGGGTCAGCGACCAGACGACGTCTTCCGGCGTGAGCTCCTGCCCGTCGTGGAAGGTGACGCCCTCGCGCAAGGTGAAGGTATAGGTGAGGCCGTCGGAGGAGATCTCGTGGCTCGAGGCGAGCTCGTCGACGATGTCTTGCTGGGGCGTGCGCGAGACGAGGCCCTGGTAGATGTTGTCGATCAGGATCTGGTCGAGCGAGGCGCCGGCCGTCTCTCGGATGTCGAGGTTGCCCGGCTCGAGCACGAGGCGTACGGCGACCGAGGCGTCGGGGTCGGCTGCGCCGCCCGTCGATGTCGGCGACGGCGTAGCGCTGCTGCCGCAGGCGCTGAGCAGAAGAGCGCCGGCCGCGAGGATCGCGGCGACAGCTGTGGAGCGGCGAAGCATATGGGGATGGTCCTCTCGCAAGGGCGGGCGTGCATCGTTGCTGTCGCGCACGTCCGCGAACTCGGGTGCGCGTAACAGCCTAGGTGCACCCCGTGCGGCGGCGGGCATCCTGTGTCATGTGGCGGTCATCATTGTTACGGCTGCTACGGGGCGTCGGCGGGCGTCGGGCGGGCTGTCGGGCGGACTGTCAGTGGGCTGTCAGCGGGCGATCAGCGGGCGATCAGCGGGCTGTCGGGCGGCTGTCAGCGGGCGATGTCGGCGACGAGCGCGGCGAGGGCGACCGGTTGCTCCTCCTGCACGTTGTGCCCGGACGAGACCTCGACGAGGGTGGCGTCGGGAACGCGATCGCGGAAGAGATCCGCATCTGCGGTGGTGACGAAGCCGCGATCGCCGCGGACGAGGGTGATCGGCGCGGTGACAGCAGCCAGGTCGTCCCATCCCGACGCGGACAGCGCGCCGCGCACCGCGCTGCGCTGCTGCTGGGCGGCACCCGCCGCGGCGGGATCCGCAGCGAGCGCGTTCGCGAGGTGAGCGAAATGGTGCTTCCACTCGACGCGACCGTCCTCGCGCACGCGCGAGTTGAGGAAGACGCCGCGGGTCGCGGCCTCGCGCGTTCCGCCGAGGCCGAAGGCCAGCGCACGGTCGACGAGTTCGTCGCGGGATGCCCAGTCGGTGGGCCCCGCGAAGAAGGCGCCGATCTGCGCGGCGTCGCCGTCGGGGTCGATCCCGGGAGTGATGTCGACGATGACCAGTGCCCGCACGAGTTCGGGGTGGGATGCCGCGAGCGCGGCCGCGGTGAGTCCGCCCAGCGACTGCCCGACGAGCACCTGTGAGGCATCCGTCCATGCGGTGATCGGGTCTGCGATGTCGGCGGCGAGGGTGCGCCCGACGTAGGCCGCGTCGTCGCGCCAGGACGAGTCGCCGTGGCCGGGCAGGTCGAGGCTGAGCGCGGGCAGCCCGAGCGCGAGGATCGTCGTGTCCCACGTGTGGGCGTTCAGGCCCGCACCGTGCAGGAGCGTCACGACCGGCGCGCCGAACGCACCCGTTGCGGCGTCACCGTACTCGAGCGCGCTGACGACGCGGCCATCCGCGAGCGTGTGGTTCAGGCGGCGGACGGGCGGCACGGCAACGCCGATCTCGGCGGCCTGCGCGGCGAGGAAGGAGAACTCATCCATCCCGCCATTGTCACCCATGGAGTGAGCGCTGCGCGGGCGTGTGCGGGCGCGCAGGCTCGCGGGTGCGCTGCCCGCTGTCGCGAAGTTGGCGCAACACGCGGTTACCCCGCGGGCATACCCGCGACTCGCGCCAACTTCGCACCGGTGCGCTACCGAGCGCTCCCGGGTGGATGCCTGAAGTTGGCGCGACACGCGGCTACCCCGCCGCGATACCCGCGACTCGCGCCCACTTCTTCCCTGGTGCGCGCGGGCTTCCCTGGTGCGCGCGGGCGCGAGCGAGCGGATGCCTGAAGTTGGCGCGACACGCGGTTACCCCGCCGCCATACCCGCGACTCGCGCCAACTTCGCGCGCGGCCCACCCGCGCCGCGCGGGGCGGCCCACCCACGCCGCGCGGGGAGGCCCACCCGCGCCCCGCGGCCGTAGGCTGAGGGCATGACTGCCGAACGTCGTGTCCACCTGTCCCGCTCGGCTCGCCCGGCCTACGACGCGCTCGAGAACTTCTCGCAGATCGTCGGCACAATCGCGGCCGAAGCCGGCATCGATGACCGTCTCAAGGAGATCGCCCTCATCCACGCCTCGCAGCTCAACGGCTGCGCGTACTGCGTGCGCGTCCACGTCGACCGGGCGGTCACGGCCGGGCTGACCGCCGACGAGATCGCCCAGATCGCGACGTGGCGTGAGTCGGGCGTCTTCACGGCGCGCGAGCGCGCGGCGCTGGAACTCGCCGAGAGCTACGTCTTCATCCACGAAGAGGGCATCTCCGACGAGGTGTACGACCACGTCGGTGGCATCCTCACTGAACAGGAGTATGTCGCCCTGAGCTGGTTGCTCGTCTCGATCAACGCCTTCAACCGCATCACGATCGCGGGGAGGTACCCTGTGCTGCCGCGGCGCGGAGAGCGCGCCGCCGGCGATCAGGCATGAGTGGGATGCCGGGTGTTCCCGGCGCGATGAACTTCCGCGACATCGGGGGACTGCCCGCCGGTGACCGCGTGACGCGCAGCGGCGTGCTGTTCCGCTCGGGAAATCTCGCCCGCCTCGGCGACGAGGGCAGGGCTGGCCTGCGTGAGCTCGGCATCCGTCGCATCGTCGATCTGCGCGACGACGACGAGGTCGTCCGCGAGCCGAGCCTGATCGAGGGCCTCGACATCGAGGTGCGGCGCGCTCCGCTGTTCCTCGGTTCGGTCGCGTCGTTCTTCACCGAGGACATCTCGCTCGAGGCCATGTATCGGGCCCTCGTCGACGACTCGTCGGCGCGGATCACCGAGGTCGTGCGGGCCGTGCTGGGCGACCAGCCTGTGCTCGTGCACTGCACGGTCGGCAAGGACCGCACGGGGGTCACGGTGGCGATCATGCTCGCCGCGGCGGGTGTCGACCGCTCGGCCGTCGTCGCCGACTATGCCCGCACCGAGACGCTGCTGCCGGCCGCGCACACCGCCCGCGTCGTCGCGGGGCTGCGGCACCTGCACCCTGAGGCGCGGCATCTCGAAGAGCTCGCGACGCGCTCGCCCGCACCGGTGATGACGGGACTGCTGGATGACCTCGCGACGCGGTTCGGGTCGCCCGCCGACTACCTGCGCGCCCACGGCATCGCCGACGACGAGCTCACCGAACTGCGCCGCGTGATCGTCGGCCCGTGACCCTTCTGAGGGTTCTGTCAGGCAGTACGTAGGTAAGGCTCCCCTAATGGGTGCGTATACTGGACGCATCATGACCGCGCTGACCGAGCACACCGTTGCACACGACGCGATCGCCTGCAAGGCGTCGCGGCACGCGCGGGTGCAGCAGCTCATCACCGCCGACGAGACCTCGATGATCGACCTCGAGACGCTCGTCGCGACGCTGCCGATCTGCTCGACCGGTCGCGTGTTCATCGAAGTGCCGGATGCCTCGTGGGTCTTCGACCTGCGCGTTCCCGCGCGCATGGTCGTCACGTGGCTCGACCGCTCGCAGCGCACCGGTGACCCCGGCACCGGCCGCGCCTGCACGCCGGGCCTGGCCCTCACGCGTGCCGTCACGGCGTGGGCGGACGAGATGCTCTGCACCGACGGCACGGCGGCGTGCGCGACGCGCATCCACCTGCTCGGCGGCTACCTCGGCACGGCCGACATCTTCGACCACCTGACCGAGAAGCTGGGCATCGACGGGGCCGCCGTGCACACGCCCGAGCGGTTCGGACTCGCCACCGCCTGAGGCCGCTGCCTGAGCACGAACGCGCGGCGTCAGCTGCGGCGCGGCACGTAGTTGCCGTCTTCGAGCCCGGCGAGGATCTCGAACCGGTTCGTGAGCGGATTGCGCCCCGCGAGCAGGTACAGCACCGGCATGAGGAAGCCGTAGCGCCGCCACTGGCGCGCGTGCACGGCTTCGTGGCGCAGCACCGCCGCGGTGACGAGGGCCGTTCCGGTCAGGTAGCAACCACCCACGCACACGCCGCCGCGGCCGAAGGCCCACTCGGGCATGCCGGTGAACACCCACAGGCCCTCGCGGCGCTGCACGCGCCCCGTCGACATCAGGCCGCCCCAGACCCAGCCGATCGTCGTGCCCCACCAGTACCCGACGAGGCTGATGGGCGAATCGAGCAGGATGCCCGGGATCCACGCGTCGAGCTGCGCGCCGCGCGCGACGGCGCGCTGCGCCCGCGTCCGCCATCCGGCGGGTGGGCGTGCGATCACGCGAGCGCCCCGACGATGCGCAGGATCGTTCCGAGGTCATCGACGGCGGCGACAGGGGATGCCGGCGCGAAGCCCGCGATCGAGGCGCCCGCCAACGGGAACTGTGCCCGCACCGCCTTGACCGCGGCGATCAGTTCGTCCAGCGACAGCCCGAACGGCACGGGCAGGGCGACGCCGGTGATCGCGGCGGGGTCGAGCACGTCGAGGTCGACGTGCAGGTAGACGGCGGTCGCGCCCGTTGCGGCGACGGCCTCGACGAGCGCCGCGGGATCTGCCAGCACGTCGACGTCGACGGTCGTGAGCTCTGCCTCGTCGATGAGCTGCTGCTCGGGGGTGTCGAGCTCGCGCACGCCGGCGAGGACGACGCGCTCTGCGGGCACGGCGCCGCTGCCGGCGAGGGGCAGATCGTCGAACACCGCGCGCAGCGCCATGCCCGAGAACGCGCCGGACGGCGAGCCGCCGGGAGTGTTGAGGTCGCCGTGCGCGTCGAACCAGACGACGGCGAGCGTCTCGTGATGGGTTGCCGCGTGCGCGATCGCGGGCACGGCCACGCCGCAGTCGCCGCCGATCACGACCGAATGGTCATCGGTGCCGTGCGCCGCGACGCCTGCCTGCAGGGCATCCGTCAGCGCATCGCGCACGCGGGTGAGGGCGCTGAAGCGACGGATGCCCGTGTCGAGCGATTCACCCGCCTCCACGGGAACGTCGATGCGGACCGTCGCGGCGCGCGGGAGGTCTCCCGCGATCGCCTCGGCGCCGTCGATCAGGTGCATCGCCCGCGCGGCGGGGGATCCCTGCCACTGCGGCACCACGAAAAAGCGCGTCATGGTTCATTCTCTCACCGCGCGGCGCGGCGCGTTTCGTCTCGGGCCTTGCGCGCCCTGCGGGGCGGGGCGACCAGGGGTGCGTCGCGCCGGCGCGTTTCGTCTCGGGCGCGGCGCGCCCTCGCTCAACGACCGGGGGGAGAAGAGACCCCCGGCCGTTGAGCGAGCGAAGCGAGACGAAACGTCGCAACCGGGCGGGTTACTGCTCCAGGGCGGGGGCGGCGGGCATGCCGCCGGTCTTCAGCGCAGCCAGACGCGCCTCGACCTCGGTGAGCTCACCGACGTCCTCGAGCTGGTTGAACTGCGCGTCCAGCGACGAAGCGGCGATCTCGGCCTTGCCGGCGGCAAGGGCCTCCTGGCGGCGGACCTTGTCCTCGAACCGGCCGAGCTCGCTCGTCGGGTCGAGCACGTCGATCGACTTGACGGCGTCGTGCACCTTGTTCTGCGCCTCGGCCGACTTCGAACGGGCAAGCAGCTCGGCGCGCTTCGACTTCAGCTGCTCGAGCTTCTGCTTCATGCCGTTGAGGCCGTCCTTGAGCTTGTCGACGACCTCGGTCTGCGCCTCGATCGACGGAGCGATGGCCTTCGCCTCGTTCTCTTCGCCGATCTGACGCTGCAGCGCGATCTTGGCGAGGTTGTCGAACTTGTCGGCATCCGTCGTGTTGCCGGCCGTGCGCAGCTCGTCGGCCTTGCGGCTCGCCGCGAGGGCCTTGTTGCCCCACTCGGCCGCAGCCTTCACGTCCTCCTCGTGGTCGCGCTCGAGCAGGCGCAGGTTGCCGATCGTCTCGGCGACGGCCGACTCGGCGTCGGCGATGTTGTTGGTGAAGTCGCGGACGAGCTGGTCGAGCATCTTCTGCGGGTCTTCGGCAGAGTCCAGAAGTGCGTTGATGTTCGCCTTCATGAGCGTCGAGATACGGCCGAAGATGGACTGCTTTGCCATCGGTCTTTCCTTTCCTAGCGGGAGGTTTCTGCGTCGTATGAGTTGAAGATGAAGGGATGCCCGGGAGTCAGAACCGGCCGCCGCCGCGTCGAGAACGGGTGCCGCCTCCGCCGAAGCTGCCGGGGCCGGGACGGGAACCGCCGCCGAAGCCGCCGCCGCTGGACCGGCCGCCGCCACCGAACCCGCCACCGAACCCACCGCCGCGGCTGCCGCCGCCACGACCTCCGCCGCCGTTCAGCAGCGAGTTGATGACGATGCCGCCGAGCACGGCGCCCATGACGTTGCCGCCTCCGCCGCTGTTACTCCCGCCGCCGAACAGGCCGCCGCCGGTGAAGGCGCCGACGTCGTTCTGGGCGTACTGGATGGCTTGGGATGCCAGTTGGTTGGCGCGCTGCGCGTAGTGCAGTGCCTGCGCCGGATCGGCCGCGGCGAGCTGCCTTGCCTGCACGAGTGCGGATCCCGCCTCGGCGAGCCGGGTGCGGGCGTCGGCGCCGATCGCGCCGCGGCGCGACGTGATGAAGTCCTCCGCGGCGGAGACCTGGCCCTGCGCCTGTACGATGACGGCGTTCAGCTGCTGCGCTGCGCGCGCCGCCTGCTGCTGTGCGTCACGGACGCCCGCGACGAGCGTGTCGATCTCGTGGTTGGCCTTCTCGAGCGTCTGCAGGGCGACGACGGGGCGCTTGCCGGTCGCGCCGAGCAGCGCCTTCGCGGCATCCACCTGCTGACGCGTCGACGCGACGACGCCCGCCAGCCGCCCGTCACTGTCGGGCAGCGCGCTGGCGCCGGCGATGTCGCTCTCGATGTCGGCGACGAGGGCGGCGGCCTGCTGCTCGGCGGCGGAGAGCTCGCCGGCGAGCCGCCCTATCGCCTCCTGCAACAGCTTCGCCTGACCCACCGCGTCTTCGCCCGCACGGATCTCGACGGCGGCCGTCGAACCGTCACCGGCGCCGATCGCCTGCTGGGCCGAGGTCAGGTGCTCGGCGGCGAAGGAGAGCAACTCCTGCGCCTGGCGTGGATTGTCGGCGACCGTCACGAGCGCCTCGGGCGCGTAGCCCGACTGCAGGGTGGTCAACCTCGCCACGGAGGCATCCTGCGCCGCGGTGACCGTGGTCGCGAGCTCTTGCACGCGGGCGAGCGCCTCGGGGGCGTTCTGCTCGAGCTTGCGCAGCTCGTCGAATGCGGCGGCCTTCGCGTCGAGCTCTTCGTTGGCGTGCGTGCACAGCTCGAGGATCTGGGTGTTCCAGGCGCGGACGTCCTGCTCGGTGTCGGGCGTCGAGTCGTCGAGCTGCTGCTGCAGCGAGAACGCCTTGTCGAGATCGGCCTTGGCCTGCGTAAGCGTCGCCTCGAACTCGGCCGCCGCGGCGTCGCCGAACTGCGCCTTCGCGAAGCCGAGTTCCTGCTCGCTCGTCTTGATGGCGTCGTCGGTCGCGACGAGCGCCGATGCCGCGCGGCGGGCGAGTTCGGCGGTCGGGATCTGCTCGACCGGGGTGGTCGTGCCGCCGGCCGTCGTCGCCTTCTTGCGGCGGGCGCGGATGATGAGCCAGATGACGACGCCGATGACCGCGAGGATCAGGACGACGATCAGGATGCCTCCGAATCCGCCGCCACCGTCGCTGGTACCGCCGGTGCCGCCGCCGACGGCGCTCGCGAGCCCGTCCGCGGCCGCGGTGGCGGCGCCCACCCAGTTCTCCTCGGACAGCTGCGGTGCGATCCGCTGCTGTTCGATCGCCGTGAGCTGGTCGTCGCTGACGGGGCCGGACGAGTCGCCGGACAGGTAGTACGCGCGCCCCTCGGTCGCGATCGCGAGGAGGTACTGATTGGGGCCGAGGTTGTTGACGGTCGCCGTCTCGTTGGCCCAGTCCGCGGCGCTGGCCGGATCGGTGAAATCGTCGACGTAGACGACCCACAGGTCGACGTTCGACGACGACGACAGCGCTACGGAGCGATCCTGCACCGTCTGCTCGTCGGCGGTGCTGAGGACTCCGGACTGGTCGACGACACGTGAGCTGCCGAGCGGCACCGGCGCTGTTGCGGGGAGCGACGCGGTGGCGGGCAACACCGGCGCGAGCACGAGAGAAACGGTGGCCGTGAGCGCCAGCGCCCATCGCAATCGCATCGGTGGATCCTCCTCGTTCGGGGTGCCGATCCGCCCCCTTCGCGAGTCTATGCCCCGCGGCGTATGCGGCGATAGGCGAGGGGGAAGGCATGCCCTGTGGATCTGCCGAGTCCGGTCGCAGCGAGCGTCGCTGCGGGGCTTGCGGGGGTCGTCCGGTTAGGCTCGCGGCTTCGGAGGGACGATGAACGACGGATTCGACCGCTACGGCGGGGATGTGCTGGCGGCGGGATGGCGTGACGCCGGGCGCCGCCCGGTGCCCGAGGTCGCGGCGGAGCGCGACCTGGTGGTCGAGGTCGCGGGCGACAGTTTCTGTGGCGCCGTGACCCGCGTGCAGTCGGGCACCGTCGAACTCGAAGACCGCGTCGGCAAGCGGCGCGTGTTCCCGCTCGGCGGCGGGTTCCTGATCGACGGCGGGGCCGTGCAGCTTGTCGCGCCGAAGGCCGCCGCGGCGGCGCCCGCGCGCACGGCATCCGGCTCGTTCGCCGCGCCGCAGGCGCGCGCTCGCGTCGCGCGGGCCTCGCGCATCCTCGTCGAGGGGCGGCACGACGCCGAGCTCGTCGAGAAGGTGTGGGGCGACGACTTGCGCGCCGAGGGCGTCGTCGTCGAGTACCTGCAGGGTGTCGACCTTCTGGATGACATGCTGCGCGATGAGCCGCCCGGGCCGGGCCGCCGCTACGGCGTGCTGGTCGACCACCTCGTGCCGGGGTCGAAGGAGTCGCGCATCGCCGAGGCGGTGCTGCGCGGACCGCACGGGCCGCATCTGCGCATCGTCGGGCATCCGCACATCGATGTCTGGCAGTGCGTGCTGCCCTCGTCGCTCGGGATCGCGGCGTGGCCCGACGTGCCGCGCGGCATCGAATGGAAGGTCGGCGTCAGCCGGGCGCTGGGTTGGCCGGCGCGCGACCAGGCCGACCTCGCCCGCACGTGGCAGCGCATCCTCGGCGCCGTGCACAGCTATCGCGACCTCGACCCGGCCCTGCTCGGCCGCGTCGAAGAGCTCATCGACTTCGTCACCGTCGACTGACCCCCGCCCTGGCCCGCGCTGGCCACCGGCCCCGGCCTGGCCCCTGGCCGCCGAGCTTGTCGAGGGGCCGCAGCGCCCACCCTGGCCCCCGCCGGCGCATAACTCAGGCAGAACGGGCGTCCAGGCCCCGATACCACCCGCCGGCGCGATTCTGCCTGAGTTATGCGCCGCTACCCTGGAGGGATGCCTCACTCCGACGCCGCCGAACCCGCCGACGTCCCGGCCGAGAAGCGCTTTCGCACCGAGCCGGTCTCGTTCGTCCGGCGCAGTGGCCGCATGAGCGACGCGCAAGAGCGCGCCTGGACCGAACTCGCGCCGTCCTACGCGATCGAGGTCGAGCGGGATGCCGCGGCCACGAGCATCCTGCCCGGCACAGCAATCGACCCGGTCGCCGTCTACGGACGCGAAGCGCCGCTCGTCGTCGAGATCGGGTCGGGCCAGGGTCACGCGATCGTGCACGCGGCGGGGGAGGCCCCCGACACCGACTTCCTCGCCGTCGAGGTGTTCCGCGCGGGTCTGGCCCGCACGATGCTCGACGCCGATCGTGCCGGCATCCGGAACCTGCGCCTCGTCGAGGCGAACGCGCCCGAGGTGCTCGAGCACCTGCTGCCTGAGGCCAGCGTCGACGAGCTGTGGGTGTTCTTCCCCGACCCGTGGCACAAGGCGAAGCACAACAAGCGCCGGCTCGTCGCACCGGCGTTCCCGCCGCTCGCGGCGCGTGCGCTGCGCGACGGCGGAGTCCTGCGGCTTGCGACCGACTGGGAGGACTACGCCCTCCAGATGCGTGACGTGATGGCGGATGCCGCGGACTTCGCACCCGCCTTCGACGGCGAGTGGGCGCCGCGCTTCACGGGGCGCACGATGACGGCGTTCGAGCGGAAGGGTCTCGCGAAGGGCCGCGACATCCGCGATCTCACCTACCGCCGCGCCGCCCGCTGACGCGCCCCTGGCCCCCGAGCTTGTCGAGGGGCCGCCAGCCTCGCCGCCGCCTACCCAGCCGGTGACCAGCTACCCCGGCTACACTTGCGCTCGGACCCCAACCGGTCCCCGGACGACGGTTCAGTACCCGGTGAGCGACAAGACTGGCCGAAAGGTCACGCCATGTCGTGGGTCATCCTCATCATTTCCGGCATGCTCGAAGCTGTGTGGGCCACCGCGCTCGGTCGTTCCGAGGGCTTCACGAAGGTCGCGCCGACGATCGTGTTCGGTGTCGCGCTCGTCGCCAGCATGGGCGGTCTCGCCTGGGCGATGCGCGACATCTCCACCGGCACCGCCTACGCGGTCTGGGTCGGCATCGGCGCGGCGCTGACGGTCGCCTACGCGATGATCACCGGCGACGAGCAGTTCTCGATCGTGAAGATGCTGCTGATCCTAGGCCTCGTCGGCTGCGTCGTGGGGCTCAAGCTCGTCGGCGAGCACTGACGCCCCCAGCCGGGTCGGAGCACCCCATCGGTCAGAACTGCGCGAGCAGCGCCGGGCCGAACACGATCGCCGCCGCGATCGGTACGACCAGCAGGCCGAGCAATGCGATCCCGATCGCGACGATCGTCCCGCCGATCGACAGCACCGCCGCACCGCCCGCCGACACGCGCTCACGCAGCGGAGTGCGCCGCGCAGTCGGGCGTGCTGCAGCGGGAAACGAGATGCTCGCGGTGACCATGCTTCGACGCTACGGATGCCCGCGTCCGGCGACATCGGTCCGCAGGTTGACTCCGCATCAGCCGCGAGGATGATCCGGCCGCATTCATGCGAAAGGGCCGCCCTTGCGGACGGCCCTTTCGCGACTGTGCCCCCGACAGGAATCGAACCTGCGACCTTTGGTACCGGAAACCAACGCTCTATCCCCTGAGCTACGGAGGCGTACCGATCGAGGGTATCACCGCGTGATGGCTGCGACCGCCTCTGTGAGCCGCTCGGCGAGGTAGCGATGACCCGCGGTGGAGGGGTGGTTGTTGCCGGCCCCGGTGTCGATGATGTCGAGGTAGTTGTCCGAGGTGATCCACTCCTCCTTGAGCGGGGAGATGTACCACCAGCCGCGCTCCGCGGCTGCGGCGGCGAGGTCGCGGTCGATGCGCGCCGTCGCCGACTCGACGGGCAGCACCTGCGGCGCGGGTCCGAGGATCACGATCTGCGCGCGCGGGTAGGTCTGGCTGAGGGCATCCCATGCGGCATCCACGGCGGCACGGTACCCCGCCGCGGGCAGACGCCGATCGTTGATCGAACCCTGCACGATGATGAGATCGGGATCGAGCGTGGGATCGAGTTCGGCGATGCGGGTGCCGTAGTCCGGGCCGTCGATGCCCGCCTTGAGGTAGCCGGATCCGCGGATGCCATCGACGATCGTCGTCCAGCCCGCGATCTCGGCGATGACGTACGCGTAGCCGAGCGTGGGCGTCGAGGCGGCGGAGCCGTACGTCCACGAGTCGCCGAACACGAGCACCGTGGGGTCTTCGGGAAGCTCGAGCGCCTCGGGTTCGGTGGGGACGGCGACGGTTCCGTCGCCCGCCGCGACGATTGCTTCCGGTGTCGACCAGGGCCGCCAGACGGCGAGGCCGACAACCCCCGCGACGGCCAGCGCGAGCAACGGCAGGACCCAGGCGCGACCCCGCCGGGGCAGGGGGCTGGAGGCGTGCATGCGACGAGGTTAGAACACGGTGCGGACGATCGCGAAAGCAATCCGTTCAAGGGGTGTACAAACCACCCCCGTGGGCATGCGAGGATATCCCGGTGCAACGCATTGTGACCGCCGAACTCGACCTGCAGTTGGGGGCGTCCGTCGACCTCATCTTCCAGATCGCGGCGGCCCAGCCGGCGCCCGTTCTGCGCGAGGAACTCACCTTCACGCAGGGCGACCGCGTGTACACGCCGACCGAGATCATCGACCAGTCGGGCAGCCGTCTGCACCGCCTGCAGGGCGACTCCGGCCGCCTCGAGGTCCGCTACGAAGCCCTCATCGACGGGCACGTCGCGCAGCGCTCGACGAGCGACCTCGAAGCCATCACCTACCTGCGCCCGAGCAGGTACTGCCAGTCCGACGAGGTGTTCACGCAGGCGCGCCGTCAGTTCCGGGGTCTTTCCGGCATGGACCTCATCACGGCCGTCAGCGAGTTCGTCGCGACGAGCACGACATACACGCCGGGTCTGAGCCAGGGCACCGACTCGGCCGTCACGACGCTGATGACCGGCCAGGGCGTCTGCCGTGACTACGCGCACGTCGTCATCGCGCTGCTGCGCGCGATGGACATGCCCGCCCGCTACGCCGCCTGTTACGCCCCGGGACTTGACCCGATGGACTTCCACGCCGTCGCCGAGGCCTACCTCGACGGCAGCTGGTACGTCATCGACGCCACGCGGCTCGCGAATCGCCGCTCGCTCGTGCGCATCGCCACCGGCCGGGATGCCGCGGATTGCGCGTTCCTCAGCTACCACGGCGGCTACGTCGGGCTGCAGCGCATGCGGGTGGATGCCTGCGTCGTGCCCGACGACACCGCCGACGTGGACGTCGCCGCTGCCGTCGCCGCGGCATCCGACCCCGCTCTCGACGACTTCGCCGACCCCATCCAGCTCGCCTGACCGTCGCGCGCCCGCCGCGCGTCGCCCGCTCGCCCGGCGAGACTGCGTTCTCGCGACGAGACAGCGCGCCGCGCGCGCAGTCTCGTCGCACAGTCGCAGTCTCGCGGATGGGTGGGACCCCGGGGCGGGCGGGGGAGAGCGGCGCGCCCCGCGTCACCCGCGCACCCGCCCCACCCGCGAGACAGCACTGGTGCACCGAGACAGCACCCGTGCGCTGCAGTCTCGGTGCACCACTGAAGTCTCGCGGTCAGGGTAGGGGGAGCGCGCACCGCCCGCGCGCACGCCGCGCACCGCCCGCGCGCACCGCGCGCACAGGCCGGGGCGGCGGGCGCCCGTAGAATTGATGGGCTATGAATCCTGATGCCCTCGCTGAAGCCCTGCTCGCCGTCATCGTGCCCCTCGCCGAGGCGCGACGCCCCGGCGCGAGCGCGGGCCTGACGGCGGCCGACCTGCCGCTGGAGCGTCCGCGCAACCGCGACCACGGCGACTGGGCATCCAACGCCGCGCTCAAGCTCGGCAAGGCCGTCGGCGCGAACCCGCGCGAGTTCGCCGCCGAGATCGCGGCGGGACTCGCCGAGGTGGACGGCGTCGCGAGTGTCGAGGTGGCCGGCCCCGGGTTCATCAACATCCGGTTGGATGCCGCGGCCGCCGGCGCACTCGCCAAGGCGATCGTCGAGGCGGGCGCCGCGTTCGGCACGAACGAGACCCAGCGCGGCCAGAGCATCAACCTCGAGTTCGTCAGCGCGAACCCCACCGGCCCGATGCACATCGGCCACACGCGGTGGGCAGCACTCGGCGACTCGATGGCGCGTGTACTGCTCGCGAGTGGCGCGACGCTCGTGCGTGAGTTCTACATCAACGACGCCGGCGCCCAGATGGAGCGCTTCGGCCGCTCGGTGCTCGCGGCGGCCAAGGGCGAGCCGACCCCTGAAGACGGCTACCCCGGCTCCTACATCGACGACCTCGCCCAGCGCGTGCTCGCGCGCCGACCCGACCTGCTGGCCCTGGACGCCGACGAGCAGGTCACCGTCGCGCGCGACCTGGCCTACGAACTGCAGCTCGCTGATCTGCAGGAGTCGCTCGTCAAGTTCAACGTGCACTTCGACGTGTTCTTCAGCGAGCGCATCCTGCACGCGAAGGGCGCGAACGGCGAGCCGAGCCTCGTCGACGAGGCTGTCGACCGCTTGCGCCGGCAGGGGCACGTGTTCGACGCCGAGGGTGCCGTGTGGGTGCGCACGACCGACTTCGGCGACGACAAAGACCGGGTCATCCGTCGGTCCAACGGTGAGTACACCTATTTCGCCGCCGATGCCGCGTACTACCTGAACAAGGGCGACCGCGGCTACCAGCACAAGATCTACCTGCTCGGCGCCGACCACCACGGCTACGTCCACCGCCTCAAGGCACTCGCGGGGTCGGCGGGGGATGACCCCGAGAAGGACATCGAGGTGCTCATCGGCCAGCTCGTGTCGGTCAACGGCGCGCGCCTGTCGAAGCGCGCCGGCAACATCATCGAGCTCGACGACCTGCGCGACTGGCTCGGCACTGACGCCCTGCGCTACTCGCTGGCGCGGTACCCCGCCGACTCGCCGCTGACGCTCGACCCCGAGATCCTCACGAAGCGCACGAACGACAACCCCGTCTTCTACGTGCAGTACGCGCACGCCCGCACGCACAACGTGGCGCGCAACGCCGAGGCATCCGGAGTCACGCGCGACGCGTTCGCACCCGAACTGCTCGATCACGAGACCGAGTCGGCGCTGCTGGGTGCGCTGCAGGAGTTCCCGCGCATCGTCGCGTTCGGCGCCGAGCTGCGCGAGCCGCACCGCATCGCGCGCTACCTCGAAGAGCTCGCGAGCCTCTACCACCGCTGGTACGACAACTGCCGCGTCACACCGCTCGGCGATGAAGAGGTCACCGACCTGCACCGCACCCGCCTGTGGCTCAACGACGCGACTGGTCAGGTGCTGCGCAACGGCCTCGACCTGCTCGGCGTCAGCGCCCCCGAGCGCATGTGACGATGAGTGACGAGCACCCGACGCAGCCGCTGCCCGACCCGACGGCGCGATGGGTGCTGCAGACGGATGCCCCGGCATCCGCCAAGCCTCGCCGCTGGCCGTGGCTGATCGCGGTCCTTGTGATCGTGGGCCTGGTCGTCGCGGCGTGGTTCGCGGGGGAGTACATCGCCCGCGGCATCGTCGACCGCACGATTCGCGACCAGATCACGACCGAGCTCGCCGTGCCGGCCGATCAGCCGATCGACATCGATATCCCCGGGCCGATCCTGCCGCAGCTCATCATCGGCAGCTTCGCCAAGGTCACGATCTCGTCCGACGACCTGCCGCTCGGCGGTGACACGGCGACGCCCGCGCTCGTCGCGGACGTGGTGGTGACCGCCGATGACGTCCACATCCGCGGCGACGGCGACTGGAGCAGCGCGACCGCGACGGTGACGCTCGATGAGGCGCAGCTCGAGGCGCTGCTCGGAACGATCGACGGGTTCCCCGCCGATACGGTCACGCTCGACCCGCCCGAGGTCGGCATCTCGATGGACCTGCAGGTGCTGGCTCTCACGGTGCCGGTCGGCGTCGATCTCGCGGCGCGCGCCGAGAACGGGCAGCTCGTGCTGACGCCGACGACGCTGAGAGTCGCGGGGGCCGAGATCTCCGCCGATGCGCTCGTCGCCCAGTTCGGCGCGATCGCGACGACCGTCATCCGCGACTGGGACGTGTGCCTCGCGCAGTACTACCCGGCGGCGATCGACCTGACCGGTGTGACCGTCGAGCGCACCGGCGTCGTGGCCGACCTCGAGATCAGCAGCGCGATCCTGCACGACCCAGCCGCGCGCGAGCCCGGCACGTGCGCCTGACCCCGCCGGCGACCCCCGACGACGAGCACCGGCGCCGAGCGAGGTCGCGCATGCGCGGGGCGTAATGCCGGGGTGCCCTAGAATGCAAGGACTGTCCGCGACGACGAATCGGGCGTGATCATTCCGCCCGCGTCCCGCTTCCCACCCCGATTGGTGCTCTCCGTGTCAGCCGCTCCCGACCGTCCTCTCGTGCCGGAGTGGCTCGGCGTGCCAAGCGATGCCAACGACCTCGTCGCCGCCGTCTGGCCGCCCTCCGCCGGCCGCGACGATGCGGGCGTGCTGCAGGTGGCCGGGGTCTCGGTCGCCGAGCTGCGTGAGCGGTTCGGCACGCCGCTGTACGTCCTCGATGAGGACGAGGTCCGCGCGCGCGCCCGTCGCGTCCGTGCGGCGTTCGAGGATGCCACCGCGCGGCACGGCATCCAGGCGCGCGTGTACTACGCCGGCAAGGCATTCCTGTCGACCGAGGTCGTCCGCTGGGTCACCGAAGAGGGTCTCGCCGTCGACGTCGCGACCGGCGGTGAGCTCGCCGTCGCGCTCGCGGGTGGTGCGGAACCGCCGCGCATCGGCGTGCACGGCAACAACAAGTCGGTCGCAGAACTCGAGCGCGCTGTGCAGCTGGGCGTCGGGTCGATCGTCATAGATTCGCTGACCGAGGTCGAACGCCTCGCCGCGATCGCCGAGCGGCTCGGACGCACGGGCGAGACGGCGCAGAACGTGCTCATCCGCGTGAACACGGGCGTGCACGCCGAGACGCATGACTTCCTCGCGACGGCGCACGAAGACCAGAAGTTCGGTTTCGCGCTGGCGGATGCCCCGGCCGTCGTCGCCCGCATCCGCGAGTTGCCGTCGCTGCACCTGGTCGGCGTGCACTGCCACATCGGCTCGCAGATCTTCGGCACCGCGGGGTTCGCCGAGTCGGCCGCGCGCCTCGTCGACCTGTACGCCGACCTTCGTCAGGGCGGTGAGATCGCCGTGCTGAACCTCGGCGGCGGCTTCGGCATCGCCTACACCTCGGCCGACACCCCGACCCCGATCGAAGAGCTCGCCGACGGCATCGTCGACGCCGTCGCGCGCGAGTGCGAGGCCCGTGGCGTGCCGCTGCCGAACCTCGCGTTCGAGCCTGGCCGGTCGATCGTCGGCCGCGCGGGTGTCACCCTCTACGAGGTCGGGACGGTCAAGCCCGTCCGCGTCGCCGACGACCTCACCCGCCTGTACGTCAGCGTCGACGGCGGCATGAGCGACAACGCCCGCCCCGCGCTCTACGGCGCGCAGTACTCGGCACGCATCGCCTCGCGCGTCTCGGATGCCGAACCCGCGCTCGCGCGCGTCGTCGGGCGGCACTGCGAATCGGGCGACATCGTCGTGGATGCCGAGTATCTGCCCGGCGACGTGACCGAGGGCGACCTCGTCGCCGTGCCCGCGACGGGCGCCTACTGCTTCTCGCTCGCGAGCAACTACAACTACGTGCCCCGACCGCCCGTCGTCGCTGTCAGCAGCGGCGCGGCGCGCGTCATCGTCAGGGGCGAGACGATCGACGACCTGCTGGCGCGTGACGCCGGCATCGCCGCGTCCGCCCGCCCCCAGGAGGAAATGTGACCGACTACCGACGCCTGCGTGTGGCCCTGCTCGGGGCCGGAGCCGTCGGCTCCCAGGTTGCCGCGCTGCTGCGCAAGCACGGCGATGAACTCGCCGACCGTGCCGGCGCCGCGCTTGATCTGGTGGGCATCGCCGTCCGCAACCCCGACGCGACGCGCGACGTCGAGCTTCCCCGCGAGCTGTTCACGACGGATGCCGACGAGCTCATCACCGGCGCCGACATCGTCATCGAGCTGATGGGCGGCATCGAGCCCGCGCGCAGCAACATCCTGCTCGCGCTCAGCTCGGGCGCCGACGTCGTCACTGCCAACAAGGCGCTGCTGGCCACGCACGGCCCCGAGATCTTCGACGCCGCCGACCAGGTGGGCGCGTCGGTCTACTACGAAGCCGCCGCCGCCGGTGCTATCCCGATCATCCGCCCGCTGCGCGACTCGCTCGCCGGTGACCGCGTGCAGCGGATCATGGGCATCGTCAACGGCACGACGAACTACATCCTCGACCGCATGGACCGCGAGGGCTCCGACTTCGCCGACGTGCTCGCCGATGCGCAGGCCCTGGGCTATGCGGAGGCTGACCCGACCGCCGACGTCGAGGGCTTCGACGCCGCGCAGAAGGCGGCGATCCTGGCATCCCTCGCCTTCCACACGGCCGTGCCGCTGGATGCCGTGCACCGCGAAGGCATCACGCAGATCGACACGCAGATGATGGATGCCGCGCGCAAGGCCGGCTACGTCATCAAGCTGCTCGCTGTGTGCGAGCGCCTCAGCGGCACGGATGCCTCGCCCAGCGGTGAGGCGATCTCGGTGCGCGTGTACCCGGCCCTGATCCCGCGCGAGCACCCGCTCGCGAGCGTGCACGGCGCCAACAACGCCGTCTTCGTGCAGGCCGAAGCCGCCGGCAACCTCATGTTCTACGGCGCGGGCGCCGGCGGCGTGCAGACCGCCTCGGCCGTGCTCGGCGATGTCGTGTCGGCCGCCCGCCGCCACATCGCCGGCGGCGTCGGCGTGGGCGAGTCGACGCGCGCGAACCTGCCGGTGCTGCCGGTCGGCCGCGTGACGACCCGCTACCAGATCACCCTCGAGGTGTCGGACACGCCGGGTGTGCTGGCGACCGTCGCGGGCATCCTCAGCGACGGACGCGTGTCGATCGCGACGGTCGAGCAGACGGTGCTGACGCAGGGCCCTTCGACAAGCTCAGGGACCACAGGACAGCCGGGGCTGGCCCGGATCATCATTGGGACCCACCGGGCACTTGAGCAGGACCTCAGCGAGACGGTCGAGCGGCTCGCCGCGAGCGGCGTCGTCACGCGGGTCGTGTCGGTGCTGCGGGTCGAGGGCGACTGAGGCCGACGGCCTCGCGGACAAGCTGAACCAAGGAGACGAGAAGATGGCCGAGAACACGAAGACCGTCCACGTGTGGCAGGGTGTCCTGCGCGAGTTCGCCGACCGGTTGGGCGTCACCGACGCCTCGACCGTCGTCACGCTCGGCGAGGGTGGCACGCCCCTGATCCCGGCGGCGTCGCTGTCGGCGATGACCGGTGCCGATGTGTACGTGAAGTTCGAGGGGATGAACCCGACGGGCTCGTTCAAGGACCGTGGCATGACCGTCGCGCTCTCGCGCGCGGTGGAGCACGGTGCGAAGGCGGTCATCTGCGCCTCGACCGGCAACACCTCGGCATCCGCCGCCGCCTACGCGGCGCACGCCGGCATCACCGCGGCCGTCCTCGTGCCCGAGGGCAAGATCGCGATGGGCAAGCTCAGCCAGGCGGTCATCCACGGTGGGCAGCTGATCCAGATCCGCGGCAACTTCGACGACTGCCTCGAGATCGCGCGCGAGCTCGCCGACAACTACCCCGTGCACCTCGTCAACTCGGTCAACCCCGACCGCATCGAGGGCCAGAAGACGGCGGCCTACGAGGTCGTGTCGCAGCTCGGGGATGCCCCCGACTTCCACTTCATCCCGGTCGGCAACGCCGGCAACTACACGGCATACACGCGCGGCTACCGCGAAGAGGCCGCCCGCGGCGTCGCGACGCGCGTGCCGCGCATGTTCGGCTTCCAGGCCGAGGGCTCGGCTCCGCTCGTGCGCGGTGAGGTCGTCAAGAACCCCGAGACGGTGGCCTCCGCCATCCGCATCGGCAACCCGGCATCGTGGGATCTCGCCCTCGAGGCGCGCGACGCGACCGACGGCTGGTTCGGCGCGATCACCGACGAGCGCATCCTCGCGGCGCAGAAGCTGCTGGCATCCACCGTCGGCGTCTTCGTCGAGCCCGGTTCGGCGATCAGCGTCGCGGGCCTGCTCGACCGCGCTGAGGCGGGGGTCATCCCGGCGGGTGCCAAGGTCGTGCTCACCGTCACCGGCCACGGCCTGAAGGACCCCCAGTGGGCTCTGCGCAACGCCGACGGCAGCGAGGTCACCCCGACCGTCGTCGACGCGACGACGAGCGAGGTCGCCTCGGTCCTGAACCTGGCATGACGCAGGTGGTCTCCGTTCCCTCCGACGCGACGCGCACCGTCGCGGTGCGCGTGCCCGCGACGAGCGCGAACCTCGGCCCCGGCTTCGACACGCTCGGCCTCGCGCTGAGCGTGTACGACGAGCTGGTCGTGTCAGCGCTGCCGCAGCCGGGGCTTCAGATCGAGGTCACCGGCGAGGGTGCGGGCGACGTGCCCACGGATGCCTCGCACCTGGTCGTGCGCGCGATGGCCTACGCGTACGAGTCGGTCGGGCGGCGGATGCCCGGCATCCATCTGACCGCGCACAACACGATCCCGCACGGGCGCGGCATGGGCTCGTCGGGCGCCGCCGTCGTGGCGGGACTGCTCGCCGCGAAGGGACTGCTCGCGGGCGACATCGAGTTCAGCGCCGACACGCTGCTGCGGCTCGCGACCGAACTCGAGGGGCACCCCGACAACGTCGCGCCGGCGCTGTTCGGCGGGCTCACGATCGCGTGGATGGACCAGGACGGCCCGCAGCACAAGAAGCTGCTCGTGCACCGCGGTGTCTCGCCGCTCGTGTTCGTGCCCGAGTTCACGATGTCGACCTCGGTCGCGCGCGGCCTCGCGCCGCTGCAGGTGCCGCGCGAGGACGCCGTCTTCAACGTCTCGCGCTCGGCGCTGCTGATCGCGGCACTCATGCAGAGCCCCGAGCTGCTGATGGCGGCGACGGAAGACAAACTGCACCAGTCGTACCGCGCGCAGGCGATGCCTGCGACCGACGCGCTCGTGCGCGCGCTGCGCGCCGAGGGCTTCGCGGCGGTCGTCTCGGGGGCGGGCCCGAGCGTGCTCGTGCTCGCCGACGGGCCGGGTCGCCGGCAAGACGCGGCGCGCGTCGCGGCATCCGCCTCGGACACACCGTGGGAGCCCCTCATGCTCGCCGTCGATGTGAGGGGTGGTACAGTGAGGGACTATACGGAGGGTTCCACGGAATACCCGTGAGTCTGGCCTCCGTCGCAATTCTGCGAACCCCCGCATAGTCACCCTTGCACCATCTGACGTCCAGCCGGATGTCGATGCGTCCCGGGTCAGCGCCTGCCGTGGACGGCGTCTGTGCGGATCTGTCTGTCCACACATCTATTGAAGGAGAACTCGTGGAGTCCCTCTCCGAGATCCAGTCCGAGACCGACGAAGCCCCGCGCGAGGATGCCGCGGCGCAGGAGGTCGTGAACACCGAGAGCCCTGTCGCGGAGGTCGTGACGGAGGCCGCCGAGGCTGTCGTCGAGCCCGCCGCCGAGGCGGAGGCACCCGTCGAGGAGCCCGCCGCTGAAGAGGCTGCTGCTGAAGAGGCGGCTGTCGAGGCGCCGGCCGAGCAGCCTGCCGCCGAGGTCGTGGCGGAGGCCGCGCCCGAGGCTGTTGTCGAGCCCGAGGTTGCTGCTGAGTCTGCGCCCGAGGCCGCTGTCGAGCCCGCCGCGGAGGTCCTCGAGGCCCCGCCCGTGAAGGCGCCGCGCAAGCGCGCGCCGCGCCGCGCGAAGAGCACCGACGTGCTCGCCGCCGAGGCTCCCGCGGCCGACGCTGCTCCCGTGGATGCACCCGCCGAGGCTGAGGCCGCCGTTCCCGCCGAGGAACCGGCCGCCGAGGCATCCGCTGTCGAGGCATCCGACGCGCCAGCTGAGGGTGACGCAGCCGCCGCGCCCGTCGACGGTGACGCCGCCGCGCCCGTCGCCGAGGGCGCTGAGACCCCCGCCGAAAGTGCCGAGGCCGCCGCTGAAGGCGCCGAGGCGCCCGCCGAGAGCGAGACGCCGACGCGCAGCCGCAGCCGGTCGCGCAGCCGCAGCCGCAGCCGCGGTCAGAAGACGGACGGCGGCCAGAACAACACCCAGAACGGCCAGGGCGGGCAGAACGCGCCGGCCGCCGACGAGGCCAAGTCCGACTCCGACGACGAGCAGGCCCAGGGCCGCGGCCGGCAGCGCAACAAGCGCCGTCCGCAGGGCCAGGGCGGCGACGAGTTCGAGACCGAGATCGGCGAGGACGACATCCTCATCCCGATCGCGGGCATCCTCGACGTGCTCGACAACTACGCGTTCGTCCGCACTACCGGGTACCTGCCCGGCACAAGCGACGTCTACGTCTCGCTCGGTCAGGTCAAGAAGTACAACCTGCGCAAGGGTGACGCCGTCGTCGGTGCCATCAAGCAGCCGCGCGAGGGTGAGCAGTCCAGCCGCCAGAAGTACAACGCGCTGGTCAAGGTCGACGCGATCAACGGCCTGTCGGTCGACGACGCCGCGAACCGCGTCGAGTTCGGCAAGCTGACGCCGCTCTACCCGCAGGACCGCCTGCGCCTGGAGACCGCGCCCGAAAAGCTGACCCAGCGCATCATCGACCTCGTCGCCCCCATCGGCAAGGGCCAGCGCGGCCTCATCGTCGCGCCGCCCAAGGCCGGCAAGACGATCGTGCTGCAGCAGATCGCGAACGCGATCGCGACGAACAACCCCGAGGTCCACCTCATGGTCGTGCTCGTCGACGAACGGCCCGAAGAGGTCACCGACATGCAGCGCACCGTCAAGGGCGAGGTCATCGCCTCGACCTTCGACCGCCCCGCCGAAGACCACACGACGGTCGCCGAGCTCGCGATCGAGCGCGCCAAGCGTCTCGTCGAGCTGGGCCGCGACGTCGTCGTGCTGCTCGACTCGATCACGCGCCTCGGTCGCGCCTACAACGTCTCGGCCCCGACGAGCGGCCGCGTGCTGTCCGGCGGCGTCGACGCGTCGGCGCTGTACCCGCCCAAGCGCTTCTTCGGTGCCGCGCGCAACATCGAGAACGGCGGATCGCTCACGATCCTCGCGACGGCGCTCGTCGAGACCGGCTCGAAGATGGACGATGTCATCTTCGAGGAGTTCAAGGGCACCGGCAACAGCGAGCTGCGTCTGAGCCGCCAGCTGGCCGACAAGCGCATCTTCCCGGCGGTCGACGTCAACGCGTCGTCCACGCGTCGCGAAGAGATGCTGCTGAGCCCCGACGAGGTCAAGATCACCTGGAAGCTGCGTCGCGCCCTCGCGGGCCTCGACCCGCAGCAGGCGCTCGAGGTCGTGCTCGGCAAGCTCAAGGAGACCTCGAGCAACGTCGAGTTCCTCGTGCAGATGCAGAAGTCGATCCCGGCTCCTGCCGCCGGCGGCCACAGCCACGGGCACGAGAACAGCATCCGCTGATCGTGTTCGAGTCCGTCGCCGGGCTGATCGCGGAGCACAAGGCGGTTCAGGAGGAACTCTCCGATCCCGCCGTGCACGCTGACGCCGCACGCGCGAAGCGGGTCAACCGGCGCTATGCCGAGCTGAGCCGGATCGTCGCGGCGCACGATGCGTGGGTCGCGGCATCCGACGATCTGGATGCCGCGCGCGAGCTCGCCGGCGAGGACGAGGCCTTCGCGGCCGAGGTCCCCGGGCTCGAGGAGCAGGTCGCGGCATCCGCCGAGAAGCTGCGGCGCCTGCTGATCCCGCGCGATCCCGACGACGCGCGCGACGTGATCATGGAGATCAAGGCGGGGGAGGGCGGCGCCGAGTCGGCGCTGTTCGCCGCCGATCTGCTGCGCATGTACCTGCAGTACGCCGCCTCGAAGGGCTGGAAGACCGAGCTGCTCGAGCGCAACGAGTCCGACCTGGGCGGCTACAAAGACGTGCAGGTCGCGATCAAGGGCTCGAGCTCCGACCCCGCGCAGGGCGTGTGGGCGCATCTGAAGTACGAGGGCGGTGTGCACCGCGTGCAGCGGGTGCCCGCGACCGAGTCGCAGGGGCGCATCCACACCTCGACGACGGGCGTGCTGGTCTTCCCCGAGGTCGACGAGCCCGAAGAGGTGCAGATCGACCAGAACGACCTCCGCATTGATGTGTACCGCTCGTCGGGCCCGGGTGGGCAGTCGGTCAACACGACCGATTCGGCGGTGCGCATCACGCACATCCCGACCGGGATCGTCGTCTCGATGCAGAACGAGAAGAGCCAGCTGCAGAACCGCGAGGCCGGCATGCGCGTGCTGCGTGCGCGCCTGCTCGCCAAGCAGCAGGAGGAGTTGGATGCCGCGGCATCCGACGCCCGTCGTTCGCAGATCCGCGGCATGGACCGCTCGGAGCGCATCCGCACATACAACTTCCCCGAGAACCGCATCGCCGACCATCGCACGGGGTACAAGGCGTACAACCTCGATCAGGTGATGGACGGGGCGCTCGAGCCGATCATCGAGTCGGCGATCACGGCCGACGAAGAGGCGCGGCTGGCCGCCCTCGGCGGAGGCGACGCGTAGGTCGATACAGTGAGCGCATGATCATGTTCCTGCTGCGCGCGCTCATCTTCTTGCTGTCCGCAGCGATCGGCCTCATCGTGGCCGACCTCGTCCTGGACGGCTTCACGATCGACTGGGGCAACCCGCTCGGATTCATCCTCGCGATCGTCATCTTCGCGGTGCTGCAGTCGATCCTCGCGCCGTGGCTCGCCACGGTGGCGCGGCGCAACGCGCCCGCGCTGCTCGGCGGCATCGGCATCGTCTCGACCTTCGCGGCGCTGCTGATCACCGTGATCATCCCCGGCGCCGGACTCACGATCGGCGCGCCCTGGTGGACGTGGCTCATCGCACCCGTCATCGTGTGGCTCGCGACGGCGCTCGCGACCTGGCTGCTGCCGGCGCTGTTCATCAAGAAGAAGGTCGACGACCGCCGCGACGCGACGGCCTGACCCGGGGCATCCACTGCCGAAAACAGGCAGATGCACCAAAACAGGCGGATGCCACGCGGATTCGCCTGTTCATGCGCGGTTGCCTGTTCTCGCGCCGCGACGGCCTGACCTCAGATAAAGTACTCCGGCGCGGTGAGCAGGGCGCGGGTGTCCTCACCGGCGGCGCGCTTGCGCGGCTTGGCGGGGACGCCGACGAGCACCGAGTCCTCCGGGGCATCCTTCGTCACGACGGCATTCGCGCCGACGGCGGAACGCGCGCCGATCGTGATCGGGCCGAGGATCTTCGCGCCCGCGCCGACGGCGACCCCGTCGCCGAGCGTCGGATGCCGCTTGCCGCGATCGTGCGTCTGACCGCCGAGGGTCACGCCGTGGTAGAGCATGACGTCGTCGCCGATCTCGGCGGTCTCGCCGATCACGACGCCCATGCCGTGGTCGATGAAGAAGCGCCGCCCGATCGTCGCGCCGGGGTGGATCTCGATGCCGGTCAGCCACCGCGTCAACTGCGACAGGGCCCGCGCGAGGAAGCGGAAGCCCCGCGTCCACAGTGCGTGCGCGAGGCGGTACGACCAGATCGCGTGCAGCCCCGAGTAGAGCACCGCGATCTCCACCTTGCTGCGCGCGGCGGGGTCGCGCAGCATCGCCGCGGCGAGGTCTTCGCGCACACGTGCGAACGCGCGCTTCACTTCGCGGGCTCTTCCTGCAGGTGCGCGTACAGGGCGGTCGACAGATACCGTTCGCCGCTGTCGGGCACGATCACGACGATGCGCTGCCCGGCCGATTCCGGCCGCGCGGCGATCTGCAGGGCGGCCCAGACGGCGGCTCCCGCCGACATTCCGGCGAGGATGCCTTCGCGCGCCGCCAACTCGCGGGCGACGCGGATCGCGTCGTCGAACTCGACGTCGAAGATCTCGTCGACGACCGAGCGGTCGAGCACGTCGGGGACGAAGTTGGGGCCGATGCCCTGGATGCGGTGCCCGCCCGCGCGTCCTTCGGTGAGCACGGGGGAGTCCTTGGGCTCGACGAGCGCAACTTTCACACCCGGCAGCCGCTCGTGCAGCACCTGGCCGACGCCCGTCACGGTGCCGCCCGTGCCCGAGCCTGCGACGAACCAGTCGAGCTGCCCGTCGGTGTCGCGCAGGATCTCCTCCGCGGTCGTGCGGCGGTGGATCGCGGCGTTCGCGGCACTTTCGAACTGGCGCGCGAGCACGGCTCCCGGCGTCTCGGCGGCGATGCGCTGGGCGGTCTCGACGGCCTCGGTCATGCCCTTGTACGGGTCGGTGAGCACGAGTTCGGCGCCGTAGGCCTTCAGCAGCGTGCGGCGCTCCTTCGACATCGATGCCGGCATCGTCAAGATCACCTTGTAGCCGCGCGCCGCTCCGATCAGCGCGAGCGAGATGCCCGTGTTGCCGCTCGTCGACTCGACGATCGTGCCGCCGGGCTGCAGCTCTCCTGAGGCTTCCGCGGCCTCGACGAGCGCGAACCCGAGGCGGTCTTTGACCGATGACCCCGGGTTGTAGAATTCGAGCTTGGCGAGCACCTCCGCGTGCAGCCCCTCGGTGAGCGCGTTCAGGCGCACGAGCGGGGTCTGACCGAACGCGGTGGTGATGTCGGAGTGGATGCCGGGCACGGGAGCCTCTCGAGTCAGTGCGGGGTCAGCAGGGGAGTGGGGCGACGGATACGGCCACGGACCCCGGTGCAACCGAGGCCCGTGGCCGATGATACGTGCCCCGGATACGGGTCGGGGTCAGTCTTCGCGCAGATCGTCGAACAGCGCGGTGGACAGGTAGCGCTCACCGGTGTCGGGGACGATCACGACGATGTTCTTACCGGCCGACTCGGGGCGTGCGGCGATCTGCAGCGCGGCCCAGACAGCTGCGCCCGACGAGATGCCCGCGAGGATGCCTTCCTGAGCGGCGAGGGCACGCGAGGTGGCGATTGCGTCGTCGAACTCGGCGGTGACGATCTCGTCGTAGACGGTCGTGTCGAGGATCGGCGGCACGAAGTTCGGGCCGATGCCCTGGATCTTCGCCGGTCCGGCGGTGCCGGTCGACAGCAGCGGCGAGGCGGTCGGCTCGACCGCGACGACGGTGACGTCGCTCTTGCGCTCCTTGAGCACCTGACCGACACCCGTGATGGTGCCGCCCGTGCCGATGCCCGCGACGAACACGTCGACGGCACCGTCGGTGTCGCGCCAGATCTCCTCGGCGGTCGTCTTGCGGTGGATCTCGGGGTTGGCGGCGTTCTCGAACTGGCTGGCGAGGATCGCACCGGGCGTCTCGGCGACGATCTCCTGCGCCTTCGCGACGGCCGCCTTCATGCCGCCCGCGGGGTCGGTGAGGACGAGCTCCGCGCCGAAGCGCTTCAGCAGCTGGCGACGCTCGATCGACATCGAGGAGGGCATCGTGAGGATGACCTTGTAGCCGCGCGCCGCGCCGACGAGGGCGAGGGCGATGCCCGTGTTGCCGCTCGTGCCCTCGACGATCGTGCCACCGGGCTGCAGCGCGCCGGCCGCCTCAGCGGCGTCGATGATCGCGATGCCGATGCGGTCCTTGACGCTCGAGCCGGGGTTGAAGTACTCGAGCTTCGCGAGCACGGTGCCGGGCAGCCCCTCGGCGACGCGGTTGAGCTTCACGAGCGGGGTGTTGCCGAACGAACTCGTGATGTCGGAGTGGATGCCGGACATGGCCTGCCTTTCTGGCAAAGAGAGAGATCACCTCGGGTGGTGGACTCGAGGGCTAGGTGACTTTCAGCCTAGGCGGATCGTGTTCTCGGGCGGTCGAATGTGACGAATCATCACGCCGCGCACGGCGCCGATAGGCTGGGATGACCCATGAATACCGAGCGAGAATCCGGCGCGCCCGCGTCGCTGGGCGACCGGAAGCCGGCATCGCTGAGCGACCTGCTGCGCGACGCTGCCGTGACGCTGGCATCCGCCGGTGTGCCGACGCCCGATGTCGACGCCGAGCTGCTCGCGGCGCACGTGTTCGGCCTCAGTCGGGGCGAGCTGGCCGCCGCGGCGCTGCGCGGGGCGGATGCTCCGGCCGAGACCGCCGGCTTCGCCGATCTCGTCGCGCGCCGCGCCGCCCGCGAGCCGCTGCAGCATCTGACGGGGCTCGCGCCCTTCCGGCACCTCGAACTGCGCGTCGGCCCCGGTGTGTTCGTGCCGCGGCCCGAGACCGAGATGGTCGCGCAGCTCGCGATCGACGCATTGCGAGCCGTGCCCGACGCCGAGCCGGTCGCCGTCGATCTGGGCACCGGATCGGGCGCGCTGGCGCTCGCGATGGCGACCGAGGTGCCCAACGCGCGCGTGCACGCCGCCGAGAACGCCGTCGACGCGTTCATCTGGGCGAAGGAGAACTTCGCCGCCCTCGCCCCGGCGGCGCACCTGGCGTTCATCGACCTGGCATCGGCCTTCCCCGAGTTGGACGGACAGGTCGCGGTGCTCGTCTCGAATCCGCCATACGTGCCGGATGCCGCGATTCCGCGCGAGCCCGAAGTGCGGCATTGGGACCCGCCGTCGGCTCTGTACGGGGGCGAGGACGGACTCGATGTCGTCCGCACGCTCTCCGACGTCGGCCTGCGACTGCTGCGGCCGGGCGGCACGCTCGTCCTCGAGCACGGCGAGTGGCAGGGTGCGCCGATCCGCGGGCTGCTGACCGCCGCAGGGTGGCGCGCCGCCGCGACGCATCCCGACCTGACGCTGCGCGATCGCGCGACGACGGCGCTGCGGCCGTGACGCGACCCGCATCGGTGACGGCGACATGGGCATCCGCTGGGCTGAACGCGCAACGCGTCGAAACGTAGACTGGGTGGGATATGTCTGAGGTCTTCGATTGCCGCGATGCCGAGCAGCTGCTGCCCGCGATGCGCCGGGCACGCCAAGCGATCGGTCGTGGTGAGCTTGTCGTGCTGCCGACCGACACCGTCTACGGGATCGGCGCCGATGCGTTCAGCCCCGACGCCGTTGCGCGGCTGCTGGCCGCGAAGGGCCGCGGGCGCCAGTCGCCGCCGCCGGTCCTGGTGGCCGGCGTCGCCACGATGCGGGCGCTCGTCGCCGAGGTTCCCGAGCCGGTCGAACGCCTCGTTGAGGCGTTCTGGCCGGGCGGTCTCACGATCGTGTTGCCCGCGCAGCCGTCGCTGTCATGGGACCTCGGCGAGACCCGCGGCACGGTCGCGCTGCGGATGCCTGCCGAGCGCTTCGCCCTGGAACTGCTCGAAGAATGCGGCCCGCTCGCCGTCTCGAGCGCCAACCTGACCGGCCGCGCCGCCGCGATCGACGTGCACGGCGCAATCGACATGCTGGGGGACTCGGTCTCGGTCTACCTCGACGGCGGCCCGTCGACCACGGGTGTGGCATCCACGATCATCGATGCGACGGGTCTGGTCACCGGCGACCGGCGCGTGCGTGTGCTGCGTGACGGGGCCATCAGTCGCGAGCAGGTGCACGAGATCCTCGGCGACCTGCTCGAGCCCGTCGATCCGGATGCCCCGTTGCCCGGCGACGGCGGTGCACGGCCGGCGGACGGCCCGGCGTGAAGCTCTACATCCTCGTCGCCATCGTGACGGCGGTGGCGACCCTCGGGTTCACCGCGGCGGTGTGGCGATTCGGATTGCGCTTCAAGCTGTATCCGGCAATCCGCGAGCGCGACGTGCACACGACGCCCAAACCCCGCATCGGCGGGGTCGCGATGTACCTCGGCGTGCTGGCCGCCTTCGCCCTCTCGTCGCAGATCCAGTACTTCGATGTCATCTGGTCAGACCCCGCGGCCGTCTGGTCGATCCTGGGCGCGGCGACCCTCATCGTGATCGTCGGGGTGGCGGATGACCTGTGGGACCTCGACTGGATGATCAAGCTCGGCGCGCAATTCGTCGCGGCGGGGATCATCGTGGGGCTCGGAGGCATCCAGATCTTCGCGATTCCCTTCGGCGGCCAGATCGTCGTGTCGAGCTGGGTGAGCTTCGCGCTGTCGGTGTTCGCGATCGTCATCGTGATGAACGCCGTCAACTTCGTCGACGGACTCGACGGCCTCGTCGCCGGCGTCGCGCTGATCGCCAACCTCGTCTTCTTCGTCTACACGTACCTCGTCGCGCGCGACCAGGGCGTCGCCAGCTACGCGAACCTCGCCACACTGCTCGCCGTCGTCATCATCGGCATCTGCATCGGGTTCCTCCCGCTGAACTGGAACCCGTCGAAGCTGTTCATGGGCGACTCGGGAGCCCTGCTCATCGGGCTGCTCATGGCGACCTCGGCCATCTATGTCACCGGGACGCTCGATCCGCATGTGCTCGGCGACAACGACGTGTTCGGTCGCTCACAGCTGCTCGGCGCGTTCCTGCCGATCCTGCTGCCCGTCGTGGTCGTCCTGCTGCCCTTGCTCGACTTCGGCATGGCGATCGTGCGCCGGATGGGCAAGGGACAGTCGCCGTTCTCACCCGACCGCAAGCACCTGCACCACCGCATGCTCGACATGGGGCACAGCGACCGCGCCGCCGTCCTCGTCTTCTACTCGTGGACGGCCATCGTCTCGATCGGCGTGCTGCTGATGTACATCGGCACGACCCAGGCCTGGCCGGGCGGCTACTGGGGCGGCGTCACGTACCTGCTGCTGGGTGCCATCGCCTGCGTCGCCGTGACCCTGCTGCCGTCGAAGCCCGCCACCCCTGTCATCTCCCGCGCCGCCGCCGATGCGCCGGCATCATCGAACTGAGGACCCCATGACCGAGGCATCCGCCCCGAACGACCGCGAAGTCACGAGCAACCCGCTGCTGCGCCGCACCTTGATCTGGTCGGCGGTCGCGACCGGCGTGCTCGCCGTCGTGGGCGCCATCGTCGGCTACGCCGTGGCCGGCACGTCGGGCCTGTGGAGCGCGCTCGTCGCGATCCTGCTGGCTGCGGTGTTCCTGGGATTCACCGCCGCGACGATCCTGATCGCGAACCGCTGGCACGGCGATCCGCTCTACGTGCCGATCTTCTTCGGCTCAGTAATGGGTGGGTGGATCGTCAAGTTCGTCGTGTTCATCGTCGTCCTGCTCGCCCTGCGGGGTGCACCGTGGCTCAACAACACGGTGTTCTTCGTCGCGCTCGTGGCCAGTGTCGTCGTCTCCCTCGTGATCGACGTGCTCGTCATGCTGAGGATGCGCGTGCCGGTCGTCGACACTCCGCTGCCGACCCTGGCTGACGTGTCGGAAGAAGCCGACCTGCCGGAAGAAGGGGAGGGTCCGTCTGCGGACAAGAACGCCTCTCGAGACTGATAGGCTGTCTCTGCGCCCGTCGCGCCCCGCGCAACGCGTGCGCAGTGACGCTCACACCGACCATCGTCGCACCGGTTCCTGCCGGTACCCCGAAGCTGGAGCCAGCGCTGTTTACCCAACTTGCGAGCCTGATCGCCAAGACCGCCACTGACGGCGGCGAGTTCCACGGACCGTCGATCGATGAGTTCTTCCCCGAAGTCCTCTTCGACATCCTCGGCGTCCCGGTCACCCGGATCCACCTGATCCAGTTCATCGCGACGATCGCACTCGTCGTGATCTTCTGGCTCGGCACGCGCAACATGCGCGTCGTTCCGGGGCGCTTCCAGAGCCTCGTCGAGATGGGCCTCGACTTCGTCCGCACCGGCATCGCGGAAGACCTGCTCGGCAAGAAGGACGGGCAGCGCTTCCTGCCGATCCTGACGACGATCTTCTTCATGATCCTGTTCATGAACCTGACCGGTGTCATCCCCGGCCTGAACATCGCCGGCACCGCGATCATCGCCGTGCCGTTGCTGCTGGCCGTCGTCAGCTACGTGACCTTCATCTACGCCGGCATCAAGAAGAGCCCGAAGAACTTCTTCAAGAACTCGCTGTTCCCCTCGGGCGTGCCGTGGCCGATCTACATCATCGTGACTCCGATCGAGCTGATCTCGACCTTCATCATCCGTCCCGTCACGCTGACGCTCCGACTCCTGATGAACATGATGGTCGGCCACCTGTTGCTGGTCCTGTTCTTCGCCGCGACCCAGTTCTTCCTCTTCACGCTGGGCGGCTGGTGGTCGGCACTGGCGGCGGGCTCGCTCGCCTTCGGCTTCGTCTTCACCCTGTTCGAACTCCTGGTGGCCGTCCTCCAGGCATACGTCTTCACCATCCTCACCGCGGTCTACATTCAGCTCGCGGTGGCAGAAGAGCACTGAGCGGGCGAACCTCCCGGTTCTCCCACCCAACCCCGAAAGGAAAACCCCCATGGACGCAACCACGGTTGCTGCTGGACTGTCCGGCTCGATCGCGACGGTCGGCTACGGCCTCGCCGCCATCGGCCCCGCCATCGGCGTGGGCGTCGTCGTCGGCAAGACGATCGAGGGTGTCGCCCGTCAGCCCGAGCTGGCCGGTCGCCTGCAGGTCCTGATGTGGATCGGTATCGCCTTCACCGAGGCGCTCGCCTTCATCGGCATCGCGACCGCCTTCATCTTCGGCTTCTGATCGCTCCCACCAGTTAAGGAGACAGGATGTCGAATCTTGTCGCGTACGCCGCCGAGACCGAAGCGCACAACCCGCTTCTGCCGGCTCCGTACGACATTCTCTGGTCGGCGGTCTGCTTCGTCATCATCCTCTTCATCTTCTGGCGGGTCGCTCTGCCCAAGATGAAGGACCTGCTCGACCAGCGCGCTGCCGCCATCGAAGGCAACATCGCGAAGGCCGATGAGGCACAGCGCAAGGCCGAGGCCGCGCTGGAGGAGTACACCGCGCAGCTGGCCGACGCTCGCAAGGAGGCCGGTGAGATCCGCGACGCCGCCCGTGAGGACGGCAAGAAGATCGTCACCGAGGCGCGTGAGAACGCGTCTGCCGAGGCATCCCGCCTGACGGCCGCCGCGCACTCGCAGATCGAGGCCGAGCGTCAGACGGCGCTCGTCTCGCTGCGCAGCGAGGTCGGTACGCTCGCGCTCGACCTGGCCGGCGGCGTCATCGGTGAGTCCCTCTCCGACGACGCGAAGGCCAAGGGTGTCGTGGACCGCTTCCTCGCCGACCTCGAGAAGACGAAGTAATGGGTAGCGCGACCACTCAGGCACTGGCGACGACCACCGCCGAGCTGAAGGCAGCGAAGGTGAGCGACCTCACGGTCGCCCGCGAGCTGTTCGCGGCCGCGCGCGAGATCGCCGAGTCGGCGCAGCTGAGCGGCGCGCTCTCGTCGTGGGGCGCGCCGGCAGCGGCGCGCGCTCAGGTCGCCCGCACCGTGTTCGCCGGTTTCGGCGCGACGTCGGTGCAGCTCGTGGCATCTGCGGTGTCGCAGCGGTGGTCCTCGGTCGAGGACCTCATCGCCGGCATCGAGGAACTCGCGATCCGCGCCGCCGCCATCGGAGCACCGGACGCCGACGTCGAGGGGGAGCTGTTCCAGGTCGCCCGCACCGTCGCGGCGAACCCCGAGCTCGAGCTCGCCCTCGGCAGCCGCCTCGGTGAGGCATCCGCCAAGGGTGCACTCATCGAGAAGCTGTTCTCCGGTCAGGCGAGTGCGGCGACGACGCTCATCGCGTCGCAGCTCGTGCAGCAGCCGCGTGAGCGGCGTGTGCGCGCCCTGCTGAATCGTGCGCTGCGCCTCGTCGCCGACGAGCGTGGCCGAACGGTCGCGACGGTGCGTGTCGCCACGGCGCTGGATGCCGCGCAGCAGCAGCGCCTCGCGCAGGCGCTCAGCACGCGCTACGGCAGCGACGTCACCGTCAACGTCATCGTGGACCCCGAGGTCCTCGGCGGCATGCGTGTGGAGATCGGCGACGACGTCATCGACGGCACTGTCTCTTCCCGAATCAACGACTTGCGCCAGCGCCTCGCTGGCTGAAACAGAAGGAACACCATGGCAGATCTCACCATCAGCCCCGATGCCATCCGGGATGCGCTGAAGGACTTCGTCGCCGCCTACGAGCCGGCGTCCGCGAGTGCGACCGAGGTCGGCACGGTCGTCGACGCGGCCGACGGCATCGCCCACGTCGAGGGTCTTCCCGGCGTCATGGCGAACGAGCTCGTCCGCTTCGAGAACGGCATCGAGGGCCTCGCGCTGAACCTCGACGAGAACGAGATCGGTGTCGTCGTTCTCGGCGACTTCTCCGGCATCGAGGCGGGCCAGAAGGTCACCCGCACCGGTGAGGTCCTGTCGGTCGCCGTCGGCGACGGCTACCTCGGCCGTGTCGTCGACCCGCTCGGCAACCCGATCGACGGTCTCGGCGACATCGCGACCGAGGGTCGTCGTGCCCTCGAGCTGCAGGCGCCCGGCGTCATGCAGCGCAAGAGCGTGCACGAGCCCATGCAGACCGGCATCAAGGCTATCGACGCCATGATCCCCGTCGGCCGCGGCCAGCGCCAGCTCATCATCGGCGACCGCCAGACCGGCAAGACGGCCATCGCGATCGACACGATCATCAACCAGAAGTCCAACTGGGACTCGGGCGATGTCAACAAGCAGGTCCGCTGCATCTACGTCGCCATCGGCCAGAAGGGCTCGACGATCGCCTCCGTCAAGGGTGCGCTCGAGGACGCCGGAGCCATGGAGTACACGACGATCGTCGCCGCTCCCGCATCCGACCCCGCCGGCTTCAAGTACCTCGCCCCTTACACCGGTTCGGCCATCGGCCAGCACTGGATGTACGGCGGCAAGCACGTCCTGATCATCTTCGATGACCTGTCGAAGCAGGCCGAGGCCTACCGAGCCGTGTCGCTGCTGCTGCGCCGCCCGCCGGGCCGCGAGGCATACCCCGGCGACGTCTTCTACCTGCACTCGCGTCTGCTCGAGCGTTGCGCGAAGCTGTCGGACGAGCTGGGCGCGGGTTCGATGACGGGCCTGCCGATCATCGAGACGAAGGCCAACGACGTGTCGGCGTACATCCCGACCAACGTGATCTCGATCACCGACGGCCAGATCTTCCTGCAGTCCGACCTGTTCAACGCCAACCAGCGCCCCGCTGTCGACGTGGGTATCTCGGTCTCGCGTGTCGGTGGTGACGCTCAGGTCAAGTCGATCAAGAAGGTCTCGGGAACGCTCAAGCTCGAGCTTGCCCAGTACCGCTCGCTCGAGGCGTTCGCGATGTTCGCGTCCGACCTCGACGCAGCCTCGCGTCGTCAGCTCGACCGTGGTGCGCGTCTGACCGAGCTGCTCAAGCAGCCGCAGTACGACCCGTACCCCGTCGAAGAGCAGGTCGTCTCGATCTGGGCCGGCACCAACGGTAAGCTCGACTCGATCGAGGTCGAGGACGTGCTCCGCTTCGAGCGCGACCTGCTCGACTACCTCAAGCGCAACACGACGATCCTCGACACGCTGCGCGAGACCAACGTCCTCGATGACGCCACGCTCGCCGAGCTCGACAAGGTGACGGATGCCTTCATCCTGGAGTTCCAGGGTGGCAAGGGCCAGGCCATCAACAAGCCGGGCCACGAAGAGGTCGCTGCCGCGCACGAGGAGGACGTGAACCAGGCGCAGATCGTCAAGGGCCGCCGCGGCTGAGGCCCGGCGACTGAGACTGAGCCATGGGCGCACAACTCCGGGTCTACAAGCAGAAGATCTCTTCTGCTCAGACGACCAAGAAGATCACGAAGGCGATGGAACTCATCGCGGCTTCGCGCATTCAGAAGGCGATGGCGCGCGTGCGCGCGTCCTCACCCTTCTCGCGGGCCGTGACGCGCGCCGTCTCCGCCGTGGCGACGCACTCCAACACGCAGCACCCGCTCACGACCGAGCGTGAAGTGATCCGCCGCAGCGCGGTGGTCATCTTCGCCTCCGACCGCGGACTCGCCGGCGCATTCAACTCGCAGATCCTCCGCGAGGGCATGCAGCTGGGCGAACTGCTGCGGTCGCAGGGCAAGGACGTGCAGTACTACCTCGTCGGTCGCAAGGCCGTCGGCTACTTCCAGTTCCGGCGCCTGCCGTCGGCCGGGGAGTGGATCGGCGACACCGACACGCCGCACTTCAACACGGCCGAGCAGATCGCCGGCGCCCTTCTGGACGCCTACGACCTGGGCGGCGAAGAGGCGGGTGGCGTCGACGAGATCCACCTCGTGTTCAACCGCTTCGTCAGCATGATGACCCAGGAGCCGCAGACCGTGCGTCTGCTGCCCCTCGAGGTCGTTGAAGCCGAAGAAGGCACCGACGAGACGGCCGCGACGCAGGTGTACCCCCTGTACGAGTTCGAGCCGAGCCCCGAGGTCGTCCTCGACGCACTGCTGCCGACGTACGTGCAGAGCCGCGTGTTCAACGCACTGCTGCAGTCGTCGGCTGCCAAGCACGCCGCGACACAGAAGGCGATGAAGAGCGCGAGCGACAACGCCGACAAGCTCATCACCGACTACACCCGCCTGCGCAACAACGCGCGTCAGGCCGAGATCACTCAGCAGATCGCCGAGATCGTCGGCGGCGCCGATGCCCTGGCATCCGGCAAGTAACGACCACACCGAAAGAGACAGACAATGACTGCCACCGCCACC
>NZ_MKTQ01000007.1 GCF_001898315.1 Microbacterium sp. 70-16 | reverse complement strand
GAGCCCGTCGCGCCCATCGCGATCCCGATGTCCGCGGCGGCCAGCGCAGGGGCGTCGTTGATGCCGTCGCCGATCATCGCGACCTGCCCCTTCGCACCGAGCTCTGCGATCGCGGCGGCCTTGTCCTCCGGGCGCAGCTCGGCGCGCACGTCCTCGATCCCTGCCTGCGCAGCGAGAGCGCGGGCGGTGCGGGCATTGTCGCCGGTGAGCATGGTCACCCCGATGCCCTGGGTCGCGAGGGTGCGCACGACCTCGGGGACCTCCGGGCGCAGCTCGTCGCGGACGCCGATCGCGGCGACCGCGACGCCATCGCGGTGGACGATCACGACCGTCATGCCCTGCTCCTCCAGCCCCGCGACCCGGTCGTCGAGCGTGCCGGCGTGCAGCCAGCGGGGACTGCCGACGGTGATCCGCGCGCCATCGAGCTCGCCCTCGATGCCGTGCCCGGCCTGCTCGGTCACGCCCTCCGCCGCAGGCGCATCCGGCGCTGCGGCGGTGATCGCGGCCGCGAGCGGGTGGGTGCTGCGCTGCTCCAGGGCGGCCGTCCACGCCAGCGCCTCCGCCTCGCTCACACCGTCCACGGTGAGGACGGCGGCGACGGCGGGCTCGTTGCGGGTGAGGGTGCCGGTCTTGTCGACGGCAACGTGGCGGATCACGCCGAACCGCTCGAACGCGGCACCCGACTTGATGATCACGCCGAACTTGCTCGCCGCACCAATCGCAGCGACAACAGTGAGAGGCACCGAGATCGCCAGCGCGCACGGCGACGCCGCCACGAGCACCACGAGGGCGCGGGTAATCCACAGCTCCGGGTCACCGAAGAGCGAACCGATCACGGCGACCAGGACGGCGAGGATCAGCACACCCGGCACGAGCGGGCGGGCGATGCGGTCCGCGAGACGAGCGCGGTCCCCCTTCTCCGCCTGTGCCTGCTCCACGAGCTCGACGATGGTGGTCAGCGAGTTGTCGGTGCCCGCCGCGGTCGTCTCGACCTCCAGCGCTCCCGCGGTGTTGATCGCGCCGGCCGACACTGAGTCCCCAGGCTCGACCTCCACCGGGATCGACTCCCCGGTGATCGCGGAGGTGTCCAGGCTGGAGTGGCCCGTGCGGACGATCCCGTCGGTCGCGATCCGCTCGCCCGGGCGCACCAGCATCAGCTGGCCGACGGCGAGGTCCTTCGCGGCGACCTCGACCGAGGCCCCGTCGCGCCGGATGGTCGCGGTCTCGGGGACGAGCTTGAGCAGCGCCCGGAGCCCGCCGCGGGCGCGGTCCATCGCCTTGTCCTCCAGGGCCTCGGCGATCGAGTAGAGGAACGCCAGTGCCGCGGCTTCTTCGACGTAGCCGAGGATGACCGCACCGATCGCGCTGATCGTCATCAGCAGACTGATGCTCAGCTTGCCCGTGAACAGCTTCCGGATCGCGCCCGGCGTGAACGTCGACGCACCCAGCAGCAGGCCGACCCAGAACGCCACCAGCGCCGGGATCTCCATCCCGGACCACTCCAGGACGAGACCGGTCAGGAAGGCGACGCCGGAGAATACCGGGACCATGATCCCGCGGTCCCGCCACCAAGGGCGCTCCGCCTCCTCAGCCTCTTCGGCGACAGTGGCCGCAGGCTCGTCGTGCTCGCAGCCGCACGCCGCGCTCACTCGCCCGCTCCCGTCCCGCAGCAGCCCGGCACCGTGCACGAAGCGTCCATGCAGGGCGCGTGCTCGTCCACCGCGAGCGTCACGTCCACCAGCGCGGTCAGCGCCGCCGCGAGGTGCGGGTCCGCGATCTCGTAGCGCGTCTGCCGCCCTTCCGGCTCGGCGACCACGATGCCGCAGTCGCGCAGGCAGGTCAGGTGGTTCGAGACGTTCGAGCGGGTCAGCTCCAGCTCACGCGAGAGCACCGCCGGGTAGCTGGGGCCGTCGAGCAGGGTCATCAGTATCCGGGAGCGCGTCGGGTCCGCCATGGCCCGGCCGAGCCGGTTCATGACGTCGAGACGTGGAGCAATGGTCAGCATGCACTGATCATACAGTGTTGACTGAACTAATCCCAGGATGAATAGTGCACCCTGCGACATTCGGCCCTACCAGTAACCCCGCGGGCGCGCAGCAGCAGCCCGGCGTTTTCGAGCGCGCCGAGGACGCGGACGATGCTGGTGGTGTTGCAGGACACCACCCGGGTCAGGTCCCGGCCGAGCGCGGTGGCGTAGTTGGCCTGGGCGACGAAGGAGTGCCCGGTGGTCGAGTGCGCTTCCCCGCCCTGCACGATCACCTTTACTCCCGCCGCCTGGTAGCGGGGCAGGTTTCCGGCGGCGACGTGCTTGGGGGTCGTATCGACGATCACGTCGCTCTGCGCGAGGAGATCGTCGAGGGTTCCCTCGGGGCGGATGCCGGTGTCCACCATGCCGCTGTGCGCGTCGGGGGTGGCGGCGAATACGGGCAGCCGCGGGACGGCGGATTGTATTCGCCAGTCGGTGACGATGTCCGCGACGCCCACCAGGTGCATGTCGGGTTGGGCGTGGACGGCGTCGGCGACCCTCTTGCCGATCACTCCGTACCCGTTGACGCCGACTCTGATCCTGTCCATCTTCGTCTCCTTTCGTGGTGTTCTTGAGCCGTGCGCGGGTCAGGGGCGGGGTCGGCGGCGCCGCAGCGTCCACAGCAGATAGCTGCCGAGGGCGCCGATCGTGCCGGTCCCGGCGCCGATCAGGACGCCTTCCCGGGAGCGCCATTTCGTGTTCCCGCCGACGAGGGTGCCGATCCCGCTGATCAGCGCGGCGGCGATCATTCCCGCGACGACACGGTTGCCGACGCGTTCGGCGCGCCCGACGAGAGGTTCCAGCTCCGTCGCGCGCAGGTGCACCTCGAACCCGCCGTCTTCGAGGAGATGCCGGAGCCGGCTCAGGGTGGCGGGCAGCTCGGTGAGCAGTGCCCCGGTGTCGGCTCCCGCGCGCGCCCATCGCCGGGCCAGAGCCGGCAGGGACAGCTGGGCGCGGGTGAGCTGCTCAGCGTAGGGCTGCAGGGCGTCGAGCATCTGGAAGTCCGGATCCAGCCGCGCCGCGGTCCCTTCGGCCATCATCAGCACTTTGAACAGCAGCGCCGTCTCCTGCGGAAGGTGCAGCTGGTGCTGCTGCAGGATGCCGAGCAGCTGCTGGAGCATGATTGCGAGGCTGATCTCCGACAGCGAACGGCCCCGGTAGCGGGCCGTGAACGCGGTGATCGCCTGCCGCAGCCCTGCCCGGTCGACGACGTCGGCGGTCCGGGAGAGTTCTATCAGGGCGGTGGTGAGGGTGTCCGGGTCGTCGCGGGTGAAGGCGAGCACGATGCCGGCGAGGCCGTCCGTGGTCTGTTCGGTGAGCTCCCCGACCATCCCGAAGTCGATCAGCGCGAGCGCGCCGTCGGGCTGCACGAACATGTTCCCGGGATGGGGGTCGGCATGGAAGAACCGGTTGTCGAACACCATCGTGAGCACGATGTCGGCACCCAGCCGCGCGAGTGCGACCCGGTCGATGCCGGCGGCGTCCAGGCCCTCCAGGTCGTCGATCCGCACCCCGCTCATCCGCTCCAGGGTCAGCACGCGCGAGGTCGTGGTCTCCCCGTGCACGCGGGGAATCCGCACCCGCGCCGCGTGGGCGAACTCCTGCGCGAACCGTTCGGCGTTGCGGGCCTCCTGCAGGTAGTCCAGCTCGGCACGCAGCGTGCGGGAGAACTCCTCCACCAGCCCGGGCAGGTCGTACTGCCGGATGGCATCCCAGCGCCGGTCGGCGCGGTCGGCGAGGTTGCGGAGAATGTCCAGGTCTTCATGCACCTGCGCGACCACGCCGGGCCGGCGCACCTTCACGACGACCTCGGTGCCGTCGTGAAGAGTTGCCGCGTACGCCTGCCCGATGGACGCCGCCGCCAGCGGCACCGGGTCGAACTGGGCGAACACGTGCTCTGGGTCGGCGCCGAGCTCTTCACGGAGCACGTCCCGAATGCCCTCCCACGGTGCCGCGGCGACGTCGTCCTGCAGTTTGGCGAACTCGGCGACCCATGCCGCGGGGAGCAGATCGTGCCGGGTGGAGAGGATCTGGCCCAGTTTCACGAACGTCGGCCCGAGCTCCTCCAACGCGACCCGCACATGCTCGGGGTTCGTGTAGGGGTCCTCCTGCCGGGCGTGTCCGAGGGCGCCGCGGTGGAACGGCACCAAGCCGCCCAGGCCCAGCACGCCGGCCAGGACGCCGAGTCCGTGCCGGCGCAGCACGGCCCCGATCTGCCGGTACCGGCTACTCCCCGCGCCCATCAGCTCACGCCCCTCTCGGCTGGAGTGCCGGCCGATGCTCGTTCGAGGATGAAGTCGACGCGCGCGTCGGGGGCGAGTGCGGGGACGGTGACGACGGGAAAGCCCAGCTCCTGGTACACCAGCCCGAGCAGGTCGTGGATGCGCCGCTGCGCGGCGGGGTCCTCGGTGCGCGCGTAGTCGGACGCCAGCGGGAGCAGGTCAAGCAGGAACACCGTCGCGTACCGGGCGCCGGCCAGCGCGCCCAGCAGGGCGGTGCCGGGGGCGAGGCCGAGGAAGCGGTAGTAGGCGAGCGAGTCCGGCAGAGCACGGTCCAGGAACACGGTCTGTTGCGGGTCGAGGGAGCGTTCCTGCTCGATCTGCATGTCGACGACGGCGCGCTGGAACTCGCTCTGCCGTGCCCGCACCTCCGCGGTGCTGCGCCCGGTGATCCGTTGCAGGTCGATGTAGTGGCGGG
>NZ_MKTQ01000006.1 GCF_001898315.1 Microbacterium sp. 70-16 | reverse complement strand
GCAACGGCAAGTCCCGAGGCTCCAGAGGAAGAGAACTGTCACCCATGTCCTGAGACATGAAGTGTCACCGATGTCCTGAGGCAGAACCGTCACCCATGTCCTGAGACATCACACTCGGGTGGGGGAGGGCAAGCTCGCGTGGGGGAGGGCAAACTCGCGTGGGGGAGGGCAAGCTCGGGGCGCGGTCGGGGTCAGGCGGGGCCGGTCCAGCTCATCGACTCGATGTAGCGCAGCAGCACGCCCTCGCGCAGCGCCCAGGGGCTGACTTCCAGGGCATCCGCCTTGAGCATCTTCATCGCCGTGTGCAGCACGACCGCTCCCGCGACGATCTGGAACGTGCGATCCGCCGTGATGCCGGGCAGCTCTTGCCGGGCGGATGCCGGCAGCTTGGCCAGGCGCGGAATCCACGAGCCGAGCGCGTCGCGCGGCAGGAGCAGCCGTTCGTTGCCCGGCCACGACGGCATGGGTGAGCCGGCGAGCTTCGCGAGCGAGCGGATCGCCTTCGACGAGCCCACGATGTGATCGGGCTTCGGCATCGACCCCAGGGCCGTCGCCGCCGGCGCGATTACCTTTTCGGCGTGCGCGCGCAACTGCTCCACGGCATCCATGCCCGGCGGGTCGTTCGGCAGGAACTGCACCGTCATCCGGCCCGCGCCGAGCGGCACCGACGCGGCTGCTTCGGGCAGCTCGTCGGCTCCGGATGCCAGTTCCAGCGACCCGCCGCCGATGTCGAACAGCAGGATCTGACCCGCCGACCAGCCGAACCAGCGGCGCACCGCGAGGAACGTGTAGCGGGCCTCGGTCTCGCCGCCGAGCACCTGCAGCTCCTGGCCGAGGGCCTCTTCGATGCGCGCGATGACGGCCTTGCCGTTGCGCGCGTCGCGGACGGCGCTCGTCGCGGTCGCGAGCAATTCGGCGACGTTCTCGACGGCGGCGATCTCGCGCGCCTCGGCGACCGCGGCGACGAGCGCCGCGACGCCCTCTTCGCTGATCGAGCCGTCCGGTTCGAGGTAGCGCATGAGGCGCAGCACTGTGCGTTTGCTCGTGGTTGCGAGCGGCCTGCCGCCGGGGATGACATCGGCGATCAACAGGTGGACGGTGTTCGAGCCGATGTCGAGAACTCCCAAACGCATGCGAACAGCGTACTGGTGGCGCATAACTCAGGCAGATCACCGCCCTGCGGCGCCGAATCGCCGCCGTGACGCGATTCTGCCTGAGTCATGCGCCTGGCGCCGGCCGGTAACACGCGCCCGCGCCCGCGCCGCCGCCTGGTGGTAACCTGCGCCGCCGCACCGCCGCACCGCCGCACCGCCGCACCGCCGCCTGGCGGTAACCCGCGCCGCCGCCAACCTGCGCCCGCCGCACCGCCGCACCGCCGCCTGCCGATAAAGTAGGCGCAATGTCCATCGATGACGTGAGCACCGAAGTCTCCTCGCTGTACCGCGAGGTCGGTCGCGCGGAGTGGGCGGCGCTGGCCGCAGGCATCCCGAACCCGCTCACCGAGACCGAGGTCATCCAGTTGCGCGGCATCGGTGACCGGCTCAACCTCACCGAAGTGCGCGAGGTCTATCTGCCGCTCAGTCGGCTGTTGTCGACCTATGCCGAGAACACGAAGCGGCTCGGCGCCGAGACGGCGGCGTTTCTGCGCGAACCCGACACGACGACGCCGTTCGTCGTCGGCGTCGCAGGGTCGGTCGCCGTCGGCAAGTCGACCATCGCGCGCCTGCTGCGCGAGCTGATGAGTCGCTGGCCGGGGACTCCGCGCGTCGAGCTCGTCACCACGGACGGCTTCCTCTACTCAAATGAAGAGCTCGAGCGCCGCGGCATCATGCACCGCAAGGGTTTTCCCGAGTCCTACGACCGGCGCGCGCTCGTGCGGTTCCTCACCGACGTGAAGTCAGGCGCCGCCGAAGTGCGGGCGCCGTTCTACTCACACGTGCGGTACGACATCATGCCGGACGCCCACGTCACCGTGCGCCGGCCCGACGTCGTCATCGTCGAGGGCCTCAATGTGCTGTCGCCGCCGCCGACGCCCAATGACGTCGCCGTCAGCGACCTGTTCGACTTCTCGATCTATGTGGATGCCGATGAGTCCGAGATCGCGAAGTGGTACGTCGACCGGTTCCTCGCGCTGCGGCAGGGAGCGTTCAGCAACCCGAACTCGTTCTTCAAGGTCTTCGCCGAACTGTCCGACGACGAGGCGGTGACCACCGCCCTCGGCTACTGGAACGACATCAACCTGCCCAACCTGCGCGAGAACGTCGCGCCCACTCAGCACCGCGCGACGCTCGTCTTGCGCAAGGCCGCCGACCACGCCGTCGAATCGGTGCGGTTGCGCAAGCTGTAGCCCGCCGCGGCGTTCCGCTGGTCCGCCAGGCCGGCCGCGGCGGACGCGGCGGCCCGGGGGCCCCGGCGGCGCCGCCGCGGGGTGGAGCGGGTGCGACCGCAACAACTCAGGAGTCCTGCGCGCTCTCGAGCCGTGCGAGCTCTGTTTCGGCGGTTTCGGGGGTGGTTCTCCTGAGTTGTTGCGGGGCCCGTGGCGCGATGAGCGTCCGGGATCGTCCGGGATCGCATTGATCTGCGCCGAACGCGCTGAAGTTCAGTGAAGCTCCTAACCGGGCCTCCCGAGTGCGGCCCGTTTTGCGTGCTCTTCAGAATGAAAGTGAATCGTGACTGATCTCGACCTTGAGTCCTTCGGCTATCTGCTGCACGTCGCCCACGGCGAAGGTCGACAGCCGTGGCCCGTCTATCACCTTTCGAGTGACGAGGGTGCGCACGGCTTCTCACTGGAGCTCGACCGCGGCGCTCTGAATGTCGTCTCCACCCCGGACGACGGCGGGCGGGACGCGCTGTTGTGGTGGTCGCAGCTCGTGGTGGATGGACACCAGAGCGAGGCGGCAGCGTCGATCGTGAGCGCCGAGGCGGAGCATGACTGGCTGATCGGTCGCTTCCACCTGGACGTGACCGAAGCCCCGGGCCTGGCACGCCTCACCTATCGGGCCGTGATCCCTCTGTGGACACTCAGCGATGCGGGGTTCCTCGACGCGGTTCTCATGGAGGCGCAACGCCTCGACGAGGTTCTCACACTCTGGGACGAGTTCGTGCAGATGCGCGAACGCAGCGATGCCTCCCTGATCGCGTTCGAGGCCGACTGGCCCGCCGCGTTGACCGCGCTTGCCGATGATCAGACCTCCGTGTCCATGCTGGGCATCCTCTTCCAACGCTTCGAGGAGAACAGCGTGCATGAGCACGTTTTCTTCCACCCGAATGCCGACCAGGCTCTTCGAGAACGCGTCGTCGCGTCATGGGAAGCGGCCGCCGCGCAGGATGCCCCGCAGCCGTACGGCGATCCGGCCGCACCCTCCGACTCGTTTGCGCCGCAGCGTGCGCAGTCGCTCGCGTTTCTCAAGTGCGACGCGGCGAGGTAGACGCATGGGTGTTCCCACTCGCACCTGGCTTCGTTCCTGGTGGTGGGTGCTGGTCATCGGCGTCATCCTGGCCGGCATCTTCGTGTTGTCGCTCGTGCTCGTACTCCGCGCCGCGAGCGGGGTGGATGCCCAGCCGCACTGGGCATCGTTGACCGGGCCGATCGGCGACACATTCGGCGGCGTCTTGGGCCCCATCCTGAGCACGGCGGCACTGGTGACGACGGCATATCTCGCCGTCTGGCAGCCCCGGAAGGAGCGTGCGGAGGAACGCGCTGCAGAGGTGGTTGCGTGGATCGCGGACACAGCCGACCGCCGACACCGTGGGGTCGTGATCTCGAACACATCGGGTTCCGTCGCCGAGCAGGTGTACATCGAGGTCGTTCGGTCGGGCGCGGCACAACCGCTGCGCGACCTGGAAGAGACGGTGCCGCCCGGCACGTGGTTCGTGCCGTTCCTGATGACGCGCGGCAAGGAGGCACAGGAGGGCTGGAAACTGCCTGTCGCCGTCGACACATCCGACGGGATGACCGTGCGGTTGAACCAGCAGGCTTCCGAGTGGAGTCCCCTCCTCGAGACCTTCACGCTTCGCCCGCACCTGCCGGAGTCGGAGAACGGCGTACCGCTGCCGCACGAGACACTCGGAGCGTTCTCGTACCGGCTACACGGCATGGGATGGACCCGCAGCGACGACGGTCGTATCAGCGCCGAAAGGCTCACCGCGCAGGCCAAGAACGACCGCGAGGCCGTCAGATACACCCACCGCGAATCGGCGCAGGTCGCCGGCGCATCCGGCCGCGTCACAGCCGCGATTGAGGAGCTTGTGCGCCACACCATCGACGCCGTCTGCATTCCATCTGCCGAGGATGCCTTCGAACTCGCCAAGACCGAGGCGCAGCCCGTGGACCCGGTGGTCCTTCCCGGAGCGAGGTCTGTCGAGCACAACATCGGCAGGGGTAACTCGATGGTGTTCCACCTGGGCACGGCAGGGCGGACCGTCCGCATCCTGGGGAATGCTCAGCAGGGAGAACAGGGGCATTACCCCGCCGAGATCAACGTCCTCGACGGCGGCGGGAAGAAGGAGTCCGCGCTGTCCAAGAGCGCGATGGAGGCGGGTAAGGAGGCACTCCGTGTGGGTCGTCTCAACGGCACTGACGCCAGCTTCTGGCTCGGCTCTGCCGCCGGCCAGATCAAGTGGCTACTCGTCCTGCGCGCTGTCGTCGCCGCCGCTGCGCAGCCAGAGCGCGCGCAGCCCGAACAGATAATCCCGCCCGAGACCTTGGATGCCGAGGCATCCTCGAAAGGACCCGCTCATGCCTCGTGAACGTGTGAATGCCCTCGCCGATGAACTCATCGTGCTCCTCCAAGATTCCGACGTACGGGGCCGGGCCCTGCCGCCGGCGAGTTTCTGGAGCATCGTCCACTATGGCGAGGGAAGCTACGAGAACCGCTACAACCGCGTCGTGCGCTGGCTGCTTGACCCGACCGAGAACCACGGGCTCGGCGCGGCCGTCGCCAATGCGCTGATCGCCAATGCAGGAGACACCGACGTCGAGGTGGGCACGCGCCGCGTACGCTCCCACGTCGAGACGCCGGTGCCCGGCATGACGACCGGAGCCGGACCCCTCCTCAAGGGCAGAATCGATGTCTCGCTCCTCGATCACGCGAACAAGATCGTCATCACGGTCGAGAGCAAGCTGAGTTCGAGCGCGCACGACGAGCAGCTCGCCCGTTACCGTGCGCACGTGGAGGCTGAGCGTCGGGGGTGGCGGCAGTATTTCGTCTTCCTCACCGAGCTCGACGAGCAGGCCGACGACGAAGGCTGGGGCGAGCTCACTTACGCGGAGTTCGCCGATCTGCTGCGCGAGATCCTTGACCGCCAGGAGGTCTCCGCGGCCGTCTCCACCCTCATCCAGGACTTCATCGCCGACATCGCGCGTCGCGCGCAGGGCCCGAGCGATGCGAAGGTCGCTGCCCTGTACTTCGACGACCACGACCAGCCGCAACCGACCCATAACCGCTTTGCGGATCTGCTGGTCTCGGTCGCATCGGAGATCGAACCCGACGAGCAGAAGCGAGCGGGTAGCAAGATCGAGCGTCTCGGCGCCTACCTGGGGACGAGGGGCGTGAGCGTCGACGCGCTGCCCTCAGAGCAGATCTTCGACCTGCTCTGGACGAAGCTCGCGGCGGCTTTCGGACCGTCGTTCTCGGCGAGCGACCTCACCCGCCTGCTGTCCTATGTGCTCGATCACGCACCGCAGGCGCGCACGCAGGATCAGAGCATCAAGCCGGGCGTCAGGGACTTCTTTGCCCGGTACTTCACTCTGCTCACCGGCGCCGAAGTTCCTCGCGACCGCGGGTCGGTCCCGGTGCTCACCGAGCACAGCGCTGACGGTTACCTGCGCTCTGTTCAACTTAACCGCGGGGGGCGAGGCTTGACCTTCAACGTCGGCGACGCGCGACCGTTCCGCATCTCCGGCCCGGATCCCGACAGCTTCCCGTGGTGGGTGGCACACATCGACCCTGGCACGAACAAGCAGTGCGCGATCATCGGGCGCAAGATCACGAAGCGGCCGCTTGCCGAGTGGCACGAGCGTGACCTCCACGACGCCATCGTCGCTGGTTTGGGCGCCGACGAGGTCTGCGCTTGCGGAGCGGCGATCGTCAGAGTGGGGTAGCGCGCCCCGGGGGCGGGGGCGGGGGCGGCTGGGGGCCGTGGGGCGGTGCCGCGGGGTGTGGCGGCGACCGCCGTGGGGCGGCCGGTGGGCGTAGGGCGGTGCGGTGGGGTGTGGCGGCGGTCGTCGTGAGGGGGCGGCCGGGGGGGCGTGGGGCGGTGCCGGGACCGGGGTCCGGCGGCGGCGCCCGCCGCAATAACTCAGGAGTTCTGTGTGGTGACGACTGGTTTGAGCCCGGTCTTGGCGGGTTCGGGGGTGGTTCTCCTGAGTTGTTGCGGTGGCGCGGCGGTGCCGGTGTTGTGACCGGTCTGGTGCGCCGCCGGCGCAGACTCCTTCTCGAGCAGCGTCACTGAGGCATCAGGGTAGCGCCGCAACAGCTCACGAGCGACAGTCGCGCCGACGATGCCCGTGCCGACGACGCCGCACGACGCGTTCATGCGGGAGAGCGCAAGCGCAGGCGCTCGCCGTCGACGACGTAGCGCTCGCCCGTGTCGGGGCAGACCCACTCGGTGGCATGGCCGTCCGAGTTACCGTCGGCATCTGCCGTCAGCGGCCGCCCGGTGCGCCCGACCCAGCCGATGCGCTTGGCGGGCACGCCGGCGACGAGAGCGTGCGCGGGCACGTCTTTCGTGACAACAGCGCCTGCGGCGACCAGCGCCCACTCTCCGATGGTCACCGGCGCGATGCACACGGCACGCGCGCCGATCGACGCGCCGCGCTCGACCGTCACCCCCACGGCGTGCCAGTCGTCGGCACCCTTGAGTGACCCGTCGGGGTTCGCCGCGCGGGGGAACTCGTCGTTTGTGAACACGACCGCTGGCCCGATGAACACGCCGTCGCCGACGACGGCCGGTTCATACACGAGCGCGTAGTTCTGCACTTTGCAGGCGTCGCCGAGCGTCACTCCCGGGCCGATGTAGGCGCCGCGGCCGATGTTGCAGTCGGCGCCCAGGACTGCGCCGGTGCGTACCTGCGCCAAATGCCACACGCGAGTGCGATCACCGAGAGTCACCCCCTCGTCGATGTCGGCCGACGGTTGGACGACAGCAGTGTCGCTGATCATGGCATCCTTCTCCCCAGTTCGGTGCCGGGCGAGCGCACTCGTCACTCTCGCAGAGTATGGTGCCAGGCGGCCCGCTGTGACAATATTGCCGCAGGGAATCCGTCGCTGTGTTGCGGGGAAGCGCACGGCCGCTGGGGAGCGGTTGCGGACGGACGCCCGAGACCCGCCGGGGACGCAGGTCGTTGGGGAGCACAATGGGGAAGCCTTGGGGATTCATGCGCGGAAAAGCTGCAGCGCGCGGTGCGTCTGGCGCCGCACCGGCCGACGACCGACAAGGTGTTGCGGAATACCTGCTGCAGCACGGCGCAGACGGCGCCACTGCGTTATCAGCGGGCACCGCGCAACGAACGTATGCGCAGCTGCGCGATGACGTCGCAACGCTTTCTCGTGCGCTGATCGCGGCTGAATGGGAGCCCCGAACGCCCGTTGCCATCATGGCGCCGAACGGTGCGTTCTGGGCGGCCGCGTACCTCGCGATCATGCACGCTGGGCACGTCGCCGTGCCGCTGCCGACAACGTTGCCGGTCGATGAGGCGCTCGCACGCGTGCGCTGGGTGGGCGCCGCCGGCATGTTCCTCGGAGGCAGGGCGATCGAGTCGGTCGGGCCCGCCGCGAGCGCAGACGTTGACATCTTCACCGAGACGACGCGCGACAGTGCACGCGTGCCGTGGGTGGACCGCCCACGGCCCCGCATCGACCTCGATGACGACGCCGCGTACCTCTTCACCTCCGGAACCACCGGCACGCCGCGGGCGGTGCGCCTCACGCACCGCAACATCATCGCGAACACCGAGTCGATCCTCGGATACCTGCACGTGAGCCACTCCGACCGGGCGCTGGTCGTTCTGCCGTACACGTATGTGTTCGGCGCCTCCGTTCTGCACACTCATCTGCGGGTCGGCGCCACGCTCGTCGAGCAGACGACCACCGCCTACCCCGAGACGACCGTGAATCTGCTCGAGTCGGAGAAGTGCACCGTGTTCGCCGCGGTGCCGTCGATCTTCCATGGGCTTCTGCGCAACAGCTCATTCACCCGCCGGCGACTACCGCATCTTCGAATCATCCAGCAGGCGGGCGGTCGACTTCCGCCGGCCTTGCTGCGAGAGCTGCTTGCCGCGGATCACAACGCAGATGTCTTCGTGATGTATGGCCAGACGGAGGCGACCGCGCGACTGTCCGCACTCGACCCCGCCCTCCTCCTGTCCAAACCCGGGTCGATTGGGCGCGGCATCCCCGGTGTGCGGCTACGTGTCATAGATGAGGAGGGCCAGCGCGTCGCACCCGGAGAGATCGGTGAGATCTGGGCGCGCGGCGAGAACATCTCTCCCGGGTATCTCGCTGACCCCGAAGGATCGGCTGCGAAGATGCCCGACGGTGAGCTGCATACCGGCGATCTCGCCACCATCGACGACGAGGGCTTCATTTACGTCGTCGACCGTGCCGAGGACTTCATCAAGTCGTGGGGATATCGCGTCGCCAGTCAAGAGGTTGAGGCAGCCGCCATGGAGCTGCCCGACCTTGTTGCGGTCGCGGCTGTCGGCCTGCCCGACGAGGCAGCCGGTGAGCGCGTCGAACTGCTCGCGGTCGCGCGTCGCGGCTCTGACGTCACCGCCGAGCAGGTCATCGCGCGTTGCCGCGAGCTGCTGCCCAAGTATGCGGTTCCCGCCAGGGTTCGATTTGCTGATCAGCTGCCGCTCAACGCGAACGGCAAGGTCGTCAAACGTGACGTACGTGACCTGCTCATGCGAACCGGAACCGTGGGGTGATCGAACGTGCGTATCGTGACCATGCGTCGACTTGTTGCCGCGGCGATCGTCGTCGCGTCGATCGCCATCGTTGTTGTCGTCTGGGAGAGAACAGTGCGCCCTGACCCGCTTGCCGTCGTTGAACCGACCACAGCCGAGCTGCAGTCCTTCGCGACGACGACCGTGTTCTTCGGTCACCAGTCCGTCGGTGCGAACGTTCTCGAGGGGCTCGCGGCGCTCGACGGTGTCGACGCTGCCGGCATCCGGATTATCGAGTCGACGGATGCCGGCAGCGTCGCGCCGGGCACCGTAGCGCATGCGTATATAGGGGTCAACGGTGCCCCGCAGAGCAAGCTGGACGCGTTTGTCGAGCTGATGGACTCGGGCATGGCCGAGGCGGTAGATTTCGCCCTCTTGAAGCTCTGTTACGTCGATATCGATGCGCACACTGATGTTGCGGCGGTGCTTGCTGCCTATACGGATACGATCGCGGGGCTGCAGGCGCGTCATCCGGAAACGACATTCCTGTACGCGACGGTACCGCTGGCAACGGCCCGGGATCTGAAGGCAACCGTGAAGTCGTGGCTCGGTCGTGACGCGGGTATGGGGCCGGAAGACAACGTCGCGCGGCAACAGTTCAATGCAGCGCTGCGCGAGCAGTTCGCGGATACCGGGTTGTTGTTCGACATCGCCGCCGTCGAGTCGGGCATGGACCAATCGGCATCCGCTCGCACACACAACGGCGCGGACTACTACGTCCTCGACGACTCTTTCGCCGCCGATCCCGGACACCTCAACGCGGACGGTGCGCGCGCGGCGGCGGCAGAGCTGGTGCGCACCATCGATGCTGCGCGAAGCGGGACATGACCATCCGCGGTATCGGTATCGACGTTGCCGACGTCGATCGGTTCCGTGCGCTCTACGCGCGGCGCGGAGAGGACTTCGCTCGCAAGTGGTTCGCTCACGTCGAGATCGAGAGATGTCGGGGTGCGAGAGATCCCGGTGCAGCGTTGGCGGAGCATTTCGCTGTCAAAGAAGCAGTGTGGAAGGCTCTTGGCCCGAGCGAATGGGCGGCCCCGCTACCGTGGCGCTCGATCGTCTACCATGCTGGGTCCGGTTCGGCATCGCTGGGCGGGACCGCTGCCGCGATGGCGGGGGACGTCACCGTGCACGTGTCCGTCGCTCGGCAGCGCAGAGTGGCCGTCGCCACGGCGCTCGTCACAGCTCAGGGGTGACCTCCGGCACCTTCTCGATGAGCACGGGAGCCGCGTGCAGGTACGCGGTCGTGCGCCGCTTCTGCACGATGTCACGGTAGACGCGCTGCACCTGCTCGACCGTCAGCCCGGTCGCCGCGGCGACATGATCGATCGGAACGTCGTTGTTCAGACCGTACAGGCAGAGGTCCATGCGGCCGTAGGGGAGCGAGAAGTAGAACTCCTCCTGCGACTGCGGCAGCGAGTACGTGTCGGTGGTGGACGGGCGACTGCGGATGTTCTCCGGCACGCCGAGGTACTCGGCGAGCGCGTACACCTGCGTCTTATAAAGATGCGCGATGGGCTTGATGTCAGCGGCCCCGTCACCGAGTTTGACGAAGAAGCCCTGGTCGTACTCGAGACGGTTCGGGGTGCCGGCCACGATGTAGTTGAGGCGGTCGGCGTGGAAGTACTCGAGTGTCTTGCGCGTGCGCTGCTTGAAGTTCGAGGCGGCGACGATCTCCAGGTAGGCCGCCATCGACAGCCGCTTGGTGATCTGCGTTCCGTCTGGGGCCTGCGCGACAACAGAGTAGATGCGATAGGCATCCGAATCGACCACGCTCGGCAGCACGATCTTCGACCGCCAGCCGGCGCCGAATTCCGGGATGACGCTGCGGATCGCCTTGTCGCGGCGCCGATAGCAGCCGAACGCCTCGAGCATCGGCGAGATGTCTTCGACCGTCGAGTCCACGCCCAGCCAGTCGGTGAGCGACGTGCTCAACGGCAGGGTCTCGTCGGAAGATTCCTGCTCGGGCATGTGCAGCGCGAACACCCTCGCAGGGCCGAGGGCGCGTACCGCGAGCGCCGCGGTGACGCTCGAGTCGATGCCACCCGAGACCCCGACGACGACGCCCTTGCGGCGGTCGTGCTCGAGCACGCCACGGAAGGCGGCGCTGATGCGCTCGACCTCGGCAGCCGCGTCGATGGCGAGTGTGTGCGTTCCGTATTGTTCGTTCATGAAGTTCCCCCGTGTCCCCTGATCACGTCGTTGTAGAGAAGCTGCGTCGACAGCACGGCCAGAACGCGCATGTTGTCGGAGTTGCCAATACCTCGCCCACCGGTCCGCGCGCACTTTGCGGCCAGACGTTGCACGATCTCGGGCTGAAACACTCCCGCTGCCTGCACGGAGTCAGGAGCGAGGGCATCTGATACCCAGCCAGGCGCATCGGGGCCGAAGAAACTGCTCGCATCGGGAGCCCGGTACGGCTGCTTGGGGCGCTCGAGCACTTCTTGCGGGACGATGTCGGCGAACGCGCGCTTGAGCACGTGCTTCTCATCCAGACCGCGAAGCTTGTGCCGCGCGGGCATGCGCGCGGCGACGCGCGCAACGTTGGGGTCGAGGAACGGGAATCGTCCTTCGACAGAGTTCGCCATCAGCATGCGGTCGCCCTGCGACGACAGGACGTATCCGGGCAGCAGTGTCGTCCACTCCAGCCATTGCGCGCGAGCGAGCGGATGCCACTGTCGGCTGCCCGCGGGCATCCTGCCGACCAGATCTGCTGCGGGGTCGCCGGCGCCGGAGAACGCGGGCTGCAGCATTCCCGTCAGAGCCCGAGCGGTGTCCCATCGGGGCCGATGCGAGATCGCCGGGTCGTCGGCGTCGAGATTGCGCATGAAGAAGCTACGGGCGAACACGGGCGCCTGTTGGGGTGCCCGCTGCATCCATGGGTACAGTGCGTCGACGGCGCGATCAGCCCACGGTGAACCGGGATGCCTCGCGGCGTACCGCCGCACCGCGGCCTCACGGAAGATGTCGTAGCCGGCGAGCATCTCGTCGGAGCCTTCGCCTGTGACCACGACTTTCCGGCCCGATCCACGCACCAGCTTCGAGAGCAGGTACATCGGTGCCGGCCCGCTGCGCAAGATCGGTGTCTCCGTGTGACGGATGACTTCGGGAAACACCCCGGCGATGTCTGCGCCGGTCACCGTGATGTCGCGGTGGTCGGTGCCGAGGGCGTCGCTCACGGTGCGCTGGTAGTCGCCTTCGTCGAACTCGGAGTCGGCAAAACGCAGCGAATAGGTGCGCAGGTCCGCGCCCGTGTGGTGGCGGATGATCCCTGCCGTGACGGTTGAATCGATGCCACCCGAGAGATATGCCGCAACGGGCACATCAGATCGGGTGAAGCGCAGACGGGTGGCGTCGATGAGCGAGGCACGCAACGCCGCAGCGCTCTCGTCGATCGTCACGTGCTGCTCGGAGGCGGCTGTGGCGAACTCGTCGTACCAGAACCGGTGGCGCTCGGGAGTGGTCGCGCCGTGGCGATACACGAGGCACGTGCCCGGTTCCACCTGCTGCACGCCGCGGAACACCGTCCGCGGCGCGACGGGCGCCCAGAAGGTCAGCAGCTCGGCGAACCCCGCGGGATCGAACTCGCGCGGTACCGCCGAGTCGGCGAACAGCGCTTTCACCTCGGAGGCGAACCGCAATCGACTGCCCACTGTGGCGTGGAACAAAGGATGTATTCCGAACGGATCGCGCGACAGGATGAGCTCGCGGCTGCGCTGGTCGTGGATCGCGATCGCCCACTGTCCGTTGAATCGGGCGAAGCAGCTGAGGCCCCACTCCTCCCACGCGTGCACGATCACCTCGGTGTCGCTGCGCGTGCGAAAGCGGTGTCCGCGTGCGGAGAGCTCGGCCGTCAGCTCAACGTAGTTGTAGATCTCGCCGTTGAAGGTCACCCAAACGGTGTCGTCCTCGTTAGCCAGCGGCTGGGCGCCACCGGCGACATCGACGATCGACAGGCGCGCGTGCCCGAGCGTGACGTCGCCGCTGACGTGGAAGCCTGAGCTGTCCGGCCCGCGGTGCGACAGCACGCCGACCATCGGCCGCACGTCGTCGACATTCGGCGGCGTCTTCACATCGCGCACGCCGCAGATTCCGCACATCAGTGCGCCACTGCTTCAGCGTGAGCGCGCGTCATTTCCCCATGACCCATTCGTCTTCCCCCGATTGACGAACCGCCTGTATGGGCTCACAATAGGGCAGTCCGGGCGTTTTTGGGGAGACCGGATATCAATTGGGACTTGGGGAGTACCAGTGAACACTGTGACGAGCGACGTGCTCACAGAGCGCATCGAGGCATTCATCTTCGAGAGTCTGATTCTCGGTGACAGCACACGCATGCCCGCACCGCGCGACTCGCTGATCGAGTCGGGGGTGATCGATTCGACGGGGGTGCTGGAGCTGATCGAATTCCTTGAGGAGGAGTTCGGTATCGCTGTCGATGATTCGGAGACGGTGCCCGAGAACCTTGACACGATCGAACGTGTCGTTGCGTTCGTCTCGCGCAAGACTGCGTGACCTTCTAGAGACCGATAGCTGGTGCTGGGCACCGAGGGGCTGCGGGGTGCGATGTGGTCGACCGTGCTCGGCGAAACGATCATGGCGGAGGGGGCGGGATGCCTGCTGAAGACGCAATTTCGGATCTGCGCCGCGACTTCTCGAGGATGAGCGCGACATTTCTGCCGAGCGGCGTCGGCGTGTGGCGCCGCGTGCTGTTCGCGCTCGGAAACTCAGAGCTTCACTGCGTCGCGGCATACCGGTTCGGACGATACGCGCGGGGATGCCGCCGCCGCGGCGAACTGGTCTGGATCCCCTTGACGATCCTGCATCGCATCTGGAACCGATGGATCACGCACATGCATCACTGTGACATCAGCACCAGAGCAATGATCGGTCCTGGAATGCTCCTCATGCATCGCACCGGTGTCATCATCGGGCCTGCACAGATCGGTGACGATGTGGTGCTCCACCAGAATGTGACGATCGGACAGCGCGTAGCGGGCGGGAACCAGGGAGTCCCGCACATCGGCGCCGGAGTGTGGATCGGGCCCAACGCCGTGCTGTCCGGCCCGATCTCGGTGGGGGACCGCGCGACCGTGTCTGCGGGAAGTGTCCTCTTGCGTGACGCACCTGCGCGCGCGCTCGTCGGAGGGGTGCCGGCGCGCGTGCTCATGATGGAATACGACAACTCGGCGATGACGGGGGTGACGACCTGATGACGGATGTCTCTCTACGCAAGCAGGCAACGAGCGGCGCAGCCTGGAGCGGAGTGAGCACCATAGTGCTGCGCCTCGGTAGCTTGATGGTCGGCATCGTCCTCGCGCGGCTCCTGACCCCGGAGCAGTTCGGCGTCTTCGCTGTCGCGCTCACGGTGCAGTCGATTCTGATGACTGTCGCCGATCTGGGACTGTCTTCGGATCTGGTCCGGGCCGAAGACCCCGACCGGATCGCGCCGACCATCGCATCGCTTGGATTGCTGAGCGGCTCGCTGACAGCTCTCGTGACGATCGCATCGAGCGGCTGGCTGGCATCCACGATGGGTGCTGCCGAAGCCGCGCCAGCTATCGCGACGCTCGCCGTAACGCTCTTCCTCGCGGGGGTCAGTGTTGTCCCCTACGCGTACATGCTCCGCAGATTCCAACAACGGGAGCTCTTCTGGGTTGGGGTTGTTGACTTCATCGTTTACACGGCCGTCACATTGACGCTTGTCGCGCTTGGCTTCGGTGTCATGGGGCTGGCACTCGGCCGCGTTGCCGCGCAGATGGTCGCCTCCACGCTGCAGTTCGTCTTCGCCCGAATGCGACCGCGATACGGCATTGCTCGCGATCAGATACGCCCGATCCTTGCGTACAGCTTGCCGATTGCGTGCGCCAACCTCCTTGCGTGGGCTCTGCTCAATGTCGACAACGTTGTGCTTGCCCGGCTCGCCGGCGCAACGGCGCTGGGGTACTACGTGCTCGCGTTCAACGTTTCCAGTTGGCCGATGACGGCGCTGTCTCAGGTTGTTCGCTCGATCTCATTGCCCTACTTTTCTCGCGTCGACGACCCCGCAGTCGGGGTCGAGCGAGTGAGTTCGCTGGGCTGGGCTCTTGCGCTACCGGCGAGTGGAATGATCGCTGTGCTAAGCGCTCCGATTATCAGCGTGCTCTACGGGGAGAATTGGTTGCCGGCCGCCCCTGCGCTCGCCGTGCTAGGTGTCTACGGGGCTGTCCGGGTGATCTTCGACGTGGCAACGGGCTACTTATACGCTCGCGGACGCTCGCGTCCTGTCTTGTGGATCCAGCTCGGATGGCTGGTGTCGATGGTGATCGGCATGGTTGCGGTGGTGCCCGTCTGGGGGATCCTAGGCGCCGCGGCAGTTCACGTGGTCACCGGCGTCGGCTTGATTCTTCCGGCGTACCTTGGTGTGCTGTCGCGGAGCGGCGTCCCAATCAAGCGCTTCCTTTACGCTCACTTGCCCCCCACGCTGGCCACCGTGCCGGCGGTCATTGCGGCATGGGGGGCGACTTTCGTTGGCGGTGGTGCTGCCACAGCGCTGCTTCTGGGTGGACTTGTCGGGGTGCTCGTCTACGCTGCCGCCATCTGGCCGTGGCTACGGCGCAGGCTGCGTCATAGTCCAGGGGGGAGCTGAGCATGCTCGAAGCGCTCTCTGACCGACATGCGCGACGGCGGCGGCGGGCGAAGGCTTGGGGAGCGCGGCTCGCGCTCTACGGTCTGACGGTCGTCACCGATGCGATGCCGCCACGCATCCGGTTCGGACATTGGCAGCGGGCGCTCGGAATGCTGGCGGTCGCCGGTGGTCTCCCATCCATTCGGCGCGATTCCCCTGCGCCTGAGGTGATGCGGTTGCCGACTCCGAGGGTCGAGAACCCCGACGTCCGTTGCCTGATCGTCGCTGGCGCGCTCGACTCGGGAGGCGTCGAGAATGTCGTGGCGTCGCTCGCGCGTGGACTTCCGAATCATGGCATCCAGGTTGAGGTCGCGTGCAGTTTGGCGGGCCGCGTCGCGAACGCGCTTGCTGACGAAGGTGTGCGGGTTACCGTCGTCGACGATCAAGGACTGCAACAGCTGGTGAGTTCTATCGCTCCGGATGTCATCCAGCTGCACCGCCCGAATCTGGCGCACTTGCGCGGCGTTGCGCGAAACCCGGAGCGAGCCACGTGTGTGTTTCACGCGATGGAGACGTACTTGGACGCGTCCACGTGGCAGGCGCTCGGGCAACTCACGCGCGCGTCCGGTGTGAGTGTGGCCGTGAGCGACTCGGTTCGCGCGTTCTTCACGGAGCGGCTAGGGAAGGCTGACATTCGCGTGGTCGTGAACGGCGTCGCTGCTACGGCGGTTGAGCCACCCAATCGCGCCACCGCGCGGGCGCGCGTGGCAACGGCCATCGGCTGTGACATCGAAGACCGGGACATCCTCGTCGTCAGTCTGCAACGCTTCAGTGATCAGAAGAACGCTGCGGGCCTAGTTGACTCCTTCCTGCTTGCGTCTGAACAGAACCCACGGCTGAGGCTTGTCATCGCGGGAGGGACGGACAGTTGGCTTGAGGTGCGCCGAGCAGCCGTGCTCCGCGAAAGCCACCCGTCCGGCGATCGGGTACACCTCCTGGGCGATTCGGATCCTGCAGTGATTCTCGCGGCGGGGGATGTCTTTGCACTCGACTCGTTCTCCGAAGGCGGGCCACTGTCCGCGATTGAAGCGGTAGCGGCGGGGCTACCGATTGTCATGTCCGATGTCGGGTTCGCTCGGCGATTGGCCGCGGAGGCGTGTGTCCGCGCGGTGGTCGTACCGCGGGCGAATCGCTCGCACTCCCAGAGGGACATCGCCCGCCAGCGACGACGGCGGCATCAGTCCAATCGTGAGGACTTCGCGGAGGCGCTTGTCGAAGTCGCGCGTGAGCCCGACGGCCCGCGTGCCGCGCGCATTCCGAGCAGCTTCCACGAGGCTGCGATGGTGCGCGCACACGCGGAGGTGCTGCGCGAAGTCGCGTGCCGTTCACGTGCGCTGCCGACTTCCGGTGAAGGTCCTGATCTGCAATAATCAGCGGAGGCCCCGAATGGGGAGGGGCCCTTACCGCGCATAGTGCAGTGTGCATTGCGAAGCGCATTTTGGGGAATGTGTCGTGTTGCAGAAAATCAAGCGATCTCTGCTGGCCGCGTTGGCGATTTTTGTTCTCGCCTTGGCCGCACTCGGGAGTCCGACGGCTGCTCAGGCGGCGGACTGTCCCGAGACAGTGGTGAATATCGTCGCCCATCAGGATGATGACCTGTTCTTCATGAGCCCGGACCTCGTCGACGACGTCAAGAGCGGGGCATGCGTCGTCACGGTGTTCATGACCGCCGGCGATGCCGGCCGAGCTCCCGCTTACTGGCGCGCCCGCGAGACAGGGTCGCACGCGGCGTACAACACGATGCTCGGGCTGTCGGCTGCCGCGGCATGGTCGACATCGACGGTGACGTTCGCAGGCAAAGCGGTCCCTGTGGCGACCAGTCCCGGAGACGGCCGCATCACAGGTGTCTATCTGCGGTTGCCGGATGGTGGGATCGGTGGAGACGGTTGGGCCAGCAGCGGCGAGGCATCGCTGTTGAAACTGTGGAACCAGTCGATCTCATCCCTCGTCGCCGTTGACGGGTCTGCGCAGTACACGCGCGAGAGCCTCATCGCGACGCTCGGCTCGATCATCTCCTGGTCCGATCCTCGCGAGGTCCACGTGCAGGATTTCGAGACGGCAGGGTATGACCACTCCGATCACCGGATGGCGGGGCGATTCGCGGCAGCTGCCCTGCAGGGCTATGCCGGGATGGTGTTGGCGTACCGGGGGTACAACGCGCAGACGGAGGCCGCCAACGTCTCAGGAGACGACCTGAGCGCAAAGACGGCGGCACTGCTTAGCTATGCGGAGTATGACCCATTGCTCTGCTCGTCTGCAGAAGTCTGCCCGGGTGGCAGTGAAGCACAGTGGACGCAACGACAGTACTCGGCGCCGTTGCTAGTCGACGGGAATTCTGTGGCGGGTCCGGCTGCGTATGGTGGGCCGAATGTGGCGCGGAATGCGTTGGTGGCGGTGTCGTCGGCGGCTGCGGGGCAGTCGGGGACGGCGGCTATTGATGCGGTGGTGGCGGGGTGGCCTGCTAATGGTGGTGCGGAGTGGTCGTCGAACGGTGAGCGTGCGGGGGCGTGGTTGTCGTTGTCGTGGTCGTCGGTGCAGACGTTGGATCGGGTGTATTTGTATGACCGCCCGAATGGGACTGATCAGGTCACGGGTGGTGTGCTGAAGTTCTCGGATGGGTCGACGGTGACGGTGCCGTCGTTGAACAATGATGGTTCGGCGACGGTGGTCACGTTCGCGGCGAGGTCGGTGTCGTCGGTGTTGTTCACGGTGTCGTCGGTGTCGTCGGGGACGCAGAATGTGGGTCTGGCGGAGATTGAGGCGTATCACGGGGATCCGGCCGCGGTGGTCGAAGATCCTGTAGTGGTCGATCCTGTCGCGGTCGGTGACCAGACAGCGGCCTCAACGAACACCAGCGTGATTCAGACTGAAGACGTGGCGCCTTCGACGTCGACGGGTGAGCCGACAACGACGCAGTCAGACACGGATGCTTCGTCCGCGCATGCGACTCCGGGGGGCTCAGTCACGGATGAGGCCGTCTCAATCCCCGCGGAGGAAAGCGAGACGACGCCTTCACCCGGTGGATCGGACGCCACCGCAGAAGATGGTTGATCGGGCTGGCATCGATCTGGTTGATGTCCCACGCGGCTTACGCGTGTGGCGCCGCGGCTCAAGGGGAGGAGAGGCGTGAACGGAGCACGGGAGGGGCTGGCAAAGAGCATTCGGATCCTGCGCCAGGACGGCGCATCCGGTCTCGTCAAGCGAGCCGCTCGCACCTTGTATGCACGGACGGGTGCAGAGACGCTGAACGAGCCGCTGCTCGGTGCGGACATCGCCGATTCGAGTGCGCTGAGCCTGTCGGTCCCCGCAGCGCGGGTTCCTGCAGGTCAACCGCTGACAGTGGGTTGGGTCGTGACGCCACCAGCGGCAGGATCAGGTGGGCACACCACCCTCTTCCGAGTAGTAGAGGCCGTCGAACAAGCGGGACATCGCTGTCACCTTTTTCTCTACGACCGGTACGGCGGCGATATTCAGCGGCACGAACGCGTCATCCGGTCATGGTGGCCGCACTTGCGGGTGAGCGTGAGCGATGCCGTTGCCGGTATCGCCGACGTCGACGTGGCAATCGCGTCGTCGTGGGAGACTGCTCACGTTCTTGCTACCCGGGGCACTGATGCCATGCGTCGGCTCTACTTCATCCAGGACTTCGAGCCATACTTCTACCCTCGAGGCTCCGCATACGTTCTCGCTGAGGACTCGTACCGGTTCGGATTCCGCAACGTCGCGCTTGGAAAGATGGTCGCCGAGTGCCTGAGGCACGAGACCGGGGTTGATGCCGACGTCACGGAGTTCGGCTGTGACACCAGTGTGTACCGTGTCCTGCCTGGACATCAGCGCACGGGGGTGGTTCTATACGCGCGCCCGGGCGTCCCCCGACGTGGCTTCTGGCTCGCACGGCTTGCCCTGCAGGAGTTTCATCGCGTACGACCCGACGTTGACATCCACGTTTACGGTGAGCGCATCGACGGTTTGCGGTTTCCCGTGCACCAGCATGGGCGGCTCTGCCCGGAGGAACTCAATGCGTTATACAACCGCTGTGTCGCCGGCATCGCGATGTCTTTCACAAACATCTCCCTCGTCGCTGAAGAGATGTTGGCGGCAGGCACAATCCCTGTCGTGAATGACTCCAGCGGTTCTCGAGCAGATCTTGTGAACGAGCATGTCGCATGGGCGACGCCGACTCCTCAGGGTATTGCGCGAGCACTCGCTGACGTGTGTGCCCGGCCCAATCGGTACGAGGCCGCCATTGATGCGGGACGGTCAGTGCGGCAGTTCGGGTGGGCGCGCGCACAGGCGGACGTACTCCGCATCATTGAGGAGGAAGCCTACGGAATGAGCAAACGCGTCCTGGCGGACGATAATGCAGGCATTGCAGATGCGCACTAGCGTGCATCACCTCCTGCGCAAGTGTGCGCAGTCGCACCCCGTGGCTCCCGCGCTGACCTTCCGGGGCGTGACGCAGACCTACACCGAAGCATGGCAGGCTGCCGAGAGCGCCGGGCGACAGTTGCGCGCGCTCGGGTTGCAGCAGGGCGACCGCGTCGCGATCTACCTCGAGAAGCGCCTGGAGACGGTTTCCGCGATTTTCGGCACGTCGGCCGCTGGGGGAGTGTTCGTGCCCATCAACCACGTGCTCAAGCCTGCGCAGGTCGGTCATATCCTCACCGACAGCGGCGCGCGGATCCTCGTGACCTCCGCTGAACGGCTCGGTCAACTGACGGCTGCTCTGGCAGGCAGCGCCGTCGAGCAGATCATCGTCGTGGGCGAGACGCTCCCGGAGGCCGGCGGCGACTACGGCATCCACCTGTGGAACGCGACCCCGGGCACGGCCGACAGCATCGGCTCGACCATCGATATCGACCCGGCCGCGATCCTCTACACCTCCGGCAGCACGGGCAAGCCCAAGGGGGTCGTGCTCAGCCACCGGAACCTCATCGTGGGCGCCGAGAGCGTCAGCACGTACCTGCACAACACGAGCGACGACGTGATCCTGAGCGTGCTGCCGCTGAGCTTCGACGCCGGTCTGAGCCAGCTCACGACCGCCTTCGCGGTCGGTGCGCACTGCGTCCTGGTCAACTACCTGCTGCCGCGCGACGTCGTCAAGCTGTGCACGGCACACGGCGTCACGGGGCTCACCTGCGTCCCGCCGTTGTGGCTGCAGCTGGCATCCGTCGACTGGCCCGAAGAGACCGCGGCCCGGTTGCGGTACTGGGCAAACACCGGCGGCCGGATGCCTAAGACGACGCTCGACCGGTTGCGCGCGACCTTCACGCAGGCCGCCCCCTATCTCATGTACGGGCTGACCGAGGCGTTCCGCTCGACCTATCTCGACCCGGCCGAGGTCGATCGCCGTCCCGGTTCCATCGGCAAGGCGATCCCGAACGCCGAGGTTCTCGTGCTGCGGCCCGACGGCACGCGCTGCGAGCCCGGCGAACCCGGCGAACTCGTGCATCGTGGGGCGCTGGTCGCGTTGGGGTACTGGAATGACCCGGTGCGCACCGCCGAGCGGTTCCGTCCTTTCGCGCACGTCGGGCAGGACTGGCGCGCGCCAGAGCTGGCCGTCTGGTCGGGTGACACCGTCGTCGCCGACGACGAGGGCTTCCTCTCATTCGTCGGCCGCGCCGACGACATGATCAAGACGTCGGGCTACCGCGTGAGCCCCACTGAGATCGAAGAGGCCGTCTACGGCACCGGGCTCGTCCGCGATGTGGTGGCCATCGGCGTCGCTGACGACGCACTGGGCCAGCGCATCGTGCTTGTCGTCAGCCCTGCGACGGCGGCACTGGACGAGCGTGAGCTCGTTGCCGCGCTGCGACCAACACTGCCCGCCTATATGCTTCCGTCCCAGGTGGAGATCCGCGACGACCTACCCCGCTCACCCAACGGAAAGTTTGACCGACCGCGCATCGCAGCAGAGGTGACCGCATGAAGCCCCACGAACACGTCGCCACCTTCGGTACGATCGACGGAGAGCTCCGGCTCGCCGGCCAGCCGCTGAGCCGGCTCGCCGCGCGCATCGGCTCCACGCCGTTCTTCGCGTACGACCGCGGTCTTATCGATGCCCGCGTCGACCTGCTGCGCAGCTTGCTGCCCGCACGCGTCGAGCTCAGCTACGCGATGAAGGCGAACCCGATGCCGGCGGTCGTGCAGCACCTCGCGAACCGCGTCGATCGCATCGATGTCGCCTCGGCCGGTGAGATGCAGCACGCCCTCGACACGCGGATCCGCCCTGATCGGGTCAGCTTCGCCGGGCCGGGCAAGACCCCTGCCGAGATCCGGCAGGCGGTCGCGGCGGGCATCATCGTCGAAGTCGAGTCGCCGACCGAGCTGCGCCGAGTCGCGGATGCCGGTGACGCGCTCGGCCTGCACCCGCACGTCGCCGTGCGCGTCAACCCCGACTTCGCCGTGAAGGGCTCGGGCATGCGCATGGGCGGAGGCCCGCAGCAGTTCGGCATCGACGCAGAGCAGGTGCCCGGCGTGCTCACCGAGTTCGGCGCGGCGGTGGACGTGCTCGGCTTCCACGTGTTCGCGGGGTCGCAGAACCTCAACGCCGAGATCATCGCGGAGGCGCAGGGGCGCACCGTCGATCTGGTCACCAGCCTGGCCGAACATCTGCGCTCGCCGCTGCGGTACCTGAACCTGGGCGGCGGTTTCGGCATCCCCTACACCGAGAAGGATCAGCCCCTCGATCTCGCCGCCGTGGCGGAAAACCTCGGCGCGCTCGTCGACGGTCCGATCGCACAGCGCTTCCCGCAGGCGAGTCCCGTCATCGAACTCGGGCGCTTTCTGATCGGCGAGTCGGGCGTCTATGTCACGCGTGTCGTCGATCGCAAGGTCTCGCGTGGCAAGACCTTCCTCGTCGTCGACGGCGGCATGCATCACCAGCTGGCAGCCTCGGGCAACTTCGGCCAGGCGATCAGGCGCAACTATCCCGTCGTCGTCGGCAACCGTGCGGCAGAGGCGGGCGAGGATGCCGTGACCGTCGTCGGATGCCTCTGCACGCCTCTCGATCTGCTCGGCGACGACATCGCCCTGCCGCCTGCCGAGATCGACGACCTCGTCGTGATCTTCCAACAGGGTGCCTACGGACTCACCGCCAGCCCCACCGCCTTCCTCGGGCATCCGGCCCCCGCCGAAGTGCTCGTCTGAAAAACCACTCACAAGGAGACCCACATGGCCACCGAATCACTCACCGCTGTTCGCGAAGTGCTCATCGATGCACTCGAGCTCGCACAGGCGCCCGACGAGCTGCAGCCTGACACCGCCCTGTTCGGAGCGCTGCCCGAGCTCGACTCGTTCGGCGTCGTCGCTCTTGTCGGCGCACTCGAGGACCGCTTCGACATCACGATCGACGACGACGAGTTCGGCGCCGAGCTGTTCGAGACCGTCGGAACGCTCACGGCGTTCGTCGACGGCAAGCTCGCGGGCTGACGCATGGATTCAGGGGATCGGCTCGCTGGCTTCGCGGCTCGCAGCGGGGGACGCACGACGGTCGAGGGGCCGGTCACTGGTGAACTGTCGCATGCGGGCGTTTCCGTGCAATGGTGGGGGCTCGACCCGTTGCCGGGAACCCCCACGGTGCTACCGCTCTCGCGGGTGCGGCGTAGCGATACCGGTGCGGTCGACGGTGTCGAACTGGCGCAGCGAATCGCCGCCGACCCGCGTGCTGCGGAGCAACTGCTACCGCCGTTCGCTGCTGCGGCGTGCGAGTCGGCGTCGGTCGCTGTCGCGGCCGATGCGATGGGTTTCCGGCCGGTATATGTTGCTCGCGGGACGGCTCCCTCCGACGCGATCGTATCGACTTCTGCGCTGTCTGCGGCGCGTGCCCTCGCAGCGCCCCTCGACGAGGCAGCGGTGGCTGTCCAATCGTTGCTGGGGTGGCAATTGGGCCAACGCACACTACATCTCGGCGTCCGCAAACTCGAACCCTGCGCTGTCGCGCGGGTCACCGCGGATGGAGTTGACGTCGAGCAGCATCCGGTCGGGCACCAACCGAGCTTCTCGTTGGAGGAAGCAGTGCCGCGGGCCGCGGCCCTCCTGCGCCGCTCGCTCGAGTCCCTCTTGGACGAGCACCCCGACGCCGTGCTTCAACTCACTGGGGGACAGGACTCACGACTGCTGCTCAGTGCTGTGCCCCCCGCTCGCCGACGCGGTCTGCATGCGATGACCCTCGGGTGCGCCGGAGAGCGTGACGTGGAAGTTGCCAGCCGTCTCGCCGCTCGTGACGGACTCGTGCACGAGGTGCACCCTCTGGCGGGCGCTGACGCGCTCGCGCCCGCGGAGGCGTGGGAGAGGTGCCTGACGTCCGCGATGCGCCTGGATGCCACGTCGGACCCAGTGGCATTGGCCGCGCTCGACATCGCCGAAGGAGCGTTCGGGCAAGGCACCCGTATCTCTGGGCTCGGTGGTGAGATCGCTCGGGGGTTTTACTATTTTGGGCGCGTGCATGATCGGCCGTACGGCCGCGGCGACGCCGAGCGGCTCGCCGCGTGGCGGATGTTCGTGAACGATTCCATCGAACCCGGCGCCGTGGAAGAGGAGTTTGCGCGATGGTCTCGCGCGGTCGCAGTGGATGACGTGTACGAGTCGCTTCGTGGGGGCGGGGACGAGTGGCACCGCGCGACGGACCATCTGTATCTCCGGCATCGCATGCAGCGCTGGGCTGGTGTCACTGATGCGGCCGTGGCTGATCGCCGTATCGTCGTCAATCCGATGCTGCACCCCGAGTTCCTTTCGATTGCGGCGCGACTCGTTCCCGCGGACAAGGCGGCTTCGCGCTTCTTATCGCTTCTCCAAATCGAGCTCGATCCGGAACTCGCGCGCATTCCTTTGGAGGGGCGCCCCGCCCCCGTTGCGTATGCGCGACCGGGCTTGCTCTCGATCGCGCGTCAGAACGTGAGCAGGGTGCGAAAGGGAGCGTGCAAGGCGGTTCAGCGGGCTCGTCGTGGAAACCGTCCGCCGGCGGGCGGTGCGCAGCTCACGCGGCTCGTCGTGGAAGCCTGGCGCGAAGACCCCGCGCGAATCGTTTCCGGGGCGGCCGACTTCGTGCGTGCGGATTGGCTCGATGCTGTGCTGAGCGGCAAGATCGACCCGCGTCCCAGTTCAGTGGGGTACGTGACCAATCTTGTTGCGGCAGTCAGGGCATCCGCTGGTTCTCAAGCACACCGGTCCGTCGGCGGACGCATGAACGATCTCTAACGGGATCCCGCTAGGCCTTTGAGGTGGTCAGGGGTTTCAATAGAACGGTAGGTCGGGCCGGCGCATGTTCCCGATGAACGTGGCGCGTAGGACGACGTCCGAACACAGGCCTGGGGATGCCTGACCTCTCTAAGGAAGATCTCCCGATGCACCCAACAACTT
>NZ_MKTQ01000005.1 GCF_001898315.1 Microbacterium sp. 70-16 | reverse complement strand
CGAGGAATGCCGCGATTCCACGGTAGTTGGCTGGGGTTTCGGGTTCAGGATTCCGCGAGTAGTGGCGGATTCTTACAAGAGCTCATGGCCGTCGCGGCGATCGGCTACACACCATGCAGCGTGTCCGAACCGGCAGCGACGCGCTCTCCCCGGCCGCAGCAGCGCCCCCCGACGTGAACGGGAATACTCTCGTCAATCGGGGAGCTCCGGCAGGCGTCATCCTCCGCCGGGCAGATGCTCGAGGTGCCCGATGGCCTCCTCGAGCAGTTCGGAGACGTGGTCGTCGAAGAGCGAGTAGTGGATGTGCCGGCCGTCGCGCGTGCCAAGGACCAGGCTCAGATGCCGCAGCAGCCGCAAATGGTTCGATGTGGTCGTCTGTCCGATGTGCAGCTGTTCGCTGAGGTCGGTCACGGTGCTCGGCTGAACACTCAGCGCGCTCAGAATGCGCAGCCGCACAGGTGACGCCAGTGCCTGCATGATCTCGGCGAGACGCTCAGCATCCGCTACGGACAGGGTGCCTGCTTCCCGACGCGTCTCAGTACCGGCCATGCTCACCATTGTGCCCTCCGATCACGATAATCATTCACAACTACAATATATCATGATCTTGTGATGTATCCTGGTCGCATGACTGCTTCTTCCCCGACGACTACCGCGCCCGCTGCGGAGACGCACGACCATTCCCACGGTTCGGCCCGGTGGGAGCTGTGGTTCGCGATCGCCGCGGGCGTGACCTACGCCGGCGGGATGATCGCCGAGTTCGCGTTGGGGCTGCCGATGGTCGGGTGGCCGTTGGTGTTCTTCCTCGCCACCTACTTCTTCGGTGGGTTCTTCACGTTCCGCACCGCGATCGCCTCGACGATGCGAGGGAAGTTCGAGGTCGACTTCCTCATGCTGGTGGCCGCGATCGGCGCCGCCCTCATCGGCCGGTGGGCGGAAGGGGCGGTGCTGCTGTTCCTGTTCAGCCTCGGCCACGCGCTCGAGGAATACGCCCTCAGCCGTGCCAGCAAGTCCATCGAGTCCCTGGCCGAGCTCGCTCCCCGCAGCGCCCTGGTGCGCCGCGGCGGGGACGAGCCGGTGGAGGTGCCGGTGGAGGAGATCGTCGTCGGGGACATCGTCGTCATCCGCCCGAACTCCCGCATTCCCTCAGACGGGTTCGTGATCTCCGGGGTGTCCGCGGTGGATCAGTCCGCGGTCACCGGGGAGTCGATTCCGGTGGAGAAGGAGCCGGTGGCCGACCCGGAGCGGGCGATGCGCACCGTCGACACCCTGCCCGCCGCCAACCGTGTGTTCGCCGGCACCGTGAACGGGTCCGGCGTGCTCGAGGTCGAGGTCACCGCGACCTCCGCGGACTCGACGCTCAGCAAGGTCGTCGAGCTCGTCCGCTCCGCCGACCAGGCCGCCTCCCCCACACAGCAGTTCATCGACCGGTTCCAGCGTTGGTACGTGCCCGCCGTGATCCTCGGGGTCGCCGTCACCCTCCTGATCTCCTGGCTCGCGTTCGCGCAACCGTTCCCCGACGCGTTCTACCTCGCCATGACCGTGCTCGTCGCCGCCAGCCCCTGCGCGCTCGCGATCGCAACCCCGGCCGCGGTGCTGGCAGGGGTCGCCCGTGCTGCGCGTGCCGGGGTGCTCGTCAAGGGCGGCGCCCCGCTCGAGACGCTCGGGCGGGTCAAGGCGATGGCGTTCGACAAGACCGGCACCCTGACCTGGGGTGCCCCCCGGGTGACGTCCGTCACCCCCGCCGCCGACGTGCCCGAGTCCGAGCTGATCCGCACTCTGGTCGCTGTCGAAGCGCTCAGCGATCACCCGCTGGCCGAGGCGATCGTCCGCGACCTCGAGCCCCGCGTCCCCCAGGCCGAGCGCCTCACCGCGACAGACCTGAACGCGGTCGTCGGGCGTGGCGTCACGGCGACGATCGACGGCGAGCGGGTCGACGTCGGCAACCTGCGCATGTTCGACGAGCAGCAACTCGCGCTGACCGGCACGCTCGCCGACGCGTACACGCAGGCGCGGGACTCCGGGCAGACGCTGATGATCATCCGCCGTGGCGACCGGTTCCTCGGCATCGTCGGCGTGATGGATGCGTCCCGCGCGGAGTCCGCCCAGGTGCTCAGCGCGCTCCGGGGCGCGAACGTGGGGCAGCTCGTGATGATCTCCGGCGACAACCAGCGCGTCGCCGACGCGGTCGGCCGGGAAGTCGGCGTCGACACCGCGATCGGCGAACTGCTCCCCGAGGACAAAGTCGCTCAGATCACCCGCCTCGCCGAAACCCACCGACCGATCGCGATGGTCGGCGACGGCGTCAACGACGCCCCCGCGATGGCCCGCGCCGACGTCGGCATCGCGATGGGCGCCGCCGGCTCCACCGTCGCGTTGGAAACCTGCGACATCGCGCTGATGAGCGACGACCTCGGCCGCGTCCCGTTCGCCGTGCGGCTCAGCCGCGCCACCAGCCGCATCATCCGGCAGAACCTCATCGCCAGCCTCGCGATCGTCGCGTTCCTCATCCTCGCCACCTTCCTCGGCCTGAACATCGGCGCGGTCGTACTCATCCACGAAGGCTCCACCCTGATCGTCGTCGGCAACGCACTCCGCCTGCTCAACTTCGAGCGCGGCAAAGAGCACCACGGCATCGACCACGAAGACAGGCCCACCGCTTGAGAGACTCAGCCGGCGCAGGCGACGGCCTCCCTTGCGCGGCTATGTGGCCCAGCAGGATTGCACGGTGCCGGTCGTTGCCTGCGCGACGGTCGGGATGGTCTCCACGAGTGCTCGTGTGATCTCCTCGGACGCGGGGTACTCGATGACCCGCCAACCGACGATGCCGAAGTCCTCATCCAATGCCTGCACCGCGCATGCGAACGACGTCCCAGCGGGTGGCGTGGCTTGGAAGGATACGGTCACGGTGCGCGCATCGACCAGCTCGTATCCGGTCTCGTCGAATCCGACGTCGTCGAGCGAGTTCGAGACAGTCAGCCACGAAAGCCCGGCGACAGACAGGATTGCCGCCGTCGCGACGGTGACCCAGAACACGCGGCGGCGGATGGGCCGCGGTCCCCGACCGTAGCGGTCGGCGAGCTCCTCTTTCGTCGTCACGTAGTGCGCCCTATCTGCGGCTGCGAGCATCGCGGTCGGCGAGCTCGGTGAGGCGTGCGTTGTAGGCCTCGAGCTCGGCTTCGCCGGTGCGGTCGGCGTGCCGGTCTCGCCGCTTGGTCTCGCGGTCGTCGCTGCGACTCCACTGAATCGCGACCGTGATCGCGAGGATCAGGGTGGGGATCTCACCGATCGACCACGCGATACCGCCGCCGGTGTACTGATCCTCGAGCGGTGTGACACCCCAGGTGCGACCCATCGACCCGAACCAGTCGGCGACCATCAGCCCCGACTGCATCATGATGGCGATGCCGAAGAACGCGTGCATCGCCATCACACCGATGAGCAGCAGCAGCCTGCCGGCGTAGGGAAGCCGCCACGGCACCGGGTCGATGCCGATCAGGGAGAGCGCGAACAGGTAGCCGGTGATGAGGAAGTGCGCGATCATCCACTGGTGGCCGAGGTGGTCGTACAGCGACCAGCGGTACAGGTCGGTGTAATAGAACACCCACAGTGAGCCGATGAACAGGGCGGCCGCGACGAACGGGTTCGTCAGGATGCGGGCGACGGGCGAATGCACCGCCCACAGGATCCACTCCCGCCCGCCGCGGGTGCCGTCGTCGCGTTTGCGGATCGCCCGGGCGGCGAGGGTCACCGGGGCGCCGGCGACCAGCAGCACCGGGATCGCCATCGTGAGCAGCATGTGCCCCACCATGTGCATGCTGAACAGGTAGTCCTGGTAGACGTTGACGACGCCGCCGGTGACCCAGACCAGCAGCACCATGCCGGCGACCCACATGATCGTGCGATACACAGGCCACGCGTCGCCGCGCCGGCGCAGCCGCCACACCCCGGCGAGATAGAAGAAGATCGCGAACCCGGCGAGCACCGCCCACAACATGTCCACGTTCCACGCGGTGACCCACCGTTCGATCGTGAGCTCCGGGGGCAGCGGGGCACCGGTGAGGCGTTCTGCCGGCGAGGGGATCTCGGGAAGCGGGGCCGGGTTCGGTGGCGGAGTGCGGGCCAGCGCTGCGGCGGCGCCGCTGGCCACACCCATCAGTGCCAGCTCGAACGCGATGAGCATCCAGAAAGGGCGGGATGCCGCGTCGGAGCTGCGCATCCTGCCGATCAGGCGGGTGCGGTACCACGCCCCGAAGAGGCCGAGGCCGACGAGCGCGACGACCTTGATGCCCAAGATCGCGCCATAGGGCGAGAGCAGATCGGACCACTCCTGCAGGCCGATGGCGGCGCGCACCGTGCCGGACACGGCGACGAGCACGAACGCGGCCAGAGCGATGCTCGAGTAGCGGGCGACGAGATCGGGGATGCGGCGACGGTCGAGGGCTGGACGGACGGCGATGAGCAGCAGGAGCCCGCCGAGCCACACCGCGGCGCCGATGATGTGCAGGATGAGCGCCATCATCGCCTCGTGGTGGAAGGCGTCATCGCCGGAGTGCCCCTGCGTGCCCATCGGCACGAGCGAGGCCACCGCCACCAGGGCGACCAGAAGCGTCCCGACCCAGGACCGCACGGCGAATGTCAGGACGGTGAGGGCGGCGCCGGCGACCGTCGTGATCAGCCATGTCCTGCCGACCTCGAGCTCGACGAGGAACCGGCCGAGCTGGGCACCGAACTGGGGGCCTGCGTCGATGGCCGGGTTGAACACGCTGAGAAGCGTGAGGAACCCGGTCGCGCCCGCGGCCACGGTGAACAGGGCTGCAGAGATCGACGCGGTATCGAGGGCGACGTCGAACTCGCGCTCACCGGCCCGCAGCGTGAACAAGGCGGTCACGAGCACACCGACCATGCCCGCGGCGGCGAGATTCACGACCAGTTTCGTGACCGGAAGCCCCCAGCGCACAACAGGGCCGGCGTCGCCGAGTGGGATCTGCGCAGCACCCCCACCGAACCACAACGCCCCGACCAAGGCGATGAGTGCGACCCCGCCGAGGATCGCAGGCCCTGCGACCCGCAAGACGCGAGGAGTCAATCCTGTCGCGGTCGGAGTGACCGCTGTCCGCGTTCAGTGGCATCCGCACCCGTGGTGGCGGGAATCGAGAGTATCGGGGTCATGTGCGTGCTTTCGGCTCGGGCAAGAGGGCGGGGCAGGGGTGCGGGGTCATGTGAGCCCGGAGTAGGAGTGGAGGCCCTGGAAGAACATGTTCACGATCGTGAAGTTGAACAGCACCGCGACGAACCCGATGATGGACAGCCAGGCGGAGCGGGTGCCGCGCCAGCCGCGGGTCGCGCGGGCGTGGATGTAGCCGGCGTAGAGCACCCAGATCACGAACGTCCACACCTCCTTGACATCGAAGCCCCAGTAGCGACCCCAGGAGTCGTTGGCCCAGATCGCGCCGGCGATCAGGGTGAACGTCCAGAACACGAACCCCACGATCGCGAACCGGTACGCGAGGGACTCGAGCACGTCGGCGGCGGGCAGAGTGCGCAGAAACCCAAGACCGTCGGCGCGGGCAGTGTCCGAGGATGCTCGGGTGCGGCGCTCCCGGCGGGCCTGCAGGAGCTGGGTGATGGAGATGCCGCAGGCGATCGCGAACAGGGCGGTGGCCAGGGACGCGACGAAGACGTGGATGACCAGCCACACGCTCTTGAGCGGATCCATCAGCGGAACGACCTCGACGTAGAACGAGACCGTCGCGCCACCCAGCAGCAGCACCACCATGCCGATCAGGAACGCACCGAGGAAGCGGAGGTCGTAGCGGCGCAGCACCAGCAGGTAGACGGCCACGATCAAGACCGTGCCGGTCAGCGCGAACTCGTACATGTTCGCCCACGGCACCCGCTCCGCGGCGATGCCGCGCAGGATGGTGCCGGCCAGGTGGAACAGGAACGCGAGGACCGTCAGCGACGTCCCGATCCGCGCCCACAGCAGCCGTTGACGCTGCGCGGGCGGCGTGCGAACACTGTCCACCGACCCACTCTGGGCGTTGTCCGTCTGCTGGCCCGCCCGTGCGGTAGCGCCGGCCAGGACCGGCTCCCGCTGCGGGACGCTGGCGGGGACGGAGCGCCCGGCCAGGTCGATGGTGTACGCGATGAACGCGAGCAGGTAGGTGGCGATCGCCGTCCACACCAGCAGCAGTGAGATGCCGTCGAGGGAGAGCGCGTCGGTTCCGGTCATGGCAGGGTCGTCCTCTTCGTCGTTGCGGTCAGGGGGTGCCCGCGAGCGGGGTGGCGCGGTAGATCCGTGCACATCGGTCAGCCCGCGTTCGCTTCCAGCCAGGCCAGCGAGTCCACGGCGGTTCCGTCGAGGTAGACCTCGAAGTGCAGATGGTTCGCGGTGGAGCGTCCCGTGCTGCCGACGAGTCCGACCAGCTGCCCGGCCGTGACGGTCTGCCCGGCGGCGACCTGCCGGCTTCCGGTCTGCATGTGCGGGTACACCGTGCTCACCTGTTGCCCGTTCAGCACGGACTCCACCACCACGGTCACCCCGTATCCGCCGTAGCTGTCCTGCGAGATCCGCACGACGCCGTCGACGGACGCGTAGACGGGGGTTCCGCCGGCAGCGACCATGTCGGTGCCCATATGCGCGCCGCCTCGAGCACCGAAGCGGTCGGTCACGGTGAACGGACCGCCCACCGGCCACCGCACGGCTCCACTGCCTTGGGGCACGATGCTGTAGTCGAAGGGCACCGAGGCGACTTGTGCGGAGGCGCGGGCACGTTCTGCGGCTGCTTCTGCCGCCTTCTTCTGGTCGATCTCCGCCTGGGTGGTGGCCGAGTAGCTCTCCCGTGTGAGCTGCGTCCCAGTCGCGTCGGAGGCGACGATCAAGGATTGCGCGTCCTCGGACGCGACTTGCTGCAGTGTCGGGATCTCGAGGTCCGCCGGCTGCCAGGCGGCATACGCGGGGAGGGCGAAGGTGGCGATCAGGCCGGTGACCACCGTCAGGACCGCCAGGGAGCGCACTGGGCGCAGCGCGATTACCCGACCACGGGCGGACGTTTCTGCGGGCGGGCGCCGTGGGGGGCGGGTGGTGATGCTGGTGACTGGCGGGGTTGCGGCGCGGCGGAGGCTGCGGCGCGTGGGGGCGTCTGGGGCTGGTCGCCGCCGCCGGGTGGGGTGGTCTGGTCAGTCATGATGTCCTGGTTCGTTTCGGATCAGATGGACACGCCGCGGTCGGCGAGGAAGGGGATGGGGTTGACCGGGGAGCCGTTCACGTAGGCCTCGAAGTGCAGGTTGCAGCCGAACGCGTTGCCGGTGTTGCCTTCGCTGCCGATCAGGTCGCCGGCGTTCACGCGTTGGCCGTATCCGACGTAGAAGCCGCCGGGGCGGATGTGGGCGTATCCGGTGCCGATCCCGCCGCCGTGGTCGATCTTGATGTAGTTGCCGTAGCCGCCGTTGTACCCGGCGTAGACGACGGTGCCGGCCGCGGCGGCGTAGATCCCCGCGCCGCATCCGCCGCTGAGGTCGACGCCGTAGTGGTAGCTGGTCGAGCAGTACCCGTTGCCACACTGGGAGCTGCGCGGCCCGAACCCCGAGGTGCGGTGCCCGGAGGTCGGCCGTGCCCACCCGGAGCTGACCACACCCCCACCAGCACCTCCCGAGGCGGCGAGCCGTTCCGCTTCGGCGCGCTCCGCCGCTCGCCGCTGCTCCTCGGCGATGCGGGCAGCCTCCACCCCGGCCTGATAGTCGGCGATGGTCTTCGCGGTGGTGTCCTCGAGGGCGGCGAGCTGGGCCTGCAGCTCGCCGAGGTGGAGGGTCTGCGCGTCCAGCGCGGCCTGCGCAGCATCGGCGGCCTGCTGCGACTCGAGCATCTTCTGCTCGGCGACCTGCTGCAGCCGGTCGCGCTCATCCCGGGCCACCACCGCCTGATCGGTCAGGCTCTGCGCGGCATCGCGGGCGGTGAGCGCCGCAGCGTAGACGGCCTGGTTGCGTTCCAGCAGCTTGTCCATCACGCCCAGCCGGGACAGGAGATCGTCCGCGGTCGCGGCCGACCCGGAGAGGAACAGCTCGAGGGAGGTGGTGTCGCCCCCGTCGCGGTACAGCTGCGCGGCGATGCGGCCGGCCTTGTTCGCCGCGTCGGTCGCGTTCTGCGCTTCCAGGTCGGCTTGGGACTGCAACGTGTCGGCGCGGATGGATGCGTCGAAGTACTCCTGCTGGGCGGTGTAGAACGCGCCGGCGGCCTGCTCGGCGGCGGTGCGGGTGCGCGCCACCTCGCCGGTCAGGCTTTGGATGAGGCCCTGGATCCGCTGCACCTCGGCAGCTTTGGTGGCCTCGTTCGCTTTCGCGGCCTGCACGTCCTCCCAGGACGGATAGGTCGCCGCGAACGCTGCCGGCAACAGCGGGCCGGCGACCAGGACGGCTGCCGCGCTCAATGTTCCCGCCGTCAGCAGAGTGCGCCGGCTCACCCCGGCCCGGAATGCGCGGCTCTCCGCGGGCGTGGGCGCGCACCCACACTCCTCCGCCGTCAGGTCACCAGGAAGGGTGAGATCGCTGCCCGTCGCCAGCGTTCGCAGCGACCAGGCCAGTCGACCTCCGGCAGGCCTCATCCGTGGCGTGTTCATGGGTGCCTCCCCGGATCAGTCGAACGATCTGCGGCGGCCGCACGCGTGCGGGCACGGTGGGAGAACCCCGCCGCGGTGAGAGCGCCGGCGGCAGCGAGGACGATGAGAGCGGTGAGCCAGGGACCGAGGATCACCGCCGGGGTGAGTCCGGTGCGCAGCGGGACGGTGGTGATCGACGCGTCAACGGTGTCGACGCCGATGCTGTCGACGGTGGTGCCGTCCGGGGTGATGACCTGGCTGGTGCCCACCGTGGAGACGTTGACGACCGCGCGGCCGGTTTCGATGGCGCGCATCCGGGCGAACGCGAGCTGCTGCAGGTTCTCGTCGGTGCCGCGGAAGTCGGCGTTGTTGGTCTGGAACACGAACACCTCTGCGCCGGCGCGGGCACCGTCCCAGATCACGGCGTCGTAGATCACGTCGAAGCAGATCGCCAACCCCACCCCGACGTCGCCGACCTGCACGAGCGGCGGGCTGCTGCCGGGGGTGTATTCGCGTTGGATCAAGCCCACCAGGTCGGGGACGATCAGCTCGTAGAACCACCGGTCCGGCACGTACTCGCCGAACGGGACCGGGTTGACCTTGTCGTGCCACTGCCGGCCCGTGGGATCCGCGGTCCACAGCAGGGACGTGTTGAAGACATCGTCGCCGCGGGTGGTGGCGGCGTTCATCAGCAACGGCGCCCCGGCCGAGCGCACGACCCGGTCCAACGCCTCGGCGGCGGCGGGATCACTGAGCGGGTCGGCGTCGACGCCGCCCTCCGGCCAGGCCAGCAGATCCATCGGCTGCCCGTACAGCGGCACCGTGGCGGCGGTCTGCGCGGCCAGGACGTCGCCGGGCACCTTGTCGTCGAAGTACCCGGTGGGGCCGTTGCCCTGCACCCATCCCACGCGGAACTCCCCGGCCGGCGCGGTGGGGAACTGCGGCGCTATCACCAGGAGAGCGGCGACGCTCACAGCAGGGTGCAACCCGAGCATGAAGCGGATGCCGCCGGCGCGGATCCACTGCACCACAGAGGCGCACAGAATGACGATCAGCAGGGACAGGCCGGTCACGCTCGTCCACGACACGGCCTCCGCGAGCGGGCCGCCCACCTGGGTCATCCCGAGGCGCGCCCACGGGAACCCGGAGTACGGCCACGCACCCATCACCACCTCACGGGCCGTCCACAGAACCCCGATCAGCGGCGGTACCGCGAGCAGCTGCACGAGGCCGCGGGCCGGATAGCGGGCGGTCCACCGGTAGGCGAGCGCGATCGGCACCGCGCCCGCGCCGAACAGGACCGCTTCCAGCCCGGCGAGGGCAAGCCACGGCACCGGGCCGAGGAACTCCCCCACCCACACCAGATGGGTCGTGTAGAACACGGCGCCGAACACAGTGCCGACCAGCAGCGCCCCGCCGATGCTGCGGCCGATCAGGGCCACCAGGGCGACCGTGACACTCACGAACGTCAACGGCCACCACCCCACCGGTGCGGAGGCGAGATCCAGCAGCAGGCCGGCGGCCGCGGATGCCAGCACCGCCGCCCACACCGGCAGCGACCATGCCGCCACGGTGCGGCGCGGCGTCTCCTGCTCCGGCGCGGCGGCCGGGGCGGGTGTCGGCAAAGGCGTGCGCATCGGTCAGGTGTCTTTCTGGTGGAGTCGGGTGAGGTAGTCGTTGTACGCGTCGAGCTCAGGGTCGCCGTGTGCGTCGGCGCGACGGTCGGCGGCGACCGCTTGGGCGGTGTCGTCGCGGAACCAGCGGTGCATGACGTAGATGAGCATCAGCAAGGTGGGGGCCTCGCCGTAGGACCAGGCCAGCCCGCCGGCGAGGCGCTGGTCTTCGATCGGGTCGATGCCCAGCGCGCTCGTCGGGCCGGCGAACCCGTCGATGAGGGTAGTGGTGGCCATCATCAGGAAGACGCCGAAGAAGGCGTGCAGGGCGGCCTCGGCGAACACGTCCAGGGCGCGGCCGCCGTGGCTCATCCGCACCGGCAGCGGGTCCGACGACAGGATCGGGATGGTGAACAGCATCCCGGCGACCAGGAACCCGACCTCGAGGAGGGTATGGCCGGTGACGGTGGACAGGATCGGATCGGCGAAGTTCGCCAGGTACAGACCGTAAAACGCGGCCAGGTATAGCGGCACCGCCAGCCACGGGCTGAGCAGCCACCGTGCGGTGCGACTGCGTAGCCCGGCGTGCGCGGCGCGGAGCACCAGGAGACCTGGGCCGTGGTGCGGGGTGGCGCGCAGCAGCAGGGTGCCGGGAGAGCCGAGGACCAGCAGCGGCGGGATCGCCATCATCAGGGTGAGCTGCTGGAACATGAACACCGAGAACAGGGCGTACCCGAAGTTCTCCACCGCCAGGCCGGTGACCGCGGCGAGGGCGACGCAGCCGAGCAGGAAGCTGACCGTCCGCCACACCGGCCAGCCGCGGCCGCGGACCCACATCCGGATCGCACCGGCCAGGTAGGCGACCGCGAGGAGTCCCGCGAGGAGCGGTAGCACCGGAGCCGGAAGCGGGGCCGGGGTGAGGAACCCGCCGAGGGTCGGCGGGGCGTCCGGGATCCACACGGTCGTCACGGTGTGTCCTTCGCAGGCTGGTCTACGCCGAGGGCGTGCGCGTGGCGGGTCGCGAACTCGTCGACGGCGCGCGCCAAAGCGGGGTCTTCGCCGCGGGCCAGTCCCGCGTACTCGACGTGCACACCATCCGGGGTGGTGCGGGCTTTCACCCAGAGCCGGCGGCGGGGCACGAACAGGCCGGCGAACAGGCCGAGGGTGGCGAGCACGGAGAACGCGAGCACCCAGCCGCTGCTGGGGTCGCGTTGGATCTGCAGCGACGCGAACCGCTTCACCGGCTCCTCCGCCGTGACCTCCTCCCAGGTGATCGTGCCCCACCCGTTCGGCAGGTCGACGGTGGCGCCGGGGGTGAGCTCAAGGGAGTCGGCGGCGGTGTCGCCGCCGGTGTGCTGGGTGAGCCCGTCGACCTCGAGCGTGTACACCGACCTCGGAGTGCCGTCGTCGATGCCGAGATCCCCGCTGAACACGTTGAGAGTCAGCACCGGATTGACCACGTCCGGGTAGACGGAGGTGAACGCGCCGGAGGGCAACACCCCCTGGGTGGGGTAGAAGAACCCGACCAGCCCGACCTGTTCGGGCAGCCCGTCCGGGATCTTGATGATGCCCAGCGAGGTCATGTTGGAGTCCTGCGGCAGGAACGGCTGCGACTCGCTGTACACCACCTCGCCGGCGGCGTCGCGGATCGTGAGGGTGGGGGCGTAGCCGTTGCCGAGCAGGTAGATGCGATCGCCGTCGACGGTGATCGGGTAGTTCACGATCACGCTCTGCGCCCGATCGTCCTGCCCGGGTTGGCGGATGGTGATGTCGGCGGAGAAGTCTCCGGCCTGGCCTGCGCCGGGGGTGCCGGGCAGCCGGTAGGAGACCTGGAAGTCGTCGAGGGTGAGCGAGTAGGGGGCAAGGCCCGTGCCGTCGACGAAACGGCCGGGGTTGAACGAGGAGTAGTCGCTGAGCGCGTTCACGAACGTGGTGCCCTCCACCACCACCCGCTGCCCGGTATACGCGAACGACCCGCCGATCGCGACCGAGACCAGCACGCCGACGAGGGCGACGTGGAAGATCAGGTTGCCGGTCTCGCGCAGGTAGCCGCGCTCGGCCGACACCGACGCGGCTCCGCGGGCGTCGTATCGCTCCACCCGGTATCCGGCCTTGCGCAGCTGCTCTGCCGCGACGTCGATCGCGTGCGCGGCCGGGTCGGTCCTCCCTTCCTCTCTCGGCAAGGTCAGTTCCCGGTACTCCGAGAGCCGCGACAGCCGGGCCGGGGTGCGAGGGGGGCGGGAGCGGAGCGCCTTGTAGTGGTGCTTGGCGCGCGGGATCACGCAGCCGATCAGGGAGGTGAACAGCAGCAGATAGATCGCGGAGAACCACGGCGACAGGTACACGTCGAACAGGCCGACCGCATCGGCGAGGGGGAACACGTCAGGGTTGTCCCGCTCCCACTGGATGACACCGTTGGGGTCGGCGCTGCGCTGCGGGAACAGGGACCCGGGGACGGCGGCGATCGCGAGGAACAGCAGCAGGACCAATGCGGTGCGCATGCTGGTCAGCTGCCGCCATGCCCACCGCAACCACCCGGTGATGCCCAGCGCCGGCTGGGTGATCTCCGTCGCGGATTCGCTGTCGGCGTGGTCGCCGGGGCGTAGCGGGTCGGCGGTGACGTCGATGCCGGTGTCAGAGCGGGAGGGGGACATTGATCACCACCTGTTGCAGCTGCGACATCAGTGCCGTCCACAGCCCGGTCACCATCAGCAGGCCGAGGGCGATGAGCATGGCCCCGCCGATGATGTTCAGGGCGCGGATGTGGCGGCGCAGGAACGTCACCGATCGGGACGCCCACCCCCATCCGGCCGCGAGGATCAGGAACGGGATGCCCAGGCCCAGCGAGTACGCGAGCCCGAGCAGGCCCGCGCGGGCGGGGTCACCGAGGTTCCACGACATAGAGATGATCGCTGCGAGCGTCGGGCCGATACAGGGGGTCCAGCCGACGCCGAGCGCGAACCCGAGAAGCGGCGCCCCGATCAGCCCGGTCCTACCCTGGGCGCGAGGGCGGAGGGTGCGCTGGGCAATGCCGAAGAAGCCGAGGAACACCAGGCCGAGGGCGATGATGACGACCCCGAAGACGCGAGTGAGCACATTGGCGTATTGCAGCAGCAGGTACCCGAAGGTGCCGCCGAGGATCGTGACGGCGACGAACACCACGGTGAACCCGGCGATGAACAATGTCACGCCCAGCAGCAGCCGCGCGCGCTCCGCCGTCACCGTGCGCCCCCCGTCCAGCGTGGGGGCCGCGGTCGTCGTGGTGGTGCTGCCGAGGTAGCCGAGGTAGCCAGGCACCAGCGGCAGCACGCACGGGGACACGAACGACACCAGCCCGGCGAGGATCGCGACCGGGATCGCGACCCACAGGGCGCCGTCGACGATCACCGCTCCCGGATTCATGAGGTGTCCTCGGCGAGGGTGTCGGCGACCAGGGTGGACAGGATCGACGCGCTGGCCAACTGCCCGATGATCCGCGCCGCGACCCGCCCCTCCTGGTCGATGACCAAGGTGGTGGGGGTGGCCTGGATCGGAGTGACCTGCGCGAACGCGAGCTTGACCCGTCCGTCGTTCACGTCGATCACGCTCGGGTAGGTGACGTTGTTGTCACGGGCGAACGACAGTGCGGTGGCTGGCTGGTCGTAGGTGTTCACCCCGAGGAACGCGACGCCCTGGTCCTGATACTCCTGCCAGACCTCCTCGAGCATCGGGGCTTCGACGATGCACGGCCCGCACGCGGCGTACCAGAAGTTCACCACCAGCACCCCGCCGCGGTAGTCGTCACTGGACACCGTCTCCCCGGTCTCGGTGACGCCCTCGAACACCACCGGCTCCCCGCGGTCGGCATCCGGGATCTCGACGATCTGGAAGTCACCGGCGATGTAGCCCTTCTCGCTTCCGTCCCGGTACTGCTGCGCGAGCGAGTCGCTGGACGTGCACCCGGCCAGCAGCAGCGCCGCGACCAGCGTCATGGCGGCAAGGACGCGGCGGCGGATCATGCGCGCTTGACCTTGATCAGGGCGCCGGCGACCAGGAACACGACCGCGGCGACCGGCTGCGCCGCAGTCCACACCGGGCCGGTGAACGGGAACGGGAACACCGGGTTCCAAATCACGGCGATCACGACGAACACAGGCAACCACCACCACTGCCGCGCCTGGATCGCGAACCACCCCACGATGACCGCGAAGATCGCGGCGACGAACAGCACAACGGTGAACCAGTCCCCGCCCATCAGTACCGGCGCGAGGAACAACACCGCCGCCGCGAGCAGCCCCGGCGCGAACGCGTTGCGCTGGTATACGGACGAGGTCCGCTGCTTCGCCATCATGACCCGCTCACCACGGAGCCCGTCGCAGGCGCCGCGCTGTCCGCGCTGACGCGGGAGCGGCGGTGTCGGGTCCACAGGCTCAGGCCGAGGACGATGACGCCGGCACCGAGGGCGACGTCGGCGAGGTTGCCGATGAACAGGTTCCCGTAGGCGAGGAAGTCGGTGACGTGCCCGACCCCGAACCCAGGGGGGGAGAACAGCCGGTCGATCAGGTTCCCGATCGCGCCCCCGAGGATCAGGCCGATCCCCATCGCCCACCATCCGGTCCGCGCCCGCGCGGCGGCGACGACCAGCAGCACCACGGCACCGACCCCGAGGAGAGTGAGCAGCCCGGTGACCCCGGCTCCGAGGGAGAGGATCGCGCCGGGGTTGAACGCGAGCTGCAGCCCAAGCAGATCCCCCAGCAGCGGGATCCGCTCCTCCTGACTCAACCCTCCCAGTGCGGCCGCCTTCGTCGCCTGGTCGACCAGGACCACCACAGCGGCGGCCAGGCACGCGACCGCGAACCGCCGGGTCTGCTCACGAACCATCAGCGGCTCCTCCTGCGTTCGCGAGGGCCGCTGATAACCCGGTCATCAGACCGGCTATCAGGAAGAGGTTTTTGGTGTCAGAAGTCGAAGAGGTCACCGAGGAACCCTTCCTTCCGCCGACGCCCGGAGCGACCGTGATGATCCCTGTCGCGGTCAGAACGGTGGTCGCCCTCGCGCGGATAGGGGGCGGTGCTGGTTTGCCGGCCGCCGCCGGCAAGGTCGGCGGCGCGGTCGATGATCTTGTCGAGCTCGCCACGGTCCAGCCAGACGCCCCGGCACTGCGGGCAGTAGTCGATCTCGACCCCGGAGCGTTCCGTGATCAGCAGGGCGGTCCCGTCGACCGGACATTTCATGAGGGGTTCTCCTTCTGTTGCTGGTCGTCGGCGGTTCCACCATCCGCGGCGGCCGCGGCCGCGGCTGCTCGGTCGCGGCGACGACGCTCTCTGGCCACCATGAGCACGACCACCAGCGCGCCGCCCAGCACGATTACGCCACTCAGGACCGCAAGGACGGGGAGGAGTTCCCAACCTCCGGATGGCCCGTTGTGAACCTCTCCGGACGTATTGGCGGCAGATGTGGGAGACGGGTCGGGTGTCTGCTCCTCGGTCGCTTCGGGGGTAGGGGCGCTGGTGGGGACGGTGACCGCTTCGACGGTGTACTGGTACTCGTTGCTGATCGGGTGCCCGTCGCTGGACACGACCCGCCACCGCACCGTGTACACGCCCGCCTGACCAGGCGTCACCGCCTGGGTGACCGTGGTCCCGTCGATGACCGGATCCCCCGATGCGATGTTCTGCCCGTCCGGGGCGACCACCTCAATGATCACGGCGCTGAAATCGGTGAGGATCTCGCCGCTGAACGTCAGCGAAATCTCCTCCGGGACCACGCTGACCGTGGATCCGGCTTCCGGGGAGGAGGAGACGATCTCATCGTGCGCGGCTGCGGGCGCCGCGGTGGCGAACAGGAGCCCGGCGGCCAGCAGCAGCGTCGTCAGAGTGGACAGGAGGAGGATGCGTCTCCGTGAGCCGGATCGGTGCGGGTGTTCGTGGTCGGTGACGGTGGTCAAGGCGGTGGTCCTTTCAGGGCCGGTTGATGATGTGCTGGGCGATCGTCGTCGCGTCTTTCCAGACCCCGGCGAGGGTGTCGGAGCCGCGGCCGCCGTACTGCGGCATCCCCGCCACGAACAGCCCGGGCAGGCCGGTCAGGGTGCGCCGCGGCCGGTCGACGCGGGCCGGTTCCGGGAGCCAGTCGTCGCCAGGGGTGTAGCCGGTGGCGAGGATCACCGAGCGGGGGGATGCCTGCGTGCCATCGGCGAAGGTCACCCCGGCGCCGGCCGCGTCCTGCACCGCAGCTGCGATCGTGACCCCGACGCGGCGCAGCTGCTCATAGCTGTCGCCGAAGATCGGCTCGGGGCGACGCTCCCGCGAGAACAGCGGCACCCTCTCCCCCGCCGCGGCGGGATAGCTCATCGCGGGGCGATGCTGCCGCCGGGTTCGCACGGACAGCGTCACGGTGTGCGACGCGGACAGTTCGCGGGCCAGCTGCACACCGCTGTTCCCGCCGCCCACGATGAGCACGTCGCCGACGGGGATCTGCTTCGGGTACAGGTACTCGCTGCTGTGCAGCACCACCCCGGGCATCGTCAGCAGAGACGCCCACTCCGGAATCCGCGGGTGCGCGGCCGCGCCCGTCGCGCAGATCACGTTGCGGGTCTGCACCTCCCCTGCCGTCGTCGACAGCAGCAGAGTCGAGCCGTTCCCGCGATGCTCCACCCCGGTCGCCTGGATGCCCCAGACCGTCTCCACGCCCAGCCCGGCTTCCACGAAGGTGAGGTAGTCCGCCATCTCGTCCACTCGCGGATGCCGGCGCTGGTCACCCAGCAGCCGCCGCGGAGACAGCGCGCTATGCCGGGCGTCGCTGAGAAGCTCCATCGAATGCCACCGTGAGGACCAGGAACGCTGCCCCGTGCTGGCGGCGTCGATCACCACAAACTCGTGCTGCGGCCGCAGCCCTTCCGCGGCCAGAGCCGCGGCAACCGCGAGCCCAGACTGCCCGGCGCCGACGATGATCGCCCGCCGATGCGTCAAACCCGCCCGCATCACCGGCCACCGTTCACCGCAGCCTGGATGGCGTTCTCGAGGTCGTCCCACTCCTGCAGCTCGAGCAGCTCACCGTCGAGGAAGAACGTCGGCGTGCTGCTCACCCCGAGCGCCTGGCCCTCCTCGAAATCCAGCTCCACCCGCTCCGCCGTAGCCGGGTCCGCCACGGCGGCGTCATAGGCGGCCATGTCCAGACCGATCTCCTCCGCGAAGCCACGGAACAGGTCGGCGCGAGACTCCTGCGCCTCACCCCACTCCGCCTGCGTCTCGAACAACCGGACATACATGTCCTCGAACCGGTCCTGCTGCGCGGCCGCTTCCGCCGCGACCGCCGCGTTCTTCGAATTGAAGTGACCGGGCAGCGGGAAGTAGCGGACCACATACGTGATCTCCCCAGCGAACTGCTCCCGCATATCCTCCACGATCGGGAAGAACGCGCCACACGCCTCGCACTCGAAGTCGAGGAACTCCACCAGGGTGACAGCGCCCTCCCCGCCGTCGTCGAGGACATGCGAGCTCTCCCGCACCACCTGCGGGGATGCGTCACCGCCCCCAGATGAAGGTGGAGCGGACTGGCTCTGATTGACAAGGACATAGATCAACGCGGCGATCACCATCACCACCACAACGGCAATGGTGACGAGCGTCGCCTTCACAGGGGTTTTCATCGGGTACTCCAAACCAAGACACGGCACAGGACAGAACCCGGGCACGCAGCCCGGGACGAAGCGCCACCCGGAAAGGGTGGCGTGCCAAATGTCAGGTTCGGGAAAGACCCAACTGCGTCAACGAAAAGACAATCGGGTGAGCACGGGCAGCCGGCGCCGGAAGCAGCGAAGGCATCCGTGGCCCGTCACCGAGAACCGGAGGCATCCGCCGACGCCACAACCCCCGCAGCACCACCATGAACGTCAGCCCGCACAACACGCCCAACATGCACAGCGCAGCGCCCACCAACGCGTTCGGCCCAGAAACGACGCCACCGGCGACCGCCTCATGCTCGACTGGGGCGTCTGCCACGGGCTCGACGTGGGGGTCCATGAACCCAGAAATCACCAGCGGAACAGGAGTCGAACCGTCCGCCTCTGTGTGACCCGTCGCTGCCAGACCCAACATCAGCAGCAGCGCCAAACCGACGCTGGTAATGAGCCTCATTATCAACAATTGCTCATTCAGCGTCGTGGAGCGCGGAGTCCGGGCCGAAGAGACCATCGCCCACAGCCTACCGTACGCACCTAAACCCATTCGGAGCCCGGTTCACCCGAGCACGGGAGCGCCGGCAGCGCCGGCCGGGTCCGGCGCGGCTAGCCGGTCAACCAGGACGATGACGACGGCAACGGTGGCGAAGGTGGCTTTGATGGGGGTCTTCACAAGGGCCGGTTCCAAGTCGGGCGGTGTTCTGCCACCGCGGGGCGAGGGGTCGGTGGTCAGGCGTGGGCGGGTTCGGGCTGGCGAGCGGGCACCGTGGCGAGTTGCCGTAGCGCAGCGGGGCGACGGGCGGCGCGGACGCCATTGAGGATGACGACGACCTCGGCGATCTCATGCACCAGCACGACGCCGGCGAGCCCGAGGATGCCGAACAGGGCGAGCGGGAACAGCGCGACGATGATCGCCAGAGCCAGACCGATGTTGGCGGTCATGATGCGTCGGCCGCGGCGGGCGTGGGCGAGGGCGCCGGGGATGAGGCGGAGGTCGTGGCCGATGAAGGCGACGTCGGCGGACTCGATCGCCGCCGCGGAGCCTTTCACACCCATCGCGATCCCGACCGTCGCCGTCGCCAGTGCCGGGGCGTCGTTGATGCCGTCGCCGACCATCGCGGTCGGTTGCTGCGTGACGAGCGCCTCAATCGCGGCGGCCTTGTCGGCGGGCAGCTGCTCGGCGCGAACGTCGGTTACGCCCGCCTCGGCGGCGATGGCGTGGGCGGTGCGGGTGTTGTCGCCGGTGAGCATGATGGTCTCAATGCCCTGCGACTGCAGCATCCGGACCGTCTCGGCCGACTCCGGGCGCAGCTCGTCCCGCACGCCGATCAGGCCGGCGATCTGCCCGTCCGCCTCGACCACGACGACGGTCATGCCCTGCGCGGCAATCGCCTCCGCGTTCAACTGCTGGCCGGCGGGATGGAGCCAGCGGACATTGCCGACCCGGATCGCCCGGCCGTCGACGGTCCCGGTGATGCCATGCCCGGCCTCCTCGACCACCTCCGTTGCGGGGCTGGCGACGGGTGCGGCCGCGATGATGGCCGCGGCGAGGGGGTGGGTGCTGGTGGCCTCCACGGCGGCGGCCCAGGCGAGCAGGTCGTCGCGGGTGATACCGGGTGCGGGCTGGACGTCGACGACGGTGGGCTCGTTGCGGGTGAGGGTGCCGGTCTTGTCGAGGGCGACGGCGCGGATCGTGCCGAGCTGCTCGAACGCTTCACCTGACTTGATGACGACGCCGAACTTTGACGCCGCTCCGATCGCGCTGATCACCGTCACGGGCACCGCGATGGCCAGCGCGCACGGGGATGCCGCAACCAGGACGACGAGGGCGCGTTCGATCCAGGTCCACGGGTCGCCGACCAGCAGCCCGAACAGGGCGACCACGGCAGCGGCGATCAGGACGACGGGAACGAGCGGCTTCGCGATCCGGTCGGCGAGGCGTGCCCGGTTGCCCTTGCGGGCGTGGGCCTGCTCCACGAGGGCGACGATCTGGGTGAGGGAGTTGTCGCGGCCGTCCGCAGTTGCCTCGATCCGCAACGTCGCCGCCCCGTTGACCGAACCGGCGGCGACCGGATCGCCGGGGCCGACCTCGACCGGGATCGACTCGCCCGTGATCGCCGACGTGTCCAGGCTCGACCTACCCTCCACGACCACGCCGTCTGTGGCGATGCGATCGCCGGCACCGATGACGAGGATGTCCAGCTCACGCACGTCCGCGGCGGGGATCGTGACGTCGCTGGTTAGGCGGGAGACGCGGACAGTGTCGGGGATGAGGGACAGAAGGGCGCGCAAGCCTTCCTTGGCGCGGTCCATCGCCCGGTCTTCAAGCGCCTCGGCCAGGGAGAACAGGAACGCCAGGGTCGCGGCCTCGCCAACGTGGCCGAGCAGGACCGCGCCGATCGCGGCGATGGTCATCAGCAGCCCGACCCCGAGGCGACCGCGGATGAGGCGGCGGATCGCGCCGGGGACGAAGGTGTAGGCGCCGGCGAGCAGCGCCGCCCACTGCAGCACCAGCGCCGGGATGTGCAGACCAGTCCACTCGAACGTGTATCCGGCGAGGAGGAACAGCCCGGACAGCGCGGAGGGAAGCAACGCGAAGTCGCGCCACCAGGGCGGGCGGACCTCCGGCTCCTCGTCCGCCTCGGTGGGGGTGGTGGCGAGGTCGGGGCCGCAGCAGGCATCGCCCGCATCGTGCACCGCGCTTGGCGCCGCGGTCTTGGAGGAGGGTTCCGCGGCGCAGCAGGCGTCACCGGTCGA
>NZ_MKTQ01000004.1 GCF_001898315.1 Microbacterium sp. 70-16 | reverse complement strand
GATGGCGGGCACGTCCAGGGGCGAGGGCAGGTAGTCCACGACCGCGTCGAGCATCGGCTGCACGCCGCGGTTCTTGAACGCCGAGCCACACAGCACGGGGTACAGCTCGCCACCAACGGTGAGCTTGCGGATCGCGCCCTTGATCTCGGCGACGCTGAGCTCCTCGCCACCGAAGTACTTCTCCAGGAGCGCCTCATCGCTCTCGGCGACCGTCTCGAGCAGCTTCTGGCGGTACTCCGCTGCACGGTCTGCGAGGTCGGCGGGGATCTCCTGCACCTCGTACTTGGCACCCATGGTGACATCACCCTTGGCATCGCCGGGCCACACCAGGGCGCGCATCTCGACGAGGTCGATGACGCCGACGAAGTCGTTCTCGGCACCGATCGGCAGCTGCAGGACGAGCGGCTTGGCACCCAGACGGTTCACGATCGTGTCGACCGTGAAGTAGAAGTCGGCGCCCAGCTTGTCCATCTTGTTGACGAAGCAGATGCGGGGCACGTCGTACTTGTCAGCCTGACGCCACACCGTCTCGGACTGGGGCTCGACGCCCTCCTTGCCGTCGAAGACGGCGACAGCACCGTCGAGCACGCGGAGCGAGCGCTCCACCTCGACCGTGAAGTCGACGTGACCGGGGGTGTCGATGATGTTGATCTGGTTCTTGTTCCAGAAGCAGGTCACGGCGGCAGACGTGATCGTGATGCCGCGCTCCTTCTCCTGCTCCATCCAGTCGGTCGTCGAGGCACCGTCGTGCGTCTCACCGAGCTTGTGGTTGACGCCCGTGTAGAACAGGATGCGCTCGGTCGTCGTCGTCTTGCCGGCATCGATGTGCGCCATGATGCCGATGTTGCGGACCTTGTTGAGGTCGGTGAGCACTTCTTGTGCCACGGGGTGTTTCCTCTCGGTGATCGAGTCGCCCGCGCAGCGGGCGTATCGAGATCAGGTTGTCGGCGGTGATACGCGGCCGCGCTGTTACTCCGGTGATTGAGTAGCGGCGCAGCCGCGTATCGAAATCACCAGCGGTAGTGAGCGAAGGCGCGGTTCGACTCGGCCATCTTGTGGGTGTCTTCACGGCGCTTGACCGCGGCACCCAGGCCGTTCGAGGCATCCAGGATCTCGTTCTGCAGACGCTCGGTCATCGTCTTCTCACGACGACCCTTCGCGTAGCTGACGAGCCAGCGCAGCGCGAGCGTGTTCGCACGGTGCGGCTTGACCTCGACGGGCACCTGGTAGGTCGAGCCACCGACGCGGCGGCTCTTGACCTCGAGGGTCGGGCGGACGTTGTCGAGCGCCTTCTTCAGCGTTGCGACGGCATCCTGCCCGTTCTTGGCCTCAACACCCTTGAGGGCGTTGTAGACGATCGACTCGGCGATGGACTTCTTGCCGTCGACGAGGATCTTGTTCACCAGCTGGGTGACGATCGGAGCACCGTAGACCGGGTCGTTGACGACGACGCGGCGGGGTGCGGGTCCCTTACGAGGCATCTAACTCAACCCTTCTTTGCGCCGTAGCGGCTGCGAGCCTGCTTACGGTTCTTGACAGCCTGGGTGTCCAGGGCGCCGCGGACGATCTTGTAACGGACACCGGGCAGGTCCTTGACACGGCCGCCGCGGACGAGCACGAGCGAGTGCTCCTGCAGGTTGTGGCCCTCGCCGGGGATGTAGGCGGTGACCTCGGTGCCGTTGCGGAGCTTGACACGGGCGACCTTGCGCATGGCCGAGTTCGGCTTCTTGGGCGTGGTCGTGTAGACGCGGGTGCAGACACCCGCCTGCTGCGGGTTCGCCTTCAGGGCGGGCGCCTTGGTCTTCGAGACCTTCGGCGAGCGACCCTTGCGAACCAACTGCTGAATGGTTGGCACGTTCTCTCCTTGTTGTGCTGCACGGTGACAGCGATGGTGTTTTCACCACAGATCCACCGGCACAGCGCGAAAGCGCCGGGCTTTTGGTTTGGTGGATATGCCGTGGGGGTGGCCTGTTCGCAGACCGTTCCCGTCGTGTGCGATCCACCCGCCTGCTCGGCACCCCGGCATCCACCCGGGCACAGCACAAGCGCGCGTGCGCGCACACCCGCTCAATACTACGCCGTATGACGAGGGCGGGCAAACGCGGGGGTGTGTCGCGGGTTGCGTGGGGGCGCGTGCCGCGGGTGCGGCCGCAATAACTCAGGAACGGTGGGGCTCGGAGGGCCGATTTCCCGGGGATCGACGGGTTCTCGGGGCTCGACTCCTGAGTTGTTGCGGCGCGGCGCCGCTGAGTTGTTGCGGCGCGGCGGGGGCGAGAGCCGGCGCCGCGCGCGGGTCAGTGCTCGATGCGGCGGAGGTGGAACTCCTCGTCGCCGAGGAAGAAGCGCTCGCCGGCATCGAGCTGGCCGCCGGGCTCGACCTCGACCTCGTCACCCATGAGGGTGCGCACGAGCACGCCGTTGGTCGAGCCGAGGTCGGTCACGACCCACGCCTCACCGCGCTGCTCGAGGCGCGCGTGCGTCTTCGACACGGTGCGCGCATCGTCCTTCACCGGCACGAGCTGCGCCACCGGGAACGCGGGATCGGCCGACGGGCGCCGCCCCAGGATCACGACGGCCGCCGTCAGCGGAATCGGCGATCCGGATGCCGGGACCAGCTCCCACGCCGCGCGGATCGAGCGGCGCGCGATGATCGTCACGTCCATGAGGTCGTCGTCCGCGGCGTCGACCGCGGGCCGCGCCGCGGGGGCTGCCGCGAGCGGGCGCTCTCCCTCGTCGGCCCGGCGATGCTGGGCCGACACGGCCGCAGCCGCGGCGCGCGGTGCTCCCGCGATCGGCGCGCCGATGACAGCCGACACCTCGCCGGACATCTCGGGGAACGCGTCCGGATCTTCCGCGTCGTACGTCCGCCGCGCGCGCAGCGGTTGCGCGGGCGCGGGTGACACAGCCGAATCAGCATCGGATGCCCCGGCCGACGCGGCCGCAACAGGAAGTTGTGCCGTCGTGGGCTGCGGCGCGGTGGGCTGCTGCGCGGTGGACTGAGGCGCCGGCAGGTTCCGCGCCGACACGGGCACGCCGGACGTGGCGCGCTCGGGCTGGGTGGACTCCTCGACGACCGCGGGCAACCCTGCCGCGGCGGATGCCAGGGGCGCCGCCGTGCGCGATGTCGCGGCAGCCGCGGCACCAGCCGTACCCACCGCAGCCGCCCCCGCGGCCGCTTCGGCAGGTTCCGCGGGGGCGACGGCCGCTCCCCCACGTGATGCGGCTTCCGCCGGCGCCGCCGGCACACGCGTGACCGAAACCGCGGGCGTAGCCGGACCAGCACCAGAGCGGCGGCCCGGCACGAAGTCGATCGGCCCCTCGTCGCTCACGGTCGGCCCGACGTACGGGCGCCCGGCCGCCGAGCTCGGCGGGTACGGCGACGGGTGCACGGCCGAGACGTCATCGACCTCGGACGGCCAGGCGGCATCCGACGTGCGATCCGCATCGGGATCGATCGGCGCGGGCCTCGTCGAGCGCAGCGCCGGCGCCGGAGTCGGAGCAGGGAACACGGATGCCTGCGCCGCGTCGGCGTCCGCCGGTGTGCCGCTCTCGCGCTCGCTCGGCGTCACAGCATCGACCGCTGGCCCAGCCGCGCCACCCGGCGCCGCAGAGCCAGCCGCAGCACCCGTGCCAGCCGCACCGCCCGCCGCAACCCCGGCACCAGCACCGCCCGTAGCCCCAGCCCCGGCCACAACGCCAGCCGCAGCATCGACTGCCGCGGTGGCAGGTCGGGGTGCCGTCTCGGGCGGAGTCCAGTACGCCTCCCCTGTCGCCGGTGGCGCGAACCCTGCCTCGGCCGCCGACCGAATCGGCGCGGCAACCGCAGCGGCGCCGGCGGCGTCATCCGCCGCCGAGCCCGCACCGACGCCCGCGCTCGGAAGCCCGGTACCAGCGCCCGCACCCGAGAGCCCGGTACTAGCGCCAACGCCCGCACCCGAAAGCCCAGCACCGGCACCGGCGTCAAAGCCAACGCCCGCGCCCGGAAGCCCATCACCAACGCCAACACCAGCCCCCGCACCCGCCTGCGGCCCGGCATCAGCCGCGGGTGCCGCTCCAAGCTCCCACATCGCCGACTCACGCAACTGCGCGACCGGCTCCGGCGACCCATCGCCCGAACCAGCCCCAGCACCCGAACCGGACCCAGAACCAGCACCCGACCGCGAACCCGCGCGCCCGCCAGACCCGGTCCGCCCAAACGTGCGCGACGCGACGCGCGCGCCGAGCCAGCGGGCGGGGCCGAATCCGAGGATGCTCGCCCACACGACGAACAGCAGCGCCGCGAGCACCGTCATGCCGCCGCCGTACCCGAACCCGGGGTTGATGTTGTGCGCCGAGATCACGAGCAGCACGAACACGGCGATCGCACCGACGACCGGGATGAGCACCAGCAGCACGAGCCAGGGGCTGAACCCGCCCCACTTCAGGACGGTGCCGATGTTCAGCAGCGGCACCCAGCCCTTCCAGCTGGCCTCGCCCATCTTGCGGAACATCGCGCTGAGGGCGAGCGCCGCCCAGACATACGCGGCGACCGCCAGGACGAACGACAGCAGCCCGATCAGGGCGACGAGGGAATCGTCGACGGGTGTGTTCATGTGGTGCGCCGCGCGTCGGTGCCTGCGCGGCTCCCCCTCTCAGTGTGCGACCGCTCAGCATGCGACCTCGCGGTGTGCGACCTCTCGGCGTGCGACGGAGTCCTGCGCAGCAGGCCCCCGGGGAAGAACGATCTCAACGATACGGCCGCGCGCAGGCGTTGCCACGGGCCGGTGGCGAAACCGGCTCTCTCGGCGTCGACGATGCGCCAGAACGCGGATGCCTCGTCGTCAGTCGTCGTGCCCGCCGAGAAGACCGCCTCGTCGGCGCCCCGCGCAAGCTCTTCCGCCGCAGGCCGGTCGAGCGCGTCGGCGATCTCGACGCGCGTCGCAGACACCGGCGGGCGCCGGCGCGCGTCGACGGCCGCGTCGAGATACTCCTCCCACCCGCCGGCGATCCGGTCGGCGGGCGCCTCGGCGCCGCGCCGTCCGCGGCGCCGCAGCGCCTTCGCGGCGACGATCAGCAGGAAGGGTCCGACGACCAGCAGCGCCCCGCCGAGCGCGACGCCGGTGATCTTCAGCACGGCCCACAGCACCGAGAGGTCGAGCTCATCAGGGCGGTCGGCGCTCGCGGCGGCATCCTCTTGGCCGGGCTTGGGCGGATCGACCTCTTCGACGATGTCGGGGCGCACCTCGGTGCCGATCGTCGGGTCGGGCTGCGCGGTGACCTCGTGGCTCGGCGACTGCGTATGCTGCGGCGTGACGTCGACGGCGATCCACTGCCCCGACGCCGCGCGCACCTCGACCCACGCGGCGATGTCTGCCGAGCGGCACGCGCCGTCCGTGCACACGGGCAGCGACGGGTCGCTCGAGCTCAAGCGGGCGCCGACGACGACGCGCGAGGGGAAGCCCAGCTCACGCGCCATCAGCGACACCGCGACGGCGAACTGCTCGTCATCGCCGATCGCGGCGACGAAGTTGTCGGATGCCTCGGCGCGCGGGTCCTGCTCGCGCTCGAGTAGCGCCGTGAACAGCTGGTCGATGCGGGCGAGCGAGTGCCCGGCGGTGCTCGGGACGAACGTGTCGACGCCGGCGGCCTGCATCCACGCGGAGTCCGTTTCGGTCAGCGCATGACTGAGATATCCGCGCTCACGCAGCAGCGACACGAGGCCCTCGAGGGCAGCACCACCCGTACCGGAGACGTGCTCCTGCATCCAGGTGCGCACGCTCGCGGGCGTCGCAGTTTCCGATCCCAGATCGCCGCCGGGCGCCTCGGCCTCGGCGAGCAGCGAGTCGCCGGCGACATCGGACGCCTCGAGCCGGTACCCGTCGCCGTCGTGCCACCCGGCGATCTGCACGGCGGCCGACAGCTCGTCGTCGATGTAGAAGCCGTCGGCGAGCGCCGCCGCGCGTGACCCCGTGAAGCTCGCCGAGGCGAGGGTCCCCGCCGTGGGCATCCAGATGCCCTGCAGCGCCCCGATCGAGATGTCGACGTCGATCGGCGTGCCCGCGGCCGGCGTGCGGGCGGATGCCACGCGCACGAACTCGTCGCCGTCGGCGGCGGTGCGGAACACGGCGCCGTCGTAGTCGTCGAGCACGGCGAGGCGGATGCGCTCGGGCAGCTGCTGCCCCGTGGCGCTGAAGAGCACCTGCTCCAAACGCGCGTCGCTGAACAGCGAGCGGTACGCGACGAGCGGGCTCACGGCCTGCGAGATCTCGACCCGCGGGCCCGTCGCTTCGCGCAGCACCGTGCGCGAAGCCGACGATGCCGCCGCCGGGACGGCGAGCGCGAACACGGCCGCGACAGCGACCATGCCGACGCCGAGTCCCGCGCGGCGGAGGTCGGCGGTGCGCAGCCGACGCAGCCGCACACCGCTGGATGCCGCCGCGGTGCGCAGCGCGCGCACGCGCGCGTCGCGACTGCGCCACGAGAGCCACAGCACGCCGGCGCCGAGCGTTCCGATGCCAACGGTGGTCTCGACCGGGGCGGGCAGCTGCAGCGGGCCCAGCGACAGGGGCGCGCTGACCTCGGTGCGACCGAACAGCAGGCCGAACCCCGTCATCGCGACGGCGACGGGCACCGCGGCCGCTGACCAGCCGTCGCGGCGCCACGCGAACAGCAGCGCGAGGGTCGTCCCGACGAGGAACACCACGAGCGCCGGCACGAGCAGGTTGCGGTACGAGCCCACCGGCAGATCGACGGTGAGCAGGTCCTTCCAGCCGACGACGAGGCCCGCGCCGAGTTCGCCGACGCCGCGCACGAACGACGTGGCGCCGCCCATCCGCGACGGCACCGCGAGCGGCACCCCCGCGACGAGCATGACCGCGGCAAGGAGTCCGACGACAGCCCACCCGCCGAGGCGGCGCCACGTCACGAGCGTCGCGATGCCCGCGCCGAGCAGGGCCGAGGCCGTCACGAGGATCAGGAACGACCCCAAGCGATAGATGGGCCATGCCGCGACGGTGGCGAGCGCCACCGTGAGCGCGACGTACAGCGAACCCGCGACGATGCGCCGCGTGCGCTCGCCCGCACCCGCGCGCACCCGCCCACCCGCACCCGCTGCGCGCGCACGCCAGTCCGCACCCACTGCGCGCGCCGACCCACTCATGAGGCCGCCCCCCGCAGCAGCAGTCCGGACAGGTCGTCGAGCGTGCCGACCGTGACGATCGTGAGGTCGCCGAGCACCTGCGTGCGCGGGTGCGCGCGCTCGTCGCAGACGATCGCGACGATGGCCGAGTCGGCGGGGAAGGCGAGCGCGGCAGAGCGCAGCTTCGCGATGCCGACGTGCGACCCCGCGATCATCACGGCGATCGACAGGTGCTCGTTGGCCTCGGATGCCAGGCGACACACGTCGGCGAAGGCCATCGTGTTCGCGAGCCGGTCGACGCCGCTGAACCCGTCGAGGACCACCCGGGGGCTCGCCGTCGGAATGTGCCGGATCGCCCGCAACCGACCGCGCACGACGCGCGGGATCTCGGCACCGACGACGATGTCGAGATCGCGCGCGTCGTGCACGGCACGCACAGACAGGGATGCCGCGGCCGAGACGGCGAGTTCGAACTCGGCATCCGACCCGTACTCGGGCTCGGCGAGGCCGAGGACGACCGCCATGCGCGACCGGCGCGACTCTTCGTACTGCCGCACCATGAGGCGGCCGGTCTTCGCCGTCGACTTCCAGTGCACCTGCCGCCGCGCATCGCCCGGCGCGTATTCGCGGATCGCGTGGAAGGAGATGTCGGCGTCGACGAGGCGTCGGGTCGGGCTGCCGTCCAGATCGCGGATCAACCCCGCACTGGAGGAGGGCACGGGCACCGTCTGTGGATGCACGAACAGGTCGTGCGCCGCGTCGAAGGCGTGCTCGCGGCGCAGCAGTCCGATGGGGTCGGAGCGCACCGTCGTGGCGGGGCCGATCCGCACGATCCCACGCGGCTGCGGCGGCAGCTCGAGGATCTGCTCTGACGCGGCCCCCGCACGCAGCAGCGGCACGCCGTATTCGACCAGGCCCGCACCGACCGGCACGTCGATGCGCCCGGGCAGCGCCACGCGGCGCCCCGTGTTGCGCACGACGACACTCGCACGCACGCCGTGCCCCGCGACGATCCGCTCGTGGGCGAGCGTGAGACCGACCTCGTAGCTGCGCGCCTGGAACAGGAACGGGACGCTCAGCGTCAGCAGCACGAGCGCCGCGACCCCCGCGACCATCAGCTCGACCCAGCCGAACAGCAGCCCCGCGCCGAGCCCCACAGTCGCCGTCACGAACGCGAGCAGTCCCGCGGGGCGCACTGTGCGGCGACACCACCGGAACGCCGTGATCAGGGCCGCGCGGGTCGCCCGCCACGCCCGCGAGGCGCGCAGCGCCGCACCGACGAGCGCGCGGCCGCGCGCCGACGTGACCTCGGTGCGGTCACCCGTGAGGGTGTGCGCCGCGGTGCGCGTCAGCCGGGAGTCACCGAAACTCACGAAGTCTCCCGGCGGGTGGGCGGGGCGACATCCAGCAGCACCTGGCCGATCACGGCCTCGGGGGTGACGCCGTCGAACTCGGCCTCGGGGTGCAGGATCAGACGGTGCGCGAGCACGGCCACCGCGAGCCGCTTGACGTCGTCGGGGGTCGCATACGTGCGGCCCTGCGACGCGGCGGTCGTGCGTGCGGCACGCGTCAGTGCGAGGGCGCCACGGATGCTGACGCCCAGACGCACCTCGTCCGCGGAGCGGGTGGCATCCACGAGTCGCGCGATGTAGTCAAGCACGAGCGCGTCGACGTAGACGTCGTCGGCGAGCTCCGTCATGCCCACGAGTGCGCCCGGCGTGATGATCGCGGTGAGCTCGGCGATCGCAGTGGCCCCGCCGTCGAGGATGCGCACGGTCGCGGCGTGGTCGGGGTAGCCGAGCGAGGTGCGCAGCAGGAAGCGGTCGAGCTGCGCCTCGGGCAGGCGGTAGGTGCCGGCCTGTTCGACGGGGTTCTGCGTCGCGAGCACGAGGAAGGGCTTTCCGACGGGGCGCGTGACGCCGTCGATCGTGACGTGCCGCTCTTCCATGACCTCGAGCAGCGCCGACTGCGTCTTGGGGCTGGCCCGGTTGATCTCGTCGGCGAGCACGATGTTGGCGAACACGGGCCCGGCGTGGAACTCGAACGCGCCCGTCTTCTGGTCGTACACCGTGATGCCGGTGATGTCACCGGGCAGCAGGTCGGGCGTGAACTGGATGCGCGTCGTCGTGCCCTGCACCGACTGCGCGACAGCGCGTGCGAGCGAGGTCTTGCCCGTCCCGGGGGCGTCCTCCAGCAGCACGTGCCCCTCGCTCAGCATCGCCGTCAGCACGAGTTCGACGACGTGGCGCTTGCCGAGCACCGCGCGCTCCACGTTGTCGGCGAGCGCCGCGAAAGTCTGCGCGAACCAGGTCGCCTGTTCGGAGGTGATCGTCATGGAGTGTCCTCGGAAGTCGGGGTGGGCGTCGGGGAGGGCGAGGGCGTGGGAGCGGGCGTGCAGATGGCCGCAGCGAGGGTGGCCGACGCGGCGTCGAGGCGCCAGCGCTGCGCCGACCAGTCAACGGTGACGCGGATGCCTTCGACGCGGACGGCGGCATCGGGCACGAGCCACGGGTCAGACCCCGGCGCGATGACGGCGCCGGCGGCGTCGTAGTAGACGATGCCGCTCGCATCGAACCTGATGCGGGCCAGGCCCCCGGTCGAGTTCGCTGAGGTGTCCAGCCGCGCGCCGCCGGCGCAGGCGCCGAGCAACCACGTGGCCTGCACCTGGTACGGCGCACTGCCGGATGCCGGGGTCACGGCACCCCACTCGGACTGCCACCAGCCGGCGGTGTGCTCGTAGCGCACGCGGATGCCCGGGTCGCTGTCGAACACCGTGCTGGGCAGACCCGTGAACACCGCGACATTGTCGTTCGGGACCGTCTCGCGCGAGGTCGGCGTCTCGTCGATCGTCCAGGTGGCGCGGCCGTCGCTGACGTGGGCGGTCGGGCCGACGACGAACGTGTAGCCGGTCGGCGCGGCACCGCTCTGCACGGCGCGCACCTCGGCGCTCGTCGTCGCGCGCCCGAACAGCGTGCCGCCGTACCAGGACTCGACGCACAGCGTGAAGGTGTAGGCCCGGCCGTCGGCGAGCCGGCGGAAGACGCGCGAGGAGCCGTCGATCGACGTGACGCACTCCTGGCCGTCCTGGACGATCCCGTATCGCGTCGTCGCGTCGTCACCGCCGGGGCCCGCCGCTCCGGTCGCGGTGACATCGGCGCGTCCGCCGCCGACGTTGACGGCGGTCAGGGTGAGCGTCGGCGCGGTCGGGGCGCCGATGCCGTGCGCCGATACCGTGATCGAGCCGGGCGATTCGCCGGCCAGCCCCGGCGGCACCTCGAAGCGCGACAGCGGCGTGATGACCACCGCCGTCGCCGTGTTCGACCCGACGCGGAATGACGGCACCGTCACCGCCTGCTGACCGGTCGCGACGGCGACCGTGATCGTCTCACCCGCGGGGCTCGAGATCTGCAGCGCGCCGGTGTCGGCGGCATCCACGCCCGTGATCAGCAGCGTGGCCAGTCCCCCGTTCGCATCACCCGGCACGGGGCTCGCCGTCGCGCCCGCCGGCGCGGCCGGCGGGTCGTACGCCCACGCCGTCGTGCGCACCGTCTGGCGCGACGCGCCGATCGCGTTGACCGAGACGACCTCGAACTGGCGCTGCTCGCCGTTCGGCGACGAGATCGCGGGGCACACGCCCTGCGGCGTGCAGGTCGCGACGACGGCTCCTGCCGAGCGCACCTCGAAGCCGCTGATGGCGGGGTACGAGGTCTGCGCGGGGCCCGGATCGACGCGCAGCGTCAGGCTGCCGTCGGCGTAGGCCGACTGCGCGACCGAGGCGGGAGCTGCGGGGTATCCCTGCAGGTCGAGGGTGAGCGCCCCGTTGCGGGCCGCCGTGCTCTGTCTGCCCTGCGCGTCACGCACCGTGAAGCTCGTCGTGCAGGTCGCGCCGGGTGCGTCGTCGGTCCACGTCGCGACGACGCGCGTGGGCGAAGCGACCTGGAACGTCACCCCCGTGCACGTGCTGGTCGGTGCGACCGCGACCAGCACGAGGGGCGTGCTCGGCAGCGGGTTGACCTCGCCGGTGACGCCGATCACGTCGATCGCGCACGAGATGCCGGATGCCTGGCTGCACTGCCGCGACACCTGGCCGCCCTGCGGCAGCACGGCGGGTGCCGCGCCGACCCGCAGGGTGATGCGGCCGGGCGCGACGCCGGCGTGACTGGTGACCTCGACGAGCACGCTCTCGACGGTGCCCGGCGACGCGTCATCGTCGCCGCGCACGGTCAGCAGCGCCCCGTCGAGGGTGACCGTGAAGGATGCCGCTGTGTCGGCGACCGCGTACTGGATCGCCTCGGGGCGCCCCTGCCACGTCGTGAGCGTCGACAGGTCGAGCACGTGCGTGTCGCCGGGCGCCACCTCGAGCGAGGCAGGACTGAGCGAGGGCTGCGGATCGATCGGGGTGACCGTCACCGGCACCGAGAGGACGGTCCACGCCGTCGTACCGACCAGGCGCACCGGCACCAGACAGGCATCCGTCCACGGCGCCCCCTCGCCCGCCGTGTAGCGGATCGTCGTCCCCGAGGTCACGGTGCACGTCGCCGCAGCTCGTGCCCCCGACGCGTGCACCCGCGCCGCGTCGACGTCGAGTGTGCGGCCGCGCGGCACGTCGACGAGGGCCTCCAGCGCGGCATCCACCTGCGACCCCTCACCCACCAGGAGCGGCGCAAGGCCGGCGCGCAGCGCCAGCGCCCCCTCGGAAGCGGCGGGCACCCGCAGGAACGCGTACGTCGTGACGGTGCCCGAGGAGGTCTCACCGGTGACCGAGAACGGGATGATCCGCGCGTCTTCGCCGGGGTCTGCCCGCAGCCGGTCGCCTTCGACGGTCACCCCTTCGGGGTCACCCCACAGGCCCAGCACGAGGTCGCCGACCTCGCCGCCCGACCACAGCACCTTGCCGGCGAGCACGTTGACGCCGACCGAGAGGCTGTCGCGCTCGGCCGGAGTGAGGACGGTGTCGGAGACGACGGGGAAGTCGGGCACGCGCTGCGCGACGACCCGCACGACGATGAGGCCGCGCGCCGTGCTGCCCGATGACGACTCGACGTCGTAGAGGAAGGCCATCGTGCCCGACTCGGTGCCCGCCGAGATCGTGACGGTGTCGTCGGTGACCGACGCGATGAGCCCGTCGAGCCGCTGGAACTCCTCGGTCGTGGTGCCGTCCAGCGCCGTCTCGGGCACGTCGGGGCGCACGCGCACGAGGGTCAGCGTGCCCTGGGTCGGGTCGAGGTCGTTGGCGAGCGGGTGCACGCGGATGACGTTGCCCTCACCGGCCTGCACGTGCACGTAGTCGGTGTACGTCACGGGGCTCGGGCTGCCCTCACCGCTCAGCACCCCGATGCGGACGGTGCTCTCGCCCGTCGCCCCGAACGCGTCGATCACGCGATACCGGAACGAGTCCTGCCCCGACTCTCCCGCCGTGCTCGTGTACACGATCGACATGCCGTCGGCAGAGATGGCCGCCGACCCGTGCTCGGGCTGGGTGACGATGCTGTCGAGCCGCACGACGTCGCCATCGGGGTCCATGCCGAACCCGTCGAACGGGATCGAGACCGACAGTCCGCTCGCGACACGACCCGACAGCCGCGAGGGTAGCGGGTCGCGGTTCGTGTCGTCCGAGACGACGCGCACGCGGACCGTTCCGAGATCGCCGAGCGCGGGCGCCCCCGTCGAGAAGGCGCGGTAGCTGATCGTGTACTGCCCGGGCTCGGTCGGCGCGAGATAGCGCACCACGTCGCCGGAGGCGAAGGCGAGGGCATCCGGCGTCGACGACTCGATCGACTCGGGGTCCAGGCGCGGCCGGGCGCCCGCGGCAGAGACGTCGTTGGCGAGAACGGGGATGTCGATCTGCGCGCCCGCGCGCACGACGACGGAGTCGTCGACCGTGATCGGGGCGGCTTCGGTCGCCGGCGGCAGCAGGTAGACCGTCGCCTCGCCCACGACGGATGCCCCTTCGTCAGCCGTCCCGTCGCTCACGCGATACGACACGGTGCCCAGCAGGCCCGCGTCGCCTGAGTCGGTCAGGCCCGACACGCGCAATTGGCTCTGGCCGACGGCATCCGCCTTCAGCGACGAGCCCGCTTCGGCGCGCACGACGACGTCGCTCAGCAGCAGTACGCGGCCCGTCGGGTTCGACACCGCCGCGAATACGTCGACCGTCGCATCGGCCTGCGGGCGCACGAACGCGACGACCGGCGCCGTCGCCAGCTGCGCGGGAGCGTCGGCGGCCAGCAGCGTCACCCGCACCGTGCCGGTGGCCTCGCTGCCCGCCGACGACACCGTGACCGCCACCCGGTAGGCGCCCGGACTGCTCGCCGAGAAGTCGAACTGCGTCGAACCGCCGACGACGGTCGCGGTCGCCGCCGCATCATCGAGCACGCGCGCTGCCGTCAGCGTGACATCGCCCGCCGTCCCGGTCACGTGCGGGGCCACATCGATCGTCGAGCGAGACCCGGCCGTGTCGACCACCGAGAACGACTGCACCTGCGGCTGCGCATCGGCGAGCACGCGCACCGAGAGACTCTTCGTCGCCGTCGCGCCGCGCGCGTCGCCCACGGTCAGCCCGATCGTCGCGACCTGGTCGCCCCCCGCTCCCGTGTCGGCATGCTGGAAGACGACCTCGCCCTCGGGCGTCGCGGCGACCTGCCCGATGCCCGACTCCTCGGTCGCCGAGAACAGGATCACGGGGTCGCCTTCGGGGTCGACCCAGTCGCCCAGCACGGGCACGCTCACGGTGCCGCCGGTCGCGACCTCGGGCGTCGGCCACTCCTGCTGGCATCCCTCGACCCCGCACCATTCCGGTGCCGAGTTCTCGTCGTCGGCAACGACGGTCAGCGTCACCGTCGCGAGCGACGACAGCAGGCCGTCGGGCGTCGTGCCGTCTGACACGGCGTACGAGAACGTCGCGACTCCCGTCGCGTCGGCGGCGACCCGCACCGCGAAACGCTGCCGGTCGTCGGTGATCGAGAGCGTGCCGAATGCCGGGTCGAGCCCCTGTACAGACGCCGGGTCGATCGCCAGCACGTCCTCGTTGGGGTCGTGGTCGTTCAGCAGCACGGGTAGCGATACGAGCGCCCCGGGACGCACGCCGAAGGCGTCGTCGACGGCGACCGGCGGCCGCGGATCGATGACGGCGGGCGGCTCTTGGTCGGTCGTGTTCGGCGCCGTCTCGACCGGATCGTCGAGATCCCAGTTCTGGCTCGACGGCACGAGGCGGCCGTCCGGCACCGTCCACACCCAGCCCGAGCGGGCGTCGTTGAGCACGAGCCCGTCGCCCGCACCCGTGAAGCCCGGGCGCCGCTGCGTCGGCAGCGTCGCCTCGCCGTACTCGAGCGGCACGTCGCCGCCCGTCGAGGTCCACAGCGTGCCGGGGCCGGCGCCCTCGGGCAACCACGCCGCGTACACCGTGCCGTCGCGCACGATGGGTCGCGCGGCGGTGCCCCGCGAGGTCGTCCGGTCGCCGAACACGCGCTCGGCGGGCTCGTCCGCGGTGGGCACGCGCACGAGCCCCGTCTCGTCGGCGAGGTACACGCCATCGCCGTCGGGGTCCGAGCGCGAGACCGCCACGGTGCCGGATGTGTCGGCGGATGCCCCCGACCGCCGGGCCGTCCAATAGCTGCCGGTCGCGGTGTCGACCAGCACCCAGTCGTCACCGGCCGAGGTCAGCGTGAGCGACGTGCCGTCCGCCGCGACGGGGTCGGTGCGGCGGACCGTTCCCGTGGCGATGTCGAGCCGCGTGACGGTGCCGGCCGCCGCCGAGTAGCTGAACAGCGCGCCGCGCTCATCGACGGCGATGGCATCCGAGGCGGCCGTGTCGGCCTCGCTCGTCGCGGCGCCGGCCGATGCGCCGCCGGTCGGGTCGAGCTGGGCCACCGATCCCGACGACAGCGTGCCGGCGTACACGGCACCGGCATCCGTGCGATACGCGACGAAGTCGCCGCCGGTCGCGACCTCTTCTGTGCCCGACGGCGCCGCCGTCGCGGTGCGCAGACCCTCCGCATCGAGGTCGACCGGCACGGCGTCGTCGATGCGGACGACCTTGGCGTCGCTGTCGGTGAACATGTACGAGCTGTCGGTCGTCGAGACGATGCGACTCGGATTGCTCACCGTGCGCACGGTGTCGAGCTCGTCGATCGCGGTGTTGACCCGCGCGTAGCGCAGGCCGTCAGCCTGCAGAACCCACGCCGTCGTGGTCAGCGGCGGCGTGCGCTGGGCGTCCAGGCCGGGCCACGCGACGCTGATTCCTGCGACCAGCGCAATCGCGGCGCCGGCCGCGACCAGACCCGCCACGGTCGCGCGGCGCATCAGAGCAGCCCCGTCCAGAGCACCACGGCAACCCCGACCGCGACGACGACGGCGATGCCCCCGACGATCCACGGCCAGACCAGGCGCGGCCCCGCCGGCGGCGGGGTCAGGCTCGTGTCCTCTTCTTCACGGCGGCGCTCGGTCGCATCGACCGGCGCGGTGCGGCGGCGGCCGTCGGGCTGCACGCGGCTGCGCGCAGGCCCGCGCACGGTGTCGTCGGCGAAGTCGACCGATCCGGATGCTGCGACCCACTCCGCCGCGGGGACCTCGATCGGCGTCGGCGCGAGACCCTCACGCACCTGCACCGCACGCACCGCCTCGCCGAACGCCAGGGCGGAGCGATAGCGGCGATCGGGATCGCGGGTCATGGCCGTCGCGAGCACCTGCTGCAGCGTGTCGGGGATGTCGGTGCGCGCGATCGGCACGAACGTCGCCCGGGCGATGCGGCGGCGCATCAGCTCGCGGGTGTTCTGCCCCTTCTCGCGGCGCTCGAACGGACTGTGGCCGGCGAGCAGCGAGTACACCGTCGCGCCGAGGCTCCACACCTCGCTCGCGACCGTGCCGCCGGTCTGCTCGGCGACGACTTCGGGCGCGCTCCATGGAATCGACATCGCGAGCACTTCGGCATCCGACGCCCGCAGCAGCGACGACGAGATGCCGAAGTCGGCGAGCACGGCCGAGCCGAACGTCGTGATGAGGATGTTGCTGGGCTTGATGTCGCGGTGGATGAGTCCCGCGCGGTGCGCCGACTCGACGGCGCCCGCCAGCCGCACCGCGATCGCCATGACCTCATCGACGGGCATCCGCTCGATCCGGTAGCGCTGCGCGAGCGAACCGGGGCAGTACTCCATGACGATGTAGGGCCGGCCGTCGGCCGAGATGCCGGCCTGGTACACCGTGACGATCGCGGGGTGCGCAGACAGGTGCGCCAGCACGTCGGCCTCGACGTTGAACATGCGCAGCAGATCGGGGTCGCGCTCACCCGCCGGCAGCACCTTGACGGCGACCTGACGACGGGGCATGTCCTGCTGGTACAGGAAGACATCGGCGAAGCCGCCCGAGCCGAGCGGGCGCACGTAATCGAGCCCCGGCAGCAGGGGCGGCGCAGAGGGAAGCCTGCGCGTCATGGCACCCCCATCTCGTCGAGCGTCTCCGCCCGGCTGTTGCTACTGGTCCGCCGGGCTGTTGCTACTGGTCTGGGCCCAGTCGCCAGACCCGGCAATGCTAACAACTCGCGCCTGCGACAACCGGGCTACGGCTCGGGCATCCCCGGTTCGGCGTTCGGATCGAACGGGGCATCCAGCGAGCGTGTCAGCTCTTCGAGCATCGCCGCGATCTGCGGTTCGACGTACTGGCCGATCGCGGCCTGGATGCGCAGGCGGTGGTGCAGCAGCACGGCGCACACCTCGCGGCCGATCAGGTTCGCGTAGTCGTCGGCGAGGCCGACCTCTTGCCGCAGGGCCGCCTTGGCCTCGTCGCTGAGCGGAGGAAGCGCGGGAACATCGGCATCCGCCTCTTCGGCGAGCCCGCCGATCGTGAACAGGAACGGCGCCCCGGGTGTGGGCTCGGGGTCGAGCGGCAGCCCCTCGAACTCGGGGTCGAGCCCCTCGGCAGGACGGTAGCTGCGCGCGCGATTGCGCTCGGCCTGCTGGTCGAGCTCGGCCTGCAGCATCGGCAGGTTGAGCTCGGTGTAGTCGGCGACGGCGTGGTCGATGATCGTCTTCACGCGGGTCGACAGTCCGTGCTGCACGCCGTGCGGCACGTCAGAGCCGAGGCCGGCGGCCGAGAGCACGGGCGAGCCGATGCAGCGGCGGCACGGCGCGACCCGGCCGCGGTGCGTCGCCGGCTCCCAGCGCGGCAACCACCGCAGCCAGGCGTCGACCGCCTGGCTGACCTGGGTCTCTATCGACCGCTCCACCCGTCCATTGTCGCGCCTCGTGGCGCGATCCCGCGGGATTTCGCGGGATCTCGCGGCGCCCCCGCTCGGCCACCTCGGACGTCTGCGCGGCGCCCCACCGCAATAACTCAGGAACCGCACCTCGATTCCCGGTCAAAACACCCGATGTCGGGCCCCGACCGGCCACAACTCCTGAGTTATTGCGGTCGGCGGCCCGGCAGGGCGTGAGCACCCGGTGGTCACCCGCCGCCGCGCCACCGGGCCCGTCGATGCCGCCCCACCTCCGGCGGCGGTGCCGCACCGCAATAACTCAGGAACAGCACCCTAATTCCGGGCCAAACCATCCGAAATCAGGCCCCAGGCGGCCACACCTCCTGAGTTATTGCGGTCGGCGGCCCGGCAGGGGCCGAGCCGGGTCAGTCGTCGTGCTCCCAGGGCCAGCGGGGGCGGCTGGCGCGCGTGCGGACGAGGGCGATGGCGGCCCAGCCCGCGACGAGGGCTGCTACGGCGAGGACCACGGCGAACCACGACGTCGCGAACGCGCCGATGGCGGCGATCGTGCGCGCCGCGTCAGCCCCGACCAGCACCGCGCCGACGAGCACCCCCACGAGATACGCCAGGAAGGTCGCCACCACGATCAGCAGCACGCCCACGTACGACGGCTGCGGCCGGCGCACCGCCACCCACGCGGTCGCCGCGAACACGACGACGGATGCCCCCGTTCCGACGGCGCCCGGCACCTGGCCGAGCCCCGCGACGGGCAGCACCTCGGCGTCGGTCAGCAGGCTGAGCAGTCCGAAACCGGCGATCAGCAGGGCGAAGAAGCCGACCGCAGCGAAGGCGACCGCGACGGGCGGCCGGACTCCCCGCTGCGGCTCGGACATCAGCCCTGGTGGATGCGCGGGCCAGCCTCGAGCGTGCGCTCGTACTCGCGCTGCGCTTCACGGTTGAGCTCGCTTACGCGCTTGCCGCGCGCCGCGACCCACGCGCCGAACCAGATCGTCAGCTCGCGGCCGACGACCAACGCGACGATCGCGAGCGGCGCGAGCAGCTGGCCGGCGACGAGCTCTTCACCCTGGCTCGCCGTAAGCTGCCAGAACGGCGCCTGGAACAGCTGGCCGAGCAGGTGTCCGCCGTACGAGGCGGCGCCGACGAGCAGACCGAACACGACCCAGTGGCCCCACCGGCCGCGGTTGATGATCGCGCCGAGCAGCCAGAACGCCAGGAAGAACACGACGACCGGCACCCAGAACCACCACGAGGTGAGCGCCGCGAGGGCTTCGGTTCCGACGTTCGCGGTCGTGACGTCGCCGTCGATCGCGCGGAACCCGAGCGCGGCGGCGAGGTACAGGATGCCGAACGAGAGCGCGGCGAGCACTCCGATCGCCCCGGCGGCGGCGCGGTTGCCGCGCGGGCGCGGCGCCTCGGGAGCCTGCACGAAGATGGGCTGCGGCTGCGGGAACGCGGCGGGAGCCGCGGCAGCCGCCGCGACCTCGGCCGGCGCGACCGTCTCGGCCACGACCTCGGTGGGCGCGTCGGAGTATGCCCCGGGAACGTAGGCCTCGTCCACCTCGTCGTCGGCGTACAGACTGCCGGCTGCGGGGGCTGCGGGGGCGACGACTGTCTCGACCGCGGGTTCCGCGGCCGCCGCGTCAGCAGCCGGAGCCACCTCGGTCGCGTCGGAGGCCACGGGAGCTTCGGGTGCAGCAGGGGCTGCGGATGCCACGGCATCCGTCGACGCCGCCTCGGCCTCGCGCGACATCGCCTCGGCCTCGGCCAGGCCCTCGTGGGCGCTGGCGACAGCCGCGTCGGCCGACGTGACCTCGTCTGCCGGGGTGTTCTCCTCGACCGGCTCGCCGTACTGGGTGTCGCTCATGCGTTGCTCCTCACGCGGGGCGCGTGCCGCCGCACAGTGAGCGTAACGCCCGCCCCTCGCCCAGCCGCGCAGGCCCGCCGACGTGTTGTCATGCGCGCGGACGGCGCGCGAGCGGCGCTCGAACCCGGCATCCACCGAGTCGCCGCATCGCGACGTGTCAGGGCGAGACTGTCGGCGAGCGTGCCTATCGTGGACGCATGACCCGCACCGCGCCCGCCCGCATCGCCGCCCTCGGCGCCGCGCTGATGCTCGCGACCGTGATGCTCGCCGGCTGCGTCGGCACGCCCGATCCGGAATCGTCGACGACGGCGGATGCCCTGACGACGACCGCCCCCTCACCGTCGCCCTCGGTGACGATCGCACCGTTCCCGATGGGTGAGTCGGTATCGACGACGGCACTGCCGGCCGACCTGCCGCAGGGGTGTCGCGACATCCTCGACGCCGACGTGCTCGCGCAGCTCGAGGGCGTCCCGCTCAACGCGGACGGCATGGGCGGGGGCATCCGAGCCGACAGCTCGCGCGTGTGCGTGTGGGGCGATCCGGGCGCGGCCGGCACGTGGCTGGTCACGGTGATCGGCTACTCACCCGAGCGCGAAGCGCGCGATGCGCTGTATGCCCTCGGCAACGACGGCTACACGTGCTACGAGCCGCGCGGCGGCATCCGCTGCGAGAAGACGTGGGATCACCCGACTCTGCCGGTGGAGGAAGGCCGCACGCTCTTCTACCGTGACGGCGTCATCGTCGACACGCAGTTCTCGAACCTCGCACCGACCGGATACACGAACGCGATCATCGACGCCCTGTGGGTGACGGGGCTGCCGACGGCCACACCCACCCCGTCGGCCAGCGCCAGCCCGACGCCGTAGCGCGAGCGCGAGCGCGGTAGCGCGCCGACGCGCACGCACCTGCGCCCACGCGCGAGCGCGAACCGCTCAACCCCAGACGCGCGCCCCCGTGCGCGAGACGTACTCCGCCGGATGCCAGGCATCCTCCGTCGTCGACAGCCACAGACCGGCGCCCGCCTCGATCGTCTCGGTGAGCGTGCCGTCGGTGCGCGTGCAACGCGTGCGGTCGCCCTCTGCCGAGCAGTCGAAGCCCTCGCCGGGCAGCGCCGCCGCGGCGATCGACCCGGCATCGGTGGGCACGGTCGCGAGCGTCGTGGTCACGGTGCCCTCGTCGGCGTGCCACGAACACGTGAAGGCGACCTGCGGCTGCAGCGCGGTCAGCAGCGCGGTCGCAGTCGTGGTCGGGGCATCCTTCGACGGCGTCATGATCGCGCCGTCGGTGAAGCGCATCGTCGCCCACAGGGCGTCGTCGTAGAGTCCGGCGCAGTCGGCCGGCGGGCCGGAGACGACCTCGTCGCCACCGACTGCGACGGGGTCGGTCGTCGCCGCGGGAGGGTTCATCGCGGTGTCGACCCAGGCGATGGATGCCGGCAGCATCGGCAGCGCGAGCACGGCGAGCACCCCGAGGGTCGCCGCGCATCCGATGCCGACGATCCAAGCGAATGCGGCATTCCTGCCACCGACCCGAGCCATGCCTCCAGGCTAAGCGCCGACTCGCCCCGCGGCCGGTGGACACCCCGGCACGATCGCGCGACCGCGCGACAAACCCGGCGACGCGCGCCGACACCCCGACCCCGCCGTGCGCGACACCCCCACCCCACGCCCCCCGAAAACGGCGAAGGCCCCCAGAACCAAAGTCCTGGGGGCCTTCACAGCGGTCACCGAGTGGTGACTCGACTCAGTTGTACGTACCGGGCGTGAAGTCGTCCGTCGAGAAGCTGTCGAAGTCGACGTAGCTCAGGTCGGCGTCGCTGTAGGCGCCGTCCGAGGCGAAGATGCGGTTGGGGTACCGCTCGCTCTTGGCCTCTTCCGTCGCCTCGACCGTGACGTTGCGGTACTTCGCAAGACCGGTTCCGGCGGGGATGAGCTTTCCGATGATGACGTTCTCCTTGAGGCCGACGAGCGGGTCGCTCTTGCCCTCCATGGCCGCCTGCGTCAGAACGCGGGTGGTCTCCTGGAACGACGCGGCCGACAGCCACGACTCGGTCGCGAGCGACGCCTTCGTGATACCCATCAGCTCGGGACGACCCGACGCGGGGCGCTTGCCCTCGGCGACTGCCTCGCGGTTGATCTGCTGGTAGCGCTTGAAGTCGACCAGCTCACCCGGCAGCAGCGTCGTGTCGCCGTGGTCGACCACGGTGACCTTCCGCAGCATCTGACGGACGATGACCTCGATGTGCTTGTCGTGGATCGGCACACCCTGCGAGCGGTACACGCCCTGCACGCCGCCGACGAGGTACTTCTGCACCTCGCGGGCACCCTGCACACGCATGACCTCCTTGGGGTCGAGCGTGCCCACCAGGATCGGCTGGCCGACCGTCACGTGCTGGCCGTCCTCGACCAGCAGCGTGGCGCGCTTGAGCACCGGGTAGACGTGCGGCTCGTCGCCGTTGTCGGGCGTGAGGATGACCTTCTTCGCCTTGTCGGTCTCATCGATCGTGATGCGACCGTCAGCCTCGGCGATCGGGGACGCACCCTTGGGGGTACGGGCCTCGAACAGCTCCTGCACACGCGGCAGACCCTGGGTGATGTCGTCGGCAGAAGCCGAACCACCTGTGTGGAAGGTACGCATCGTCAGCTGCGTGCCGGGCTCACCGATCGACTGGGCCGCGATGATGCCGACGGCCTCACCGATGTCGACGAGCTTGCCGGTCGCGAGCGAACGGCCGTAGCACTTCGCGCAGACGCCGACCGCCGAGTCACACGTGAGCACCGAGCGGACCTTGATGGTCTCGACGCCGGCCTCGACGAGCTTGTCGATGAGCACGTCACCCACGTCGTCACCGGCGGATGCCACGACCTCGCCCGACGGCGCGACCACGTCGGCCGCCAGGGTACGGGCGAACACCGAGTTCTCGACGTTCGCGTCGCGCACCAGCGTGCCGGTGGCATTCGGAGCGGCGATCGTGAACTCGAGGCCCTTCGTCGTGCCACAGTCGTCCTCGCGGATGATGACATCCTGCGAGACGTCGACGAGGCGTCGCGTCAGGTAACCCGAGTCGGCGGTACGGAGGGCCGTGTCGGCCAGACCCTTACGGGCACCGTGCGTCGCGGTGAAGTACTCCGCAACCGACAGCCCCTCGCGGTACGAGGAGATGATCGGGCGGGGCATGATCTCACCCTTGGTGTTGTTGACCAGGCCTCGGATGCCCGCGATGTTGCGGATCTGCAGCCAGTTACCACGGGCGCCCGAGCTCACCATGCGGTTGATGGTGTTGTCGGCGGGGAAGTTGGCCTTCATCGCGGCCTGCACCTCGTCGGTCGCCTCGGTCCAGATCTTGATCTGCTCCTGACGACGCTCGGCGTCGGTCACGAGACCCTTCTCGAACTGGCCCTGGACCTTCTGCGCCTGCTGCTCGAACTTGGCGATGATCTCGCCCTTGTTCGGCGGGGTCAGGATGTCGCTCAGTGCGACCGTGACGCCCGAGCGCGTGGCCCAGTAGAACCCGGCATCCTTGATGCGGTCAAGCGACGCGGCGACCTCGACCTTGGGGTATTCCTCGGCGAGCTTGTTGACGATCTGCGACAGCTTGCCCTTGTCAGCCTGCTCGCGCACGAACGGGTAGCCCTTGGGCAGCGTGTCGTTGAAGATCGCCTGACCGAGCGACGCGTCCACGAGGCCGTGACGGTCGTAGCCCTCGGGCGCTTCGCCCTCGAGGAACGACAGACCCGGGATGCGGATGCGGACCTTGGCCTGCAGGTCGAGGGTGCCCTCGTCCTTGGCCAGGATCGCCTCGCCGACCGAACCGAACACGCGACCCTCACCGGCAGCACCCTCCTTGACCGTGGTCAGGTGGTGCAGGCCGATGATCATGTCCTGCGAGGGCAGGGTGACCGGGCGGCCGTCAGACGGCTTGAGGATGTTGTTCGACGCGAGCATCAGCACGCGGGCCTCGGCCTGAGCCTCGACCGACAGCGGCAGGTGCACGGCCATCTGGTCACCGTCGAAGTCGGCGTTGAACGCCGCACACACGAGCGGGTGCAGCTGGATGGCCTTGCCCTCGACGAGCTGAGGCTCGAAGGCCTGGATGCCGAGGCGGTGCAGCGTGGGTGCACGGTTCAGCAGCACGGGGCGCTCGCGGATGATCTCCTCGAGCACGTCCCAGACCTCGGGACGCGTGCGCTCGACGGCGCGCTTGGCGGCCTTGATGTTCTGCGAGTGACCGAGGTCGATCAGGCGCTTGATCACGAACGGCTTGAAGAGCTCGAGCGCCATCTGCTTGGGCAGACCACACTGGTGCAGCTTCAGCTGCGGACCGACGATGATGACCGAGCGGCCCGAGTAGTCGACGCGCTTGCCGAGCAGGTTCTGACGGAAGCGGCCCTGCTTGCCCTTGAGCATGTCGGACAGCGACTTCAGGGCACGGTTGCCGGTACCGGTGACGGGGCGACCACGGCGGCCGTTGTCGAACAGCGCGTCGACGGCCTCCTGCAGCATGC
>NZ_MKTQ01000003.1 GCF_001898315.1 Microbacterium sp. 70-16 | reverse complement strand
GGCAGGTCGGCCACGTTCACGTCCAGGTCGACCCTTCTGCGGCCCTCCCTGATCGTTTTGTCGATCAGCCGCACCTGATCAACACGCCGCACGCGCCCGCCCTCTGAGCCACAGCTGGCGCGTGATGTCGCCGACGGTCCACGATGTACGGCCCGCAGGCGAGCGCGACCCGTCTGCGGCAGCGCCATGGGTGATCCGATCCCGGATTCTCGCCGTGCACTCCGGGCCGCGGCTCCCGGTTGGACCGTGTGACGGCGGTGGCGACCGTGCGCACCTTCATCGTCCCCCTCATCCAGGAAAGTCTTGTATGCCCGAACCCGCCCCCTCCTCCCCGACTCCCGGTACCGGGACGCGCCGTGCGGCGAGAGCCGCCCTGTCTTCCCCACCCGTCCAGACGCGACGCGATCGACGCCGTCGGCCCACCCGTGCCGCCCGGACACCTCGACACGCGCCGCGCCGCACGCTCACCCGATCCCGGATGCTCGCCGGACTGCCGTTGCTGATCCCGTTGACGCCGGAGCCGGTGTTCGCCGTCGAGGCGACCCGCACCCCGGTGCGCGCCCAGTCGTTCACCACCCCCGACACCGTCACCGGGACGGTGATGGTGCGCGGGGACTACACGGTGGCGGTGACCGCCCCCGTCGGGACCGAGTCGTACGCGCACACCGCGGACACGTTCACCAACGACCCGGCATCGGCGGTGCAGTGGCCGTTCACCGTGGGAGTGCCGATCAGCAGCACGTTCGGGTACCGCACCCCGCCATGCCCGTCCTGCTCAAATTTCCATGCCGGACTGGACATGGCCCCCGGGATCGGCACCCCGATCCAGGCGATCGCCGACGGGGTGGTCACCACCGCGACGGAGCAGGGCGGCGCGTACGGGGTGTACGTGGTGATCCGGCACGAGATCGACGGGCAGGTCGTGGAAAGCGCGTACGCGCACATGCGGGAAGGGTCCCTCGCCCTGACCCCGGGACAGACCGTGCGGGTGGGGCAACTGGTCGGCCAGGTCGGGGACAGTGGACGCAGCTTCGGCGCACACCTGCACTTCGAGATCCGCACCGGAGGCGAAGCGGTGGACCCGCTGGCGTGGCTCCCGGCGAGGGTGAGGCCCTGATGGACGCACTCCTCATTGTGGCTCCGGCGCTGATCCCGAGCCCGGGGATCAGCTTCGTACAGGTCGGGCCGTTCCAGATTCGGTTCTACGCGCTGGCGATCCTGGCCGGGATCGTGCTGGCGGTGCTGATCACCGGCCGTCGGTTGCGGGCGGTCGGGCATCCGGCCGGGGCCGTGGTGGATGTGGCGATGTGGGCGGTGCCGTTCGGGATCCTCGGCGCCCGGATCTACCATGTGCTCACCCATCCGGGCGACTACTTCTTCCCTGGCGCGGACCTGTGGCGGGTGCTCTACATCTGGGAGGGCGGGATCGCGATCTTCGGCGCGATCCTGGGCGGGCTGGTCGGGATCGTGATCGCCACCCGTCGCGCCGGGATCCCGGTGCTGCTGTTCCTGGACGCGCTCGCCCCGGGGATGCTGGTCGCCCAGGCGGTGGGGCGGCTGGGGAACTACTTCAACCAGGAACTGTTCGGCCCACCCACCACCTTGCCGTGGGGGTTGCAGATCGACCCCTCAGCTCCCGCGATCCCGCCGGGGACCCCGGCGGGGACCCTGTTTCATCCGCTGTTCCTGTACGAGCTGCTGTGGAACCTGGCCGGTGCCGCCGTGATCGTGCTGCTCGAGCATCACCGCCGCCGGCACGGCCGGATTACGTTGGGCGCCGGGCGGAGTCTGGGCGTGTACCTGCTGTGGTACGGGGCAGGGCGGGCGGCGCTGGAGTCCATCCGGCTGGATCCCACCGAGCTGCTCGCCGGCGGGCTGAAAGCGAACGTGCTCACCGCCCTGGTGGCCGCGGCATTGGGGGTCGGGCTGCTCGCCCACGCCTCCTGGCGCGCCCGCCGCCGCGCACCCGTCCAGGGGAGGGGGGATGCGCGTGTCGATCCGCAGTGAGCAGGCCCCGCAGCTGCCCGCCGATCACGTCGACCGGCCGGTGGACGAGCCCACGAATCCGCGCCTGAGCGTGTCGGGGTGGGCGCGGTGGGCGTGGCGGCAGCTGACCAGCATGCGCACCGCCCTGGTGTTGTTGCTGCTGCTCGCGGTGGCCGCGATCCCCGGGTCGTTGATCCCGCAACGCTCCTCCGACCCGAACGGGGTGATTCAGTTCGACAAGACCAACCCGGGCTGGATGTGGGCGGTGGACCTGCTGCAGCTGCACGACGTGTTCGGGTCGGTGTGGTTCTCCGCGATCTACCTGCTGCTGTTCGCGTCGCTGATCGGCTGCGTCATCCCCCGCATCCGCCACCACCTGACCGCGCTGCTCGCCCCGCCCCCGGCCACCCCCCGCAACCTGTCCCGCCTGCCCGCCCACACCCGCCGCGTCCTCCCCGACACGCCCCCCGGTGCGGTCTTGGACGCGGCCGAGAAGGCGCTGCGCCGGCAGCGGTACCGCACCCGCCGGGTCCGCGGCGACGACGGACGGGACTCGGTCGCAGCCGAGCGCGGCTACCTGCGGGAGACCGGGAACCTGCTGTTCCACGTGGCGCTGCTGGCGGTGCTGGTCGTGGTCGGCGTCGGCGGCGGGTTCCGGTTCACCGGGCAGCGGGTGCTGGTGGAGGGGCAGACGTTCGCGTCCACCCGGATCGCGTACGACTCGTTCACCGCCGGCCGGTTCATCACTGACACGCAGATCCCGACGTTCTCCCTCACCCTGGACCGGTTCCGCGTCGACTACGTCCTGGACAACGTCAACGCGCTCGGCATGCCGAAGACGTTCGACGCGCAGGTCACGACCACCACTGGCGGCACCCGGCAGGCCTCCAGCATCCGGGTCAACGAGCCGCTGTCGGTGGCTGGCACCGACATCTATCTGCTCGGCAACGGGTACGCGCCCACCCTCACCGTCCGAAACCCGGCCGGGAAGATCGTGTTCCGTGACACGGTCCCGTTCCTGCCGCAGGACGCGAATTTGACCAGCCTGGGGATCGTGAAGGTTCCCGACGGGCTGGCCGAGCAGGTCGGCCTGGTCGGGATGCTGTACCCCACCCGCGCGACCACCGCCTCTGGGGCGTTCGCGTCCAGCTACCCGGACCTGCTGGACCCGGTCGTCACCTTCAACGTGTACGTCGGCGACCTGGGCCTGAACACCGGGGTCCCGGTGTCGGTGTACGCACTGGACACCAGCACCCTCACCCAGATCGCCGGGCGCGGCACCCCCACCCCCGCCCTGCAGCTGGTCCCCGGCACCCCGGTTCCGCTGCCGGACGGGCTGGGCACGATCGAGCTCGGCCCGATCCCCCGGTTCGCGTCGCTGGAGATCGCCGCCGACCCCACCCAGACCCCCACCCTGATCGCCGCGGTCGCCGCGATGGCCGGGCTGGCCCTGTCCCTGTTTGTGCCCCGCCGCCGCCTCTGGGTCCGCACAGCCACCGGCCGCCGCGGCGGCACGGTGCTGGAGGTCGCCGGGCTCGCCCGCGGCGACGACCCCCGCCTGCAACCCACCGTCGACACCCTCGCCGCCCGCCTCACCCCGACCCCCACACCCCTTCGAGGAGGCTCTGATGACCCCGTTCCTTGACGCCCTGTCCCTGCTGCTGGTGTACTCCGCGATCGCGATCTACGCCGCCGCGTTCGTCGCCTACACCCTTCACCTCGCCCGCCGCGCCAGCGCCCCTGCCGTCCCGGTCACCGCCCGGGTGCCTGTCACCGCCGGCGCCACCACCACCGACCCGGACCTGGCAGGCACACCCCCCACCCCCGCCCCCGACACCACACCCGCCGCCGCTGTCCCGGGGGGCGGACGGGGGGCGGGGAAGGCGGCGCGGGTCGGGTTCGCGTTGACCGTGCTGGGCTGGGTGTTCCATCTTGCCGGGGTGGTGCTGCGCGGGGTCGCCGCGGACCGGGTGCCGTGGGCGAACATGTTCGAGTTCTCCCTCACCGGCACCGCGCTGATCATCGCCACCTTCCTGGCCGTGTCGCTGCGGGTGCGGTTGGCGTACCTGGGCAGCGCCGTGCTCGGGCTGACCGTGCTGCTGCTCGGCGTCGCGACGGTCAGCTTCTACGTCCCCGTCGTCCCCCTGATGCCCGCCCTGCAATCCGGGTGGCTGGTCATCCACGTGCTGGTCGCGCTGCTGGCGACCGCGTTCTTCGGGCTCGCGTTCCTCGTCTCCCTCACCTACCTGCTCACCACCCGCCGCCGGGGTCTCCCCTCCCGGCTCACCCGGCTGCGGGACAGTCTGCCCGGGCCGGAGGATCTGGACCGACTCGCATACCGGCTGACGATCGTCGGGTTCATCCTGTGGACCTTCACCCTGATCGCCGGGGCGATCTGGGCCGGCCGCGCCTGGGGCAGGTTCTGGGGGTGGGACGTGAAAGAGGTGTGGACGTTCATCATCTGGGTGCTCTACGCCGGATACCTGCACGCCACCGCCACCCGCGGCTGGGCCGGCACCCGCGCCGCCTGGCTGTGCATCGTCGGCTTCGCCGCCGTGCTGTTCAACTTCGGCGTCGTCAACGTCTTCTTCACCGGGCTGCACTCCTACTCCGGACTGTGACCCGCCCCCTGCGAAAGGACCGCTCATGACCCGCACCACCCCCCGCCCCGCCCCAGCTGAGGACCCGCAACGCGCCTGGCGGCGACACCGCCTGCTCGTCCGGGTCGGCCAGGCCCTGATGGCCGCCGGCGCGATCGTCGCGATCATCCACTGGCTCGCGCACCTGGAAGTGTTCGGCCCCGGCCAGCCCCCCGGCTGGCTCGACCTGGTCGCCGGGTACCCGACCGGGGCGCTGCTGCTGATCACCGGCGCCATCCTCGCCGGCCGCCGCCGCCCCAGCAGCAAGAGCACGAACACCTGACCGACCGGAGTGATCCCGCATGCGCACCCCCACCACCCTGACACGCCCACCCCGCCGCACGGTCACCGCCGCCGCGGTCGCCGTGCTCGGCGCGCTCGCCCTGCTCCTGGCCGGGTGCACCCCCCAGACGCCCGGCCTGTTGCCCTCCTCCCCGTCCCCGGGGTATCTGTCCGCGGACGAGACCGTGCGGGAGATCCCCGCCGACCAGCGCGACGACCCGGTCACCTTCACCGGCACCACCGACACCGGGGAGCAGGCGGATTCCACCGCGTGGGCGGGCTCGGTCGTCGTGGTGAACTTCTGGTACGCCGCCTGCCCGCCCTGCCGTGCCGAAGCGCCGGACCTGGAAGCCCTCGCCCAGACCTACCAGCCCGACGGTGTCGTGTTCATCGGCGTCAACGTGCGCGACAGCGCCGACACCGCCGCCGCGTTCGAGAACCAGTTCGGCATCACCTACCCGTCGATCCTGGACGCCACCACCGGCACCGTGCAAGCCGCGTTCGCCGGGAAAGCCGCCCCCGGCGCCGTGCCCACCACCATCGTCCTGGACCGCACCGGCCGGATGGCCGCCCGCATCATCGGGCAACTCCCCACCCGCACCACCCTCGCCTCCCTCATCGACACCGTCCTCGCCGAGACGAGCCCCTGATGGGGGAGATCATCACCGCCGGCAGCATCTGGGCCGCACTCCCCCTCGCCCTCCTCGCCGGGCTGGTGTCCTTCGCCTCCCCCTGCGTGCTCCCCCTCGTGCCCGGCTACCTCGGCTACCTCACCGGCACCACCACCACCGCGGAGGTCTCCCGGTGGCGGGCGCTGGCCGGGACCGGGCTGTTCACCCTCGGCTTCTCCGTCCTGTTCATCGGCTACGGGGCCGCGTTCGGCGCCCTGGGGGCCTGGCTCATCCGCTGGCAAGATCTCCTCACCCGCATCCTCGGGATCGTGGTCCTGCTGATGGGTCTCGTGTTCCTCGGCGTGTTCCGGCTCTTCCAACGCACCGCGAAACCCGCCATCCACCCACCCAGCGGGCTGGCCGGAGCTCCCCTGCTCGGCATCGCGTTCGGGCTCGGCTGGACCCCGTGCCTGGGCCCCACCCTCGCCGCGATCTCCGCCCTCAGCCTCACCACCGGCAACCCCGCCCGCGGCGCC
>NZ_MKTQ01000002.1 GCF_001898315.1 Microbacterium sp. 70-16 | reverse complement strand
GATGTCTCAGGACATGGGTGACGGTTCTGCCTCAGGACATCGGTGACACTTCATGTCTCAGGACATGGGTGACAGTTCTCTTCCTCTGGAGCCTCGGGACTTGCCGTTGCCGACGTACTTCACGCCGGGTGGTGGCCAGTTGTGCTCGATGATGAGCGTGCCGCGGTCGTTGAAGACCGTGAGCGTGGCGGTCTCGTAGATCAGGAACACGTCTTGCCCGCGCAGAGCGTGGCTGATGTGGAAGTTGACGCTGCGGGCTCTGATCGAGCCGTTGGGGCGGATCGTTGCGACGCGGATCCCGTCGAGCACGCGGCCGTTCCGCGACGGCGCGGGTGGTGCCGGGTCGTCCCGTTTCCGTGGCGGCACCGGCTTCGGGCGGGGCGGTTCAGCCTTCGGTGTCGCGTCCCACGCGGCCTGCGGGGTGATCCGACCGGGCAGTGCCTGGTGCGGGCGCTCCGTGTTGTAGATGTGATCGAATGCGTCGATCTGTGTTTGCAGCTCACGGAGGTTCGCAGCGAAGGGCTGTTTGTCGAGCCAGCGGAACAGCGTCTGATGGAACCTCTCGTTCTTGCCCTGCGTGGTCGGCTTGTAGGGTTTCCCGGTGATCGGCTCAACACCGAGCCGGGTGACGTACTCAACGAGCTGGCCGACGATCCCGCGCCGCGACGGGTTCAACGCCATGCCGTTGTCCGAGAGCAGCCGTTGTGGCACGCCGTGACGTTTGATTGCCTTCTTCACAACGCGGATCGCGTCGCGGGAGGTCTCGCCGGTCGCGGCGTGGGAGGCGACGGCGTAGCGAGAGTGGTCATCGATGAGCTGGAAGATCACGCACTTGCGGCCGCCGGCGATGACATACTCGGTCGCGTCCAGTTGCCAGCACGCGTTCGGCGCCGGATACACGAATCGGCGGTACGCGGCCCGCGGCTTCTTCCGCGGTTCCGCGCGGGCGACCCCGCTGGCGCGGAAGATCCGCGCCAGCGCGGCGATCGACGGCACCGGCGTCATCCCCAGCGCCTGCATCTTGTCGTGCACGCTGATCGGCCCATGATCCAACCCTGACGACTCCAGAGCAGCCCGCACCGCGACTGCCTGCTGCTTCACCTCGTCGGCGATCGTGCTCGGGCTCGACTTCGGCCGGCGAGAACGCGGCTCGAGCGCCGCCGCCTGCCCGTCGACGAGAGCACGTTTCCGGATCGCGTAGAACGTCTTCCGTGAGATCGAGTGCTCCGCGCAGAACGTGGTCACCGCCCCACGCGGCGCGTCTGGTGGCCACTGCGCGATCGCGAGACGGACACGGGGATCGACAGGCTCAACACGACTCATCCCTCACAGATAAGCCCGAGAAGTGTCACCACCAACGACCACCCACGTGTCACCGATGTCCTGATACAGATTCGTCACCGATGTCCTGAGACATGACACTCGCGCAACCCAGGGCAAGCTCGCGCAACCCAGGGCAAGCTCGCGCAACCCAGGGCAAACTCGCGCAACCTAGGGCAAGCTCGCGCGGGGCAGGGCAAACTCGCGCAACCCAGGGCAATCTCGCGCAACCCAGGGCAAGCTCGCGCGGGGCAGGGCAAACTCGCGCAACCCAGGGCAAGCTCGCGCAAACCGGGGCAAGCTCGCGCACGCGGCAAGCGCAAGCGGCAAACCAGCGCAAGCGGCAAACCAGCGCAAGCGGCAAACCAGCGCAAGCGGCAAGCAGCAAGCGCAAGCGCGGGGCGAGACCCGTCGCGCTACCCCCGGACGACGTCGGCCAGCTCGTCGGCGATGCGCTGGGCATCCTCCGGCGACGCCGCTTCGACCATGACCCGCACCATCGGCTCGGTGCCCGACGGGCGCAGCAGCACGCGGCCCGAGTCGCCGAGGGCCTCCGAGGCCAGCGACACCGCGTCGACGACATCGGGGTCGGTTGCGCGCGTGCGCTCCACGCCGCGCACGTTCACGAGCACCTGCGGGAACACCGTCATCACAGATGCCAGCGAAGCGAGCGACCGCCCCGTCCGGGCCATCTCGGCCGCTAGGTGCAACCCGGTCAGCACGCCATCGCCGGTCGTTGCGAAGCGGCTCATGATGACGTGACCGCTCTGCTCGCCGCCGAGGCTGAAGCCGCCCTCGTTCATGCGCTCGAGCACGTATCGGTCGCCGACGGCGGTCGTCTCGACCGTGATCCCGTGCTCTGCCATCGCGCGGTGCAGACCGAGGTTGCTCATGACCGTCGCCACCAGCGTGTCGCCTCGCAGCACGCCGCGCTGCTTCATCGACACCGCGAGGATCGCCATGATCTGGTCGCCGTCGATCACCGCCCCCGACGCGTCGACCGCGAGGCAGCGGTCGGCGTCGCCGTCGTGCGCGATGCCGAGGTCGGCGCCGGTGCGCACGACCTCAGCTGCCAACAGGGAGAGGTGCGTCGACCCGACACCGTCGTTGATGTTGATCCCATCCGGATCGGCACCGATGACGGTCACCTTGGCGCCCGCGTTGCGGAACGTCTCCGGCGACACGCCGGATGCCGCGCCATGCGCGCAGTCGACGACGACGTGCAGTCCGTCGAGGCGATGTGGCAGGGATGCCAGCAGGTGCATGACGTAGCGATCCTCGGCATCCGAAAACCGCGTGACCCGGCCCACGTCGCCGCCGGTGGGCTGCAGCTTCGGCCCTGCCATCGCCTCTTCGATGCGCTGCTCGACGACGTCGGGCAGCTTGACGCCGCCGCGCGCGAAGATCTTGATGCCGTTATCGGGGGCGGGGTTGTGGGATGCCGAGATCATGACGCCGAAGTCGGCGTCGATGTCGCCGATGAGGAACGCCGCCGCGGGCGTCGGCAGCGTACCGGCGTCGAGCACGTCGACGCCCGATGACGCGAGCCCGGCTTCGACCGCGGCAGAGAGGAACTGCCCCGAGATGCGCGGGTCGCGCGCGATGACGGCGGTCAGGCGCTTGCCCGCCGCCTTGCGCGCGGTGGCGATACGCCCCTGGCCCAGGACGACAGCAGTCGCCTGGGCCAGGGTGAGCGCCAGTTCAGCGGTGAGGGTGCCGTTTGCCAGCCCCCGCACACCGTCCGTACCGAACAGCGCCATGAAAGGTGCTTAACGCTTCGAGTACTGAGGAGCCTTGCGGGCCTTCTTGAGACCGGCCTTCTTGCGCTCGATGACGCGGGCGTCACGCGAGAGGAAGCCGGCCTTCTTGAGGGCCGGGCGGTTGTTCTCGGCGTCGATCTCGTTGAGCGCACGGGCGATGCCGAGGCGCAGCGCGCCGGCCTGACCCGAGGGGCCACCGCCCGAGATGCGGACGATCACGTCGTACGCGCCGACGAGGTCGAGCAGCGTGAACGGGTCGGTGATGAGCTGCTGGTGCAGCTTGTTCGGGAAGTAGTCCTCGAACTCGCGGCCGTTGACCGTGATGGTGCCCGAGCCCGGGATCAGGCGCACGCGGGCGATGGCCTGCTTGCGACGACCCACGGCCGAGCCGGGGACGGAGAGCACGGGGCGGGGCGCCGCGACGGCCGGGGCGGCCGAGCTCTCGGTGGTGTAGGACTCGGGGGTCTCTTCGATGGAGTCAGCGATGTTCGCCATTGTCTGTTCCTTGGAGGTCTCGGCGGCGCTTACTGGGCGACCTGGTCGAAGGTGTAAGGGGTGGGCTGCTGGGCAGCGTGCGGGTGCTCAGACCCGACGTAGACCTTCAGCTTCGACAGCTGCTGGCGACCCAGGCTGTTCTTGGGGAGCATGCCGCGGATCGCCTTCTCGACGGCGCGCGTCGGGTGCTTCTCGAGCAGCTCGGCGTACGAGGTCGCCGTGAGGCCGCCCGGGTAACCGGAGTGGCGGTAGGCCATCTTCTTCTGGAGCTTCTGGCCCGTCAGCGCGACCTTGTCGGCGTTGATGACGATCACGAAGTCACCGGTGTCGATGTGGTTCGCGAAGGTGGGCTTGTGCTTGCCGCGGAGGATCGCGGCGGCGTGCGAGGCGAGGCGTCCGAGGACGACGTCAGTCGCGTCGATGACGACCCACTCGCGGGTCACTTCACCGGCCTTGGGGGTGTAGGTGCGCGTCACAGTAGTGCTGCTTTCTTGAATCGAACGGAGAGGTTCGTGAATCCCGCTCCGGGGTGGTTTCGCGCAGCTGACCCCGAGTTAGTCGAGGGGCCGACGGAAACACGCCAGTGGAGGGCTCACGTTCGCGGTGCCGGATCAGCGGAGCCGACACCAAAGAACGAGTCTACGACACATGGATGCCAATGCCAAACATCTCCGCTGCGAAGCCAAGATTTCCGGCGCCTCGATCGAGTTTCATGAGAACCCTCTCATCAAAACCCCAGGTGGGCCCCGGGTCTGAGAGGATTCACACGACGCAAAAGTTGGCGTTAATAGTTGTGCCGGAAAACTTCCTTTTTTGGCGGCCCCGCCATTATGCTGAGGGTGAAACACCAGCCCTCTCGACATTCGCTCCCCGGCTTGTCACTGTGGCGGCTACGGCCCGCAGGAGTAGAGGGTGTGAACCCCCGGCATGCGCGCCCCCCGAACTGCGCCCGGGGGTTCACACGTTCCTGTGCTCATCACAGCCCGGCTGCGAATTCCTTGAGCCAGGGACGCAGTTCCGGGCCGAGGTCTTCGCGGTCGACCCCGAGCTGCAGGATCGCCTTGATGTAGTCGACGCGGTCGCCGGTGTCGTAGCGCCGGCCCGAGAACACGACGCCGTAGACACCCGCACCGGCGGGATCGGCCGCCAGTTCACGCAGCGCGTCGGTCAACTGGATCTCGTTGCCCTTGCCGGGCTGCGTGCGTTCGAGCACCTCGAAGACGGTTGGCGAGAGCACGTAGCGACCGATGACCGCCAGGTTCGACGGGGCATCGTCTCGCGCGGGCTTCTCGACGAGGTCGACGATCCGCACCGACCCGTCCTCTTCTTGGCCGGCGATCGTGGCGACACCGTACATGTGCACGTGCTCGGGGTCGACCTCCATGAGCGCGACGACGGCGGCGCCGGTGCGCTCGTGGACGGCGAGCATCGTCGGCACCAGGGGGTCGCGCTCATCGATGAGGTCGTCCCCCAGCATCACGACGAACGAGTGATCGCCGACGAACGACTTCGCACGGTGCACGGCGTGACCGAGGCCCCGCGGCTCGCCCTGGCGAACGAGGTGGATGTCGGCGAGCTTCGACGAGTGCGCGACCGTGCCGAGCTTGGCGTGGTCGCCCTTCGTGGTGAGGGCCGTCTCGAGCTCGGGTACCGAGTCGAAGTGGTTGGCGATGTTGTTCTTGTTGCGCCCGACGATCATGAGCACGTCGCGGATGCCGGCGGCAACGGCTTCTTCGACGACGTACTGGATGGCAGGCTTGTCGACAACGGGCAGCATCTCCTTCGGCATCGCCTTCGTGGCGGGAAGGAAGCGGGTGCCGAGTCCAGCGGCGGGAATGACAGCCTTGTAGCGCACAGACATGATTCGTCGCGTCTCCGGAGTGGGTCGGGGGGGTGCCGCGCGTCAGCGAGCGACGAAGTGACCCGATTGTAGCGGGTCCGCAAGGCCAACAGATGTCGCCGATTTCACGGAGTCGGCGGTGGGCAACACCACCTCCAGCACGACGTTCGCACCACGCTGAGAGAGGTGTGCCGCACCGGGCAGGGCGGCGATGCCGCGCCCGCCAACGGATGCCGCGTGTGCGAGCACTCCCGGAGATGTGACGCGCACGCGCAGGTTGCCGTCGCTGGTCGTATCGAGTCCGACCTGTACGTGGCGCGCTCCCCCGTGCTTGACGGCGTTGACGAGGCCTTCGTTGACGATGTCGCAGACGTGGTGTTGCGTGACTGCGTCGTCGAGCATGGGGCGCACCTCGCTCGCGAAGTGGGACGCGACGTCGACAACGTCGCGCCAGACGGCGAGCAGCCCCTCGAGGTCGCCTGGCGCGGGCACGGGCCGCAGCCCGATGATCTCGTCGAAGGCGGCGTCGGTTTCGGTGCGGAAGCGGGCGATGTCGGCGGGGGTGGCGCCGGGCTCGTCGACGCGTGCGGCGAAGATGACGCAGCGACCCTGCACGCCTCCGTGCAGCACACCGATCGCTGCCTCGAGTGGTGAGCGCACGGTGCGGGCTCGCTCGGCGAGCGCGAGCGCGTTGCGCGCCAGTGTTGCCGTCGCCCGGGCCTCGGCGCGGGAGGCGCTGCGGTGGGCGTCAATCGTGGCGCTGATGATGATCGCTGCGGCCGGCAGTGCAAGGGAGGGGACGAGCCCCAGAATCCCGAGGCCCGGGATGAGCACGTCACCTGCGACAACCGCCGCCATGCCGGCCAAGGTCCAGACGCCGATGAAGATGAGCCCGCCGGTCGCCCCGGTGATGCGACGCATGCTCGCGCGCAGGATCACTCCCACGAGGGCGTCCAGCGGCAGCATGACGGCGAACATGGCGAGCACCAGCACCGTGCCACCGGCGGCGAAGCCGAATGGGGCGCACATGACGACGTAGATGAGGCCGACGCAGAAGACGGGCGTGGGCGAGAGCCGTTCGAGCAGGGGTTTGTGTGCCGGCGCAATGGATGCCGCGACGACGGGTTGCGTCGAGGGCTCGGTGGCGAGGCTCGTCGTCGCCATGTCGCCCAGCTGGTGGCTGGCGGCACGCACGAGCTCGGCGTAGGCGCGCACGGCTTCGAAGGTGAGCTCGCCGCGCAGCAGCACGTCGCGCTGTGCCCGCAGTCCGCCGACCGTGTGTTCGATCGCGCGCCGCGCGCCTGCCTCGTAGAGCGCGGCGCGGTGTCTCGTGGCATCCATACGGGCAAGCGCGATCGCGAGCCATTGCGTGGTCTGCCGATCTTCGTAGTACTGCGTGGTGGCAACGGCGACGAAGGAGAAGCCCACGAGAGCGATGCCGAGATTGGTGGCGAAGCGCACCGGCCAGGCGCCGATCGTGGTCTCGTCGAAGAGCCACATGCTGAGCGACTGGTTCACCAGAGGGCGTGCTGCCGAGACCGCGACGAGCGCGGCGAGCACGATCGCCGCGCGCGCGCCGTGCGAGTGCAGGCGCCGTTCAAGACCGGCGACGCCGAGGAAAGGGATGGCCAGCAGCACCCAGCCAAGCACCGACACGATGGCGGCATCTGCGTAGGACAGCAGAGTCGTGCCACCGTAGTCGGGCACGACGAGCAGTCCCATGATGATGAACGACACAAGCGCGCTCCACCAGGTGAAGAATCGTCCGCTTCCGAGCGCGTGCCACCACGCGTCGACCACAGTCGACACGTGCGGAAGAACCACCCTGCCCCAGGACACGCTGCCCATTCGTGGACCTCTCGAGTCTCGTCCGAATCTTCGCGGCACCTCTCACCCTAGCGCTTTGCGCCTTTTGGTTTACGACGAAAGTCGTAGGTGAAACCGCGGCCACATCGTTACGGGGCGCGCACGGCCAGCACCACGGCGGCTGCGATCGCGGATGCCTGTGCTGCGGCCTCACTCCCTGCGGGGAGGTCGATCGGGGTGAAGGTCGCGCCGGTCTGCGTTGCGGCCGTGCGCAGCGTCTCATCCCACGCGTCCAGATCAGCAGCGGTGACTCCGAACGGCGGCAGGACGATGACGCGTGGCGCGTAGCGCGCGGACGCACTCATCGCATCGCGCACGAGCGCTTCGCGCACTTCTGTCGGCAGTGTGGTGGTGACGTCGTTGCCGCCAAGAGCGAGCACGACGGCGTCGAACTGGCCGCCGGCGGCGGCGGCGCGATCGGCCACCGATGAGGGCGAGGCGGTCAGGTATCCGCTGCCGGCGACTGCGTCTATCTGCGCCTGCAGCCCCGGCTCGCGCCGCACGAGGTCATACCAGGCCGACCCCGCGTCGCCGCCGCGTTCGTCGGTGATGACGAGCACGCGCTGCTCGGCGACGGCGGGCTCGGCGGCCCCGCAGGCGGTCAGAGCGAGCGCGAGCACCGCGAGGGCGGCGCCGATGAGTGCGCGCCCCGCCCGGCGCCGCCGCTCAGACACCGACGCTCCTGCGGCGGCGCGCCCAGAACACGACGGCTGCGGCGATGAGCAGGACGACCATCGCACCGACGGTCAGCCAGATGACCACCGGTGACCCGGCATCCTCAGCCTGAGCCTCAGGGACCGGCGTCGCGTCGGATCCGGCAGCGGATTCGTCGGTCGGTTCCTCGGTGGCCGAATCGGTCGGTTCCTCGGTGGACGATTCGGTCGGTGTGCCGGTGGACGAATCGGTCGCCGAGCCTGTCGCAGACGACCCACCCGCCGTTGTGCCGGTCGATGCCGACCCTCGAACGCCCGAGCCACCAGAGGTCGCCCCCGACCCGGTCGAGCCCGACGTCGTCCCCGACCCATCGGCGCCACCCGTACTGCCGGTGCCACCCGTGCCGCCCGTGCCGCCCGTGCCGCCCGTGCCACCGGTGCCACCGGCGCCACCCGTACCGCCCGTACCGCCCGTGCCGCCCGTGCCGCCGCCGGTGCCGCCCGTGCCGCCCCCGGTGCCGCCCGTGCCGCCGCCCGTGCCGCCGCCGTCGGTGCCACCCGAGCCACCGCTACCGCCCGTGCCACCCGTGCCGCCCGTGCCACCCGTGCCACCGCTACCGCCCGTGCCACCCGTGCCACCCGTGCCACCGCCGGTGCCGCCCGTGCCGCCGTCCGTGCCGCCCGTGCCACCGCCGTCGGTGCCACCCGAGCCGCCGGTCTCCTCGTCGTCGGGCAGCGGCGCGACCTCGATGAGGCGAGAGACCACACCCACCGGCGTACGGGCCTCGATGCGGTGCGTGCCCGGTTCGAGCGTGCGCGGGATCGTGAACCGCAGGGTCGCGACGCCATCGGCATCCGCTGTCGCACTGCCGAGATAAATCGGGTCGGAGTGCAGGTACACGTGGATGACGGTACCGGGCTCGAGTCCCGAGATCACGAGCGTCTGGGTGTCTCCGGCGGTGGCTTCGTCGTCGGTTCCGCCGACGGTGATGCCCTCGGACGCACCCGTGCGCGAGATGGTGAACTCGACCTCGACCGATTCCGACGGTGCGATGCCACCCGAGCCCGGGTAGATGACCATGTACCGGTAGTCGCCGTCGGCGATCGTCTCGGGCACGAGCAGCACGGCCGTCGCGCCGGTGCTGCCGGGCACGAGCGTGCCGGTCAGATCGGGGCCGCCGGCGGCAGTCGCCGTTACCGTGCCGCCGACCGGCAGCCCGCCCGCGGTGACGGCGACCTGCAGCTCGAGCAGCGCCGTCGGCACGCTCGACGCGCGCACGTTCACCGCCGTCTGCGAGGCCGCGGGCGTCACCGTGAAGCCCGCCTGCGCGGTCGACGGGGCGAACCCGTCGCTGCCCGGGTAGGTCAGCTGCACCGTGGTCTCGCCCGCCGCGAGCAGCGTCGAATCGATGTCGATGCGCACGGCACCGTCGACGAGCGTGCCGGCAAAGGTTCGGTCGCCGATCGTGACGGTGACGCTGCCGGGCGCCACCGCGTGCACTGCCATCACGGTCGCCACGACGGTCACGTTCTGCCCGAACACCACCGAGGTCGGCGCCGTGAGGGTCGCGGTGGTCGCTGCGGCGCTCACGACGACACTGCCGGCTCGTTCGCTGCCGGTGACATCGGAGGTTCCGGCGTAGCGAACGATTAGGGCGTGTGCACCGACCGTAAGCTCGGTCGGCAGCGCGAAGCGGGCCGAGCCCGCGGCGAGGGTCGCCGTGTCGATGACGGCCCCGTCGAGCAGCAGCTCGACGGCAGCCGCCGGCGCAGCTGAACCGTCGACCGTCGCATGCGCGACGATCTCGCCCGCGACGGCTCCGAAGGTCTGTGCGCCCGGCCAGTCCACGCGCAGGTCGCTGGGCGCCGTTGTCACCACAACGTCGAGGTCGATCCTCGACGCGGCGTAGCGCGCATCACCTGCGTAGTCGACGGTGACGGAGTGCGTGCGGGCGGTCAGTGCCGGCAGGGTCACCTGCGCACCACCCGACGCGAGCGCCGCGACGCCCAAGACCGTCTCACCCTCTCGCACGGTCACCGTGCCCGTCGGGGCATCTGCCCCGGCGGGAACTCCCGCGAAGCCGATCTCGACGATCGCGGGGCTCGCCCCGAACCGCACGGGCGAGGCCGAGGCTGTCACAGCTCCCGGCAGCAGCGAGACCTCGAGGGTGGTCGTGGCGCTGGATGCCTCGGTCGTGGCCGTCGCCGGCAGCGTCACGGTGATCGGGTAGGTGCCGGCGCCGAGCGGACCGATTTCGAGTGATGCCGCTCCGTCGCCCGCGAGCGCGAGGCTGGTCACGGGGCCGGCGCCGGCGACCTCGACGGTGCCGGTTCCGCCGACCACGGTCACCCGCAGGGTCGCGGTCTCGCCGACCGCGATGCGCGCGGCCGACAGGGTCGCGGTGACGACCGGGGTCGTCTTGGTGACCGTGACAACCGTCTGTCCCGTCGCGCCCGTGTAATTGCCGGATGCCGGCACGAAGGCGACCGAGACGGTGTTGGCCCCGATGGCGGCGCCCGTGGTCGGCAGCGCGAACTGCCATCCGCCCGCGACGGGCGTCGCGGCGACGGTCGTGTCACCGAGCGTCGCGGTGACGGTGCCATCGAGCTGTGCGCCGAGGGCGGTGACGGCGACGGTTCCGGTGACCTCTGTGCCGACCCCGACGTTCGATGCGCCGAGAGCGACGGTGAGAGCTGGGGCGAGCGGCGTGCGCGTGAGGCGCGCGGGGGCGCTCGTCGACGACGAGAGCTCGGCCGAGGCCGACGTGAAGACGGCGACCAGTCGGCGCTCGCCCGCGTCGGGGCGGGCAACGGCGAGCGACGCCGCGCCGGCGGTGACGGTGCCGGTCGCGAGGGCTGTGCCGGTGGGCGCGCCGCCGGCGTCCGCCGCATACAGCGCGACGGAGCCCTCGACGGTGACGGTCGAGGTGACCTCGACGGTGGCGGTGAGGTCGACGCCATACGCACCGGTGGCCGGGCTCAGGTCGAGCGTGGTGGTGCTCGCCGCGGCGTTCACGACGCTCGTGACGGTCGCTGTGCTCGGGGCGTGACTGTCGTCTCCGCTGTAGGCGATCGTGAGCTCGAGGTCGCCGACGTGACGTGCCGGCACCGTGATCTGCGCGACGCCGTCGATGACGTCGCCGGTGAGTGCCTCGCTCCACCCCGGCGCGCTCACCGTGACGGTACCGGTCGGTGCCGCTGCCGCCGGTGTCACTGCCGTGATGGTGACCTCGAGCGTGCCAGCCGCACCCGAGGCGACGGCAGCGATCGTGGCGGCCGTTGCCGTGCCGGCGCGCACGCGCAGGGTTCCGGTGTCGGTGCTGGTCTCTGAGAAGGGTCCGCTGTACTCAGCGGTCAGCGCGTAGGCGCCGACGGCAGAGATCGGAACCGTGATGCTCACGCGTGCGCCGCCTGCGACAAGGTCGCCTGCGCCGACCGTGGCGCTGATCGGGGCATCTCCGGCACGGATCAACGTCACGGTGTCTCCGACGGCGACGCCCGTGCCCATGATGTCGACGCTCACCGTGACCGGCGCACCGACGATGACGGGGTCGGTCGGCGTCGTCAACGTCGTCGTGCTCGCAGCACGGGTGACGGTCAGCTCGATCGTCTCGGATTCGGCGGTGCGGGCCGCGTCGACCCAGACGACACGGATGTCGTGCGTCGCAAGTGCCAGCGTCGCGGGCACCGTGAAGGTGACCTCGCCGTCGACGGGCGTGGCGGTTGCGGCGGCGGCACCGTCGATCTCGAGCGTCGCGGTGCCGGTCGAGACCGGCCCGGCAGCACTGCTGACGAGAGCGCGCACGTCAAGACGAGCGCCGTAGCCGATCGTCGCGCTGTCGATCTCGGCGGTGACCGATGCCGTGTGCGGATCGTACGCGTCATAGTCGATCCAGGCGCCGCTGTGTTCGCCACCGGTGACGGCCGTGACAAGCACCGCCCCCGCAGTGATGACGTCGGTACCGGTCAGCACGGCCGTGTCGACGCTGCGACCGGCTCCGACGGTGACTGTGGCGCCGCCGAAGTCGCTGTCGATCGTGAAGGTCGCGCTCGTGTCGGTGTCGTTGGCGAGGTGGATGCCCAGGACTGTCTGCTCGCGCTGGCGGTCGTACACGGGCGTGATCTCGGCGCTCAGCCCGTCGACAAGGCCCGGCTGCAGCGTCTTGGCGCCGAGGTCGACGATCGGCAGGCCCGGCACTTCAGCGGTCGCCGTGACGACGCCGCCGGCCCCGGTGGGCACCGGCGTCGTCGATACGGCGTAGCCCTGCGCGTCGGTGACGACGCGCACGACCTGTCCGCCGCTGGGGAATTCGGCCGGGCCCGTCACCCTGAAGTAGACCTCGGCGCCGACGACGGGGTTGCCGTCTTTGTCGAGCACGCGCGTGCGCAGCTCTTCCAGTACGTAGTCGGGGCTGACGGTCTGCTGCGGTTGGGCCTGCGAGGCGATGGCCGCCCAGCCGGCACGCACCGTGACCGGCAGCGAACCGGTGAACTCCGTCTTCTTGCCGCCGACCGAGGTGCTGACCGAGAGGGCACACTTCGCATAGCCCTCGCCGGCGGTTCCGGTGAGCGAGCCGGCGAAGTTCAGTGCGGGGTCGGCGCTGAGGGTGTCCGTCGTGATCTGCAGCTCGGCGCTTGTGCAGGCATCCGGCAGAGTCCACTGCGCGGTGACGTCGCCCGGCTGTGTCGAGCTGTCGCCGAGCTTCTTGAGCGAGATCGGCGAAATGCCGATGGTGTCGCCGGTCGCGGCGACGATGTCAACCGACGACGCGGCGGGCACGGGCACCGTCAGCAGGCGCGCAGCCGCCGTCGCGCCCATCCCGAGCAGCACACTGTCAGACCGCTCGTGATACGTCGTGTGGACCTTGATGCCGTGGATCGCCTGGACCGCCGTGATACCGAGCGCGGCGAGCCGCGTCGAGGGGTTGAGCAAGAGTCCGATGTGCACCGGTGTGACGGTGTCGCTCGTCGCACACACGAAGTCATCCTGGTCGCAAAGCGACACGGTGAGGTCGCGCAGCGACGCGGGAATCACGTGGCGGTCGGTGAGATCGAGCACCGTGTCATAGTCGCCGCCGAGGGTGACGCCGGTCGCCGTCGCGCTCGTGCCGAGCCGCGTGCCGCCGTTGCCGGAGTAGTTGGCGGGGTTCGAGACGAGGTAGATGCCGCCGACGCGCGAGTGCGGCAGAACCTGTGCGGCGGTGCCGTCGTTCCAGTCGTTGAGCGCCTGCGAGATGACGAGAGCGCCCTGCGAATAGCCGGCGAGCACCCACTTCTCGTTCTCACACCCGGTCTGCTGTGCGCGCTGGGTGAGGAAGGTCTTCAGGTTGTCGATGCCGGTCTGAATGCTGCCGAAGTACTCGGGAACACTGACATCGAGCGCGCCGACGACGGGCACGGCCAGCGCCGGGTACTGCAGGTACACCGCGCGGAACGAGCGCAGCGCGTCGCCGTTCTCGGTGAGCGAGCTGGCGAGCCCCTCGCGCACGCGGGCGAGCGGCACACCGATGGTGTTGGGCTCGTCGGAGCCGGCGACGCCGATCATGAGCACGTCGTAGCAGGCACCACCGAGGGTGAGCGACGACGCGTCCGAGACGTCGATGACGTCGGCGGGGTCGACCGCGACAGGGGCGACCTTCTCGGCGATCGGCGCGATCAGGTGCGCCGGCTTGGTGCTGCCGTCGGCGAAGTGCGAGATGACCGTGTAATACTCGAAGATCTCGTCGCTGTCGGCGGCGAGCACACGGGCATCCGGAGCACCGTCACGCGTTCCGCCGACGACCTCCGTCCACGGTTCGGCGGCGTCGAGGGTGTTGCGCCCCCACACGGTGTACGACGCGGCGCCATTCACGGTCTCCCACGCGATCGCGAGGCCCGTGCCACCGCCGTCTGAGTCGGGCAGCGTGACCCACGCGGTCTCGACGCTGAGCGCCTCGGTGCGGGTCTCGTGCAGCGTGATCGGTTCGGATTCGACCTCGACGTTGCCGCCGGTGGGCAGAATGAAGCTCTGCGCCCAGCGCGGGTCGTCGACGTTCACCGTGCCGGTCAGCAGCGAATAGAACGAGAAGTCCATCTCGACGCTCTCACCGGGCAGCAGCACCGGCACACGCTTGGTGTAGGCGACGACACCTTCGGGGGCGAGCAGGTAGCCCGCTCCCTGGGAGATCTGGAACGTCGGGTTGTACACCGGCACGCCGGTGTCGGCGGGCGTCTGGTTGGTCATCGTGAGCGTGATGCGGAACGGGTCGAGCGCCTCAGTGCTCGGGTCGGCCTTGACCGCCCAACGAATCGCAGAGCCGCCCCATACCTTCAGGGGCTTCTCGGCATGCGCGATGACGTCGATCGCGTCGCCGGTGGGGGCAAGGGTCGCCGTGTAGCGCGCCGAGAGCGGGTATTCGCCTTCGATGTCACCGCGCAGGGTCCAGAAGATGCTGCGGCTCTCGCCGCCGGCGATGTCGTCGACCGCGACGGCGGCCGACTGCCGCTGCGCCGTCGGTGCGAGCGTGAGCCCGTTGGGCAGCGATAGCTCGGCGACACCGCCGGTGAAGGTGAAGGGGGCGGATGCCAGGTTCTGCACAACCAGTCGGGCCTCGAAGAACTCCTTGAGCCAGCTGCCCTTGACGGGGATGATCATCCACTGCACGGCCTGGTGGCCGCCCACCTCGATGATGGTGGGCGTGTAGGCGTAGCCGTTGTAGTAGCCGGTGCCGCCCGAGCCGGAGGTCCAGCCGTCGCCGCCGTAGTGCACCGCACGCACCCCGCCGCTGCCGTAGACCAGCTCGACGTTGGGCGTCGAGCTGGGCGTCGAGTCGTTGACGATCGCGAGGTGGATCTCGGCCAGGAAGATGTTCTGGTTCTCGGGGTCGTCGGGGTTGATGCCCCGCTCGATGATCTCGTCGTAGGTGAGCGGGCGATGTTCGAGCGTACTGGCAGCGATCTCACCCGACTCGAGGGTGGCCTCGAGCGACCCGGAACCGTCGACCACGAGCACCTCGCCCGCGACGGGCAGGTAGCCGGATGCCGTGATGTAGATCGGCTGGGTGCCGTCGGGCACGCCGCGCAGGCGGGCGATGCCGGTGCCATCGGTGGCGGCTTGCACGCGCGCGCCGTCGGCGGTGATGAAGGTGGCAGTGGCGCCCGAGAGCAGGGCACCGCCGCTGCGCACGGTCACGGTGACGCCGCTTGTGTCGGCCGGCACGACGGTCACGCGCGTCTGGGCGGTGGCGGTCTGGGTGCCGATCGCGACGGTGAGGGTCGCGTCGTAGACGCCGGCCTCGGTGTAGGTGTGGCTCGTGTGCCATCCTTCGCCGGTCTGGCCGTCGCCGAAGTCCCATTCGACGCGGTCGATGGCGAGCGCGGGCTGTGAGCCGGTCGCGTCGAACCACACGTCCTCCCCCGCCGACGCCTGCTGCGCGTCGCCGGCGACGGCGGTCAGCGGCACGTCGGGGTAGACGGTGACGGCGGCGTTGCGCGCCGTGACGTAGGTGTCGGTGTCATCTTCGGCCGTGACCTCGACGCGCACGATGTACCGCCCGGCGGTCGTGTAGTCGTGCTCGAGGGCGAGCGTGCCGGTGTAGGTGCCGGTGACCTCGGCGGTGCCGTCGCCCCACGTGAGACGGTAGCTGAGCGCCGTCGTGCCGTCACCGGTCGCCTCAAGGGTCGCCGTCACGTGGGCGCTGTCGCCTTCGGCGAGCGGCACACTGGCCGCGTCGAGCGTGAGCGCGACGACGGGCGGGCCGGTACGTTGACGCCAGGTGATCGGCGCAGACGACTCTGAGCTGATGTTCGCCGAGCCTGAGTAGACGACGGTGAGTGTGTGCACGCCGACCGCGGCGGTGGCCGGCAGCGTGAGCGATGCCTCGCCACGCGAGAGCGGCTTCTCGTCGACGGTGGTGCCGTCGAGTTGCAGCGCGACCTGCCCTGCGGCGGTCGCACCGGTGGCAGAGCTCACCCCGACGCTGACCGTGGTCTCGGTGCCGTAGGTGCCGTCGCCGGGCGGGGTGACGACCAGGCGCGCGGCTGCCGGGGTCACGGTGACCGGGACGGGCGCCGAGGTCGAAGCGTTGTGTCCGCTCGATCCGGCGTAGATCGCGACGATGTCGTGAGTACCGGCTGCGACCGTGCCCGGCAGCCGCACGGCCGCCGTACCGTTCTCGAGGGTGCTCGATGCCGTGACGCCACCCACTGTGACGGTCACCTCACCCTCGGGTGTGCCGTCGATCTGCGCGGTGACGTCGACGGTCACCTCGAAGCTCGTGCCGTAGACGACGTCGTCGACAGGGCCGACCACGGTGGTCGTCGGCTGGCCCGCGACGGTGAGCTCGACCGTGGTGGCAGAGCTCTCGAGCGTGTCGCGGCCGGTGTATTCGATCTCGAGCGTGTGGGTGCCCGCCCCGAGCACCGACGTCTCGATCGTCAGGTTCGTGCGGTCGGTGGCCGTTTCGCGGGTGAGCTCGTGGCCGCCGTTGCGGATGATGATCTCGCCGGCGATCTCGCGCGCGCCGGCGTCGACGGCGACGGTGATGGTCGCCGTGTCGCCGAAGCGCACGGGGCTCGTCTCGGCATGAGCGCTCAGAGTGACGGATGCCTTGCGGACCGTGATGGTCGCCTCGGCAGATGCCTCGCTGGTCAGCGCCGTCTCGAGCAGACGCGCGGTCAGGGTGTGCGTGCCCTCGGCGAGCACGCCGGGCAGCACGTGGTTCACCGAGGTCGCGCCGTCGAAGGCCACGGTGTACTCGGCGCCGTCAACGGTGAGCACCGCGGTGCCGTCGACGATCGCGTCACCCCAGGCATCCCACGCGGCCAGGTGCACCTCGACCGGGTCGCCGACATAGCTGTCGCCGGGGGTCGAGACGGTGAAGGTGGCGTCGCCGCGCACAATCTTCACCGGCACGGTGAGGGTGCTGCCGCGCACCGCACCGCTTTCGCCGACCGTCAACGTGATCTCGTAGTCACCGGGCACGAGATCTGCGGGCAGCGCAAGGGAGGTGGTGCCGCCGTTGCCGGGCAGCTGCTGCACGTCGATCGTGTTGTCGCCGATGGTGGCTGTCAGCTCGAGCCAGTCGGCGGCGCCGGCGCCGTCGACGTCGACCTGGACGGTCAGCGCAGTGCCGGTGCCGTAGGGCACGGCCTCGGTCGGTGCGTCGACAACGGTGATGCTGCTGGTCGACCACGACCGGGCCAGCGTGATCGAGCGGGCGATATCGGCCCCGTCGCCGCGGAAGACGAGGGCATCCGCTTCGGCTGCGTCGGCCGTCCACCCATCGGCGGTGAGATAGCGGGTCTGGTAGTACGGCGAGGTGACGCGCACGAGGTAGCCGCCGGGGGCGATGCTCTCGAACCAGGTGGCCGATTCGTCGACGAGCGCCAGGTTGCGCTGGTCTGCGACGTCGCCGGTCACCGCGTTGATCACGTCGACGGTCGCCCACTCGCCCTCGCGCGCAGCGTCGGCGAGCTCGAGCGACATCGAGAGCGTTCCGGGCCGGGGCATGACGATGGCGCCGGATGCCTCGGTGTTGAGCGCGAACGTGACCGGGGTCGCCTGTGCGGCGTCGACGACGCCTCCGAAGTAGGTGTAGAAGTAGCCGTACGCGTGCGCGCCGAGCGTGTAGGTGACGCCGGGCAGCCCTGTCAGGGTCACGACACCGTTTTCGTCGGTGATGACACTCGTGGTCTGCTCACCGTTCGTGAGGTCGACAGCGGCATAGGCGATCGGCGCGCCATCGACGTCGACGGCCGTCAGGGTGAACACGCCAAAGGTGTCGACGGCAACCGTCGCCTGGGCCGTCTGCCCCGCCGTCAGCGGCACAGCGACCGGAGTGGATGCCGCAGTCTGGCCGTCGGCGCTGACGGTGACAGTCGCGGTGCCGGGCGTCAAGCCGACGAACGTCGCCTGGCCGAGCTCGTCTGTGTAGACGGGGGAACGGCCCACGGTGACGAGCTTGGCGGCCAGCGGTGCGCCCGACCGGTCGACAACGGTGACGGTGAGTGCGGCTGCTTCGGTGAGTGTCGCGGAGCGGCGTTCGTAGGTGCCGCTGCCGACGCTGATGATGGCCGCGTCGTTGCGGTCGTCGCTGAGGTCGCCGCCCGTGGTGAGGTATCCCCCGCGGTACGTCTGGCCGCCCGTGAGATAGAGCTGCACGTGGGTGAGGTCGAGCCAACCGTAGCTCGCACCGCTGATCTGCAGGGTTGAGCCGTACAGCCACGCGTTGCCGAGGCTGTGGCCGGTGGCCGGATCGACCAGTTCAACGCGAGTGTTGCTCGCGTCTGCCGGCTGCCCGGCTTCGTCGACGAAGTCGACGCGCAGCAGCCAGCCGAGCGCGTCGCTGTCGATGTCGGCGACCGAGGTTTCGCCGCTGACCGTCGTCACGTCAGCGCTGCCGAGGTCGGTGCCGTCGAAGCGCGCCGAGAGGTGTGCGGCGCCCGCGGGCACGCGCAGTTGGTACGTGCCGTCGCTGTCGGTGTAGACCGTGCGGTCGCTGGCGCCGTCGCCATCGAGGTCGGCGGACACACCCGCCCGTGCGAGCGCGACTCCGCCGGCTGAGACGGTGCCGCTGATGGTCGCCGTCCGCTCGAGGGTGACGACGGCGTCGGCGTATTCGCCGGGCGTGACCTCGAAGCTCTGCCCGGGTACGGCGGTCCACTCCGCGTCGCCGGTGGTGACAGACACCGTGCCCGCCGAGATCGGCGACCACTGCTCCCAGGTATGACCGGCGTCAACCCACCCGCTGTAAGAGGTGGACCAATCCGGCGATGAGAATCCCACGCTGATGTCGCCACCATCGACTCCATCGGGGAACCCGAAGGTGACTCGAGGGATGCCCCCGAGCTCGAGCACGGTCGTCTGGCCGTCGACACCGACAGCGTCACCCGAGACGTGGAAGCTCTCGCGCGAGCTGAACGAGAGCCCCGGGTCTGCGTCGGGGGTGAGTCCCCGAATCGTGTAGTGGCCTTCGGCGTCGGTCACGGCCTGACGCTCCGCGTATCCAGACCAACTGCTCACGAGTGCGCCGTCGAGCGGCTGTGCACCTGTCGCTCCGCTGGGGTCGGCGACGGTACCGCCGACGACCGTGCCGGTCAGGACGGCACCGACCGCGAGCACGAAGTCGTGCACGATCTCGTCGCCGCCGATCGCGCCGTTGAGGTACTGGCCCACGTACACCGAGTCGGTGCTCGCCGCCGCTCTGACCGAGTAGCGCGACCACCGCGGCAGCGTCGCGCTGTAGGTGCCGTCGGTCTTGCTGACGGCATCGACGCTGCGAGAAGACCACCCGTTCTCGTCGCGGACCTCGATCCGGACGGTCTCTCCCGCCACCGGCGACCCGTGCTCATCGGTGAGCGTGCCGTGGAAGGCCACGAGCTCGGTGGGCTCCGGCTGGATCGTGATGGAGGTGCGCGGCTCATCGGCGCTGATCGTCACGGGCGTCGCCACGGCGGAGTCGAAGACGCCGGGGTAGTAGTAGGTGTCGCCGTCGATCTGCGCGCTGATGAGATAGTCGCCGGGGCGGATGCCGGAGAGGGTCGAGGCCCCGTCGATCCAGAATCCGGCCTGGTCGCCCGTCGCCTGGTCGGTCAGCGACACCGAGGCTGAGATGATGTCGCCCGCCGCGTCGCGGACGGTGAGGTCGAGCTCGCCGATCGGGCCGACATCGACGGTGACCTGCTGAGTGCCTTCCGTGACGACGAACGGCGGCGCGCGCGGCGCGATCGCGGTGCTGTAGGAGGAGTCCTCGCCGATGCGGGTGTTGATGCGAGTCGTGTAGGTGCCCGGGCTCAGCCAGAAGGAGAAGGTGCCCGTAGCATCCGTCGTGCCGCCGTGTCCGATGCCGTCGTCGTCGACGACCTCGACATAGCGGTCGGCGACCGGCACGCCCGCCGAGTGCACGGTCAGCTGCACGGTCGAGACGGGGGTGGCCACGACGGGGACGTCGAGGGTCGCTCCCGCGGCGAGGGTGATGGTGCCGCCGACCGCGCTGTATTGCGATGACGACACGTAGTAGTTGTACTCCCCCGCGCCGATCACGATCTCGGCGATGCCGTCGGAGCCGGTCGTGGCTGAGGCGTTCGTGTAGGTGGTCGACGAGAAGACCGAGAGCTGGATGCCCGCCAGGGGCGTTTCCGACTCATCGGTGACGGAGAATCGCACCGTCGCGAGCTGCGACCGGTCGAACGCGAGCGCCGGCACGGTCGTCGTGGCACCTTCCGTGACCGTGACGACCTCCGCGTTCGTCGTCAGGGTCGGTGAGGAGGTGCGCGCCGACACCGTGTACGTGCCGGGCGCCAGTCCGGTGAGGGTGTAGGTGGCCGAGCCGTCGGAAGCGGCGGAGACCGAGGTCTGCTGGATCACGCCCTCGTCTCCGCTCAGCAGCACGTCGACCCACTGACCGGCGAGCGCGCCCGTGATGGTGCCGCTGATCGTGCCCGCCGCGACCGTGGTCAGGTCCAGGCGCGTCGTGGCGCCGGCGGTGACGGTCGTCGACGCGGGCAGGACCGCGCGGCTCTTGTCGCTCGTGTAGAAGGAGAGATCCCAGTCGCCCTGCGCGGCGCTGTCGAACAGGTAGTCGCCGCCGTCGACGGTCGTCCACGTGCTCAGGTAGCGGCCTTCGGCGGAGTTGTACGCGGAGGCAGAGAGCGACGAGCCTGCGGCGAGTCCGTCCGCCGACCCGCCGATCGCCCCGCCGAGGCGCAGTCGCGCGTCGATGCCGGTGACGACGCTGCCCTCCGTGGCGACGACCTGGCGCGCACTGTCTCGCTCGGCCGTCTCCGCGCCGAGCCCGATGTAGCCGCCGATCCCGTAGGGCGCGAGATTCGCGACACTCAACGTGTACGTCCCGGAGGCGAGGCCCCCGATCGTGTATCGGCCCTCCGCGTCGGTCTCGCCGTCGCCGTAATCGTCGCCGTTTGTCCACACCGAGACACCGGCGGCCGGCTGCCCGTCGGGGGTGGTGATCGTGCCCGAGATCGTGGCGCCGCGGGCCAGGCGGACCGTGATCTGCGCGGGCGTCACGACGCCGTCGTCGACCGTGAGTGCCGTGGCATCGCTGCTCCACTGCACGGCGGTCTCGTCGTCGGCCTTCCACAGACCCGCCCGCGCACCGCTTGCGACTGCCGGATCGACCCACACGTACGGGTAGGAGGGGTCGATGCGAGCGACGAACGTGCCGTCGGATGCCGTGAGTGCGGCATCATTGACGGTCGCTCCGGCGAGAGGCAGCGCGTCAGCGTCGAGCACGACACCGCGCGCCACGGGCAGCACGCGCAGCTGTGCACTGACGACGGTGCCGGCGGCATCGACCGTGATCAGTGACGGGTCGTCAGAAGCGCCGGTTTGCGGCACATCGCCAACGCCACCCACACCGAAACCGGTCTCTTGCAGCAGGCCGGCACGCCACGAGCCCCCAGCGAGATCGCTGCCGAAGACGCTGCCGACGTTCACGTGGTAGTCGCCGGGGGTGAGGCCGGTGAAGCGCAGTACGCCGTTCGCGTCTGCCTCAGCCTGCACGTCGATGCCGCTGTCAGACCAGGCGTATGCCACGACGCTCGTGAAGTCGGGCGCGCCGAGGCCAGCGGCGGGCACGTATCCGGTCGGCGTGACCAGCTGCACGACGAGCTCGCCAGGCGCGGCCGTCGGCGGCGTAGTGGGCTCGGCCGCCACGGCTGGCAGAGGCTGCAGCGCAAGCATCGCTGTGACGACCACGGCGACCCAGGTGAAGAGCGGGCGGGCGCCCGTCGCGGCGGTGTTGCGGTGGCGCGGCGCGCGCGGGGTGCGTGACAGCACTCGGTCCCCCAGTAGTCGTCGAACTCGGCGAGCATCGAGCGTCATCACCCGATCGGCCGACTCCTGCTCCCCAGAGCGCAAGCGACCTTAGCTGCGAGATTAGGGGAATCTCATCTGCGGATGCAACGCTCGTGACCCATGCGGGGCGTCCGGAATCGTCCGGATTCCGCGAAGGCGCACGATGAGGTTCCGGATGACGCTGTCAATCGCCCGCGCACGGCGTGAACCACGCCTTGACGAACCCCGCCGTCTGGTAGCTCGCCGCACACCGTCATGGGTGCCGGTGCGTCAGTCGCGCCCGTAGATGTCGCGGGTGTAGACCTTGTCGGCGACGTCGTCGAGCACGTCGGTCTTGCGGTTGGCGATGATCACGTCGCACCGCTGCTTGAACTCATCGATGTCGCGCACGATCTCTGAGTTATAGAAGTCGTCGCCCTCAAGTTCGGGCTCGTAGACGATGACGTCGACACCCTTCGCCTTGATGCGCTTCATGATGCCCTGAATCGAGGATGCCCGGAAGTTATCTGAACCCGACTTCATGATGAGCCGGTACACGCCCACCGTGGTGGGGTTCTTGGCGAGGATGTCAGAGGCGACGAAGTCTTTGCGGGTGCGGTTGGCATCGACGATCGCCGCAATCAGGTTCTGCGGCACTTTCGAGTAGTTGGCGAGCAGCTGCTTGGTGTCCTTCGGCAGGCAGTAGCCCCCATAGCCGAACGACGGGTTGTTGTAGTGCGAGCCGATGCGCGGGTCGAGGCCGACGCCCTCGATGATCTGCTTCGTATCGAGCCCGTGCACCGCGGCATAGGTGTCGAGCTCGTTGAAGTAGGCGACGCGGAGTGCCAGGTAGGTGTTGGCGAACAGCTTGATCGCTTCGGCTTCGGTCGAATCAGTCAGCAGCACCGGCACGTCGGTGTCGATCGCACCTTCGAGCAGCAGGTCGGCGAAGCGCTGCCCCTTCTCGCTGCGGTCGCCGACGACGATGCGCGACGGATGCAGGTTGTCGTAGAGCGCCCGCCCCTCGCGCAGGAACTCGGGCGAGAAGATGATCGTCATCTCGGGGTGTTCCGCATTCATGCGCGCCGTGAATCCGACCGGAACGGTCGACTTGACCACGATCGCCGCGTCGGGATTGACCCGCTCGACGAGCGCGATGACCGACTCGACCGACGAGGTGTCGAAGAAGTTCGTGACTTCGTCATAGTTCGTCGGCGTCGCAATCACGACGAACTCGGCGCCCGCATAAGCGGAAGCCGCGTCGAGCGTTGCGGTGAGGTTCAGCTCACGCGCCGCAAGATACTCCTCCAGCTCCGCGTCGACGATGGGCGAGGTCCGCTGATTGATCAGCTCCACCTTTCGGGAGTCGAGATCCACTGCCACCACCTCATGGCGCTGGGCAAGGATGACAGCGTTGGAGAGTCCGACATAACCCGTGCCCGCGATGGCGATCTTCACAGCGAAAGCCCTCCGTTCCAAACTCCGTGCGTGGATGCCACGGACGCCACACACGCCCCGCGAGAAGCAGCTGACAGTTTCATTTCACTGCTGGCAACAAGGCGATGACCGGCGCCGTCAGCGGTCGATACGGGTCGAAGCAAAAGGGCCGTGCCTTGTCTGCTTCGATAGCAGACTAGCGGCACAGCGGGGCGTGTCGGCACACGCGCAAGATCACCCGCGGGGATTCCGCGGCGTGGACGACACGGTCTGCTCTACCCATTGCTCGATCCGCCAGGCGGGCACGCGGAACAGTCGAGCGATCACGGAGATCGGGTATCCGGCCTCGACGACGGCGGCGACGGCGAACTGCTGCATCGACGCGAACTCACGGTTGGAGAGCATCACCCGAAGGTCCTGGAGACTGCGCGGGTGGCCCTGCGGTGAACGCGGCCTGACCCCCGCCTGTGCGGGCGAGGACGTCGAAGAGGAACGCAGCGGCGTGGACGATGACGGCACGGGGGGGGTGAAGATGCCCGCACGAAGGCCGCAGAACCTCCTGCCTGCGGTGGGATGCTGAGGCGGCTCGGCCAGTAGACCCCCTCGCGAGGCGCCGGCGCGCGGGGCGGGACGGCGTGTGTACCCGGCGCCGTGCCGTCGCGGGTGTGTCGTGTATCTGTGCCCTCGAATTCGCGAGGTGACGCGGCCTCTGTCGGGGAGATTTCGCCGTCGTGACCGTACCGGGCGAGCTCTGCGTGATCGTGTCGCACGATCGCCGCCTCGAGCAGCTTCCGCAGTTCGCGGTGGCGTCGCTGCCTGGCGATGATGAGGGGCAACCCGACCACGGGAATCACAAGGACGAGCGCCCACAGCCAGGCGATCGGATGACGATTGAGCCATTGGATCGGCACGGGGACGAACGTCCACTGCGAGGTGTCGTCCGCTGTGCCGAAGACATGCGCCGTCGACGCGATCTCGATCCCGCTCGGGCCACTGCCGTGCAGCACGTTCGACGCCGTCTCCACGGACGAAGACCCACTCACGGTGGTCGCGGCTCCTTCTTCGACGGTGAGCGAATTCGCGCTGACGGCGAGGATCGCATCGGTGACCTTAACAGCGGTGGTCTGCGCCGCGATCGTCGAGCTGATCAGCTGGGCGTCGGTCACGTCGCCTGTGACGGCGACCGCGACCGCGCCGGTCGTCTGGAACGTCGACTCCGCGACCTTCACGGTGCGGATCGGACCTTCGAGCAACAGCGCAGCGTGCGCCCCGCTGATGTCGGCGTGTTCGACCAGGGTCTTATTGCCCGAGATGAACGAGACTCCGGCAGAGCCGCTGTCGCTCACGCTCAGCTCGCGCACGGTGAATGTCGAGCCGGGCACGGGCGAGTCGCCGGCGGCATTGGCTGTGCGGGCAAGAGCGGTGCCATCGATCCGGATGCCGTCGCGTGTCGCACCCGACACCGTCGACGTCTCGATCGTCACGTCGGAGGACGCGCGGTCGGCGAGGACACCGTCCTGTCCGGAGTTGCTGATCGTTGTGCCGGAGACGACGATCTGACTCGATCCGTTGGTGATTCGGATGCCGCTCAGCTCGGCACCGACGACGATTGCATCGCTGATCGAGCCCCCCGCGACATCCGACAAGAACATCCCGAAGGTGAGGTTTCGATGGGTCGTGTTCGACACGGAGACACTGGCGAGGCCGAGGTCTGTTGCCGTCACCGCGACGCCTCCCGTGCGACCGCTCCAGAACCCGAGCTCGTCGAACACGGCGAACGACGCCTCGAGACGCCCGTTTCGGACCCAGACGAACCCCCGACGATCCGCCGTCGTGGTGTCCGCCGAGGCGAGCGAGTCGCTCCATGACGTGATCACGAGAGGCGCCTCAGCGGCGCCGTTGAGAACGACGTCGCCGCCCCACCCGATGACCCTCGTGAACGCCCCGGTGTCGTCACTGAGGAGTCTGAGGGTCACGCCGGCAAGGTCCAGCTGCAGTCGTGCCCCGGACCGGACAACGAGGGAACGGACAAGGCTGTATGTCGAGGCGTCGTCCTGGCGCAGCGCGCCCAGCGCGACGAGATCGCCGGCGCCGTATGCCTCCGCGCGTTCGTGCAGGATGACGGTGTTCCAGCTGGTCACCGCCGTGGGGTCGTCCCACGACAACTGCGAGAGCGCGCTCGCCCACTCGTCGATTGCCGCAACGGCAAGTGCCGGTCTCGCCGTCTCGACGAGCGCCTCGTTCGCTTCGTCTGCCGTCATCCCGCCCGCGCTGCCGTCCGCTGTCAGGCCGCTTGCCGAAGTGGAGTATCCGGCCGACGCTGACGGTGATGCGCCGGATGCCCAGGGGGCAGCGCTGGCACCAGTGAGCATGTTCCGCGTCACGACGATGGCAACGAGCAGGGCGATGCCGGAGGTGACTAGTACGCGTCGTGCGATCTTCCGGTGCCGCGTCGCCGTGTCGCCCCGCTCCTCGTCCGTGATGTGGCCGTCGTACGCATGGGTGTGCGGTTGTTCGTGCGGCTCACTGATCATGAGCCCCGCTACACGACGGCGAGGGCGGGGGCATCGGCAGACTCCGTATCGAGCTGTCCAGCCCCCGCCGATCCGGCATCCGGCGACCCAGCACCCCGCGATCCGGTATCCGCCGGCGAGGGGTCCCCCGCTCGGTGTCGGGGCCGAGGCTCGCCTCGGTCTGTCCCTCGCCTCCCTGCGTCGCGGCGGAGCGGCGAACGCGGCGGGTGTCGACATCAGCGGTGAGGTGATGCCGCCGACTTTGTTCGCTTCGGTCGCGTCGCTTCTGCTCGCGATCGAGCATGAACGGGCCGACCCCGAGCGTGTGCGGGAGCTTGTCTCCAGCGCGCGGCCCGGGTGGCTGGCCGATCTCGGCTGGGTTACCTTGGCGCGCAAGGCGCTGCTGTCGGCGGATGTGCCTACTGCTCGGGCGTATATGGAGCGGATCGGATCCTCTGACCCGGTGCTGACTGATCGTCGCGACAAGCTCGTCACGCTGATCGCGGGCCGCGAGGGACGGTTCGAGGAGGCGCGGTCGTCGTTGGAGGCGTGGTCGGCTGATGCACGCGAGACCCCGGGGTTCGCCGATCTCCATGGGCACATCGAGTTCTGGAACGGGAACTTCGACCAGGCAAGTGGCTGGTTCGCGGAGGCGGCCGAACGCGCCGAGCGCAGGGGTGACATTTTGGAAGCCGCTCGCGGGCTGCGCCACCTAGCTCGTGCCCTCGCACTGGCCGGAGACGCCGCAGCGCCCAGAGCGATCGAGCTCGCGACGGAGGCGAATGCTGCAATCGACTCTGCGATCGGCCTGGCTCAGCTTGAGGCCTCCGAGGCGATCTTGCGGGCCCGAGAGGGAGATGCTGTCGGGGCGGACCAGCTGTTGCAGAGCGCGCGGGATGCGCTCGGACAGGCCGGTGCCGTCAATGACGTGATGACGACGCGTCTGCTGGAGCTGGTGACCGCCATGATCGCGGGAGATGCCCCGCGCGAAGACACCCTGGCCGAGAGCATCGCAGGGCTCGGCACTGACGGCCCCGCCGCTGTTGCCGGCACGATCGCCGCGCTGCTCCGCGGCCAAGGCCGGCAGAGCTCGCAAGTGGAGCTCAGCGACATCGGTGCGACGGCAGCGCGCTGGCGTGCTGCCGCGATGGCCGCAACTTGAGCACAAGGGCATTGGGCCGAACTGGTGACGGTGGGGAGTAGGTAGCGTCTGGCCGATCATCGTGGCGAACGCCGCAGACATCTATGATCTGCGGTCCACACTCTCCGTATCGGACGTGCGGATCGGGGGCGAGAGGAACGCGCTGCTGAAGACCGACCACTGGGTGCCTTCACCGAGGGCCGACGGCGCCGCGACGACAATGTTGATCACGAAGATGATCATTGCGGTGGCTCGGATGGCCGGATTGATGCGCCACAGCCCGAGGCCGACGGCCAGGGTGACGATGCCGACAATCGGGCCGAACCATTTGCGACGATGGCGGCGAGCATGGCGCCGAGGGGATCGGGCATCATTCGTCCTTCGGAGGAACGATCCCGGTAGAGGTCATGTTGCTCTCTGGTTTTGGGGGTCCCGATGACCCGGCGTCCTCCGCTTCTCAGACGGCGACACCGATGAGCACGACGTTCAGGGTGATCGCGCCAGCGATGCAGAAGTCGCCGGTCGCTGTTACGGTCAACGCACCGGGCAGATGAGCCACCGACGCGAGTAGCGACTACTCTGGGCGCATGGCGACAGCATCCGTCCCGAGGGCGAGGTCAGGAGACGCGATCCACCTCCTTATTCTCGGGCTGGGGCTGGCAGTCATTATTCTGGCAGCCGAGACCGGAAGCGAGGCGGGTCTCCTCCTCGCAGTGACCATGTTCTGTTCGGTGCTGATCGCGTTCGCTGCGGTAGCAGCTAGTCGGAACGCCGATGTCTCGTTCTTCCTGCTCGTTCCCAGCGTCATGTCGGCGTTCCAGAACGTCTATCTGTCGCCCTTTGCCCATGAGATCCCTCAGAGCGCTCTGCAAGTCGTCATCATCACAAACTTCATCTACTCATTGCTGTTGCTGTTCACGCTCGCGGGGATCAGAACGACGGGGTTCGATCCGCGGCAGCAACGCGCGGCTAGGGTCACGTTGGGTGTGCTCGTGGTGATCGTCCTCTTTGGGACCGCGCTGATGTTAGTGTCCGGAAACAACATCGTTGGCGCGCTGGCCTCTGCCCGCAATCTGGTCGCGCCTATGCTGTTCTTCCTGCTCGGCTACTATGCAACGGCGTTTGTCGACTTCCACTACTACCTTCGCCTCGTTGTGTCGCTCGGATGGGTGGTGCTGGCGTTCGCGATCGTCGAATACCTCGTTCCTGACTTCTGGCCCGCCATCGGCCTCCACCACCTCTGGGAGCTCAAGGGCATCGCAGTGACGGAGAACTCGCTGCTTCCGAGGAACTTCTACGCGTCGGAGCAGATTGAAGCCGGCACGTTCATCAGACGGATGGCGGGCCCGTTCGCCGATCCTGTCAACTTCGGAACCTTCTTGTTCGCGCTTCTGATGGTCGCATGGTTCCTGAGATCCCGCGTCCTTTTCTTGGCATCGATCGTCGCGTCCGTGCTTGTCGTCAGCAAAGGTGCGCTCCTGGGGTTGCTCGCGTTCGGCACCGTGTGGGCAAGGAAGTTCCGATCAGCTTTCGAGTTTGTCCTAGTTGGAGTCGTTACCGTCGCGGCAGGCCTCTATTTTTACGCGTTTACGCAGTCTTCGTCGACGGGAAGCACCACGGCCCACATCAACGGACTGATCGCCGCCTTTGTCGAGTTGCCCCGGCACCCGCTTGGGCGTGGGTTCGGGGGCACCGGTGTACTCGCGGGTTTGTTCGCCGACGAAGCGGCCGAGGGTGGCTCTGCGATCGTCGAGAGTGGTCTCGGATCGGTGATTGGCCAGCTTGGCATTCCCGGCCTGATTGGATACATCGTGTTCTTCGCGATGATAATCCGATCTGTGCATCGAATCCAGGACGTGCGAGTTTACGTTCTCGGAATGAGTCTTGCTCTTGCGTTCATCCTCAACGCAGCGTTCAATGAAGTGGCATTGAGTCCGAACTCATGCGCCATATACTTCATCGTTCTTGGGCTCATCGTGGCATCGTCGGATGAAGCGCGCGGTGGCGGGGCTGCTGGCGCAAGAGCCCTCGCCTTTCCGAGCTCAGTGCGATAGTCGACATTCTCTTCAGTGCATGTTTCTGCCCAGAACAGCGCGACGCTCGCAGCGCGGATGTTGTTGATGTCGGTGTCGCCTACCACCTCGTATAGAGGCTCTTCGGAATCAAGGGTGTAGCGAGGGTCTGAAACCTCCGGCCTCGAGCAGGCTCCTGGCTGTGTAGTTCGCGAGGTTGCGGAAGCCGAGCGCGGAGCCGCG
>NZ_MKTQ01000001.1 GCF_001898315.1 Microbacterium sp. 70-16 | reverse complement strand
GAGACAGACAATGACTGCCACCGCCACCGCCGATAAGGCCGAGACGACGGTCGTCGGGCGCGTTGCACGCGTCACCGGCCCGGTCGTCGACATCGAGTTCCCGCACGACTCGATCCCCGACATCTACAACGCGCTCAAGACGACGATCACGATCGACGGCGAGTCGACCGAGATCACGCTCGAGGTCGCGCAGCACCTCGGCGACGACCTCGTCCGCGCGATTTCGCTGAAGCCGACCGACGGCATGGTCCGCGGCCAGGAGGTGCGCGACACCGGCGGCCCCATCACGGTTCCCGTCGGCGACGTCACCAAGGGCAAGGTCTTCAACGTCACCGGCGACATCCTCAACCTCGAGCCGGGCGAGACCGTCGAGATCACCGAGCGCTGGGGCATCCACCGTCAGGCGCCGAACTTCGACCAGCTCGAGTCGAAGACCGAGATGTTCGAGACCGGAATCAAGTCGATCGACCTGCTCACGCCGTACGTGCAGGGTGGAAAGATCGGCCTGTTCGGCGGTGCCGGCGTCGGCAAGACCGTCCTCATCCAGGAGATGATCCAGCGCGTCGCGCAGGACCACGGTGGTGTCTCCGTCTTCGCCGGTGTCGGTGAGCGCACGCGTGAGGGCAACGACCTCATCGGCGAGATGGAAGAGGCGGGCGTCTTCGACAAGACCGCCCTTGTGTTCGGCCAGATGGACGAGCCGCCGGGGACGCGTCTGCGCGTCGCCCTCTCGGCTCTGACGATGGCGGAGTACTTCCGCGACGTGCAGAAGCAGGACGTGCTGCTGTTCATCGACAACATCTTCCGCTTCACGCAGGCCGGTTCCGAGGTGTCGACCCTTCTCGGCCGCATGCCTTCGGCCGTGGGCTACCAGCCGAACCTCGCCGACGAGATGGGCGTGCTCCAGGAGCGCATCACCTCGACGCGTGGTCACTCGATCACCTCGCTGCAGGCGATCTACGTGCCCGCCGACGACTACACCGACCCGGCCCCTGCGACGACCTTCGCCCACCTCGACGCGACGACCGAGCTCAGCCGTGAGATCGCGTCGAAGGGTCTGTACCCCGCGATCGACCCGCTGACCTCGACGAGCCGCATCCTCGACCCGCGCTACATCGGTGAGGACCACTACCGTGTGGCCACCGCCGTGAAGCAGATCCTGCAGAAGAACAAAGAACTGCAGGAGATCATCGCGATCCTCGGTGTCGACGAGCTCTCCGAAGAGGACAAGATCGTCGTCGCCCGTGCGCGCCGCATCCAGCAGTTCCTCTCGCAGAACACCTACATGGCGAAGAAGTTCACCGGTGTCGAGGGCTCCACGGTCCCGATCAAGGAGACCATTGAGTCGTTCGACGCGATCGTCAAGGGTGACTTCGACCACGTCGCCGAGCAGGCGTTCTTCAACGTCGGTGGCATCTCCGACGTCGAAGAGAAGTGGGCGCAGATCCAGAAGGAGAACAGCTGAGATGGCGCTGACCGTCACCCTCGTCTCCGCGGAGGAGGAGGTCTGGCACGGCGAGGCATCCCTCGTCGTCGCCAAGACCGTCGAGGGCGAGATCGGCTTCATGACGGGGCACGAGCCCGTTCTGGCGATCCTCGCCGAAGGTCAGGTGCGCATCACTCAGACTGACGGCACCAAGGTCACCGCGAGCGCACACTCCGGCTTCCTGTCGATGGAGCGCGACGAGCTCACGATCGTCGCCGGCCACGCCGCTCTGCTGTCCTGACCGCCAACACCCGCTGAGAAACCACTCTCGCGCGAGAAACCACATCAGCCGTGGTTTCCTCACGCGAGAGTGGTTTCTCGCTTTCACTGGAGCCCCGCTGTGCTGATTCTGCTGCCGCCGAGCGAGACCAAGCGCGCGGGCGGGCGCGCGCGGCCTCTCGATCTCGGTCGCCTCGCGTTGCCGCAGCTCGCGCCGCAGCGCGCGGCTGTCGTCGACGCGCTCGTGACCCTCAGCGGCGATGAGGACGAGGCCGCGCGCGTTCTGAGGCTGTCACCACGGCAACGCCACGAGGTCGCCGCCAATGCCGCCCTGCGCACAGCGCCGACGATGCCCGCGATCGACCGCTACACGGGTGTGTTGTATGACGCGCTGGATGCCTCGACACTCGCGCCTGCCGCGCGGCGCTGGCTCGGGGCGCACGTCCTGATCCACTCGGCGCCGTTCGGCCCGGTCGGTGCCCTCGACGCGATCCCGGCCTACCGGCTCGCCGCGGGCACGGGGCTGCCGGGCCTGCCTGCTCTGCGGCGGCACTGGGCGGATGCCACCACGGCGGCTCTCGCCGTGGCTGCGCCGCAGTTCGTGCTCGACCTGCGCTCGGAGGCCTATGCGGCGCTCGGCCCCGTGCCTGAAGGCGTCGCGACGGCGTATCTGCGGGTCGTGACCGCGGGCGCCGACGGCACCGTGCGGGCGCTCAACCACTTCAACAAGCACGCGAAGGGCGATCTGGTGCGCCGGCTCGCTGAGGCGCGGCCGCGCGTCGCCACACCTGCGGCATTCGTCCGCTGGGCGGCATCCACTGGCCTTGAGGTGCGTGCGGGAGCGCCGGGCGAACTCGACCTCGTCGTGTAGGGCCCGTTCCCGCGCGAGTTTGGGGTCGCGTTCGGTCGGGTGCCTTCGAGTTTGGGGTCGCGTGTGGTCGGGTGCCCGCGGGTTTGGGGTCGCGTGTGGTCGGGTGCCTGCGGGTTTGGGGTCGCGTGTGGTCGGGTGCCTGTGGGTTTGGGGTCGCGTGTGGTCGCATCGGACGCCGTGAGGCGACCAGGGGCGACCCTAAAGTGGGGCGGCGTGACACTGGTGGGCAGTCCGCTCGTCCGGCCCCTTCTGTGGGTTGTCGGGCGCGGCAGCGATAGGAAGGGCCGGATGGAGGATGCCCGTGTGCGGGGCATCCTGTTCATCCGTCCGTTCGTGCGGGCTCGCGGGCGCCGCAGCGACAGAAAGGGCCGGATGAAGGTTTAGGGTCGCGTGCGGTCGGGTGCCGTCGGGTTTGGGGTCGCGGGTGGTCGCGTCGATCGGCGTGAGGCGACCAGTGGCGACCCCAACTGGCGCGGTGCGACAGTGGCGTGGCGTCCCCAAACTGAGGCGGGGGTCGCGCGGCGTCAGTCACGCAGGGTGTTGGCGGCGGTGCGCTCGGTGTTCTCGGCGATGGCGACCAGCGCGACGCCCGCCTCGATGACGAAGCGCAGCAGCACGACGGCGAGGAACGCGAGCACCGGCACGACGATGACGGTCGACGCGATGAGCGCGATGCCACCCCCGAGGTTCCAGCCGAGCGAGCGGATGCCCGAGATCACGCCGCCGAACAGCGCCGACACGAACGCGATGCCGATCGCGACGAGGCCGACGAGATAGAACACACTCGCGAGGCGTCGCGTGATGAAGCGCGTGAAGGTGATGTCGAACAGGGCGGAGAGGAACCCGCGCCCGATGTCGTCGAGCTCGCCGACGAGGCGCGGCACGCCCGTGTCATCGACGCCGGCGATGCCGCCGGCGGGCTCGGGCGTCTCGGCGGCAGCCTGCGCGGCGGGACGGTCGGGCAACGGCGGGGGAGTGGGTGTCGTCGCGTCGCTCATGATGGTCCTTCCGATGGATGCCTGTCGTCAGGCTATCGAGCGGGTCGGCACCACGCGAGCACCGACATGTTGCGGGCGCGACACGGTGACCCCCTACGATGTCACCTGTCGGGGCGAATGCCCCGCTACGTCGCGGCGCGAGCCGCACGATGTCACCTCAGGAGGGTGCCTCATGGCTGATTACTCGGGCGCGGGAGCCTACGCGATCCTCGCGGTATTCGGATTCTTCGTCTTCCTCTTCGCCGCGGCGGCCTACGTGCTGACCTCGTGGTTCCTGATGAAGATCTTCGACAAGGCCGGAGTGCAGGGCAAGTGGCGCGCGTGGGTGCCCGTGTACAACTTCATGGTGTTCGGCAAGCTCGGCGACCTGAGCCCCTGGGTCATGCTGATCGCGTGGGGCGCCGCCATCGTGCTCGGACAGATCCCCGGCGTCGGCTGGATCCTCTTCCTGCTGCCGGTCGCAGCCGGTGCCATGGCCGCGTGGCGGGTCGGGCTGAAGCTGCAGAAGGATACCCCGTGGGTCATCCTCTACGTGCTGGTGGGCATCGTCTGGTACGGCATCAACGCGTTCGACCAGTCCCGCTGGAACCCGAACGTCGCGCCGGCGCCGTGGGCGACGAACGCCTTCTTCGCCGACCGCACCGTGTGGGCCGGCGTGCCGGTGCAGCCGTCCGCGGGGGCGGTGCCTCCGGCGGGCTACCAGCCGCCCGCGGGCTACCAGCCTCCGGCTCCGCCCGCCGGTTACCAGCCTCCCGCACCCCCGGCGGGCTACCAGCCGCCGGCCACCCCGCCGGCAGCCGCGCAGCCTCCGGCAAGCCCGCAGCCGCCAGCGAGCCCCGAGACGCCGGCGAGCCCCGAGGCGCCGGAGCCGCCCGCCGAGGCATCCGGCGACGACACTCCGCGCGTCTGAGCCAGGTTCGCTGAGGGCGCACGGGCGCGCTTGAACCGCGCGCGGCGATGGGCGTAGCGTCGATCCGCGCGCGGTTGTCCGAGCGCCCGAACCTCAGAAGGGTGGCCGGATGCTCTGGAAGCTCCTGGTGCGCTATCTGGCGCCGGCCTGGCCGCTGCTGTTGCTGGTGATCGTGTTCCAGCTCGGACAGTCGATCGCCTCGCTGCTGCTGCCGACGCTGAACGCCGACATCATCGATCAGGGCGTCGTCACGGGCGACATCGACTACATCTGGCGCACCGGCGGGATCATGCTCGCCGTCAGCCTCGTGCAGGTCGTGTGCTCGGTCGTCGCGGTCTACTTCGGCTCGCGACTGGCGATGGGCATGGGGCGCCGACTGCGGTCATCCGTCTTCCACCAGATCGTCGCGTTCTCGCAACGCGAGGTCGGTCAGTTTGGGGCACCGTCGCTGATTACGCGCAACACGAACGACGTGCAGCAGGTGCAGATGCTCGTGCAGATGTCGGCGACCGTCATGGTCTCGGCGCCGATGCTGGCGATCGGCGGCGTCATCATGGCGGTGCGGCAGGATGCCGGTCTGTCGTGGCTCATGGCTGTCGCGGTGCCCGTGCTGCTGGTGACCGTCTCGCTCATCGTCGTGCGGATGGTGCCGGCCTTTACGAAGATGCAGGCACGCATCGACCGCATCAACCAGATCCTGCGCGAGCAACTGACCGGCATCCGCGTCATCCGCGCCTTCGTCCGTGAGAACGAAGAGCGGCAGCGGTTCGGGCAGGCGAGCGAAAGCGTCATGGAGACCGCGCTGCGCGCCGGCAACCTGATGGCGCTCATGTTCCCCGCGGTCATGCTCGTCATGAACGTGTCGTCGACCGCGGTCATTTGGTTCGGAGCCGACCAGGTGCAGAACCACGGGGTCGAGATCGGCACGCTGTTCGCGTTCCTCAACTACCTCATGCAGATCCTCATGGGGGTCATGATGGCGACCTTCATGTTCGTCATGATCCCGCGTGCTGCTGTCTGCGCCGACCGCATCGGCGCGGTGCTCGAGACCGAGCCGTCGGTGCACGCGCCGGCCGAGCCGGTCGCGGTGGCGGGCACGAGTGGACGGATCGTGTTCGACGACGTCGACTTCACGTATCCCGGTGCCGAGGATGCCGTGCTGCGCGGCATCACGTTCACCGCCGAGCCGGGCACGACGACCGCGATCATCGGTTCGACGGGCTCGGGCAAGACGACGCTGATCGGCCTCATCGCGCGACTGTTCGACGTGACCGGCGGCTCCGTGAGCGTCGACGGCGTCGACGTGCGGCAGATGGACCCGGACGACCTGTGGGCGCGCGTCGGGCTCGTCCCGCAGCGCGCGTTCCTGTTCGCGGGCACCGTCGCCTCGAACCTCCGCTACGGCGACCGTGAAGCGACGGATGCCGACCTGTGGCGCGCACTCGAACTCGCACAGGCCGCCGACTTCGTGCGCGGGCTCGATGGCGGTCTCGAGGCCCCGATCGCGCAGGGCGGCACGAACGTGTCGGGTGGCCAGCGGCAGCGCCTCGCGATCGCGCGGGCCCTCGCCAAGCAGCCCGAGGTGTACGTCTTCGACGACTCGTTCTCGGCGCTCGACCTCAAGACCGACGCCGCGCTGCGGCGCGCTCTCGATGAGGCGCTGCCGGATGCCACGCGCATCGTCGTCGCGCAGCGCGTCTCGACGATCCAGCACGCCGACCAGATCATCGTCCTCGACCACGGTCGCATCGTGGGGCTCGGTACGCACGACGAACTGGTGGAGACCTGCGAGACGTACCGCGAGATCGTCGATTCGCAGCTCTCGGCAAGGGAGGCGGCATGAGCGGCGCGGCATCCACGCGACCCGCACCCGGCCCGCGGGGGCCGATGGGCGGGCGCGGACCGGGCGGCGGCATGGCCCCGGGCGCGAAGGCGCAGAACTTCGGACCGAGTGCCAAGCGGCTCCTGGGCACCTTGCGTGTCGATCTCCCGGGGCTCGTCGTCGTGCTCGTCCTGGGCATCCTGTCTGTCGCACTCAGTGTCGCGGGGCCCAAGATCCTCGGCGAGGGCACCAACATCATCTTCGCGGGGTTCATCTCGTTGCAGGTGCCGGCCGGGGCGACCAAGCAGCAGGTGATCGATCAGCTGATCGCGAGTGGCAATCAGCAGCAGGCCGACATGCTCTCGGCGTTGGACTTCACCCCCGGTGCCGGCATCGACTTCGATCGCCTTGCCGTCGTCATCATCGCCGTGCTGAGCGTGTACGTGCTGGCATCCCTGTTCGGCTGGTTGCAGGCGCGGCTGCTCAACGGCATCGTGCAGCGCGCGATGCACCGCCTGCGCGTGCAGGTCGAAGACAAGATCCACCGGCTGCCGCTCGCCTACTTCGACCGCGTGCAGCGCGGCGAGCTGCTGAGCCGCGTCACGAACGACGTCGACAACATCGGCCAGACGATGCAGCAGACGCTGTCGCAGGTGATCACCTCACTGCTGACGGTCATCGGCGTGCTCGTGATGATGTTCGTGATCTCGCCGATCCTGGCCGTCGTCGCGCTCGTGACCATTCCGCTGACGATCGTCATCACGATGCTGGTCGCGCGCCGCTCGCAGAAGCTGTTCGTCGCGCAGTGGCGAGCCACGGGCATCCTCAACGCGCGCGTGGAAGAGACCTTCTCGGGTCACACGGTCGTCAAGGTCTTCGGGCACCAGAAAGACGCCGAGACCGAGTTCGAGACCGAGAACGACGAGGTGTACCGGGCGAGCTTCGGCGCGCAGTTCCTCTCCGGCATCATCATGCCGGCGATGATGTTCATCGGGAACCTCGTCTACGTCGCGATCGCCGTCATCGGCGGACTCCAGGTCGCCGCGGGTCTCATGTCGATCGGCGATGTGCAGGCGTTCATCCAGTACTCGCGCCAGTTCACACAGCCGCTCAGCCAGCTGGGCTCGATGGCGAACCTGCTGCAGTCCGGCGTCGCGAGCGCCGAGCGCGTGTTCGAGCTGCTCGACGAAGACGAGCAGACCACCGACGCCGACCCGGCGCAGACGGTGCCCGACGCCGCGGCCGACCTCGCGTTCGCAGACGTGTCGTTCCGCTACACGCCCGACCGCCCGCTGATCGATGCGCTGTCGCTCCGCGCAGAACCCGGCAGTACGGTCGCGATCGTCGGACCCACCGGCGCGGGGAAGACGACGCTCGTGAACCTCATCATGCGGTTCTACGACGTCGATGCTGGCGCCATCACGCTCGACGGCGTCGACACCCAGCTCATGACGCGTGACGACCTGCGCTCGCGCACCGGCATGGTGCTGCAGGACACGTGGCTGTTCGCCGGAACGATCCGCGAGAACATCGCGTACGGCGATCCGGATGCCACGGAAGAGCAGATCATCGCGGCGGCGACCGCCGCCTACGTCGACCGGTTCGTGCACGCCCTGCCGGACGGCTACGACACGATGCTCGATGACGAAGCGACCAACCTGTCGGTCGGCGAGCGTCAGCTCGTCACGATCGCGCGGGCGTTCCTGTCCGCCCCGCGCATCCTCATCCTCGACGAGGCCACGAGCTCGGTCGACACGCGCACCGAGCTGCTGATCCAGCGGGCGATGTCGCGCCTGCGTCGCGACCGCACCTCGTTCGTGATCGCGCACCGGCTGTCGACGATCCGCGATGCCGACCTGATCCTCGTGATGGAGGCCGGCGCGATCGTCGAGCAGGGCACGCACGACGAGCTGCTCGCCGCGCGCGGCGCGTACTGGCGGCTGTACAACGCGCAGTTCGATGCCCCCGCTAGCGGCGACGGGTCGGAGGAACCCGGGGATGCCTCCGCGGGCGCGGGGGAGCGGTCCACTAGAGTGTGACCGTGCCCGAACCCGCGACCCAGTCGCGCACCGTCCCTCTCGCGGACGGCGCGCTCGAACTGCGATGGTCGGAGGTGACTCATCGCGGACGTCGACGAGAAGTGAACCAGGATGCCATGCTGGCGCACTTCCCGCTGTTCGTCGTGGCCGACGGCATGGGCGGACACATCGGCGGCGAGATCGCGAGCGCCAGCGCGATCGAGCGCCTGACCGCCGTCGCGACAAAGGGCGACGTGAGCCCCAAGACGATCGAGAAGGCCCTGGCCAAGGCCGTGACCGACATCGCTTCGCACCCCGAGACGACAGACGAGGGCACCGGCACAACGGTGACCGGCGTGTACCTCGACCTCACCGGCGACGAGCCGACGTGGGTGACGCTCAACATCGGCGATTCGCGCGTCTACCTGTTCCGCGACGGCGGGCTCGCGCAGGTGACGACCGATCATTCGGTCGTGCAGGAGCTCATCGCGGCGGGCCGGCTCACGCCCGAAGAGGCCGAGAACCACCCTTACGGCAACGTCATCACGCGCGCCGTCGGTCCGTCGGACGGGGTATCGCCCGATTACGTGCGCCTCGAGGTCGTCGACGGCGACCGGTTCGTGATCTGCAGCGACGGGCTCACGAAGGAGCTCACGGACTACGGCATCCTGCACTTCCTGCTGCAGCATGACGACCCGACCGAAGCCGCTGACGACATGCTCGAGGCGGCGCTCGAGAACGGCGGGCGCGACAACATCACGATCGTGGTGCTGAACGCGAAGCTGACGCACACCGCCTCCTCCCCAATCGAGGATTGAGCGAAACCATCCACTGATCGGGGTCTCGCGCCGCCACGCGCGGCGCCGGCGCGGTTGACTGTCGCGCATGCTGGATGACCTCGACGAACCCCTTCGCCTTCCCGCCGCACCCGCCGTGCCGGCCCGACCGGCGCTCCCGGTCGCCGCGGCGGTCGTTCCGGTCGTCGGCGCGATCGTGCTGTGGCGGCTGACCGGATCGGTGTACGCGCTGTGGTTCGCCGCGCTCGGCCCGCTCATGGCTGCGGCTTCCTTCCTCGACGGGTGGCGAAACCGGCGCCGCGCGACGCGGCGCACCCGGCGCGAGGCCGCCGCGACGCTGGCGGGGCTCGACGACGAGATCGTGCGCCGCCACGAGCAGGAGCGCCGCCGCGCCTGGCGGCGCACGCCCGATCTCGCGGGGTTCGCCGACGACCCCGACGAGATCTGGCGGGTCGTGCCGGGCCGCGAGGACGCGATCGTCGTCGGCCGGGGCACGGGGGTGAGCGCCCTGCGGGTCGACGGAGAGCCGCAGGATGCGCAGGCGCGTGCGCTGCGTCGTCGCGCGCACACGATCGAAGACGTCCCTGTCGTGGTGCCGCTGACGGCGGGGATCGCCGTGTGCGGGCCACCGGTGCCGGCCGCGGCGGTCGTGCGGGCGCTCGCGCTGCAGGTGTGTCTCACGCAGGCGCCGGGGCGGGTGCGGGTCGCGGACGCGCCGGGTGCGGGGGCATCCGCGTCATTCGGGGCGTCCGCGTCGTTTGGGGCATCCGCCGCGTTTGCGACGCTGCCGCACGCGGAGGCGACGCGTGGGGCCGTGCTGTTCGTCGGCGCGGGCGACCGGCCTCTGCCCGCGGACGCGGACATCCCGATCGTGCAGGTCGGCGACGGAGCGCCGCCGCCGCCGCGGTGTGCGGCCGTGCTGACGCTTGCCGCGGGCGGTCTGGCGCGCCTCGACCATGACGGCGTCTCGCGGCAGGTGCAGGTCGAGGCGGTGTCGCACGGGCAGGCCGAGGTCGTGATAGCGGCGCTCGCCGCGCGAGCCACGACGCTCGGGCAGCGTGGGGACGGCCCGATCACGGTCGGTGAGCTGCCGGCCGGGCCGGACGGCGGGTCTTCGTCGCTGGGCGCGACGGTGGGCGTCAGCGGGGGAGACCCGGTCACGCTCGACCTGGTCACGGACGGTCCGCACGCGGTCGTGATCGGCGTCACAGGCTCGGGCAAGAGTGAGCTGCTGACGACCTGGATCGTCGGGATGTGCCGGGGGCGCTCGCCGCAGCAGGTGGCGCTGCTGCTGGTCGACTTCAAGGGTGGGCGGACCTTCGACGCGCTCGCCGCGTTGCCGCACGTGACGGGCGTGCTGACCGACCTCGACGAAGAGCAGGCCCTGCGTGCGGTCGAGAGTCTGCGCGCCGAGGTCCATCATCGCGAGCGGGTGCTCGCGGGCGTGGGCGCGCGAGATGTCGAAGAAGCCGCCGGAGCGCTCGGGCGGCTCGTCATCGTCGTGGACGAGTACGCCGCGCTCGTGACGGCGCGGCCCGAACTGCACGAGCTGTTCGCCGACATCGCCGCGCGCGGGCGGGCGCTGGGCATGCATCTCGTGCTCGCGTCGCAGCGTGCCGGCGGAGCCTTTCGCGACGGCGTGCTGGCGAACGCGCCGCTGCGCATCGCCCTGCGCGTGACGGATGCCGCGGACTCGCGCACCGTGCTCGGCGTCGACGACGCCGCGCACCTGCCCGGGACCGCGCTCGCGCGGGGGATGGCACTCGTGCGCCGTGGGGCCGACTCGGGGCCGCGCGCCGTCCGGATCGCGCGGTGCGACGAGGCGGCATTGCGCGCGCTGCGCGAAGAGACGGCCGGGATGCTGCCGGCGCGTCGGCCGTGGCTGCCGCCGTTGCCCACCCGGGTCTCGGTGAGCGAGGCGGTGGTGCGGGTGGGGGCTGCGGCGCCCGCAGAGCGGCCGGTCGTGCTGGGCCTCGCCGATCAGCCCGAGCAGCAGCGGCAGTCGCTGGTCACTCTCGCGCCGGATGCCGTGGGATTCGCCGTCATCGGTGGCCCGGGCAGCGGGCGTACGTCTCTGCTGCGCACGGTTGCGGCGCAAGCGCGACACGCGCTGTGGGTGCCCGCTGACCTCGAGCTCGCGTGGGACCTCGTCACGGCGCTGGACCGGGTGCCGGCCGGCGCCACGGTGCTGGTCGACGACGTCGATGCGCTGGCGGCACGGTTCCCGCCCGAGCACGCGGCCGTATGGCTTGCCGCGCTCGATCGGGCGGCGCGCGAGGCGCGCACGCGGGGGATCGTGGTCGTCGTGTCGGCGACGCGGGTGTCGGGGACCCTCGGCCGGACCCTTGACCTTCTTCCGCAGCGGGCGATCCTGCCGCTGCCCACCCGTGCCGACCACGTCGCCGCGGGCGGTGAGTCGGTCGACTTCGTCGCCGGCGCTCCGGCGGGCCGTGGCCGGTGGGGTCGGATGCTCGTGCAGTTCGCCGTGGCGGACGAGGCCGACAGTGCCGTGGCGGAGGAGGCGGGCGTGGCTGACGCGGCCATGCCGAAGGCAGCCGACGTGGCCGCACCGGACGAGGCCCGGGCCCGCCAGATCGCCACACGCGACGCCGGCATCGCGCCCTCGGCCGGCCTGCGCCGCCGCACCGCACCGATGGCGACCGAGGCCGCCCCGCTCTGGCATCCAGCCCTCGACACGACGCGCCCGGCCGCGCTCGTCCTGGCCCCTGGACCGCGCGGCGACGCGGTGCGTGCGGCCTGCGTCGCGGCGGGCGTGCGAGTCATCGAGGTGGCGGATGCCGGGGCATCCGCCACCGATGTCATCGGCAAGCCGGCTTTGCTGGTCGGTTCGCCCGAGGACTGGCTCGCCCAGTGGCGTGCCCTCGGCGAGGCGCGTGCGCGCGGCGAGCTCGTCGTCGACGCCGAGTGCTCAGCGGAGTATCGCGCCGTGACCGGCCGTCGTGACCTGCCGCCGTACGTCCAGCCTGGTGTCGGCCGCGCGTGGGCGCTCTCGTCAGGCGGTGACGGCGGCGTGCGCCGCGTCACCCTTCCGCGAGCGTGACGGCGGGTGCTAACCGGCACAGACCACATTGCCGGCGGCACCCTCCCGCCTACCCGAGCACCTCCGCCACCGCGCGTGAGTCGAGTCCGTGGGCGGTCGCGACGCCGGCGTTGACGATGTGGCCGCCGGTTGTATTGAGGCCCGCGGCCAGCGCGGGGTCGGAGCGCAGGGCATCCTGCCAGCCGAGCGCCGCGATGCGGCGGATGTACGGCATCGTCGCGTTCGTCAGGGCGGATGTCGACGTGTTCGGCACGGCTCCGGGCATGTTCGCGACGCAGTAGAACACACTGCCGTGCACCGGGAACGTCGGCTCGGCGTGCGTCGTCGGGTGCGTGTCGGCGAAGCATCCGCCCTGGTCGACGGCGATGTCCACCAGCACCGAGCCGGGGCGCATGCGGGCGACCATGTCGTTCGTGACGAGCTTGGGCGCCTTCGCTCCGGGGATCAGCACCGACCCGATCACCAGGTCGGATGCGACGACCGCCCGATCGAGGTCGAGCGGGTTGGATGCCGCGGTCTTGACCCGCCCCTGGAAATGATCGTCGAGAAACCGCAGCCGCGCGATGTTCGTGTCGAAGATCGTGACGTCGGCACCGAGCCCCGCGGCGATATAGGCCGAGTTGGCGCCCGCGACGCCCCCGCCGATGATCGTCACGGTCGCGGGGCGCGTGCCCGGCACTCCCGACATCAGCAGGCCGAGCCCGCCCGCCGAGCGCATCAGGGTTGCCGCGCCGACAGTCGGCGCGAGGCGGCCCGCGACCTCGCTCATCGGCGCGAGCAGGGGCAGCCCGCCACCCGGCAACTGCACGGTCTCGTAGGCGATCGCGGTCACGCCGCCTTCGACGAGGCGGTCGGTCAGCGTGCGGTCGGCGGCCAAGTGCAGGTACGTGAACAGGACGAGGTCGTCGCGGAAATACGGATACTCGGATGCGATCGGCTCCTTGACCTTCAGCAGCAGCTCGGCGCGCGCCCACAGGTCGGCGGGATCGTCCAGCAGCGTCGCGCCGGCATCCTCATATTCGGCATCCGACATGGACGAACCGGCGCCGGCGCCGCGCTGCACGAACACGTCGTGCCCCGAGGCGACGAGGTCGTGCACGCCAGCGGGCGTGAGCGCGACCCGATACTCGTTGTTCTTGATCTCGGTCGGAACACAGATGCGCATGGAACTCCTCTCTGAGTCCCTCCGCCTTGTGAGCGTCGGGACCGCTACACGGTCGGCCGGATCTGGCCGACATCCTTGCCGCCGCCGGTCACGGTCAGCGGAAGCTGGGTCATCGTCTGTGCGACGTCGGCGGCAGACAGGGCGCCGACGCGGGTGAGCAGGGCGAGGGCGATCGCCGTCGCCGCGCGGCCGTTGCCGTCGAGCACCTTCAGAGCAACCGTCGCGCCGTTCGGGGCGACCATGATCATGACGCCCTCCGCGCCGCCCTTCGCGAAGACGCCGAGGTGCTCGATCGCGATCGTGTCCGGCCTGCCGGGGCCGTCGATCGCCCACGGGTTCTCGCGCACGGCGCGCACGAGCGCTCCGGCGGTGCGGTGCAGCGCGAACGGTGAGCGCTCGGAAGACGTGCCGATGCGGTGCGTCGCGCGCGCGAGCGCCGACAGGCTCATCGCGTGCACGGGCGCACCGCAGCCGTCGACGGCCGTCGTCGTGATCTTCGCGCCGGTGAGGCGTTCGATGACCTCGCGGATGTGCACTTGAAGCGGATGCCCGGGGTCGAGGTACGTCGCGGTGTCCCAGCCGTTGGCGGTGCACGCCAGCAGCATCGTTGCGTGCTTGCCCGAGCAGTTCATGCGCATGCGCTCGGGCTGCCCGAGCTCGCGCACGAGCTCGTCGCGTGTCGCCGTGTCGGTCGGCCATGCCGCGGGGCATCCGAGGTCTGACTCGCCGAGCCCGGCGGCGGCGAGGATGTCGCGCACGACCGCGACGTGGCGATCGGTGCCGGAGTGGCTCGCCGTCGCGAGCGCCAGGCGCTCGCCGTCGAGAGTCGCGCCGGCGGTGATGCTACCGAGCGCCTGCAGCGGCTTGAGGCTCGAGCGCGGCAGGATCAGCGCTTCGACGTCGCCGAGGGTCAGAGCTGGGACGCCGTCGGGATCGAGGACGATCGCTGCACCTGCGTGCCGCGACTCGACGAACCCGCTGCGCTCGACGACGGCGAGTTCAACGGAGGAGGCGACGGTCAGGGTCTCTGGCACCGCCCCAGCCTACCGCCGGGCGGGTGGCACACTGAGAGACATGATCGGTGAGCATCGGTACGTGTTGCACAGTGAGTGGACGGGCAACCGCGGCAGCGGTACGAGCGGCTACCGCGACTACGACCGGTCGGTGACGATCGCGATCGACGGGAAGTCGTCGATGGAGGCATCCAGCGACAAGCCCTTCCGCGGCGATGCTGCGAAGTGGAACCCCGAAGACCTGCTGCTGGCAGCGCTGTCGGAGTGCCACCTGCTGTCGTACCTGCACGCGTGCGTGCAGGCGGGTGTCGTCGTGGTGTCGTACCGCGACGAGGCGACCGGCCTGATGGTTGAGGACGGCCGTGGGGGCGGGGCGTTCCGCGAGGTCGTGCTGCATCCGCAGGTCGTCGTGGCGGATGCCGCGATGATCGAGGCCGCCGAGGCCGCGCACGCGCAGGCGAACGAGTGGTGCTTCATCGCGAACTCGGTGAACTTCCCCGTGCGCCACGAGGCCGTCGTCGCGGCTGCCTGAGTGAGGGCAAGCTCGCGTTCAGAAGGGCAAGCTCGCGTAAGCGAGGGCAAGCTCGCGTTCAGAAGGGCAAGCTCGCGTTGAGCGGCGGCGCGAGTCAGCGGCGCTCGTGGGGGAGGACCTGCTTGAGGCGCTCGACGGGGGTTGAGGCGGGGACCTCGTTGTAGGCGTTCGCGAGTTCCTGGCCTGAGAGCTCGTGGATCGCGGCCATGATCTCGTCGGTCGCGAGTCGGCGCGCCTTGCCGCTGTTCGCGGGGCCCAGGTGTGACAGGTCGATCGGCTTGCCGTAGCGGATCGTGACGCGCGGATGCCGCTTCGGCATCTTCGCGCCGACGGGCATCGCCTCGTTGGTGCCGATCAGGCCCACCGGAACGACCTGCGCGCCCTCTTCCAGCGCGAGGAACGCGACACCGGTGCGGCCCTTGTACAGGCGTCCGTCGAGAGAGCGCGTGCCCTCGGGGTAGAGCGCGATCGCCCGACCCGAGGCGAGGATCCGGCGCTGCTGGTCGAGCGCGTCGAGGGCGGCCTGCCCCGCTCCGCGTTCGACGGGGGTTGCACCGATCGCGGTGAAGAACTGCCGGCTGATCCAACCTCGGATGCCTTTGCCATCGAAGTACGAGGACTTCGCCAGGAAGTACACCGGCCGCGGTGAAAACATCGGGATGATCAGCGAGTCGATGAACGACAGATGATTGCTCGCCAGGATCACTTTGCCCTTGCGGGGGATGTTGCCCCGACCCTCGATGCGCGGACGGTAGATCAGTCTCGTCAGCGGGACGAGCACGGCGCGCCCGAAATAGTAGGTGAAGCCGACCGGAGCGACCTCGTCCTGCGGTTCCGGCGTACCGGGCTCGGGCGCGTCGGGTGCGCTCTCGTGCTCTTCTACCACCCGTCGAGGTTACTCCCGATTCCATTCCGCTCTGTGCATGGCCGCCGCTCTCAGCGGGGACAGAAGAAAGTACGCGAAGATGGGGGAGCGTCGTACGCCCGGGATGCCCCGGGTCGCGGCATCCCTTGATCACCCACCCTGTGAGGTCTTCCGTGCGCCTGCGCCCGCTCGCCGCCCTGTCCGTCGCCGCCGTCTCGGCGCTCCTGCTGGCCGGCTGCGCCGGAAGCGGAGACACGACCGCCACCCCCGAGGCGACCGCGACCGTCGCGGCGGACCTCTGCTCGTCGGCTGCGCCGACTGGAGCCGCCTCTGAGGGCATCACCGTCTCGGGCGAGGTCGGTTCGTCGCCGACCGTCGAGATCACGACGCCGATCGACTCGACCGACCTGACGCTGGAGCGCACCATCACCGTCGAGGGCACGGGCGACGCCCTCGTCGCGGGCGACTTCGTCAACTACGCCATCACGGTCGTCAGTGGCACGACCGGCGAAGTGCTCGACCAGGCCGGCTACGAGGCGGGCGACCTGCTGCCCGAGCAGATCTCACCCGAGAACGGCGGCCAGCTGTTCGGGTGCGCCACGGTCGGTTCGCGCCTGACGATTGCCGGTGCGACCAGCGACGAGACGACGCCCATCGTCGTCTACGTCATCGATGTCTTGGGTGTGACGCCCACCGCCGCGTGGGGCGAGCCGCAGGCGCCCGTCGACGGGATGCCGACGGTCACACTCGCCGACGACGGCACCCCGTCGATCACGATCGACACATCGGCAACGCCGCCGACCGAGACCGAGGTCGCGACCCTGAAGAAGGGCGACGGCTACACGGTCGCCTCCGGCGACACCGTCCTGATCCAGTACCGCGGCGCGCGCTGGTCGACCGGCGAGCTGTTCGACGGCGGCGACACGTGGGACGGCGGCAGCCCGTACTCGGCCGCGACCACGGGCTTCGTCGCGGGGTTCCAGAAGGCCCTCGAGGGCCAGACCGTCGGCTCGCAGGTGCTCGTCGTCATCACCCCCGCAGACGGCTACGGCGAGGGTGAGATCAACGACAGCGACCTGGTCGGCGAGACGCTCGTGTTCGTGATCGACATCCTCGGTGCGCAGAAGGCGGCATAGCGCGCAACCCGGATAGGCTCGGCTCATGCGCCGCATCCTGATCCTCGGTTCCACCGGCTCGATCGGCACGCAGGCGCTCGACGTCATCCGAGAGCGCCGCGACCGGTTCGAGGTCGTCGGGCTCGCCGCCGGCCGAAACGCCGAACTGCTGGCCGCGCAGGCGGCCGAGTTCGGCGTCGCGCACACGGTGCTCGCCGGTGACGGCGGGGCGGATGCCGCTGAGCAGCTCGTCCGCGACGTCGAAGCCGACGTGGTGCTCAACGGCATCACCGGTTCGGTGGGACTCGGACCGACCCTCGCGGCGCTCGAGACGGGCCGCACGCTCGCGCTCGCCAACAAGGAGTCGCTCATCGTCGGCGGCGACCTCGTCACGGCGCTCGCCGCCCCCGGGCAGATCGTGCCGGTCGACTCCGAGCACTCGGCGCTGGCGCAGGCGCTGCGCTCCGGGACGGCGGCCGAGGTGCGCAGGCTCGTGCTGACAGCATCCGGCGGTCCGTTCCGTGGACGCTCGCGCGAGGGTCTTGCCGGCGTCACGCCGGCACAGGCGCTCGCGCACCCGACCTGGAACATGGGTCGCGTCGTGACGACGAACTCCGCGACGCTCGTCAACAAGGGTCTCGAGGTCATCGAGGCGCATCTGCTGTTCGATGTCGACTACGACGACATCGATGTCGTCGTGCACCCGCAGTCGATCGTGCACTCGATGGTCGAGTTCGTCGACGGGTCGACGATCGCGCAGGCATCCCCGCCCGACATGCGGCTGCCGATCTCGCTGGGCCTGGACTGGCCACACCGCGTCGCGGGCGTCGGCGTGCCGCTGGACTGGACGGCGGCGCAGTCCTGGACGTTCGAGCCGCTGAACGACGAGGCGTTCCCCGCCGTCGCGCTGGCCAAGCAGGTGGGCCGCGCCGGCCGTACCTACCCCGCCGTGTTCAACGCCGCCAACGAGCAGGCCGTCGATGCGTTCCACGAGGGGGCGTTGAGCTTCCTCGGCATCCTCGACACGGTGCGTCGCGTCGTGGATGCCCATGACGCCCCCGCCGAGCTGTCGCGCGAATCGCTCGCCGAGGCCGAGCGCTGGGCGCGCGCCGAGGCCGACCGCCTCATCGCCGCGGGCTGATCCGCGCGAGAGACGGGACCAGCCCGCCGGCTGGATGGTGTACGGCGGGCTGATCCTCTGGGGGGAGAGCCCGTCACCGCGGTGTGGGGGCTCGAACTGACCGTTCGGGGGTCGGTCAGTACGTCTGCAGGCCGTGCGCGCGGAACTGCTCGCGCACGCGCTCGGTGAGTTCGGGTGTCGGGGGCTGCGTGTCTTCGAGGTGGTACTCGCGCCCGAGCGCGGCCCACTTGTCGCGACCCATCTGGTGGAACGGCAGCACCTCGACGCGGGTCACCGTTCCGGGACGGATGTCGTTGAGGGATGCCGCGTATTCCGCGACCCGCTCGACGTTGTCGACGCCGTCCGTGAGATCCGGGACGAGCACATACCGCACCCACACCTCGGGGCCGCCCTCACGCTCGGCCAGACGCCGGCCGAAGGTCAGCGTCGGCTCGAGTTCGCGCCCGGTGACCTCACGGTAGATGTCGGGGTCGCCGCTCTTGACGTCGAGCAGCACGAGATCGATGTCGTCGAGCATCGCGTCGGTCGCGGCCGCGCCGAGGAAGCCCGACGTGTCGATCGTGGTGTGGATGCCCATCTCCTTCGCCCCGCGCAGGATGCGCGCCGCGAACGCGGGCTGCATCAGCACTTCGCCGCCCGAGAGGGTGATGCCGCCGCCGGTTGCGGCGAACACGCCGCGGTAGCGGGCGATGCGCGTCAGCAGCTCGTCGCTCGTGACGGGCTTGCCGTCCTTCATCGCGAGGGTGTCGGGGTTGTGGCAGTACAGGCACTGCAACGGGCATCCGCTCAGGAACGTCGTCAGACGCGTTCCCGGTCCGTCGACGGCCGTCACGAGCTCCCACGAGTGCACCGAGCCGAGGCGGCCCTCGCGCATCGCGGCGAGCCGTTCGTGCCGTTCCCACTCGGTGACCTCGAGGCCCGCGAGAGGAGCAGTGATGCTGTCACTGCGGATGAGTGTCGCGGCCATGATCTCTGCTCCTCTCGGGGTCTGGGGGTTGGGGTGGGGGTGAGGGGTTACATCGAGCCGTGGAAGGTGCGCGAGAGCACGTCGAGCTGCTGCTCACGGGTCAGTCGTACGAAGTTCACGGCGTAGCCCGAGACACGGATCGTCAGCTGCGGGTAGTTCTCGGGGTGCTCCATGGCATCCTCGAGCGTCTCCCGGTTCAGCACGTTGACGTTCATGTGGTAGCCCTCAGACCCGACGTACGCGTCCAGCAGACCGGCCAGGTTGGTGACCTGCTCGTCCTTCGTGCGGCCGAGGCCGGCGGGGACGACCGTGTTGGTCAGCGAGATGCCGTCCTGCGACTCGGAGTACGGCAGCTTCGCGACAGACAGTGCCGAGGCGAGCATGCCGTGCGTGTCGCGGCCGTTCATCGGGTTGGCACCCGGGGCGAACGGCTCGCCGGCGCGGCGGCCGTCGGGGGTGTTGCCGGTGGCCTTGCCGTACACGACGTTCGACGTGATCGTCAGCACCGACTGCGTCGGCAGGGCGTTCCGATACATCGGGTGGCGACGGATCTTCGCCATGAAGCGCTCGACGAGGTCGACGGCGATGGCATCCGCCCGGTCGTCGTCGTTGCCGTACGTCGGGAACTCGCCCTCGGTGACGTAGTCGACGACGATGCCGCGCTGGTCGCGGACGGGCGTGACCGTCGCGTACTTGATCGCCGACAGCGAGTCGGCGGCGACCGACAGACCGGCGATGCCGCAGGCCATCGTGCGCAGCACGTCCTTGTCGTGCAGGGCCATCTCGAGGCGCTCGTAGGCGTACTTGTCGTGCGACCAGTGGATGCAGTTGAGGGCTTCGACGTACGTCTCGGCGAGCCAGTCCATCGTCTTGTCGAAGCGCGACATGACGTCATCGAACGTCAGCGGGCCGTCACCGACGGGAGCGGCGACAGGGGAGACCTGCTTGCCCGAGACCTCGTCGCGGCCGCCGTTGATCGCGTACAGCAGCGTCTTGGCGAGGTTCACGCGAGCGCCGAAAAACTGCATCTGCTTGCCGACGCGCATGGGGCTCACGCAGCAGGCGATCGCGGCGTCATCACCCCATGCGGGGCGGATGATCTCGTCGGACTCGTACTGCACGGCCGACGTGTCGATCGACACCTGCGCGCAGTAGTCCTTGAAGCCCTGCGGCAGCGCCGGGCTCCAGAACACCGTCATGTTCGGCTCGGGTGCCGGGCCCAGGTTGTACAGCGTCTGCAGGTAGCGGAACGAGTTCTTCGTCACGAGCGGGCGCCCGTCTTCGCCGACGCCGCCGATCGTCTCGGTGACCCACGTCGGGTCGCCCGAGAACAGCGAGTCGTATTCGGGCGTGCGCAGGAACCGCACGATCCGCAGCTTGATCACGAAGTCGTCGATGATCTCCTGTGCCTCGGACTCGGTGAGGATGCCCGCCTGCAGATCGCGCTCGATGAACACATCGAGGAACGTCGATGTGCGGCCGAGCGACATCGCCGCGCCGTTCTGCTCCTTGACGGCGCCGAGGTAGGCGAAGTAGAGCCACTGCACGGCTTCACGCGCCGTCGTCGCGGGGCCTGAGATGTCGATGCCGTACGAGGCGGCCATCTGCTTGAGCTCCTGCAGCGCGCGGATCTGCTCGGCGTGCTCTTCGCGTTCGCGCACGACCGTCTCGGTGAAGGGGGTCGTGTCCAGGCCCAGCTTGTCGACCTTCTTCGCGGCGATCAGCTGGTCGACGCCGTAGAGGGCCACGCGGCGATAGTCGCCGATGATGCGGCCACGGCCGTAGGCATCCGGCAGACCCGTGATGATGTGCGAACTGCGCGCGGCGCGGACGTTGGGCGGGTAGACGTCGAAGACGCCCTGGTTGTGCGTCTTGCGGTAGTCGCTGAAGACGGTCTTGAGGGTCTGGTCGACCTCGTAGCCGTAGGTCTCGAGGGCACCCTCGACCATGCGCCAGCCCCCGTTGGGCATGATGGCGCGCTTGAGCGGGGCATCCGTCTGCAGACCGACGATGACCTCCTCGCCCTCGAGGATGTACCCCGGGCCGTGCGCCGTGATGCCGGCGGGCGTGTGCGGGTCGACGTCGTAGATGCCCTTCTCGCGCTCTTCGGGGAACATCGCCGAGAGGGTGTCCCAGATGCGCGTCGTGCGGGCGGTGGGGCCTTCGAGGAAGGCGGCGTCACCGGTGTACGGCGTGTAGTTGCGCTGGATGAAGTCGCGGACGTCGATCTCGTCCTGCCACGGGCCGGGGGTGAATCCGGTCCAGGCGGCGGGCTGTGCGTCCTGTGCGGCGGGGGTAACGATTGTCATGGCTGTTCGCTTCCTTCGATCCTCGTGAGTCGAGAGGACTTTCCGACCGGTCCGCACCCATCCGTGCGAGGCCGTGATCTCAGCGTAGACCTGTGGTCAGACCACTAGCGAGCATGTGCACGGATGCCACAAATGCACGGCCGATTCGGGCCGTGTATTTGAGGTCAGACCACATTGCGCGCGGGGCTTGCGCCCCGGTGCGGGTGCGTAACTGCAAGGGATCGCGTGCGACACGCCGAGGAGGGCGGCTGGATGCCCGGCGTGTCGGCCGTCAGGCCTTGCAGTTAGCGTCGGGGGCGCGCCGGGGGCGCGGGGGCGTGCGGCGCGCCGGGGGTGCGCGGGGTGGCGTGCCGCGGGTGCGCGGGCGCGCCAGCGGCGCCGCGCGGGCTCAGCGCCAGTCGCGCGCGGGGTCGGACAGCGGGGTCTCGCCCTCGGGGTAGGGAACTGGCCAGCTCGGCTCGGGCACGGGCCAGCCCGCGGCGCGCAGCGCGCGGCGCGACAGCTCGCGGGCCGAGTACGGCGTGCGCACGCCGCGGATGTCGCGGTAGTCCTGGTGGCCGGGGCCCGCCCACAGGATCGCGTCGCCCTCGCCGACCCGCGCGACGGCCTCTTCGATCGCGCGCTCGGGCGGCGAGAACTCCAGGATCTCGGCATCCGGTTGTGCGGCCCGGGCGCCCGCGACGAGCGTCGCGCGGATGTCATCCGGGTTCTCGTGGCGGGGGTGGTGGTCGGTGACGATCAGCAGATCGCTGCCCTCGACGGCGGTGCGCCCCATGTCGAGGCGCTTGGTCTTGTCACGGTCGCCGTCGGCGCCGAACACCATCACAACCTTGCCGGGGGTGACCCGGCGCACGGCCGCGAGCGTCTTCTCGAAGGCATCCGGTGAGTGGCCGAAGTCGACGTACACGGCGGGGCCGCGGTCGCCCGAGACGCGCTGCGTGCGCCCCGGCAGGTGGGCGTCGATGCGGGCGCCGTCGAGCGTCGCGACGAGGCGTTCCCACGCGTAGCCGGCCTCGAGCAGCATGACGATCGCGAGGCCTGCGTTGGCGGCCATGTGGCGCCCGATGACCGGCACGGTCGTCGTGAGGGTGCGTCCCTCGGGACCCGTCAGGGTGAACTCGGTGCCGTCCTGGCGCTCGTCGACGATCTCGACGGTCCAGTCGGCGGATGCCTCGGCACTCGCCGCGATCGCCGGCGTCGTGATCGTCACGGTCGGCACCTCGCTGCGCGCGGCGACCTCGGCGCCGTAGGGCGAGTCGAGGCACACGACGGCGCGGCGCGCGCGGTCGGGGCGGAACAGCGGCATCTTCGCCTCGAAGTACTCGCGCATGTCGGCGTAGTCGTCGAGGTGGTCGTGCGTGAGGTTCGTGAACCCCGCGACATCGAACACGATCCCGTCGACGCGGTGGCGCGAGAGCGCCTGCGCGCTGACCTCGACGGCGACCGCCTCGACCCCGCGTTCGCGCATGAGCGCGAGGAGGGCGTGGAACTCGGATGCCTCGGGAGTCGTCAGACGCGACACGATGATCTCGCCCGCGATGTGCCGTTCGGCGGTCGAGGACAGGCCCGTCACGACGCCGAGCTGACCGAGGATGCCTTCCAGCAGATGTGACACGCTCGTCTTGCCGTTGGTGCCCGTCGTCGCCAGCAGCACGGGGACGTTCTCGGCGGTGTCGTACACCCACGCCGACAGCTCGCCCAGCAGCGCGCGGGGGTTGTCCACGACCACGATCGGGACGCCGGCGTCGGCGGCGATGTCGGCACCCGCGGCATCCGTCACGATCGCGACGGCGCCTGCCTCGGCGACCGCAGCGCCGAACTCGGCACCATGACGGTTGACGCCGCGGATCGCGACGAACGCCTCGCCCGCGCGCAGGTCGGCGGTCGCGAGCGTGATGCCGGTCAGCACGACGCCGGTCGCGTCGCCGCGCACCTCGCCGCCGAAGCGCGCGGCGAGCTCGGCGAGAGGCCGCTGCGGCGGGCGCGCGGGGCGCAGGACGGGCGGCAGGTTCGATCCGGTGGGGGCAGTCATGTCTCCACCATCTTCTCACCCGACCGCGCGCCGTCCGTGAGCACCCCGCGCGCCGTGTCAGGGATGCGGGAGCGGCGGCGTCAGTCGTGCGTCAGCTGCGACGGCGACGCCACCCGGCGATCGCGAAGCCGAGCGCGGCGAGGGCAGCCACGAGCGCGCCGCCGCTCAGCCAGCGTGCGACGGGGTCGGCGTCGCTCGCGGTCTCGGTCGCGGCGTCGTCGGTGGCGTGATCGGTGTGCTCGGCGGCATCCGTCGCGTCCGTCGCATCCGTGGCGTCAGCGTCGTCGCTCGCGTCGGAGTGGCTGTGCCCCGTATCGGTCGACACGGCGCCCACCGCGACGACCGGCGCAGGCGACTCGAGGTCGTCTTCGGTCTGCCCGTCTGCCGCGACCTCGGCCCAATCGGTCTCGCCGATCACGCACTGCTGCAGCACGGGGAAGGCGACATCGGTGCCCGACGCCGACGAGGAGAAGATGACATCGAGCGCGATCGATGCCGAGACGCCCGACTCGACGGGCGTGACGGCCGTGTACGTGACCTCGGTCGGGATGCCGTCGTCGCCGAGCGTGCGCGTGATGATCCATGCGCCGTCGAGGACGGGCGTGACGCCGTCGACGCCCTCGGGGATCGTGAAGGTGACCGCCGTCGTGGGCGAGTCGTCGCAGCCGTGGCTGAACGAGAAGTCGAGGCGCGTCGAGGTGCCCGCGGCGGACTCCTCGGGTGACACGTGCACGTGGGCGGATGCCGCGAGCGGCGCGACCAGGACGAGGGCGGCGCCGGCGATGACACCGGCGGTGAGGCGCGCGCGACGGCGCGAAGAAGTGGAGGACATGCGATCTCTCTGTGGTGTGAGGTGCGGCGGATGCCGCGAAGAAGGGGACCGGCGAGCGGGATGCTCAGCCGGCGAAGCTCGGCGCGAAGCGCGCCGGCGGACCCCTTCGGCTCACACTGTGCAGAGCCACCGCCGCGATGGCGCGCGGGGTCTGAAGGAACGACGTCGGCACCTCGTGCGGGTGCGGCAGGCGGTGCGGCGCGAGTGCCAGCAGTCGCCGGATGCCGCGGGCGATGGCGGCAAGCATCCGCTCGCCCCACGCGAGGATGACGATCGTGACGATCGCGGCCAGCGCGTGCCCGACGCTCATCGTCGTGGCGGCCGGATCGACGGACACGTCCAGCGGCAAGGCCAGATGGTGGTGCCCCGCGGGCATGCTGGCCGGGGCTGCGCTGCCGATGGCGGCGAACGCGGCGTGCAGCGCGACCTGCGCCGTGACGACAGCGGCGGACAGTCGCAGCACGCTGCGGCGGCGCCCGACGAGGGCGACCGACAGGGGAGCGGCCAGGATCGTCACCGCGACGACGAGCCACGCGGGTGGAGCGACGCCCCCCGCGAGCGTGTGTGCGGTCGAGGCGACCAGGACGGCGATCGCGGCGGCGGCGGTGCCGCGCAGCGCGCGTATCCCACGCCCGGCCGTCCGATCCATGGACCCGAGCCTAACCGAGAGGGGTTGCGGCGCGGCCCGCGGGCGCTCGCACCGCTCGCCCGAGGCATCCGTTCGTCGCCTGCACGGCACGGCAAACTCAAAGCCGCCCGCGGTAGCCTCGCCTGTTGTGACCGTCATCGCCTTCATCATCGGGGTCGTGCTGCTCGTCGTCGGGCTCGCGGTCTCGATCGCGCTGCACGAGATGGGTCACCTCATCCCCGCGAAGTCGTTCGGTGTGCGCGTCGGCCAGTACATGATCGGCTTCGGCCCGACCCTGTGGTCGCGCCGCTTCGGCGAGACCGAGTACGGCTTCAAGGCCCTGCCGCTGGGCGGCTACATCTCGATGGCCGGCATGTATCCGCCTTCGCCTGGCTCCGATGGGCGTGACGGCAAGGCCGGTGGCGGGTTCTTCGCGACGATGGTGCAGGATGCCCGCACCGCCAACGACGAGACCCTCGCGGGCACCGACGGCAAGCGCGCGTTCTACGAACTGCCCGTGCTCAAGCGCGTCATCATCATGCTCGGCGGACCGGTCATGAACCTGCTGCTGGCGTTCGTCCTGTTCGGGATCGTCTTCACCGGCATCGGCGTGCAGACCGCGACGACGACGATCGCCTCGATCAACGAGTGCGTGCTGCCGGCGGGCACGTCGCAGACCGAGTGCACGGCATCCGACCCGGCCTCGCCGGCGGCGGCAGCCGGACTGCTGCCCGGCGACGTCATCATCTCGGTCGACGGCACGAGTGTGGATACCTTCGCCGAAGCATCTGCGATCATTCAGGCCTCGCCCGAGCAGACGATTCCGATCGTCGTCGAGCGCGACGGGCAGCAGCAGACGCTACGTGTGACGCCGATGCTGGCCGAGCGGCAGGTGCAGGGAACGGACGGGCAGGTCACGACTGCCGAGGTCGGCTTCGTCGGCATGACCGCGACGGTCGAGTACGTGCACCAGCCGATCTGGTCGGGGCCGCAGGCGGCCCTCGAGCGCACCGGTCAGGTCGCGGGGATCATCTGGCAGCTGCCCGTGCGCGTGTGGGACACCGCCGTCGACCTGTTCACGGGCCAGGAGCGTGATCCGAACAGTCCGCTGTCGGTCGTCGGTGCGGGGCGCCTGGCAGGCGAGGTCGCGACGGTCGACGCGCCGATCCTCAACCGTGCGGCGGCGATCATCGAGCTGCTCGCGTCGCTGAACATCGCGCTGTTCGTCTTCAACCTGATCCCGCTGCTGCCGCTGGACGGCGGACACGTCGTCGTCGCCCTGTGGGACGGTATCAAGCGCGCGTGGGCCAAGCTGTTCCGCCGCCCGCCCCCGCGTCCGGTGGACGCCACCAAGCTCGTGCCGGTGACCTTCGTCGTCGTGATCGCGCTCGTCGCGATGGGCGGTGTGCTGATCCTCGCCGACCTCTTCAACCCCGTGCAGTTGCTCGGCTGACGCCGCGCGCGTGCCGCGAGGCGGGTCAGGCCAGGGCGTGCGTCACGAGGCGCTCGAGCGTCGCGAGGCCGTCGCGCGACAGGATCGACTCGAGGTGGCCCTGGATCGAGGCGAAGTGCGGGCCGCGCAGCGCATACACGTCGCCGGATGCCGCATCGGCGGCGACCTCGACGCCGTCGCTGACCTGCGTCGTGCCCGGCGCCACGCGTGCCGTGAAGGTGTTGTAGAACCCGATCGAGGCGGGCGTCCCGAACACGTCGACGGTCTTCTGCAGGCCCTGGTGGGGCGCGTCGAGGGGCGCAAGCTCGATGCCGAACCGATCGGCGAGGATCTGGTGGCTCAGGCACACAGCCAGCAGCGGTTGCCCGGCGTTCGCACGTGCCGTGACCACGTCGCGCATCCGCGCGATGCGCGGGCTGGTCTCATCCCGGGGGTCGCCGGGGCCGGGGCCCGACACGACGACGTCGGCTGCCGCGACCTGGGCATCGGTCACCTCGTCCCACGGCGCGATCGTCACATCGAATCCGAGGTGGCGCAGCTGGTGGGCGAGCATCGTGGTGAAGCGGTCTTCGGCGTCGACGACGAGCGCCGTCCGGCCGGCGCCGGTACTGCCGATGCCGCTCTGCGGGTCGAGCCAGAACGGCGCCAGGCGTTCATTGCGGGCGGCCAGCAGCGCGGCGATCTCGGGATCGTCGGCCAGCGCAGCGCGGGGTGTCGCCGCGGGGGCATCCTCGTCGAGCGCCGCTCGTTCGGCCGCCTCGTCTCGCGGGATCGCGCCGATCGCGCCGAGCACGCCGGCGGCCTTGCCGTGGGTCTCGCCGACCTCGCCGTCCGGATCGGAATGCCGCACGAGCGTCGCACCGACCGGAACCCGCAGGCGTCCGTCGACGAGGTACGCCGTGCGGATGAGGATCGGCGCGTCGAGGTCGTGGCCCTCGCCCGCGGCCCCCGAGCCGGTCGAGGCGGTCCCCGAGCTTGTCGAGGGGGTGAATAGTGCCGCGACCCCCGAGTAGTAGCCTCGCGGCTGCGCCTCGTGCCGCTTGATTACGGTGCACGCGTTCTGCATGGGCGATCCGGTCACGGTCGGTGCGAACATCGTCTCGCGCAGGATGTCGCGCGGGTCCATCATGCTCGAGCCGCGCAGCATGTACTCGGTGTGCGTGAGCCGCGACATCTCCTTCAGATGCGGGCCCGTGATGCGGCCGCCGTCGCTGCAGACGGCGCTCATCATCTTGAGCTCTTCGTCGACGACCATGAACAGTTCCTCGGTCTCCTTCGTCGACGAGAGGAACTCGCTCAGGGTCGCGGCGGTCGCGCCGCCCGCGGGGTGGCGGAACGTACCCGAGATGGGGTTCATCGTCACGACGCCGCCGGTGGCGCTGACGTGCGCTTCGGGGCTCGCGCCGACGGCGATGTGGCCCGGCGTCGAGACGAGGAAGGTCCAGTACGCACCGCGCTCGTGCTCGAGCAGGGCGCGGAACCACGTGAGTCCTGCCGTGACCGGGTCGGTGTCGACGGATGCCGTGAAGTCGCGCCGGATCACGAAGTTCGCGCCTTCGCCGCGACCGATCTCGTCGGCGATGACGGTGCGCACGACGGCGGCATATTCCTCGTCCGGCATATCGAAGCCGGCATCCGTCAGCGGCACCGTCTCTGACGGCAGCGCCGCGAGCAGGTCGGCCGCCGGGATCGCGGTGTGCTCGTCGACGACGAGGCAGCGCAGCGGGGCACCGTCGTCGTGGCATTCGAACCCACGCTCGACGATCTGGCGGTACGGGACGAGCGCGAGCACTTCGCGACGCACGCCCGCGGCATCCGTCAGCGGGATGTCGGCGAGCGCGGCGACATCCGTGATGTCACCGGTCAGCAGTTCGACGGTGTCGGCGCTGCGGGCGATCAGGGCGAACGGGCGCTCTGCGCGCAGCAGGGACTCCAGCGGGGAGGGGCTCGGGGTCATCGCCGGGCCTTTCTTCAGGTCGGGCGGGCTGCATTCGTCCGGGAACGAAAAGACCGCCTCGAGG